>JAWKNZ010000010.1:0-144901 GCA_041391425.1 Bdellovibrionota bacterium
CTATGGGAACTGTGGACTGCCATGGAAAAACGTTGAAATCATCTGAAAAGTTTTTATTAAAAGCTCCATCCTAACGATGATTCCAATCTTTTCCCACAGCACCCCACAGTAAAATTACTACTGCTATTTAAAAATTTTTTTGGGGTTTGCTATCAAAACAGTCAAACGCTCGTACGAACGAGGGCCTAGGCTTCTTATTTCTAAAAACTTGGTAAAAAATAGGGTAAAAATCAAAGAAAATATAGATTTTATATCTTTTTTCCTTGACATCTTTTAGCGGGCTAGTAAATCGAAACGTTATATCTTTCTTTATTCTCTATCTATAAAACTCATATGAGCTAGTTAACTAGTGTTGCTTCCTTTATTCTTTTTTAATTTTAAAAATTATAAAAACGCTTATGAAAGGCAATCCTCAAGGGCGTAAAAACCGTGTGTTATAGTCTTTTAATTATTTGACTGAGTCTATAAAAACAGAGGTAAAAGCTATGAGAGAAAGATTGGCCCAACTAAAAAAGTTGACGACCGAAGCGTTGATTTTAAATTGTAAAAAGATGCGTGATAACGAGCGCAAGTCTGAAGTTGCTCTAATTGCTTTTCTTTCTGAGCTTCGTAGCCGCTGCGGGTTTCTTGATTATGGATACAACAGCATTTTTACTTTCTGCCAGCAAGAGTTGGGGCGTGATATCGAAATTTTTGATAAAATTTCAAAATTATCCAGAGGCTTGATGTTTGTGATGACATTCATGTTAGCGTTGCATTTACTGGAACCTTCTGAAAGATCTGTTACAGATTTTGTTATGAAGCGGGCAGAAGAATCAAGAACACCATTTTAAAGTCTTTTTTCCCCTGGCGATACTGTGAAGCTTGCAAAAGAAGCTGGATTTATCCAAGTTCAATATGTTGCAGCTGAAGATATATATCTATCAGAGATATTTTGCTAAACGATCGGACGGACTTAGGGCTGGTAATGCAGAAGCGTTTTTAGTTGCCGAAGTATAATGTGAAGCGGTTTGCTAATGGTTAGCTTTTAAAACTAGTACAAATTCTCTTATAAATCTTATTGCTGCAACCAAGTTTATTATTGCCGTTATGCTGAGCAGGATCGAAGTATCTCTTAGCTTTTTGTAATTAAATAATTATTTAGATCAGGTACAAGGAAGTATATTCCTCATCAAAGATCTAATAAACTGATTTATTTAATTTTCCCATTAAAAAATTTTTTACAATTTTCCATTAGATGCATAAAAGCAGGTTGATCTTTCTCATCGATAGCTTTTCTAAAATCAGCCAAACTGCTGTGAAACACCTGAATCATTTCCTGGGTGTATTGATTGGATTCCTGAATCTCGTAGTACAAGGCTTGATTTTCTTCTGTCACTGGTTTGACTACATTGATCTGTGCTTGAAACGTCGAACTTGCGAGTTCTTGCAGTTTTTCAAAACTAAAACCACTTTGTGAGAGTGTTTCTGCAAACACTAAATTTGCTAAATGAGAAAGTCCTAGTACATAGGCCATAGCTTTATCGTGATCTTCTAGAGGTATGGTTATGAGATTTGCCGAAGTTTCACTGAAATAAGTAAGGGGCAGACTATCGGAGTCAAGTTGCTCTGTTTGACAAAAAACTATGTTTTTACCGCTTAAGATTTCAGTGCTAGGTCCAAACATAGGATGGATTGAAGTAATTTTTAATCCAGATTTTTGTGCTTTATTAATGGCTTCTAAAATAGGAGATTTCAGGGAACAGACATCAAAAATTAAAGCTGAAGGTTTATAGGAGATGAGTTGGTGGATAATCTCAGCCGTTTTGCTAATTGGCGTTGATATAATAATGATATCGGCATTCAATACTGAATCTTCTAAGTTGTCTATGAGTGGATAGCGGCATTTAGCAATCGATGTTTGCTTATCGGCAATACTTACAGTATGTCCTAGAGAATCAAAATAATGAGCTAACCATTGACCCATATGGCCGAGTCCGCCAATGATTAACATTTTTTTTCGATCGGCGCTGGCTTGTTCTTGTTTTTTTCGGTGGATTTCATCTTGTGCGATCACTGCATATTTAATCAATAAATGAGAAATTTCATGAGCCATTTCTTCGTAGAGTCCAATTTCTTTTGCTTTTTTTTGATTGCGCTCGAAGACTTTTTTCTCAATAAGATAGTCCTTGACTGGAAGGTTTAAGGATTGCTTTTTTTCTCCAATGGCATGGGCAATTGAGATGCGTTTTTTCATTAATGCAATGATCGATTTATCTGTTTCGGCGATTTCGCGTCTAAGTTCTTCAAGATTTTCCATTTTTGCCACTTTTTATCTTCTCATTGGTAATAAAAATTTTTAAAATAGTAGTTCTATTCGGCTTTTTTAAGGTTCTTCAGCACCTACCTCACGCCATATTTCTCCTCGAATGCCTTCGACAAGGATATCATTGCCATCGTAGCCCAATATGTAGTTATGGCTAAGTGGAATTTTTCCAGAAGGCGTATCTAATGCATATGTTGGAATTGCAAAACCGCTAATATTGCCCCGTAAACTTTTCATGATGGAAAGCCCTTTTGAAACTGGAACTCTTAGATGTTTTGTTCCTTCTACCATATGTGGATGGAAGACATAGTAAGGCCTTACACGATTTTTAACCAGAGCCAAGCACAACTCCTTCATTTTCTCATCGCTATCATTAACTCCTTTAAGGAGTACAGCTTGATTGCCAACAGGAATTCCTGCATCGACAAGGTTACTTATAGCTAGGCTTGCTTCCACCGTTATCTCTTCGGCAGAGTTAAAATGGGTATTTAACCAAACCGGATGGTACTTAGCCAAGATATTTGCTAGTGTTTTGGTTACTCGATAAGGCAAAGTCACAGGTGTACGAGTGCCAAAGCGGACCACTTCGACATGTTCAATTGCAGAAAGCTGTTGAAGTAAGCCCTCAATTGCTTGATCTGATGCGATAAAAGGATCTCCACCAGTGATAAGAACATCCTTGATTGCTTTGTTAGAGCTAATATAGTCGATGCCATTCTTGATAATATTGCGATTAAAATGCAGGCCTTTTTCGGAGTCGCGTCTTTTGCGAAAGCAGTAGCGACAGTAAACCGGGCAGAGTTGAGCAACGCAAAATGCCACCCGATCTGGATATAGATGAACCACTTCTTTAACTGGTGAATGCCCGACTTCATCGAGGGGATCTTGCTGGCCTAAATGATCTGAAAGCTCTAGTTGTGATGGTAGGGCTTGCCGACGGATGGCTGCCTTGTCTTTACCCAAGGCTATAAGGCCTAAGTAATAAGGAGTGACCCCGATGTGAAAAAGCTCATTTAATGTTTCAAATCCAGATTGCTCTTCTTTGAGCAGGCTAATTATTTTTTCAGCTTCTTTTCTATCTTGAATTTGATTTTTCATCTGCCACCGCCAATTGCAAAAGGTATTGATAGAAACTCCAAAAAGTTTGGCACATTTGGCGGTAATCGATTCATCCTGTTTGGCAAGGTCAGCGAATTTTTTTGTCATTAAATTTTTCTTTTCATGTGTTATGTTTTTCTCAAGAGGAACAAAGCCCGTCAAACTGTGTTTGGTTTTAAGGACACCCGGTGGTGTATCTATTTGCAACTAAATGCATGTGGAAGTCCTATATTGATAAATTTTACTTCCGTGCATAACAATAGGATAAAATATGGCATTGGTCGAGGAATTGGTTTTGGCATCCAGCTCAAAGTTTAGGCAAAATATCCTGAGTGCTTTGGGTTTAGAGTTTCGAGCTCAGGATGCCTCCATCAATGAATATGAAATCGTGCATGTAGATCCATTCGAGCTGTCCGTTTTAAGAGCAAAAGCGAAGGCAAGAGCAGTGGCTACAAAATGCTCTAATGCCTTGGTCATTGGCTGCGATCAAACCCTTGAGTTTGGCGGCCATTCTTTTGATAAGGCAGTGACTGCGGAAGAAGCTGCTGAAAGGTTACGATTATTTGCCGGATCTGAGCATAAACTGCATTCTGCTGTTGTTTTTGCGATGAGTGCTGAAGGTATTGATGGGGTTAAGGTGGTTGATGCCTTCGTTTCTACGTCATTGATGCGTATGCGCTCACTAACGGGTAGAGAAATAGATCGTTATATTGCAAGTGGAGAATGGGAGGGAAGTGTTGGATGCTACCAAGCAGAGAACCTCGGTGCGAATTTGTTTGCTTCTTATGGAGAGGATTTGCATAGTATTATGGGGGTTCCTAGTTTGATGATATTAAGCCGCTTGCGAAACCTGGGGATCAATCCACTTTTAAAGCCCAATCCTCCTTGGGATCTCAATATTGATAGCGATTAATGGAGTTGATTCTGTGAAACCTTCTTTTTTTGATGAATTCCTTGCTAAGAACCCGCATCCACAAGCTGATGTGCTTATTCGCATTCTTAGCAGTAAGACAGGGCTTTCTACGACTGGTTACCCTTTTATTGAAGAGAGTGCTTTCGGAAGCTTTTTGCAAAAGGTACCTCATTTGTTTAGCAATGGTCTTAACCTTCTTCATTGGCTTGAAAAACTGAGTGGAAGCCTTGAAAACGAGCGTACTGACGAGGTTGAGTCCTTTCTCCGTGCCATTAAGGTTGTTAAGACCGTGATTTTAACTGCTGTCATTACGGCACCGACAGACTTATGGCTATTGCGCCAAATTCTTTCTACTTTAAAAAAAGCTGGAGTATTAGAACAGTTATTGTCTGGCGATGTTCTCGTGTTGAAAGAGTATGCTGCAAAAGCAGCAATGTCATACAAGCAACTGCAAGCCGATTTTGCTTTTTTACATAGCAGAGGCTACTTGCAGAAAGAGCTAAGTAGAGGATCTCATAAGCAAGATAGTGATGTCTTCTCGATGGCTAAAACAACTGTCGCTCAATCTGTTTTAACTGCTATCCAGGTGTTGTCTGATGATGATCTCAAAGCCTCTTGGTTTCATCAATTTCGAGATCTATTTTCCGGTAACGTTACTGAGGAAAATCGAGGCAAGATTGCTTCCGTGCTTGAGTTTACTGCTAATCCCACTAGTTTTGAAGGGTGGTGTGCGAGTTGGTATGAAATAGAATTAGGATTTAGAATTGTTCCTATAGTTTTGGCTTTACGAAGCTTGCAACGAACGCCACTCTATAAGCGCGGATTGAATATGCAATCAATTGATTTACAGTCTAAAAACTTACCTATGGTATTACCCATACTGCAGTTGGCTGGTTATGTTGATCATTCTGGAAATATTACAAGCTTGGGCGAACGCGTCTTTCAAAGGGGGCCTGGGCCTTTTGGTATTATTTATACCTACCATGCCTATATGAAACACCATGAAGATTTACTTTATAACCGTGAGGTGTCCTCCTGGGTCTCCCGCGGAGAAAATGTCGCTGCTAGCCAAGATGCCAATAGGAAAACATTTGCGATGGCAAATGATGCATTGGATCGATTTTGTGCAAAATATCATTATCATTATAATTTATATATTGAGCATGCAGTCGGGCAGGGAGAAGCAACGCGGCAAAGGTTAGAACGCTCTGGCGAGGATCAAATTCAATATTTTGGAGCCGATCTTGAAGACGCAGCTATAGATCGGGCTATTGGATTGCAGAAAGATGGCGCGTTGCCTAAAAATATGAAATTTATCCGCAGTGCTGATATTGGTCAGCCTGATCTTTTAATTCGAGCTATTCTTGATCAAGGCTATAAAACAGAAGGCTCTATCATGATCGTTGGTAACGGCTTTCATGAGGTGAGGCAGCAAACTAATGAAAAAATGATCGGTGTGCTAAAAGCGTATTGTGAAGCTGGTATCATATTGCTTTTTACGGAAGAGTCTGGGCTTTTGGATGAAGATCTTTTGTCGACTGGGTGGAACACATACCATGCAGGATTTCGCTACGTTCATGCGATATCGGGCCAGGGGTTAAGGCCGGCAATTGATAAAGAAGATAGTCCTGTTTATAGTTGGGCTAAATGTGCTCGTTTAGGTGGGTATGAAGTCCTTAACGAGTTCTGCACACGGACACGCACGATATATCCGCACCCGAGAAAAGATGGCTATAATCCGGCGATCAGTGTTAATTATTTTTGCGTGCCAGGTAAAATTTCAGAAATGTTGCGGGCATAAGTCTGCAACTGGGCAGTCGTCACAGGCAGGGTTTCTAGCTTTGCATATATAGCGGCCATGCAAGATTAACCAGTGGTGTGCCTCGGGAAGGTATTTTGCGTCGATCGCCTCTAAAAGGACTTTCTCAGCTTTTTCTGGAGTCTTCTCATTATGGAGTCCTAACCTTTTGCCAACACGGTAAACATGAGTGTCGACAGCTAAGGTTGGATGTTTGAAAACCTCACCTAAAATAACGTTGGCTGTTTTGCGTCCTACTCCCGGTAGCTTTTCGAGCTCTTCCCGTGTGCTGGGAATTTTGCCTTTATACTGTTCTGAAATGATTTCAGATAGGCGGAACACATTTTTTGCTTTTGTATTGGCAAGTCCAATGGTACGGATTTTTTCTAAAAGTTTTTCTTGCCCCCACCTTAGAACGGTCTCTGGAGTAAAACCTTTTTTGTAGATAGGTTCCATACAGCGATTTACCATTTTGTCCGTGGTTTGAGCGGATAGGACAACAGATACCAAGAGCTGGAAATTACTTTTATGATAGAGCTCACATTTTGGATCTGGATTGGCTGTTTGCCACCTCTTCACCAACTTATCTACGAGCGCTCTTTTCTTTTTGAGACTTGCCATCGGAGTTTTGGTTTTCTTGCGAGTGGCTGACGTTATAAAACTCTGAGTATGAATTGCTCTACTCCTTTGTTTTTGCACTTTCTAACGTTACTCAGAAACTTCGACTACGACATCACCCGAAACCTTGCATTGGCAAGCAAGCCGTTCATTAGGCTCCGCTGCCATCGTTTCTAGAAAATCCTTTTCGTCTTCGCCCATTTTAGAAAGGTTATCAGCTCCTTCTAGGACTTTGATCATGCAGGCCCCACAAGCTCCATCGCGACAGCCAAATAGGATTGAGGTATCGTAATCATCGCACATATCGATAAGGGCGTAATTATCAGGCACGTCGATTGTAAGGTCATCGGTTGTGATTGTGACTTTTGGCATTTTCTGAAGTGTTTCCTTTCATCTTTTTTAAATATTCGCAAATTTTATCCTAGTATGATTACATACCATTAATTAGAATTTGAAGACACAGGCTTTTTTCATTGCAAATATTTGGATTTAAATATGGAGTATCCAAAACTGTTCAAAATGCTAGGGGGAGTATCGAGTGGAAAGAAGAGGATACTAGAGTTATGTGTCGATAATAAAAACCTTTTTTAAGGAAATAGAGGGCTGGAGCACTCTTTTATCATTTATTAATAAAATTACTGAAATATAGTTAATATATGGAGCATTTGTGAAAAAAACCAATAAAATTAAAAAATTTACTGCTGCTAAAGCAACTGTAAATGAAAAAGCTAACCCATTGTTTGGCTTTTCTAAGAAGGGCTGGATTTCTTCTGCAAAGTTAGAAAGTAAAAAAGGAAAAAAATTAAGCAAAGGTGAAAAAGAAGCTGTTCTTTATGTGCTGGGAAGCAAGGCCGCGCGAAAGGCCTGCCGGGATCTGCTGAAACCCAGTTGTTCATTATGGCAGCTTAATTTGATCGATACGGAGAAAAGTTTTGTGCAAATTCAGACGGATTTGGGATTAGTCTGGTTGCTAAAAGGGAATGCGTCTACTGCGGATTCATCCCATCACTATGGAATGTTGGAAGAGAGCCAGTATGCTAACTTGCGAGATTTATCCGGAAAAGTTTTATCAGGAGTGAGAGAAGCTGGTGTTGAACACTTATCTATTGATTTTATTGATTGCAATCATGAGCAAAAGAAAGGCTTTCTGGTAGGCCTAGAGCTGGCTTCTTATAGTTTCTTTAGAACTCAGAAAAAGAGTAGCAAGAATATACTTCCAGAACTGGCACTGAGTAATATTAGCAAAGATTTGTTGGAAGATGCCAGCAATATAGGTATTGGGGTGAATGTAGCCAGGCATCTTGTGAATGCGCCAGCATCACATTTAAATCCTGAGTCATATGCAACCTTTGTAAACACACTATTTGCACGTATTTCGACAACGAAAGTAACAGTATGGGATGAGGCTCGGATTTTAAAAGAAAAATTAAATCTCCTACACACGGTTGGGCGAGCTGGTGAGCACCCATCAAAGTTGATTCATATTGCCTACAGGCCTAAGGCAGGGCGAAAATCATCTGCATTGAAACCCCTAGCTTTCGTAGGAAAAGGGATAACTTTTGACACCGGCGGCCTTGATTTAAAGCCATCAAATGCCATGCGGCTAATGAAAAAGGACATGGGTGGCTCCGCTTCTTTGGTTGGATTAGCCTGGTGGTTGCAAGCAAGCCAATGTGACGTTCCTTGCGATATTTATTTAGCTGTAGCAGAAAATGCTGTTGCTGGAGGGGCTATGCGCCCAGGTGATATATTGCAAGCTCGTAATGGGCTTAGTGTTGAAATTCATAATACGGATGCTGAAGGTAGGCTAGTTTTAGGCGACGCTTTATTGGTAGCTACCAGTAAACAGGGTAAAGATAAGCCACAGGCTATTATTGATCTGGCGACGTTAACTGGTGCGATGAGGGTAGCCTTGGGGACCAAAGTTGCAGGTCTGTGCTCTAACTCAGATGTGCTTGCCGATGCTATTCTTACCAGTGGTCAACGAGCGGGAGATCCGTGCTGGCGTATGCCTTTAATTGCTAAATATGAAGAAATGCTAAAGTCAAGCGTCGCCGATATCAGTAATGCTAGCTCTACTGGTTTTGGAGGGGGAATTACTGCTGCGTTGTTTTTACAAAAATTTATAGGGCCTTTTAAATGGGCTCATATTGACATGATGGCTTGGGCTGAAAAACCAGAGGGCGCGATTGGCGAAGTAGGTGGGAATGGACAGATGGTGCAGGCTCTAGCTGATTTTTTAACTAATTATAAGGCGAAAACGCTTCAAGAGTGATGAAAATTAGATAGTTTCTTGTTTTTGGTAAGTTCCAGACTGAGGAGAATATGGAAAAGCCAATAGAAGGGTCGCCTTTACGGCAAGTTAACGAGTGGATAAAATTTGCAACAGAAAAAACTGATCTCGAATATCCTAATGCTGCTGCTTTAGCAACCGTGAATAATCAAAAAGTTCCTAGTGTGCGTATGGTGCTAGTGAAGCAGGTTGATGATTCAGGGTTAGTGTTTTTTACAAATTTATCGAGTCGTAAATCTAGAGATATTAGCGAAGTAGCTAATGTGAGCTTATGCTTCTTTTGGGATCAAATAAAAAGGCAAGTGAATATCAATGGCCAGGCGGAGCAAATTTCAGACGAAGAGGCCGATCGATATTTTGCAACGAGGCCAAGAAGAAGCCGCATTGGAGCTTGGGCCTCTAAGCAATCCCAAAGGCTTACTTCAAGGCATGAGTTGGAAAAAAGAGTTGCTTTTTTTGTAACAAAATTTGGGCTTGGAGAAATTTCCCGTCCAAAATTTTGGTCGGGGTTTAAAGTAACTCCATCAAGGATAGAATTTTGGCAGGAAAAGCCTTTTCGTTTGCATGACCGCCGATGTTTCGAGCTGGATGAGGATGGTTGTTGGCATAGTTTTGCTTTGTTTCCCTAAAGTGATTAATTTTGGTAACTATTCAGCGTATCTTTTCCCTTCAATATGTCGCTTGATACATCGTCATCCATATGAGGATGACGGGCAGTCAAGGCTTTGAATCGATTAGATAAAATATACGCTGAATAGTTACTAATTTTGTATGGTGGGCATTGGAATCATGATGGTAAATGTTGTTCCCAAACCTGTTTCTGTATGTGTTTGGATAGCGCCACCGAGATCCGATACTATTTTTTTAACTGCACTCATGCCTACGCCACGGCCGGATAGGTCTGTAACTTGCTGTGATGTTGATAAACCATCTAAAAATATAAGATCTAAAACGTCTATAGTACTTACATCAATACCAGATTGTTGGGCCTTTTTTTTAATATTTGTTATATCTAAGCCTTTACCATCGTCTTTGATTTCAATCTGAAGTCCATCTTTAAAGCTTTCACGGAATATAATATCGATGTTTCCTATTTCGTTTTTACCCTTTTTTAGGCGTTCTTGTGGATGTTCTATTCCATGGTCGATTGCATTGCGGATAATATGGTTGATGATGTCTCTTAATTTGTTATAGAGATCTTTATTAAGAAAACAATCATTGGCAGAAATTTTAAAGTCAATTTTTTTGTCTAGGCTATTGGCTAATTTTTGTACGGAAGCAAATAAGTAATCGAAGGCTTCTATTGCTGCAATATCTTCTAAACGATAAATTTCTGCGACTAATTGTTTTATTTTATTGCTATCTTTGTAAAGATGAGGATCAGAGGCTCTTTTTAGAATTTCATTAATTCTCAAGTTGTGAACTCTTGTGCTGTTTTTTGTTTGACTGTCTAAGTCTTTAAATATTCTTTTGTAAAAGGTTATATGTTCATCTAGTACAGAATCAACTTTATTTATATTACTTTGGAACTGCGTTAATATTTGGTCATCAAATTTGAGTTTTAAACTTTGCAGCGATTCTTCAGCATGATGAACTTGGGAGCTTATAAGTTCTAGTGATAAAGCGCGTGCATTTCCCTTGATAGTATGTAGAAAACGATAACATTCGCTATGATCCTCGTGATTGTCTATGTTTTGAGTTTTGCTTTTTATAGAGAGTAATAGTTCTTGGGATGATTCGAAAAAATTTTGTAGAAAGTCGTGATCGTGTTTAGCTACTATTTCTAACACAGCATTTTGCAAGGAGGTTGCTTTTTTTTCGCTTTCAAGTTGAATTTCAAGCCGTTTTACTTCTGATATATCTTCAACGATAAATAAAATTTGTTCGATGATACCGTCTGTATCATAAATAGGACTATAAGAAATCTTTAGATCTTTTTGATCATTGTCGTTGTTGTATTTAATATATTTTGGCAAATTTGTTTCAGTGATAAGCCACTGAAAACTATCTCCGCTGCCTATCAATATTTGCAAGCTAGTTTTTGCAAGTGCGTACATATCACTGCTTTCTCCATAGTCTTTCAATAGCAAATCCAATATTGGCTCACCAGTAATGTCACGATTAAATATCTTGAATGCATAAGCAGAGACTGGTGGCTTGACTTTTAGATTATTATCGATAGCAAAGATGGCCTGACGCATATTATCTAAGATATCTTTGATCTCTTTTTTCTGTTTCTTGAGGATTTTATTGTTCTGATCGATTATTGCCGAGATAGATTTTAACATCGCATCTTTCTCGGCGACTTTGGACATATTTCTACCATGGACTATGAGCTGCTTTTTTTCCTTGATATTAACTTCTCTGATGGTGAATTCGGCTGGGAGCTTTCCGCAGCCAGAGGTGTTAATTTCAACTTCGATTTTCAAGGCTCTACCTTTTTCTAATTTTTTTTCAATTTTTTCTTTATTAGCTCCGATTTTATTTATTAATACATCAAACGGTATCGTTGTAGCAATATCCAACCAAGCACGGGCTGTAGAATTTAAAATTGAAACAATGTTTTCTTCTAAATTTCCTATGGCCAAAAAATCATCTATTAGTTCGAGGGCGCGTTCTACCATAATAAAGACTCACAATTCTGCTTCTTTAAATAAAATTATTGGTAAAATGTAACTATTCAGCGTATTTTTTATCTGATCGATTCAAAGCCTTGACTGCCCGTCATCCTCATATGGATGACGGGCAGTCAAGCGACATATTGAAAGAAAAAGATACGCTGAATAGTTATGGTAAAATTTTTCTGCATGTAAGTAAAACTTTCACGTATATGGCTTATTTATGCTTTTTAATATGATCCATAGTATCGCAAAGCTTGAACGCAGCTACTTAAGCTGCTTTTTCTACTATTTGATCTTTGACACTGATGACTACATTTAAAACTGTATTGATATGCTCTTCACTCATCCCCGCTTCTTCTAAGGTTTCTTGTAAAATTTCACCGACAAGTAAAAAATCTTCTTCACTGATCTGTAAGTGTTTATGCGCTGCGGCTAATGACTTTCCACTATAGTTATCAGGCCCTCCCAAGACTTTACATAAAAACTTAGTTTGATGATCAATTAACCTCTGCCAATCTATCCCCAAAAAGTATTTTTGTAGGTTATCTTCCTCTTTGATTTTTTCATAGAATTTATGAACGATAGTTGAGATGGTAGAAAAGCCGCCATATATATCGTAAATTGAATCTGACATTTGTTTTCCTCTGATGAGTAGGTTGAAATTTCTTATAGTTAGTCGGAATTATTCGAGCTAGAGCATCGAACTCTACTGATTCTGTCGGAGCTATCTCCTCAGAGATTTAACAAAGACTGGGAAAAAGTGGTGTTTTTTTTCTATCGATATGTGTGGAAAAAAATTTTTCTATAATTTGAATTGATTGAGAAAAGTTCCCATACAAGCCGATACGTAGATTTACTTACAAGATTTTTTTTATACAAAGGAGTTCTGGAAGTGTGGTTTTTATAAATAAATTTATAGAATCGTCATTTCTCTCCATTGATATGAAAGAAAAGTAAGTAGTTTATCCTATTAAAGATTTTTTGTTTTGTGTACGGTTTATTCGATCTTTTTTAACATTATGAGCATGAAGCTTTGAAATACATATAAGCCACTACATGAAAATTACTTAAAGTAGTAATTTTTGAAGGTCGGATGTTGCAAAATGTGGCTGCTTAGTTATAGATCACTCTTGAATTTATCCTATCTTGTGTCAGAATGCGCTTAGTCTTGAGTTTTAGTGGTATTGGAATTTGTGGATTTCTGTAATATTAGCTATATGTTAGGCTATCGTTTGCATGGTATAGTTTGCAAGACAAGCCTTGCCTAGGAAATGAGGGGCGTTGTATATTTGCTGCTGGTTTGAGAGTAAATTGAGGCAGTAAATGTCTTTGAAAGCGTTTTCTTCAGGGTTTTACTCTCGGTAATAGGTCCAACTGTAGAGATATTGTGAGGTTTTAAATATATGCGCCGAGTTGCAATTACTGGCCTAGGATGTATTTCGCCTGTTGGCTTAGATACGGAGACGTCGTGGAAAGCTGCGTTGAATGCCGAGTCTGGGGTTGATCTTATAGGTTCGTTCGATAGTGGGGATCTTGCTGTAAAAATTGCCGCAGAAGTAAAAGGCTTTGATCCTGCAAATTATATAGATGCTAAAGAAGCCAATCGTTCGACGAGATTTATTCAATTTGCTCTTGCTGCTGCAAAAGAAGCGCTTTTAGATTCTGCGCTTTTAGATTCGATAGACCCTGAGCTTGTGGGGACTTCGATAGGAGTTGGCATAGGCGGAATTGATCATACTGTTAACACCTCACAGATCCTTTTCGAAAGAGGCTCAAAGCGTGTTTCTCCCTTTTTTATCCCCTATACAATTCCCAATATGGCAGCGGGATTGGTGGCTAATACTCATAATCTGAAAGGCCCTAATATTTGTGTTTCAACTGCATGCACTAGCGGTACGCATGCAATTGGTGAAGCTTATTTATTGATCAAAAATAATATGGCAGATGCAATGCTTTGCGGTGGAGCTGAAGCAGCTATTTGCAAATTAACCGTTGCTTCCTTTGGAAATATGAAAGCCTTGAGTACCACTGTTGACAATCCCCGAGAGGCTTCTCGGCCTTTTGATTTAGAGCGCAATGGATTTATTTTAGGGGAAGCAGCTGGTATTTTGATTCTTGAAGAAATGGAACGTGCCCGCTCTCGAGGCGCTAAAATCTATGCTGAAGTTGTTGGTTATGGGATGTCTGGTGATGCCTATCATATTACAGCGCCATCGCCGGAAGGTGAGGGTGCCAAACGTTGTATGGCAATGGCTTTAAAGACAAGTGGTATAAGAGTTGATGAGATGGATTATATCAATGCCCATGGGACCTCTACCAAATTGAATGATTTATATGAGACCAAAGCTATCCAAAACCTCTTTGGGGCTCACGCTGAACAGCTTGCCATTTCTTCTACTAAAGGTGTTACAGGCCACTGCTTAGGTGCCGCTGGGGGCATTGAAGGCGTTTTTCTTGCAAAGTCCATTGCTGAGCAGAGGGTTCCACCCACAGCGCATTTGAAAACTCCTGATCCGGAATGCCCATTGGACTATGTGGCTGGCGGCTATCGTGAGATGGATATCCGTTACGGTATGTCGAATTCTTTCGGCTTTGGCGGCACTAACGGCAGTGTGGTTTTTAAGCGGGTCTTTTAAAATAAACTAAACGAGCGTGCATGGAAAGCTGCTTTTCCTAACCCCTCTGCAAAAGAGAGGTTAGGAATCGCAAAATTAATAAACTTATTTATTATTCCGTCGGATTGTCGCTATCAGTGCTGCCATCGTTGCCGGTAGTATCATCGTTTCCATTATCGCCGCCAGTGCTCGTATCGTCATTTCCATCGCCTTCGTCGCTATTATCATCTTCACTACTACCATCATTGCCATCATCATTCCCATTGTTGTCGTTGACTGGTTTAATTAATGCAGTAGCCTTTAATTCGAAAGTACTAGCGCTATGTTCGCCATGGGGCATTTCCGGTACGGATATCTTGATTTTCTGCTCCCCAGGTGTCCCTAATTTCCAAGAAAATTTAACAGCTCCCATATGATCACTATGAGCGCTTACTTGTTGTTTTTTTTTCGTTATTGCCATTTAATTTAATAGCATCGTGGCCAGGAACATTATTTGCTGGTGCTTGAAGCTTCTCATTGGTGAAATGCACCGGGCGTAACGGCGGAGTTCTTTTGGACAGCTTACTTGGCGGCATGATCCCACAGGTATTCTTTGTAGGCGCAAAGGATAATCATCCTGCATTGATCACAATAGATATAAGCAGCTATCAAAACGTCGCCACTGAAGGCGAATATCTTTCCGGTATGATCTCTATAACGACTCTAAACCAATTCCGTGAGCTAATGTCGAACTAGGAAATCGTCTTAAAAGTAGTTCGCTCCTGTTTCAAATATGGATAATTTTAGATGAGTAATGCTGCTTATAAATTTATTTTTTCTTATGATTATAAGGTGATACAGAAATTGTTTATTTTTAAACTGTTTATTTACAGGCTAAAGTGGATGAGATAATAGCTTTAAATTAATATAATTAATAAATAATAAAAAAAAAATTAAAATAATTAATTTACATATTGATTATTTTTATATATACAGACTTTTGAAAGGAGAAGCAATGGCTGGAGATTGGAAAGAGCTTACTGATCTGACTGGAGAGGCCGCGCTCCATGTCTGCGAAGTGAAGGTTAAAAGTTCTGGTGTTTGTATTCGTGGGGATTTTGAATTGCCGCCTTTAGCGAGGCTGCCGGCGCAAGATCAAATCTTTGTGGCAATGTTTGTGAAGTGTCATGGTTCGATTAAGGAGATGGAGCGCTATTTCGGTGTTAGCTATCCTACGATAAAAGCAAGATTGAATACCATTGCTACGAGGCTTGCTGATTTTACTGTTGAAGTTAGTCAAAGCATAGCCGCTAAGGAGTACAGTGCATCTGAAATATTAGACAAATTTGCTAATAAGGAATTGAATATCGATGAAGCGGTTGATTTGTTAAATGCTAGGTCTACAAAAAGAAGCTTTAGAAATATTTTTGGGATTTGGTGAATTCATTACGTAATTTTTAAAAAGAATTCTCATCTATGCATTCAAATTGGAACAGGTAAGCCCTGGCATTATGACGCTTCGAAATATTAAAATAGTTTTTCATTAATAAAGGAAGGAGAGAAGAATGGAAGAAGAACGCATGAAAATCCTTAATATGCTTGGTGATGGTAGCATTTCAGCAGAGGAAGCTCATAAACTGTTGGATGCCCTTGAGTCAACGAAGGCGGCGTCAGCAGCTGGAAATCAAGATTTTTCATCTGAAGATGATATTAAAGCGCAGATGCCTAGTAATTTGCATGTATTGGTTGAACCTAAAAATAAAGAGGGAGATGGGTTCGGATTAAAATTCCTTTACAGTTGTTAAAGGCGGGGATTAAACTGGCTTCGCTATTGCCATCTAATGTCCAGTCTAAGGTGACTGAGGCACTGGAGAGTAAAGGCATTGGTTTGGATTTTAAGAATTTACAGGGCAAGCAATTAGATGAATTTATTGCTGCGATGTCTAATACGTCTATCGATATAGACGCAGCGGAAGAAAAGGTTAAGATTTATTTTGCTTAGGTTCTTATTAAGGAAAGTAAAACCTGTAGACAAGGTTTGTGTAAAATACACTTGAGGAGTTAGTGCATCTGATACGGTGACGAATGCTTTTTGGGCGTAACGCAGTATGATAGATTTTGCTCTACTTAATAGTAGTGGTTTCCTGAAGCTTGTCCGGGTTTAGGTATGCCTGACTGTTATATGTGGTTCGTTTTTCGGCAGGTATTACCGGGCAAAATTGACCTTCTTTTAAACTAGTGCTTAATATTTGATGGTCGTGAAAATCGTAAGGAAATCAGCTACACTATAGCTACAATTTAGATGCTGTCTAATGTAAAGAGTATTATGGTGTCTAAGAACTGGATTTGGGTCTATGTTACTAAATGGGGCAGATGCGATGGGAAGTAAAACAGCTTCAAATTATGACGGCGATTTTCTGGTCTCTTTGTATAAGGAAATGGTTTTTTACCGTAAGTTCGAAGAGCTGGTTAATTTAGCTTATACAAAACGTAAGTTTTCTGGTTTTTGCCATTTGCATATAGGCCAAGAAGCAGTTTGTGTCGGCGTACAAAGAAATTTACGGGCGAGTGATTATATCTTAGGTAGCTACCGTACTCATACTTTAGCGATAGCGAAAGGTATATCGCCGACCTCTGTCTTGGCTGAGCTTTATGGTCGAGAAGGGGGCTGCTCTAAGGGACGCGGTGGCTCTATGCATATGTTTAGTAAAGAGCATAGATTTTTAGGTGGACATGGCATTGTCGGCGGTCAGGCTCCTATTGCAGCCGGAGTAGGATTTAAAATAAAGTACAGTAAAGAAGATGATATCGTGGTTTGTTTGCTAGGTGACGCAGCGATGAATCAAGGGGCTGTTTTTGAGGCCATGAATATGGTGGCAGTTTGGGATCTTCCGGTTTTGTACCTGATTGAAAATAATTGTTATGGAATGGGAACGGATATAAAACGTACTACTAACGTTGAACATTTACACCAGATTGGCCAAGCCTTTAATATGCCTAACGATAAAGTAGATGGGATGAATGTTCTGCATGTCTACGAAAAAGTCAAAGAAGTCGTTGGGCAGGTGCGTGAAAAACGACAACCATATTTATTAGAGGTTTTGACATACCGCTATAAGGGGCACTCGGTTTCAGATCCGGGGCTTTACCGTACAAAAAAAGAAGTTGAAGAGTATCAAAAACTCGATCCGATCTTACAGCTAGGGGAGATGCTTATAGAGCAAAAACTTGCCAATGCTGACGATTTGAAAAATTGGCAAAGGGAAGCAAAGGAAGTTGTGAAAGCGGCTGAAGTGGAAGCCGAGTCATCGCCATTTCCAAAAAATAGTGATGCAGAAAGGTATGTTTTCGCAGAGTGAATACTCTTTTCTAATTAATGTATATTTATGCATTATGCATAATATTAAGGGGAGCGAAGCTAATTGTACCGCGTTACACTTAAACAACATTCGTCTTTATATAGATGTACTATCTTTTCAGGTCGTTTAGATAAACTATCTTTTTGATAGTGTTTGCTTCTAAATAAGGAAGCTATTTGAGATCTCGTGGAAAGGATTTATATCCAACGCATCTTGAAGAATGATTTAATTTTGTGAGGATACATATGCCCATACTAACTTTTCGTGAAGCCCTCAACCAAGCGATGTGTGAGGAAATGGAAAGAGATGAAAATATTTTTTTGTTAGGGGAAGAAGTCGCTGAATACGACGGTGCATATAAAGTTTCCAAAGGAATGCTGGAAAAGTTTGGTCCACAACGTGTCGTTGATTCGCCGATTTCTGAGGGTGGATTTGCAGGCCTCGGTATTGGTGCAGCTATGGCAGGTTTGCGCCCGATTATAGAGGTTATGACCTGGAATTTTGGAATCCAGTGCTTTGATCAAATTATCAACCACGCAGCAAAAATGTATTATATGTCAGGTGGACAATTTAATATCCCAATTGTGTTTAGAGGACCGAACGGAGCTGCACATATGCTAGCGGCACAGCATTCGCAGAACGTCGATCCTTTGGTTACTAATATTCCTGGTTTGAAGGTTATCTCGGTTTCGACGCCTGCCGATGGTAAAGGTCTTCTTAAAGCCGCAATTCGTGATAATAATCCAGTGATATTTTTAGAGAGTGAGATGATGTATGGTCTGAAGGGAGAGGTTCCTGAAGGTGAACATTTCATTCCTATAGGCGTCGGTGATGTTAAAAGAGAAGGTGAAAGTGCGACTCTTATTACTTGGGGCAAGATTTATCACACAGTAGCTTCGGCAGCGGATAAACTTGCAAGTGAGGGAATCGACGTTGAAATTATAGATCCACGCACCTTACAGCCTTTGGATGAAAATCTCATTTTTCAGTCGGTTCGTAAAACGAATCGTTGTGTGATCGTTGAGGAAAATTGGCCTTTTGCCTCTGTCGGGGCACAGATTGCAGATCGCATACAAAATCAATGCTTTGACTATTTAGATGCACCGATAGAAAGGGTGTCACAAGCGTTCACTCCGGTGCCATATGCAGAAAATTTGGAACATGAAGTATTGCCAAGTGAAGAAAAAATTATCGAAGCAGTAAAAAAAGTTTGCTATATCAAAACAGGAGTTAATTAGGATGGCTGTTGTTGTTGAAATGCCTAAGCTGAGTGATACTATGGAAGAGGGCGGCATTGCCAGTTGGCTGAAGTCTGAGGGTGATGCCGTAGAAGAAGGTGAAGCTCTTTTAGAGATCGAAACAGATAAAGCTACTATGGAATACGCTTCTCCTGAAGAAGGTGTGTTACTTAAAATATTAGCAAATCCAGGGCAGACTGTTGCTTTAAATGCTCCAATTGCTGTAATTGGCAGCGAGGGTGAAAAAGTTGATTTCTCTAAATTACTCTCATCACATACACCCAGTCAGGAAAAACCAAAGGCATCCGAAGGTGTTCAAGAAGTTTTTTCTGAAAAGTCTGTTGTAGCATCTGATCGCTCTGATGTAGCGACGGTAGATGCTGGTGCTTTATCATCCCCGCAAGATCCGCAAAGGCGTGTGAAATCATCTCCTCTAGCTAGAAAAAAAGCAAAAGAGTTAGGGATTGATTTGCAGTATGTAAAAGGCTCTGGCCCGTCTGGTAGGATTATTGTAAAGGATGTCAACCAAGCATCAACAACAGGGGCTGCCAGGATAAATGTTCAGCCGCAATCTCGCCATCAAGATGAGCGTTTGCCTTTAACTATGATGCGAAAAACAATTGCCAAAAGGTTAACTGCCGCTAAAAACGACGCACCTCATTTTTATTTAACAGCCTCAGCCAATATGGAAAATCTCATGGCTTGGAGGGCGCGTCTAAATAAAGATTATAAACAGGGAACAGAGCAAGTTAAAGTTTCTGTTAATGATCTTATTTTGATGGCTGTTGGACGGGCTTTGAGAAAACATCCGCAGGTTAATGTTTCGTGGCAAAATGATCATATCCTTCAGCATGGCGGTGTTCATGTTTGTATGGCAGTGGCACTGCCTACTGGTTTGGTAACTCCAGTGATTCGTAATATTGATTTAATGGGGGTTCGGCAGATTGCCTTCGAAGCTAAAGAGCTGGGAAAAAGGGCTCATGAAGGTTTATTGGCTAATGAAGATTATCAGGGTGGCACGTTCACAGTTTCTAATCTGGGTATGACAGTTGTGGAGGAATTTACCGCCATCATTAACCCACCGCAAGCTTGCATTCTTGCTGTTGGTCGAACACAAGCACGTCCATGGGTCGACGAAACGGGTACAATAGTGGTACAATCACGAATGAAAATGACTCTTTCATCGGACCATCGCGTTGTCGATGGTATGGTTGGTGCCCAATTTTTGCAAACATTGGTTTGCTTTTTAGAAGATCCACTTATGATGTTAGAGTCCATCTCATAAGAGGTTTGACTTGGAAGTTGAGTTGGTTCGCCATTATTATAAAAATGAAGAAAGAAATTTTTCTTCAGTTTTAGCGACCATCGTCAAAAAAGAAGGCTCGAGTTATCGAGGCTTAGGCGCCAAAATTTTGCTATCAAGCTCTGGAGAGTCTTCAGGCTTATTAAGTGGCGGTTGTCTGGAACAAGAAATTGTTCGCCGCGGTTTAAGTGTTTTAAACACGGGAAAACCATCCTTGCATACTTTTGATAGCCGTACTAATGAAGATGTTGTTTTTGGTTATGCTAGTGGTTGTAAAGGCAAAATTTCAATTTTTTTGGAAGAGTTACCCCGCAGTGCATCGCCAGAACAATTGCAATTGTATTTTTCTACCAAAAGTTTAGCTCGTAAGCAGACGATAGCGGTTATTATCGAGTGTTCAGATCCAGAAAAAATCGGGTATAGATTTAAAAGCGTTGATCAATTTCCTGCTCCTTTGACTGACGATGAGGCTCTGTTGCTGTGCCGCTTTTTTAAAGACTGCTCTGTAAGAAGTAAGAGTCAATCGCAGCGGTTTGTCTTTGGTCAAAAGTCTTATGATGTTTTTTGTGATGTGCATCATCCTCCTGTTGAAGTGCATGTCATAGGTGCTGGCATTGATGCTATTCCTGTTTATGCTTTTTCTCATCAATTGGGCTGGCCGGTTCAGATCTATGACCACCGCCCGGCATATTTGACTAGAGTAAATTTCCCCTATGCTGATAATTTGCATCTTATCCGTCCCGAAAATTTTTCTGAGGTCTTTAAACCAAAGAGTTTTTCAAATAGCTATGTGATAGTTATGACCCACAACTATCTTATAGATAAAGAATACTTACGAGCGCTATTGCCGTTAGATTTAGCTTTTGTGGGTATGCTGGGGCCAAAATTACGGGGAGATGAGATTTTGTCTTCTCTAATGGCAGAGGGCTTAGCCTTAAAAGAAACTGATTTACATAAATTTTATAATCCTATCGGTCTTGAGTTGGGTGGGGATCAGTGTGAAACCATTGCACTCTCGATGATAGCACAAATCCAGCAATTATCAGTGCAATCAAGTGGAAAACCTTTGGCTGCTATGCGGGATATATCTGAACATGTCGATTTATATGATAAGGCGTCAAGTAAGGAAAAAAGAAAACAACTTGAGGCATTCTGATGGGAAATAACATAAATATAGTGGATCATTGTAGTGATGAAAAGTTTGGTTCAAACTTCAGATTTATGGCATTGCTTCTTGCTGCTGGGGAATCAAAACGTTACGGCAAGCCTAAGCAGCTTGTTGAGTTTTATGGCTGCCCATTGCTGCGTTTAAGTGTTAAAAAGATAAAAAACCTAAATCCTAGAATATTGAAGGTTATCCTTGGTAAGGCGGCAAAAGAGTGTGTGCAGGTCATTGCAGATCTTGAGGTTGAAGCTGTTATCAATAAAGATTGGGCACAAGGTGTAGGCTCTTCCTTAAAACTAGGTATTGATGAATTTTTACCTTTTTTTGAAAACGAAATGGATAAGCAGGCTCCTTTACTTGTGAGCTTATGTGATCAACCTTTGATTCCATCCTCTCATTATTATCATCTGGTGGATAGTTTTTATAAAAATAAAGGGACTGATATAATAGCGACATCTTATTTGAGTGATGGTTCTGACTGTGGAGGAGTGCCTGCAGTTTTTTCTAGAAGGATGTTGGATAAAATACTTGCTTCTTTTGATGAAGATGGTGAAGGGTCCGTATATAATAATGGTGCAAAAGCGATCATTAGAAGTGAATCAAATAAATTACTATTATCCTGCCCTCAGGCTCAATTTGATATCGATACGGTGAGTGATTTACAAACCTGCGAACGTTATGCTGCTCTTGGACTAGATTTTACCTGAAGCTAATTGGTTTGCCAATTATCCGATTTATTGCAAGAAAGACTGCTAGCCGTTTGCGGAAAGTCAGTAGTGATTTTGTCTTCTTTACCATGCTTATGTTAAGGAGGCTCGAGAAAATCGCTAAAAATAGATGCTTCGCATTCGCTCAGCATGACGACGAGGCGAGTATGGCAAAGGCATCCATATGAGAATGAAGGAAATTTCTTCTCCCAAAATTACTTACGATCTATCAATAAGAGTAAGGTTTACATCAACCGTATAATTTGCTATACGAGGTAGTTGACTTCAGATAGATGGATATAATATTTACTCATGATTAATTATAAACATAAAATAATTTCGATAGTTGGTATTTTTGCTGTCATGGCAATTCAACTGGGACTTTATGAGCTTGTTGAAAATGAATCTGAGCATGATGTTTATCATTATTACTGTTTTGAGCATCACTGGATCGAACATGGGCATGCTAATATAGCGAAGTTAAAAGATAAATCATCTTTAGCCACCCTAGCTTCGCAGCTGGTAAAATCTGAAGTTATCAAAAACAGTGCTCATGAAACGTGCCGACTATTTTATTGGAATACGAAAACTCAAGGTGTTACTGATAGGCATGAAGTTAGAACAATTGTTTCTTTGTTTCAGTTAATAGCTTTGCCTATTTATAAAGAGATAGTTTCAAGCATACCTATTAAATTTTTAAGTCCAGTTTTATCTCCTCCCGGTTTATTTTCAAAATTTTGAAAACTTACAGTTAAAATTATTTTTTTGCTGTTTCGGAATTGGTTCGATTCTGCTTTTTGACGGATGTTCCTTAAGTGCTAGTAGCTGATATTTTTGTTAGAAATCTTATGCTTCTGGTCATCTTGATTAAAAACTCAGTAAAAAAGATATGGCGTCAATCAGCGTCTATATGGCCTATGGTATTGCATGCATCAATTCGGAGAGATGTGAGTAAAAGCTATAAGCATATTGATGCTTTTGGATAACTATAAATATTTTTGATAAATTTAATATTATATGAATGGAGCTTATGATGAAAAAATTCATGATTTTAGGATTGATTGTACTTTGTAGTTGTGGCGGTGAGAGTGGTAGTAGTGATAGCAATCAAGACAAAAATTAGGTACGCTTGCGTATTCGGTAGTTGAGCAAGGAACTTTGGAACATAGTACCAGCCAAGTAGCAGGTGTAGGAAGTATCGCTATTTTAGACCCTACTAGTGAAAAGGATAATAGCTATTCTTGGATGGGGAGTCTAAAAGATGGAGGAAAGATCGCTCTTGTAGCCAATGCTGATACTTCGCTTGAAAACGGTATTAAAATTGAATTTGAACGTTTAGGGTCGGTATTGCATGTAAGCATTGAGGTCAATCAGCAAAAGCACGATATTAGCAATGCTTTTGAGTCTATTGATGCTGGGGAAGACCTGTCGTTTCAATTGGACATTCATAATAGTGAACAGCCTGCGCATATACTGATATGGGAATCTGATGTGTCAAGCTTTGACGAGGATAGCGCGCTATTTAACTCAGAGGATGACGTATCGCTTGAAGGAATTGGTTCTGGCAATATTTGGGGGTTTGCACTTTCTAATGCAACTTTATCTTCTACTTCAGTTTCAGAAGTAAAATTTGAGGAAGAGTGAAGATGGATAGGTTATTCTTAAACTTTTGTAAGTTCATATTTATTGGATCTTTTTCTTTTTGGAGTTCTCTGTTGTTGGCTCAAGCTCATAACGATGGCTCCGGATTACGTTCGGTTGTTGCTGCAGATGGTGTTGGACATTTTAAGTTGAATAAAGATGGCGAAGCGAATGATGCCTTCCAATTTAGGGAGGCTGAAGTAACTTTTTATGCTCCTATCGACCATCTTTTTGATGGCAAACTGAGCCTGGCAGCGCATCGCGAAGCCGGTGTGTCGCTATTTGAAATGCATGAAGCGGTAATTTCATCCGCAAAATTAATTCCTTATTCTAGCTTTCGTTTAGGCCAATATTTTTTAGGGATAGGAAGGCTAAACCAGATTCATCGTCATGACTGGTCTTTTATTTCGGCGCCAAAAGTTCATAGAGAGTTTTTTGGCGAAGAAGGCGTCCTAGATACAGGTGGTGAATATTCTCTTTTGTTACCTTTGTCGTTTTATTTAAATATTACTGCAAGTGTTGTTAATGGATGGACTTATGGCCATAGTCATGACGAAGGAAGCAAGCCAATCGTACCGACACATTATGGGCGCATCAGTACTTTTTGGGAGTTGTCTGAAGATGTCGGTGCCGCATTTGGTCTGAATTATCTGCAAAGAAAAGCGGCGGATGCAACTCAAATGAGACTAGTTGGGGCTGATGCGGTTATAAAATGGCGACGAGGAAGTTACAATATCTTTCTCATTCAAGGAGAGCTTTGGCAACGGCATTTAAAACCAAAGGTCGGAGACCGAGATTCTGTTTTTGGGGGGTATCTTTTCTCTCAATTTGGCTTTTCAAAGTCGTTATTTACTGGGTGTCGTTTTGACTATTATACGGTTACTTCGCTAAAAGATGCTAATGGTAAATATGTTGACAATAAAAGCTACGCAATCGTACCGACGCTAACCTACAAATCCAGCGAGTTCGCAACTTTCAAACTTAATGTGCATCATGATACTGATGTGCAAGCTAAGCGAGGAGATAGTATTAGCAATACTATAGAATTGCAAACAACATTTATTATAGGAGCACATCCAGCCCATGATTTTTAAAATTTTTTATGCAATTTTAATTTTTTTTGTTATGAATTCTGTTCAAGCAAAGGTTTCAATTTTAACAACAACTGCTAATTTAAAGGCAATTGCTCAAGAAGTTGGAGGAGATAAAGTCTCTGTTTATAGCTTCTGTAAAGGGAGTCAAGATCCTCATTATTTGGAAGCTAAACCTTCTTATATGCTAAAAACAAATCGATCGGATTTGATTGTTGCTGTTGGCCTTGGGCTAGAAGAAGGATGGTTACCTAGAGTACTTGCAGGCGGTCGTAATGCTAATGTGATGCCGGGTAAAAACGGTTATCTAGAAGTAGGGACGCTTTTGGATGTGATTGAGGTGGCAACAAAGAATACGACTCGGGCCGAGGGAGATGTCCATCCACAAGGGAACCCACATGTAACCTTGGATCCGATTCGTGTTGGGCTTATTGCTGAGAAAATTGCTGAACGTCTCGCTCTGCTTGATCAATCGAATGCAACTGAATATAAAAAGAGAGCTTTAGCACTTAAAGCACGCCTCAGTCTTAAGTTAAAAGAATGGGAAAAGCGTGTGAAAAAAACAGGTATTGAACAGGTTGTTTCTTATCATAAGACTTTTAATTATTTTTTTGATCGTTTTTCGTTGAAAAATCCAGCAATTTTAGAGCCTCTTCCGGGAGTCCCACCAACAGCAGCGCATATTGTTTCGGTTATTAATAAAATAGTCAAAAATGGCGTGCGCTTGATTCTAGTGGAAAATTATTTTGATGAATCAGTGGCTAAAAGAGTTGCCAGGGATGTTAAAGGAATCCGCGTAGAGTCGGTGCCGGTTTCAGTTGGTGGGCGTGAGGATATACAAAGCATTGATGATTTATTCGAAAATATCGTTAAGTCTTTTGAAAAGCAATGAGGATAATATGGCTGATGCAATTATGTTTTTAGCAGCTCCAGCTGCTATGTGTCTGGTGTTGACTGGAATACATTGCTATCTAGGATTGCACGTGCTTGCTCGTGGCGTTATTTTTGTGGATCTAAGTTTGGCGCAAGTTGCAGCTTTAGGAGCAACTTTGGCGTTGACTTTTGGCTTTGATCACCAGTCGCCAGCAGTTTATATTTTTTCTTTGTTAGCTACATTTTTGGCTGCTTCGTTATTCGCTGTGGCTCGTAGGCAAGAAAAAAACTTTTCTCAAGAGGCGATTATCGGAATAGTCTATGCCTTTGGATCCGCAGCAGTGGTCTTGTTGGTGGATAGAATGGCGCATGGAGCGGAGCATATTAAGGAGCTTCTTATCGGGCAAATACTTTGGGTTTCGTGGACAGACGTTTTAAAAACAGCAGCAATATATTCTGGCGTTGGTTTAGTGCACTATATTTTTAGAGGCAAGCTTATTGCGGCGTCGTTTAGTAAGGATGGAGTGGACTCACGTTGGGATTTTCTTTTTTACGCTTTATTTGGAGTTGTCATCACTTCATCGGTTCATGTCGCGGGGGTGTTGCAGGTATTTGCTTTTTTAATTGTACCTTCTCTAATTGCAACTCTGCTATTTAAAACAATTCGGTCACGTTTGCTTTTTGGTTGGCTGTTTGGATCGGTACTAAGCATGGTCGGTATGGGGTTTAGTTATGCTTTGGATGTACCGTCGGGAGCTTTTATCGTTGTGTGCTTTACTATGATTCCCGTGATTTTTTTGGCTTGTGGGCCATTAGTGGGTGTTATAAAAAATAGGATCATTCAAACTTAGTGCATTTTAAGAGTTTTAAGGAAGCAAATAACCCATCAGATATTTCTGGTGATTTAGATGATGGGTTATTCAAATATTAAAAATTTTATACAGATCGCCATATGAAAATCATAGGTTTTTTATCGGGGGTCACGGCTTAAAATGTTGCTTAAAAATGTATTTAGTCCTTTGATTACTTTAGCATTTACCGAGCGAAGTTCTGACTCCGAAGGCGCTTTGTCTTCTGAAACCTCAACGGTAAGTGAGATGGTGCCAAATTCAATATAGGAAAAGTCAATGTACTCCCCTATTGTTTTATAATCATAATATGACTGAACTGCGGTAGTAAATCCCATAGCTTGTGCAATGGATTCTCCAATATTTTTGAAAAGGAGGTGATCTTGGGGGCGTTCACCGGTATATCCATATGGCCAAAGAACACCTTCCATACCAGAATGGTATGACATAGCGGCAACAAATTGGAATTCGTGGCTGAGGTCCATGATCAATCGAGCTTCCCCGGTATTCTGTGGGTTATGGTCTAGATAGCTGTAATCACGATTAATGTCGTAGCCGTTGGCATTTTCCCTTGTATTAGCAGAATATCCATCAGGGTTAACTAGAGGTAAAAGTACTATAGAGTGCTGGCGCAGTACGTTAGCGATACTTTCCTCTTCTATATTAGTTTTTATATATTGAATGATGGCTAGGATAGCATTGGTGGATGATTTCTCATCTCCGTGATGAGTGCCATTAAGAAAAATAGGGTTTTTAATTTGTCCATCAGAAACAATAAGATACTTTATATCAATGCCTTCCTCTGATTGTCCTAAAACCCTAGATTCAATTTGAATATGTTCCTCTGCTACTTTTTCAAGGTAATTATTAATTTGTGCAACACTATGGTAGCGGTTGACATCAAACTGTTCTTGGGCAAAGGCAAAGCTAGATGTTAAAGCGGTAAGTAACGCTATTAGTACGAATTTCATAGGAGTTCCCTTAAAAAATAATAGAAAAACCAAAACTACGTAACTCGTAGGCATAAAAAATGCTATGTTTTTTTGTATTCATGTGTAATTACTTGAGGATTTTCGAAGTATTATAGGTATTGGCTAGTCAAGTCGACAGGAGCTGACTCCTACTAATTTGTTATATTACATCCAGCTAGCATATCAAATGTATGTCAAAATAGGCGTGTAATATTAGTTTTAAAATCGTGCAGGAGGATAATTACATGGATACTGAACGTGAAAGAAGATAGAAAGAATCGAGAAAGCCATTTTGCTTTCAAACAAATCTCATATTGTCCTGATAGCTCTTTTATGGATTAGCAACGTTAATCTACAACGGCAACCCCTCCGACTTCGGTATAGACACTTAATCCTGTTTTAGACAAAGAAATTTCTTTGATTGGGTTAGAATGCAACCAAAGATAGTCCAGCACATATGCGTTTTTAAATGCTCCATCTTCAATCCACTCAATATTGTTACCCCTAAAATTCAAAGAATTAATTGAAATTAGGCTATCAAGATGAACAGTTTGTATATTGGTAATTCTATTGTATTCCATAGCAATTGATTATAATTATCAGGAAATATATTGATTCTGATGTTTTTATGAGCTTTTTGGTATTCCTTACAAAGCAGGGAGTAACTTTTAGAATACCTTGAATAAAAAGCTATATCTGCTGTTTTAGGTGAGTGTACCAGTTGATATAGGACATCAAGGATGTAATATTTACATCTTTGTGGAGTCCAACTTCCTATCTGATTGAGTTTGTTGAGCGCAAAAAGACCTATGTGAAATTATTGTGTTATTCTTAATTACTGTGTAATAACTTGCAAAAAATTATATTGTAATTATAATATAATTCATGTTGGATTTTACCTGGAACAAAAGAAAAAACAACTTGAACAAGAAAAAGCACGGTATTTCCTTTGAAGAAGCCAAAAGCTGTTTTTTCGATCCAATGCATTTAATAATAGGTGATCCTGATAGTTCAAATTCAGAGTATCGTTTGATCCTGGTAGGAATGAGTAGTTTCTTTAAAGTGCTTGTTGTTGTCCATGCAGAAGAAATTGAAAATGAAATTAGAATCATTTCTGCCAGAAAGGCAACGAAGAACGAACGTAAAGAGTATGAGAGGGTTAAGAGATGAGAGATGAGTACGATTTTTCAAAAGGGAAAAGAGGAGCATATAATTCACGTGTTAAAAAGCAGATAACTATCAAGCTTGATGAACCTACTATCGAGTACTTTAGAAAGTTGGCTGATGAGACTGGAATCACTTATCAGAACCTTATAAATTTGTATCTGAGAGAGTGCGCTGTAGATAAGAAGCGACCTGCAATTAAGTGGCAAAAGACAGGATCATAAAACTCCAAAGATTGAAGGCTCGGAGTTTTTATATTTATTATGTACTTTAACTCGCAGCAGCATTGGAATCCAGTAGTACGATTGGCCAAGAGTCGCCCCCTAAATAGGTAAACTAGTATATATTGCCCTTACTCCAACAACTTATTAAGGGGAGCAAAACCTATGATAGCTGCGTTGCTTTCGTCTCTGCGCCTTGCTCTCATAGGTTTTGCTCCCCTTAATAATATTATTGTGCAACTGGGAATGACAGTATTTCGGGAAAGAACTTTAGAAACATGTTGAAATGGCGGCCCCGACCCGGCTCGAACAGGTAATCTTATCCTTAGGAAGGATCTGCATTATCCAATTATGCTACGGGGCCAAAGTAAATTTTTCGAAGCCACACTCTATCGCAAAGACAGCTAACTTAAAAGTGCATTCCTCATTAGACATCAATATGCCCATGTGGAGTATAATTCTTGGGCAGATCTTTTACTAAGTTTAACTATTGTTTATCTGTGCAGGTATGTCTGAAGCTATGGGCTAAACTGCGCTTAGAAATTAATCGAGGATGTGATTGAAAGATTGTGGGGCTTTTCTGCTAAAATAATGACAGTAAATCAGCTGTATTAGTGTTGACGTTTCATTTCCTACTACGAGCCAAACCCTTGAGTCACAACGTTGTCAGGTTTCAAAATTATCCTCAATGTACATTTAGTACACCTCCGGTAATTTTTGAAACCCTTCCTAGCTGCGACTTTCAAGTATTTGTCTCTCGCTACGAAAATGAAACGTCAACACGCCCTAGTGAAATTTAGGCTAAGGTACTATAATAACATATACCTTTGGCATGGGGGAATAAAAGCATGGCTTGGAAGCGTTTTTATTGTGGTGCTATTAAGCTAGTGTTTATTTTGTTGCCCGTCTTTGCCTGCCGCTCAAAAGGCTCTCTTTCTGATTTAGAAAATGCCGAACATCCTCCCATGCCTACGGATGTACAGCAGGAAGATAATCTTAGCGGCGAGCGAGAAAAATGGCATTTTGAACGTTGGTTTAACTATCCCGACTCTGTCAATCCGGGCTATCGTGTCCATTCAATTATTAATCCAGCTGGAAATCCAGTTTTACGTAGCCATGATTGTAATTTATTGAAAGAAGCAGCTTATGGCTTGGCGGCTGTTTTAAAAACAAAAGATAAGCTGGCTTTACTCGAATATTCCAGACCAAAGGCTAAGGATTGGTGTGAGGTCAACCTCCATCCGATTACTACAGACCGTTTTCGTCAATTATATAGTAGAACGGGGGCAGATACCACGGATGTAAACTGCTGGGCGTCAGCATTATATTTTGGTGGAATAAAAAAAGAGTGGTCGATAACAGGTGATGACAGCTGGAGTTTTTTTCAGAGCTCTTTAGCATGCAGGCTTTTAGATCCCAGTGAGAAGGCTAAACCTGGTGATTTTCTCTCCATGCGGATGCCTGGAGATGGGATGAGGCCTCTGGAGGTGCACGGTGCGGTTTATATCAGTGATGATATCTGGCTCTCTAAAAATGGTGCTTCTTCTTTGCTATTGAGAGAAAGTCCTGCTGTTATTGGAAATTATGGACAAACTCGAGACCAGTGGCGTTGTGTGGATCCTCGCTCGGATCAAAGAGGCTGTGCTATTATTTTGCAGTATTTTCGCTGCCAAAGTAATAGCGTATTTGAGGCTAATACTGATGTTTTTTCTGGGGCTATCAAAGCGATTTATGCAGAAATTGAGCCTATTCTAAACGATTACGAACGGCTTTTGTTCAGTGGTTATCCGGGAGACTATGCGCTTTTTGAAAGTTATCCAGTAAATGAACCATTTAACTGGACGATGGTGGATGGCTACCATAGTGAAGAGGATCAAAAGAAGATCCACGCATTTTTAGATAGTAGTTCATCAACATATTACCGTGTTGAGAAGCATGCGTATAAAATTCCAGAATTTTCTGCAAATTTTTTGAAAGAATTAAGGAATCAATCTCCCGAGCACAATTGCCTTAAACAAAAAGCTAATTCAACGGAAATATATTCTTGTTTTAGAAAAGACAACGAGTCCATAGATGAGTTTTCTAGCTTTCAAGTTGCTTATATACAAAGATATGCTTCTAAGCTTTATGAGCATATTCGTGAGCTTTGGCGAGCGCATAAGGAAAGTACCGCAGCTCGGAAAGTGATCGAGGCCAAACTTTATCTGGCATTAAATTTACATTTTAGAATGCAGAGTTTTAATGGCAATCATGTAAACTTCATAAATGCTGATATGAAGTTACCGGATGATCTCGATCCATTTACTGTTTTTTCGCCGTCACCTAGAGTTAATCATATTCTTGTTGATGGCCCTAGCCTTGATTATGGGTCGTGTCGTAGATGCCGTTTATTTCTTTCTGATGTGAAGCCGGAGGGCTTTAAAAAAATAATCCAGGAGTTATCTGATTGGGTGGTGGATGGTAGTATTGGGCCGAGTGATTTTCGCGCACAGGGTGGTAGCCATTATTCACTAAAGTTTTCTTCGAATCAAAAATTAACGGCGACGCAGGTTAGAGAGCGTATGAAAAAAATTGGCGTCCACCTTAAATTATTAACCGAATGGGATTGAGTCGGATTTTTTGATCATACTTCAAATGGTTTCATAGGAATTCCTTGAAGCTTTGCTCTAATCTACATAAAATAATAAGCATGCTCGAAAATAAACAAAAAATTATTATCCTTGGTTCTTACTGGTTGGCGATTTTTTGCGAAGGCTCATCTCGGATTATTATACCGCTTTATTTTGCCTCAATAGGTATCAGCCCTCTCAAAATTGGTTTCATGGCCTTTGCTTTTGAATTATTTGGCTTGTTAACTAGTATTTTGGGCGGTTATTTTATCAACCGTTTTGGTTACCGCAACGGCTTTCTCGCTTCCCTAGTCTTTCACACCATCGCCAGTTTTGGTTATCTTTCCATCCATGGTGAGCTTGACGTGACAATGATGCTGGTTATTGTCGGAGTTTTACGTGCTTTTCGTGGGATAGGCAAAGAGCTCATCGAAACTACGAGTACTGCCTACTTAAAACAAACCAATGTGAAGGGCAGGCGGGGGATTATTTTACAGATACTTTTTGGCGGTAAAGAAAGTTTAAGGGGAGTGGGTCTATTTGTTGGAGGTGGGCTATTGACCTACCTTGGTTTTGTTGAAAGCTTTGCGGTATTGGGGGTTGCAACATTGGTAGCTCTTTTTATTGCTGGCATGTATCTTTCGGATTTTAGAGAATTAAAGTCTATACAGCTAAAAGATTTTTTTAGAACCAGCAAGAGGATGCGCTACTTGGCTGTGATCCGATTGTTTTTATATTCGGGGCGGGACTTATGGTTGGTGGTGGCACTTCCAATTTTTTTGACTGAGTCAGGAGTTTCTAATGTCGAGACTAGCTTGATGGTGGCATTAGGGCTTGTTGTTTTTGGAGCCAGTCAGGTGCTGTTCAGTGCTTTTCTTAAGGCTCGTGGCGGTATTGGTAGTATCACCTTAAAGGCAAATAGGTGGAGGTTTCGTGATTTTTTGTTTCCAACCCATCTATTAGCTGCCTTGGTTATGGCATCGACGATGTATATTCCTCATACAATTGAGATTTTATGGTGGATCGTCATTATTTATAATTTGGTTTCTGGTGCAGCTACAGCATCGCATAATCACTTGCATATAAAATATGCAAAAAAGAGGCGGAGCTCGATAGATATTTCATTTTATAAAGGTGTGGCACAGTTAGGTAAGACATTCGCTGTCCTTAGTTCTGGCATTCTTTATCAAATGTATGGACTTTCAGGCTGTCTTAGCGCTGCTACGATTTCTTTATTATGTGCTGCTATTTTGGGCTACCGCTTGAATTATTTGCAAATGCAAAGGGCGCAGAGGAAATTAGAGAGGTCCGTATCCCAAAGTGCATAGCGTCAATGTTTAATATAAAGTCATCTTAATCTTTCTTCAAGAAGTCCTAATTGAGCAAAATATTTGATTTGTAAAAATAATACATAAAACTATGTATTTTTAGCAAAATAACTTGGGGGTTTTTTGAGATGAACGTATACATTTTCCTGCAAATGAAGCACAATCAGGTCAGTTTTAGCTAGATTTTTTACATAAAATTTAAAGGAACGATAAAATGAAAGACATGAGATTTCAGGCGACAAACCGACCTGAACGTCAGATCAAGCTACCAGTGAATAGGGATGGAAAACCTGCACGAGTTTCTGAAATTTTTGGTGAAAATACTTTTGACTTTCGACTCGCTGAGGAAATCCCTGAAAATATCCGAATCGAACTTGTCGACATTGCCCAGAATAATAAAATTTTGCCTAAAGAGCTTGCAGATATTGTTGCCCGCTCCGCTATGAATTGGGCCCTTTCCAAAGGAGCCACGCATTTTTGCCATTGGTTTCAGCCGTTAACAGGTTCGACTGCCGAAAAACATGATGGCTTTATATCCTTTAAAAACGATCAAGTTATTGAAAATTTGAGTGCTGGACAGCTTATGCAGGGTGAGCCAGATGCTTCTTCTTTTCCACATGGCGGCTCTCGTTCGACTTTTGAGGCAAGAGGGTATACCAGCTGGGATTTGACATCACCGATGTTTATTATGGAAGGGGTTAATGGTAAAACTTTGTGCATTCCAACGGCCTTTGTTTCTTATACTGGCGATGCCTTAGATATGAAAACTCCATTGCTTCGCTCTGAATTGAAGTTGTCAGAGAGTGCTGTGAGTTTTTTGAAAGCATGTGGTTTAGAAAATGTGAATAAGGTTTCCTCATCTTGTGGCCCAGAGCAGGAATACTTTTTGGTGGATCAAGCGTTTTATTATGCGAGGCCTGATCTTTTGATGACTGGACGTACTTTAGTAGGTGCAGGTTCGCCCAAGAATCAGCAGTTGGACGATCATTATTTTGGCGATATTTCAGATAGAGTTTTATCCCTAATGCAAGAAATTGATTTGGAACTTTACCGTTTGGGAGTTCCAGCTAAAACCCGGCATAATGAAGTGGCTCCAGGTCAATATGAGTTGTCGCCTATTTTCCAAGCCACTAACCGTGCTGCCGATAGCAATCAGATCTTGATGGCTGTAGTGTCTAAGGTTGCCCGTAAGCATAAATTTGTTGCTTTATTTCATGAAAAACCGTTTCTAGGAATTAATGGCTCTGGCAAGCATTTGAATTGGTCGATGGCAACTGATACTGGATTGAATTTATTAGACCCAGGCGAGAGCCCTGCTACAAATAACTTGTTTTTAGCAGTGCTAGGCTGTGTGCTTGAGGGGGTAAATCGTCACGGTGGTATGATGCGAGCATCGATAGCTTCATCGGGTAATGATCATCGTTTGGGTGCAAATGAAGCTCCCCCTTCTATTATTTCTGCTTTTATTGGCGATCGTTTAAAAGAGATTTTTGACAAAGTGATTGCAGGCGAGAGCACCCTTGGTAATGACGAGGTTAACTCACAAATTGGCGCTGGTGCTAGACAATTGGCGACTTTATCAAAGGACAATACTGATCGTAACAGGACTTCTCCGTTTGCTTTTACGGGAAATAGGTTTGAATTGAGAGCTTGTGGATCAGATGCTGCTATTGGTCTTCCTCTTGCAGTGATTAATTCTGCAGTTGCTGATGTCTTAGATGATTCAACAACTTTCTTATTGAAAGAAAAAGAAAGTGGTACTTCTAATGAAGAGGCTTTGAAGAAATTAGCAAAAAAATGGTTTACTAGTGCAGAAAAGGTTGTATTTAATGGTGATGGTTACTCTGATGAGTGGGTTGTGGAAGCAGAAAAACGCGGGTTGCCAAATTATAAAACTACGCCAGCAGCAATACCTTTATTTATAGATCCAAAGGCGAATAGTTTCCTAATTTCTACCGGTGTATTTTCTGAGTCAGAGCTTAAAACACGCTATAATGTAATGACTGAGCGCTATATTACTAAGAGGGAAATAGAATTTCATACTCTAATCGATATGGTCTACCATTATATTATTCCAGGTGTTATCAAATACAAAAAGGAAATCACTGATACGGTCCAAAGCCAGATGGCTATTGGAGTCGATAGCCATTTTGAAATGGATCTACTTAAGAAGATTGATGCCCATCAATTAAATGTTCTAAAAGGAGTTGAACTGTTGCAAACTGCAATCAATAAGCTTCCTGAGGATCACCAAACGAGGGCGGAAGAGATCGCAAATCAGTTGTTGGGTTATGTCGATAATATTGTCGACAACTGTAATAATTTGGAAAGGCTAGTCTCAGACGATCACTGGCAATTACCTACTCAAACGGATATGCTTTTTATGCGTTAGAATAAAATCTCTATAGCCTAGGATTTTGACAAATCCTAGGCTTTTTATTAGGGCGTGTTGACGTTTCATTTCCTACTACGAGCCAAACCCTTGAGTCACAACGTTGTATGGTTTCAAAAATTATCCTCAATGTACATCTAGTACACCTCCGGTAATTTTTGAAACCCTTCCTAGCTGCGACTTTCAAGTATTTGTCTCTCGCTACGAAAATGAAACGTCAACACGCCCTAGAATGTAGTCGTCACTGTGACATCTATATTAAAGTATTGGTAAGACGCTGTATAAGAGCGTAATAAAAGAATCATATTGGGTGTTGCTGCCAAATCTGCTGGCCCATCTAAGACGACAGTAACGAAACCACCATTTGTAGTTCCCATAGCTCCTGGTGCGACCCGATCATCTGGAAGGGTTATCGAATTACCGGCTGTAAAGGCACTGTCTGCATCTGTGATGGTCATACTGCTACTAAAGGTATCTTCTATTAGCATGTAATCCGTATCGGAAAAGTTGACGGTTTCACAGGCATTTGTAGCACCAATATCTGAGGTACATTCAAGTACAATTTTAAATTGCCCGGCTTCTGATCCATTAAAATCGACTAGCTCAATAGACTTAATAGTAAACGAAGGCGGAGTATCTACCCCAGATTGAAGCTGTTGCGTCGAGCCAACGCTTGTCCAGAGGAGATCGATGTTATTGCCTTCAATAGCATCAGCAAAACCATAACTTATTGTTTCTAATCCTGTAATTGGATCTCCTATGGTGGAAAGAATCTTAACTTTCAGCGGTGATGTCCCGGGCTCACCAATTTCATCAAAAGTAGCGGTGTCGCCGACTTGCCAGGTAGAGAAGGGATCACCAGCTGTCGGGTAATAGGTGACGCCACTAACTGTAAATTCTGTGAGTTTGGCTAAACAGCCTCTATCGTAACGGTAGGCTTTAAGGCCACCTGCGTCAGCTTCGGTAACAGTGTTGCTATATCCAGAAAGACAATCACTTAGATTGATTTGGTAGCTACTAGCGCTTCCAGTAAGGGAAAATGAGCTGATATGTCCAGATGAATTGGAAAAAGATATTGGTATGTTTATTAATCCTGATTGCTGTGATTGAGTAGTGGATGCTAAGACTCCAGAGTTCTTATCACTGTTATTATCGTCGCTATTTGTCGGGTCTTCAGCGCCACAGCTGTATAAGAAAATTATGAATGGCCATATTCCTTTTAGCAAATAACTGTTTGTTAAAGGTCGTAGGTTAAAGTCTTGTTGTGCCCTTGATTTTCCCATATGCCTTATTGCCTTAATTAGCAATCTATCTAGTTAGAAGCTGTTTGTGAAGCGCGATCTCTGCTTGTTTTTAGAAAAAAACGGAGCGTAAGTCCGTTCTTCTCTTTGTACTTTTGCTTTAAAACCCTGCCCCTCAAACAGCTTTTTTATGATTGCCAATATAAACGAAGCAGATTTATTGTGTGATTGTGGTCACATCGATATTATAATAGGTATATGAAATTCCAGCCTTCAGAATTAGGATCATATTTTCATTTCCAGAAACACCCAAACCGCCTGGACCATATATAGATGTAATGATAAAGCCTTCATATGAGTCTGCTACGTCTTGATACTGATCTGTACCCTGGGTAACAGTTCCACCGGCAGTCGCAAAGATAGTTTCGGCATCTGTTGTTGTTATAACATCAGTATAGGTATCTTTTACCAACTTGTATTCGATATCAGCCAAGTCGACTTCGCTGCAACGGTCATTTGAAGCCCAGGCACCATCACTTGTCATATCTACAGAGGTTGGAGTAGCTGACGTCGGATCATCTACGCATTCCATTTTAAATGTAAATTCTGGCGCTCCACTGGTATCATCCATACCTACAAAAGTTGCCGTTTTAACTTTGAATTTTGGCGCTTCTTGGCTTTCTACTGTAATTAAGTGGGCGTCACTAACTTCGGACTCTGAGTAAACATAGTCACTGTCTGCATCTGAAATTTCAGAAAAGTTGTAAACAATAGCCTCGGTGCCAGAGATAGGCGAGTCAAGTTGTGAAATTACTTTAACACGAATGACATTAGCCGAGCCATCAGCAAAAAGTGCGGTATCATTCGCTAACCAAGTAGTAAAATTAGTTGCACCCGCATTTGTCGAAGTATAAGTGACACCACCAACTGTTATTGAGGTTAATTTTGCCAAACAATCTCTGTCATCTTTATAAGCCTCGAGGCCATCAAGGTTTGTTTCATCGACTGTGGCTGTATAGCTAGATAGGCATGTTGAAGCTCCACCTGGATCGCCAACTGGGTCGTCATCTAGGGTAACACTATAGTTTGTTGCTGCAGTACCTGTAAGTGCAAAGGCTCCGTACTCTACAGAGATTGGAATTGATACTCTTTGTAAGCCTGAAGATTGTCCACCTGCAGGTGAAAAGCTAGATTGTTTACCGCTTTCATCTTCGTAGGTATTTTGCTCGGGTTTAGGTCCACAGCCTACCGCTATAAGCAGTGTAGTTATCGGAATTAGCTTTAGATTTTTGTTGGCGATCATTTTAGTGTACTCCACTTTATTTTTGTCGATTGCAACTTTAAATTTTCTCTAATAATCTAGCTGGTTACCTTGTTGACCCCATTCACCATACGAAAGCGATATGTAAAAAAATCTTGTAACTAACAACTAATAAATGGATAAGTCGGATTGTTTTTAGAAAACTTAATAAAAATATTATTAAATATATAATATTAGTAATATAGACGTTATTATTGAGTAGGTAAAAGTATGGGTTGTGAGGGTTTTCACTGATCTTTTTGCGAAATGTATTGATATTTTAGATAAATTCTCTTCGATACTAATATTTTTGTTCGAACTTTCCGTAAATCAAAATAGCTGGTCAATGCATTGTGGGTCTTATGTAATTTAAAGTTAAATATGTGTGAATGGCATGTATGGCAATGTTTTTAAAACTGAAGAGAAAGTGATTTTTGCACAAACTTGCTGGGAAGGTACGGGCATTTTTTATTGTATTAAAATGACTTATTTTATTTTCGCTCTTTTTACGATTTTTTCTTTGATTGCCTGTGGAAATACTGATACCGCGGATGACCAAACTATCCTTCTTGATTATAGCCTGTCTCGCACTTATACCGGCCAATCAGAAAATATCTTACATTTAGAGGTGGGTGAGGACAGTTTAGGTCTATATGACTTCAGTATTTCAAATACGGATGCTTTTACCGAAGTTTCTCTAGGGACGTTGGAACCTCTGGTGACACAAGATATATCTTTTCAGTATGATAATGAAGGGGTGTATTCTGTAGACTTTAAGGTTCAGAATAAGAACGGGCAACCTATTATTTTTGAAGCTATAGGTTGGGAGTATAGCCTTGAAGTTCCCGATACCCCCGTTATTTCATTTGCAACACCTGCAACTAATATTGTTGCCAATAAGTTATTGGTTTCCAGCAGCCGTAGCAATAATACGAGTGAGATTTGGGTTGGGGGTGATTTGAGCCTTGAGGGTAAAGCAGAAATTGAAGAAGATGGTTTTTGGCAGTCTATTAGTAATGATGAATATTATATACCCATTACTTTAACAGGAGAAGATGGGTTGAAAACAATTGAAGCGAAGTTTAATAATATATATGGAAATGGTAGCGGGAAAGGCGCGCCAGCTTCTATTATCTTAAAGCAGAATCCACCGACCGGCTGCTCGGCTATACCTATATTAACCACGATCAATACCAATAAACTTAGTGTTCAACTCAAAGCTTCGGATCCATATGAGCTATATTATAGTGTCGTTGGAGATGTCCAAAGTATAGTAGACAAGGAAACTTTTACTGATGGTGAGGTAGTTATAATCAGTTTAAGCGCTGCGGCCGGTGAAAAAAATATAACGGTTTCTATCGATGATATAGCGGAAAATAACTGCCTAGAAGAAGATATAACAGTTACAATTGATCCAACTTATGAGGAAGAAGGAATATCCCTAACTGGCGCGACTTATTGGACAGAAAGTGAAAATGTAGTTGCAAATGTTAGTTTTAAGCATTTTCCTAGTCAAGAGCCATTGCAATTAAAAATTACAGGCGATGTGTCAGGGACGAATACAGGTAAATGGATTCCTTTTGATGTAAATATCCCCATTACTTTGAGCCCAACAACATCGGGGCAAAGAACGATTTTTGCCCAATATAAAGATGTTGATGGAACTGAGTCATACCTGATTGCAAAAAGGGTCTTTTTACGACCTGATATTACCATTAATGATATAGGAGGAGGGCTTAAAAGCATTGTTGTGAGTGCAATTACGGGCTTAGAGTCTCTTAGTATCGAAGGCTGTAGCGAAACTTACAATTTAGTTGCATATGCGTCATCTTATAATTGTACTCCTAATGATGTGCAGGCTAGTGTGACGTATTATTTCCCGGGAGATATTACCTTGACCAAGTCGGCTGCATTTTAAACAGATTCTTATTATAGAGAAAATGAAAACATAGCTAATATACTGGCCATATTTAATGAATAAGATACTTTTTCTGTTCCTGGAGATATAGGAGATAGTTTAGAGTTATTGGTTTTGATGCGTATTGATTGGCTTGAAAAATTTTGACTTAAATAGGCTGCGTATAGGCCGACATAGCTTTTTCCTCCTGCTTTACTCGTTAATCTTCCTAAGGTCATAAAGTCATAACCTACTGCAGCTTGAAATCCCTGACTTCCTGTCAACGTTATTAGAGTAGAATAAATATAATTTTGGTCTTTTATGGTGCCTTTGGATTCTGATAAAACCACATAACTAGAGGATAGCGGCATCTGGACGAATATGCTGGCTTGTCCAATAGTCGATTCTAAGGCGCTGGCATTAAGACCGACTCCGTAAAAACTATATATTCCTTTATAATGTTCATTGCTGGCTATATAATCAAGGCTTGTGTGTTGAAAAAAAGCATGTGCTCCAATATTTTTGTAAAGATAAGCGACATAGAGTTGGGTGGGTGCGGCTGTTATGGCTTCGCTAGTTTTGCGCGTTAATGTTCCATAAGAGTAGCCCCCTAAGATTCCAGATAATACTCTGGCATATGCTGTATTTTGTTGGCAATAACTTAAAAGCATGCAAGTAGCAAAAATCAATTTAATGTGTAATTGTCTCTTAATGCTTTTCATTTTAAGGGCATCCACTTAACTTAAAACGCAAATGTTAGATAAGTGCGAAATAGTTGCAAATTGGCTTTAAAACCGCTAATTATAAAAGGAAAACCTTTAGGATCTTCTTCAAACTCTTCCACGTTGTCTGGAAAACGATCGTCTTTTTTGAGCCAATAAAAGGGGTAAGATAGATTGATTAAATCTGACCCGAAGACAAAATTATCGCTTATTGGATATTCGAAGCCGAGGTGAACATTTGCATCTAAGGCATGAAATTTTTCTGTGAGTTTTTCTCTTTGTTCGTTATCAATTAAAGAAACACTATAGTTTAGCTCAATTTTTCGAAGGCCAATACCGTAACCTATTTGTATGATAGATGATGAGGGTTCTACAAATCTTAATTCATATTCTTCATAACGATAATTTGCTTGTAGAACTTCCTTCTTTGCCTGGAAATATGTTACTAAAAGTGAAGAGCCGCCTGAAAATATATAGCCTATCCGTGCGCCTTGAGAAGAGATGGGGTAGGGGCTAAGACCTATAACCTCTGCAGTAAGAGAAATTGTCTTGTTAGAACTTTTTGGAGCATCACTGGCCATTAGTTGCGTGGCAGTGACAAGTTGTATGAATATAAAGAGAATGAATAGCTTTATAAGTTGCATATACCTTAGTTTTGTTACTAGATTAAATGTAGGCCTATCGAGGCACAATTGTACAATTTATGGCTCTTGCCTTAATAGTCTTGGTATTTTTCCATTGTATTTAATGTTCTGTACATCAGTTAGTTTCTATGAGTGATTATATAATATGATTCTTAAAATAGACAGGAAATCAAAAATTACTTGAATAATCAAATACTTAAAAGATCTATACGAGGGCTTGCTGCTGAAGTTTTATTTTTGCCTATGTCTTTTAGATTATAGCAAGAACAGCTGTAAAAATCTTTTATTTTAGTGGTATGCTTCAGAAAGTGCTGTTTAACTTTCGATGTTAGAAGGAAAAAGATGGATAATGGATGTCGAGGGTATACAGCGTAACTTCTATTTAAATTTTGAGTTGAATTGGGGTAACTATTCAGCGTATCTTTCCCCCAATATGTCGCTTGATACATCGTCATCCTGAGTGAAGCGAAGGATCTCGAAATTGCGAAATAGATCCTTCGCTTCACTCAGGATGACGGGCAGTCAAGGCTTTGAATCGATCAGATAAAAAATACGCTGAATAGTTACGAATTGGGTTTAATTGAAAAAATGCAGGTACTAAAAACTAAGATAGTTATTGTTGGTGGAGGTATTGCAGGCCTATGGGCTTATCGATTACTTTGGGATAAGGGCTATAAACCTCTTTTGCTTGAAAAAGGTGAATTAGGTGGAGCCCAAACTTTGGCTTCGCAAGGAATGGTACACGGCGGACAACGTTACCAGCTTCAAGGAAAGGCTAGTGAGCATGGCAATCATATAGCTAAGATGCCAGCGCTTTGGCAAACCTGCTTTCAGGGTCAAGGGGTTATTGATTTGTCCAATGTCAAATTTTTATCTCAAAATCAATATATGTGGTCTCCCGGTGGGCTGGCATCTCAAGTAGCTGCGTTTATGGCTTCTAAGTCTATGAATAGCAAAGTACAAGCGTTGAAATCTTCAGAATTGCCAGATCTTTTTCGTTGCGCACCTAGCTTTAAAGGGAAAGTTTATCGGATGAACGAGTGCGTTCTAGACGTAAAATCTTTGCTTAAGGCGGTTATAGGACCTTATAAGTCTCACTTAAAGAAGGCTGAAGTCAAGTCCATTGAAAGAACATCTGAAGGCAAAATTTGTCTTACCTTATCCGAGAGCCGAGAGAGAATTGCTATCGAAGCTGATAGTGTGTGCTTTACTGCTGGTATTGGTAATGAAGTGGCTTTACAAAATCTTCAATTGGAAGCTGAAGGCTCCAAGAGTCAAAGAAGGCCTTTAAAACAAATTATGATAAAAGGTGTGTCTAAGCCTTGCTACGCACATTGTATTACTACAGATCCAAGGCCTAGAGTCACTATTACTGCTCATCCAGATTCAATGGGAACTTACACTTGGTATTTAGGAGGAATTGTTGCCGAGTATGGGGTAAGTAGAAGTGATGACGAGGCGATCGCGAATGCCAAGAAAGAAGTTGCGCAGCTATTTCCATGGATGGACTGGACATCTAAGGAATGGTCTTGTTTGTATATCGATCGCGCTGAGCCTTTTTTTGATAAAGGCTTCTTTCAAAGTGGGCCTGAATTATTGTCAGAAGAGAACGTCGCTATAGCTTGGCCGACTAAACTTACTTTTGCGCCTGCTATAGGTAATATGATAGTAGACTGGGTGCAAAATCTAAATGCTGTAATTTCTGAAAAAGATGATACGTTATTGGGAGTTCTATCCTGCGCTGAAGTCGGTTTATACCCATGGGAGGTGTGTCCTTGGAGTCCCTAAATGATTTACGTCCGTTTTGGTATCCTTTTGGGTCTTTGGGGCAGATGGTTAGCCCACTTGGTCTGGGAACGGTGAAAATAGGAAGAAACAGCAAAGTTAAAAACTCCAGTCCAGATGGATTTCGTCTGCCTGATCAAAAAGAGGTTTCTGACTTGCTTGCTTTGGCTTTGGATCTGGGGATTAATTTGATTGACACCGCTCCGGCATATGGTGAGAGTGAAGAACGTTTGGGAAAATGCTTACCGGGCAAGAGAGATAAGATTTTTATATCTTCCAAAGTCGGTGAGGAATTCGACGGAGAAAAATCGAATTATGATTTTTCAGCAGCTTCTATTAGGAAAAGTGTTGAACGAAGCTTACAGCGTCTAAGGGTAGATTATTTGGACTGTGTTTTGTTGCATTGTCCCAGAGATGATTATGATATCATGGCGTATTCTGATGCGCTATCAGTCTTGTCTGATTTAAAATCACGAGGCTTAGTACGAAGTTTTGGCGCTTCGACAAATTCAGTAGAAGGTGGTCTATATGCTGCAGAACATACAGATTGTGTGATGGTTTCTTACAATATTTGCTACCGCAATGAAATTTCTGTTATAGAACGTGCATTGGAGCTAGATAGGGCTGTTTTGATAAAAAAAGCTCTGCTTCAGGGATTTGTAAATAAAGTGGAAAAGCAAGGTGATCCAATCACTCAGTGTATGGATTCTATTTTTTCATTATCACGCAATATTTCTGCTGTTGTAGGGACGTTAAGTGCGAAGCATTTGCAAAATAATGTTGCTGCTGCGGTTAGTGTATTATCACTAATCTGATCATATAGAAAAATGAAATTTATATCAGATCTCATGGAAGGCTAAGTTTAATTTACTAGGCATTCAAATTTTTGCTCTACTATGTTTAAAGTTGAACTTTGTTTAAAGTCATCAAGCATGATTAAAGCGTCTTTTTGGTCATCAAGATCAATAGGTGGTTGATCTTTAGGGAAATTAATAAATAAGATATTTCTCATATCTGGAGTGTCATTAACTTCAAGGGAAACATCCATGGGGGACATATACCAGAGGATGCCGTCGTAAGATTGACCTGAAATTTCTACTTTTACATTGATCGGTTGTGGCTGCTGTCTATCTTCCGAATTACTTGGCGCATTTGCAAATACTTTTTCTACCTTATTTAAAAACTTCTGTTCTTCTGCATTTGATATCGCTTCATTTGAGTCTGTGTGTGAAAATTTTTGCTCGCATTCTTTTGAAAGTATCTCAGCTGAGTCTCTATCAATATCGGCAGCTGGAAAAATTCTCATTTTTACTAATTGACTGTTGTAAATTGGTTCGTATAGGAAAATCACATGAACACCACCACGAAAAGTTTCTACGGCATGTCCTGTATACGTCGTGCCTGAGATAGCTGACTTAAAGCGAACGATATCAGTTGTCGAAGGTAGTTTTTTAAAGATTGATTGATGTCCGACAAGCTTATTTATAAATCCAGAGAAAATACGACTTACTATGTTGCTATTGCTTTCCGCTTTTGCCTTTAATTTCAATAATACATCTTGAGACAATATTGACTTTAGCACATCGGAGTTAGCGCTCTGAATCAAAAGATTTTTAAATTCTTCGTTATATCCATCTATTTTAGAAACAATATCAGTGATAATAATAGGCTCCATCCCAATTTTAGACAGATCAATACTTAAATCAGCATCTGTTCTGAAGTCATTTAAGTCTTCAATAGCTATTTTAATACCATTTATTTCATCATATGCAGCAGTCCATCCTAAACTCCCAAAAATGCCAAGTAGTACGCCTAGCATAATTTTTTGAGTATAAGCAGCTGTAATCTGACCCTTCAAATAAAGTCGATTAGGGTCAGTAAATAAACTGAGATTTTTTTGGACTATTAGATTTTTAAAATCATTTATTTTTTTCAATCCTTCGATAGAAATTGATTTTCTCGTTGTCGAAATAAGTTTGACAGGGTTTAGGGCAATTAAGCCAGCAATAAATAATTCTCTTAGGGAAACATGGACTATGGTTCCCCCTGGAGGAAGAAAAGCTGCGATAGTACCTCCTATAAATAACCCAATCCAATCTCCCAGCATATAATTTTCAAGTTCATCGATTGTTGTTTTTAATTGTTTGATATTGCATTCACTAGGGAGACCTAATTTTTGCATTCGTTTAAGACCATTTAGATAGTCAAGCTTTTCAGAAAGTCGGATATATCTTGGACCCCACGTCGCTGCAAAAAGTCCTAATTCTAGACTAACCCCTACTGCAGGAACTAGGAAAAGAGAGCTTCCACCTGTGGGTAACGCAGTACTTAATGCTCCAGCAAGAGCACCTACAAATGTTGCAGAAGTTCCTAAAACCCCTAGGGGTAAAACCCAAAAGAGTTCTGATCTATACATTTTGTCATAGTTTGCCTCCTCTTGGGTTTTTATTTTAGAAAACGCGCAATATCCTATTTTGGCATTTTCCACAGCATTTTTATCTGTTTTGCTCTTTTCTTCGATTAGAGATGCTATGGCAATGGGATTTCTTAGATAGATTTCTACTCGTGCTGGATCCTCACATAGGTAGCCTAAGGCTTCACCCAAAGTTTTAGCTAATTCCGAGGAGCTAAGGCCTTGTAAGTTAATCTCTCGGCTAATACAAGAATTTTGAGAAATGCCAACATTTTCTGTTTTATAATATGAGTCGAAGAAATAATGTATGTTAGTTTTTGTATCTAAGTATTTATCAATCACGTTTTCAATTGCCTTATTCGTCAACGATTGATATTTTGATCTAGGATTATAGCGATCAAGATGATTTTGGCAAGCATTTGGAAGTAGTGATAGAAGTTGCTGTTTCGAAGTTATCGGTTTAGGTAACTTTCCAAATTGAGGATATTTCTCAAAGACAAGCCTGGAATACATTAAATCTACCAAGTGCTGATACATAGCCTGCTTGTATTTTTCTATATTTTTCTCATCAGCTTTATCTATACTTTGACCTAAGATCCAACGAACCAAATTTTGCGCTTTTGCGTTGACCTCTGTATCCGCACAAAAATTATCTACATTGGGGACTAATTGTGTAGACTTTTTATGAAAATCAATTTTTTCAATTTCGCTATTTGTAACTTCACGGCATGATGCCAGATAGAGAAAAGGTATAGTTAAGTATAGTATCGGAAGTTTTTTTTTATTGTTTTTGAATTGATGTTTCACAACACTAATCTCCAGATTCTACGGCAAAGTTTCTGCACTTCCTATGCCGTGCGTGTATAGCTCACGCATGAATTCTGGACAAGTGCCATTTTTTGCGAAGGAATCAAAACTATTGAATAATGATTGGAATGAAGGAGATTCCGCAAATACTAGACGCCCTCTGAGCCCTTCATTTCCCATGAATTTAAACAACTCAGCAATTGTATGTTGATATGCTTTACCTTTATCAAAATAAACATTTGGTCTAGATTCCATATCTTGTATTAAAAGAATGAATTGGAGTCGATGGGTATTGACTCCGTGACCATACCTTCCTGTAGTTGTAAAAGTTACGTCATGAAATGGTTTTCCTTTTCTTAACATTTCCCACCATTCTTCAGATGTGTATGATCTTGCTTCAAGGTCAATCACTTTTCCAAATCCACCCTTCTTTTCAATTCTACTGTAAACTGTCTCTAATGCATCACTTACTGACTTTCTCGATGTAAGAATTTCAATTTGAATTTTTAATTCAATTTCAAGTGCATATTGATAAAGCAATTTTGAATCAGAAAAGAATTTAACCATTCCTCGCATTGATTTATTATAGGCATCGAATTTGACTTTGAGTTTTGCAAATTCATCATCCGTCATACTTTGTGTACCTTCGCGCTTTAATTTAGTTGCAGTAAATTTTTTAGGATCGGCTTTTATGAACTTCTTCTCTACAATACTATCGTATGTCTCCTTTCTAGCTTCTATTTCGTCTAATACTGCCTTTCCACCATCCAGGTCTGCTAATACAGTTTTGAGTCGTTCAACATATTTTTTATGGGGTTCTCCAGCACGTCGAGCGACATTGCTAGGATGAGTGCTGTCTTTATAATTTTTTCTTTTAAAAGCAGGTTCATCTTTTGAAATTGGGGCTTTATATATTTTCCCTTTGACTTTTGTCTCGGCTCTTGTTGTCAGGTTGCTTGGAGGTAATTGAGAGCTATCGAAAGTTTTTCTTGTTATTGATTCAGCGACATCACTTACAAGTCTTTCTTCTTTTTCAGTCGCTCTAATTATCATATCTACGATAACTTTACTTGGCTTGCCTACTATGTTGAGCGCTGTTGCAGCATTATCATCTGTCGTGGGAATATCATTAGTAGTTGCAATAAAGTCATGTTCATGAACTGCCCAAAGTGATGATTCATAGTCTAAGCAGCTCATTGCAGATGCGATTGCGGAGTCAGTTAGAGTATTGTCGATTGACCAAGTGGAGTTTTTACATGTAGGTTCTTTAATAAGCAGATTTAAAATATTTTGATCTAATTCAGCACTTAATTTTCTATTAATATCATTCGAACAGTTTTTCTTTTTAACAGAAGCGCAATACTCCGGAGTGAAATGAGAAAAGTTATTATTATGCGCAAGACTCAAAAAAGCCAGCGGGCTTTCGATATACGTATCGATAGTAGAGTTTGTATCTGAACATAGAGATTGAAGTCTGCTAGTTGCTTTTTTTAAGCCATATTCATATATTGATTTTTTAAGTGATCCTGTTAGGTTTTCAACACAAGGAATCTTTTTAGTAAGATCATAAATGATGGGAAGTACTTGATGAACGTTACTGTCATTTGATTTTGAATTAAATTCTTTCAATCCTACCAATATGTGCGGGTTGGCACTATTTTTACAGGACTCTGGAATGAATCTATTTATGTTGGTGTTTGCATCTAAGGTATTAGCCATACTTTCTATTGAAGATAGTAACGAAAATACAGCTTGTTGGGTTATCGCATTTTTATATTCATTAGATGGTTCTTTGCTAGTAGCATGGATGTCTTTGCAGATATCTTGCTTATTTGAACCTTCGAGCATTTGGATAGAAATTTCTTTTGTCTTCGAGTCAATCTCTGGTGAGAGTGTCCGACAGGCGTTCATATAAATATATGGTGTTATTGCTAAGATTAGAGAAAATAACTTGTTTAGATTCATTAGGTATGCATCCTTATGAAATTAATATATTTTTAGTCTTTATATGGAGACTATCGGTTGGTTTGAAAGTTTTTTGAATTCATCTGAGCAATATTTCTTACTTTTTAAAATGGTAAGAAACTTTGTCGATTGTGAGTTGTATGCAAGAGAGTTATAGGTGCAAAATATAACGTTATATAATGAAGATTTTTAAGAAAAAATTAAATTATAATGTATTAGGGCGTGTTGACGTTTCATTTTCGTAGCGAGAGACAAATACTTGAAGCCCTGACAACGTTGTGACTCATGGGTTTGGCTGTTTGTCTTAAATGAAACGTCAACACGCCCTAAATAAAGGTAAAAGCCTAGTGTTATGTTTTATGTGATGTTGTACTAAATAATTGTATTTTAAAAAAATAATGAATTTGTTTTTGGTTTAAAAAAATCGAGAATAATCGCTAGCTGTGAGCGGGTAATTTTAAGTTATATTGGAAGGGTTATAGGTTCTGTCAAGTTACTATAATGAAGATCTTGATTTAAATGAATTGCAAATTATAGATGATACGTTAAAATAAGTATATGCGATATAATAAAATATACGTTTGTACTTTAATTGTGAATAAAATCATTTTTTATTATTCTTATATTCTTAATTTTCTTACTATTTGAGTGTAAATTTAAAAAAGGACAAAAATGGCTGAATCTAGTCTAATTGCAATTGGTCTATATAAATTTCTAAATATAAGGTTGGTTATTCTTCCATTGCTTTTTTTTTCAATATCTTGTTATGCAGCAACACTTTCTCAATTAGGAAATAAAACGATTGTAGAGCTAACGGAGGTAATTAAATCAATGGGAGTCGTCGAAAGTGCTTCCATTAAACTTGCTTCTGATATGAAGGTTTCTATTGAAAGGCTAGAGGCTTTGCAAGAACCTCCAAGCTATGTTAGGCAGATATTAGATTCTGAAATTGAATCGAATAAAATGGGAGATTTAATCAGTCGTCTTTTCCGTGCTGTCGAAACCTTAGCTCCTCGAGAAAAAGTGGTTTTATGTGGTCAATGTATTACTGGAGAACTTTCTGGTGTGGGTATTACCAATATTCCCGTTGTAATTAAAGGGAATCATTCGCTTTCACAGTATGCAATTCAGATGCCGAAAGATAGGTCGGCTATTATCAGAAGCATTAACAATTATGCACGCAGTTTAAAAGTATCAGATCTCACCAATCTTAAATCTAGATTTGCGGTTGCAAATCTAGATACTGCAGTTGATTTGCGTAGTTATTATCTTAGCCTTACCCGTATGAAGTCTGGCTCTGCAGATGATAGAGCCTTTGCAGAACAACTCCTTAAGTTTGGTGAAAAAAAGAATGGAGTGATAACTATCAATAATACTGAATTATGGCGTTTGTTAAGTGATCCTTCTGTTTCTATTGAAGACATCAAATTATTTACATTTTTTTTGAAGAAAGTAAATGATACTGGAAGTGCATTTAATTCTCGAAGACAGCTTTTACAAAAAGAGTTTGAAAGTTTATCTACTTTAGGAGATGAGGCTAAGCAGGCTTTTGAAAACTTGAAGGTAAAAAATTGTTGGAAAATTTTTTAGTGATCTCAATAAGAGTAAGGATTGTCCTTTGTGTAGGATATATACTTTTAACAAGCTGTAAATCACCAGGAAAGAATGCAGCTGTAAAAGAGAGTTTAGCTCATATTTTTACTGAAGAAAGAAATATGATAGAGGAAGTCTGGCAGCAAGTTATAGGTTATTATGCAAGTAAATTAAAAGAAAATGAAAATGTGAAAGCACCAATTTTAGATACGAACTTTCAACTCTATAGATCCTTATTGCCTAAGATTGATCAGGCATACCAAAAAGCACAACAGTTCATAGTAAAGAAAGACCAAAATATAAATCTTCGAGCTGGTACAGCGATAGGTTATATTGAAAATGTATTGTTGCCTTTTCGCAGGTTGCATATTGCTTTAACAGTATCTCAGAAAAATCAGATATTAGATCAGCGTCTTGAATCCTTGATGCTTCATTTTAATAAAGAAGAAATTGGTGTTTTTCGTAATACGATACGTGAAAAATCTATAATAGGGAAATTTAAAATTGGGATTGAGATAGATTCTGATGGAATATCCAGATTCGAATACCTGCCTAATTTGTTAAGAGATGCCACTTATCTAGGTTCTATACCACATTTAGATCTTTATATTAGAGCTCTTAAAATGATGAATATCCACTTAGCTATTCATCCTCTAGAAATAATGACAAAAATAAAAGGTAAAAAAAGTATTTATCCGCTGCCAAATAGCTGTAAAGGCAATATAGATGGTCTGTTGCCCAATAAGTTGATTTTTGAAGAAAATGGGACAGGATTTTTAGATGAGATGATTTCACGCAATGGTTTACTCAATGATTCGCCACTCCATCGTGAATATTTGATAGATTTTTTTGACGCAGCCCCAAATCAAGGAGGATTTTCCGGATTATTACCATTCGAAAACTATTTTACAGCTCTAGATGCACTTGATAGCTTTAATCAGAAGGACCATAATGGCTATGATGTTTTACCTAACGATTATATGAATTTCGAGGCTATGTATAAATTGAGTTTTATTAAATCTCTTGCTGTTTTGTCAGATACAGAATCTGGGGTTGCTTCTAGATATGTGAAAGAGAATAAAGATGATATCACTACAGTTGTGGCTAAACGCTTAGGAGTTTTTTCTAGTATAACTGAAATAGGGCGTTCTAGTGCAGTTGAGGTCAATGGAGAAAGAATTGATATTGATCCTCAGAGTTATACAGATATTTTATTAATGAGAATAGCCGAAACAAAAAGTTGGCATTGGAAAGATTGGTTAAGTCAGAGCCAACTATTAGAGTTACAAAATAATAGTTTCGTTATGAATAAATTTCCAATTAACGATAGCTCTATTGCCTGGAGAAAATGGGCTACAGGTAGGTTACGGGATGCTTTAGTCGATCTGCGTGATAATGCAGATGCTCGAACTCAATATTCTTTTGTTGGACAGTTTTGTTTGATTGACGAAAATCTAATGAGGCTTAAATTTTGTTCTGATAGCAATGGTACTAGACTAAGAGATTCTCAGTTAATCCAAAAATTAATTGAAATTCTAGGTGATTATGCAATGTCGGCTAGGTTTTTGCCTAGACAGTCAAGCAATTGGAAGCAGATCGAAGGTATAATTTCATACTTGCAAATTCTTTGGGAAAAATTGGTTGATAGTGGAAGGCTTAAAGATATTCAATTTACAGAATTTGAATACCTTGAATCAGAATATGATGCTGGGAATAAATGGGCTATATTGAGAATTAGCTATCTTGCAGCAGAATCCATCATAGAGCGATTGCCGTTACATATTCGCAGGCCAGTTATTGCCGCTCTTAGCTATTATGAAATTGATAAACCATTTCTTCCTGGGATAGCAGCCAGAGTGTTATCAAAGTCAGAACAAAAATTATTTTGGGAAACCATTGTTGACGAAGCAAATATCTATAATGCTGGCTTATTAAAAAGTGAAAAAAAAGCACAACAAAATAGAAGAAGCTATTATCAGCTATTGAGAGAAATTGCATTTCAACCAATTTGGAGCAAGAAGCAGTTGACAGATTCTCTTTCGATTTTGGGTGTAACTCTTGATGAGCAAGCTAGGAAAGAAGTGGCAGAAGCTTTTGCTTCTGAAATTGGACGTAAAGCTCAATTATTATATAAACTTTATGAAAATCGCCATAGCCTGAAAGTACAAGAAGAAATATTTCAAGAATATTCAAATGATTTTGATCTATCTTCAGAGTTCTCTGCGAAAATTGCGTTTTTGGATGCTGAAAGGGTAATCAAATTACCTCTATACCGCTGGGTTTTCAGGCAAGCAGCATCTCGTCAAGTAGCGAGGCAGTTACAGGTCTTGGAATCCATATGTTTAACAAACGATCATGATGATTTTCAATACTATAAACTTCATTATTATGGGGGATTAGAGGCAAGAAGAAAACTTGCGGAGGGTGGGCAAAGTGCGGCTTTTGCCTTGCAAAGTCAAATCGAAAATATCGTCAAGGCCGATAAGTTAGCTGATAAAAATTTTTATTATTCTATTTCATCTGCAGCTCTTTTTGTCGGTTCTTTAGTTGTATCGTCTGCATGCACCATGGCAGCGGGGCCATTGTGTCTACCCCTCTGGCAGTTGACAGCCACAGGGCTTGGTGCGGCTTCATTGACACTTGGAGTGGGCGCTGCAAAAATCTCATATGATCGTAAAATTGCATTTAATGAAGTTGAGGAGCGCATTAAACCATTCTTGGAAACAGGTCAGACTTCTGTGAGTGAGGTGGATGAGTTGAATGTAGGTTGGGGAATGGTCGCTTTTGATACGGTTATGCTTTTGCCGATGATGCGTCCAATTTTGAAGACTGTACCCAGCGGAGCTGTTTCTTTGAAATCAATATTAAGGAAGAATGGATCATTAAGCCGGCGAAAAATTGCGGAGTTGATGCGTGGTTATGATGTAAATTCGGCAAAGTATATATTGGGAATTGTGGCTAAAAATGAGTTTGATGCGACTGTTGATGTCTTGAAGCATGGTAAAATTGAACAATTGACTCAAATTTCTAAAAGGCAGGCTGACGATGCTTTCGTAAAGAAGGTACTTGAAGTTTTGGATAGCAACCCTGAAAAATTTCATAAAGTAATGTCATTGGCGTCTAATACTAAGTTAGCTAGGTTGAAACGATTAGAAGGTGTATTGACAGAGGGTAAAGCAGTAAAAGTCATAAGATCGCTAACAGGTGGAAAAGTAGATTACTTGATTGAAAAATCATTACGTAAAATTGTAAAGAGGCGGGATCGATTCACACAGATGTATAACAGTTTAAATGAAGTGGTTGATTCAAGATCGTTAGAAATATATATAAAGAAACATTTAGAAGAACTTGGAGATTTATTTACAGTAATGCCTCTTTTATGGAGAGATCTCCCATACTATATGTTAGTTGAGGGGTCCCCTATGATGAAAATTTCCAATAATTTGTATACCAGAATTTATACCTCATTGACTTTAAAGCGATTGGCAATTGCAAGAGAAAATTTGATTTATGAGGCATCAGCGGCACAGTTTGCTAGGGCTTTAGGTTTACCAGCAACCATAGCAATTCAAGATAGTTATGAAAGTATGATGGCTTTTCGAGTCGCTGTCTTAGCAGAAGCTAATAGGACAGCGGCTAAGGAGACTTCGCTAAGGCTTCTCAAGTCTTTGAGTGAATTTGAACAACGGACTGTGTCACTTTTAAAAAGTAAGAATGGATATGAACATATAAGTGTTGATGAGCTGAAAAGGATTTTATTTAACCCAATAGAGAGTGAAATAGATGTTGGAAGGAAATTGTGGAACTCTTTGCCTTCAGAAGAAGTTTTGGAAATAAAGGGAAATTTGGAGTTTACTAGTGAAATATTGAATGAATTAAAAAATTACAATAGCGTAGGAACATTTCAGTTTTACCTGGATGCGCTACGTTTTCGTTCAATTATATTATCTCCAAAGTCGGTTATTATGTAATATTAAGGGGAGCAAAACCTATGATAGCTGCGTTGCTTTCGTCTCTGCGCTGCTCATGTACCCATATGTACACTGTGCTGCTCGTTCCTCTGCGCCTTGCTCTCATAGGTTTTGCTCCCCTTAATATTTGGCAATTGCGAGATTTGATGTTATGAATTTTAAAAAAATAAATGTTCGTCTATTAGTTTTCTTGTTGCTTTTAAACTCATGTCGATCAACTGAGGAATTGCTGCCTACATCGTCAAGTTTAACTGCGGCAGCTGTTGAAAGTAGCGATTCTTGTATTTCCTCGGTTAGAGTCTTAAGGCTTGCAAAGTTAAACTCTCTCAAAAGCAAGCCATTTGATAGTTCCATATTTGCATTTAAGCAGCTTGACTTTGTGAAAGATGTTAAAATTCCCGAAAGCAAATTATCTGAAGTTAGTGCTGCTGCTAGCGATTTAGGTGTGAATTTTAATGGAAACACTTATGCTGAATTGCTCGAGGACGTATCAAAAGCATTGGATGCTAGTGAAGGTACTCCATTGGAAAAAGGAGACAAAATGTCTAGGTTTGTTGCTCGACTTGATGGCTCGTTAAACGAACTTCCAAAGAATAAACGTCTTCATGTTCAATACTTGCAAGCCATTTCTGTTTTGCGTTTAGAAGCGTATCCAAAAAGTGCATGGGTTAGTGTTAAAAAGGCAGAGTTTGAAACCGTTGGTTTGAAAGCTTTAAATTTTGACGACTATAAAGTATGGACTAAAGCATATTTAAAGAACGAAGATCCATATAAGAGCTTAAATCCTGTTCCATATGGAGGTGGGGTTTTAAGCTATAAAAAAATTCGAGAGATGATTGCCTTGAATACGTGGCCAGTGGATTTAAAGCCTCATGATATGACACATGTGCACTATTATTACGGACATCCACAGGCAGGTGCAACTTATTTTGATGCTGCAAGGTCAATGAATCATAAGCGTTACTTTATTTTAAGTGGCTTTTTTGAATCGGTCGATACAACTCAATATGCTTGGGAGTCTGCGTTAGCAAGACATTTTAAGGAAAAAAATTTTACAATTGAAGAGGCTTCTTTTTATATTTCTAGGGCAACTGATGAGCAGCTAGATGAGATAATGACTAATAATACAGTTGCAAATCAATTTAATTCTTGGATGAGTGAATTTAAAGATTGGCAACCTGTGTATACTAAACTCTATCCGATAGAGGGAAGTCTGGAAACGGTTTGTATGCCGATGTTGATCAATTTACTCAGATATATCAGCGTAATCGTGAAAATCCGGAAGAAGTTCCATGGACCAATTATTCAAATAAAGCACAACCTGATGGTTACGAAGTTGATAGCCAAAATCCATACTTTTAGTTTGTATTAATGTGAGTAGAAATTTTCTTGCAAAAAAAATTTTTTACAATTTTTGTGATAACTCTATTGATCTCTGGTCTTACTACGTCATGTTTGGTCAAAGAGTCAGTAAGAAGTTCGACTGCGGACATTGATGAGTTAGAGCCTGTTCTCGACTACTCTAATGAAGAAAGAACGAATGATAGAGCTATATTAGTAGAAATGTTAAGAAAGACTGTGGAAAAGGCATTGCAGTCCATAGGATTTAATAATATTGAAAAAATATTGGGAGTTAATGACGACACATTTTCACCTGAAAGCCTTAAAACGGGTTTGACCTCTGAAATCGGAGTTGTGGATATTCAATATTTTTTTAGATCACCATTGAGGAGATTCTATGATAACCAAGGCAAGTTGTCTAAGTCGGAATTATCGAGTTTAAAAGATACTGCAGATAAGTATACCTATGTGTGGAAGTTACCTGAGAAAAAGATTAGACATGAGGTCAACTTGACTCTTGTTTACCTTAGTGATCCTCCTGAAATTGTTTTGGAACTCAATTCATTAAAATTGAATATTTTCAATAAAAAAATTTTATATAATAGGACGGTTACTATTAAATGTGTTCGTGAAAGTATCCTAGCATATACGTCTACTATATTGAAGAGGACATCTTCTGGTGAATTCATCAAGAGTTATATTGATCCACAAGTTGTATGTTCTTTACCAAATTATACTTATTCCAAGTTGTTAGAAATGGGCTACACAATAACTTCTAATTAGCAAGATATATAATAGAGTTTATCGAATTTTTACTTAGTTTTTGGGGAGAAGTTTATTTGCCGAATTTCTATTAATTATATTATTCTATGTGTGTGAATTGCTTGGTAGATTGTAGATATTGTCTAATTCATTCATTTTTAATAGTGTCGAGACCGAGCCAACGCTTAAACCCATCTCTGCCGCAATCTTTCTGATTGAAAGGCCTTGATTTTTTAAAGTGGTCGCCTGCAGTCTTTTCTCTTCCGAAAGTTTTTTTGGTGCGCCTAGTTTTACGCCTTTACGTTTGGCTGCATCCAGTCCGGCTTTGACCCGTGCTACTATGGTTTCCCGTTCTATTTCGGCAATTTCCGCGAAGGCTGCCAGCATGGTTCGACGGAAGGGGTTTTCATGCCCTAGGTTGAGCACTGCCTGGGTTACAGAAATGAAAGCCACCCCAGCTTCGTCCAAATTTAGAAGTAATTTTATAGCTGTTGTGGCATTACGGCTAAATCGATCAAGTTTGTAAACAATGATAGTGTCTATTTTTCCGGAGTATGCTGCAGTTAGCATATCTTGAAATCCTGGACGTTTTGTCGTCTTGCCGGAAATCCCTTCATCTTTATACACTGTAATTTTTTTTGGTTTTTTTTCTTCTGATAGATCTTCAAGCCATCTTTCAACGGCACTTTGTTGGCTAGAAAGATCTTGGCGGTCAGTCGATACGCGGTAATAAATGGCAATATTTTTCATTTTATCCCCATAGATTTTTCAATCGTTTGTCACGTCCACAGCGAAAACGATAGTAATGGTAGCGGATAGGATTTTTTTTATAGTAGTCTTGGTGGTAATCTTCGGCAGGGTAAAATTTACTAGCAGGAAGTATTTCAGTGTAGATCTGTTCGATGTGCTTGCTTTTCTGTACTTCTTTTTTTGAGGCGAGGGCAAGCTCTTTTTGCTCATCGGAAAGGTAATAAATACCGGAGCGGTATTGGGTGCCAACATCGCAAAATTGCCTGTTTTTTACGGTAGGATCAATGTTTTTCCAAAATACTTCGAGCAGGGTTTTATAGCTAACCTTTTTGGGGTCATACTGGACTTCTATTGCTTCAGCATGTCCAGTGGATCCTGATGAAACTTCTTCATAAGTAGGATTAACTTTTTCCCCTCCAGTGTATCCGCTGGTGGTATTTATTACTCCATCTAAATCATCAAAAGGTTTTTCCATGCACCAAAAACAACCACCTGCAAAAATCGCTTTTTCGTAGTGTTGCTGTGTTGATTCCTCATCGGCTTGCGTTTGATTTGTTTCGCTCATAAGTGCCACCATTAGTAAAAAAATAAACTTCATAGTACCACCTTTTAGAATTTTTGTAGAGCTATTGCTATATGTAGGTTTAATTAAAATAAAACGTTGATATGATTGTGAATTTAATTCCATTTTAACCAATATTTGAGCTATCTGCAAGCTTGAGTCTTATTGCTCAGGGCTTGGTTTTAAGGCAGGGGCATAGCTACGCTAGGCAGGATAGGGCTTGTTTTTTAGGGTAGCGTTATCCATATGTAACGTACATGACTTTTATTTGGAAGAAACATGGTAGCCGTGGATGTATATATTGCTGGTATTATAAACCCTATAGAATACCGCCATCCAATTGCCATCTTCATAGAAATCAGTTGCAAGCTTTATCATAGGAGCGGCAGGGTCACCGGCTTCGACATCTCTGATAATGACTGTGGTTGATTTGCTATCACTGGCGCTTTCATCACTATTAAGAGTGATCTCTGTAGTGACGATTTCAAATTTATTAGAAGCATTGTTCACATTTTTTTCTAACATGGTGATGAGAAAACGTCAGATTTTGCGTTATAGTGGATCGAAGGGAAATAACAGTCGCTAGCAGTTAGATCAAGTTCCTGCGAAGTTGTGCTAAGATCTTGGTTGATCCTGCGAAAATAGCAGTGGCCTCCTGGTTTTTGATACACCACTCCCACCACGGTGTTGCCGCCTTGCTTGCCTAAGGCCATATCTAAACTTTGTAGTGCTCCCGTTCCTGAGTCGTTAAGTCCGCCACTAGTTAAAGTGCTCGTTGATTCTCCGTAGCCACTTGCATAAACTGCAGATATTTTGGTAACGAGGATATCTGTGGCTGCGCGGTAGGCTGCATAAAAATATACGGTTGAGGATTCGCTGGTTTGCTCCAAAGCAAGCCTATCTACCTTGCCTGAAAGGCCGGTATCTAAACGGAAGCGATTGGTGGATCCTGAGGCTTCGGTATCAAAGTTGCTATCATCTACGATTGTGCTTTTGTCAGTGCCGGTTGGGTTGATTTTGGCGATATTGAGGTAGTCGTTGCCATCGGTATGGATAAATCCTACAGCTAAGCGTTCTGTGTCATCTGCATCGGTAAAGGATTCGGAAACTGCAACAGCACCAATTTCGCCACTGGCAATGGCTGTTAGATCGATGCCGACTGGATCTGATGCAGGAAGCGATGCCGAGTCGGAAAATTTATTAAAATAAACATCAAATTTGGTGTTTTGCTTTGCGCCTACAGTGACCCAATCGCCATTATCGAGAGATTTAATGACGATATATTGAGAGTTTTTGCCATTTGAAACCTCTATTTCCCCCGACTGCGTCACACCATCAGGGCTTGCAACGCTTGGGTCATCTGTACGATCAATTAACAGTCTTTTGGCGTTTACCTGTCTATTGCTATCTTCATAGGCAAAGGTTAAACCAATAATCGGCGCCTCTTCACTTGATTTTTTATTGATGGCAATGCCATTGGGAAACTTTTGTTCGTTAAATACTGAGCCAGCCCCCAATAGATTGGCTTGGGTGTGTGAGAGTTCGATATTACCGGCTGTTTGGATGGGGATGGTAAATGTTTTACTGTTTGTTACATCAAGATCTAAGGTATCAGAACCTACGGTGAATCTTGGGTTGACTGCAAAGGTATAATTTCCCTGATCAAAGGCGCTGTATGACCAGTTGATTTTCATATCCCTTGAAATGGCAAGACTCGAAGCGTCTAAAGTATCGTGACAGACATAGGGAGCTGTTGCAGAAGTGCAACTATCAGAAATGCTAAGGCCATGCATGTCGGTATCTAAGCTCAGTGCTGCTAAGCTGATATCAGTAAGATAGTTTTCCCAAAAATTGTCTAAAGTTAGATCTAATGAGAAGGACACATCTGTAGAGTTATTGCTTGCCATGGCAAAGGTTCCAGTTAGTGTCACTTGCATGCTGGATGCGCTGATAACTGTAGTACTAAGGGCATCGGCTCCCGAAGTCGTGGTTTGGCCATTGACGTTAAAGCTCCACTCTGTAGTGCCTTCGCCGCTAGCGGTGCCGCTAAAAGTAACTGTAGTATCAGAAAAAGACTCGCTAAAGAAACTAGGTGTATCAGTAGAGGTCAAGCTTGTAACTGCTGTGCTGCAGGTAAAAACTAAAGTAGCGGTAGTACCTGATAGGAAAAAATTCTGGCCACTGCTGCGCTCGCAGCTAACTTGACTAGAGTTGGTTGGAGCGGCAGTATTAGGATCTGAGCTATCAGATCCTTCTGGATCGGTCTTTGAAATCTGTGGCCCTAATATCGAAGATGAACATGCAGAAAGAATATGAGCGCAAAGCACTATCATAGTGACGGCACTCAGAATTTTTTGCATAGTTTTTTATAGTTTTCGCATGGTGTGAAACATGTGCATATGCCTTTCTAGCTTATCGATCATTGACTAGATGTTTTGTAAAAATCCATAAATATCTCTGCTGTTCCTGAAGAACAGTTCGTGTTTCCTTCTGTGGATGTTAACGCCAACCTTTGTAAGCTATTAGAAAACCCTGCAGCAAGGGCGCAAGGAACGTTATGGGTTTGGCATAACCCGCAAGTCCTTGCTACTGAAATTTGCCAAGCTTGCTGAAGTAGAATTATATTTAAATTCAGCAAAAACGACTTTATTATTGGCATTGTCTGTCATAACGGCCATAAATTTCTTGCTAGTAGAGTTGAAAAAAAGCTGTGGGAATCTACAGTCGGTAATGCTCGTCACTGCTTCTGGTCCGCCTGCGATCTTGCTAAGAGAGCTTCCGTCGCAATCATAGGCCTCAAATTGGCATGTCTTGCTTGCTATAGTGGTATACAAAACCCCTAAGATGCACTTATCTCCAGCGCTATTTTCGCCGGCTGCTATATCAAAGGTATCTAAGCCGATTTGATTGGAAAATGAATCCATAACGGCTAAGGCCGCAGTTTTTGCCGAAGGCGTTGGCGGTGTCGGTGTTCCCGGAGTTACTGATGAAATTCTTTGAAAAAAGACATCTGTCGAAAGGTCTTGCCTCCATCCAATGTAAAATGTGGGGCTTCCTTTTGAACCATAAGTGATTCTTAGCTTTGAGGCTGTATTGGTAGTGCCAAGCCCTGTATTCATTGGGATAGCTTCGACGCCATGGTAGGGAGTGGAAACAGGATAATAATTGCTGGAGTCAAAATAGTCTGCAGCAGTTCTTGAGCTTTGAGCGGTTGCGGGTTGTGATAGAACTTTAGAAACATAAATTTTTTGACATCGCCATTACCGGCATCGGCATCGGCGAAAAAAACGATGCCATGTCTTTTGGTACCACTGTCGTCGAAATATTCAGTGATATCAACATTGTACATGAAATCAGCGACATTGTTATCAAGGCGGATCGTTTTGAGATTGGGACTTCCAGAGTTATATTTCAAAGAAGCTAAATTGAGTTCTTCTTTGCCCACCTGATGGCTCTCTATTGATAGCCATTCATCTCCTTCTGCTGATACCATGGCTGAAGTCAAGATATTTGAAGTAGAGTATTTGGGTGCAGTGGATAAATCATGAAAAAAGTATGTTCCCGTTATACTGCCGCTTGATATAGTTCGGTCCAATGAAAAAATTCCAGAAACATTGGATTCATCACCGGAGACAACTGCTGAAAAACGCGAGGCTACTACTTGAGCCTGATTAGAGGATAGGCTCTCGTTGATAGCAACAGAAGGAGAATAAAATGCCCAATTGCTATCTCCAAAAAAAGCTGATGAGCCTACTTTATCTTGATCTGGATCTGCTAACGGTGTCGTTAAGATCAAACTTTCTTCCGCAGTAATATTAGCCGTTTGATAAAACACCGTATCTTCATGATCTTCAATACTAAGCCCATCAATTGTTAATAAATCTCTGGTATTGATAAGATACTCCCCGTGATCATACCAGTCGTAATCCCAGTAGAGGTTAGTGCTGGTAGATACTTTGGCTGGATTATCTGGCGAGAACGTAGAGGCAGAAAATGTGGAGGCTTCAGCACATACCGTCGGTACTGTTGGCGCAGCATCACAGGTGGAAGAGGTATCAGAATAAACCAAGCCTGGTATATCCGAATCAGATGCATCGGCACTACCATTTGAAGTGCTTGCACCTGCAGGCGATGAACTCAAAAGCACTTTTATGCTAGAATTCGTGCCTGCGTAGTTTTGATCAAAGTTAAAATAATAGCTTTCATTGGCTTTGGTAGCATCGGTGACGCTAAGTGGGCTTGCCTGCGTCGATTGGCTAGAATAGCCACTGTCATTGGCAGCAGGCACTGCAATAACCTGCGATTTTAAACCGCTTAAGTCTGCATCGGTGACGCCAGAAATACCTTTTATTTTCACAGACCAATTTAAATCAGAAGAAATACCTGAGGTGGTCCCACTAAGCGTAAAGCTATTTGCAGGTAGTCCGGCTTCAAGAGAAAGGTAGCTAGGCCAATCGGCATTAGCATTTTCGGCAGCGGTTATGGTTCCATCGCAACCAAAGACAAAGCTTGCTGTTGAACCTAGGTACCATTTGTATCGATTGCTGTTATCTGCAGGGCTATTAAGCTGGCAGGTAGAAAATTCATCCAATGTAAAAGAGCTATCGATACTTTGTTCATTGCCTACATCATCGATAAAATATGTTTTATAGCAGTGGGTGTCTCCTGGGCTATAGCCTTTAAACACGTAGACGTCCACAGGGCTTGCCGGCCCCGCTTTTATTTGTTTGTTATTGCCGTCTTGGCTTAGCTTGTCATCAGCAGCGTTTTTGTTTGCCATGGTGCAGCCGCCACCAGCATCAAATTTGTGGTAGACCTCAACAGTGGCATAGTCTGAATCGCTTGGATGGGTCAGCTCCAGATCTATGCTGCCAAGGGTTGCGTTTCCTCTGGGAGTTTGTGCTGACCCTGTTGGCGCCTTAGTATCGTAAACCAATGTGACGCTTGCTGATTTGGGGGAAACGACTCCGTTTTTTTGCACCCAAAGGTAGATGCTGTGATTGCTCACAAGGCCTGCTGCTTGGGCGGTTAAAGGAGTGGCGTTTAGGCCTTTATCGGCCTCACTGCAGGTGGTAAATCCTGCATCATTTGCTGCTGGTTTTGTGGAACTTTTAGTAAAAAGAACGGCATCGATTCCTGTGCACGATGCGATTGTTGCCCTAACCGTGGTAGTATTGGTCTTGTTTTCCACATCATGATCGTCATCATACAAAGTAAAATCAGGCAGTGATCGGTATCTAACACAATGGTTTGCTTTTTCTCGTTGCTCAGGCTGTCCTGCCAAAAACGCGTAGCAATAAGTGGTTGCAGATGCAGCTGTCAATGATTTCTTTGTCGTAGGGTTTGGCAGTGACGGCAGTGCCTTCTTCTTTCGTTTTATCAGAACAGCTGGAGGCCTCAAATCTTCTAACTGCGATTTTGGCATAATCGACTTCTGCCGGGCGGGTATGTGCAATTTTGACGTTAGCTGGCGTTGTCGATGCGGTTTTTGAGGCTGCCGCTCGGACCTGTTGTATCGTATACAAGGTCATCACTCGCTGGATAAGGGCGGCGGGAGCTATTACTTTCTCCAAATATAGACTTTGTAAGTTTGATCGAAGTGAAGCGCTCTGCGAAATACCCCGCTGCTCAGTATTGCGCCGCAAGGCACTGGCGTCAGGAGTGCTAGAACCATCCAAGCTAATTGCTACCGATTCATCTCTGGCATAGAGAAAACGTAAAAACGACGGTTTCTACTGTTGGTGCGCCCCAAGATATTTGAATCGGAATCAAAGCTCTTGCGTATTTAGAAAGGCCAGGAAAGCTGTTGCTTGATCTAGAGAGTAGTCGTAAGAATTCTTCTGAATTGATAAAACCGTCTTTGTCAAAATCTAAGTCCTTATCATCGATCGAGGGAATTCATATCGTATTTTGCTTCATACCAGTTAGCAATCCCGTCATTATCCATATCTTTATCGCCGTCACTTACGGAAAGATCAGGAGAAAGATCGGCGTATTTACTGGTATTTGATGTTGTTTGAAGGGTCATAGCCAAGGGCAACCTCAGCCGCATTACCGAGTCCATCGCCATCACTATCTTCATCGCCGTCAACGACCCCATCACCATCTGAGTCAGGGTTATTGGGACCGGAGCCGAGGTCTATCTCTTCTAAGTCGCTTAATCCATCTTGGTCACTGTCGATGGTAGGGGAATAATTTCTTTCCCCAAATCAGCACCAAAATCCACCTACCTGACGTTTGATTGCCTTTGCCATCGCAGGAGTAACAAAACAGTACTGTTAGTAAAAAGATAAAATATTTAATTTTGAATAGCTGCATGCCGATTTCCCCCATTTGCAGAGCAGAAATTTTTTATGAGTCCTATTTCTACTCCCTCTGAGCTTCTATCTATTTAGAAAGCTTCTCCACTATTTGCTCTTTAATGCTCTCTAATGGTTCTATTTTTTTAAAACTGTTCATGTTGCTATGACCTTTGCACTATTGAACATCCTCTAATCACAACTAGTTGCGTATAAAAAATCCCAGCGTTAATCCTTCAAATAAGCTGCGCACGACAAGATAGCTTGTGGCATCTTCTACTTTTTCAGCGCGGTAAAGCTGATGTAAATAACTTATAAGAATGCCATTTGCGCTGATTTTTGTGTGAATCCATACCCCAAACCGGCAGTGTATCTGTTACCAAAGTTTCTCGATCTCTCTTCGAAGGTTGTCAGGTCAGGTAGTATAAGTTTTCTAAAGAGCCCACTAGGCTGTGGGTTGCGTTAAAGTTATAAATATTTCCACTGGCTTTTAGCCCCATTGTGAAAGCGGTGTTTTTATCCATAAAGGCTGGCGGTGCATCGCTAGCATTTTTACTCCCTGCTTGAGCAGCTTGGTAGTATCCCAGCATTGGTGTTACCCAGGCTAAATTAGGATGGCGGTAATAAAGATTAATATAGGTTTCTTTTCTATTTTCCAAGTATTTGAGTTCAGAGGCAGCTATTTGCCGGTAGCCAATGGATAGCCCATAGGCTAGATAATCGCAGGAAAAATGCACCTGACTGCCGGTTAGAGGAGTATCTTTTACTTCTTTTTCCAGGCCGCTTGATTCCTCTTTGGAAAACTCTGAGTACTTGTTGTCTTGTAAGATATCGGCAGCCAGGGTAAATTTGATTTTACTAAAATCGAGGGCAAAGCAGTGTCTCTGCGAGGTCAGCGTCACAGCTAAAAGAAGCCCAAAGTTTAGGATTTTTTTGTAAGTTTCTAGCATTTTTTGTGCTCTTATCCTTTCATTATCCTAATATGAAGGCGCTTGCGCCTGACCATCTGGCGGCATTGGAAGACTGCTTCCTGCTATGGCCGCCGGGGTATACCAAACTCCCAAAGATAGGATGATAGCTTGTTGGTTCGCTTCCACCGACAGAGATGAATTATTCTCAGTGTTATACTTTTGGCTTGCTTGATAACGCTCAATAGCCATGCCTCCTGCAAGTGTCATTTTGTATGCTCCAGTGCGGTAATCGAGGGCTATATTCGCTGAAATTTCATTGCCAAAGTCTGAAGAATTTCCAGGGTTGAAATTCAAATAACCTCCATTTAAAAGAACATCGACACCGGCAAAGTCGAAAACTTTAAAAGAAGCATAGACACCGGCAAAATAGTCATTGGAACCTAAAGTCGAAATTTTCGGACTTCTTTGCTTATCGAGCTCAACATCATTTTTAACACTTCGCAGGCCTACGGTCGGAATGATCTCACCGAATAGCCGTATTACCAGTCCGTAACTCGCTTTGTATTCTGTCCGGGATTTCCATTCGTTCTTATCAGTGGTACTCGATGCTAGTTGGAAGCTTAAAAGGTGGGTTTGATTAAGGAGTGCACCCAAGCTTCCTCTTAAAGTCGAAATTTTACTGGTAAGTTCGCCTCTATCTAATTTAAGTTCGTTTTCTTGCGTGTCTTTATAACTAATTGATTCATAATTGAATTGTGAAAAGTACTGTGATGCTTCAGAAGTGCTTTGTCCTTCATTCTGCGCTTGGGCAGAACTATTTACTGGAAGCTGATTGCTATAGACATTTGATGGAGCTTGCAGTGGTGCAGAAAGACTTTGCTGCCCTGGATGAAGCATTAAAAAAAGGCAGTATATGAAGGTGATTTGATATAAATCAGAAGCTGCCAGGCGTACATGAGTTTTACGCTGTTTTAAGATTAAATACTTTTTATAATAGTGGTGGGGGAATGACCCTGAAACTTTTTTCCTTAGCTCCTTGAGGTTTTGTATCTCAGGAAGCTTTTCAATTAATTTTTGAAAAAAGATCAGCATATTAAATAATTCCAGCCACTGTTAAAAACACCATTGTTTAAAATGTGCATATATCACTATATGCTTCTTGGATAGAGGTAGCCGCATCTGTACAGTCAAGGCTCCATTGATTGTTTATGGTTTCATTAACCTCAAAGCTTGAGTCGACGCAAACTTTGGCTTTAAATTCGCTAGCTATCCGTTCTTCGCATTCTTGTTGTGTTAAAGCTTCTACTGTTGAACATAGGCAGCTCTCAAAGATATTGAGGTGGGTGGAACAACTTTCCACTGCTTTATATTCATCGAAGACTTCTTTCGACCCTTCCCCACAAGCAAAAGATTCCGCAGACAAAGTACTACCCGATCCAATAATTCCTTGCTCTTTTGCTTCGGTGAAACCGCTTAAGGTAGTATCACCACATTCAGATAGCTGAAAAATTCCTAAGCTGGTTGCTTGAAATGTTCCGAGATTCTGCTCTTTATTAATAGAAACGAAGTCTGAACGTCGCCATACCGATGATTGGTTACTGTGGTTTAAGTGAAAAACGCAGAGTTTAGCATCGGTGTCCTGCAACAAAAATAGGCTCAAACTGTTATCAGTGGGAATTGAAATGGTCATGGGTGCAGTTGTCTTTCTAAGGCTTCATCTTTGTAGGTGGCGGAGACTTCTAATGCACCTGATGCAAGTGGAACATTTTCTTGATTGTTAAGAAATGAATCTGGTGACGACACTCCTTTTGCTGTGACTAAGGTGCCTTCTGGAAACGCATTTGCTTCTATTTTAACTTGCGCCTCTCCTCGCATTCCTTCAGTGACAGGCAACACCGTCAAACTGCCAGGGTCGCTGATTGTCGCGGACGGGCTATCTCCTGAATTCTTTGTATCACGTGGGCTTTTGCCGCAATATATGGGCAAAAATGCAATGGTAATGGCTAAAAACAGTAGCTGTCGAAAAATGATATTTTTCATTTTATATCCAATAGTTAAATAAAAGCTCTCTTCTCTTATTCGGCCTTTTGCTATGACAGTTTAGCGTTGGATTTCCTGTGGCTATAACTATCTGAATTTAATGTAAAAAGTATCTTAAGCGGCAGCTTTATTACAGTTACTTATTTTTTAAGCATTGTTATCGAGTTTTTATGAGTATTCGTAGCGCAGAGCTAATAAGCATCAATTTTAGCGGAGTATTTCTTTATTTTTTTTGTTTTTTAAAAGCGTTTCCGTAGGAATTACGATATAACGGTCGGCGAAAATACAATTAAACCGAGATGTGGAGCACTTTATGATGAAAAGATTATTGCGTATGTGTTTGCCTGCAGCAGCTGTGTTTGCAATGGAAACTATTGGCCTTGCTGAAAGTTTAGATGCCTCAGGTTCTAAGAACGAAAGCAAAATTGGCAGCCTTCTTCTTAAAAAGTTAGGGAAATACGATAAAGAAAATGACCGTCAAATTATGGTCTATCTATCCCAGAAAGCAACTTTTAAGCAGGCTAAAAGCATAATGGATAGGAAAACTCGTCTAAAATCTATGTATGACGAAGCGAGGTCTATCGCTGCCAAGTCGCAAGAATCTATCGTAGCATTACTAAAGGCGAATGGCTTTAGCTACCGCCAGTTTTATATGCCTAATATGATCGTTGTTAAGAATTCTAGTAAAGGCTTAATTAACGCTCTTAGCTTAAGAAAAGATGTTGATCGAATCTTAGACAATCCTATTGTAAATGCTGCGACTCAGATTGTAAAAGGTGACAACAAGTTGGCTGATGACGACCAGCAGGCAGTGGCTGAAAATTTAATCGCAGCTGGTGCTGAAAAGGTATGGAACGAATTCAATGCTCGCGGTGAAAACATTGTTATTGCTGGTCAAGACACTGGTGTTGAATGGCAACATCCTGCGTTAAAGACACAATATAGGGGCTATGCGGCAACTGGTATTAACCATGATTATAACTGGCATGATTCTATCCATGAGCAGATCGGCAAAGCACAAAACCCTTGCGGATATAACTCTATTGAGCCATGCGATGACCATAACCATGGTACTCATACTGTTGGTAGTGTTGTTGGTGATGATCAAAGAGGAACAATTGTCGGTATGGCTCCTAAAGCTAAATGGATTGCTTGCCGTAATATGGATGCTGGTAATGGTAGACCTTCAACATATTTGGAATGCTTCGAATTTTTCTTAGCACCATATCCAGTTGGCGGAAATCCTTTGAAAGACGGTAGACCAGAGCTTGCACCGCATGTCATTAACAATTCTTGGGGATGCCCTAGAGAAGAGCAATGTCAAGGTGATGAGTTCTTAGAAGTTATGAACACAATGAAAACTGCAGGTATCATGGTAGTTGTTTCTGCTGGCAATGACGGTTCTAGCTGTGGAAGTATTGCAACGACGCCTGCACATCACACCGATGCGAGTTTTTCTGTTGGTGCTAGCAACCATCGCAATGATAGTATTGCGAATTTTTCAAGCCGTGGACCTTCCGCTTTTGATGGTGGCATAGGACCTGATGTAGCAGCACCGGGTGTTGGTATTAAGTCTGCTGTTCGTGGCGGTCGTTATGCTAGCAGTGGTTGGAGTGGTACTTCGATGGCCGGCCCACACGTAGTGGGTGAGGTAGCTCTGCTTTGGTCGGCAGTGCCTAGCCTGATTGGTAAGGTTGATGAAACTATTGAAATTATTCGAGCTACTGCAAGACCACAGGTAAGCGATCAGAGCTGTGGTGGTGTTGACGGTACAGAGCTTCCTAATAATACTTTTGGGTATGGTATCATTGATGCTTTTGCAGCTGTGGAAAAAGCTAGGGCTGCAAAAGGTAAGTAGGAAGTTTTAGCTGATTTAGCTAGTTGAGTTTGTGAAAGCCTGTGGCGAGAGTATCTTGCCACAGGCTTTTTTGTTTGAACTCTTTGGCTTCATTGGCCGAAGCAAGCTTATAGATCCTTCGCTACGCTCAGGATGACGAAAACTCGACTTTTTCTTTCATTTAAAATAGCAATTTCGTTATCCTGATTATGCGGCTTCGTTATCCTGATTATGCGGCTTCGTTATCCTGATTATGCGGCTTCGTTATCCTGATTGTGCGGCTTCGTAATCCTGATTGTGCGGCTTCGTCATCCTGATTGTGCGGCTTCGTCATCCTGATTGTGCGGCTTTGTCATCCTGATTGTGCGGCTTCGTCATCCTGATTGTGCGGCTTCGTCATCCTGATTGTGCGGCTTCGTCATCCTGATTGTGCGGCTTCGTCATCCTGATTGTGCGGCTTCGTCATCCTGATTGTGCGGCTTCGTCATCCTGATTGTGCGGCTTCGTCATCCTGATTGGGCTTCGTCATCCTGATTGTGCGGCTTCGTCATCCTGATTGTGCGGCTTCGTCATCCTGATTGTGCGGCTTCGTTATCCTGATTATGCGGCTTCGTCATCCTGATTGTGCGGCTTCGTCATCCTGAGCGCAGCGAAGGATCTAGCTTGTTCCAGTCTGGATTTTGTGATTCGATAAGAGCTATCTTTTTAGCTCTAGTTTTACCTTTCAACTGCTTTTCACGGATTATTGCATCCACTATTCGCTCATATTGTTCGTAGTAAATAAGTTTATGAACTTTGTATTTGGAAGTAAATCCAGGGATGAGGTTATTTTGATGCTCATATAGGCGTTTTTCAAGATTGGAAGTGACTCCAATATAGAGAACTGTGTGACGAGTATTAGTCAAAATATAAATATACCCGCCTTTTTTCATTGATACCTCCGTTATAGAGGTGATCGCATATTTCTCCATATCCGTAAAGTGACAGCTTGGCGGAATGGATCCTTCGCTATGCTCAGGATGACGTGCGCTGTTATAAGAGTATGCATAATTGAGTAAATCAGTGTTATCTGGATAATCGACGTCATCCTGAGCATAGCGAAGGATCTATGCGGTCGCAGTACGCGTTCCATTAAATTTAAATAATGAAATAGACAACTCCTAAATCGTCAAAACCTTACTCTCAATAGCAATGGCAACCTTAGAAAAAATCGTAAATAAAAAGCAGCCTGTAGCCCAAATTCCAGCACAGACAAAAAATTCATGCAAGGACGGAGCGTATTCGACCAAATCTCCCAATGGTGTTGGAATAAAGCCCGGAATAACCAAACCCATTCCTTTTTCTATCCATACCCCTACAACAATCAACACCGAGGCAACGACACAAAGGGTGTCCTTTTTTTTCAACGAAGGGGATAAAAAAACAGTGCCACCAATGCAAGTAAATAGAATTGATGCCCAAATATAAGGTGAAATCATCGCATGCCCATGCAGTCCGAAGAGTAGATAGTGTGCCGAGGCGCTGTGGGTGGAGTCGGTATAAAACTCTTTAAACAACTCACTACCGAATAAAAACAGGTTGATTGGTATGGTAACAGCAAGCATAGCCTTTAGTGTTTTTAGCACTGATCGTTCAATATTAAAGTCGGTGACTTTTGGAATGATTGTAAAAATGATAAGAAGTATGGCTGGCCCCGATGCAAAAGCACTAATAAGAAAGCGGATCGCCAGGATAGATGAGTTCCAAAATGGCCTGCTGCCAAAGCCGCTGTATAGAAAGGCTGTTACAGTATGTATACTCACGGCCCAAATTATAGAAATATAAACCATAGGCATGTATTTTTCTTTATTGGGTGGCTGGCGTTTATATTTTTTCCAGAGCAGATATCCAGGAATGTGCATATTTAATAGCAGATAAACATTAAGAACCACCACGTCCCAAGCGAGGATCGACTGGGGAAAGTTAAGGCGGCCGATAAAGGGAACGATGTGTAAAAATCTATCAGGGCGGCCTAAATCAGCAATAACAAACATGAGGCACATTATGATCGCTGACACTGCTAATAGCTCTCCTAACAATACGATTTTTTTAAAATCTTGACGGTGAAAGATATACGAAGGTACCACCAGCAGCACTGCTGCTGCTGCGACACCGACAAGAAAGGTGAAGTTTGCGATATATGCCCCCCAGCTTACTTGGTCACTCATGTTAGTGACGGAAAGTCCGACTTTTGCTTGATGCAGCCAGCTGAGTCCTCCGAGTATCATAAATAGCGCTAAGAAAGCTAACCATAACCAGTAAAGTTTTGGCCCTTTAAAGGCGGTTTAAGCATACGCAACAAAGACAGCATAATCCATATATGCTTCTCAATCAAAGTAATAATAAAAACTAGGAACAGTGTTGAGCTCTTCTTTTAAAACAAAAGACCCTTTTATTTTGAATGATATGGTACACCTCACTATTTTTATCCAAAATATTGCCAAACTTTCTCGCTCCGGTTGGGCAGGCTTCTAGGCAAGCAGGATATTGCCCTTTTCTGGTGCGATGCAGACAAAAAGTACATTTTTCCATAACCCCTTTAGGACGGACGCGATTACTGAGATAAGACTGGTTGGGGTTTAGGCGTTCGCGAGGGATTTCCGGCTCTTTCCAGTTAAAATGCCTGGCTTCATAGGGGCAAGCTGCTTGGCAGTAACGGCAGCCAATGCACCAGTCGTAATCAATGACCACGATCCCATCCTTTTGCTTCCAAGTCGCCTCGACCGGACAGGCTTTAACACAAGGTGGGTTGTTGCATTGATTGCACTGTATTGGCAGATAAAATTTATCGTCTTTAGGGACTTCTTGCCCCTCAGGATAATATTGATCACCTTTTCTAAATTTAAGGTTCCTTTTTCAATCTCTAGAACTTTAATATAGTTAATACTAGGGTCTAAATTATTTTCTCGCACACATGCTTCAACGCATTTTCTGTTGCCATTACATGTCGAAAGGTTGAGGCAGTATACGAACTGCACCCCATCCATAGGTTGTGGGTCATCTACATTGACTTTCATCTCGTATTTATCAGAGAGCTGTTTTTCTATTCTATTTAAAACTTTTGATTTTTCATCTGGAGTCATTTCTTTATAGTGCTTTTGAAAAAATTCGTCCCAAGAAAGGGCTGAAGCACCTGTCGATGCTGCAACTGTGGCCGTTGCTGCTGCCGAGCTTGCAGTTTTTAAAAAGGAGCGGCGGTTGAGTTTTGGCTTTTTCTCACTCATGGATTAAGGTCCTTTTATTGCAGTTTTTTAGCCCTACTTATTTTTTATTTCTATAGGTTCTTCATTTTTACGGATACCAAATCTAGGAAAAACTGGTCCTTTTAAAGCGTGCTCTTTTTTGTACTTAGGGTTATGGGGGTTGTGGCATGAAACACAGGCAAAGCGTGTTTTAGCACCATTCCAACTACCCACTTGTTTTCCATGTATTGCTAACTTCCAATCGCGCCCTTTACTACCATGGCATTGTATACAAAGCTGTGAGGATTCATCGAATGTTAGGACGCGGTTGTTGAGGAGTTCTAAGAGTATTGGGCTCTTTGGAGTTATGACAAAACCAGCACTCGACGGGCTCTTCCATGTGCTTAAACTCCACCATAGAATGGGAGGCTGGAAGCTGGTGATTCCCAGTCTTCTTCTGATCCATTTCAATATTATTGTGACATGAATCACAAGGATAATTTTGAATGTAACCCAGGCGCTTAGATACCTCCACCTGCGCAAGCGCAGGTGTGGAGATCCATAAAGCTAGGAAAAAATAGAAAATAATGGTTTGTTTACAAATCATTGAGCCTATGTCCAGTTTAATTTAGCTACACAGCATTATTTGTAACGCTTTTTGAATTCCTCAGCCCTTTTTTCTCTTACTTTTTTCTCTTTTTCTGACATTTTACCAATAAACCATTTGTGATTGTCGGAAGCTAAAACCTCATCCAAGCCTTTTTGTAGCTTCTTCGCTGCATCGACTTTTTTTCCATCTTTGGAGGCTAGACCTTTTTCGATTAAATGCTCGATTTCTGGAATCAGCTTAGTGTAAAAATGCTTAGCAACCTCGTAGGTGCCGTGCCAATGGGTATAGTCAGGAGCCATCATGGAAGCACCATGGCGTGCTCGGCGGCCTTCATGATGCCAAATCTCAAACCAAATAAAATCTATCTTATTAGAAAAGTCAACTGGCTGTAGCAGGGGTTTAGCTAAGTTCATAAGTTTGATTCCTGGGTCTGCAAATTTTTCATGGTAAAGTTCAATTAATGAATCGTATTGTTGATAAAACGCGTTGACATATGTTTGATTATGACAGTTTGTACAAACATCAACCATATTTTCCGGCGTGTTTGCCATTTTTTTTTGCACCAGGAAGTCTAATTTGGCATCAGAGACTTCAGGTCTAATCGATTTAATCGGTCTATTGTTCCAGGAAATTCTTAAACCAACATCATGGGTGATGGGCTGGTTGCTGGTCGCAGACATATGGCAAGTGGCACATGTAGGAGCGGCATTATAGTCGGTCCCGACAACCCACTTGGAATTGTCTAGGTTCATTTTATCGATATTGGCTCTGAAGGCTATACCGTGTTTGGATTCATTATAGATTTCAAGTTGTGGATGGTCCGGTCCCATATGGCATTTTCCACAATTTTCGGATTTCTCGCTTGTGCTACTGAAAACTTATGACGGCTATGGCATGCAGTACAAGAACCTCGTGATCCATCTGGATTTAGCCTACCGATGCCGGTATTGGGCCAGGTGGCTGGGTCCAGCTTACCGTCTTTTAATACCTTAACTTCTGAGCCATGGCACTGCCAGCAGCCGTTAACTGCCGCTGAGGATACACCTTCTGGAAATCCAGGGGTTTTAAATCCTTGATTTCCCTCGACAACTTCTGCAAGCACGTTATCTTGTGAGCCGAGTATCTTTGCAGCCTGCGAGTGATGGCTGTTTTGAAATTCTTTTACTTCTTTACTATGACAGCGTGAACAGTCTTTAGGAGAAACGATGACAGCGATACGTTGTTTATAGTGCATAAAAGCGTCTTTATCACCAGCATTGGCTTGATGGCATTCAAAGCAACCTACTTTTGCACGATAGTGTTTAGAGTCTCCCCATTGTTGGTATAAAGAGTGGGATTCTTTTTGGTGGCATTTGACACATTCTTTCGATTCAGGAGAAAAATCAGCAAGATTATTCGCCCCAAACAATGAAGTTGCAGATACTGACAAAAACAGCATGTGAATAAGAAGCATCAGCAGACGACAGGCTTTCATATTAAGCTCCCAATTAAAATGGAAAAATATTGTAATAGTTAATATATGCTATATAAACAGAACTGGTTTTGTCAATTAGGAATTCTCACGTATCCCTTTCTATTAAATCACGAATTCGGGCAAGTACCTTTTTGATATTTAAGGACTAATTTATTTCTTCTAAGGTTGTTTATCTTTTTGCCGTTCTGTTAAGCCTGATGGTTCTCTCACTTAGATAATTACTAAAGATAAACCCGGGATCTGAAATTTTTTGAAAAACTGCAGTATTTTCACCGGATTCGAAGTTCGCTCAGGTGCTAGGAGGTGGGAAACCGCAGTGTACATGTTGGTACATGAGGATTTCCTGACGACGAAGCAACGCCGCAACCGGCTAGAAATTCGGATCCGGGATAAACATTGTAAAACAACATGCCATAGGGGGAGGAATTTATGGCAAGATCATTTTATAAATATTCAAAATGGCAACTTAGCTTGAGTCTTTTGGCTACATTAGTACTTTCATGTTCATCGAAAGATAAGGGCGATTCTGATGATGATGCTTCTTCTGCTGCTGGTGCAGGTGGGAGTAGTGGTAGCAGCGACGCTGTCGTTGTAACCGGGAGTTTGTCTTTGGGGGCGAGCTTAACATCTGAATGTACTCCTGACAAAGTAGTAGCTTATTCTGTCGTAAGCGGCAGGGTAGAGCGTAGTGAAACCAGTGAGTTTAGCATCGAAGAAGACGGTGGATTTACAGCAAGCATTGCAAAAGGCAACCCAACGATCGATGCCATTAAAAATTCTCAGAATGCCGATGGAACCTATGATCGTACCAAGCTTTCTGAAGCCTTAGGAGAAGAGGTAGACGATAGTGTGACTGATGCAGAAATATCGAGTTATTTGGAAGAGATGGAATCTGCCATTGAAAAAGGTGGGCTTGCAACTGTGTTTGTGAGCATGTGTTCTTCTGCTTCTGAGGATAAAGTTGCGGAAGCAGAGTCTTTCAAATTTATCGGTTTAGACGTTAACGGTGCACCTTTGAATGGTATACCGGTTGCTAAAGCGAGCTCTTCTAGTATTGATTTAGGAGATATCAGTGGCAGTGGCGATCAAGCTAAATCAACCCTGCAAGGTGTTGATGGAATGTTTGATGGTTTAAGCTCTGATAACCTTGCAGATATGGCAGTTACTAGTAACGCACTTAAGATCTTAAAGAATACCCATATGAACTATAATGCTTCAGGGCGTAGTGTTGATATCACTCCATTTTATCTATGGATGTCAGCATACCCAAGTGCAGGAAGTTATACAGATCCGGCGTCTTATAGCTATGGAAGCACGGGCATGGTATATCGGCATTGATAATGCCGAATTTAAGTTTTCAGATATTTGTACCGCAGGAAAAACTGCCATCACCTTAGCACCTCCAGCTGATATTATTACAGAGAATTACGGAACCATAAATGCAAATAATCCTTTCAATAATAGTGGGTTAGGCGAGATATCCCGGAGTCTACGAAGCAATTGCGGTGGTACGGATACCGGCTTTTATGGAGCAGGTAGTGATGATTCTTCTAGCTTGATGATTAACTGGAGTATTAAAGGTACTGACCCTCTACCGGAAGGAATATGGGCCATGAAGGCAGATGGTGAAACTATTGCCAACTTCGAGCTTGCTTCCAGCTCACCAATTGATGCCGATGGCAATCCGACAGTATTTATTCCAGCTGTAAAATTAACCACAGATGCCTCTGATAAGGTAACAAAAATAGAAGTCAAGCTTTATAGATACTCTTCTGGCCAGTATGTTGAGCTAACAGATACAACAGCGTTTAGACAAAGCGTTAGCGGCTTTAATGCCGAGCTAGTGAGCCGCTCTGGAAATAGCCAAACCGATGAAAGGGCCTCTATCCTGGATCAGGTTGATGGTAATGTTTTTTATGCTCAGGCTAGCGACTTTGAGAATTCTTATACCAAAGACGACAATCTATCTGTGGCAATTTATTATGAGATGTTCGGCGGCTCTTATAGAGTTGAGCTGAGGCCATAAGAAAGCCTCTTAAATATCCATAATACTAAATATAAAGTATTAAAGCCCTCAATATGTATCATAATGAGGGCTTTTTTACGACTTGAGGAAAAAATTAATGGTTAACTGTTCTAATAGGGGTTGTTGTGAAGCTGCCAACAAATTGTTTACAGATAAATCTATGATCAGATGACATGATATTTATCCTATATGAATTTACAGCACGTTATCGCTTGATTAAAAATGATGACACTCGAGGGGATTAAGTCTTCACACAATATTCAGGCCTCAGCCAACAATTGGTATATTCCATGCAGGAGTTAGTCCGTTACTTTATGGAGCCTTAACAATAGTTAATAGGAGAAATTATTATGCGAGCTAGAGAAATAATGTCAAAAAATCCGGTAACAATTAAACCAGAAGCAACATTGAGAGAAGCGGCTGAACAAATGTCAAAGCACAACGTTGGTGCCTTACCCGTTTATGATGGTAAGAGCCTTAGAGGAATTGTAACTGACCGAGATTTGACAATAAGAGGCATAGCGAGGGGCACTACATTTGATGCTAAAATAAGCACAGTTATGACAGAAAAGTGCGTGACCTGTAGCGAGGATGAAGATTTAAATGAAGCAGTTAATTTGATGGAAAAAAATGCTGTTAGAAGGCTTGTTGTTATGAGCACAAAAGAAAAGGAAAAGCCTATTGGAATTTTTAGTTTAGATGACATCGGTAGGAAAAGTCATGATGCAAATAGCTTTTAGGCAAGGCTTTTATGCAGTTAAACAAAACTCCACGCAGGATTGTATCTTAGAGCTTGCCGCTTCAATCATTTGGAGCGGCAGCATTTAAATTTAAAAAAGCTATGATCAAAGAGGGCGAATCAGTCGGCTTTATATGACAATTGGCGTAATGGCTGCATGCAATCTTTATAGGGGAGATGCATCATGGCAAATGTAAAAGACATCTTAAATAATAAAATACGCCGGCAAGTATTTACTATATCGCCAGATCAATCGGTATTTAGAGCAATTAATATCATGGCCGAAAATGAAATTGGTGCATTGATGGTGATAGGGGAGGGTGTTCTCCAAGGTGTTATTACAGAAAGAGATTATGCCAGAAAAATAATTTTAGAAGGACGCTCATCGAAGCACACTAAAGTAAAAACTATTATGCAGAGAAATATCCGCTGCGTTACCCCCAATACCAAGGTAGATCATTGCCGTGCACTTATGACAGATGAGTTTTTAAGGTATTTGCCTGTAATTGACAATGACAAATTAATTGGAATTGTATCACTTGGCGATATAGTGGCTTTTATGATTGAAGAAAGAGATTTTATCATCGATCAGCTTACAAACTATATAACAGGATCTCGAAATCATATTAGATTCGAAGATAACACACCATCAACATTTAAAAGAATATAAAATTGGCTATTGAGGGTTCATCCTGAACCAAAAGTAGCAAAAAAATACGCCTAAGAAGTTCAAAATAATTCTCAATAATTAATAAGTGGTAAGTATAAATCTAAGCGGGATCTGAAATTTTTTGAAAAACTATAGTATTTTCAATGGATTCGGGTGTAGAGGTTAACTTAAAATAAAAGCTTTTTTCTGGCCGGCCAAACCTTGTGATTTGTTCAAGGTATGTTTACAATTCACGCATTCAAGGCCAACTAGAGGGCTTTTAATATAACCAACTTAAATTATAGAAAAATCTAGAAACAAATGGAATTTGAAAGAAAGGAAAGTTTATGAAAAGATTGATCAAATTTATTATGCCTCTTAGTTTAATCTCTATGCAAGCGTTTTCGCAAGCTAATTCTCCAATTTTAATCAAAGCAAATAATACTGGTTTTGTTCATCCTGACTGGGCACAAGCAGAACGTTGTGAAGTGTATTCCGATAAAGTTGTCATTACTTCTTACTTTGGCCAAGGAGAGAACTCATTTGTGGTTACGGAAGAAAAATCAATCTCAGTAGATGAAGGGAATATTGCTAATATTATCATAAAGGCAGCTAATTCTGATCTTATCGAAAGCGAAAACAACTTATGCGATGCGCCTTCTACTGCAATAATGGCATATTTAAACACACAAGATGGAAATAGTGTAAAAAGAGTTACGTTGTTTTCTACTGGAGGTTGTGGTGTTCCCGTAAAGATCGAAACGGACCTTTTGCTATGCAACTTAAAACTTTTATCAGCCGCTATTGCCCTAAAACCCATGACTATAATCGCTAGTTAAAGGTATTGAAGAAAGTTCTAAAAAAGGCTGAGTTTTATAGAAATCTCGGCCTTTTTCTATCAGGGAGGGTTTCCTATATTTGCAACAGGCCTATGGTAGTGCTAAGTTTATCGCAATGTAGTAATCCCTAATTGGAGTTTTCTATCTGAAACTTCTAGTGAAATTTGCTTTGCAAATTCTTCTAAGCTAAGACCTTGGATATTTTCTCCTGATGGTAAACGGACCGATACAGTCTTGCTATCCATTTCTTTATCACCAATGATAAGAATATAAGGAATCCTTTGCAACTGAGCCTCGCGAATTTTAAACCCTAGTTTTTCAACTCTGCTATCGAGGTTGCTTCGAATTTGTTCTGCCTGTAGGCGTTTATAGATAGATTGGCAAAAGTCCTTTTGGGAATCTGATATACTGATAATACGCACCTGCTCTGGCGAGAGCCAAGTGGGCAAACGGCCTGCACAATGTTCTAAATAAACCCCCAGAAAACGCTCAATGGAACCCAAGATAGCGCGGTGCAGCATAACGGGTCTATGGGTGCTGTTGTCGGCTCCTACATATTTAAGATCAAAGTTTTCTGGCAAATTGAAATCGCATTGTAAGGTACCGAGCTGCCATGGGCGTTTTAAAGCATCGACAAACATGATATCCAGTTTTGGGCCGTAGAAAGCTCCGTCACCGGGGTTAATGGTGTAGGAAAGTCCAAGTCTTTTAAGAGCTTCTTCTAGAGATTGCTCGGCTTTATCCCAAACAGCATCATCTCCCATTCTTTTTTCTGGCCTGGTTGATAGATAAATTTTGTATTCAGACATACCGAGCTTTAAGTACACTTCATCAAGGAATTCCATGAAGGTTTTAATTTCGTCTTGCATCTGATCGAGGGTGCAAAAAATATGAGCGTCGTCTTGGCAAAACGTGCGGACGCGTGTTAATCCATGCATAGCACCACTACGTTCATAGCGGTGTAGGCGTCCAAAATCGGCAATACGCCAAGGAAGGTCGCGGTAAGATTTACGTTCAAAGCCATACAGCATGCAATGCCCTGGACAGTTCATGGGTTTGGCCGAATATTCTCTGTGATCGGTTTCCATGAAATACATATTCTCACGGTAATTTTGATAGTGCCCCGATTTATGATAGAGGTCGACATCAAAAATCATTGGTGTGATAACTTCTTGATAACCATACTTTAGGTACATAGATCGCATGAAGTTTTGCAGTTCCCGGTAGATGATCGTGCCTTTACCAGTAAAAAAAGGTGCACCCGGAGAAATTGCGTCAAAGTGGAAAAGTCCAAGCTCTTTTCCTAATTTACGGTGGTCACGTTTTTTGGCCTCTTCAAGGCGCTCAAGATGTTCTTTTAATAATTTTTTGTCGGCAAAGGCAGTACCATAGACTCTTGTTAGCTGTGGGTTATTCTCATCACCACGCCAGTAGGCTCCAGCTAGGGATAGTACTTTAACTGCTTTAACCTGACCAGTGGACTGTACGTGCGGTCCAGAGCACAGGTCAAACCAATCTCCTTGCTGGTATATTGATACTTCGTCGAGGTTGAGAGATTCTATATGCTCAGCCTTAAAGCGTTCTCCCATTTTACTAAAAGTCTGTAGTGCTTTGTCATGAGACCATTGCATTTGAGTTAGAGGAAGATTTCTCTTTATGATTTCTTTCATCTTTGCTTCAATCTTTTCCAGATCCTCGGCTTCAAATGGCTTAGGGGTATCAAAGTCGTAGAAAAAACCGTCCTCGGTTGCTGGCCCAAAAGTTATCTTTACTTCCGGCCATAATTCTTGGACGGCTTGTGCCATAATATGTGCTGCGGAATGGCGGATCACCTCGTTGGCTTCTTCGTCTTTTGTGGTTATGATTCTAAGTGAGGTTCCATCTTCGAGTTTGGTTCTGAGATCGACAATTTGTTTGTTGCCATTAAGTTGAGCGCCAAGTGTCGCTTGAGCTAAACGTTCACCAATAGATGCAGCAACTTCCAGTACTGTCGGGTTGTGGTCAAAATCTTTACGGCTACCATCTGGAAGATTGATTGATATGCTCACTTTTAATCACCTTATAAAAACAATAAAAACAATATGCTATCATAGCTAACTTGGAGGTAAAGGTACAGTCGTTACAACAGTATGCAGGTGCAATTTAAAGATATTCAATTGATTCAACAACATTTTATTTTCACAATTATCGTGTAAATGTCCATATTGAGGTCCGGGCATTGGCATAGTTCAAACACTCAGAGTAGTGATGAAAATTAATAAGGGGATTTCCATGCAGCAAACAAAGATAAAAGCTATTTTTCTAATAATTGGAGCTTTGCTTCAAATGGTAGCACCGGATGCTTTCGCTTGGGGGGAGCGCGGGCATAGGATTGTCACAAGGGTTGCTGTTCATTTACTAGCTGAAAAATCAAATAATGACAAAAGCTTAGTGATCCCATTTCAAGCTAAAGAGTATATGCTGGCACACCTATCTAATATACCTGACATTTACTGGCGTAGTTTGCCTAAAAAAATGACAGAATTAGGCAACCCGACGCACTTTATTGATTTTGAAATTGCGACAAAAAAGCCTGGATTTAGCACTGTGGATCTATCTCCAGTTATTTTCTATCAAAACGCTCTTTCTGGTTGCTTAGTGAGCTCTACATTACAGGACTGCCCAGAGGTTAAAAAATTAAAGAGCCAAGGCATGCCTAAGGCTATCGGTTCAGCGCCGTGGAGAGCATTCCAGTTTTGGAGAGAAATGAAACGAGAGTTTAGCAGTTTAATTTTGAAGACAAAGAAGCTAGGAAATAGGAAGAAAGTAGAGAAAGCTGCAGGCCTTGAAATAGAAAATTTCGTAAACAAGGCACTTCTTAATGCTGGGCTTATGAGTCATTTTGTTGGTGATTTAGGCAACCCTATGCATACCACAGTCGATTATGATGGAAAAAATGTTGGCCAACCTGGTTTGCATCGTTATTTCGAAACCGATATTGTAAATGCATATTCTATGAGCTTGATGCTAGAAGTTTATGATGATGCTCGAAAGAATCGTCCTGCGCAAAGTATTTTTAGAAGCATTCCTAAAAAACAAGCAAAAGTTGAGGATAGTGCAGCTCTGAATATGATTTTAGCCCTTGCTTTTAACTCCTTTTCAAGAAACGAGTATCTTCTGTCATTAGATAGAAGGTATGCTATGAGCGACTTTCAAAAGTTAGATGAAAAAACCAATGGCCGGAATTTTTCGAAAGTAAAGCGCCACCCTCCTGAGCAAGTAAAAGATAAATTTAAACCATTTGCATTAGAACGTTTGGCTGCCGCCGCTGATGTGCTTTCTGAGCTTTGGTTGCTTGCGTGGAAGGAAGCGGGTAAACCGGATTTACAGGAATATCAAAGCTATGTTTATGAGCTGAAACCAGATTTTATACCGCCGAATTACTTACCATAACCAATAATAAAGCCGAGATCTAAAATTTTTTGAAAAACTGTAGTATTTTCAATAACATGAGGATTTCCTGACGACGAAGCAACGACGCAACCGGCTAGAAATTCGGAATTTTCAACGGATTCGAAGTTCGGCCGGGTACTAGGCGCGAGGAGGAGGGAAACCGCAGTGTACATGTTGGTACATGAGGATTTCCTGACGACGAAGCAACGACGCAACCGGCTAGAAATTCGGATCCGGGTTAGATACTTGCTGATAACTTTTTTTTGTAGGCTTGAACTTGCTTCGTAGTGAAGCGAGAAGCGATAGTTTTAAAAAGTAGTCTTAGGGGGAATAACTATGCTAAGAAGTGCACTATTGGTATCAGGGATGATGGTGTCCTCACTTGGTTTGGCGTCAATTTTGCCACCAAACGATCTGCATCTAGAAGACAATGTCAGTAAAGTATCAGATCTTACTGAAGAAGAGTTTTTTGAAATCACCAACCGCGTGATCGATTTTTATAAGCCGATCGTTGCAAGCCATGGAGCTACTTTATCGGTTAATGCTGATTGGCCAAATTCAACTGTTAATGCTTCAGCTGGGCAGTCTGGTAGCAGCTGGTATGTAAACATGTATGGTGGGCTTGCGCGCCGACCAGAAGTGACCCGTGATGGTTATCTTTTAGTAATCTGCCACGAGCTTGGTCACCATTTAGGTGGGTTTCCATTCACTAGCGGATGGGCTGCAAATGAGGGCCAGTCAGATTACTTCGCAACCCATGTCTGCGCTCCAAACATCTGGCGCAATGATTTAGAAGAAAATGCAAGATACCGCGAACTTGTCGATCCAGTTGCAAAAGAGCAATGCGACACTTCATGGGAAACGGAAGAACAGCAAAACCTTTGCTACAGAAGTGCAATGGCTGGTTATTCTCTAGGTAGCTTACTTGGAGCGCTACGCAATACGACCGTTGCATTTGATACTCCAGACACCTCAGTGGTTACTAGGACAAATAATCGCCACCCTGAAGCACAATGCCGTCTAGACACTTATGTTGCTGGAGCTATGTGTGGTGCTTCGTTCGATGATGAAGTTATCCCTGGTAAAAGATTCAGAGACCGTAGTGGCCTAGAAGCTGAAAACGAAGCTTATGATTACTCCTGCTCTCGTCGTGATCAACACAGCGATCTAAGCACTAGGCGCTTATGCTGGTATGCTCCTCGGGTTGCTGGTCAATAGTATAATTTTAAAGAGTTTGTTGTCCCCCATAGAGTTCTTAAGCTCATGGGGGATTTTTATTTATTATAATACATCCCGGATCCGAATTTCTAGCCGGTTGCGTCGTTGCTTCGTCGTCAGGAAATCCTCATGTACCAACATGTACACTGCGGTTTCCTCCTCGCGCCTAGTACCCGGCCGAACTTCGAATCCGAAAATTCCGGGAATTTCCTAGCTGGCCAGTGTCGTTGTTGTCGTCAGGAAATCCTCATGTACCAACATGTACACTGCGGTTTCCTCCTTCGCAGCTCTAGTACCCGGCCGAACTTCGAATCAAGAAAATTCCGACTTCTAGCCGGTTGTCGTTACCGTCAGGAAATCCTCATGTACCAACATGTACACCAATTGCTTCCCACCTCCTCGCGCCAATTCGGCCGAACTTCGAATCTGTGAAAATACTACAGTTTTTCAAAAAATTTCAGATCCTGTATCTAACTCGAGCCAATAAATTGATTTATTTCATCAATAATTTCCAAGGATTTAACTGGCCAACCAGTCAGCTGTCAAGAACTTCTTCATTAATTTTTAATATTCTTGTTCGTTGGAGAAGTTGGCTGGTGGTGAAGTACTTATTCTTCTTGGTGTGCAATCGTTTTGGGGTTAAGAAAAAAAGTGAGACCACTTCGTTCAGGGTGACGGGTCGTCACGCTACGTTTACCTCCCCGTCACGCTGAGCGTTTACTCCCCGTCGCTGAGCGTTTACCTCCCCAAATATGCTGAGCGTTTACCTCCCCGTCATGCTGAGCGTCAGCGAAGCATCTTTATTGCGCTGATTTCAATATTTCGCCCTACTTCAAGATATAATGGATTGTCTAAATTCATTAAAAAAGTTAGAAACATGTTTTATACGAACTTGGTAAATATCAGATTAGAGAGGATACCGATATGGATCGCAATTTAGCATTAGAATTTGTCAGGGTCACGGAGGCAGCAGCATTAGGTTGCGCTAGGCTTATGGGGCGCGGAGATGAAAAGGCTGCTGACCATGCAGCTGTCGAGGCTATGCGTAAAGCTTTGGGAACTATCCCGTTTGATGGCACTGTTGTCATTGGGGAAGGTGAGAGAGATGAAGCCCCAATGTTATATATCGGAGAAAAAAGTAGGTGCAGGTGGCTCTATGGAACTTGATATTGCTTTAGATCCACTGGAAGGAACGACTATATGTTCTAAGGGTGGGCCTAACTCTCTATCAGTGATTGCTGTGGCTGAAAAAGGTCATTTTTTACATGCTCCTGATGTTTATATGCAAAAAATAGCGGTAGGAAGAGAAGCTGCGAGTGCAATTGACTTGAATGCGACGCCTACACAAAATTTAAAAGAAATTGCTAAAGCAAAAAAGTGTGAGGTGAGAGACCTTACGGTGGTTATTTTAGGACCGCCCTAGGCATCAAGATCTTATTTCCGAAGTACGCCATACTGGAGCTAGAATTTGGATGATCGGAGATGGTGACGTGCAGGCGGCCATTGCAACCGGTAACCCTAATACGGGAATTGATGTCCTAATGGGGACAGGCGCACCAGAAGGTGTCATTGCAGCTGCAGCTTTGCGATGTGTGGGGGGAAATTTCCAAGGGCGTTTGGTTTTTACTAAAGACGAGCAGCGGGCAAGAGCCAAAAAAATGGGTGTAGCCGACTGTGACAAGGTACATTCTATTACTGACCTAGCTGCTGGAAAAGTGATGTTTTGTGCCACAGGGGTGACTGATGGAAGTATGCTTAAAGGGGTTAAGTATTTTGCTGGCGGCGCTAAGACCCACTCTATGGTTATGCGCTCTGAGACGGGAACTGTGAGATTTATTGAGGCTGAGCATCGATTTAAGACTAAGCCTGGTTTTGACAGTTTATAAGTAAGTAATTTTGAGAGCAGCTAGCTCTTTATTGCTGTTGTACTAAAGACAATATCCCTCTACAAAAACCTAACTTGTAGAGGGATATTGTCGTTATGCATTGTCAATGAAACGTCAACACGCCCTAGTCAAAGCTATGTGCATCCATGAATAAACTACGATTTTTATTTAACTTAATCTCGATAACGCAATTACTATTTACAATATCATCTACTAAAGCTGTATCTTTATGAAGGATAAAACCTAAGGGCTTTATATTTTTCATCGCATTAAGAAAATTATTAGTTAAGGTAGATTGTTGCTCTGAGGTTATATGTTGACCATAGGCTCCTTCTTTAATAAAAAGACATTTTTGTAAAGCTTTTACCAAATTTTTTTTTCCATATAAATGAATAGTATTCCCATTAGTCGGTAAGGAATCGCTAAGCTCTATATAGTTATTATCTTGTCCCATGGTTTCATATTTTAAAGATAGATCTAGCATTGTCTTAAATGCATTTGTCTCGGCTTCTGAAGTAGAGCTGCACGTAAGTGCTTCGATTTCGCCATTGATATTTGCAACACCTTTGGATCCATTGTGGTTAATTGTAATTTCATGTAATTGAGTGATAAGCCCTTGATTAAAAGCCTCAAATCCAAATATAAAACGATGCTGGCTTTCGCTAAAATCATAATAAGCAAAAAACTCTCCTATAGTTTCCATCAAGACAAGCCCTTCTTGGTCACCAACATCGACAATTGTGAGGGAGTAATCTGTTTTGCTCTCTATCGCCTGACAATGAAAGTTGCTAATGTTTTGAGCAAACGCTGTGGTAGTTAGCCCAAATACTAAATAAGTTAAAAATACTCTTACTTTCATTTTATTAATTCTCCAATTTTATTAGATTATTTTAAATAAAAAATTAATAGATATTTCTAATACCATGAGAATTAATAAAAATCAATAAAGTTATATTAATAAATAAAGAAATCTAATAGAAGGTTCTTTATTAAACTGGGATCTGAAATTTTTTTGAAAAATTGTAGTATTTTCACCAGATTCGAAGTTCGCTCAGGTGCTAGGCGTGAGGAGGTGGGAAGCCGCAGTGTGCATGTTGGTACATGAGGATTTCCTGACGACGAAGCAACGACGCAACCGGCTAGAAATTCGGATCCGGGATTAAATTTATAGGGGGGGATGCCAGTTTTATAAAGAAAACTGGCTAAAAAAAACTCAGTAATTATTTATTTAAGTTCCCAGAGGCTGAAATCAGCAATAGTGTGTTGGAATTTCCTTTTAGTTTCTCTGAGGATAAAAGGAATATCCTCATGCTTTACCAGGTTAAAGTGCTTGTTTAGGATCTGACTCAATCCGTCGAAAGAATTCAGCTCTTGATCAGCAATTTTTTTACCACCAATCCAATTCTCTATTTCTGTATACTCTTCCAGCCAAGTATATGGCGACGTAATGGCTAAAAAACCTCCAGGGCATAGCCTTTTGTGGATAGTCTCCAGAAACAAGGAGGGGTTGTAGAGCCGGTCTATCAAGTTACCAGCAAAAATTAGATCAAATCCTGAATATATAGGCTTGAGATTGCATGCATCCCCTTGTAAAAACTCAATTTTTTTGGCATTTTGCTGTGTAGTGAAATCCTTTAATGAGATCGTTCGCCTTTCAAAGAGATTCCCTTCGGTTTTAATATTGTATGCAATGGTTTCGCCGTTTTGTAGATGGACAGCCTCATTGATAAACCGTGCTGAAAAGTCAAGAGCGATCACATGTTCAAAGTGTTTTGCTAATTCGAATGAAGAGCGTCCTACAGCGCATCCCAAATCCAAGGCTTTTTTTCTAGAAAGCTTTGGAACAGCTTCAATACAAGCATCGACACAAGCTTTTGGGAAGTTTTTAGTCGAAAAATATTCATGGCCGTAATGGAACTCTAAGTATTGAGAAAGTGATTCATCAGTCTCATATATATTTTCTTTGGCTTTATGATCCAGACTTTGCTCTAAGGGCGTGGCTTCTATGTAGCGGAAACCAGCATGTTGGTAAAAGTGTTTTCTAAAGGCGTATCGAGAACTTTTTAAAGCTTCATTTCCTGTAGATATCCAGGATCCCCCTTTAAATAGTATATGCCTTCCATCAAATGTTGGAGTAGAGAAATCATCATAAAGTTTATGAACTTTAAACCCTTCAAAACCATCAATCGGTGTTTCGCTCCATTGCCAAACATTGCCAATGATGTCATAAAAGCCATTAGTTTCAAACATATCGATTGGACATGACGATGCGAAATACTCGAGGTTAATATTACCTGGAGCCTTTTCCCAGTATGGTAAGTCTTCTTGAATCATGTTTCTTAATAACATCCACTCGGCTTCTTTAGGCAACCTAATGTTTTTACCCGTTTGAATCGTTTTCCAATTGCAGAAGGCCTTGGCTTCATAGTAGTTGACTTCAACAGGCCAATTTAAGGGCAACTCAATGATTTCTAAAAGATTTCTTTGTAAGTATTTTCCATCTTTTTTTAACCAAAATCGGGGTAGTTTGGTGCCGGTGGCGCTTAACCAACGTTTTCCCTCTTCAGTCCAAAATTTAGGGTTTTCGTAACCCCCAGCTTCGACAAAGGTTAAATATTCTTGATTAGATGTTAAATATTTTGCCGCGCTGAATGATTCAACGGTTTCAATGCTATTACCATACTCGTTGTCCCAGCCATAAGTCATGTCGGTGTTAGGCTTTGCTAATGAAATTTCACCTCCATTGACTGGCACTAAACAGTTGTCGGGAGCCTTACCGTAACTAGTGCATGCCTGCCAAAAATTTCCGGTTGGCTGAACTTCTTCTATCGGGAGCATTCTGATAATAACCGAAGAAGTTTCTATATGGATTCTTTCGTGTTCAATTCCCATAAGTATGAGCCAAGCTGGGTCATCTTGGTTTATGGGTAGGCTTAAAGGCATGTTCCTTATGAAGTGATCGACAGTCTTTCGTACTTCTTGCCTGTAGGCTCGCACTTCATTTAGAGCTGGCCATTGATAATTTGATTCATCTAAATCATCCCAAGACATTTCGTCCACCCCGATGGCAAACATGGATTCAAAATTAGGATTGATACGGGTATTGATATATTTAGCTAAAATCATTTTGTTGATATAAAATGTAGCAGTATGACCGTAGTAAAATATAAGTGGATGTCGTAGAGGCTCTGGACGCGTGTAATACGATTTTTCGTCGATAATTATCTCAAAGAGTTTTTCATATAAATCGTAGGTCTTGTGAAAGTAATTCAATAATTCTTCCCGCTTATCCTCGGGCATTGCGCCGTCCAAAAGTGGTGGCTTCGATATTTTTATTTCTCGTATATGCTCCACAATTCCCCCTTAAACTTAACTTTAAAAACTTGAATATTTTGTCTTTTGCTCCAACGTATTTACTTAGTTTAACTAAATATATCTATTTTTTGGGGTGGTTGTTAATGGTAAATTTTTAAGCAGAAAATAGCAGTAGTCATAATTAATGAGAATTTGTTAACGTTAGGGCGTTGGTGGCATTATAACTATTTAGTATCATATAGCATGTTTCTATGACTACCAATGTTTAATAAAACTTAATTTAAAGGGTTCCATGTGATGTGGTCTTTATTAAAAGCAAAACCAATACGTCTACAGGTAGATGGTATGACTTGCCAAGGGTGTGTCAAAGGGGTAGAGCGAGCTTTAGCAAGTGTGGACGGGGTAAAAAAGTTAAGGTTGATCTTGAGACGAAGGTTGCTGAAATTTACGGCCGGGATGTTGAGATCCCCCTATTGCTAAAGTCGTTAGAGGATAAGGGCTATGGCGGAACAAGCTTAGAGCGGTAATGGTTATGCTGCCTCGTTCCGTATTAGGAGGGAGAGTTGCTTTTATAGGTTAAAGGAATCCCATGTTAAAGTATTGTTCTATAGCCTTCTTGTCTTATGTATTTTTTGCGTGCGGTGCTAGTGATGACGAGCCAAACGGTTACACGAATGGCCCCCAGGATGGCGGCGACCAGCCTATAAATTTGATTTATGACATTAAACCAGATTTACTTTCAAGGCAGGACCTAGGGTGTACAGATAAAGACGCTGAAATTAGATTGGGAAATAAGATGGTCTGGCAATGGGACGGAGAAGATGTCCATGAAGCAGAGTATAAGTTTGCCAATGGGACAAGTGGCCTAGGATTGAAAAATAGAATTGTAGATGGGGTTTACTACGGATTGCATGTTGTTGAGCAATATTCTTGTAATAGAAAAAGTTGTCCCTCTGAACCTAGTCAAAGAAAAATTATCACAGCTCCTAAATTACTTAGTGTATGCCGTTCTGGTTCCTATAAAAGGCATTCCATAGAATCAGCTGCTTTAGCTATGCTTGCTGGTGTGACTACCGTTCGAAAGTATTATGATACTTTAGTTGGAAGCAAAGAACTTGCTACTGTTCGTCTAAACGTTTTACCCCAATACGAAACTATTGAGCATCATAAGGATATGAAAGATAAAAAAAATGGTACTCATATATCAAAAACAGCCACAGATAATGCCTATTGGAAATTTAATCAGAAAGGCTCTAAGAAGGAGTTTTTTGTGGAGGTGCTTCCACATAGCAAGGGATTTCCACTTTTGGGAAAAAATGACGTTGAAGTTAATTTCTGGGAAATTCCAATGGCTTTATCCCATGAGTATGCCCACCATGTCTTTTTTAGCCACGCTCCAAATTTAGCTTTGTTAACAGCGGGATTGAAGCTTGATAGTGAAGGAATGCATAATGGGTTGTGGCAACCTTATGGGTATGAAAAAAACAAAAGCATTCCAGATATTTGGACAGAAGAAGTGAAGAAAAATCGAATGCCTAGCAGGCTTGAAAAAAGGCTGACAACTTCGGTTAACCGAGATAAAAAGTTGGCTGTGATGGTAATGCCATTGGTTGAAGGATTTGCTGATCTTTTTGGATTTTATAGTTTGGGATATGAAGAAAGGGCTTTCAAGAACATAAAATGTTTAGAAGATAATAGAGATGTAAATAGTGAGAGATTTGCGGATGGAAGCATAAAAGTACTTACTTTAGAAGTATTACAAAAATATAGCTCCAGTAATGGATTGCAGTTGGGTAAAAATTGTAATCAACCGTCAAAGGAAAATTATTATTCTTTAGGATCGATCTTTGCTCATGGAGTCTTCCGACTTATTGAGGATCATGTGCAAACTAATAGTGATTTTGCTGGAGATTTATTATTGCACTGGCTAGAAGCTTTAGAGGAGGATTTAGCAAGCGCAAAAAAACGACCTGCAGAAAATTATTTTTATAATGCTATTGCATTGCTTCTAAGAACACTTTCTAAGGCTGATGGAGCTGAAAGTGTTCCTCTTACTTTTGGACAATGCGAGATTTTAGAAGAAGTTTTTCCTTTTATTGACAAACAAAATCCAGATGCGGGGCTACGCATAGACAGTAGTATATGTCATGGTAAATTATCAGTTCAAGACCGTTATAGTAGATTGTAAACAAGGGTCAAAAGAGCGCAAATATAAATGCCGGTGGCCGTCAGGCTGGTGGACTGTCGATAGGTTTGAACACCTGAATATGTGCAGATACTTATAATTATTATATCTATGAAGTTCATAACTCAACCTCTTGCCAAATACGAGTAATTAAAAATATAATCAATACACTTATTAATACCGTGAGTAATATAGGTTCAATGTATAGAGGGATGGACGCATTTAGCGGCAATAACAGTCCACTCGTATTATTATCAGTTTTATTTGTTTCGTCAGTCATTGGCGTTTGCCGACCTGGGGCCGAGTCATTTTTTATGGAAAATTCACTATTTTCTTCTTTTTTGATTTCTTGATTCAAGTTTTCTTCATAATGATAAAAATAATTGAAATCTAGTTTTTCAAGCGAGTTTATTTTAATTGAGCTTTCAGGAAGCTCAAGTCTGATAGGTGAAATTAGTGATCCGGCAGTTTTTTTTGACCATTCAGCCATGCTACTCCACCAACTCAGACAGGCAATACAGAATAAAAAAATTGCTAATCTTGAGCTTTTTTGCTTTTCTCTAAAGGCAATATTAAGCATCGAAATTAATAAAGTGAAGGATGTGCTAAGTAGTATCACAGTGAATAAAGAATAAAAACTTAATGCCAAAATAGTGAGGCCCATTCGAAATTTATGACCTATGAAAAATGGCTCGAATACAAAATAAGAAAGTAGTGATAAGATTGTATAATAGCCTAAGGCAATTCCTAATTGAAAAATAATTCTGGCTGTAATGTGCATCCAGGGAGAAATAGGTGATAGTCGTAGGGGGTGGAACTTATTGGATCTTAAGTCTGTCCCTACTTGAAAAGAGAGGATAGATACCATAATTATTCCAGCTAAATACATAAAAAGAAGCAGTATTGCCTGGGTTGTCAAACGGGCACCGCTGAGCCCTTGAGAAATTAATATTAGTGAGCCTACACCCAATATCCCTAAAAGAATTGATATTTTTGCAGAAGATTTTTTCCATTCAATCCATAAAAGTGTTTGTAGAGAGTTCATTGGATGGCCTCCTCAAAAATACTTACAATGTTCTTACCGTCTTTTAAAAGCTCTTCAGATGATCCATCTAAAACAAGTTTGCCATTGTTAACAATGAGAATGCGATCGAAGACTTCTTGGGCTAATTCAATTTCATGCGTAGAAATGAGCATGGTGGTATCGGATCCATGCTCATTTAATAAGGTTTGCATAATTTTTTTTCGAGAAATGATGTCAATGCCTGAGAGAGGCTCATCGAGCAATATTAGTTTAGCTCCTTGCGATAGGCTTATTGCTAGTTTAAAACGACTTTTCTGTCCTTTTGACATTTTAGCACAAATGCTCTTAGGCACTTCTAACAAGGTAAAAAGTTCGGTGAATTTTTTTTGATTGAAGTTGGGGTAGAGGCCGCTCATGAATTTGATTGCACCATTGTAGTCCAACCATGGGTAAAGGGTATCGAGCTCGCTATGGAATACTAGCTGGTGCCTTTGTTGCCATGGAGTTTTACCTTCAAGCATGATTGTACCATGAGTCGGGTGTAGTAAGCCTGCCAATAATTTTAATGTTGTCGTTTTGCCAGACCCATTGAGTCCTATTAAACCTATGGTCTCACCTGATTGCAGAGATATAGAAAGGTTTTCTATCCCTATTTTTTTTCCGTAAATCTTGCTAAGTTGACTGAGTTGAACTAGCATGCCTTACCTTTAGTTAAATATTCGTAAAATTTTGCTTATTCATAATTCAGAGAAAATGCACTAGCAGCGTAAAATGCTTTTGACCTGCGCAGCCGCCTAACAATGCAAGTTGCTCTTGTTAAAAAATATCAAATACATGTACTACGTCGATGGAAAATTAGCATAATTAGAAATATATTTCCATACTATACCCATAGGGCTTAATGTGTTGCTTGTTATTGATGGTATTATTTATACATTTATAATTTCATTATAAAAAATCTTCAGTAATTTAAATTTATGATAAATTAAATCTATAGCTTAATAAAAATAGCGTATTGTGCTTTTTTTATTGGTTTGAAGTAGAAAAAAAGCTAAACCCAATTTCTTATCACCCGATCTACAACTCTGAGTGCGGGAGGTAAAGTCGAGCGCAGATTAAGGATGAAAGCATATTTTTGACGAGAAAGGTTGTTGCTTATGTCTTTTGACTATCAAATTGTGAAAGCTTCATACGACAAGGCTAAGCCTATTGCTTTAGATGTTGTAACGAAAACCTTCGAATCACTTTTCTTAGATTTTCCTCAGGCTACAAAAATTTTTGAGCAAGCAAATATGGACTCTCTCAAAGACAAGTTAGTCGGTGGGTTAGATAAAATAGTAGAAGGGTTAGAACGTTTAGATACCATCCGTCCTTTGTTGTTAGAGCTAGGAGCAACCCATTTGACACATGGGGTTAAGCCGGAGTATTACGATTGGTTCGGCCAGTCTTTGCTTAAGAGTTTAGCCTACTTTTTTGGAGATGATTGGGATGATGATCTTCATCAAGCATGGTCCGGCGCTTTAGAGGTTGTGAGCGAAGTGATGAAAGAAGGATATTTGACGAAAATCCCGGCGCCTAATTTACCTTTGGATGGGGTTTCTATTACTCAAGGGCATTCTGTTTTAGGGAGGACGGCTTTAACTCGTAGTGAAGAGGGCAGCAATGAAAATTTGTCTACAGAATATCTTTTAGGCAGTATAAACGAAAAAAATAGAAAAGCCGAGTCAGATGTATCTGAACAACAAGACACTGCTAAAAATGCATATACTACCTCTGCAGAAAAAGAAAAAAATACAGAAGTTGCTATCTTAAAGCCTCTTATAGAAAAGGTAGATAAATCTGATCATAAAATTGAGTCTTCAAAATCAGAGGATGTCAGAAACACTACTGAAGGTTTAGGTTCCGCGGTGGAGTCAGTAGCAAACGGTATTGCTCGTGATGACGGCCTAGATATACCAGCAAGTAAAGTCAGCCTTCCCGAAAACCTGATGCTAAGAATTCAAAAAACAGCGAACACAATAGTACGGAACGCCATAGAAGCAGAGCTGGAGGCAGCTCTTGAAAAAGAACTGCAACGCTATCTCGATGGTGGGCTGAGCGAGCTTATAAAAAAAGTAGTTAGCCATTAATGATAATCAGCAACAGCAAAAGCACCATAACTGCTGTTAAAGTTCTTTTTTCACTACGGATGGCTGGACTGAAGGATTCTGGGCAATCTATGTTAGCAAGTTTTGGAGTTTTTTTAGGGAACCAGGTTGGAACTTCTTCGCAATAGTTTAGATATTCATCGCCAAATTTTTCTTTTAGTACAGATTCTTCATACTGCACAATAAAATAGTATTGCAATGCACACAATAGGGCGCAGACAAGAATAAACCAACCAACGGCACTAAAAATAGCAAACCCGATGACAATTATAAAATTTCCAACATAGAGCGGGTTTCGCATCCAAGCAAAAGGGGCCTTCTTTTATAAGATTATTACCAGTGTTGGAGGAGCGTGTGCGAGAAATTGAGCCAATGAAAGAAACTGAATACAGACGAAATAGTTCACCGAGTATTATAAATAAGGTTCCGATGGTAGCCGAAGCTACAGTTGGTGATGCAACAGAAAATAATATGATTAGCAGGGGCACAGGAGTATAGTCTCTATACTTAAAACAGCTCACCAACACCTACAGTGCTTTGCCCTTCATGTATATCGGTATCTGAATCTGAAATTTGTCTTTCCAAGGTCTTATTCCTCCATTTAATAGCATTTGATAGGTATATTTAACCTAGTGTTTCATACAGTCAGTAAAGACTTATGATAAAAAATTAGCATTTGAAGCTATGCTTATAGGTATAGTCTTTGCTAAACGTTCAATAGATCCATTTGTTTTTTAGGTTTTGCCCACTCTGCTGCAGAAAGGCCTAATAGTGGCGGATCGACTCTTACCAGGGTCGCTTCCAGAGGATCTGTAAATGTTTTACGAAAAAGCCCCTCAAAAAGTTCACGAATCCTTTTGCCAGAGCTAAACAATAAAAGCCTTCCTGAAAGCATCTCCCAATAGGCATCGATATAGCTGACAACAGGTAAAGCTTGCAAAAGAAGCTCTTCGGATAGTTCATCACGTACTGCTTTACGTTCAGCTCGTCCTAGGCCTTTCCTTTTTTCTTTTCTATTTCAAAATTTTATTGGTATAGATTAAGCGCAGTAACTCTGTCGGCACGCTTTTTCTTTCAACCCTCATTTGCAGCAGAAATCCATCGTTGACTTGGCAATGGGACATATCCCAATTATGGTTCTGAATGCCGACTTCTTCGCATAGGTAGCGAGGAAGAACCCAACCTATATTCTCGGTTTTTTTACTCCCACTGGTCTTAATTTTTTTGCCTTGTAGCGTGGAAGAATGGCATTCAGTTCTGATAGCCCAACCTTTTTTAGATTTAAAACCTTATATTGGCTCACAGTTACTGAGCCGCTGGCGACTTCAAAAGAACTACCTCCATTCATAGCGTAGATGGAAAATTTACTGTATTTTCCAAAATTTCTTTAATTCTGGGGAGATAATCTTATTACAAAACCTGAAAATAGGCTATTAAAACAATTAAGTGCCTGAAGATTTCGATTTTGCTAAAGTATTTCTTTTATGCACCGATTGGCTGGTAGTAGACAAGCATTGAATTTTGAGCCGAATTGATCGCATAGAAAGCCAGGATATGCATAAAAAAGAAACAGTTGATTATGAGACATACCGTGAAATAATGGATGAACTTCTTCGCCCGATCAACGGTGAGGGGCTGGATACTGATACTTTAAAGAGGCTTTATGAAAGTAAACTGGTCTATTTAGAAAATTTGCGAGTAAAGTGCTTTACCGAGATCAATCAAGACTACCGTGGCTTCTTCACAATGCATGATTACCAGCTTATTTTAACCGCGATTAAAAGAACTAACCTTCATTTACATGATCTAGTCTTATTGGCTGTGACTTCTGGTTTATCTAGACGCAAGGTTTCATAGTTTAATATACATTTCATTGTTATTTAAAAGCTTTCAGATGTAGGCTATCAAAGCATATGATAAAAATGCACCGAAGCTATGTTTATACATAATGAGGGCGTTTTTAACGTTGCTAGGGCTTTCTACCTTGGAAAGCTTTTTTATATTATAAATCAAAACAGGATATTTTAAATGAAATATATACCTTATCACTATTTTATTTCTGCACTTTTAGTAATTTCTTGCCAAAATAAATCAAATAAAAAGCAGGCAAGGAGTGATAATTGGCACTATAAGTATGATTTGGAAAGTTGCAGCACTGGTGAGCAAGTGGGAAAAGGTAAGGAAGCCTTGTGCCAAAGGCTTAAAGATGAGCAGGCAAATAGTTCGTGTGCTCAGGAACTACGTATGAAGCATTATGAAGGGTGTGTGGACCTTTACCTGAAGCGGCAAAGCAAAGTGTAGCAGATCAAAAAACTCAGAAAGACTTGGAAGACGTGGACGATCAATCGATCAAACTTCATTGTGGGTATTCTTTTCCTTATTTGGACGATGAAATCCTGAAGAAAGAGATAGCACAACAGCTTAAGCGTTATTGGTTGAAAGAAGGAACCATCGGTTATGGTCAAGAAACTATGGATGGCAGTAGCTTTACTACTTTTCCAGGATATATTTTGGATTTGGGTGGAATGCAGGTTGGGGAAAATAAATTTTATTACAGCCCTCAAGAGGCACCAATAGATCTTAAAAATGCAGTCAAAGTTGGGAATGTGAGGAAAAGTGCATGGATTCGCCTTTCAAAGGAGACCTACAAATATGGTGAAAGTGATGGTTACCGAGTGATTGAATATGAAACGGAAGGTGAAGAGGGGAGGAATTGTAGAACTTTGGCGTATAAGTTATTAGAAAGTAAGATTGCTGAGACAGCGGTGAAAAAACTACAAATTGTTGGGCCTATTATGAATACGACAGCTGAAGGCGATGAAAAAGATATAGCGGTTTTTTTCCAACAAGCTGCACAGAATTTCAGGATATATATTTATTACGGTGAGTGATGAATATAAATTTTAAGAACGAGGCTTCCCCTAAACTTTTGAATTTGTTATGATTAAAATAATCTATTGCGAATCAATATGATGGCTCGTATCTCGAGTTTTTTTTGAATGTGTTTAGCTTGGGGTCAAAGTAGGGATGGCGGTCAAGGTTCTTGTAGCAGATGATTCTGCAACTATTCAAAAAGTAATTAAAATTGCCTTTTCTCGATACCCGGTTCGAGTAGTGGAAGCGTCGTCTTACCATGAAGCGATGAATTCCGCAGGGTCATTAAATCCAGATTTATGTATTGTAGATGCAAGTTTGGTTGGTACGAGTACCCCAGATGATTTTGTCCGGTTAAGGAAGGCTGCAGGTGAATGTCCAATGCTGCTTTTATTAGGGAGTTATGAAAAAATAGATGAATCTCGCTTTTATCCTCTAGGCTTATCTCAGTTTATTAGAAAACCGTTTGATACAAATGATTTGATAAAGAAAATTTCCGATGATTTAGGAATCTCTTTAGAGGAATTTAACGATTCCTCAGAGGATAGTAATAGAAAGAATAATACTGGGCCTGAATACGAGATTCCTTCGAAAAAAACGGAATATATTCCTCCGCCCATTGAGCTTAAAGCTGAGGCCCGTCAACCTTCAGATCATAATGTGAAATTAGGCTCTGGTGATGATCCTTTTGACAGCATCAGAGAATTAGATAGCGAAAATGATTTTGCGCAAACATTGCCGATGACTGATCTGGATGCTAAAGGAAGGCCGGCTTTCGGTAAGGAAGATAAAAATACATTGACTAAAAAGAAGCCGAGTGTTGAGTTTGTTAGTGAGTTAGAACATATTGTGAACGATCAAGACCACTCTGATATAGAGCAGAAGGGATTTTCTGCCTCTCTGAGAAATACGGAGCCTTTTAGCCGAGAAGAATTGCGAAACTTGGTGACTCCAATAATGCGCGAGGAATTACGTGGCACAGTAAAAGAGACTGTTCTTCGGTATTGTGAGGAGCATTTTAATGAACTGGCGCGTGAGATTATACTGCGTGAGTTACGGCGGTTGGCTCAGGAGAAGTCTAAGCATTTAGCAGACACCTAAGCAAGCCTATAGCAGCAGAAAAAAGTTTCCTCATTATGGCTACATAACTCCGTGGTACTTTTTTCTTTGCGCCACTGATATCCTGCTGCTATAGGCTTGCTTAGTTTTTTCTTAATCTTTTTGTGTTGCTGCAGAAAAAAAGTGTGTCCTCATTATTTAACATAACTCCAGTGCTTTTTCTTGCGCCTTGATATCCTGCTGCTATAGGCTTGCTTAGTTTTTTCTTAATCTTTTGTGTTGCTGCAGAAAAAGTGTGTCCTCATTATGGTTACATAACTCGGTACTTTTTTTCTTTGCGCCTTGATATCCTGCTGCTATAGGCTTGCTTAGTTTTTTCTTATCTTTCTTAGATCTTTTGTAAATAGATTCTAGCATTGTGATTAATTCAGAAAAGAGTATTTCTCTGGTGTTGGCTGCAGCCCAGAATGGATTCATGAAGACACATCTAATTAAAACAAGATGATCATGATTACAGTTGCCACCATGTTTTTTTATATGAGTCTGGATTTGTCGGTCATGGGTGCTGTATGCTAAGCTGGTTTGAGCATGAAAAACTTGGACTTGAAGCGATGCTATGAAACATAGTTTCTGTCTTGCGATTTGACTCCAATAGAGAGTCTCCTACTTCAACAACTGAGAAACAAAGAATATTGGTATCGTTAGGTTCGAGAACTCTTAGCCATGATAGTTTCTTTAGTGCCGTATATTTAAACTCTTGACAAGCTTCAAATGTCGATTGAATAATATTAGAAAATATAGAAGAGCAAAAGCCCACTGATTTTCCCACTAGCCAAGTTGCTGCAGCGCCCGTGGCTGATCTAGAGCCTTCAATAGTGGAAGACCATTTATTGTCTCCAAGCTCAGGCCTCTCTAGATAAGGAGCTACAAATGACGAGACTGTGTAGGTAAGCTGATCTTTCGTAAGAAATGCGCCGCAGGAAGTAGGGTACATAACCAAACTTATGAGGGTCTAAGGTGATGGAATTGGCATTTGCCATAGCCTTTAATGAACTTTCTATTTGTGCATCTAATTTCAGCCTTTTTTCTTGATGTAGTAAGGAGCAAGCAAATCCCCCGTAGGCAGCATCAATATGATGCCAAATATCTAATCCATCTTGTCTAGAAAAACCTGCTAAAACTTCTTGAACTTTATCGATAGGATCGATAACACCGGTTTCCGTTGTTCCAGCAACGGAAACAATTTGCAATATAGGGCGATTTGAGCTCTGAGCTTTTCGAATTAATCCTGCAAGTTGCTGGTAGGATGTTTTGCCAAACTGATCTACTGGTACTATCCATAAAGATTGTTCTCTAATCCAAAGATATTAGCGGCTTTTTTCCATGAAAAATGCATATTGCCAGTACTAAAACAATAGGCCCGTCATAGCTATTCTGGGTGTGTTTTGAAATAAGCCTAGATACCTTATATGGATTACTTAATACTGAACTATAAGCTTTTAGATGGTTTTCCTTAATTTCAAAGTCTTGAACAAGTTGGTGGTAGCGTTGCCAACCCATATGGCAGGCGGTAAATATATCAAGTTTTTGTTGGTGTTCTTCGGCTAGGTATAAACCAAGGCTTAGCCAGTGGTCATAACGAAACCTAGCACGCCAGAGACTTTCAAAGTTTGCAACTGTACCGCCACTGGTAAAGTGTCCACAAGCCGTGCTGCTATCATAGCCGATCATTTCAGCCAACATTGCAACACCTTCTTTTTCAAGTACGGCACCAACTTTTTGAAACTTCTTTCGAAGTATTATTCAGGTTATGCAGTACTGCCGTAAAGTGACCTAATATAGCAGGAAGGAGTAAATCTGAGACCATATGCCCAAGGTATCTCGGTGTGAATGTCGGTGTTTCTTTTAAAAAGTTCATTTAAGAATCTAAGCGATTCAGATAATTTCTGCGATTGTTGGCAGTATTCTGGGTTACTCCTAAATTCATTTGGAAAAGGGCTAGGATCAGCGCTAAAGTATTCATATCGCCAATCAAACCAAAAATCTAAAATTGAATTAATTTCTTTTTTAATTAATGCTTTGTTTTCTGCTTTGGGTCCCAAAAATAAGGATTGGAACGGCTGGTATTCTATTGCCTCTGAAGTATCCATTGCTATGACCTTAACACATCTTTAAATCACTTTTTCAGTGAATATACTCAAGAATAGTAATTCGCATATAGTAAATATGAATCCGGGATCTGAAATTTACCGAGGATTGGCGCTCTATCTGTTCTTTTGACGAAGCGATACGGCGCGTTCATAAATCAAATGATTATCTGCACTGTATGCACGAATAAGCCAATGCTCACCATCACTTAGAATAATGGGAGCAGAAAGATCATTTGCAAAAAAGCTACGATTATTTTTTTGACGACAAACTCAAGAGCGATGAGCTTATCTGAGCAATTTTTAGCATCAATTTCTAAATTAAGTGCACATAATTCTAGTCGTGCTGATTCGGTAGAGGTTGCAGCAGCCACATTCCAACCCAATCCGTACTTGCCGTAATGGCAACTTTAATATCATCATCAGGTGATTGTAACGATGCAGTCAACTGCTTGTATTCATTTTCTGCTGATATAAGTCCAGCAAAATGACTGATAAAAGCAAGGGTTAATTGAGTAAATCTTTTTGCTAAAGGAAGGTTATTTATTGTATCGAGGGTATCGTTTTCTGTATGAAGTGCTTGGTTATGATTGATAGGATGTTCGAAAGGAAAGACGGCTTGAAACCAAGTGAATTCCAAGACTTATGGTCGGATGTGCCTGCTTTTAGTGCCATTTCCCCATAGTTACCATTTAAGTATGCTGTAAGTAGGTTTTTTACTTCTCTGCGCAGGTTACTACTGGTATCATTTTCTACTAAATAAATTGTGGTATCGGAAGGATCAGATGACCAAGATACCATATCAAGTTGCATCATCGCAGCTATTTTCTTGTTCTGTGTATTATATGCCTCGGCGATATCTCGGCTACCTACCAGTCCAACTTCTTCTGCGGCATAGGCATGAAATTCAATGTCATGTCTAAATTGGGCTTTAGAGCTAGCAATGTTGCGGATAGTCTCTATGAGCACTGCGACACCACTGGCATCATCATCAGCACCTGGTGCATTATTTTTATTTTCTAAGTTTATACTGTCTAAATGAGCGCCTATAATTATAGTCCCTGCATTTGGATCTGTACCAGGAATTTTGGCTATTACGCTATTTTGTTCTATAAAAGTAATATTTGTATGTTGATACTCACTTACCACGAAGTCTTGAATGGCATTGTTGGCGGCATTTATCATCATAGATTTTACCAATGCGGGGGTTTGAAGTCCTTTGGGATGATTATAATAGCGACTACCTTGATTTTGTAAGGTTTGGATCGAGCTTTAATTGCATTACTATCTGGGAGTTTTAATAAGCTAATGACATCGTTTAAGGCTAATGTTGTCTGGTATTCCGGAGCAATTATCGAGCTTATAGTGTTAGTTAAGGGGAAAGATGAAAGTACTTCTATATTGCCACAACTTAGCCCACTCGAGTTATGTGCCAGGTTGCTTAGCTTTTCTAAAAAATCTTCATCTTGAATTTTTACCAAAGCGTTACCAGCGTCGTTACTCGTAGGTGGATTGATAAAAATAGTAGCATCGCTTGATTTAAGGAAAGAGTTTAATTTTGAATTTTCTTCAAAGCTTACCATAACCAAAAAATTACCTGTATTAAATTTAGTTTTATTTTCCATTTTAAGAACATATTTATTATTAGCCCAATAAACATCCGAAAAATCTGTTTCAAGCCTATAAGAAAAAGAAAAAAAATTTCTAAACTCATGCTTAAACCAAATTAATCTTGGAGGTTCTAATGAAATGTTTTTCTGACAAGAAAAAAAGGAAAAAAAGAATACTAATAAAAATAGATAGCTTCATTATGGTAAGATCTCCCAAAGGTGAGTTCCAATCAGATAAGCCATCCCAATTCGTAGGAATAGGTGCTTCGATTTCTTGAATTTCTTTACCATCATCTGAATTATTACTTCCGCAACGCCAAAGGAATAACAGCAAAGCTAAGCTTAGGAGTATAAAAACACCTAGAGAAGGGAAAAAACGCACCAAAAATCTCCTAAGATAAGGTATTAAATATTTTTCAGATCAATAGCATTATCAATTGTCTTTAAGGAAAACTATGCTTACTAATTTATTCAACCATAAACCCGATAAAAATATTACTAATCATAATGATCAAAAAATTAATCGCAGCTGAGGAATTAGAATAATGAAATTTAGTAATAGATTTTTTTCCTTTATTTTCATATCTCTCTCCATTTTAATACACCATGCTTGTTCAGTAAATGTAGACCAGAATAAGTATCTAAATGTAAAAATGCTTGCCACCTTAATTGCTCCAGAGTCGGCAACTGGCTCATTTGACCCAGTTTCACAAAAATATACACTTGAAGGAATCTATCTAAGTCCAGACCCGACAACAGGCGAGGAAATCGAATTATTCGATGCAGATCCTAAGGAATTTACCATCATCGAAAGATCACAAATTATCTTTTCAAAAGAAATAGATTCTAATTGGGTTGGAGAAAATTTTGATAAATTGACCATTCGATTTAATTCAGAAGTGACTGGTACAAGTAAGTTTACAGATGATCATAGTTTCACCCTTAGTGATGACGCTAGTACAGATGTTAATTATGAGACTTCTTTTCAAGTTGAAAAAGGACAAGGGCTTGAAGCTATAATAAAAGTCCAATGGAAAAATACAGTAGTGCAAGATGCAAACGATGAAGAAAGCTATAATATGTCTGCTCCAGCTTTTGATTTTAGTGTATCATTAAATTAACGCTGCATTTAATTATGCAAAAGCAGCATTGAATAAGTTTTAAGCAAAAGCTTAAATTTACTTAAAGATATAGAGGAAGTTATGAATCATCCTTACGACTACAATCACCCACCGCAAGCAGAAAGAAAGAATGGTTTTTTTAGGTCAATTTTAAACTTTATAAAATCCTATTTCATAGTTGTAGGAATTTTATCAACAATAACAAGCATACTATTTATCATATTTATTTTTAATGCAATAAAAATTGTTAAAGAAAAATCCCATACTGGAATAAAAACACAATCAAAAGTATCAGCAATTAATGATAATAAAGACTTAATCCTCAAGTTAAAACTAGATGGCTTTATCCGTCAAAAAGCTGTCCCTTCCGACCGAGCCTTTATTACACAACTCTTAGGAAATGATTCAGGAGTTTATCTCCCGGAACTACGAGCACAGCTACGTATGATCAAAGATGATCCAAGAGTGAAAGGTATACTTTTAGATATTGAATTCTTAAATGGAAGCCTAGCCGATTTCAACGAATTATATGATATCTTTTCTGACTTCAAAGTAGAAAAAAAACCTATATATTCATGGCTTCCGGTGGCTTCGAACAAATCTTTCTATCTAGCCAGCATTAGCGACGAAATAGCCCTAGCTCCAGCCGGTGAAGTCGATATACCAGGGCCTGTTTTCAATCTATCTTATTTTGGAGACGCCATTCGAAAGGTGGGCGTAGGCATGGAAGTTATTCGCTCAGGGAAATATAAATCAGCCTTCGAACCTTTTGTTGCCAATGAACCAAGCCAACCCACTTTAGAAATGTATCAAGCATTAGAAAAAGATTTAAGAACTCATATTGTGGAAACTGTGACAAAGGGGCGAATAAAAAAAGGCTCACCAAGCGAAGCAACTGTCGATAACTGGTTCAGAGAATCATCCTTCACTGCTAAACAAGCCTTACATCTGGGCATAGTCGATCGAATCCTATATTTAAACGACTATATCGAAAGCCTTGAAGATAGTCATAAAGCCAAAACTGTCGATTTTCTTGATTATATACATTCTATAGAAAGTAATGATATTCTTAGTGGGTTATCGGGTTCAAGCAATGACGAGGCTTTAGCACTCATTGAGGCAGTTGGCGAGATAACCATGGACACAGATGAAGAAGATGAAGGCATCCAACCAGAAAGCCTTAGAAAAAAATTACAGTGGGCCAAAGAAGACAAATCAATTAAAGCTGTGGTCCTCCGCATATCTAGCCCAGGTGGATCTGCACTTGCCTCTGATTTAATCTGGCAAGAAGTCAAGCAACTGACAAGTGTAAAACCTGTTGTGGTTTCCATGGGAAGTTATGCAGCCTCGGGTGGTTATTATATTTCAGCTCCGGCGACGGCAATCGTTGCACTTCCTACAACGATTACCGGTTCAATCGGTGTCATTGGTATGGTTCCAAATTTAGAAAAATTCAAAGAAAAGTATGGAGTAAGCTTTCACACGATAACAGGAAGCAATAGAAAATCAATGTTAGATCAAGGCCAGCCTTTGAGTTCGGAAGACAAGGCTATACTGGAAAAAAATATTGAGGAAATTTATACTTTATTCATAAATAAAGTGGCGCAAGGACGAAAGAAATCCCCTGAAGCCATCGATGCTATCGCACAAGGACGGGTCTGGACAGGAGCCCAAGCCCTAGGAATTGGCTTAGTCGATAAATTGGGAGGGTTAAAAGAAGCCTATCAAGAAGCAAAGAAATTAGCGGGTTTAGATGTTAATGCACTATACGAAGTGAAACGTTATCAAAAAGAAAAACTCAATCTAATGGATTGTTTAAAAAACATCCAAGAGATTCGACGCTGTCTTCGACAAAGCAGATTACATATGAAATCGTTAGTCCAAGGCTATTTAACTAAAGATCTAGATTCCTTTACGAGCAGATTGCAAACTGTCACTAAAATCTTTAAAAGGAAAAGAGTGCAGACTCTTTGGCCAGGTTATCTCTTCTTATTAGAGGAGCAAAAATTAAAATTATAGAAGGATTTAACACAGATCAGAGCCAAAGGCACTAAAAGAAAGAAGAGTAACATCAAGTGATAAGTTGCTAGATTTTTGGTAGCTAAATTTTCAAAAATTACACCGCACCCGTTCCCGGCTTTTTTGCTTTTTTTGCCTTTATCAGCATTACCTTTTAAAGAGTCAGCAGACGCTGTAGAAATTGCTGATGCACTTCCAATACCTCTAGCGGTATCACTGTTTGATGGATTTATATACTCTCCTGTTCCATATAAAAAATGTCTGACATATCCAGGCTTTGTTGAAACATTGTCCACAAGGTTCTCGTCAGATAGATCTATCTTCATTCCTCCCCAGTTCACTCCTAAAATCTTAGAGGTCTTAACATCTATTAATGCCGAACCGCTACTTCCATGAATCAAATCGCACGTATGCCTGAAGGAATAGGGTAAAACAGGGTCCAAAGACCAAAGTTTTTTATCGTATGGTCCATCAGTGAGACAGTTATCATAAGTAATAGAAGTAGTTGGCAAAGGAATCTTTTCGCCCTTGGGAGCACGAAGATTTTCCTTAATGTTAGGATAGTGCACAATGAAAGCAGGACGCTTAATCGGAGGCACATCATACTCCCATAAGCTGAGTGGTTTATAGCTTTCAGGTGGGGAGCTTAATAATTGAAAAACGGCTAAATCTCCCAAGGGATCAGTGCGCAGTGTCCCAGGTTTACAGGCTATTTTTGTATAATCAAAATCATTCAATTCTGAAAATCCAAAGTAGACATTAGTCTCTGTGCAAGCACCTGATAATAGCGTTTTCTGAACATTTCCCTTTGTATCGACTTCAGCAAAGCAGTGATGGTTTGTTAATATCCCAAGTGCGCCTGTAGACATGTCTACTACTACTAAGGTGCCAGAACAAAATTTTGCCGTTGCAGGGCCTGATTTTGTAGTGATAAGAACAGCAGACGCAAACGCCGACTCTAAATTTAATGATTCAGTCAAACTGCTAGAAGATAAGGGCTTTATATCATTATTATCTATAATATAAGAAGATTTTGAGCGTTCCGATGTTGTATCGACTGGCTTACACATTGAAAATATAAAAAAAACTGAAAAGTTCAAAAGTGTAAGATATTTCCATTTATAATGAGAAAGCTTCAATGTCCGACAACCTAATATTTATATTTCGCTTATAGAACTAAGAGGCTATCTGGCATCTTATGGACGCCAAAACAGCTCTTAAGCCCACATAAAAATATCGGTTGCTAATCGAACAATTTGATTAAATTTCATAAAAAAAATATAACTGATCAAAAAATCAAGGATTTAAACATTTTTGCTAAATAATCGTGCTCTTTCTTCTTGAACACCAGCATGCGATAAATACTCTTCGTAGGTCATTTTTCGATCAACCATACCTTTAGGCGTTAATTCTATGATCCTATCAGCAATTGATTCAACCGTCTGCCTATCTTGAGATATCAATAATATAGTGCCAGGAAAATCCAAAAGAGCATTATTTAATGCGGTTATAGATTCCAAATCTAAATGGTTAGTAGGCTCATCCAAAATAAGTACATTACCTTGCATCATCATCATCTTAGCAAGCAGACAGCGGACTTTCTCTCCACCAGATAAAACGCTAGTCTTTTTAAAAACTTCTTGCCCAGAAAATAACATTTTTCCTAGAAACCCTCTGAGATATTCTTCTTCTCTTTCATCATCATTTTTAGCAAACTGTCGCATCCAAGTAATCAGATCTACATCTTCAGAAAAAAATCGTTCATGCTCCTTAGGAAAATAAGACCGCGAAGTTGTCACTCCCCATTTTATCTGCCCGGATGATGGAGGTAGTTCTTCAGCAAGGATCTTCAAGAGGCTAGAGCTCGCTGTAGTATCACCAGCAATAAATGCAACCTTTTCACCTTTTGCTATATTGAAGTTTATATTTTTAAATAGAAAGTCATTTTCGCTTTTATATGACAGATCTGCCACTTCTAACATATCTTTTCCAGCTTCTCTCTCTTGTTTAAACACAATATGAGGGTATCTTCTCGTAGATGGCTTAATTTCATCAAGATTTATTTTACTAAGCATTTTCTTTCTAGCAGTAGCTTGTTTCGACTTTGCAGCATTGGCAGAAAATCTCTCAATAAAGCTTTTAAGCTCTTTAATCTTATCTTCGGCCTTTTTATTACGGTCTTGCCTTTGTTTTAAGGCTAGCTGGCTTGATTGGTACCAAAAAGAATAATTACCTGTATACAGTTGAATTTTATTGTAATCGATGTCGGCCATGTGGGTAGCAATTTTATCTAAAAAATGCCGGTCATGAGACACTACAATAACTGTATTTTTAAAATCGAGTAGAAAACTTTCTAACCAACTTACAGTCTGCAAATCCAAATTGTTTGTAGGCTCATCAAGCAATAAAATATCGGGATTTCCAGCCAACGCTTGCGCAAGAAGAACTCTAACTTTTAAGCCTGCCTCTAACTCCTTCATCTTTTTCTGATGATCTTCAACCTTAACTCCAAGAGATTCAAGCATTTCGCCCGCTTGAGCTTCCGCTTCCCATCCGTTCATATCTGCAAACATAGTTTCCAATTCTGAGGAACGAATACCGTCTTCATCGCTAAAATCTGGCTTTGCATAAAGTAAAGCCTTTTCCTGCATGACATCATAAAGCTTTTTATGCCCCATAAGCACTGTATTTAAAACTTCGACTTCATCAAATTCGAATTGATTTTGTCTCAAAACGGCAATTCTTTGACCATTGCCAATAGAAACCTCGCCTTTATCAGGTTGGATATCACCTGCTAGAATTTTCAAAAAAGTAGATTTACCAGCACCATTGGCTCCAATCAAACCGTAACAGTTTCTTCTACAAACTTTATATTAACATCTTGAAAAAGTACTTTGTCACCGTAAACCAAGCTAACACCACTAGTGCTAATCATAAAAATTCCTCATAAAAAATAAACAAGCCTATATTGTCTGCAATATAGGCTCATAACCCAATTAAAAGGTGTCTGACGTGCAATGTCTCAGAACAAAAAGATAGCAGAGTTATATCTATAATGATGAGATTTTTTTCAGCTGCTTAATATCCATGCGCATCGACAACATATTAAGTGCTATACTAGAAAATCCAGAGAAAAATTACTACAAAAGGTTAGGATATATAGCCAAAATTTATCCCGGACCAGAATTTCTAGCCGTCAGATCCTGGATTTATTCAGTGCTATACTCCATTAAGGATAAAAATAAAATAATAACAGATGGTTAAATTAAAATAACAGTATTGTCTTAAAATTATGGCATATCTAAAGGTGACCTCGGTAAAACATTTTGAATTCCAAAAACCGTCTTTTGGCCATGTTCAAATACACTTCCAACCAAATCAACTGGACCTCGGGCAACCATGAGTAAATGTTTTTGCGTTGTATTATCGATCACCCCACTAAATCGCAACCCTTTATCAGTTTGGAACAGGATAGTGCACCTATCCGAGTTTTTACACCGTTTTAACGATTTTTTATTATAAAAAACCTTTGGTATCGTCAAAGTCTTCCCCTTATAACGTTGGACAAAACTCGGTGCTTGAACCTCATTAGTGTTTATCACTTTATTTTGTAATGTTGGTAATACTGCGATGGTGTTCAGCTTACCTGCGGGAACCACACTTTGTACTTGTCTTTCTTGTATTCCCGCTTGTGGGGCCTCCTGCATAGTTTGAGAAGCTTGAGGTTCTTTAACCGTATTTTTAATGCTATTTTTATCAATTCTATTTTTACCAGTATTTGGTGCAACCATTGCAATTTGCAAAGGTGCGTTCATACTTTCTTTTACTACAGGATTGATACGTTTACCTGCTATTAATGACTTTTTTGAAAAAAAATTCAACGTAGCAGATGCAGCGACAAATACACATAAAAAGCCTAAGACATATTTTGCTTTTGACATATTATTTAAAACTTTTTTAGTTCTAGTAGGCGGCAAAGGCTCTATATCAGACATTGTTGCCATGTCGGAAATTGCAGATAAATGATGGGCTCTAGTATATGCCATATCTCTATTCCTCCAGTAACTTTTGAAGCTATATAGTGCTCAAATTAATATGTATCCATGGAACATTTTTCAGAGACAACAGAGAGTGATAACTATGACAGCTTCTCATGGACCAATTTGACCGATCCTGAAGACACAAGAAAGTGTCTCGTCTGCATAGAGGAATAACTTTAGACAAATTAAAATAATCTGTTTTTATTTAGTTTAAACAATTAGTTATATAAGAAGCATGGAGGTTTATAAAAAGACAAGCTTCCTATAAAAATTAAACTGTATCTCTTTTAGAAACAATCTTGGAATACTTCATATCAACGCCTAAAATATGATCTCTTAGCCAAGCATTTAGAAAATTCAATATAAACGGCAAAACCGGCATCCCCACTTTAGAAAACTTTGATCTTAAGTTTTGCAACTGAGCAATCAAGTTCTTATGAATCTTTTTATGCCTATCAAGAGCATTATAATTATAACGTTCGAGTAATTTTTCTTCTGCAGCAAAATGGAATAAAGTGAAATCTAACAAACTTTCTAAAATTTTATCTACTTTAACACTATCGACCCCTGCACCATCCAAATTTAAATTACTGATTTTTACCAAATCATTAATATAGGCGATAATACGCTTATGATGTAAGTCAAGAAGGTCATTACCTACCGACCAAGTATCTTGCCAAATAATACTTTCCGGCCTTTTTCCAACGTCAAACATAAAGTATTAAACCACACAGGTTATTTTATAAAAATTGAAAGAGGGAATTATAAAATGAAATTTCAGATATCAAACCCAAGTCCAAACTGACCAAAAAAACCATTTCCAAAGGTTGAAGCCCCTAAATAGCCATAAAATGTAGGTTTTCCAATAAAGAGCCCACCACCGGCAAAAAGAGAACTTCCACCAAAAGAAAAATTGGAATTATCCCCCACTGCTGCATGGGTTCCCAACATGGAACCTATCTGCAAATAGAGTCTAAAAGGCGCCGAAAAAAAGAAAACTTTAAAATTTATATCCCCACCGATTGCAAGTTCAGCATTATCGGAGTCCGAATCAGTATTGTTATCATTGCTACTATCATTTTTTTTGTCATTACCGGTATCAACATCAGACGATATTCCGCCAATACCCAATTCTAATCCAAAACGGCTCCATTCATAGAGGAAATTGACCCCAATCTTAGATCCAGGAGGATTATCGGACCCTAAGTTCAACGTCCAATTAGCCAAAGCTGGACTTGCTTCGCACAATAGACATGCAAGCAAAAATAAACTACCTAAAAAGCCAATTCTCATTTTAAGCCTCACGACAAAAATTGAAAACTTCAAAAAGATTCTTATATTAAGTTAAAAATTATTATACCATTGGCTGGTCATTTAGAGTACCCAAAAAAAACGTTTTGTCATGTTATGCTGTTGCTGAACAAAGATCCTTCGCTTACGCTCAGGATGACGAAGATGATGACGAAATTGAGAATTAAAGCTGAAATACGACCCGTCATCCTTCGCTTACGCTCAGGATGACGCAAAGATGATGACGAAATTGAGAATTAAAGCTGATACGACCCGTCATCCTGAGCGTAAGAAAGAAAGACAAACGATGATGACGAAATTGAGAATTAAAGCTGAAATACGACCCGTCATCCTGAGCGTAAGCGAAGGATGACGAAGATGATGACGAAATTGAGAATTAAAGCTGAAATACGACCCGTCATCCTGAGCGTAAGCGAAGGATCTCTTGCTAACTACTAAGTCTAAAAAAAAATAATCATTTAAAATGATTAAGTAAATACAGAAAATCATTTAAAAAAATCTAAAGAGAATTTATAAAATACCGATATAGAGGCTGTTGCTAGTTAATTTTTCTATCTTTTCCTTCTGTTATTGAGCATTCGTCATTATATTAACAACCAAGCGTCTAAATCAGCGAAGTTGTAAGCGAATCGATAAACATAGCCAAACTTAGAGGATTGAAAATGAATAGAAGCTTCAAAAAACTGAAGCTAGTAATTTTATATCTCGTTTCTTTTACTTTAAGCTCACAGGCCCTTGCACTGTCGAGTGCGCCTAACATTTTTTGTAGCAAAAAACCCAATGCACCTGACTGTATTTCTGGAGCATCTAAATGTTTAGCCTGCCATTCAAGTGTTCCAAATTTAAATCTCTATGGGCAAGATGTACAAAGTTATTTATTCAAACAAAAGGGCTATGATAAATCAAAATTCACTTTATACTTGAACGGAGCTATCGACTATTTAGATAAGCTAGATAGCGATTCTGATTCCTTTATCAATACCATTGAACTGGAAAAATCAACAAAGCCATATGACGAAAGCTCAATCCCTGAAATACCAATAGTAAGAACTTACGAAAATGAATTTGCTTACAAGCGAATGTGGATTGCATTTTGTGGCAGATCGCCCACTTACGAAAGCATGAAAGCTTTTCGCAACAGCTCAAACCAAAAAGAAATTATCCATAAAGATCTTAGCCAGTGCCTCAAATCAAATTTTTGGCTAAAAGAAGCTTTATATCGACTTGCTGACAAAAAAATAAGGCCAACAAAAGCCCTTGGCGCAGAGGGAAGTATAGTCGTTGCCGATTATAAATGGGATTATCGCCTTTTTTCTTATATTATGAGTGAAGATCACGACGCCAGAGAATTGCTAACTGCAGACTATCATATTGAGCCCGATGGCAGTAAAACAACACGGACAATACTTAAAGAAGATCCCGTTAATGGTACATTTCCGTCAAATATCATAGTGGTTGATGTAGGCCAACCTTTGCCTCACCAATACCGAGCAGGTATGCTAACGACTCAATGGTTTCTAACTTCTAATACTATGTTTACTAAAATACCAAGAGTCACAGCAGCTCAGGCCTATCGTGCATATCTCGGCCTTGATATAGCTAAAGGCGATGGGCTTTTTAGTGTCGAAGAAGAGCTGATTGATTATGATAAAAAAGGCATCACTGCTCCATCCTGTGCAGTTTGCCATAAAACCTTAGATAGGATTACATATCCATTTATCCCATATGAAGGAATTTTCGGTGGCAGTGTTTCAGGTACTTATAAACCTAGCCGAGAATTTTCAGAACTGGAAGGAAGCGGATATATTTTAGGAACACCGACAACAGGCTTAAAAGATTGGGCTCAAAAAGCTGCTAACTCAGATGAATTTAAAATAATGCTAACAAAGCTATTTCTACAATATGCTATCGATCAGAAGATAACATCTGATAACGAAGATTTTGAAGAACTCTGGCAGTCAATACCAGGTGATGGTTATAGCATCAATAAGTTGATCCATCGTATTGTCGACACTATGACTTTTGGGGCGCCATAAATGACTACCCTAATGAAAATTTATATTAAAGTTTTTGTATTTTCAGCAACACTTTGCTTTGTTGGCTGTTCAAAAAAGAAAAAATCCAAAAGTGACAGCCCTGCAACGATAGAAAATAGTGACGGTGAGGCTGAAGCGACAGAGGGTTCATCGTCAAATACACCTGATGGACAAACAAATACTCCAAATCCATCTTCTTCCCCAAATTCAAATACAAACCCCAACGAAGATGATTTGATAATAGGAAAAAATTTAAGCTGGAAGCGAGCTGCAGCTTTAACTGTCGATCTTTCCTCCGCACTCATGCTGAGTCCTGCTACACTCTGCAACGAGCTAGGACTTTATTCTTGCACACAACAGGTACATATAACTGAACTAGGTTCCTACGATCCGTTACAAAGTGGAACTTTCGAGCCTATACAGGAACCGAATAAAACAACACCAATATCACTAGAACGCGTCATTTTAACAGCGTGCACCAATAGTGTTTATCACAGTCAAATAATAGCAAAAAAACTATACTCTGATATTGATCTAAGCAAAAACACGGGTTCTATTTCTGCTAGCGCCTTTAAAAGCCATTTTACTAAACTATATCAAAAAATATTATTACGAGAGCCAGCTGATGATGAATTGACAGACCTAAAAGAACTTCTAAAAGATCAAGCAGGCAATCCAATTAACAATAACGACTTTGCTATACTGAGCTGCTTTATTGTGGCTAGTCACATCGAAGGCTTGTTCTACTAACAAGGCAATGCGGAGTAGTAATGAAGAAAAAAATCAACCGACGTAATGCAATTAAAACAGGAGCTGTTTCCTGTTTGGGTGCTTCTCTCGCGTCTTATACCACAAAAAAAGCAATAGCAGCCGAAGACGATCGTCGATTTCTAATAGTTGTGACTGCAACTGGCGGTGGGAGCATCATCGATAGTTTTTTACCAATTCAGGAAAGCTCGATAAATCAACCTGGTTTATCAACATACACCTCACAACAGATATTTAAGCCAGAAGGCTCAGAAATAGCAACCGTACACCCATTTTCTAATTTAAAAATACAAGGACTAGAAGTTGCTACCGCCGCAAACAACATGGTTACTTTTTTAGAGAACAATTACCAAAATACCGCAATACTTTGCCATGAAGTCACAAGTGTTAACCATGAGGAAGCACAAAAAAGAGCTATGAATGGCAACAGTGCTAACCGTGGAGAAACGATTTTAGAAGCGGTTGCCCGCCGTCACGGCAACGGACTCTTGATCCCAAGTTGTAATATGTCAGTTAACGGCTATGCTCAGCCTGGTCAGTATCCAAAAACCCCTGAATCTGCACGCCCCCTCCTCATTAGCAATCCTAAAAATTTTGCATTTACTACGCATGCTTCTAAAGGAGTATTAAATGCTCCCGACGAGAGCCTATTAAATCGAGCTCGTAAAATTAGAGGGTCTGTGGAAAAACGAGGACAGTTTTGGCAAACATTTCAGAACAATAGTAGGCTAAGTTCATATATAGCAGCACGCAATAGTCTTACTTCATTTGAAGAGGCTAACCTTATAGAAAAATTGATGATTGTAAAAGAATCTGAGGGAGAGTTTCCACTAGATGATTACGGGCTCAACCCATCTCCACTATTAGAGATACTAAATAAATCCTTTCCAAATCTTATGTTCGATGCTATTCAAGCCCAAGCTGCTTTAGCATATCTTCTATTAAAGGGTAATATAAGCTCATCAGTTGCAATCGGCCCATCTTTTAATCTAGAAATTGATACCAACAATAAAATCATAAACCCGCCATTGTCTTTTGATTTTTCACATTCTGACCATCGTAATGCACAGAATTTTACCTGGCATCGGTTGATGGGCACAGTAGACAGTCTTATCGCACTACTGAAAGCAACCAATTATAAAGGTAATCCCGAACTTGGGACTTTATGGGAAAGAACACTTATATATATAGCAACCGATTTTGGCCGCGATAAGATATTACAACCATCAGGAGGAAGTGGACACCATACGAATAACGCCTCAGTCATCATATCTCCATTGATAAAAGGCAATAAAATTTATGGGGGAATAGATGAGGCTAGTGGGCTAACATATGGCTTTGATCTAAATAAAGGCAATCCAACACCTGGAATCAACGGAATCAGAGAACCTCATATTTACAGCCTTATCACTCAAGCGATGGGTATAGAGTTTCCCAATCAAATTAATATGTCAGCTGTAATCAAGTCTTAGTTCTTCACTTCCGACATTTTTAGAAGGTTAGACAGCTTCCAACTTTGGAGAACTTTCAGGCTTACGAAAGAAAACATGATTTTCTCCGGAGACCAATTCATATGAATGTTTTAGTCCTAATAAACTTTCCGGAGCACCTAAAATAAGATAGCCACCCACCTTCAAACAGTCAAAAAGGCGGTTAATAATGACTTCTTTCATCTCCTTACTTTGGTAAATCAAAACATTTCTGCAAAAAATAAAATCATATTGGACTGGCCCATAGTTTTCATCCAAAAGATTTTTATGCTCAAAACGAATGCGTGATTTGAGGGAAGGCTTAACGGCCCATTCATAATGGGTTTCATCTTTTGAAATTTTATCAAAGTTCTTTATAAGTAAACGTGTAGGCAAGCCCCTTTGAACTTGTAATTGCGTATAAACTCCCTTTTTAGCTGCCTCTAGAGCTTTTCGTGAAATATCAGTCGCAAGAATCGAATATCCTCTTGATGTGATATGTGAAGATATTTTTTCAAATAACATAGCTAATGAATAAGGTTCTTGTCCAAAACTGCACGCAGCAGACCAAATTTGAATAGGAACATGACAATTTTTATAGATTGCTCCATTCTCAACAATCAATTTCTCTAATGCTTGAAACATATTAGGGTCGCGAAAAAATAAAGTTTCATTATTGGTAGAAAGATCCGTCAGCATAAGCTTCATTTCATCAGGCATATTTAGCTTTGTCTGCCTATACATAGCATCGACAGTATCAAACCCCATATGCTTGGCGAGATCCACAAGCCTCTTTTCTAACATATAAAAATTAACATCTTTATATATAATACCAGTTTTTGCTTTTTTTATAAATTCAACAAAAAATTGTAATATTAAGTTCTGCAATTTCCATATTAGTTATGCAACCTCACTTAGAGTGGCTGAAATCTTTTCAGTAGAATTTCCTTTGTAAAAGGTTTCATAACATATTCGTCTGCCCCATATTCAAAAGCTTCTGCTATGAGATTTGGGTCGTTTTTAGTCGTAACCATAATGATAGCTATATCAGTATTAAATTCACGAATTAACTTAAGGGTGTCTATCCCATTTAAATTGGGCATTTCCCAATCTAAAAGCACCAAATCAAAGTCGTTATTTACTTTTACCTTTTCCAACGCCTCCTTGCCATCATAAGCAAAAATCTAAAAACATTAAATTTTCAAGACTTAATAATCCTTTAATATAGGTGTGAATCGCCTTAGAATCATCAACTAGAAGTATTTTCATTATTAAGCTCCAATGCATTTAGAAGCTGCTGTTTAAAAAGTAATATTGCGATCGGAGGCAAAAAGAAAGAGCTTAAGGCAAAAGAAAAACCCTTTGCAATCGCAGGGTTATATAAGAAATAAACAAATTTTGTGGAATTAAGCAGCAGATCTAGAAGTCACCTGATCAATAGCAACAGAAGATCCCCGGTCCATCTCTCAAGCAGCGTCCTCTTTCAAACTTCTTACCTTGATCAACACATTTACTTGCCTCAATACATTGTCCACTGAACCCACTTGTGGTACGGCAAGAGTTTGGGGTAGAAGGAGTGCTACCACCTCCTCCATGAGCTGAAGCATCAGAGCCTCCATCAGCAAAAACCGCCTGCGCCAATGTAGCTACAGTATCATTAGCAGGATCCCAAATTTCATCACACCTCGCCTGCAATACTTCCGCAGAGGGCATACCATTCTCATAGATATCATTCGCATCAAGGTCTAAACGCAGCTGGCCTGCTTTACAGCGTTGATAGAAGTCACTTTCCATTCTTTTTAAACCATCTCAATCTTCCTGCAAAGGTTATCCCCAACGAGTTTAGCAGTCCCCCCATCATGTCTTAAGAAGTGATCGTGAACAAACTTTGAAAGACGTCTAGGATTTTGCACTGTTCTTGGGCCCAGCCAGCGTCAATCTACGGTAAGTTTTTGAGCTCATATGATTAATATTTTTATATAGTTTTTCGGCAATAATATTAACTGAATCACTTCTCAAGCCACAATCATTATCTTTAAGCATCAATCGCTTAACTTGTACAAATTTCTTATCTTTAGGGGCTTTCTTTGATTTTTCTACTTTACCATTATCGTCATAATAAAAAAATGGACGAGCATGAATATTTCCTAAACGATCCTGCTGTCCTAAAATAGTATCGAAGACAATTAAATCACCAACGTCTTCAATTTGCTTAATTAACCCATAATCTTGTAAATTATTTTTTGAAAATTTAAAATCAGACGAGCTAAAAACTTTTTGAACCAATGGAGTCTTTTTAAAACTAGATATTGACCTCATATTAATTTCACTATAGCGAGACTCGCCTCTAGGATTTTCTGACAAAGCTCCATAAACAAACTTTCCATCAACAGTCCTATTAAGGTCCAGTAGCTCCTTGTTTCCAACTCCAGCTAAAATGGAATTCCATCCTTGCCAACTAGATTTTAGTGCTGTTTTTAGCCCCCGATTTGTCACATCTTGCATCACATCGGCTCTGATTGTTCGAATAACTGCCGCTGGCACATCACCAATATCAAGTAACCTTCCAAGGTAATACGCAGCCACAATCGATCCAGTTGAGGAGCAAGTCACAGTACCTTTAAATTTGGCAAGTTTTTTCCCTTCTCTATCCTGGGGCCGTCTACAGCCATAATCGTAGCCACTCATATCCTCATAACTCTCTCGCGTCACTCCTTTAGTTTTTAATTTACTAATGTCCATGACTTCTATTGCTGGATTCGTACTATATCCCTTAGGACAAAGGGCGAAATTTTGATCGGAGCTCTTTTCTATATCAAAGCGCAGTTCACATAATTTATCTTGGGCTTTAGCGTCAAAAATCTTCTTTTCCCATTTTTCTCCAAGCTCTGGATAACCACCAATCTTGATGCAATACTCTTCCTGATTGCCATTTTGTATTGGTATGACAGTATCAGACTCATGCTTTTTCGAAACATCCAAAAGCTTCACATCAGACTCTCCCATATTCACAGATGCAGACTTACAGGAAAGATAAAGAGCGCTGATGGCAAAAAACCCCAATGCAATACGCATGACCACCTCCTAAATATATAGGGAGTTTTAAAGATAAAACTTTTAATAGTGTCAGTTGATAACGATTATCTAAAATTATATCAGTTTTCTAAAAATTAGCACGTCAAGGATAAATTTTATCGTACGGTCCTTGCCTTCCTTACTCTTTTTGTTCTATTAGGAGGCAGTTTTTGAAAAGGATCGATCTAAGCCTTTTCCTGCATGCTGACCTTCACCGATTATATGGAATAGGGTCCTGCTAGGCTCTATTGGTATACAGTTACTTACTTCTACATAGCTAAGCTTAGCCCTATTTAACAAAGCATAAGCATCAAGCTATTAAAAACCAATAACGCTACATCTAATTGTCTAATAGTATATCAAAATACCTTGATGAAACAAAACAACGCAGCAATTATGCTGTTGCTATTTAAACTTAACTCAACACCATCATTTTTACTGCTACTGCTGAGTTGAAAATAATCAAATTTGTCTATAATTTGATCTATTTATGCCTGTTTTTCAGAAGCATAGATATTTCTCAAATCTATGTTCAAAAAACACCTGTTTTTTGAACCATCGCCAATAAGTTGTTTTTATCTGTAATTTCAATAAATTACACTGATATAAGAGGGTTTTTTGAACATCGCTCAGAGATATATAGTGATATAGAGAATAAGACGAGCGAAAAACCATATCTTTGCCCATGAAAGAAACAAAAAGACCAAGAGGGGCAGATAGCTAGTCCTATCTTTCAAAACAGCTAATGCATTCAAAATGAACAAAAAAACCAAGATAAATAATATAAGACTCATACTGACAAAGATTTAGATTTAATGTAAAAAGCGTGGAGTTAAACAGTAATAACAATGGATAAACCAGGTGAATTGGAGAGAGGTTTAAATGAAAATAAACTATCTAAAAAGCATCTCTATCTGCTTTCTATTTGCAAGCATGGCTTGCCAAAAAGAAAAGGTGGAGGAAAGAACAGAAGCAAAGCGCTATCAGGGATTCTCATTAGCAAGTCAGAATTGTGCGTCAAACTTTGAAATATTAGACCTTCCTCCAGGGCAAGAAGAGGTAGGCCAAAAGCCAGTCAATGGTATAACCATGGAAGAGATAGAAACCCAATTAAAAGAGGACGGAGCAACAGGTTGGATCCATGCTGCAATTCCAGCTTATAAGACTTGGGTTTGGACCATAAGACAGAAAAGTAGCTTTTTTAGTAATTATCAATTCCCGTTAGCTTTCAGCGACAGCAAAGTTGCTGAAACCATGATGACATTAAAACGCCATGACATGATTACTATCAAAGGTGAAATCCTAAAAAATGGAGCTGCTCATAAGCATATCTTTGTAACAGAAGTTATCGTCAAAAAAAGAATAGACGAAGAAGTCGCTGGAAAGGAAAATTTATACAACAAATACTTTAAGCCAAACGAAAAGCGAGACATGTCGATTCCTAATGAGTTAGCCGAAGGCACCTCTGCAATTGTTAAAGTACATTCTATCGATCATGATGGAAAAAGTATGACAGTTGAGTATAAAGATATGGTTATTCAAGTTATTGTCGATGATCCTTCACTAACAAAAGATCTGTACCGAAACGACAAAATCAAAATTCAATACAGACCTGAAGTGCATCCACAAAGACCTTTACACTTAGTCCTCGACGTAACCGCAGCAAAGCCTGTCGAAATGATAGACCGTCTTAAAGATATGCACAGAAAAGAAGCTGTTGTTGAAGGCTGCCTAGTCCTCTTCCCAGTCAGTCCTCAAATCAATCGCAACATCTTTGCACTACTTGAAGTCGATAAATTTGGTGTGATGCGTACTTGGACTTTAGCTAATTTTGAGCACGGAGAAGATGGATACAGTATGCCTGTCTTTGATAAGATTTCACAAAAACTACAAAATGTATGGGATGCTGACACAGATAAGGCCATTAACTTCCGTAATAAAATGCTTAATAGTAATATTCGTGTGCGTGCTCAAGGCACATTAAACATAGTAGCTGCAAACCAGGCAAATCCACAAATTTTACTTTCAGGTCCGGAAAAACTACAATTATCCATAATCGGAAAATAAATTACAACAGGCGGGGGAAGTCTATTGGGACTTTTAAGCCTACTAGAAAGAAAAAAACTGCATGCCATCAAGGCTCTGAAGATATTAGCCGAGGCGGGATATGAATCCCGCCTCGCTGGTGGCTGCGTTCGCGATATGCTACTTGGCGCAACTCCCCAAGATTTTGATATTGCTACAGTCGCTTTACCTGAGCAGATGCTTAAAGCTTTTGCGAAAGAGGGGATAAAAACAATTCCTACCGGCATTGATCATGGAACAATCACTGTCGTCATGAAATCAGGCCCAATCGAGATTACAACTTTAAGAAAAGATGAAAGGACAGATGGCCGCCATGCACAGGTAAGTTTTGTCGACGACTTTCAGATAGACGCATCCAGACGAGACTTTACCATCAATGCCATGTTTGAGGACATGAGTGGACGAATCTATGATTATTTTTCTGGGCAAGAAGATCTAAAGAATAGACGCCTTCGCTTTGTCGGAGATGCAAAAAAACGCATTCAAGAAGATTATTTACGTATTATGCGCTATTTTCGCTTTCAAGCACGTTTTTCCTTAAAAGCCAATCAAGATGAGCTCGATGCTATCAAAGAAAATGCCCATGGGCTAAAGCAAATTAGCCAAGAAAGAATAACTGCTGAATTAATAAAACTACTCCAATGCGATCTCGTAGGCTCAGTCCTTACAGAAATGATTCAATGTAAAATATTGCCTTATGCTATTCCTAGCCTATCCACCCTAGATAACGAAACAATAGCAGCCTTGGATAAATTGCAAACAATAGAAAAAAGCGATCGCGCCATGGCCCGTCTGGCACTAATCCTAAGCCATAAAAATGATAGCAAAGCATTACAGCAAATAGCGCATAATCTAAAGCTGACAAAAAAACAAACGGCCCTGGTATTATTTTTATCCCAAGCTCCCAAACATCTATCTCAGCTAAAATCTGACGATAATGCGGCAGCAATGGCTTTTATAGACCATGCAGAAGACGCTTGTGGAGAGGGCTCATTCTTTCCATTAGTTGCATCATACATGCAGCAAATGCCTTTGAGCCCACAGCTAAAAACCCTACTTAATTTTGCTAAAAAAACAGAAAATACAAAAGCACACATAAGAAAGGCACGGCTACCACTCACTGGTGATGATCTAATTAACAGACTACAGATAAAAAAAGGACCTGAAATTGGTCAAATTCTAAATAGACTAAAAGAAGAGTTTAGAAATGAAAAATGGTCGACAAAAGACGAAGCTATTGCAATTGCTCATAATCTGATCTCAGAATGAATTAACCAACATTCTTTTTCTGAGTCTTAGAGTGATGTTCATTTTCCCTCTTACGAGATAATGCTATTTCCTCTACATTCTTCCTTAAATCATCAAACTCATCTAATAAATTACTAAAAATTTCTTTAGTAAGAACAAAAAGATCGCAATAAGATATCGAAGTAACATCGGCTTTACGAATAGCATCACCCATTAATGCCATTTCACCAAAGCATTGCCCAGAGGCCAAAGTCGCTATGTGATGGCTACCATCATGAACCGAAACCTTACCGTGACCAATAATAAACATTTCATCGCCAATTTCTCCGTTATTGATGATCTTCTCAGAAGGGGAGAAATAGACCTGCTTAAGATTTTTGGCAATTGCTTTAAGACAAACATGCGAGACATTTTGAAACAAGGCAACATTATTCAACAACTTGATATTCATATATATCTGCAACTCTGCCTGCAATGCCTTAGGTAGGTCTTTCATGACCTTTATTTCTTCTTGTCCAGCCTGCTTTGATAGCACATGCTGATAAAACTGAAACGCTTGATCTTGAATATTTGCTGGAATTTCGTAACGGGTTAATAACGAAGTTAATGCCTCTAGCTTTTCATTTTCTTCAGCTTTCCGTTTATCGCTATCAAGCATAATTCTAGAAAATTGACCAATAACCAATCCATAAAACCCTACTCCAGTTACCATAACAAACATTGTAAAGAATCTGGCAATATTGTTCTGTGGAGTGATATCACCATAACCGACAGTCGTTAGTGTCGTAATCGTCCAATAGGTAGCCTCTATATATCCTTCTAAAATATCGCCACCTTCTTTAGGGTTTAATAACGCCCAAAAACAAGCGATCCAGTGGACAACGACAAAACAGGCAATTGCCACTAAACCTATTTTTGATTTTTTTTGCACAAATTTATTTTTGCTTCTGTCTTGAATACGCATATAAAGTAAATATCCACGCATCACCTAAATAAAGATAACCCTATACTCAACGGGGTAGGTGCTCCTAGCATATGGCTTAAAAGCTGAAGTGGCAGTAGGGAGAACAAATGTAACATTTTGTCGCCCCATCCCGAAAATCCAGATTTAGAATTTTTATAGCAACGGTATGAATCGATTATAAAAAAAACAGTCAGTGCACACTCAAAAAACCATTCGATGGTAAAAACAGATTGAAAAAAAGCAATTTTAAAAGGAACCAAAAATAAGACGATGCTAATATTAAGCAATAAGAATAAATCCCAGGTCGTGGTTACGCCCTGCAAATATTCTGGAGTCAATTTATTTAGTTGGTTAAGTGGACTTTTAATACAGCAACCTCATCATTGCCCTTAAAAACTTTTTATCGGCTAAGAGCTGATTAAATAAACAAAAAATACCTATGGCATCATTACACACACGGAAGATTCGATTTTAATAAAGATAATTACGGAATTTTTTCAGAGACTAAGCTATGCTCCAGCCTTGTAGGTATAACTTTTGGGAGTACTAAAGTTTTTGGATGCTTCGCGTTCGCTCAGCATGACGTGTCGGACGGGATCGTCACCCTGAACGAAGTGAAGGGTCTCAGATTCGCTCAGCATGACGTGTCGGACGGGATCGTCACCCTGAACGAAGTGAAGGGTCTCAGATTCGCTCAGCATGACGTGTCGGACGGGATCGTCACCCTGAACGAAGTGAAGGGTCTCAGATTCGCTCAGCATGACTTCGTCACCCTGAACACGGACTGTCACCCTGAACGAAGTGAAGGTCCAGATCGCTCAGCATGACAAGTTCGTCACCTGAACACGGACCGTCACCCTGAACGAAGTGAAGGGTCTCAGTCACTCAGCATGACAAGTTCGTCACCCTGAACACGGACTGTCACCTGAACGAGAAGTGATTAGTAGCGTCTGAACAGGATCTGCGTCTCAATTCGCTCAGCATGACAAGTTCGTCACCCTGAACACGGACCGTCACCCTGAACGAAGTGAAGGGTCTCAGATTCGCTCAGCATGACAAGTTCGTCACCCTGAACACGGACTGTCACCCTGAACGAAGTGAAGGGTCTCAGATTCGCTCAGCATGACAAGTTCGTCACCCTGAACACGGACTGTCACCCTGAACGAAGTGAAGGGTCTCAGATTCGCTCAGCATGACAAGTTCGTCACCCTGAACACGGACCGTCACCCTGAACGAAGTGAAGGGTCTCAGATGCAGCATCGTAAATAATTTTAACTCCACCAAAAGCACTCAAATTAACCTTTAAATTCGGGTACAAATATTTTTACGTTATATACATCTCAAGCAGACAGCCTCACTCTACTGCCAATTGTAGGAATTGAATCGATACAGGTAAGATCAAGTGGCTCCTTACACAAGATAGAAATTGAAGGTATATCAGAACCCTTAAATCAATCTCTTATTTCATTAGCCAAAAAAGGTGTTTCTTTTGGGATAAAGCCAAAAAATTTTATAGCCAAAGCCATATTTTTTGATATGGATGCCACCACAATCGGTCAAGAGACAATTAATGAACTTGCAGCTTCTTACAAAAAGAGCAGTGAGGTAAAAAAGATTACGGAACTAGCCATGCAAGGAAAGCTAGATTTTGAAGATGCATTACGAAAACGCGTAAAAGTTTTAGAAAATGCTCCTGTTTCTATAATCAACCTCACACAGCCACGCTTAATCATCGAACCCGATTTGATTGATTTTGTTCAATACTGCAAAGATAGAGGAATCCCTTGTTTTTTGATTTCGGGTGGCTTTGTAGAGCTTGCTGAAGAAATTGCCAGAAAAGCAGGTATGGCTGATTTCCATGCAAATCAGCTACAAGTAAAAAATGAGCGACTAACTGGAGAGCTGCTGGGAGAAATCGTCGATGCAGAAGCTAAAGCTATTTGGATGCAGAAAAAATGTAAGGACTTAAATCTCTCACTTAAGGAAGTAGTCGCTGTAGGGGATGGTGCCAATGATATTCCTATGATGTTAAAAGCTGGGTTATCAGTAGGCTATAAACCAAAAGAAATTTTGTATAATAAAGTAAATGCGATAAACCTATCAGGCAGCCATCGCTTTTTAAAAGATTTCCTATTTGCATAGGAAAGCTCGCTTTCCATATACGAGCTCCTTGCCATTACCATTATTTTAATTCCATGGGACCTCATCTGCATAGCAATTAAACTGCAATGCCTTCTTCAAAAAATATTTGAACTGGTTCCGTTAAAAATCTCCCAGCATCCACACAACCAAGCTCCCAAGCTATGGTTGCAACATCCATAACGTCGATAGTATCACTCAAATTATATTCGTCCGCGAGAGCATCGAGCACAAACCCAACTAAAATTTCTCCTGATGACGATGCTTCTTTCCAAGATAGACCGAAAGGTTTTATAAAATCTAAAAAATTAGCATTTTTATTCATTAAATTAATAAAGTGGCTCTGATATTCATATAGTGTCATACTAATACGTTGCAATAGCTGCTCCTTTATAATTGTCTGATAATATAGCAGTGCGGTGCAGAGCTCATTATCTTATCGGAAATCTTTAGCACAACTAAAAATCTATCAAGATAATTTAAAGACCAATACTTGCGAGTTTAACAAAAATTTAATACACATTAGAGGCAATCTGACGAATTTGGCCTCTGTGTTTTTCCGAAAAAACGTCCTCATTATGAGGAGATAACTTCGATACTTTTTCGGTGCACACTTTGCTGTCTTACTCTTCAGAATACGCCTGAAGCGGCAAAGATCAGCCTAGCGCCAAGGCCCAACAAAAAGGACAGGCATGCTATTTCAAGAACATACCGACACCGGAGGCCATAAGCCTTTAGCTGAAAGAATACGTCCTACTGAGTTTGGGGAATTATTTGGCCAGGAAAGTATCTGGACTAACAACAGTCCACTACGGCGATTAGTCGAAAGCGGCAGCTTTACATCGCTTATATTCTGGGGACCCCCAGGATCAGGAAAAACCACATTGTCCCGGATGATTGCACGATTTTGTAAAACATCGGTAGTAGAGTTATCAGCTGTACATGCAGGAGTTAAAGAAATACGCGAGCATTTACAAAAATCGCAAGTGCGTATTTCCAATGGCCATTCAGCATCTTTTATGTTCATGGATGAAATCCATCGCCTTAGTAAAACCAACAAGACGTTCTTCTACCAGCTCTAGAAGCCGGAACAATAAAGTTCATTGGTGCAACAACTGAAAATCCGTCTTTTGAAGTTAATCGAGCCATCAACTCCCGTAGCCTGATTTTTCGTTTTGAAAAACTTAATACCTCAGCCATAAGTACAATATTAAAAAGAGCCCTCAAGCTAGACTACAGCTCTGAAGAAGAAAACCAATCGATCTCTGGAAATAAAACTTTATCTGACGAAGCATTAGAAGCCATCGCCCTAAGTGCCTCAGGTGATGCCCGCAAGGCCCTTAATCTATTGGAAGCTGTAATTGCTGCGTATAAAAATCAAAACGAAGTTTCTCTAGATGACATAAAAAGACTTGGAGATTGCTTAGCACTTTCATATGATAAAAACAGTGATCAGCACTTCGATTTGATATCTGCATTGATTAAATCTATTCGAGCAAGCCACCCTGATGCAGGCATATACTACCTCGCAAGAATGCTAGCAGCCGGAGAAGATCCCAATTACATAGCTAGACGTTTACTCATTGCAGCTAGCGAAGATATCGGTAATGCTAACCCTGGCGCTATTAATCGCCACTAGTGGTGTCCATGCGGCTCAAATATTAGGCATGCCGGAAATTCGAATTACCTTAGCGCAAGTAGTCACATATTTGGCAGCTTCACCAAAAAGTAATCGCTCTTATATAGCTATAGAAAAAGCTTTAGAAGATGTAAAAAAATTTGGTGATTTAAATGTACCGTTTTCATTACGAAATGCTTCAACTGACTATATGAAAAGTATTGGTTATGGTAAGGAATACTGTAGCCCTCATGTTGATTTTGACAAAGCCAAGACAATGAAATATTTACCAGATAAGTTAACTGGGGCGGTATACTACCACCCTAAAGACACAGGCGTAGAAGGACAGCTCAAGCAAAACCTAACTCGCCTTCGTCCTACCAAAGATTAAGAATAGATTAAGCAATATAGGAAGCAGCCATCAATGAAAGAGAATCTTATGAAAAAGCATGCATTAATTTCTGTTTTCAATAAAGAAGGTGTTGCCAAATTCGCCAAGCAGTTAAGCGAACTAGGTTATACCATTCTTTCAACTGGAGGTACTTCCAAACACCTACAAGAGTCAGGTGTGCAAACACTAGATATAGCATCCTACACCAACTCACCAGAATTTCTGGATGGTAGGGTTAAAACATTGCATCCAAAGATCCATGGAGGCATTTTATTTGACCGTAATAATCCGAAACATATTGAGGAAATGGAGCGAATCAACTGTGTTCCTATTGATGTGGTTGTAGTTAACCTTTATCAATTTGAGGAAAATGCCATCAAACAAGCTCTTCCTCTAAACGAGGCTATTGAACATATAGATATCGGCGGCCCAACAATGCTACGCGCGGCTGCTAAAAACTGGCAGCATTGCCTTCCAATCATAGATCCTAGCGACTATAAAGAAGTAGCCTTACACCTCAGCAAAAACAATATATCAGTAGAGTATCGAAAAAAACTCGCTTCAAAAACCTTTGACTCGATCTCTCACTATGATCATATGATCGCTGCATATATGCTTAATAAAGAACAAGAAGATGCTAAAAACGACGGCTTGTTCCCCCAGACAATCAATCTTAAACTTGAACAAGTAAGAAGCCTTCGTTATGGTGAAAATCCCCATCAAAGTGCTGCTCTATATCGCTCAGCAGATACAAAAAATACAGATTTCTCAGACCTAATACAATTACAAGGCAAAGAAATTTCTTATAACAATTTATTGGACCTTGATGCTGCCTGTACTTTAGTCAAAGAGTTTAATCAACAACCTTCAGTTTCCATCGTAAAACATGGTAATCCATGTGGTTGTGCAACATCTTTGCAAGATCCATTAGAAAGCATATACCGCACAGCTTTAAGTGGAGATCCGCAATCTGCTTTTGGTGGCATCGTCGCCACTAACCAAAGAATCGATAAACAAACCGCAGAGGCAATGTCTGAAATATTTGTTGAATGCATTGCAGCACCTGATTTTTCTCCTGAGGCTTTAAAAATCTTTGCAAAAAAGAAAAACCTCCGACTTATTCAAGCACCTTGGTTACGCTTAAAAATTTCTGATTCAATTAAAATACGTTCAATATCAGGAGCTTATCTGTTACAAAGCGATGACTCGGCATTTATGCCGGAATCAGAGTGGAGCTGTGTCACTAAAACACAGCCTACAAACAAGGAAATGGATGATCTATCTTTTGCAATGAAAGTTGCAAAGCATGTAAAATCAAATGGTATTGTCTTTGCCCACAATTTAAAAACCTTAACTATTGGTGCAGGACAGATGAGCCGTATCGATGCACTAAAATTTGCAGCGCAAAAAGCTAAAGAAGAAGGAAAGTCCCTTACGGGAGCAGTAATGGCAAGTGATGCATTCTTCCCATTTCGTGACTGTGTGGACATGGCAAAATCATTAGGCATTCGCTGTATAGTCCAACCTGGTGGCTCAGTCCGTGACCAAGAATCTATCGATGCTGCTAATGAAGCTGGTATCGCAATGCTCCATACAGGTGAAAGGCATTTCAAACACTAAGTAAAGTCTCGAAGAGCCTAAACATTAAAGCAAGCACATTCTGAGAAAGTTTTTATTAGAGGAAAAGTATGAATAGCGAGCAAAAAAAGAGCCAAAAAAAAGAAAACCCATGGATTAACTTGGCTTTTAATATTGTCATCCCAGCGTTAATCCTATCAAAATTAAGCTCTGAAGCGCGTTTAGGACCTTTTTGGGGTTTCATTATCGCCCTAGCATTCCCTACCGTCTACGGCCTTTACGATTTTATAAAAAATCGTAAGTCTAACCTAGTTTCTATATTAGGCTTCGTAAGCATTTTACTAACTGGGGGATTAGGATTGCTGAAAGTTGACGGCATATGGTTTGCGGTAAAAGAAGCCGCTATTCCAGCTGTAATTGGTATTGCCGTCATAGGCTCTCTAAAAACAAAAAAACCATTAATTAAAAGCCTGCTCTTTAACGAAAATATTATTAATGTACCTTTAGTAAATGAGGCACTGCAAACAAAAAACAACCAGCAAGATTTCGACAGATTGCTCATTGTAACCACTTGGCTTTTTTCAGCATCCTTTTTCTTAAGCGCAATTTTAAACTTTGCTCTCGCCCAATACCTCTTAAAAAGCCCTGCCGGCACTGAGGATTTTAATATCGAGTTAGGAAAAATGACGGCCCTTTCTTACCCGGTCATCGTTCTTCCTTGTATGATTATAACTGGTTTTGCCATGTATAAGCTCATGTCAGGAATTAAGCTATTAACTGGATTAGAATTTGAGCAAGTATTCAAAGGACAGCATAAATAACAGGCATTGTTTTAATGAACCTATACTAAAACCCCTAACTACCTGTAATCGTAAATTTAAACTAGACACTCGTACCCTTACAATTTAATTTTTATTTTAAAATAGGAGAAATAGTTGAAAAAATACTAGCATTACCAAAGAATTACCATTAGGGAGTAAGTAGTGCTGCACATTCCCAGCCGTGTAAACGATGGTTGATATTTAATCAATTTAATGCAGTTGTATCTTCATCAGCAAAACTATTGTTAAATAGTTTATGTATGTATAATTTTTCTGGAGCTAGGACTTAAAATGGCAAAATCTCTTGTTATCGTGGAGTCGCCTGCTAAAGCCAAAACCATAAATAAATACCTTGGCACTAAATATGTCGTCAAATCTAGCGTTGGCCATATCCGTGATCTTCCCACAAGCGGCACTGCCGCCCGTCAAAAAAAATCGGAAGAAGAACAAGAGACTAAAAGTAAGGAAAAAAAGACTAAAGCAAAAAAGACGACCCTCAGTGAGACAGAAAAAAGGAAAAAAGAACACGCTGCCCTCGTCCGCAGGATGGCTATAGATCCTGAAAACCGCTGGGAAGCCCACTATGAAATTTTACCAGGCAAAGAAAAAATTCTGAAAGAGCTGAAAGCTCAGGCTGAAAAATGCGATATTATCTATTTAGCAACCGACCTTGACCGAGAAGGGGAAGCTATTGCTTGGCATTTGCGAGAAGCCCTGGGTGGAGATCCAGACAAATATAAGAGAGTAACATTTAGTGAGATCACTAAAAAAGCGCTCATAAAGGCATTTGAAGAACCTGGAGATCTCAATTTAAACCGTGTTAACGCCCAGCAAGCGAGGCGTTTTTTGGACCGTGTGGTCGGCTTCATGGTTTCACCACTTTTGTGGAAAAAATTGCACGAGGCCTTTCCGCAGGAAGAGTGCAATCTGTAGCAGTACGCCTCATATTTGAACGAGAAAGAGAGATCAGAGCCTTCAAACCAGACGAGTTTTGGGAAATTTTCGTCGACTTAGAAAATAAAGGCAAGCTCCGCGGTAAAGTAAGTAAGTTTGAAGGAAAGCCTTTAAAACCGACAAATAAGCAAGATGCGGATTCCGCTGTAAAAAGACTTAAAGATGCGGAATATGTGCTTGTAAAACGCGATGATAAACCTAAAAGCACTAAACCCAATGCTCCATTCATCACTTCGACATTGCAGCAGGCAGCTAGCGTGCGGCTCGGTTTCGGGGTCAAAAAGACTATGGTGCTTGCGCAAAGGCTTTATGAGGCTGGCCATATTACTTATATGCGTACTGATTCAACAAATCTAAGCGAAGATAGCCTCACAGCCTGCCGTGAAATGATTGCCAGTCGCTATGGCAAAGAATATGTTCCAACTGAACCTAACGTTTATGTTAGTAAAAAAGGAGCTCAAGAAGCTCACGAAGCCATCCGGCCTTCCGATGTAAACAAGTTACCAAGTGCATTGGAACCTGAACTAGAAAAAGATGCCTACAGGCTCTATGATCTCATTTGGAGGCAATTTGTTGCTTGCCAAATGCCCCCAGCTGAATTCGATACGACAACATTAATCGTTGAAGCAGATGGCTATGAAATTCGTATCAACGGCAGAGTTTTAAAGTTCGCCGGTTATCGTAAAGTTCTCCCACCAGTTGCTAAAAAAGGTGAAGAAGAAGTTGAAATTCCGCCATTAAAAGAAGGCGAAAAATTAAAACTCAAAGAAGTTGATCCAAGCCAACACTTTACCAAGCCACCACCACGTTTTACCGAAGCTAGGCTGGTGCAAGAATTGGAAAAAAGAGGCATAGGCCGCCCTTCTACCTACGCAGCTATTATATCCACAATACAAGACCGCGGTTATGTTAGAGTTGAAAATAAGAGATTTTTTTCACAAAAAATGGGAGAAATTGTCTCTGAGAGGCTTATGGAAAGTTTCGAAAGCCTAATGGACTATAATTTCACCGCAACCATGGAAGAAAAGTTAGATAGTATCGCTGAAGGAGATCTAAACTGGCTGCAAGTCCTAGATGCATTTTATGATGACTTTAGTAAGACACTGGCTGATGCCTCTGAAAACATGCGTCCTAATGAGCCAACGTTAACAGAAATCGAATGTCCCACCTGCGGCCGGCCTATGAATATCAGAACGGCAAGTACTGGAGTATTCCTAAGCTGCAGCGGCTATTCACTCCCTCCTAAAGAACGTTGTAAGGGAACCATAAATCTCGTTGCCGGAGAAGAAGCCGAAGCTATCGTTGACAATGGTGATGAAGACGAAGGTGAAAGTGGGGCTCTAGCAATCCTCGACAAACACCGCTGTTCTATCTGTGATACTTCGATGGAAAGTTATCTCATAGATGAAACACGAAAGTTACACGTGTGTGGAAATAATCCAGACTGCCCAGGCTATGAAATCGAAACTGGTAAATTTAAGATAAAAGGCTACGACGGCCCCATAGTCGAGTGTGACAAATGCGGCGCAGATATGCAGCTGAAAACAGGGCGTTTTGGGAAATACTTCGGCTGTGTGAAATATCCAGACTGCCGTAATACTAGAAAGTTATTAAGAAATGGCGAAGCTGCTCCTCCGCGAGCGGAACCAATTCCTATGCCAGAACTTCCCTGCGAAAAATCCGATGGCCATTTTATCTTACGTGATGGTGCGGCCGGTCTTTTTCTTGCGTCGAATCTGTTTCCAAAATCTAGGGAGACTAGAAAGCCATTAGTTGAAGATCTCTTTCGCCATAGAGACGAGCTAGATGCAAAATTCCACTTTATTGCTGATGGCCCTGCTAATGATGCCGATGGCAATCCATATTCAGTGCGTTTGCACGCAAAACACAAGAATACTTCCTGCTAGTGAAATAGATAGTAAAGCTACAGGTTGGACAGCCACCTGGGACGGAAAGCAGTGGATTGAAGAACAATCTAAAAAAAAAAACGATTGAAAAAGAAACAAGGTAGCCAAAAAATCTCAGGCAACCGCAGAGGCATAAAATAGCAATCTAAGGAATTTCTACACTTACTCTCACCGGCAGGGGATCCGTATTAAACAGCCCCCCCAGTCCATGCAAATATTGCGGCTAGACGTTTCCATAACAGGCAATAGGTGAAAAGCCCGTATCTACCTCTAGTATTAATGGATATACGGAAGTGTATAACGCTTTGTCGAATCTAAATCGAAGGGGTATGGCCAGTTGTCCATAGTTAAGGCACTTTTCCCAATGGCCTATCTTATTGTCGGCAAGTGGAGGGTCATTTACCCACTTAGATAACCAGTAAGTTTTACCCTGGTTTTGAAGATCATCAAGATATGCTTGCGCTTCTTCCTTGGTTGGCCACCGCCATTCTGTAGTAAATGCTACAGGTATTCTTTTGCGCAGACTATCGGCAGATTCCATTGATGGCCTTTTTGCAGGACTTTAATTGCTAACGCCCGATGCCATTGGATCTTTCCATAACGATAAATAAGTCTTTACTTTAGAGTCGATATTAAAAGACAAATTATCTAAGTTCCAATAAACTGCAATTCGCCTGCAGACGGGCCATCTTGGGTTATACCACTTACCTGATCTAGAAAATTCAGCTGTGAACACCATTCATCATCAGCGATAAATTGTTATACCACATATTTGAAATTTCCAACCGCATCGGAGCTCTAAGCTCATCTCTAAGTGAACATTGCTTAGCTGCATCCCCTTTTGTAAAAACAGAGATCAAACCCGCAAGCATTGAAATCATTCCAAGCAGCACTAAAACAATCAACAGCGCTTCACTCTTCGTTGCCATTTCGCTTTATAACTTCATATTTTAGTACTTTCATAACTCACACCTACGCAACTAATTATGCTTGGCTGGAGGCTTACAATCTTGTTTGTCGGCCACATCTGGATTTACAGGATCATATACCCACCCCATATCCTCACAGGCTATTTTTCGAGAAAAAACCGCATAACAGCCATCGACATTGGTGCCATCAGAAGACGAGAGCATAACAGGGAATGTATAATTAATACCCTTCGCATTATTAGTAAATAAATTTGATTTCGCCTTAAAAGTCACTATTAAATATCCTGGAGCTCTAAAAGGAGGTGATTTTCCAATAGGCGAAAGGGATTGATATAAATCAATGGCAGTCGTTTCCTAGTATCAATCTAACCAGCATAGTCATTTATCTTTGCTAACCTATAACCTTTTTTAAATCCTCCCGCATAGGAATCCCCAACTCTTAGCTCTGTAAAACTATGTAATTTTACACCGTACCAATAAGGATGATAAAGACCAGCTGTAGTCACACTACTAGCAATGGTAACTCCATCACTAATTATATTTGTGCTAGCGCAAGTAGTTGGATCTTTTAATACGTTTAATATCATTTGTGCTGCTGCGGTCGAGTTTATTGAACCCCTACCAACTTCTCTAGCCCTAAGGCTAACCAAGCCTGACTTTATCGCTAACGATGAGGCCAGCCCTAAAAAAGCTATAGCAATAAGGACTTCCATTGCACTAAATCCTTTGCTTTTACTTTGCTCTTTTAAGAAATTAGTATTGCTCAACAGAATATTCTCCTATTTCTATATTGATAAATTAACATTTCCTTCGCCAATTAACTCTTAATGCATGGAGGATCAGCTGGTGGTCCTAGCCAAACCCCGCCTGATTTTTCTCACCTATTCTTCCTTTCCATTACATCAATAGTATATTTAGGGCACTTTTCAGAATTACTTTTTCAGTAGCATCTTTACCAGCTAAAGCCATAAACGGTATATTTTGATACCATATTTTTCTCAATGTCGGATCTAGCTTAAATTTTGATTCAATATCTTTGCTACGACTACGATAATAAGAGCCGATTTTAAAGCTTAAAGGTACAAAGATAGGATTATTATTCAAAGGTTGGCGCCATCTGATAAAGTTCAATCGAGTCGATAACTAAACGATCTTTTCCCCTACCTCAAGCAAATTACTTCCGCCAATATTAATATAAGGTTCATTTGAAACCAGACGAGGATAGCTACCTGTATCAGGAAGTGATTTTTTTAAAAAACTTCCCCTACCTTCAGGGCATCCTTCTTGGTTAAAGCCCATAATAGAAGGTAGTAAAGGTCATTTGTTTTAGTCATCGCAACTTGGTCTTGCATTGTATTTAGAGACCTAACAGAAACCTTAGCAACAACCATTGAGAAAATACCAAAGAGTGCGACGGCAACCAAAACGCCTGATAAGCTAAAACCATTTTCCGTTCTTAATTCCATTTTCGCCACCTTGGCATCGGCTATTAAATTACCAATTCTCTCCGTACAAACCAGTACGGTTTTTATGGTAACTAGCTTTAATTATTCAAATTACATAAATAATATCAAATAATTATGGTTAAAATATTCAAGTAACATCAGTAAGAAAATTGCTATAGATGTACAGCCCACTGAAATTAAAGGAATTAAATAAAGAGTGAGCAGTCTGAAAATGCGAAAGTTTTGGATGGACAAAACCGCTCTTTTCTGCAAAATAAGAAGTTAAACACAGCATCAAAATAGATCACAAAACACAACAATTTCAAAAAATAATAGAAAATACTTAACTGATAAATAGACTTTACCGAGTCAGTATTATAACAAAAAGCTGAAGACTAGGTTCACAACAAATTCCAGCCTTAAGAAGCAAGAGGCTTTATGAAGGTGATAGCATACTTCAAAATTAAACTATTCCATTTTGCCATTATCTTTTTTTAGTCTCTGCCTGTGAAGCCAAACTAGAAGGGGATGTAACCCAACAAAACTGTTACACCCGAAGATATTTCACAAATAGAAGAACCAATTGCAGTTAATGACAAGAATAATTCGAGCAGTAATGTGGGACAAAGCACACCAAAATCTGATAAGAACGATACACCAGTTTTTGAAACCACTCCTACCGAGCTGGAGCTTTTATTATCCAATTTATCAATTGATTCCGTCGATTATCAATCGTTTGCTTTATCTCTTCCATACCATGGAGACAAAAACAACAATGCAAACATTTCCCTCCATTATTGCAGTGTAAAACAGTCGTTAGGATGCAATCCAAGTATAGACGGAGTATTTAGTAACTTAAATAAAAACAATACAACCTTTTAACCTTCTCGTGACCTTTCCTCTCCACCTTTTTCTCCTGGGGATGTGGTTAAATATAAAATGACGGCCACTGACGTAGATGGAGTTATAGGAGGAGAAATCAAGGGAGCATTATTATTCCATTTAATACTTCAATTCCTCGTAAAATCAAATAATTAGGCTACGTTTCATCCCAGGGAATTAATGCTTCTGGTGACGATATCGCCACCGCAATGGTAATTACTGAAGATGACAGCGTTATTGTTGCTGGCCAGACGTTTGGAAGCTTTGGAGAAGCCAATGCTAGATCCAAAGATGCATTTATTGCTAAATTTGATGCAAATGGAAATTATAAATGGATACGGCAGTTAGGGATAGTTAGCCTTGGAAACAAAGCATTGGGAGACGAAATTGTTAACGCACTAGCATTGGATAGTAAAGGAAACATTTTAATTGCCGGAAGCACTACAGGCGACCTAGGAGAAGCAAACAGTGGGGTCGCGATGCATTTATTGCTAAATTCGACGTTCAAGGATATCTCATTTGGATTAGCCAACTAGGTAACTTGACCGTGGGCGTGGGAGCTAATGGCAATGAGATAGTTACGGCATTAACTGTTAGTGATAATGATACTATTTATATTGCGGGAGAAACTGACGGTGATCTTAAAGAAACAAACGCTGGCAACAAAGATGCATTTATCGCCAAGTTTGACAAAAATGGTATTCACCAATGGACACAACAGTTGGGAAATACATCTATTGGAGCTGCTGCATCTGGTAATGATCTAGTAGCAGGCATAAGTATAAATTCTTCAGGTAATCTTTTCATAACAGGCACAACCGATGGAAACCTTGGAGAAGCTAATGGCGGAGGAAATGATGCCTATATCGCAAAATTCGATGCAAATGGGACTCATATTTGGACAAGCCAATTAGGAGGAATAACAGTTGGGGCTGCCGCTGCCGGTAATGACTTAGCCAATGCAATTGCAATCACCAATACTGGAGAAGTGATAATAGCTGGCTCAACTAACGGAGATCTTGGAGAAACAAACAGCGGTTTAAGCGATATTTATGTCAGTAAATTTAGCACTACAGGTACGCACTTATGGACACAACAATTGGGCACCTCTTCAATAGCGGCGGCTGCTGTCGGTGATGATCAAGTTTCTGCTATCAGCTTAGATAGCAACGGCAATATCTTCGTTACCGGTCGCACATCTGGAAGCTTAGGCGAAGCTGTTGGAGGTTCCTATGATAGCTATATAGCTAAGTTTAATTCTAACGGAGCCTATCAATGGGTTCGCCAACTTGGTAATATCACCATTGGATCTGGAGCCTCAATGACAGATTCTGGCAACGCCATTGCATTAGATTCAAGTGGGCATATTATAATTGCCGGAAACACGCTCGGAGCACTATCACAATTAAATGGTGGCTCAAGTGATATTTATGCTGCAAAGCTAGCTTCTGATAACAGCAGTATATTATGGACCAGTCAAATAGGCGCTGCAACTTTAGGGTCAGGTTCTGCTGGAAACGACATCGCCCTAGCAAGTGTGGTAGATGCCAATGGTGCACTACTCGTCGCCGGATACACTTACGGTAGTGTAGGAGAAGCCAATGGTGGTAGCTCCGATATCCTTATTACAAAATTTGATGCTAATGGACACTATGTTTGGGCCAAACAGCTTGGAAAAGTAACAATGGGATCTGCGTCATCTGGCGCTGATGCCGCCACCGCAATAGCATTGGACTCAATGGTAATATTTTACTAGCAGGCTATACCACGGGTTCTCTTGGGAAACCGCAGGCGGCAGCCTCGATGTTTTTATATCTAAGTTTGATATAAATGGCAACTATCTATGGACAACACAGTTAGGTAATATAACTGCGCCAACTGTTGGAGCAAATGCAATCCTATACGAAGTGGCAACTGCCATCTCTATCGATAACAGCAATAATATTTATATTAGCGGCCATACTAGTAGTAATTTTGGAGAGGTTACTGGCGGCTTATTTGATGCCTTTGTAGCTAAATTTGATACCAATGGCTCAGCACTTTGGATTACCCAGTTAGGAGATGTGACAGTCTGGTGCAGCAGCTTCGGGGTCAGAACTCGTCTATGCAATGACTATCGATACCAGTAGCAATGTGTTGATTGCTGGGACCACGACAGGAAGCTTTGGGGAAGCCAATGCCGGTTTTAATACCAATGATGCTTTTATTGCTAGCATTGACGCCAATGGTGCACTTTTGGATCCGTCAAATGGGTAATACAACTATCGGCGCTACAGCAAATAGTAATGAGTACGTTTCGTCAGTTTTAACCGATTCAAGTGGAAATATAGTGATTAGCGGTTACACTCATAGTTCCTTAGTAGAAGCAAATAGCGGCTTTGGAGATGGTTTTGTAGCAAAGTTTAATTCAAATGGCACCTATTTATGGGCTCGACAGCTTGGAAGTACTACTATTGGAGTCGCTGCCGCCGGGCACGAAAATTTGATAGGAATGGGACTTAGATACATCCGATAATATTTATCTAGCTGGTGAAACTGACGGTTCCTTAGGAGAGCCCAATGCCGGTTCGAACGATGCCTTTGTATTTAAGCTGATTCAAGCGGCAATCACCTTTGGACTCGACAATTCGGAAACGTAACACTAGGATCAAGGGCCGCTCAAAATGAGGTCGTAAAGTCACTTTCTATGGATATATCTGGAAATATTATTATTACAGGCTATACTACCGGAAACATGGGAGAGCTTAATGCAGGCTCAGGAGATATTTTTCAATCAGATTAGATCCCAATGGCAACTAACGTATAAATAGTTATAACCTCAAAAGTTTGAGCATCACCCTCAAAGGACCACCTTTCACTTAAAGATAACTTTCTTAAAATATTAGAAAAAAAGAAAAAGCTAAACTGCACACTTAAAGCACCGACCGTGTTATTATTGTTTATATTAAAAAATTTTTAATGCTTATTGCCAAGAAACCTCTGCCATATGAACGCATAGCAAGAAGGGCGGGATATGCTTAGGCTATTATTATTTATCAGTGATAAGGGGAAGTTTTGTACGCACTCTTACAAAAACAGGCAGTTTTAGCCATTATGGTGATGCTTCTTAGTAACTGCAGACATTTCAATAACAACCTCAGCGAGAACGCCTCTTTTCAAGATTCTAAGTCTTTCGTACAGTCATTGAAGAACAAATCACTCTCGGAAAGGGAAAAAGAGATTTTCAAACAAGTGCTAAGTGGTAATTTCCCATCTTTTTGAAAGAACTAACACCCATAAAAATACCTCTGAGCATCAAAGGCAAAACACATCAAGCGATTCTATATGTCATGCCAGATTACTTTAGTATTGGCACAAATGAAGATTACCTCCGTATCCCAATGACCCCAATTCTTGCACAAAAAATTGCCGACCATCTGCATTTTATGCTACCAACCACTAAAATTGTCGATTTGATCTATCAAAATGCTCCGATAAAGCTAAAGCCATCTCCACTTGCTTATGGACCAGATATGGTGACACCGCAAAAATTTCTCCAGCACAATCAGATTATTGCTAAACAGCTAACTACTCTTCAAGATAATCAAAGAACACTGATTTCTGGGCATAAAAAAGATATTGTGATAAGCAACCGACTGTATAGTCAACTAAGGCAAGTGGCGATTTACGGTTGGCACCGCAAAAATGGCCGCCCCATCCAACCCCTAAGCCTTGTCCATAATAATGAATATGCAGATTATAGTCACGGACTCAGGCTTATCAGCCGCTTTATTCTATTAGATGGCGAAAAAATAGCTATGGAAAAAGTATTGCAAGATCCTGAGTTAGCGCCGTTTTTTAGCTCTGAAGGAATAATGCCATTAACAAGAATACCGCAGACAACACACAAAAACCTTTCATCCAAAAGAACAGTGCTACCCTCGACTAAAAACCTCTAAGGTATATTAAAAGATGGATAGATTGATCCTTATCCTCACAATTCATGCTTTTATCCTTTTTTTGCTCCTTTTTCGCTTGATCCGAAACTACTACGATCTGACGTGAACTTGCTTCTCCAAACCATGCCACTCCTTCAATATTGCAGTAACCCTCATTTTTTGGAAAACTATATACTTGGCCTTTGCCGTTGAGCTTAAAAGAACCATCCCCGAATACAATCTTACCTTTCCAAAGCCTCTGATCCTCCTGAGAAACAATGAGGATATCACCTTCATAATTGCCGTCACTTAATTGATGCCAGACAATATCAAGTCCTGAATAATCATGAAAGTCGACTGCCCCATCAAGTTTGACCTTTGCCAAATACTCCCATTCATTTTCCCTTTGCTTTGTATAGATATGAATGCGACCAGCAAAAGCGTCACCTTCTTCTTTCTTTTTACACTCATTGCCTTCACAAAGAGCAAAAAGATATTCAATACCCGAATGCTTTGCATAAGCAAGCCCTTCATAGCCTTTATTATCATCTTTAAATCTCATCGGATTATTATGCTTTTGTGGAATTAGCGAGACTAAACTTTCTTCATTAAATGACTTAAGCTCATCAGAACCGAGACCTCCTGATGCAACAGCACCAGCTAGAATCTTCTTATCTTCTACCAATAAATTTTTCACTTCTACATTAACAAAAAACTGATCCCTTTCAATATGCAATCCCTCAAAACCATTTTTGCCCTCCAAATTTACCTCCCAGGCAAAAAAACTGGCAGTTCCAAATCCACTTTCAGCAACCAATGGAACCTAAGCAAAGTATAGCTATTATCTAATACGACATAAAAATTACTTCCATTTGCATCAAAGTCGACTCCACTCGCTTCTAATGAATCATTGCAATACGAAGCTTTTCCATTTTTTTTAGGAAGCAGTTCGCATAATTTACTTTCCGAAACTAAGGTTAATTTTGGATACTCCACGGCTTTGTGTTTTTCCTCTTTTTGGCCTTTTTTATTACCCTTAGTATCTGCAAGCGTCTCTCGTCTCTCGCCATTTTTACAAGAAAAAGCGAAAAAGCTTAGAAAAAATGAAAAAAAGGCATCCCGATAACGCATAATTTTTTATCTCTATAGGAGGTATTTAAGAAAATAAAATTTATCATAATACTAGGTTAATCTATCTATCGTTTTCAAGGAAGTGGTACAGAATCTTCTTTTTGGTTATGGTAAGCAAATATAGTACTAAGTAACCGTACCAAGGTCACAAAAACCGTTGCAGGGTTTCTATTATATGAAGCACGTCTTCCTTTTGCACCATTGCATGCAAAGAAAAACGAAGGCGGCTAGTTCCAGGTGCAACTGTCGGCGGGCGTATTGCCCGACAAAACACTCCACACTCCTGTAAACGCTCACTCAACGCAACAGCTTTATTTTCGTCTCCCACAATATATGGCACGATATGTGTTTGCGAATTCTGTGTAGCACCGCACTTTTTTCCAAGCTCTTGTTTAAAGAATTGCGCCACATCTTGTAAATGCTCACGCCTAGAATCTAAGGTTTGTACATATTCAATTGATTGCAATAAAGCTGCAGCTATAAAAGGAGATGGGGCTGTTGAAAATATAAAAGGACGGGCCGCATTGATTAGATAATCACGAAACCATTTAGGAGCACAAATAAAAGCACCTTGCAAACCCATGGCTTTCCCACACGGATTGACACTAATCAAATACTCATGCGATAGGCCAACTTGGTGGATCATGCCGCTACCGCCTTTACCATGACAACCGATAGCATGAGCCTCATCCACCAATAAAACACCGCGGTAACGATAAGCAAGCTCTTGTAAATCCGCCAATGGTGCGATATCGCCGTCCATACTAAAAACTGATTCCGTAACGATAACATTCAGCTCGTTTCTAGAAGATTTCAATGCCTTTTCTAAAAAATGCAAATCGCGGTGAGGGAAAATAACTTTTTGCACAGACGGTTTTTTTATCAAACGCAAGCCATCAATCAAACTAGCATGGTTTAAGGCATCCGAATATACGCAAACATCATTTTGTGCGATTGCTGCCATAAGACCTTGATTTGCTAAAAACCCAGAGGAAAAATACAGAGATGTTTCGCTTCCCTTATAAGAAGCAAATGCGTCTTCTAACTGTGAAAAAATAGGATCATTGCCTCCGAGCAAACGGCTAGCGCCGGAGCCCAAAGGGAGCTTCTCTGCAGCTGTCTTAGCAAGTGTTTGAAAGGCGCTATCCTGCCTTAATCCTAAATAATCGTTATGCGTCAAATCCAAAGCAGAAGCTAACAATCTTTGATCCAATAGGCTGCGCCTTCGGCCCAAAGCGTCAATCTTTGCTAACTCGGTAGCGATTTTACGATGGAGGCTTTCCCAACCCTTCAAACCTGTAGGTTCACCCCTATCCTTTGAAAGAGGAGAAAAACCTACAAAACCTTCTTTATCAGATTTATTAGAGTGACGGCTGGTCCGTTGCATTTGCATTCCTTAACTGCGCAGCTATCATTGAAGAGCTTTCAACCTCTGAAATAGGGCTGGTATGCTCAAAAGGCAAATCAGAAGCCATAGGTTTAATACCCAAACGTGCAAAAAGCCTCAAATCCTCATTCAACTCGGGATTTGCCGTCGTCAATAACTTCTCGCCAGAAAAAACAGAATTGGCACCCGCCAAGAAGCATAATGCTTGCGCTTCATCACTCATATGCTCTCTGCCGGCGGACAAACGTACACGACTTTTGGGCATAATGATCCGCGCCACTGCTATCGTACGGATCAATTCAAAAATATCTAAATCTTCAAGAGACTCAAATGGGGTGCCATCGACTTTAACCAAAAGGTTGATAGGGACACTTTCAGGATGTGGTTCTAAAACATGCAATTGATGCAATAAACCGACCCTATCTTTTCTAGATTCTCCCATCCCAACAATCCCGCCACAGCAAACGGTCATACCCGCTGCCCGCACATTTCGAAGTGTTTCGAGCCTATCTTCATAGGTTCTGGTAGTAATGACCTCTGGGTAATATTCAGGAGAAGTATCCAAATTATGATTATACGCATAAACCCCGGCTTCTTTTAACTGGATAGCCTGTTCAGCATCCAACATTCCCAATGTGGTACAAACTTCTAAGCCAAGAGAGCTAACACTTCGGACAGCATCCAAAACTTCATCAAACTGTTTTCCCTTTTTTGGTGGCGTGCGCCATGCTGCTCCCATACAAAAACGCGTCGCCCCTTCAGCCTTTGCCTTTTTTGCATTTTCCAAAATAACATCGAGATCCAAAAGCTGATGCGATTCCACCTCAGCTTTATGATGGGCACTTTGTGGACAATATGAACAATCCTCTTTACAACCACCGGTCTTAATCGAAAGTAAAGTGCATAATTGCACTTCGTCATCGGCAAAGCTCTTAACATGCACCCCTGCAGCAGTTCTTAAAAGCCTGCTTAAAGGCCACGCAAACAACTCATCTATTAGGGCACGATCTAAATCGTGGACAACCTCACCTTCAAGTAAAGAAGCTAACTTATCTTGTTCCAATGTTCCCCCCAAAAAACAATCCTCTAACAGGATATTTACACACCTCGAAAAACTTACCTGTCTTTATCATACTCCTCATAAAAAGAGCAAAACCTAATATAAAGCCATATTATCTGAATAAAAAACTGTCAGTTCATTGAAGATCAGCAGGATCTTGCAGAAAAGCATTCACCCGGGATCTGAAATTTTTTGAAAAACTGTAGTATTTTCACCGGATTTGAAGTTCGCTCGGGTGCTAGGCGCGAGGAGGTGGGAAACCGCAGTGTACATCTTGGTACATGAGGATTTCCTGACGACGAAGCAACGACGCAACCGGCTAGAAATTCGGATCCGGGATTCACATTTTGATGACACCACCATAGACTTATTTTTTAAAAAAATCAGTGTGTTGTATAATCACAAAGCAAATTTTATAAAAATAATCCAAATCATGATTAAAATCCAAACAGCTGGAATTCCTTATAAAATCCAGGTAAAATCAGTATGATACTGAGTAAATAAAATTACGCACATTTAAAATAAAATACCCTATCCATATTAAAATATAAGTTAAATAAGTATGTTAAAACCTTACAGCAAGATTATCCTCGCCACCTTAGTAATGTTATCTTATGAGTATGCGGCTCTAAATCAGCTGATGAGCTGGCCAAGCTTTATCATCTTTCTGAAAAAGAATGTACCAGCCTTCCATGGTATCGATCCGTCTCCGAAGGCTGGCCATCCCATAAGCTATTGGCTTGGATGGATCGGTATGACTTTCATGCTGGCTATGCTATCCTATAGTGCCCGTAAACGCCTACGTGTCCTAAGTAAGCTTTATCAATTACCCCAATGGCTTAATTTCCATATTTTTTGTGGCCTTATAGGTCCCATCTTCATATTCTTTCACTGTAACTTTAAAGTAAGAGGGCTCGTTGCAGTGAGCTTTTGGAGTATGTGTGTCTCTGCTTCAAGTGGCATCATTGGTCGCTACTTTTATCTACAAGTTCTACAAAGCCGTAAAAAACTACTGGATAAAGTTAAGTTTTATGACGAAGGTTTTGCAAAACTACAAACAGTTCAACAATTAGACTCAGAAATTATAAGTGGATTAAAGAGAAAAGCAATTCAAACCGCATGTGGAGTGGAGAATCCATCGAAAAATGAACTAGGCTTCATGCCAATATTATTTAATTCCTTGAGAGGTGATCTTTTATTTCTAATTAAACCTCCAAAGTTATTTTCAAACCTACACCCTTCTTTACAGAGACGCCTAAAAGAATATGGAAAAATACAAAGGCAAATTTATTTTATGGATACTTATAAAAAATTTATGGGATATTGGCATATTTTCCATATTCCATTCGCGATCTTCATGTACCTAGTGGCCATTATTCACATCACCAGTGCTCTGATGTTTAAAGTCAACTGATAGCACTAAAAAATATCGGAACTTTCCTTACGTGAGTGATAAAATGTCTTGCCCTCTCAGATAACAGCCATTAAACACGCTTTTAATGCACCTAAAACTTTTCTTCTCAACTCATCCATGCTGCAATTGCTATCTAAAATAACATCAGCATATTTCATTTTTTCCGAATCAGGCAACTGACTGTCGATAATCTGTTGAGCCAGCTGCTTTGTAAACTTATTACGGGAAAGAATACGTTCTAACTGGAGCTTTTGACCACAATAGGTAAGCCATATCTGTCGAAAACGGTCTTGCATATTTTTTTCAATGAGTAAAGCTGCTTCATAAAACCAAAGACGCGGGCGGCTAAATAAATCAGCTTGTTCTAATTCTTCCTTCAATAGCATTTGTATCTGTGGATGAATGATGGACTCCAAGCGTAGTAGCTTTTCTTTATCGTTAAATACGACCCCACGCATCCGACCTCTATCTAAAGCACCACTAGCATCTAGAACTCCGCTACCAAATACAGCTACAATTTCATCTATCACAGGGCTTCCTACTTCTGTTGCTTTGCGAGCAAGCGCATCAGCATCAATGACAACAACTCCTTGGGAACGCAAAATCTCCCCTACTGTTGATTTTCCAGTAGCAATCCCACCGGTTAAGCCGATACCCCAATCTTTGCATGTATCAACTGTGTCCACCAGTCCGATCTCCATAAGCAAAGCTTAATACTTGTAATCCAAATTAAGCAGTAGTCCTGCCCTCTGCTTCTCAGCTCCCTTATGAGCCACAAACGGTCTTACATCTATAGTCCACTTACTGTCAATATGCCTATCTATATCAACGGCATCAACATTTTCTTCTACTGTCATTGCCATATCAGAAGAAGAAGTAAGATCGTTATAGCTAAATCCTGGATAGCGTTTCTTTTTCTTCCGCGGCTTTTTTTTCACCACCGGTGGATTTGCAATAGCCTCAATAATACTGGCAACATACGTGACTCCAAAACCTATAAGTGCAAACATCGCTTGCTGTTCAACATCGGCAATATATGCGTTAGCCTCATCTAAAAATTCATCCGTGCGTTGTTCTTCTAAGGTACGTTCTTCTCCCGTTTTTGATTGTTCTATCAGTTCCCTTTCTTCTATTTCCTTATTCGTATCATTCACAGCTCTAGCGGCTTCTTGATCTTGCATATACCAAAACACAAGAGAGCCAATTTGCGCAGCCGCAAAAAGTGAGCCTAACACTGGCTTATCATTATAAAACTGACCGGCACCTAGAGGAAGCAACGCAATAGCAACATTAGTATCTTCGGATTCATCTTGCATACTAGAAGATGCAACCTTCGATCTCCTACGTTTTTTTCTAGGCTTAAAGCCACTATCAGGAGGAGATGGGCTAGCATATGAAGGCTCTGATATAGCAGGCGCGCGAACAATAGGAGCAGCGGGAGCAGGGACTGGAGCCGTTTGATATTGAGGCTGAGGATACGCAGGCACTGCCTGATAAACAGGAGCTTGTTGGTAAACAGGTGCCTGCTGATAAACAGGGGGAGCGGTATAAATCGGCTGAGCTGGTACCACTGGTTGCTGAACGACTGCTGCAGGTGGTGGCGTATATACAGGCCTACCAACCGCAGTAAGACCAGCCGCATCAGCTTCAAACTCAGAAACTATATCTCGACTTGGCGCTGAAGCACTATATTGTGGCTCTTTTTCGTCAAATAGATCGACCTTCGAACCTTTGAACCTACTCTTACTGTTTCGGCGTCCTTTATCTCTCTTAGATTTTTTTTGTTTTGCTGCCAGCAGCTCCCTTTGACTTGTCTTAGGTTTAGGCTTTTGAATTTTTTGTAATTTAACCCTTACCACATTAAGTTGATTTGCTTTAACGGCAATTTTTTGTCTCGCTCCTCTATAACCCTTTGCAGAAACACTGATTTCTATAACCCCAGGATCAGCTTCAATAAAACTACCAAGCCTTCCCGCCATAATCCCCTCAATCATAACACTGCCATTTTTTGCATTCGCAAGCACCTGCAACCTGGTCGTCTTTGCTTTTTTACTATTAGGAGCTATCGGTGCTCTTGATACCGCTGCTCTACTGGAGGGTAGGCTACGGCTAGAATTCCGGCCTTTTTTCATCCCTACCTTTGTAGTATTAAAATAGCTTATAACAGATTCGTCGAGAACCTCTTGTGAAGTAATATTAGTATTGGAATTCAAACGTAAAGCATTCGTAAATGACTTTTTTGCTGCTGCCTTATGCCCTTGCATATACTGACAAATCCCTATTTTTTTATAAATCTTGGATAGAGCACCACGACTGGAGCGGTATTTTTTTAAAAGCAACGAATACTCTTTTTCTGCTCCAATAAAATCACCTTTCAAATACTTCTTATTTGCAGAATTGATATTTTGTGCATATAATGATGATGGATAGCTAATAGGGACGAATACAAGACTAACACAAAGAAATGCCGACATAAGCCTGTTAAGATAAGACTTAATAAAACATTGAATTTCTTTAAGTGTCGTTGGCAAAATAAAACGATATCCCTAATCTAATTGCGCATCAAAAATAAGTTTTTCGCTATCACCGGTAATTGCTATTGTTTTTTCAAACACCTTATTTCCACTTTCCACACGGACAATATAGTTGCCAATAGCAAGTGAAACCGATCTTGAAAAACTACTCATAACAAAAGCTGAAATAGTTCTTTTTGTCTGTTGATCCATGACAACGATATAAGCACCAAT
>JAWKNZ010000011.1:0-127507 GCA_041391425.1 Bdellovibrionota bacterium
ATTTAGTCTTGGTTTGGGCGGAAGCAGAAAATGTCGATTCAGCTTGGAGTTATTTTAGTAGCTTGGGAGAAAAAAAAGAATATTATAATTTATTAGAATATTTAGGGTCACTTTATGCTGAACAAGGAAAATCACAAAAAGCAATTACTCTTTTTACACGTTTATTAAAGGAAGCTCCATTAAGAGATACAAGCCCGCAGGTGCACTTAAAACTTATTGAATTAGCTGATAGTCAGAATCAAATCGATCGAGTTGTTGACTATTTAAAGACAATGCAGAATCTTTATATGGGACAATCTGAATGGAAAGTAGCGCGTACTTATACTATTGCAAATGATAAGGATGCTTCTAATCTTATTATCCAAACGAAGGCTTCGATTGGCTTTAATCTTCATAGATATGGTGCTACATATCATAAGTTTTATCAAAAAACTCAAAATATTAAGTACCTTCATGCAGCAATTAAGTTATATCAATCTTATTTAGAGTCATTTGCAAATCTACCAGAATCTTATGAAGTTCGTTTTTATTTAGCCGATCTTTTATTTGATGCGAAAAATTATGAACTTGCAGCAAAAAATTATCTAAAAGTTTCTGAGCAGGGAAGCGTAAAAGATAAATACTACTATGATTCTGCGATAAATGCAGTTGAAGCCGCGACTTTAGCAGTAAAAGATACAAAATATTCAAATCTATCTGAAAAGGGAAGGTTAGTAAATCCATTGACGATTCCAGCAGCAGAACTTTTGCTTATTGCTGCTGCTGATAATTTCATTAAGTTGTTTCCTAATAATGAAAAGGTAGCGGCAATGCGCTATACAGTTGCAAATAAATTTTTTATTTTTGGACATTATGAAATCTCTATTAAACGCTTTGCCGAGATTATAGCATTGAATGCAAGAAGTAGCCAGGCTGAGGCTGCTGTTAAAACAATCTTAGCATTCTATGCAAGTAATCAATCCTGGGTTAAGTTGATAGAATGGGGGAGGAAAATTCTAGATAGTAAGAGCAAATTTTCTCCTAATACTGAAAAGTATGTTCATGAACAGCTGCGAGTAGGGGTATTTAAGTATGGGCTTGCATTGGAAAAAGAGAAGAAAAATTTTCAAGCTGCTAAAGTATTCATGGACTTTCAAAGTGATTTTCCCAAAGATGAGAGTGCAGATAAGGCACTTTATAATGCTAGCTTAAATTTTTATAAAGGTGGGAAGGTAATGAAAGCCTTGTCGGCTGTAATCTTGCTATTGGAAAAATATCCGTCATCTTCATTACGTTCCGATGTGACTTTGTCTGTTGGTGAAACTTATAGAGCAATTGGGGAGTTTGAAAAAGCTGCTTTATATTATGCTAAATTTGGAGATGAGTTTAAAAATGATAAACGTGCGGCAGAATCCTTACATCTTGCAGGAATTTTATATAAAGGACTGTCAAAATTGGATGATGCATATAAAGCTTTTCATTGCTTATTAAAGGCCAATCGGGTAGTAGCTTTGCTAAAGAGGCTCTTTTATTTATGGCCGAAATTGCTGAATCTAAAGGTAATAATAAAGAGGCGATTGAATATTACAAAAAGTTTGCAAAAGTCTTCGCTCCGAATAATACCGATCGTGCTCTTTTGGCATTAGCAAAAAGCTATGTTTTATTAGGAAGGACAGAGGGCTTAATGCTGAGATTAATGCTTTAAATAGCTTTAAAGCGATGCTTAGAAGCAATAAGGATTTGGTTGCAATGGAGGCTAGGGCTATAGTTGCAAAAGAGTTATTTAATATTTATGAAAAGCTTGAGTTAAAAAATTCAATGAATTTTCTATCAATAATTTGAATACTATCAGCAAACAAGTTGAAGAAAGAATAGACTTCTCATACAGCTAGCTACTAAATTTCGAATTATTTCATTAAATAACGATGAATTTACAGTAGCTTCTCTAATAAAAATCGGAGAAATGCATGAGAAGCTTGCAGACGACTTGTTTCAAGCGCCTTCTCCCATTAAAGCTACACAAAAGGAATTAGATGCATTTAAATCAAAGATAGAGAGGGCGGCCTTTCCACTGCGTGATGATGCCTATAAATACTATCGTCAAGCATATGATTATGCGCGTAAAGGGGACTCTTTTTCCAATTGGACGCAGTTGGCGTATAATAAGATGGTTTTGCTTGAGCCGAAAAATATCCACCGATCAAAACTAAAATTATAAAACCTGCTTACTTAAAACATAAAATTTATGTAACTGAAGCAACTGCAAATTTGGTTGAATAAGCCTATTCGCTTTTTAAAGGATGATATACATATGAAAATATATTTAGGTATTTTATTTGCTTTTTTTCCAAGACCGATTGTACGCAAATGCATGTTCTTTTTTTCTAAAACCAAAGGAATTATTCTATTTATAAGTATTTTTTATAACTTTTATAGCTTGTAAGACGAGTTCACCTTTTGTTGAGCAGAAGATCAAAGGCGAAACAAATCTTTTCCAATTATGATAAATATAGCTTGCTTAATAGCCACTCGACTGTTGGTCGTATTGATTCTGCCATTGCCAATTTGAATAAACTTGCTAAAAGTGATAATCAAATATTTATCCATACTAATTTGGCGCAGCTTTATATGCTAAAAAGTAATTTAGACCTAGCTGAAACACATGCAAGGAAAAGCTTTACAAATAAATGTAGATAATTATGATGCTAAAATAGTTTTAGCCGGGGTCTATTTTCGAAGAGAAATGTTTGATTTGGCTCAGATGGTTTTAGAGTCACTTCCTTCAGATAAAAATAGTGAGGTTCTGAATTTATTTGGACTAATCGCAATGGGTAAGGATGAAAAATCGAAAGCAAGCTATTATTTTAAGGAAGCCTTGAAAGTCGATCCTAATGATATTGCTGTTAGAATGAATTTGGGAATCTTGTATTTGAAATACAGGCGTATCAATGAAGCTGGCATTCAATTTGAACGAGTCTTAGCAGTAACACCTGATAATAATGACGCCAAACTTCATATGGCAACCATTTATATGGCAGAAAACAATTTAATTTGGCTCAAAGTCTTATCAAGAAATGCGTGATGATCACGAATCTAATCCAATATTACTGTATAACTATGCTATGGCTCTTTCAGAGCAGGGTAGGTATAAGAATGCTATCGATGTATTGAAAGAATATATTGCACTTATTTCTAAAGACAGATCAAATACAAGTGTTGATATTGCTAATGCTGATTCTCTAATGGAGACTTTTAGAATTCATCTTGCTTCTGAAAATGGTGGGATGTCGGTAGAGGGAGATAGAGAGCTTGGCTGCCAAAATTAGGAAACGTGAAAAAAAATCGAAACAAATACCCTTACAAGTGTATCCACAAAATTTACAAAGACGCATTACTACTGGTACTGTTGTCAATGGTATAAATCCCAAAACTAGCGAATCTTCTCATTTAGGTAAACGCAAGAATTTGCGTTCGGCAGAAATGTAGATATTAAAAATAAGAATAGAAAAGATGCTAATGTGGATGGTGAAATTAAAGAGTTAGAGAAAATTTTAACACAGTAGAGCTGAATGAAATTCAGTGTACATGTTGGTACATGAGGATTTCCTGACGACGAAGCAACGACGCAACCGGCTAGAAATTCGGAATTTTCACCGGATTCGAAGTTCGCTCGGGTGCTAGGCGCGAGGAGGTGGGAAACCGCAGTGTACATGTTGGTACATGAGGATTTCCTGACGACGAACAACGCCGCAACCGACTAGAAATTCGGATCCGGGATCAATGTTTAAAAGAATTGAAGCTTTTATAGCAGATTGGTTAACTGCAGTCATTACGATTTTATGTGCGTTATGAACGTGGTTTCAAATGTTTATGTTGTAGAATCGCAAATACAAAAGGAGTCTAAAGTTGAATCAAAGTTTGAAAGAAAAACTCAAATTGACTTTAAGGGGACTTTTATTAATGAGAAGATGCGGGCATTTTTAGGTTTTTTATCCAAGGAAGGCATGCGCAAAGTCCTGTTGTAAGGTAAATTCTCAAGTGTATCGTTTGGAAAGGTTTTCATAAAGTTGGTAAAATATTCTGTTGGCATAAGTCAGTACTCTGCTGCCTATCTTAAATACTAAAATAGCAGTACAAATCCAAAGCATTAACAAAAACAAATTGCTGTTCAGCTGCCCATGATATGCAAGTAAAACACCAAATCCAAATATCCAGAGCGACACAAAGCTTGAATGTTGGCGCGTTATAACGTTAAAAAGGTGATAGCCGGATAAAAGTCGCAGTATGAGTATGGGAATTAAGGTAAAGATTGTCGCACATATTATAGTGCAGGCTAAAGGGCTTATGGCATGCAAATGTAGGTTGAAATTTCTCGCCAGCGGCGACATTCCAATTCCAAATTGGCCACATATCGTCAGAGAAATAAAACCACCAGCCATCATTGCTAAGGCTACTTTTCTGTAGACAGATAGCCGGCTTGGGCGTAAATCGGCAAGAATCCTTTCCTGGATCGCTTTACTCACCGTAAGAGATATTTCATTTGGTGCCATCGATATCCAATTATTCTTGTAAAAACATCAGGTTATTAAAATTTGATTTTTATTGGCTCCACATCCTAACTATGCCACCTAGTATACTGCTATTATCAAGTTAATGTGACGCAATTCTGGCAAGAATATACCCCGGATCCGAATTTCTAGCCGGTTGCGGCGTTGTTCGTCGTCAGGAAATCCTCATATACCAACATGTACACTGCGGTTTCCCACCTCCTCGCGCCTAGCACCCGAGCGAACTTCGAATCCGTTGAAAATACTACAGTTTTTCAAAAAATTTCAGATCCCGGATATACTTTTCAACTAAAAAACTATTTTAAATCAGTATATTGTTCCGATGCTTTCTAAGTAAGCGTGATAACCTTTGGCGGATGGTTGTAGCACGTGTGTTGTACTTTTTCGCAATTTCTTCGTAAGAGATTTCTAATATAAAGCGCTGATATATTAGATCATATTCCTCTGGTGTTAATTGTTTTAAAAATGATTCCAGGCTTTTTTGCGCAGAAATTTTGTTAAATGTATTGGTTTTGGCAATATATTCTGAGCTTTCTGGATTCGTTAGGGTCTTATTTTTATGAAAATGATCAATAATTGTATTACGGGCTATTTGTAGCGTCCATGCTATAGCACTTTGCGAGGGATCAAAGCTTTTTACAAAGCGGTGGATACGCAAAAACGTATCTTGTAGAATTTCTTCCGCATATTGTTGATTGCCAACTTTACTCAGAATGTAATTGAAAAGCATAGTGCTGTTGCGGCGGTAAAACTCTTCAAATGCTTCAGCGTCTGATTCTTTATATCTAGCTAATAATACTTCATTTTTGGGATTGTCATTAGAATATTTTATTTTTGTCACCCCAAGTTTAATATTGCATCTGTTGCCTTGCATTATAGCACAGCATTACAGCGTGCTTATTCACTCTCAAAAATTTTGGTACTTTAAAATACAGAGCTCGCAAGCAAAAGGTAAGAATAAATGTACAGCCTTCGAAAGCATTTTACAAAACTAGATAGAGATTTTTTCGAAATTACGGTACAATATGCCTGCGGTAGCGTCAAATTAGGGGTGTTTTTGTTTAAAATTTCTGTGAAAAAAATACTGTCTATTGTAGCAGATGGGTGCAATGCTTTGTTTTTGAGCATGTACGCTCTCATTATTGGTCCATTGGGTATTTTAAGAGGTCCTCTGCTATTAGAGCGCACATTCTGGTATTTATGGGTCTTACTGCCTTTAGGTTTAATGTCAAAGTTTGTTCGAGGTGCGCTTCATTGGCGTCTCGGTGCGTTTGATGCAGCAATAAATGAAGTAGAAGTGATGGTGGTTGATTTAGAAGGGCAGTTGAATAGCTTTCATAACCATAAAGCAGTCCGCCGAGTGTTAGAGGATTTATATACGTTGTTGGCTAGAGCTTACCTTCATCTAGGTCGTATTGACGAGGCAATGCTTGTTGTCTTACGAGCAAAAAAGCATCTTAGCATTGAACGTTTGCCTGGCCTTAGCCAATTGAATACAAAGACTGCTCATCTTATTCGGGCTGGTCTTTCTGCTGGAAAGCTTTTAGATGGCGGTGGATTAGCTACTTTATTTGTTAAAGCGCCAGCGTCAGAATCTTCTTCAGAGGCTTCGAGAAAGAAGCGAACACCAGTACGGAAGGGTGCTAGTGCTGTGCATAAAGGGGTTGATAAGGCTGCTGACGGCTCTGAACGAAAATCTGGTGCTAAGATTATTCCATTTCCTCCACCTACTTCTACTGATCGATAGATTTGATGGTAATGTTTAGACGAGGTAAATACGATGAGGCTCATAGACCTCCGCTCTGATACTGTTACTAGACCAACGGCCGCAATGCTCGAAGCGATGATGGGTGCTTCCGTTGGTGATGATGTGTATGGAGATGATCCCACAGTTAATGCTTTTGAAGAGAAGTTGGCGCATTACTTAGGTAAAGATGCAGCTGTCTTGATGCCTTCTGGTACTATGGCTAATCAAGTTGCTATCAAAGTTCATTGCAGGCATGGCGATGCCATCATTTGCGAGGAGAATGCCCATTGCTACCTCTATGAGGGTGGTGCAGCAGCTGCACTTGCAGGAGTGCAATTTAATTTCATATCTATGTCGGCTGGGCTTTCTGATGCTGCAATTGTGTCCCATTATGTCTCTTCGGAGCAAATCCATTCTTCGCCAACGACTTTGATGGTTTTGGAAAATACTCATAACTTTAATGGTGGTCATGCTTTAAATACTCGAGAAATAACATGTGTATTAGCACAGGCACGAAAATTAGGTTTAAAGACACATTGCGATGGCGCCAGGCTGTGGCATGCAGCTATTGTCTTTGGAGAAAGTGAAAGGGCTTTACTTGCAGATTTTGATTCTGCTTCGGTCTGTTTTTCTAAAGGACTTGGAGCACCCGTTGGCTCAGCTTTAGTGGGAAATCTTGAGTTTATTCGGAGCGCGCGCAGATACCGCAAGCAGTATGGTGGTGCTATGAGGCAGATTGGTTATTTTGCTGCTGCCATGGATTATGCATTAGAACATCATCGAGCTCGGCTTGCCGAAGATCATGCTAATGCAAATGCTTTAGTTGACTATTTTTATGGATGTTCACGGGTAAATGTTAAGGTTGGCCAACCTGTAACGAATATTGTTTATGTGAAATTTGAGGATTATAAACCTTCTTTTGTGGTGGATTGGCTTTTACAGCATAATATTTTGGTTAATCAATTGGGAGATGGCTGGATTCGTTTGGTCACTCATCTAGATGTTAACAAGGATGATATTCAAAAGGTTATTGAAGTATTTTCACTGTTGCCTCTGGAAAGTGTTAACTTGTAAATACTTGCAATTGTAGCACGCAGTGCTGAGGATAGATGAGCCTTAGCATTTGTTTTATTTCAGTGTAGAGGTTGAATATATTTTGCAGCCTAAGTGGGCTGTTACTAGGAGTTAATATGAAGCGATCGACTCTTTTTTATTGGGCTCTTGCAGCCTGTTTCTTAGGCTATGCGTTTGGTGTAGTTGCTGCTACTTTGATGTCTTCGTAGATGTCTTCTTATTTTCAAAAGGTTTCCCCCACGGTATGAGTCCTTGCATTGTTTTTGTGCCTAGGGTGCCCAAAATGCCTTAGTCTCATTTATTTTATGTATCTTAAGTACCGTGCATTTTAGGCAGCTTATTATTTACCCGGGATTTGAAATTTTTTGAGAAACTATAGTATTTTCAACGGATTCGAAGTTCGCTCAGGTGCTAGGCGCGATGAGGTGGGAAACCGCAGTGTACATGTTGGTACATGAGGATTTCCTGACGACGAAGCAACGCCGCAACCGACTAGAAATTCGGATCGGGATTTACTTTTGAGATTGAGTTAAATGAGTTTAATTGAAGCAATGGAGTGGATATGAAATTTTTTATCGATAGTGCGGATGTAGGAGACATTCAGAAAGCCAGGGATCTAGGTATTCTTGATGGTGTCACGACGAACCCAAGTTTGGTAGCTAAGACGGGTAGAGATTATCGTAGTGTCGTTAAAGACATCTGCGGCATATGTAATGGTCCAGTTTCAGCTGAAGTCTTGTCTACGGATTTGAATGGAATGATGGCCGAAGCTCGTTCGTGGGCTGAGGTTGCTGATAATATAGTTGTAAAGATTCCGTTGATAGAAGAGGGAATTCGTGCTGTGGTGCGCTGTACAGAGGAAGGGATTAAAACTAATGTGACTCTTTGTTTCAGTTCAAATCAAGCTCTTATAGCCGCAAAGGCGGGTGCAACATTTATATCTCCATTTGTCGGACGGTTAGATGATATTGGCCACGAGGGAATGCAAGGGATAGCAGAAATAAGGCAAATATATGACAATTATGATGCATTTAAGACGGAAATCTTAGTTGCCTCGGTGCGTCATCCTTTGCATATTCGTGATGCAGCTTTAGCGGGCGCAGATGTAGCCACAATTCCATTGAATGTTTTCACCCAATTGATTAAACATCCATTGACCGATATTGGTTTAGCTAAGTTTATAGAGGATGCTAAAAAAATACCAAAATCCTAAGAAACCGTTTGTCGTGCAAGTTTTAAATTGATGCTATCTAACTAGGATATTTTTTTTGGTATGGTGCATAAGTTATGCGCGTTAGGCATGTGATGTAAAGTGTAATGAAGAGATTTATAATGTTGCAAACTCCATTTTTTTCCATTGGTTTTCGTTCTTTTTTTCTTGCTGCAACGTGTATTGCAATACTATCGCCAACTTATTGGGTTTCTGTTTATTTCAATTATATCTCGTATCATGGAACGTTATTGCCCCCAGTTAGTTGGCATAGCCATGAGATGATTTTTGGCTTTGTACCAGCTATGTTTTCTGGGTTTTTGTTGACGGCATCATCGCATTGGACCGGTCAGTTACCTATTAAAGGAAAAGTACTGGCAACATTATTTGCTCTATGGTGTTTAGAGCGTATCATTTTTTTGTTGCCGATACCGCCGCTGAGCCAAATGATTTTGAGCATGTCCTTTTTGCTGACATTGACTGTTGTTTTAGGAGTATATTTACGTCAATCTGTTAAGCAGCAGTTGATTTTTACTACCTTCCTTTCAGGTTTTATGATCGCAAAATTTATCATGTTACTGGGCGCTTATCAGAAGAGTGTCTTATTGTATATTGGCCAAGATATGGGCTTAGCTTTAATTCGGCTTTTAATCCTATTGATAGCTTCCCGGGTCCTACCTTTTTTTATTAATAGTCGTTTTAAGCCTGAAATAAAGATTGAATGTCCTAAGGCGGCAAATTTGGCTGTGATAGGATCGGCATTATTTTTACTTGTTCTCATACCGTTTAACTGGCTGTCTATGCCATCTGTTGGTATCCCTTTATATGCACTTGCAGCAATAGCCGTGTTTTTGCAATTTTTATATTACAAGCCTTGGTATAGTGGTAAAGAGCCGATGATTGCGATTTTATTGATAGGGCATTTATGGATTTTCTTTCACTATATATTAGAAATAGTTGTCCTGTTTGACTCCTCTAAAGCGTTTGCCCATCCACATTTACATGCTCTAAGCGCAGGGGCTATCGGATGTATGGGGATCGGAATTATGAGCAGGGTGACACTTGGTCATACAGGTAGAAAAATAACTGCCGATAAATGGACCAAATTTGCTTTTCTATGCGTGATTATCGGAGCTGTGGTTAGGGTTTTAGTGCCGATTTTATCGCCAAAAAACTTTCTTTCGAGCGTTCATCATGCAAGTGGTTGGTGGACGCTTGGGTATTTAATATTCTTAATCCGTTATATGAAGTATTGGCTACAGCCTCGTCTTTGAAATTGTTGCATAGTATTTATTTTACTCTATATGCTCTTTGTCTTTATTTTTTATAAATTGCTCGATGTCGCGATTCGTGTTGGTTGTGTTAAATATTTGCGCGCGTGCTTCTTTTTTTCCTTCTATTTGATTATGATAATACCTTTGTGTGGGATAGGCGAAATCGATGTCTTGACGGCTACCAAACTGATCTAATATCGCTCTCCAGAGTTTTGAACTTATCTCGCGTTTTTCCCTGGGATTACAGAGGAATCTTAACGTTATTAATACACCCGATTCCACTACTGAAATCCATACCTTTGATTGTAGATGGCTAAAATACATTCTAAGGGATCTGGATGCACGTTTTATTTGGTATTCAGCGGTTTGATTTTGCTTTCCAACGGTTTGTTCTAAAATTTTGTCAAGGATTTCTTCAGCTTTTTTCCAATTGGATTCAAAGGTAATTAAAATCGGTATTTCGTGCCAAATAAAGTCAAAACCGGCGTGAAAGTTGGCTACGGGCATGCGAAAAATTTCGCGGTTGGGAATATGGATAATTCGGCCTGTGGGTTGCTGGGCATCTTGACTATCCGCTAGTTCTTGCAATGAGAAATGGAAAGTTCGAATATCGGCAACATCGCCACTGTGGTTGCCTATTTTTATCCTTTCTCCTATTGAAAATGGCTTGACTGAAATTAAGTAAACCCATCCTGCTAAGCTAGCGACAACATCCTGTAATGCTATAGCTAATCCGGCTGATAGCAAACCAAAATAGGTAGAAAAATTGCTGTCTCCGGCAATCCATATTTTGATTAGCATCGCAATAGAAAGTACTCCAATGGTGATATTGCTATATTTAGTAAGCGAGTACTGCTTTTGACTGTCTAGAATATCGAAGAACGATATAGTTGATGTTGATATTTTTTTTGCTGCAAAATAAAAGATAAAAACAAGGGTGGTCATGAGTATGCGTTCTGAGGCTTTCTCAGGAATATTAAATAGTGTTGCTAAACTTGATGCGCCTGTTAGCCATATATTTAAAAGAATTGCAATTGCGAATAAATTTAATAATGTTGGCAATGATTCGTCGATAATGTTTCGAATTTTTTGAGAATCGATTTTTTTAAATAAAATCTTTGATAACAGCTTTTTTAAAGATAAAGAGTAGGGAAAGTGTGATAGCGGTTAGAATAAAATTGTAAATAACAGGAATGGGAATGGAAATATGCTTTTCCAAGTGATCACGTAGATACTGTAAAATAAGTCCATTATCGTTCAAATGTAAGCTCTTTCTGCGAATCGATTAATCTAAGTAAACAAGGAACTACAAATAAGGTCATCGCTGTTGATGTGAATAGCCCAAAAAATACCGCAATTCCAAGCGGTTGTAGTATCTTTCCACCTTCTCCATAGGCTAAGGCTATAGGCAATGCACCGAACAAAGTTGTCAATGTTGTCATTAAAATTGGACGGATCCGCATTTGGCATGCCTTCTTTATAGTGGCAAGGTGGTCTGTCGGGCCCTTCGATTCATGGCGTTGTTTTTGATAGAAGTCAATAAGCAATATACCATTATTGACGACAAGACCTGAAAGTAAAATGACGCCTAACATAGAATTTAAAGAAATTGTGCTGTCTCCTAGCCACAGGCCGGTGATAACTCCTATTAATGAAAAAGGCACAGTTATTAGAATAATTAATGGATATTTAAGAGAGTTAAATGTTATAGCTATGGTCACGAAAACAAGCATAATACTCATAGCTAAGGCCCATTTGAAACTATTTAAAGCAATACTGACCTCTTCATTTGGATCTGGAAACGTTAAGTGTGCTTCTTGTTTACTGGAAGCTTCCATCAATTTACTTTTGATTTCTGTTAATTTTTTTCCTTGTTCTTGATTTTTTTTGAAATCAAAAAATATTTGTTGCTTTTGAACACCGTCTATAAATTGCAAAGGTGGGTAGGAGTCGGCTTGATAGCTTATTTCTGCTAAAGCCTTTATTGGAACAATCTTATCTTGGATAAGAATTGGTATCGAAGAAAGCTCCTCTATAGTTTGTGCCTGTTGATTTTTATGAAAGGCAATCTGTATATCAGTTTTTTCTCCCTGTTCCACCAAACTTGTGAACCAATAGCCATTTGAGCCGGCGGCTTGTATATAACGGTAAAATTTTTCTTGTCCATCTACCCATGGTTTAAACTTGTCTCTAATGCCTTCACTCGGGGTTGCGCGAGGACGTTTCCGCGTTATACCTCCCGAGTTTTTTAGGATTGTTTCGACTTGTTTCGTACTACGATTTAAGGCAGCCTCCTCGGCTCCACTAACTTCGACTATAAGATCATGGCTTTCAGGTAACGGCATAGCTCCAGGGTCGAAGTATTCGACGCGGTAATTTGCCTCTGGAGTGATGTCAAATCTTTCTAAGAAATCATTTTTGAAGCTATCAAATAATTGTCGATCTTTTAAAGCTGCCGTTATAGTTCCTCCTTCAGCATTCCAAAATTGTGTTGAATGGCTTGAAATTTCTTTCCTTTCTGATAGCCAAGCTTCGATATTATTTGTGTAGCTTTTTGCAAGGCTTATATCATTATTTTCAGGCAACTCTATATAGATCGAAGCTAATTTTGAATTTGGTTTTGCAATAATTTCTTGCTTAAGGAAGGGTAAGAGGAAGAAACTAGCTAAAAATAACATGAGTGCTACTGCAATAATAGCAACAGAACGGGATTTGTTTTTTAATACCCAGTTTAAATATATATCATACGTGTTGTTAAGCCAGGATAATAAACTATCCTCCATCGATTTTTTATCGCTATTATTTTTACTTTGAATAAATTTGTAACTTAATCCTGGGACAATAATCAGAGCTGAAAGGATTGAAGTCGTCAACACGAAAATTACGGCTTTGGTTAGATCTCCTAAAACGGCTTTTGAATAAGATTTTGTATAAAGTATAGGAAAAAAAACTACTATTGAAGTTAATATCGAAGCTGCAATGGGAATAGCAACTTCTTTAGTTGCAATGATAATTTCTTGAGCACGCTCAATAGGAGAAAGTTTATTTTTTATATCTGCAAGGCGTCGAAAAATATTTTCCAAAGCAACAATAGAGCTGTCTACGATCATGCCTATACCGATTGCTAGCCCCCCTAGAGAAACAATATTGAGGGTGACACCGAATAGACTCATCAGTAGGAACGAGCTAATAATGCAAAACGGGATGGAAATTGCGATAATAATTGTATTTTTTATGGCGCCAAGAAAAAAATAAATCACCGCTATGGCTACGAGTCCTCCAATGACTGCATTGCTAATAAGGTTTTCAATAGCGCGTTGTATAAATTCGGAAGGATTCACTATTATGGAATAACTAATTTCTGGATGGTTTATTTGAAAGCTGGCGAGTTCTTGCTCGACATGATCACATGCGCGTTTGACATCTCCATTTGGCTCAAGGCTAACATACATAAAGCTACCATCTTCTCCGTTGAGCCGGCTGATCCGTTCATCAGGAGTGTAACGAGATGTTACTCTAGCCACGTCACCAATGTTTAGAGTTCTTCCTAATTTTAAGTCATAATGAATTGGCTTTTGGACTATATCTTCTATGGCTTCAGCTGAAGCTGGCAATGTGATTTGAATTTGCTGGTTTGTCGTCGATTCTATAGCGCCGATATTCTTAGAATTTATCGCCAATTTTATTGCTGACTCCAAGGTGTTTAGATCGACTTGATAATTTAATAGTTTATTAATATCAACTTCGATAACTTTGATAGGTTCGACGCGACCTCCTACCCATACCGAGTCAACGCCTTTGAGTCCTTCAAGGACAGGTCGTAATCTATTGTTTAATAATTCTCCTAGTTCAGACTTAGTTAACTTTTTACTGCCATAAGATATACGCATATATCCAGTACTTCTAGCGCTGCGAGAGTGAGAAAAATAACTGAGCCTATTATTAGAACTAGCTTCTGCGGGTTGGAAAATTTCTTTTATATCTTGTTCAGCCTTGTCTTCATCTATATCCCATTCAAATTCTACAGTATAGCGTCCTCGTCCTTTACTATAAACTGCAGTCACACTTTCGACTCCATCTAAGCTTCGTAATTGTTGCTCGAAGTTTTGCCCATAGGAGTTATATAGGTCGGCAGGAGAGATAATGTCTCCATGAGAAAAGCCAACCACAATAGTAGGTTTGACCATATTGGGATACATTTTGATTGGAAGGTGACTCAAGGAGATGAGTCCACCAATCATTAGAGCAGCGATGGTTAACAGTATTGCTGTCGGATTACGAAGGTATTGAGTCGAGTTCATGTCCGGACACCTTAGCAATGTTTGGTTTATTTTCGTTTAATGACCGCAACTTCTTCGCCAACCTGTAAAGGCTCTTTGGCCGCTTTACTGATTATAGTCATTCCTTCTTTTAAATCTGGGGATTGTATTTCCCATTGATCTTCGTTTTTAGTCGCAACATTTACGGATATTTTTTTGACTTTATTGTCGTCGTCAATACTATATAAAAAATAGTTGCCACTAGATCCTTTTACTCGAGTTGATGCAATAATAAACCCTTCTTTGTCACCAAGGGTGAAACGAAAGTGAATTAACTGTCCAGGCTTTAAATTCGGCTGCGCAGCTATAGATACCGTGACTTCTTGTGTTCCTAAATTAGGATCAATTAGAGGGGATATAGCAGTTATTTTTGCTTCAATTGGAGTAGAAGTGTCTTCTTCAAAGAAAGCGGGTACCTGTTGGTTTATGGTAGTAAAGGATAAGTCATCTTGAGTCATATGTAGTTTGCATTTATAACCATTAGCTTGATAAATTCGCATGATACTTGAATTCTTTGTTATAAAATCTCCCACGCTATAAGGCGATTCTTGGATGATTCCATTAATTTTCGCTGTTAAACGCATTGCATTTCTATATTGGTCTACTCCAGTGGGCTGTAAAATCGCGATGGTTTCTCCTTTTTTAACGGTATCACCAACTCTTTTCAGCAGTTTTTCAACGACAGCATCCAGGGGTGTATAGACACCCATAGACAAAAGCGGTTCGATTCTCCCGTAATATATAGACAAACGGGAAATTTTTGTCTTCTTTAAAGGTTCTGTGAATACTTGATTTTTTTTTAATACTGTTTTCTGCGAAGGCCCTTGCTTATGATTTTCTTCGGCTATAGCAGGTTTTTGTGTGAATAGGAAAGACGTACAAAAAATAAGATTTATAATAAGTATCGCAGTTTTGCTTTTCGCAAGGCGATATTTTGTACAACAGATAATACGAAGCGAGCTTGATATATCAGACATTTTTTTACTCCCATTAACGGCTGGTGCTACCGACAATATAATCGAGTTCATTAAGTGCCACCTCAATATCATTGATTTTGCGAGCAAGAGCGATTCGATCATTTTGTAATTTTACCTTATCTTCAAGGAGATCTCTAATATTTGTAGCACCATTCTTATAGCGCTTTTCTGTATCTTTTAATAAGCCCTCTCTAATTTCTAACCTCTGCTTTAACATTTCATAGTTTGAAAAAAATGTTTGTAATTTATCAATTAATGCCCTTAGAGTTGCCTTAACTTCTTCTATCATAATTTCATTATCCAAGTTATTTTCTTGTAATTTATTTTTGAATATCGATTTTTGATACCTTTCATCAAAGGAGGAAAAAATTGGGTAATTAAAGTTAATAGTGAAAAATATTGGGTCTTGTGGATCTGGGATTCTCTCCTTTTGTACGTGATAGTTCCAACTTGCGGCTAAATTTAGTTTGGGTCTAAAATTTGCTAGTGCCTGGGTCCGCTCGGACTCCAAGATTGAAGCGTCGATTGCAAGTATCTTATATTGTGGGTGTGCTATCTTATAAGATTTAAGCAATCCTTCGATAGCAACAGCTTGTGTTTTATTTGCGAGCTCTGAAAAAAAGCTTTCTGCTTTAGGAGTTAGATGAAGTTTATTATCTTCTTTGCTGATGTCTATTTTGATGCCTTCTAATCCGGTAAGGTGATATAAATTTGTTTTGCTCTTTAGGCTTTGTTGTTCAACTTCTGATAACTGCATTTTGTTCTGCAGGTGATTTAAACGTTGTAAGTCACGTTCTTCTTTACTGGCATAGCCGCGTTTGTATTGCACTTCAGCTTCATCAAGTAGCTTTCTATCTTCCTTTAAGGCCTCAAGGAGGAGATTTGCTTGTGTTGATAAGGCATAAAAATTGAGCCATTCCTCTTTTATATCGTGAATCAAAGTATTTTCTGCATTTTTTAGCTCTAGGCTCGCCTTTTCGATCAAGAGCTGTGCTTTTGAGTAGGTTGAAATATCCTTAAGCCCATTAAAAATATTTTGGCTTAGGGTTAAGGCACTGCCATAACTCAGTGGTTTTCCCAGTTGGCTACCTTCATGTGTGATCGGTCCATCTAGTGCCTTGCTTTGTGATAAAGATGCGGAAAAATCGAGCCGTGGATAATAAAGATTTTTTTTACTTTCTTTATAGTCAAGTTCAAGGCTTTGAATTTTGTTTTTTATTTTTTTTAATTTTAAATTACTGGTTAATCCGTGTTCAATGAGTTGTGATAATGTTGCCTTTTGTACTGTAGCAGCTCTTATGGTGTTTTCATTACTAGAGAAAATCATCGATAGAATAATTAAAAGAAAAGGTTTATGCCTTCCTATCGCAGGGCCTATTTTTCGATTTTTATTTATTTCGAAATTAATCATGTTCACCATGATGAAAATTAGCTAAAAAAATACAGCAAGTTAGTTTAATTTTTATTTTCTAGGATAGCAAAATTAAAATATCTAGGCGAGAGAATAGAATTTGGTTAATTAATTTTTAATTAAGAGTAGATTTTCATTTAGTATCTATTTGAAATTACGGATATATTGATAAATGCGTAGTATTTGGTTATGGTATTAGCTAGATTAAGATCTCAGTGTGTTGTCAAAGGTAATTAAATAACTGATCGAAATAATTGAGGATCAGCCATGCGAAAAATATATAAAACTGTGATTGATGGAATTGGATGTGCTTTGCCGGAAAAGATTGTTACTAATGATGATCTTGCGAAAGTAATGGATACTAGTGATGAATGGATTCGAGAACGAACTGGTATCAGAGAGAGGCGCGTAGCTGAAGCTGATGTTGGAACCTCTGACTTAGGAGTAACAGCGGCGAAAGAAGCGATAAAGAATGCAAAGTGTGACCTTAATGATATTGATTTGGTGATTGCTGCTACTCTTTCTCCTGATTATAACTTTCCCGGTATAGGCGTACTAATTCAAGATAAACTTGGTCTGAAGGATGTGGCGGGTTTTGACGTTAGGGCACAGTGTAGCGGGTTTGCCTGGGGGTTAAGCGCTGCAGATGCGTTTATTGGTAGTGGGCAGTATAAAAAGATTTTATTAGTGGGTGCTGAAATTCACAGCAAGGTGCTGGAGTTTAGTACTTGGGGGCGGTATATTAGTGTCTTGTTTGGAGATGCTGCTGGGGCCGCTGTTCTTTCAGCTCATGAGTGTGTGTCTTCGGATTTATATCCTCATGCAAAAAACAATCAGGAGCGGGGTATTATAGATAGCCTTATGGGGAGTGATGGCAGTGGTGCTACATCGTTAGCCATGTTGCGCCCAGGAATGGCTGCAGGCTATGAGGACTTTGTGACTCTTGAGGATGTGGAAAAGAAGAGTTTTCATCCAGTTATGGAAGGACAACTTATTTATAAAAATGCGGTACGGCGAATGTCAGAGGCTAGTGCTACCTTGCTTGAACGCAACAGTCTTAATGCTTCTGATTTAGATTTATTGATACCACACCAGGCTAATCTTAGAATTTCGGAAGCTCTAAGGAAGAAATTAGGGCTTCCAGAAGAAAAAGTAATTAATAATATCCAAAAATATGGAAATACTACCGCCGCCACTTTACCTTTATGTATGGACGAAGCTATTAAAGATGGACGATTAAAACCGGGCTCATTAGTTATGACTGTTGCTTTTGGGGCAGGCTTTACTTGGGGTGCTAATTTAATACGATGGTAACAACTATAGCCGCCCGGCTGAGCGAAGCGAAGTATCTTGAAGTTCTTATGAGATATCGTCATGTTGAGCGAAGCGAAATATCTTGAAGTTCTTATGAGATATCGTCATGTTGAGCGAAGCGAAATATCTTGAAGTTCTTATGAGATATCGTCATGTTGAGCGAAGCGAAATATCTTGAAGTTCTTATGAACATGAAGATTCTTCGCCTTTGCGCTAGATCTTGTTCTTGATGCCATGAGATATTCTCTTCAATATCTTTCGTGACTTATGGATAATAAGCTATAAGACTATGCAAACAGTGTCTGATGGTGGCGATTGTGCTATCGAATTGGCCGCAACCAATATAAAGCAAACCTCTTTGCTTTTTGCTTGTGCTAATGCGGCTTCGTCCGTTATTACGACTTGTACGGCTGGAGAAGTTAAGCTTAACGTCTTTCCGACGTCGAAACGCTTTTGCCAGCTCAAAGGAGTTTTTTCACTTGCTTTAATGATATAGTGGGTGATGTCCGTTTGCTTTGGAGCGTCCCATCTAAAAGTCAGTAAAGTGCCGTCATTTGTAACCTCGATATTACCACTGTCAGGTTCTTTTTGGCTATTTATGTTGGCTTTTGAGCGTGTAGAAATAATTTGTTTTTGGCTATCTCCACATGCTGAAACTAGAAATACTAATAAGAAAGAAAGTAGCCCATTTAAAAAATATTTTTTTGATTTTTTTTGCATTGTTGTACCTTAAATCTAATTTATAAAGACTATTTATTATCCTTTTTTACTGAAAATCCAGTCGGTGCTTCCAATTTACTTGCTTTTGATCCATTATTGGTTTCGTTTGTTTCGTTTGTTTCGTTTGTTTCGTTTGTTTCGTTTGTTTCGTTTGTTTCGTTTGTTTCGTTTGTTTCGTTTGTTTCGTTTGTTTCGTTTGTTTCCGTGTTCCCTATGGTAGCTTTATATATTTCTGAGGAACCTTGCTTACCCGATTTATCTATTGCAACAGCTTTGACATTATACATGCCATCACTCAGTTGTGTTGTGTCCCACAATATTGTGAAAGGAGCCTCGCTCGACGTGCTTACTAATGCATTGTTGACATAGAATTCGACTTTAGCGACTCCGACATCATCGCGGTAGTTGAAGTTAAGGCTCACCATACCGGCAAGTTTGCTGTCGAAGAGGGTGGTAATAACAATGCTAGGGGCTGTAGTGTCTTGGGTCGAAGCTGAACTGTCTCCTAAAAACCAACCTATGGTTCGATTTACTTTTGTAATGTTACCAGCAATATCCTGTACTTCAGCATATAGCTCTACTTTTGGATCTGTTAAAGCTTGTGGGAGATTTATAACATTAACTCCATGCTTTTCGGCGCTTGTAGCGAGGTTTTCACATGTATCATTAGCGCCTAAAATACAGACCACGAGGCTAGTTGTATCAATTCCTGAACCAAGGTCTATCGTTCCAACACGAAGCTGGCTGACTTTATTTTCGTTTACGACCGCATCTAAATGTAGCGTCGGCTTTTGAGTGTCTTTTAGCTCCATATCTCCTCCGGGAATGCCTATATCGATCCAACGTGAGAGGATACCGAGTTCTTCTGCGGTAATGCTTGTGGGATGAGAACTTCCAAAATCAATGTCATCGCTTGCCGATTGATCGGAATTATTATCCGTCCTTTTACCAGCTGCCTTCCAATATAATAAACTGCCAAGTGCGTTTAAAGCCCGGATGTATTTACTTACTTGCGGTCGTTTGAAGGCGAGGCTATTTGCACCGAAACCCGTATTGAATTGATTTTTTGCTGGGATGCATTTTTGATTTGCATCGTTTAGAAGGCACCAGAGCGTAGATGCCGTTTCGATGTCGGAAGGCCCATTGGTACCTGGACGATCTAGGGCTAATCCCCCCGCCGGACTGCTAGTGCTGTGACAAGAAGTACAACGGTTTTTAAAAATAGGCATAATATCGCGGGTAAAATCTATCCTCATTCCGTAGCCTGAGACCGTTCTCGTTTGCACATTATTGCCTGACTTACCGGCTAGTAGAGGTACAACCCCTTCACCTAAACGTGGGATTGTGTAAGAGCTTGTAGAGGCAAAGGTATCTTTAAAGTCGGTACGAGCAGCTTTTGAATGTACGTGGCAACCATTACAAGTTTTTTGCTCCCCTGGGCGTAGATGTTGCCAAGTTTGATCGGTATTGAGGGTGCGACCATCACAATCAATCCCTTGCATTAAATAAGGTGTATTTGCAGGCATTCTAACGAGAAAGCTTGTATCCAAAAAGCCATTTTTGTCTTTCATACGCGTTCCATCTGGATTTTTGTGCAGCACCGGAAACTCACCCATGATGGCGATACGCTCTCCTGTCAGATTTGCAATTTCACGGTATGTATTGCGACTCCTATTAGGCAAAACTCCCAAAATTCTGACTCCACAAAGATCTTCATCTTGATAATTAATGGTATCTGTTCCTTGCAAGTTGAACTGATGCTCCCCAGCAAAGTGGATGCCGTCACGTGGATGGGTTTCTCTATCAGTAATTGATGCTGCCCCTAATAACCCAAATGGGGTACCGATATCTAAACTAGGATGAAGTGCTCTGAGATTTGCTCGTTTAATTATATCAGGGGTTGCAGCACTATGTATCTTTGAGTAGGGGACTACAGCGCGTGGCATAATTTCATGCCATTCTTTTGAGTCAACAATTAATTCCAAATCCATTGGATCTATAGAAGGAATTGTTGTTGCCTTATATATACCTATATCACAGTAAGGAATATCCATTCCTAGAGATGTCAACAAATTCAGGGTGGTACCAGCACCAGATCCACTCACAAGTGGAGGTTTTGGTTTTCCCAACACATCAAAAATACGAGCATCAGCGACACTACTGCAAGGCCCTTTACCCCATGATAAAATTAGCCCATTATTTGGAATAGCTGCTGCATGTCCTACTTTACCGTGGTACGGGATGGCATCTGTATAATTTGGATGGATTAGTTTGCCATCGGTTCTAGTTTTTGATGCGTTATCAGCGCTTGAACTCCAATCGGCAAAGTTAATTGCATCTCTAGGTGCGTAAATATCTGATGTTTTTGTTGCCTCGTTAGGACCAATGCCTTCCTGTCCTTTAGGTTCTTGCATGACACCAATAATATGGCCTAAGCCGTTATTATTTCCTCGGTAATAATCGGTAAACCATACCCTTTCATCGCTCGTCTGGGTGATAAAGTGGGAAGCCTTGTGGTCGACACCAAAGTAGCTTAGAGAATGATCGCCACTATGTTGTCCGAAAATTGGAAAGTTTTCAGCTCCATCTGGATCCTGGGAATAAATCATAAAGAGGTTGTCAATTGTAGTAAATCCGCCAATAGTGCCATTGCCATAGCGGAAGGGGATTGTTCCAAAAGTTTGCCAACTGCTATATGCTAACCTTCCGTTGCGTAATAGAAATGGGTGCTGCTCTTGAGAAAGTGAGTGATGGCTTGCTAAGTCAAGATTTTTTCCATCGATGTCAATCGTCCAAATTCTTGTCCCTACCCTTGAGGAGTTGGTTCTAAAGACCATGGTGGTTGTATGCTCATCTCTTGTGGAAGTAAATGCAATGCGCTTATTAGTTATGAAGGCAGGGCCAGAATCATAAACTCCTTCTTGAAATGGAAAAAATTTGCTTTCGCCAGTCGCAAGATTAAAAAAAGCAAGGCTAGAGCCATTTGTTAATAATTTTTTATTAGGCAATTTTTTATAACCTAAATATTCCGGGTCCGCAGCAGGATCGATAACCTGTGAATGGAAGTTCTCACTCGGAGAAGTCAATGTTCCTTTGAAAATGGTAAATGCAATGATATTGCCATCAAACGAAACTGCCGGATCTAATGCTGCACATGCAGCTGCATCCGTCGATGTAGATGAGCAGTTATATAAAACGGATTCTGCTCCACTGCTGCTACGATAGATTAAATCGCAAGGGGCAGTAAAGTTTGAAAGAAAATTGGTTACATCAGGCAACACATCATATGCGTCTAGTCCGATAAGTTTTCTGGATTTTGTTGCCGTTACACCATTGACAGTAATCTCATCTGTCAGGGTATATTCTCCCATTGTACGCTTGCAACGAGAGTAGACAATTGGTGTTTGAGCTATTGCCATTGAATCTAGTAATAGGTATTGAAATGCCAGCAGTAGGACTACTAGAGCGGGGTGCTGACAAAAAAATTTACTTGTTTTTGTGCTGAGGGTGTTCATTGGCGTCATGTACCTCAATTATTGTTAATCTCGAATGCATTTTTAGAAATTGATGTAAAAGGACTATAGCCCTCCTTGGTAATTTTATAGATCGGCTTATTCGTGGATAAAATTAATTAAAATTAAATATCAAGTTAAGATAGATAGTTAGCATGCCATCTGCTGCCTCGTTTAGAATCTATTTGTAGCTAGCTATTGTTATTGGTAATCTGTTGTTTGTTTTTTCTACAAAGCGTAGATATTGTATAGCATACAAGCTTAGTGTTGATTATTTTCTTTTTAAATATAGATAGTTAAGGTGTACCCTCTATGGCAGCAGTTGAAAATAACATAGCTAAACCAAGCGTTGAGCCATTAGCTTCCATTTTTGCCGCCACACCGGCAGATTTGAGTCAGCTTTTAACAAGTTGGGATGAGCCAAAGTTCAGGGTTAAGCAGCTGCAAGATTGGATCTTTAAAGAACGCGTGTATAATCTTGAGCAGATGACAAATTTGTCAAAGTCACTTAGAGAACGTTTAGCGAGATATTATGATTGGTCATTTCCTATCATTGAAGATCGGATTGATTCTGAAGACGGTACTACTAAACTCTTATTGTTAGGTGAAAAAAATCAAGTTATCGAAACTGTTATTATGCGTTATGAAAATAGGACAAGTCTTTGTGTGTCAAGTCAGGTTGGCTGCAAACTTGCATGCCGATTTTGTCAAACAGGGAAGCTTGGTTTTTTTAGAAATTTGTCGGCTGCCGAAATCATGACGCAGTTTTGCTTGGCAAATAGTATTTTACGTCCAGAGGATCGAAAAATTACCCATGTTGTTTTTATGGGTATGGGGGAGCCTCTAGATAATTTTGAAAACGTTGTTGCAGCTGTGAATTTACTTACTGGTAAAGACACATATATGCTTTCAGCTAGGAAAGTTACGGTTTCGACGTCAGGGATAGCGACAAAGATCACGCAGTTAGCTGAGCGTTGTAATGCTAGTCTTGCTATCTCATTGCATGCGGCGCGAGATGTACTGCGTTCCGAATTGATGCCTATTAATCGCAAATATAATCTTGAGTCTTTAAAGACTTCTCTACTGGAATACCAGCGCTTAACAGGCGATAAAATTACGTTTGAATATATCCTAATTAAGGATAAAACTTGTGGTCGGAAGGAAGCAAAAGAATTAGTGCATTTTTTACATGGATTAAAAGCAAAAATAAATTTAATACCTTTTAATCCTCATCCGGGATTAGATTATATGCGTCCTAGTGAAGACGAGATTCGTGAATTTCAATCTTACTTAACAGCTCGCTCGTTTGCAGCTCCAGTTAGGTATAGCCGCGGGGGAGAGGTTTCGGCTGCATGTGGGCAATTGGCAGCAAAGCGTGAGGATGCTATAATGGCGGAGCCTAAGAGAAAAAATGCAATAAGTCAGGTGGATTTTCGTTAAAATATTTTTCTTTTGTTTATTGTTATTTCAGGGGTGATCTCATTGGCATTATACGCTAGCGATATAATTAGGATAATTGTGACAAATATGCAGCCCGGATTCGAATTTCTAGCCGGTTGCGTCGTTGCTTCATCGTCAGGAAATCCTCATGTACCACATGTACACTGCGGTTTCCCTCCTCCTCGCGCCTAGCACCCGGCTGAACTTCGAATCTGGTGAAAATACTACAGTTTTTCAAAAAACTTCAGGTCCCGGATGCAGGCATGTTGAATGAGAATTAACTTGTGACTAAGTTAGGGTTTTTATGGATACTCTTTATTTTGCTCCCCTTAATAAGTCAAGGATGGTATTGCTAACAAGTCAAATTGGTTGGTAAAGCCTTTCAAGGTTACTTCTGATATCATTCCAGGCTGGATCTGTTCACTGGGTTTAGATACTATATTTAAATAGTTTTTACTTTTTCCTTTTAGCCTACCAGCTTCGTCGTATTGGTGTTCCCATAGAACAGTCAAATTTTTATTAAGAAATGATCGAGCGTAAGCTCCTTGGAGTTCAGCAGCTAGCTTGCGTAACTCAGCTGCTCGAGATTTTACTATGGAGGCTTCGATATGGCCTGGCATTCTAGCTGCCGCGGTGTTCGGACGTTTCGAGTAAGGAAACACATGCAGACCATTAAGCCCAGATTGGCGGATGAACTCTACTGTCGCTGCAAATTCTAAATCCGACTCTCCTGGAAAGCCAGGGATAACGTCGGCAGTTAAATTTGCATGTGGAAAGTATCTGCGGATTAGTGTGAGGGTGCTCTCATATTCTGAGCAGTTATAGCTGCGACGCATTAACGAAAGGATACGATCATGTCCAGATTGGAGAGGTAAATGGAAATGATCACAAAAACGATCTTTTCTTCCGCCAATACATCTAAAAGACTATTACTAACTTCCATAGGTTCTAAAGATGAGATGCGCAGCCTTTTTAAACCTTTGTTTTTAAATATCTCGCGGAGCAAATCTATAAGTCCGAATCGGTGGCTATTATCATCACCTGCTAATAAATCATCTCCGTAGTCACCAATATGGATGCCTGTAAGTACAATTTCTTTGACCCCTTCACCTATCAGCCGATTTACCTCGTCGATAATTTTGAACGGATCGACACTTGAGCTAGCCCTCGAGCATAAGGTATGAGGCAATAGCTACAAAATCCATTGCATCCATCTTGGATTTTTAAAAAGGAGCGGGTGCGTGAATCTGATTTTGCTTTGTCAAAAAAAACAGCAGAACTTTTGAAATGTCCCTGACGATTATCTTTGACTTGATTAATTCCTTCCGGAAGTTTACCTGAAAGTTGCCTTTCTTCATGGCTCTGATTTAGCGCCTTAGATACGAAAGCTATTAGCTCACTTTTAACTTCATTAGGAACGACGCAATCGACTTCTTCAAGGGTCGCAAGTCGAGCGGATTGGGTCTGAGCATAGCAGCCGGTAATCACCCTTAGGGCACCCGGATTTTCTCGATGATAGCGTCTGAGTAAATATCTTGCTTCTTTTTCAGCGGCATTTGTGACTGAACATGAGTTGATCACATTGACATCGGACAGATGCGGTTGGTCTACAATAGCGTAACCTTTTGAAATAAACTGGTTTTCAATGGCTCTGGTATCATAGGTGTTAACCTTGCAACCTAGTGTTTTTATATAAACTTTAGGCATTATAGTCCTTTTTTCCCCCTAATCGAGTTGCGCTTTATTCAGCAGCAACTTATTATGCTACAATTAGCTTAGTTGCAAGCCCTCAAATTTCCTAATAAGATCCTATATATATGGGGGCAGGAAACGTTTCTCACAGGGTGGTAGAGCACCCCTTACGCAGAGATAGTAAAAGGCGGCGGCCTGGTTATGGAGATCATATGTTTGCAGATTATGGCTTTTACTTGATGTTCTTGTGTCTCATAACTAGTAGTTATGGGGTGATCGCTGCGTTAGTTTCGGCAAAGATGCGCCATCGGCGTCTATATCGATCGGCAAGAGTGGCTGCAACTCTAACCTTTGTGATGTGTTTCGTGGCTGCCTTACTGATGTGGTATATGCTTTTTACGCGTGATTATTCTGTTAGGTATATTGCCTATAATTCCTCTAATGACCTTCCCTCATTTTATACTTTAACTGCGTTTTGGGCTGCACTCGAAGGATCACATTTTTTTTGGACGCTTTTAATTTGCTTGTTTTCATTAATAGCCCACTGGACATACTCTAAAGATAATGAGCATATCATGCCGTATGTCAGTGCCTCTACTCAGTTTATTTTGGTATGGATGTTTTATTTGGCTGTTACTTACTCTGACCCTTTTGTGAGGATTTTTCCTGTGCCAGAGGATGGACAGGGAATGAATGCATTGCTGCAAAATCCCTATATGCCTTTTCATCCCCCATCTTTATTTACTGGCTATAGTTCACTCATTATTCCTTTCTCTTATTCAATTGCGGCTTTATGTTACGGTGACATTACTGAAGGCTGGTTGAAGACTGTACGCAGGTGGACTCTTTTTGCCTGGATTTTTCTCACTATTGGACTATTTTTAGGAGGCCGTTGGGCCTATGTGGAGTTAGGTTGGGCTGGTTATTGGGCTTGGGATCCGGTTGAGAACTCTAGTTTTATACCGTGGCTTTTCTCTACCGCTATGTTGCATTCGTTGCAAGTGCAAGATAGGCTGGGGCATCTAAAGCGTCTGACAATTGTTCTTGCTACTTTGGCATTCTTTTTTAGCTTTTTTGGGACATTTATAACCCGCTCAGGTTTGATAAGCTCAGTTCACTCTTTTGCGCAGTCTCCTATTGGCCCTAACTATCTCGCATTTCTGGCGCTGTTTTTATGCCTTACTATAGCTTTATATGCGGTGCGAGCACCATCAATCTTGCCCTTTGATACCGAAAAAGTCTGGGGGTTTTCTCGCGAATCAGCCTTGGTTATCACCCAGTTTTTGGTGCTTGCCTTTGCGGGGGTGATTTTTGTTGGAACTATGTATCCTATTATCTCAGAAGCCATTACCGGTGCTAGGTTTAATGTACAGGCTCCTTATTTTAACGCTTTTGCTCCGTATATAGGATTTGGATTTATTTTGGCTATTGGTATAGGTAACCTTGTACAGTTCAAGTCTGGTAAATTAACCGGCGGAGCTAAATTGCAAATTGTAGCTGGACTTCTAGCAATCCCTTTGTCAGCTATATTTATTGTTGGTGGGGACGTTTTTCGTACTAAATCGCCGTTTGCATTAGGTGCGCAAATTGTCGGGTTTTGGATTTTGAGTTGGTGTACTATATGTCTTATTTATGATTTTTACGACCATCTCAAAAGATTGAAGTTTAATACCAAGTTACTATTAAAGCGTAATTTATCTTATTGTGGAGCCTTTGTTGCTCATATTGGTGTGCTGGTAGCGATAGCAGGATTTTTGGGTAATTATCGAGGTCTTGAAAGAGAAGTAACATTGAAGGCTGGTGAGTCGACTGAGTTGTATGGATATCAGTTTAACTTTGATGGCATTAAAATGGAACAGAATGCAAATGCAACTCATTACGCTGCTCCCTTAAAAGTGACTAAGCTAGGTAAGGTGATAGGAGAGGTTAAGGCTGCTCGCAGTAAGTATCCGACTAAGGCAGAACTTATGCACGAGGTTGGGTTAATTGGTAGCTTTTGGCATGATATATATGCTGTGTTAGCTGATTTTGATAAAACGGATGGAGCGACAGCAACCTTTCAACTTCATATTAATCCAACAGTTCGTATTGTTTGGATTAGTGCTTTTATTATGATCTTTGGAGGTTTTCTTAGTCTATTTGATCGCCATCGCGGAGTTCGCAGCCGAGACCATGTTGCAGGTTCTTGGGAGGTTTAGAGTGCACCTAAAGGTGGGGGAGAAAATGAAAAAAACAATACGAGTTCTAATATCGAAAACCTTTGCATTGATCTTGCTAGGACATATTGGTTGGTTCGGTCATGAAGGGCTATTTGCCAGTAGCTTGGGATTTGAGGGTATGAGCGAAGAACAAATTGAGCTTTTTCAGCGTGTGGGTAACAATTTAAGATGCCCAACTTGCACTGGCCTTAGTGTTATGCAATCAGAGGCTGACTTCGCTGTGAAAATCAGAGAAGCAGCTAGAGACCAAGTTTTACAAGGAAAGTCTGAAGCGGAAATCATGACTTTTTTTATTGAAAGGTATGGGCTATGGATTTTGCGTAAGCCACCAGCCGAAGGCTTTCACGTAATGGCTTGGGGTGTGCCTATTGCCTTTGCTTTGCTGGGGGCCTTATTTCTTTGGTTTTTTGTTTGGCGTAAGCCTAAACAGGTGGACCTTGGAGGTATTCGTACGACGCAAGATATTATGCTAGAAATGGAAAATCAATTAGCTCAGATGAGAAAATAAAAAATGCCTTTTGTAACTTTGTTTCTTGTACATTTTGTTAAGGAGAAAAACTGTTGTTATTTGCTATATCGATAGGAATGGCTACCCTCCTTTTGCTATTAGCTCCTTTTTTTTACGGAAAAGGTGGTGTGTTAATGGCAGGAGCAGCAGAGCATAATCAGGAAGTTATTGAGAGGCAGAAAAAAGCCATCTTAAAAAGATATATATTGGACGAAAAGGCAGTAAAAGAGGGCACTATATCTAAAGTAGAATGGGAAAGCAAAAAACAGTTTTTAACAAATCGTTATTTGGATGCTTCTCGTCGTCTTGATTATTTACAGCATCATAAAAGTGATTAGAGATTTTGATAGATTTATAGTGGAGCTAGGTTACAGAACCTTCTGATATCCAAGTTCTCATGATGTTGAGAAAAAAAATTCGAATTATGCATTTGTAATTCCCTTTCTTTTTGAAGCGATTCGAGGATTATATGCACCAGTTTATTTTAAAGAGTTTTATTTGTACTACCTTATCAGTATTATATTTTTCATTACCAGTATTGGCATCTGAAAGTGAAAACATACAAATTGCTGAGCGACATGTTTTCGTCTTGCACTCAGGTCCAGACGTATTATGGGGAACATATATGTTTGGCGTAAATAATATGGGATCTGAAGCTACACTGTTTTCGGACAGAATCAATCTACCCAGTGGAATTACTGATTTTGCGCCTCAAGAAGGTTTGAGCAATGAAGAGTTGAAAGCATCTCCTGAGGGAGGCCTAGTGTTTGAGAAAGAATTTCCACCAGGTGTGACCTTGATAGCGATTGGATTCAAGCTTCCTGCGCAATTGGGAAAAGCAAGCCTACAGTTAAAATTTCACTATGATATTTCTGAAATGAGCATATTAACTAAGGATGATAGTTTAAATCTTGAATTTGTTGGTGTGCCAATGCAGCTAGGTGATAATACAATAATGTCAAATGAGACATATAGAACATTTAAGTCTTCGCAAAAAATTGCTAAAGGGCAGCAACTCGAAGTCGCAGTGTCTAATATAGCAGGTAGGGCAAATTTCTGGCTTGTTGGTTCTATCTTCGCTGCTTTACTCCTTTTGCTGGCTTCTATATTTACCCTTAAAACAAAAGAGTCAATAGAGGTTGCAGAATTGTAGATTTGTTTTAAGGGATTTTTTATTTTCTAATTATTAAAGTTTATATCTATGTTAGGTTTTGTACTCAGAATTTTTATCTATTCGCTTTTGTTTTACTTAATTGTGAAAAAATTAAGTGTTGTATTGACCTCTTTAGTAAGTGATAAGTCTGCAAAGATGAATGGGAAAATTCCCTCATCATATGACGGTGATGGTGTTATTGAGATTTGCCCAAAATGTGGTCATGAGCTTTCAAAAGGGCATAGATGCTCTTTGTAATCAAATAGAATGTGCTGGTATATCCCCTTAAGTGAGTCATTATAGCCGTGCTTTAATAAAGTAACGGTTAATCTTTCTGAATTAATCTTTTAAAATAGTATAAGGCTGGGTTTTAATATTTGATCTATCTTCAAATTTAAGGAGGATCATATGAATAGGCAGTTTGTTAATTTTATTATGATAGCTTTCTTCTTTTCAACGGGGATTACATCGCGCAGCTTTTCACAAGACCTTTTTTCATGGCCAAGGCCATTGGTTGTCGGAAGTATAGGAGACTCTATTTCCAGGGCTACAAATTCGACTGTTTTTGGGGAAGTGCCATTTTCAAGTTGGGCGACAGGTGGAGACACTCGCGTTTTTTCGCAGGCTGCAAGGCTTCAGGAGGAAACAGGATCTCTTGTTTTTACCTATAATTATGCTCGATCAGGCGCGCAGATGCGGCATTTAAGAAAGCAAGCCCAGAAGTTGCTTAAAAGAAAGCCTGATTATGTAACGATATTGATTGGTGCTAACGATTTATGTTCTTGGAAGCAAAATAATACGACTCAGTTGCAGGCATTTGAATCTGAGTTGCGAGGTACCTTAGATGATTTAACGACCTCTTCTCCTAAAGTAAAAATTATTTTAAGTGCTATACCTGACATGCTAAGGATGTATGAGCTGGGTAAACAAAAAGGTTGTAGCATGATGTGGAAGGTTTTTCGCTTTTGCTCACCTTTACTTGGAAAAGATCGTACTGAGATGCAAAGGCTCCAGTTTTATGACCGTTGGATAGACGCTAATAATTCTCTCGCATCGATTGCCGATGAGTATCCGAATAATGTTTTTTTTGCTGAATCGATAAAAGATTACGAGTTTTCTAAAGATGATATCGCTGTTAGAGACTGCTTTCATCCCTCTATTAAAGGGCAAAGAGCATTATCGGAGCAGATATGGAATGCTGGATGGTTCAAGGCATTTCAAGAAAATTTACCTTAATATAAAAAGTAAGGTAAACGCTCTAGTTGCATTATCTGTGACTAGAGCTTTAGCTTAAGCATCATTAGGGAAAATGAGTATTTATTAGGTTATTTTTAACCCTTCAGTAAATTCCCTGTAGCTGGCTAATTAAAGCTGGATCTTCTATCCAGTTTTCCTGGACTTTGACAAAGAGGTCTAAGAAAACCTTATTATCAAGGTGCTTTTCTATGGTTATACGTGAGCTTGCTCCAATAGCACGTATACGGCTACCACCTTTACCTAAGACGATAGGTTTATGGCTCTGTTGGGTGACGATTATGCTTGCCATTATCTTTGTTAGTGATCCTAGTTGTTCATACTTATCTATGGTAACACTTGTTCCATAGGGTAATTCATTTCCTAGCTGTCTAAAAATCTGTTCTCGGATCATCTCACTAATAATAAAGCTTTGCGGCCTATCAGTGATATCATCCTGATTGTATAAAAATGGGCCTTCTGGAAGCATATCAGCAATAATGCTTTTAAAATGACGAATTTCTTCTGGACGCTTTGAAGAGATTAAGTATGGATATGGTTGGATTATACGTGCTGAAATTTTGTTTGCCGCTTCTAGTTCTGTGATAAGAGTGTCAATTTTTTCATTTATTAATTCACATTGTTTTTCAATAATATTCTTTTTTTCTAAATCTGTTTTTGTAGCCAGGATCATTATCGGAACGTTGCATTGTTGCAGGAGAGATCTTAAGGTATCCTCGTCCCAGGGGTGCCAGCCAAATTTGCAGTCGATTAAATAGCAAATGATGTCAGCTTCTTCTAAAACACCCCAAGCTTCTTTGTTCATTAGGTGGTTTATTTTAGCTTTTCCCGTCGAGCGGTGCATTCCCGGGGTATCTAAAAAAATAGTTTGAGTATTTTCTAAGATATCGATACCTAAAATTCTATTACGAGTGGTTTGTGGCTTCTTGCTGACTCCAGCTAATTTGGTTCCTATGCAGGCGTTTAACAAGGTGCTTTTCCCCGCATTTGGCCTGCCGATAAGGCCGACAAATCCACATTTTCTTATTTGTTCTTTCATTTTTGGGCTCTTTTGAGTTAATCCAGGTTCAGTTATTTTATCCATCAAATCATAAGAGGAATTTTATATAGACTAATTTGTCTTGAGTCTATGATCTGACTATTTTTATATCACATCGATGGAAGAATCAATCAAATTTTTAGTCCATTATATGATAGATAGGAGTAGTTTGATGGTAACCCCTTTGACTTTAAGGTGGTTTTTCTTGCCAAAGCTGACAGCTGCGAGTAGGCTATTTCATTATTATTTATAATAAAGGAGGTAGTATTATGATTACCAGAATTAAATCAATGATTACAGTTGGCTTTGCCTGCTTCGGCCTAAGCTTTATTGTAAATACAAATGCTTTTGCTGGAAAAGCTTCGGTCTATTTTATTTCTCCGAAGGACGGTCAGACTGTTAGTGGCAAGTTCAAAGTTCAATTTGGTCTAGATGGAATGGGAGTAGCACCAGCAGGTGTTCAGCAAGAAAATACTGGGCACCATCATTTGCTTATTGATACAGCGTTACCTGATTTGGGGAAGCCTATTGCTAATGATAAAAATCATATGCATTTTGGTAAAGGGCAGACAGAAGCTACAATTGAGTTGCCAAAGGGTAAACATACGCTTCAGCTATTGTTAGGGAAATTATACGCATATTCCACACAAGCCTGCTGTTTATTCTAAAAAAATTACTGTTTATGTAAAGTGAGTTTAGGGCGTGTTGACGTTTCATTTCCTACTACGAGCCCAAACCCTTCCTAGCTGCGACTTTCAAGTATTTGGCTCTCGCTACGAAAATGAAACGTCAACACGCCCTAGTTTTAAGGGAAGTAAAACCTAACAGACAAGGCTTAACGCAGTATGATGGATTTTTACTTCCCTTAATAATGGAGATGCAAGGATTTGAGTCACTGTCCCTTTTATCCTTGCGTTACCAGATATCTCAATCTAGCACTTTGGCCTCTTTTAGGCCGTTTCGAATCAGCGATTGTGTTACGGCGTCATATTTTGCAAGGTCTAACATATCGTGTTCTAGGGTGTGAACCCATTCGACGTCATCATCTGGTAGTGGTAGGATATGCTGCACAAGTTCAAGGACTTCTACTGCTAGTAACCATTCGTATCCGTATGTCTTTATTGTTTCCAGAGCTACTTCTTTGAGTTCAGGTAAGTTAGCGGCTGCTATACCCTGTTCTCTTAAATCTCTAATTTTTTGATAAAGGTCAAACAGTCTAAGTTCTTTTTTGCTATACGGACTAGTTCTTCCAGGCTGGGATTTGAGTTCTCCTAAGTTTTGTTCACCATATCTCTGAAAGTCAGCTGGCCCTCCATAAACGGAAGGGATCTCAGTCCCTACCGCCATATCAAACTCTCCCCACTCCGGTTTAAAGTAAGTTTGACCAGCATAGCTTACAGTACAAGAAGTCCAAGTAATTAGAAGCAGCTTGTCCTTTTGTCTGAGAAAACCTTTGATTTTACCTTCAACTTTGAAGCCAGAATTAAATTCTAATGAGCATTGCTCTCCAATGGATAGTCCAAATTGTTTAAGCTCAGTATCTGAAAGATTTTGTGGTGGGGTTGGGATTCCTTTCCAAAAGCCAATTGGGGTACTAAATCCTTCAGGATGTCGATTGCGCCCATGGCCTTCTAGTTCTTTTTCATTAAAAGAAAGCTGAGTTGGTCCGGACCAGCGGATAAATATGATTTGTTCTTTATTAGAGCTATCCCTTTTCCCTTGGGTTTGCGAAGCAGTCTCTGTCTGGCGAGTTTTGTTGGCAAGGCTGATATATTCCTCTAAAATTCCGGAAATGCCGATTTTCGAGTCCAGTGCGGTGGTTGTTAGCGCTTTTGCTTTTTTTGCAGTTTCTAATGCTTTCAGCCCACCAACTTTAAAAGCCATCGAACTTTCAAGTTCATCTAATAATGAACTAAGCTGACAGAAATCTTTTGCGACGAATAATTGCGGTTGCGGTTCAGTGATATCGAACTCTTGGTTAATACAGTCAAGTGTAATTGGTATTTTCTTTACACTATTTAGCAATGACTTTTGCCCTTCGTCCACCGAGGATAATAGCCCAGCTCCATAGATACATAACTGTCCTGCATTTTCTACCAAGCCATATTCTGCTGTCCACCAGTACATCCTTGTTACTTTTGCTGATTCGGAGACAAAAGAAATAGACTGAACAGCGTTTTGCAAATTCTTTTCACAGCGGTCGATCTGTTCTTGGCTGGCATCTGGGTTTTCTTTTATATCAGAAAGTTCTCGTATCGCTTCAAACAGTTTTATATCTTCACTAGAGTAGATTGCTTTACGTGCCAGTTGTGCGTATTTTGATAAATAGTTTGCATATGCTGGATCGGCTATAATTGGTGCATGTCCTGCGGCTTCATGTACAATATCGGGAGCTGGTGTATATGCAATATGTTCTAAAGTTCTCATATCGGTTGCAATGGGCAGTAGATTGCGTGCTTGAAATTCTAGAAAAGCAGCTGGGGGAATAAACCCTCTAACGCAGACTGCTCCCCAGCCAAATTCTTTTAGCTTCTCATCCATGTCAGAAATTTTAGGGATCGACGAGATAGAAATTCCGGTTTTCTTAAGCCCTTCAAGATAAACGGGGTGGCCGTATTTACTAAAGAAGCTTCTATTTTGTCTCATGATATAGCGCCACGAAGCCTGATCGCGGGAGGTGTATTTACTATAATCCTGTTGCGCTATATAAACCTTTAAGTTTTCTGGAAGATTCTTTTGTGAGTCCATAACGTTATAGATCCTTTTTTAGAACGCCTCTCATCTTAAAAATTATCTGACGGTCCTATTTCTGTGCTGTTTTGGGAGAATTTCTTCTTGTGGCATAAAAACCTGGCTTTTTTGTTTTTCCGCTTTGTATATCCATGTGCTTCATTTTTATGCCTTCTTTGCATTTTAATCTACCTAGGTTCCGGCACTATCTTATTCTCATTCATATTGTTCTTCGGGGTAGATTTATTATTAAATAAAATGTAGCATAAATATTCATAATATTCAATAGTTGCTGTGAAAATATAAATGATCATCCCTAGGCATAAGTGATATTCAAATAGCATCTATCCTGTGTCGTTATATTTTTTAAGTTATATAATAGAGGAATCGTTTTGATTTTAAGCGGTTGTAATGCTAATTAGAGAGCCACTAAAATAGAGTATAGCTGTGGTGTTTAATCTTTATAGCGTAATGTAGGTTTTTTGTGCGATGGATACAGAGCAAATAAGAAATAAATTTTTCAATTTTTTAATTCTAAAGGTCATTTGAGGGTAGAGTCGTCATCCCTTGTACCAGGTAATGATCCTACCCTACTATTCACCAACGCAGGTATGGTGCAATTTAAGGATGCGTTTACTGGGAAGGCTATCCCACAAAATAAGCGTGTGATCACCATCCAAAAATGTGTTCGGGCAGGAGGTAAACATAACGACCTAGAAAACGTTGGCTTTACAGCGCGTCACCATACTTTTTCGGAAATGATGGGAAACTTTTCTTTTGGTGATTATTTCAAAGAGGAGGCGATAGCCTTAGCGTGGGAGTTTTACTGAAGTTCTCCATTTACCTAAAGACAAGCTCTATGTGTCTGTTCATGAAAGTGATCATGAGGCGGCAGAAATATGGCATTTAAAGCAAGGCCTTTCTAAGGATCGTATTTTTTATCGAGGGGACAAAGACAATTTTTGGGAAATGGGTGAGCTGGGGCCATGTGGCCCTAGTTCAGAGATATTTTTTGATCATGGTCCTGAGCATTCGGATCCAGAAGCCGATACTAGTAAGTGTTTGCTAGATGATGAAATGCGTTATGTCGAGATATGGAATCTCGTTTTTATGCAATATGAGAAATATAAAGAGAATGGCGCAATAAAAAGGAGAAGTCTTCCAACTCCAAGTGTGGATACAGGCGGAGGATTGGAACGTGTTGCTGCTGCAATACAGGGTGTTTATAATAATTTCGATACCGATCTATTTGCAAATATTATTGCTTGTGTAGAGGAAATTTCAAATAAGAAGTATAACCAACATCCACAATGGATGCGGGTGGTAGCTGACCATGCTCGCGCTTGTACGATGCTTCTTGCTGATGGAGTCATTCCTGCTAATGAGGGGCGTGGCTATGTCGTCCGTCGCATTATCCGTCGTGCAGTCCGTTATCTTGATTTGTTAGGAGTTAAAGATCCTCTTTTTTTTAAACTCGTAGAACCTGTGATTGCTAGCCTAGGCAGCACCTATGCAAATGTTGTTGAAAACCGTGCCTTCATAGAAAAGTATTTGCGCCTTGAAGAGGTCTCTTTTCGTCGTACACTTAGTTCTGGTCTAAAACTTTTAGAAACATTAATTGAGCAGACAAAATCTTCTGGAGCTGATGGTATATTTGGTGGAGAACTTGCGTTTAACTTATATGATACTCATGGTTTTCCTCTAGATTTAACAGAAATGATAGTACGTGAGCAAGGGCTTAGGTTAGATACAGATGGCTTTGAAAGATCTATGGCTGAGCAAAAAGAGCGTTCAAAATTGGCTGGGGACTTCTCTGCTAAAAGTGATCATGCAGCCGAGTTTTATCGAGTCAAAGAGGCTCATGGAGATACAGAATTTCTTGGGTATTCGACTTTGCGGGCTGAAGCTACTTTGCTTTCCGTAGTGCAAGCTGATGATAGCCCACTTCTTGTATTTGATCGCACTCCATTTTATGCGGAAGGTGGTGGGCAATTAGGTGACTGTGGAAAGATCTTTTTAGGTGAAAAAATTGTTGGATCTATATATTCATGTAAGGCTCCTATTGAAGGTATTTATGCGCATTATGTAAAAAATGCTGAAGATTTTGATGTCGGTAAAAAGTATCAACTTGTGGTGGATGAAAAGAGTAGAAAAGCAACTGCTGCTAACCATACTGGAACCCATCTGCTGCAAGCGGCTTTGATCCAAGTTTTGGGAAGCCACGTAAAACAGGCAGGTTCTAGTGTGGGACCCAAAAGATTGCGTTTTGATTTTACTAATCCTGAAGCCTTGACAAACCAACAATTATATCAGGTTGAATCTATTATTAATCAACAAATTAGACTGGCACATGTAGTTGGTGTAGAAACCTTATCTAAAGATGAGGCGATCGAAAAAGGAGCGACGGCTTTATTCGGTGAAAAATATGGAAATACTGTTCGCGTTGTGGAGATACCAGGGTTTTCGATTGAACTTTGTGGTGGTACTCATGTCAACAATACTAAAGACATTGGTTATTTTAAAATACTTTCCGAAAAAGCATTGGCAAGTGGTATTCGGCGTATAGAAGCTGTCACCGGTTCGGCTGCTTTTGATATTATCGAGAGCAGGTTGAATATAATGGAAGAGTTGGAGCTACGTTTAAAAGCCAAGGGAACTGACTTGTTGGAAAGAGTGGGGTTATTGCAAGATAACCTACAATCCAATCAGAAAGTTATTAAACAGCTACAGGATCAACTCCGTATTTTACAAGCGCAAAGGATGTTTGACGATGTTAGTGAACTTAAGGATGGTACAAAATTTAAGTATTTTGCAGCTGGTGAGGGCGAAGATATTCGAAAACTAGGAGAACTATTTTTGGATAAATTTGCTAAAGGCACGGTTTTTCTGTCCTCAAAAGGTAAAGATAAAAGCTCGGTACTTTTGAAAACATATAAAGGAAATCCCAATATCCAGTGTTCGCGTTTAATGCAAGAAGGTTTCGCTAACTTTGATGGAAAAGGGGGGGGGAAGCCTGATATTGCGCAAGGTTCTATAGCCAGTGATTGTCTTGATGACTTTGTAAAGCATGTGATTGCACAAATCAATTAAACAGTTGGGTTGATTTAATGGACGTTTTCTGATGTTTTTATTTTGGACACATAGAGTTTTAGATTATATTAATGTAGTCTTAATGGAGCGTTCTTACGAAGTTGATCAATCGCGAGGTTGGCAAGAAATTGATCAGCTTCCTCATCTACTTAGAGATTTAGTGTCTAGTGCCTGAAAATAAGTAAGCGGATTGCATTAAAACAATGCAATCCGCTTTTTAAAAATTCAAAACTATGAAGTTTAATCAATTTACCGCATTTTTTAGGCGTTCGATCCTTGTGGACAAATCTGGATGGGTACTGAATAGCGAAGACATCTTTTTACCAGATATTTTAAGGCTCGCAACTTGGTCTGTGCGTGGGTCGTTAATCATACTGGGGCTCGCTGATACTAGCTGTAGCCGTTGTAAAGCAGCTATCATTTTTCTCTTCCAGCTAGGCTTGCGCTTCCACTATCAGCTCTAAATTCCCTTTGTCTAGAAAACCAATTTACAATTATACTTGCTAGTATTCCAAAAACTATTTGAAGTACTATTTCTACAGCAAATGCTACGAAGTATGAAGGTTGTTCGTCTTCGTCTCCACGCATAAATTGAGCAACTGCCCATGAGAACACTTTTGCCAGAAAAATTACAAATGCATTCATGATCCCTTGGATAAGGGTCATAGTTACCATATCACCATTGGCGATATGAGATACTTCGTGTGCGGCCACGCCTTCTAACTCTTCTTGGCTCATTTGTGCAATAATACCCGTAGAAAACGCTACTAATGAATTATTTTTGCTAGGGCCGGTTGCAAAGGCATTGATTTCTGGACTGTCGTATATCCCGACTTCTGGCATTTTGCTTAACCCTGCTTTGCTTGCAAGCCTTTCCACCATATTTACTAGCATACGTGCTTGTGGGTCGAGATGGTTTCTGTCGATAATCTTGATTTTTAATGTCCATTTGGTAATTTTTTTCGATAGTAAAAGGCTTATAAAGGCACCAGCCATACCCCAGACAAAACTTATTACAAGGAGTGCTTGATAATTTATACCTTGAGCTGTCAGGTATCCGCGAACCCCAAGTAAATTAAGCACAATCGAGGCTGCAACAATAATTGCGATATTTGTGGCAAAGAAGAGCGAAAAGCGTTTAAAGGTATTCATTTATAATCCTTATTAAAAGTTTTTGTATTCGACATATTACTATAATAGTTCTAGGTTACATACTGAAAAGTGCGATCGACAAAGCACAGATGCAAGTTAAATCCAATTTTTAAAATGTCAATATTGCAAAATTTGATACAATCATTTTGCAAAAGTAATTATTAAAAGGAGTAAAACCTATCAGACAAGGTTTAGCAAGAAAACATAAGGGAATAGTACGTTTGGTACAGTGGCAAATGTTTTAGGCTTAACGCAGTATTAGGTTTTTTTCCTTTTAACATGCTGTCGAGCTACGATTATTATATTTTGATGATTAAAAAATGATGAGAAAATACCGCATAGCACTACTTTTAGGTAATTATTGATTAAATTTTTGATTGGTTATCGTGACGTTTTTAAGGATATAGCGAGGTGACATGGATCGACAGTGTACCAGCGCTTTTCAACCATAATTACTTCACAATTGTTTAGTTTGACAATCTTTTGCTGTTACTAGGGCGTGTTGACGTTTCATTTTCGTAGCGAGAGACAAATACTTGAAAGTCGCAGCTCTATTTTTTATCTCAATATCATATTCGTTTTTATCCTTAGTGACTGCTCTGACTTGATGGTCCGTATATTGGTTTTTTCCATTGGATGTTAGTTCCCCATTAAAAGTAGAAAAGATAGGGCCATTTTGCATATATCTATCTAAAGAATCATTGAATTCTTTCGATTTATTAGATGTATTATCTTTTTTATTAGAAAGTTGTTTTGTAGCAAGGCTTTGAATCGATCAGATAAAAAATACGCTGAATAGTTACGAGAAATATTTAATCGGAAATGCTAGGCCTAAAAAACATGGGGAGGTAATATGTTTGGTATAGTGGCAAATGTTTTTTAGGCATAACGTAATAGGATATGCAGTACTTTAGATTATATTAGGGTTTAGCTCTAATCGTATTTAACTCAGTAACAGGGAACTCAATAGATGTTTTGTTTCCAATTACATCATGGATATACCATATGCCTTTTCTTTTAACCACAGCGACAGTATTTTCGGTTGTGACAATTGGAGCGTCTTCATTTTTTTCAGAGGGATCTTTGCTGCCTTCTGAGTAGGCTAGTTGATATTTTATTTCAACCTCTCTTGGCGTTCTGTCTCGCCTCTCCATCAAAACATATTTTTTCAAATTATATTTTTTTTCAATATATGCTTGGCGTATTGCCTCGTCATTGGCACTGGCTATAACAGTGGCTAGATCTCCGGTAGTATATTCTAGTAGTAGCTCCTTTTCGTTTACTGAGCTCATATTGAGGGCAATATCTAAATATGCTTCGACCACTTCTTCAGCAGACATTTCTTCCCTAGACTTATCGCACATTTGCGCGCAGCCAGTGGTTAGTAGAAAGGCAAATAGAACATTGCAACGAAACTTGAACATATGGTTCTCCTCTTTTTATTTCTTAATTATTGAGTGTATCATCATTTTCGATAGTTGTTTCTTTTTCTTGTTTGTCGAATTGTTTTTCTAGCTTTAATTGCCAGAGTGTTTTCGCGGGTAATTTAACAGGCACTGTCTCGGGCCGTTTAGGTGATGGACCGCTATAGTAATATGTTTGATTGGTATCCTCTCGTTTTTTTATTGTTTGGGTCGGTTTGTTTTTTTCCGCTTTTGCGCGATGGAATCGAATCTGCTGGCTCTTTTTTCGTTTGGCTAATCGCACCGGCTTTGTAGGAGAAGGTTTTGTTAGGTTTGTGGCATTTGCAAAAGCGCCCATGTATGCACTTGAACGGCTGCTATTACCATAGGTTATAGTAAAGCCCTTTTTTTTGACCATAAAATCTAGTTCACTATTAATTGAAATAAATTTTTCATCTACGAGAAGAGCGGACTGTCCATATTGAGGAAAGTTTGCAGGCATCAAAAAAACGGGAATAGATTGGGTTTTTAAAAACCTTAGCCTCGACATGTAATTTGCTGCTTTTTTTCTTCCTAGTAAAACATGGACATCGAGTTTGCGGTATTTAGCAATATAAAGTGCCGATACCAAGTCTCCATCTGAAAGAAAATTACTACTAAGCCATACCCTGGTAGTTGCTTCTGAGATCATATTAATAAGTTCAGTCCGCAACTCATCAAAGTGTCGTACTACCTTACTGGCTATTGGTTCAGCTTGAGCTGTTGGTATAAAATTGGTTTGAATTACGTATAAAGTTACAAGTAGATGGAAAATACGAAGTTTCACTTCTCCTCTACACGCATGCAGAGCATAATCCATTAGAAGCCATATAGCGATTTTTTTTAAAAAAATGAATTCTTCATAATTAAGTGTTTCAACCTAAATCCCCATGAAGAGGTTACACTTTCCTAACAATAAATGCCCCAAAACCATCAGCTTCATTTTGATTGCCAGAAAATAATAATAATATGTTTTCTCTAGTGACATAACGTTTGTAAAAGTCGGGTAGAAGGGCGACAGGAGATACGATTTCAACAGAATCACCAAACTTCTTTTGTATCCATTTTTGTTGCTCTATGGTTTCTTCCAGCTCAAATGAACAAACTGAATATATTAGCATGCCTTTTTGGGGGAGTATGTCCAGAGCCTTTTCAATGAATTTTTTCTGCTGAATTGCCATGTCTTTTATTATGGCTTCTGTTTTTAGCCATTTGCCCTCAGGGTGCCGGCGTAAGACGCCTAACCCAGAACAGGGGGCATCTAGTAAAATTTTATTAGGGGGTATTGCTGGCTTATATTTTAAAAAGTCGTCAGCTACAAATTCCACTGCCTCATGGCCTAAACGTGCCATAGTGTGTTTGGCTTTATCCATTTGATCTTTGTTTTTTTCAACACCAATTAAAGTTATTTTCTCTTGCCCAAGTTCGTATATATGGCTTAATTTCCCGCCTGGTCCACAACACGCGTCTATTATTGTCTCACCTTCTTGTGGATTCACTAAATGTGCAATTAATTGCGAAGCTTCATCTTGAATTGTGAAATAGCCTTGCCCGAAAAGTGAATTTTCCATAGTTGATGGTGTGAGTTTTTAATAAAACACCCTTCCTTTAATGGGAGCCTTGATCAGATCAATTTTCTCTTTAGAATTCTGGCTTGAAAAAATATGAGCCTGATTATTTGGGGTTTTTGAGAATTGAGTCTAATGCTACGAGGAAGTGGTTATTTGCTATAAGCATCTTTTCTGTTGAAGCGAATTTAAACCTTTCATGCCATATCTAGAAACAATCCATTCAGGTGTGAACTGTAATGCTAAGTAACGACGGGCTTCTTCTCTTTATCCACGGTATAATACTCAGTTCTTCTCGCTACTTGCCTTAATATTCCATTGGTAAAAGATGCGGCTCTTGGAGTGATCAATGTTTTGATAAATTGACACTTTCGTTCACCGCGCCCTGTCGTGAACTTTGCTCATGTAAAATATTTATTAAGTGTTCCAACAACTAGAGCGGTTTAAATTTGGAGGATTCTAATAAATCTCGTTTCGAGGTGTGCTGTAAAATCCAAAATTTTTTTATACCTTTTTCAGCGCAAACTTCCAAATAATGCTTCTTTTGCAAATGCCTTATCAATTTTTTTAATATGAGGGTATTCACGTATAAAGCATCCAGAACTTTTTCTGGGCGCTTTTTTCAAAGATAATTTTAACAAAAGCTTTGCGGCAAGCTCGTCCTGGTGAGACTCTACCGCTCAAAGCAAGCTCCTGTCTTTATGGCTTAGTTTGCTATTTTTCTTTTGGCAAGAAATATATCATTTCCTAGCATTTTTTAACTTCCATCTACCGTTTGGATAGGTTTTGGCCGATAGGCAATTCATTGATTAGCCGTTCCCTCTAGTGGCCGCCTGACTTATATGACCAACTGTATCGATGGGAAACTATCCTCTCATAGCCATAGAGAATGATCTGACGCTTTGACGCACCTTGGTATCGCAAATCAGACAGCTTTCTCATAATGTAATTTTCGCGCATATTATTGGCCATGAATATATCCCAGCCATGAAATTTTCCAAGAAGCTGCCAAACGCATATGCATAATGGTTTGCATCAGAAATCACCTTCAAAACTACAATAAGACATAAATTTCGTTATTTTTCCCTTTGCGTCTTAGCGCCTTCTGCCAGATGATGATTTAACCCGTATCCGAGCTTTCTAGCCGGTTGCGTCGTTGTTTCGTCGTCAGGAAATCCCTCATGTACCAATATGCACTGCGGTTTCCTCCTCCTCGCGCCTAGCACCCGGCCGAATAAATCCGGTGAAGACACATCCCGTATCCGATTTTCTTTACGGAATGTGGCGTTGCTCGTCGCTTGCAAAATCCTCTGCGTACCAATATGTACACTGCGGTTTCCCTCCTCGCGCCTAGCACCTGGCCGAATTTCGAATCCGGTGAAAATGCTACAGTTTTTCAAAAATTTAGATCCCGGATTTAAAAATTGAAAGTATAGGTTCAAATTTCTGGGTGTGTTGTCATAATCTTTGGAATGGTTGTTTGGTCAGTGGAGAAAGTTATTAGAAGAGGATCTATCGCTTGATAATTGATTTTCGGATCCCTTGTTTAAGCTTCTTAACTGTAAGCTTTTTCTCAAAACTCAAAAACCGAAAAGTATCGCAAAACTTGCTCCAAGGAGAAAAAATGCGAAGTATATCTTATAAGCTTGTTGATTAATTTCGTTTGCCAATATTGGGCTAAGGTTAACCGAAATAGGGTGTTGATTATGTAACCCAAAGTAGGCACAAACCACCACAAATAGCATTAGAACCCAAAATTTGCCAAGCTTAAAGATATACGGCATTTTAATACTCATTTACTCCTAAGCAATCTGTTTATTCTGCTGGTGTCGTGTTAGCCGCAGCTGCAGCGTCAGCATCTTTTTTATTATCTTCTGCCTTGGAAAAAGCTTCAGCAAAAAGGGTCTTTGGCTCGCTAACAGTAGCAATATATTCTTTTAGATTCTCTCCTTCTAATCCTTGAATAAACGCCTTCCTAGATAATGAAAATCTACGCTCGTCCATATCGTTTGCTAAAACTATGAATTCAATTTCATCGCCTTCTTTTACGACATCGGATGGTTTTTCTACTGGGTTAACATCGAGCTCACTAACATGAATCATGCCTTCGATTCCATCTGCCATAGTTACAAAGGCCCCAAAATCGGCAACTTTAGAAACGGTTCCTTTGCCTTTAGATCCAATTGGGAAATCTTTAGAAACTTGGAGGTATGGGTCCTCAGTCAACTGTTTGATGCCGAGAGAAAATTTTTCTCCTTCAGTATCAATTTGAAGAATCTTTGCTTCGACTTCATCCCCTTTGGCAAATTTTTCGTTAGGATGATTGATTCTTTCCGTCCAACTAATGTCCGAGATATGTATCAGGCCATCAATGCCTTCCTCTATTCCGACAAATACACCGAAGTCAGTGATGTTACGAATTTTGCCTCTGATAACATCGCCGATATGATATTTTTCTTGAACTACTTCCCAAGGGTTTGGCTCTAATTGTTTCATACCTAAGCTGATGCGTCTTGTTTCTTGATCAATCGCCAAAACGATGACATCGACCTCATCACCAATAGAAACAATTTTAGATGGGTGGCGCACACGCTTGGACCAAGACATTTCACTGATATGGATCAGGCCTTCAATTCCATCTTCTAGCTCAACAAAGGCACCATAATCGGTAAGGCTAACAACGATTCCTTTCGTCTTAGTGTTGACCTGGTATTTTTCAGAAGCTTTAATCCAAGGATCATCTTGTAGTTGTTTATAGCCTAATGATACACGTTGTTTTTGCTCATCGTAGCTAAGGACTTTGACTTCAACTTCTTGGCCGACTTCAAATAATTGGCTTGGATGGTTGATGCGTCCCCAAGACATATCGGTAATATGTAAAAGACCGTCAATTCCTCCAAGGTCGACGAATGCACCGTAGTCGGTGATGTTTTTAATGATACCTTTAAGAACAGCATTTTCTTCAAGATTATCCAAAGTTTCAGTTCTGAGTTTTTCGCGGTCTTGCTCAAGAAGAACACGGCGGCTTAATACGATATTGCCTCTTTTCTTATTAAATTTGATGATTTTAAACTGAAACTTATTATTGATTAATTTGTCTAAATTTCTCACTGGACGTAGGTCAACCTGTGATCCGGGGAGGAATGATTTGACTCCGATATCGACAGCAAGGCCACCTTTGACGCGAGCCATGATGGTGCCTTCAACGATTTCGTTATTTTCATAAGCTGCAGATATTCTATCCCATGCTTTTAGCATTTCTGCGCGTTCAAAGCTAAGGATCATGTCCCCATCGTTATCTTCAAAACAATCCAGATAAACTTCTATTTCATCTCCAAGTTGAAATTGAATAACGCTATTTGTTTGTGTAAATTCTTGAACAGGTATCTCACCCTCGGTTTTGTGCCCAATATCAACTGCTACGATGTCATCAGTGATCCGAACGACTTTTCCTTTTACAATTGTGCCTTCTTTTATGCCTGCCCCTTCTGGATTTTCAGATAAGAGATGGGCGAAATCTGATTTTTCTTTGTCTAACTCATGCTCAAAGGCTGTGTCTTCTTCTTCCCAGTTTACTGGGCCAATACCATAGACGTTGGATTCTGATAAGTTCATAGTTTGGAAGTTCTCCGAATGTGGGCTGCGAAAAAAGTTAATAATTCAATAAAAACCGAGGTTTCTCGTTAACATAATAAATATCAAAAGTCAATGTAGCTTTTGAAAAACAGGCAGTTTACCAGCTTGAGGGCAAAATATAAGCGGAAGTTATGTGAAATTAGCATATCTCGTAAAAGTTAAATACCATCTTCCTTAGGCTTATGCCTACCTTTTGGTTGTTATAGGAAAAAATGCAGTATCAGGCAAGCCTAGTTCATAACTCTTATCCACACTATAATAAAGCTAATAGATTCGGGCAGGTGAAAGAAAATAGACTGATTGGTTTGTGGCGTTTTTGCTACGTTAGTTAGATAGTATTCTAATTATAAAGATACCGTTTGATTGGTTGTCTTAGCTTTTTCATAGCCCATTCTTTTCGATGTCTTTCGTGTTTGCTGTCATGTTGTTCAGAAAATACTCAGATGAGATTGCGGAAAAGTAATGCTTTATTATTACAGATAAAACTTTTAAAAAGCATGATTGTGAGGATGATGGTTTTTTCTAACAATTATACAAATAAAATTTTAAAGGTTTTGCTGCCGCTATTATTCGGCCAGTCCATTAGTATAAGTATCGCAGCGGAATCTTTGGTTCAGTGCCCAGTCGAATCTTCTGAATTAAGTGACGAAAAGGGTAGTAGGAGGGGGGGCGCCGAGACTCCTGTGCTTCGTGGCCATGTGTACAAGGACACACCCTTTAAGGCAGGCGAGAAGTCCAAGTATGATGTTTATTATTTAGGTATGTTGGTTGGGAAAGCTCTTCTGGGAGTAAATCCGCCAGCTTTTTATAAAGGCGCTTACCACAGTGCTTTTACTGCTGATGCACGCACTGGCGATTGGTACCGTTATATATTTGCCGCCCATGATGTGTTGCGAGCATTTGCAAATCCAAGAGATCTCAGTGCAGTTAGTTTTTACTTGTCGCAGCAGGAAGGTGCGATGTTTGGTAAGCAAATCAAACAAGAAAAATGGTTTGAATTTGATCATCAGCAGTGCTTGGTAAAAGAAAAGATTCACGATAAGAATTCTGGAAAAGTAGAGAAAAAAGAATTCTCACTACAGCCAGGTGCAAGTGATTCGCTTGCTGCTTTATATAAATTGAGGACATATAGCTTTGATAAAGTTGGCCAACGTGCGAGGTATTTAGTTTATTCGTCTGAAAAAACATGGTGGCTTGAGGCAAGGGTTGAAAACTTTGAAAAGGTAACAGTTCCTGCCGGTGAGTTCGAGGCTGTTAAGCTTAAATTGCAGACTTTTATTGGTCAAGAGCTGCAGCAAAAGGGAGATGTTTTTCTTTGGTTTAGCAAAGATAGCTCACGTATTTTATTAAAAGTCAGTGGTCAAATAAAAATTGGTAGCGTGAAAATGCTTTTAACATCTTATGCCCCAGGAAAATAGCATTTCAAATTTTAGAGTTTCAAGGTGAATGAAAAAAATAGGGATTATAATTTGCTTTTTACAATCCTGCTTCTTGCAGTTCCGTCACTGCTTTTTTCTGTTCTTTTGAAAGCGATTTAGGCATATCTAATTCAACCACAGCAAAGAAGTCACCACGACTTTGACCTTGGCCGGGAGCCTTGTATCCGAGCCCTTTTAAGCGGACTTTAGTCCCCGCTGACTCCTGCAGGTATTTTGATCTTTTTTACTCCCTGTGGTGTCTCAATTGAGGCTGAACATCTAGTAGTGCATCAGATAGTTTGAGTGGCAAGGCAGCTTCAATATTATTTTCCACTCGGCGGTAACGTTCATGTGAGACGATGTTTACGATTACATAGAGGTCGCCATTAGAGCCACCATTGGGGGAGGGAGCTCCTTTACCAGCGACTCTAAGCCTACCGCCATTTTTGATGCCGGCTGGAATTCTGATTTTTAAATCTCGCCGAGTTCCATCGTTAAGCTGAAAGGATATTTGCCTTTCTCCACCATCATAAGATTCTTGAAAGCCGATATCGACGCGGTACTCGACATCTTGCCCTTTGTGAACTCTGGTGCCACCGCTAAAACCTCCACCGCCAAAACCCCGCCGAATAAATTGGCGAAAATACTATTGCCGCCAAGATCGACTCGCGAAAAATAGAATTGAAATCTGCCCTCGAAAGATATCGTCAGTTGAATATCGTTGGCCGAAACCGAGGCTCCATAGGTGTCATATTCTTGTTTTTTTTGCTTGTCCGATAAAACAGCATAGGCTTCGCTAATATTTTTGAACTTTTCTTCGGCTTCTTTATCTCCCTTGTTGCGGTCGGGGTGGTATTTTAACGCCAGGCTTCTGTAGGACTTTTTGATTTCATCATCAGACGCATTGCGGTCGACACCCAGAATTTTATAATAGTCAGCCAAAGTTAATATCCTCTTAAGTTATCGATTCTATGGAAGAATATACCGTTATTCGTGTGTAATGGGCTATATTCGACATTTTAAATTTAAGCCTTGTTTGCAAGTTGTCAAGAGTAGCTAAGACATCTTACCCGGGATCTGGAATTTTTTGAAAAACTGTAGTATTTTCATCGGATTCGAAGTTCGATCGGGTGCTAGGCGCGAGGAGGCGGGAAACCGCAGTGTACATGTTGGTACATGAGGATTTCCTGGCGACGAAGCAACGCCGCAACCGGCTAGAAATTCGGATCCGGGATCTTACTGTCAATCATGTGATGCTTAATATTTGCTCAAGTTTGTCAAATTGGCGGAGCATACTGCGCTCGTTATTTGCTTTTCTAGCTTCTGATAGGTCAAACCACCTGAGGTCTATGGATTCATCTGAAATTTCGAGTTTATGGTCGTCAGCTATCATTACGTAGCGGACGTCGTAATGGAGATGCTCAGGCTTGCCTTTTGTGGCAGGTATGTGGTGAATATCAAAATCAAAAGGCAAGGGATGGCTATTTTTTTCATGCTTAATTTCTGACGGTATTGCTAAAATGTTACAGTTTTAAGTCCTGATTCTTCTAAAACTTCTCGTAAGGCAACCTGTGAGGTGTTTTGATCGGAGTCTGAGTGCCCTCCAAATTGCAACCATTTTGCCAGTTTCTTATGTAATGTTAAAGGCTACGTGATCCGCCTTTTGTTGATTACTAAGGCGCTGCCAGTGATATGTCCTGGCAAGTGTTCTCGGTCAAAGCACTCAGGAGACATATTTACAAAGGTTGTTTCAAATTTTTCTAGAATTCTACATTCTTCTTCTAAGTCAAAGCTTATATGTTTTTTTAGGACAGGCAGTAAACCTTCTTTATATTTTTTGAATGCTGGTTAAAAGCAGTTTTCTATGCATTTTTTACACTTTCTTAGATGGCTTTTATCGTTATCGCAGGCGAGTATAGTAAATCAGAATTTGCTTGCCTATAGGATATGTGAATGAAACGACCTCATTTGCAATATTATTATTCTACAATTTGTCTGCTTAATAGAGCATCGTTGCTAGTTTTTATAGAATAGGATGACTTCTTGACTTGACAGAGGTTAGAAACTAGACTTTCGGACTATTCTAATGGGAAATATAGAGATTATGGGTAGCAAATTCAGTAGTTGGCAATCCTTATCCAATGCACACCCTGTTAATTATCAACAGTTGGTGGATTGTATAATAAAAAATCGTGAGTTTAGTTCAGTGGATACTCTAAATTATGGAGATCATGGACTGGAGCATGTATATTCGGCAATAGCTAATGCAATTAAAGCGAATAAACGTATTGCGCTTTATGCTGATTATGATGTTGATGGAACGATGAGCTGTGTGAGTTGGATATGGTTTTTACGCTCTATAGGATTTAAAAACTATACTTATTATATCCCCGATCGCTTTACTGAAGGCTATGGAGTCAATATTAATGCGGTGAAACATCTAGTTGAGGTAGAAAAAGCTGAGCTTATAATTACTATGGATACAGGCATTACTGCAAATGAAGAGGCTAGCTGGTGCTTAAGTAATGGAGTACAATTTGTTTGTACTGACCATCACAAAATTCAGGCAGATAAAATGCCTGATTGTATGATTTTAAATCCTAAGACGCATCCAGATCCGGAATACCAAGAACTTTGTGGGTGTGGTATTACCTTCGTTCTTTTGCGTAAGCTAGCGAAAGAGTTTAACCCTCCTCATGATGTTTGGGTAGATATCTTAGCGTTGACTGGCATGGCGACAATCTGCGATGTTGTGCCTTTAAATGGGGTCAATCATCGTTTAGCAAAATTGGGAGTGGAAGCTTTATTGAAAAGCCATCGTCCGGTATTAAAAAAGCTATTATCGGCCTCTTCTATTGAAACACAAATGGACGAAAAAGATGTTGGCTTTCGGTTAGGGCCGAGAATCAATGCGGTAGGACGTCTTGAACATGCTAATAAGGTTATTAGGGCGTTTATAGATGAGGAACCAGGCGAGTTAATTCATGAAATGAGCCGATGTAACGAGATTAGAAAGCAAATTCAAGCTCAGATTGTTCATGAAGCGCGCCTATATGCTGGTAGTTATGCAAACGATTCAATCTTGTTTTTAGGGGGGGACTGGCATCCAGGGGTAGTTGGTATTGCTGCGAGTAAGATTGCAGAAGAATTTTGGCGCCCTGTTTGGCTATATGAGAAAAAAGATGGCATTTGCAAGGGGTCGGCAAGGTCGATTCCTGGTTATGATGTAACTGATGCTATGGCTGCGGTTGGTGGCTTGTTTACAAAATTTGGTGGGCATGCTGCAGCAGGAGGTTTTTCATTTCCTGCTGAACATGAAATGGAGATCCGCCTTCGTCTGGCAGAATATAGTGATGCCTTACGTGAAAAATCACCGGAGGTTTGGCATAGCAAAATTTATTTTGATTGTAGTTTGCCTTTGGAGCTAGCTAGCTTAAAACTAGTTGATCATTTAGATGCTTTAAAACCATTCGGACACGGTTTTGAAGAGCCTAGGTTTTATGTTGAAGCGGATGTTGAAGAGGTTGTCTTTTATAAAGATAAGAAGACGGGTGAGCCTAGGCATACTGCTATTCAAATTGAAGGTGTTCAGTTTGATAGACAAAAAATTATGTTTTTTAATCATGTATGTTCAGAGGTTAAAGCCGGAGATAAAGCTAGGTTTGTTGTAACTGCAGTCAAAAATCACTTTCGCGGTACTACCTCTCTATCTTTGATAGGATTAGATTTGGAGGTTTATTAATTAGTGGTATGCATTGAGTAGTCATACTGCGTTACGCCTAAAAAACATTTGTCGCTGTACTAGGGCGTGTTGACGTTTCATTTCCTACTACGAGCCAAATCCTTGAGTCACAACGTTGTCAGGGTTTCAAAATTATCCTCAATGTACATTTAGTACACCTCCGGTAATTTTTGAAACCCTTCCTAGCTGCGACTTTCAAGTATTTGTCTCTCGCTACGAAAATGAAACGTCAACACGCCCTAAAGGTACTATCTCCTCATTTTTCTAGGCAAGCCTTGTCTGATAGGTTTTGCTCTCCTTAATAGCTTAGTGCTGTAAGGCAAGGTCGTATATTTTTGCATCCAAAAATAAGTCAAAAAGCCCAGAATCGACCTTGCCGCCCTTTACTTCCATACTGAGAATGTCTAAAGCTTTTTCGACAGGAATAGCTTTTTTATAGGGGCGGTCTGATGCCGTTAAAGCATCAAAGATATCTGCAATAGTCATCATGCGAGATTGGATAGGTATTTCATGCGCACCAGCGCTTGTTGGATAGCCTGAGCCGTCTAATTTTTCATGGTGTTTAACAGCGATTTGTGGGATGTTCGCTAGTTTATCTCCCCAAGGTATCTGTCTAAGAAATTCGTAGGTATGAGTCACATGGCTTTGAATTTCAGCAAATTCTTCAGCAGTTAGAGATCCTCTGGAAACAGAAAGTGATTTTAATTCATCGGCTAGTAAAAATGGTCTATTGCTAGTGATGTGGTCATTAAACTTACAACTTGCTATGTCTTTTAGCAATTCAAAACCACCCTGCTCTAAAACAGTAGGTTCGTTGGCCTTATTTATGAAATCTAAATATGCATCTAGTTCTTTGCATTTTTTATCTCGTTCATCCTTAAATACTTCAATGGAAACGCCCATTGGAAAAGCATTTGGATTTTGCATCAGGTTGATGATGTTATTCAGATATTCTATCTCATAGCGTGAACGCACTAATTTGAAACGTTCAACGATTAAATCATGCTGCCAAGGGTAGAGTTTTTTTCGCTTTCACCAATACGTTTTCTAACTCCGAGTTTGCCGAAGTCATGGAGAAGTGATGCATATTTTATTTCGCGCCTTTGATCTTCGTCAAATCTTTATCTTTAAATTCCACCAGTAGAGGTTCTGCTAACAATGTCAGCAAGGCCTATTGTTAGAGCAGCGACGCGATGCGAATGACCACTAGTTGTTGGATCCCGTTGTTCGATTGCTGTAACCGATGCATTGACAAAGCCGTCGAATAGTTTTTGAATTTCCTCATGCATATTGGCATTTTCAAGGGCGATTCCCGCTTGTTGAGCGACAATCTCTGCATATTCGATATCGGTTTGACTAAACTCGGCAATATTATCAGTGAAGTCAGCAGGTTCTTTTAATTTTTTATGTGGGTCTATCTTCCTATTTATGAGTTGGATCACACCTACTACCGAATGGCTAATGTCAAACATTGGAATTGTTAGCATTGAATGTGATTCATAGCCAAGGCGACGATCCCAGGAGCGATCGTGTCTAGCACCGAATGGGTTCATGGTAGAGTCTTCATTCAGCTTATATAGATCAGGAATATTGATAGTAGTATTGTGGATCACGGCGCTACCCACAATCGACTGGTCGCTAATTTGCAATTCAAATTCATTTAAGTTTTGTTTTATCGAATCATTCTGAGTAAAGCGAAAATGCAATTTACCTTCTTTGACGTTTTTACCTGGTATTTCTGTAGTGTAAATTGAACCAGCATCAGCATTGGTAATTTCTCTGGCCTTAAATAAAATTAGATTTAGGAGTTTTTTAATATTTCTTTCGCCATTTAATTCTCGAGAAATGGATAATACGTATTTTACCTCTTGAGAGGCTTTTTCAATCAAGCGTTTTTCAGTTTCTGCATGATCTACTAATTTTTGAAAATTATGAATACAGCGGATACTGGTCGATAGAGAATCTTCACTTACAGGAAGGCAAATCTGCTGGATATTTTCGGATTGCATTTCACTGGGAAGTGTCTGTAGCTCTTTAACTGTGCCGACGCAGATGATAGATATTCCTGGTGTTTTTGTATGATTTATATAGGTCTTGACTTTTGTGGTATTTTGCCAAACCTCATCACAGATAAAAAACTTAGTCAGTCCATCTCTATATAAAGTAATCACTCCATTGGCCGGCCTCTTGAATTCATATTCGTTATATGGATAATTTTCGAAAATTTTTTCAAGGTCAATGAATGAGTTTATATTAATAGTTTCACGTTGATTGAGCTTCTCTACTGTGGCTTCGCTCATGTGGTTTCCAGCTCCCTCGCTAGGATTTTTAGAGAGTATGTCTATATTTTATGGTAAAGATTTCATGTGAACCATGAGCAAAATTTGCATTGTAGGAGATGGGGTTATGGATTTTGGTTTGGTCGTAGATTTGGAAACAACGGGGTTGGACCCGGTTAAAGATAAAATTATCGAAATTGGTTTGGTTGAGTTTGCTGTTGAAAGCTCAAAAAATCCGGTGATTAGCAATATATATGGTGCCTTAGAGGATCCTAAAGTCAGTCTTAGTCCAGAAATTGTAAAGATAACAGGGTTGGAAGATAAATACCTTGAAGGGCAATGTATTGATTGGGGGATAGTGCAGAAATATTTTGATCGCTCTTCTGTCGTTATTGCGCACAATATGAGCTTTGACCGTTCGTTTTTACAACAACGTCAAGAGTTGAATTTATCAACAGCTCATTGGGCATGTTCAAAAAAACATATAGATTGGTTTGCTCATGGTTTTAAAACGAGGGCACTAAATTATTTGGCTGCAGATCACGGATTTGTGAATTCATTTGCTCACCGTGCGGTTTTTGATTGTGCTACAACCCTTCGGCTGATCACTCCCTATTTGTCAGAGTTGATTGAAACGAGTTATGAGCACGAAATATGTTTTTCTGCAGTAGGTGCGGCGTTTGAAAAAAAAGACATTCTAAGAGAACATGGTTATCGGTGGAATCCAGAGGTGAGGGTTTGGCAAAAAAGCGTGTTCGAAAAAAAAGCAGATGAGGAAAGGGCTTTCTTGGCTAATAGTGTCTATGAAAGAAGCAAATCTTCTCATATGGAAGAAATAGTGAGCTGATACTTTTCAAAGTTATAGTGTACGTACATAACCTTGTTGTAGAGAGAAAAAGTGATTTGAATCATGAAGTCTGTAGAAGGTGTTTTTTTTAGGGCGTGTTGACGTTTCATTTTCGTAGCGAGAGACAAATACTTGAAAGTCGCAGCTAGGAAGGTTTTCAAAAATTACCGGAGGTGTACTAGATGTACATTGAGGATAATTTTTGAAACCCTGATAACGTTGTGATTCAAGGGTTTGGCTCGTAGTAGGAAATGAAACGTCAACATGCCCTAGTCGGATGATACAGGGCTGACATATATCAGGCAACTTTATGGGATCAAGCTATAATTTATATGCATTAATTGTTATAGTCCTAGTAGGGGGGTGTCTTGTTTTTAGTCACATCCTTGGCATTAGGCTCTAGTTTGCTCGCTGAGGCTTTTTTAAAAAAAGTATTGTAGTGCTTATAATGATTTGCTAATAAATAGGTACAAACATCCAATGATTTTTGATAATTATTATTTTGGTTGTCAAATCAAAGCTTACTGCTCGCAGGTATTTGGGGGTATCTATGGACGGGTTCCGATGTAAAACTAAGATTGCTGCGATACTAATTTTTGCTACTTTTGTTTTTTCAAGTAGGTCCTATGCCGGTCCTTCAGGCGGCGAGTTGAAATATCCCATTATTTGCATCACGGAATGCTTGGCTTTGATCAAATAGGATCGTTCGGTTATTTCTATCGCGTCCGCCGTGCTCTTGAAAATGATGGCTATCGTGTTTATGCAAGTAAAGTCGATCCATTTAATACAGTTGCTATCAGGGCTGGGCAACTTGATCAATTTATTGAAAGTGTTCTTGCTAAAACGGGCGCAGATAAAGTGCATATTATAGCGCATTCGATGGGTGGTTTAGATGCCCGTTATGTTATTAGCCAACTAAAGAAGGAATCAAGTATTGCTTCGTTGAGTATGATTGGTACTCCTAATTATGGAACTTTGATTGCTGATAAGGTTTTAGAAGAGTTAGATAGTCGTAAATATCATTGTCTGTTGATTTTACAAAAGCTTGTGGGAATTGGAGAGTCTCGCTTTATGCAGAAAGTTCGCGAAGTTGCCCGAGATCTTTCTGTAGGTTGGATTAAAAATCGTTTCAATCCTGCTGTTCGTGATAGCGACCAAGTTTTTTATCAATCTTGGGCAGGGATTAGCTCTCCTTTTATTGGTGGCTCTGAAGATTGGATGCTCCCTGTTCTGCAGCCACTTTCGTTATTATTGCAGTCCTGGACAGGCGATAATGATGGGTTGGTGAGTGTGGCGTCACAAAAGTGGGGTAAATTTAACGGAACTATACCAGCAGATCATCTCGATGAAGTTGGACAGCCTTTTGGAGGCTCTAGCTATACTTTCCACCATATAAAATTTTATCGTCATATCGCTTCGACATTACGTAAAGTTGAAGCAATGTCCAGATAAATTTTGTCACCTCAGTTTATTTAAGCTACAGTCCATAGATCCCGGATCCGAATTTCTAGCCGGCTGCGGCGTTTGCTTCGTCGTCAGGAAATCCTCATGTACCAACATGTACACTGCAGTTTCACTCCTCCTCGCGCCTAGCACCCGAGCGAACTGAATCCGGTGAAAATACTCTACAGTTTTTTCAAAAATTTCAGATCCCGGATAGATTTGTGATAAGGGTTTTTCTGTAGCTATCAGCTTAGAGAGTAGTGTCATGTAAGTTTGAGCTTTTCTTTGTGGTAATGCTTTTTTAAGTCCCCTAGGGAGAATTATTGCTCATAATCGTCTTTTTAAAATCCACGCCAGAAGCTCTCAGAGAGCTCAAGCTCTGGAACTTCGTTGTCGTGATCTTCTTCAAAGTCATATAGAAAATCTGAAGTCTTCATCAGATCTTTTGAATTTCCGGTATCGAGTGAAGTCGATAACCTTTGCTAGTTGAGCTGGCTGTTGCATATCTCTGGTTCTCCTATGTTATGGCTGGACCCTAGGATTGAAGAAATCAGATTATAAACTACGTCAATCTTTAACAACCTCAGCTACTACATTATTGACGTGGACTCTGGCAAAAATTAGAAGCGAATACAAATATTTTAAGCAAATACTGGTAGCTGAGAGTATGGCAAGAGCATAATAAAACCGGGATCTGAAATTTTTTGAAAACTGTAGTATTTTCACCGGATTCGAAGTTTGCTCGGGTGCTAGGCGCGAGGAGGTGGGAAACCGCAGTGTATGTTGCTTGGCAAAGGGATTTTCTGACGATGAAGCAACGCCGCAACCATTTCATCCGGATCCGGGATAATAAAAACGTTTTGCTAAATGATGGCATTGATGGATTTTCCTGTTATTGCCATGGTTTAATGATTTAGGGTATAATACTGTAAAATAGATTTGACATGTAACCGGGATCTGAAATTTTTTGAAAAACTGTAGTATTTTCAGCGGATTCGCAGTTCGCTTAGGTGCTAGGCGCGCGGAGGTGGAAACCGCAGTGTACATGTTGGTACATGAGGACTTCCTGACGACGAAGCAACGCCGTAACCGGCTAGAAATTCAGATCCGGGATGTAAATTGACTGTAGAGTTAAGGAGTTTCTCTGAGATTGTAGGTACGTGAAGGCATATGGGCGTATAAATATAAGTTTGTGGATTAAACTAGTTTTAGATCAATGCAAATAATTTAAGTGTAAGGGTTCAAGATGATAAAAAGTATTATATTAGTGGCTGTGTATCTATGTTTATATTCTTGCCAGGCGATGAAAGCTACGAACAATTCTGATATTGGTGGCGGTGAAGAGTGTCCGATATTTGAACCTCCTTTTTGTCCCGTAGGAAATTTGATCATTAGCAAGAATGGAGATGGATGTAATATTGCGAAATGCCAGATGGATAATGGTGAAACGGCGTGTCCCGAATATGCCCAACCTCACTGCGAATCAGGGGAAAAAGTTGTGTTAGTCGATGATGTAGATAATTCGGCTTGCAAAATACCTGTTTGTAAATAGTATTCTTCATAAAAATTATTAAATTCATGAGGTACTATGCTTTCTTATTATAAAGCCTATTCTTTTTAATGTTGTGTTGAGAAAGTGCCGGATGAATTTGAAGAACCAAATGAGATCTATTTTTATAGTTCATGAAACCTCAGGGCGGCCATATTACAAAGGGATTGAAGAGTTAGGCAAAGAAAAAAATTTCGAAGTTGTTTATATAGAATCAAGCGTCCTTCGTCTTACAATAGCAAATATTGTAAAGCGGGATTGGAAGAGAGGGTATTCGAAGCAAATTTTATCTAATCTTCTTTTCCGAATCAAAGTGCCTTTTTTTAAAAATAGGCTTATTTTGTTACCGATGGCCCCTTTTGATTTTCGCATGATTTGGTATCGGCTACTGTGCCGAAAAAACAATGTTATATATCATACATCCTGGCCTTATTGGGATGGCAGTAATGTACCTAGATGGTCAATCTTTCCGTTAAGGTCATTTGTAATGAAAGCTTGGCGAAAGTTTTTTGCTGAGGGGGCGAAATGTATTGTAAGTGTATTGCCTCTTACTTGTAAATCTATTTTACAGAATTTTTATTGCTGTGTACCTTGCCATTCTATACCACATGCACACGAGTTTAGTGTTCGAGATAAAATGAAGCTGTCTTTGCAAGATAGAGATAAGCCTCTCAAAATTTTATTTGTTGGCAAACTAATTAGTGAAAAAGGCTTAGAAAATCTTGTGAAGATATCCAACCTTTTACCTTTATCGGAGAAAATACAGTTGACAATTGTCGGCGATGGTAAGGATAAAAATCTAATCCAGCCAGCATTAGACGTGGGTGCGGTTTGGTTAGGAGCGGTATCAGATAGAGCAGAATTAAAAAAAGTTTTTGAGTGTCATGATGTTTTGTTAGTTCCTTCGCAAAGAAAAAAAGGCTGGGAGGAGCTTTTTGGTATGGTTATAATAGAAGCAATGTCTCAAGGTTTAACTGTTATAGCTAGTAATCATATTGGACCAGAAAGCATTGTAAACGAGTCTACAGGTTATATCTTAGAAGAAAGCCAGCCTGAAGCTTGGGTTGAAGCCATTTTATCATTACATACTAATCGCGGTAATTTATTAAAGCTGCAAGAAGCTGCCATTGCGGAAAGCCATAAGTATACCACTGCAGTTATAAAAGATGCATGGTGGGAGGTACTTAAAGATTATTTGATCTGATAGAAAAATATCAATTTAGCTAAGTATTTTTGCTATTAGGGTTAGTTATGAGTTGGCAAAACTCATAATCAAACCTATAACTCCACCAAACACCCCCCCCCATACTACAAGCCAACCTAAATGCTTATGAATCATTTCTTGGATAATCTCTTTTACCATTTTAGGGGTGAGTTCTTCGAGCCGTGTGTCGACAATTCCCTCTATTTTAGTAAGAATAACATCATTGCCGTTTTGGCCGAAAGATTGGCTGAGTTTTTCTTGAAATTCGTCTGAGTTTCCTATTTCAAACAGTATTTCTTTCATTTTTTCTTCAAAAGGAGATCTTAGTGGCGCTAAAGCTTCATGGCCGCCCATCATTGCTAGCATACCTCCCATTGGAGAGGTCAGGACGACATCAGTGAGCCCTCGGTAGACTTTTTCATAATCTATCGATGCTATAATACCTCTAAATCCGTCTAAATTTTCTGAGTTTTCATAGGCGTTATTGTCAGAAAATTTCATCTCTTTAAAAATTCTTTCGAGATTTTCAGTGTTGAAAAACTGATTCATCATCAAATGCTTTATGCCACTTTTAAATTCTTCGAAACGGTTAGGAATGACTCCTGAGCCATATAATCCAGGAATTTTCTCGAAAAGCATATGGACAGCAAGCCAATTGGTAATAGCTCCAGAAAAGGCGAAATAGCCGATTGAAGACAAGTGCTCTCCGGTACGACCAGGTATAGCGTAGCTGGCTATTATACAAATAAGTGCAACTAAATTAGTAAGAAGAGATTTATTCATTTTAAAGTTTTGTGTTTGACTTTCGGGATTAAAGATTTACTTGCTGCCTACCTTGCAGCCTGTATTAACGGATCGCATGATGTCTTCTCTTGGAATCAAATCTGTAGGCAAGGAAGCACGGCGTATATTGGCTCTATGAAGCACAGCTCCGCGCAACTTGGAATAATCAAGGTCGGCACCTTCTAAATTTGCACCAGAAAAATCTGCTCCCTCCAAATTCGCATTCCAAAGGGAGGCATCTCTGAGGTCAGCGTTGCGAAAGATGGCGTCCTTCAAATTTGCATAGGAGAAGTTGCTGTTCTTGCAGTTACAGTCAGAAAAGTCGACTTTGATAAGGTTGGCCTTTCTCATATCCATTTCAGCTAAGGGCATTTTTTCAGCTAATAACTCCAAGACTTCTTTTCTTGTGAGTGTTTGTGTCTTTGGCTGTTTGTCCTTATTCATTGCATCTCCTCGCTAATGGTGCGTATTCCAACCTGGCAGAATTACCACAGTTATTTTGAAAATCAAAGAATTGTTTTTTGAATTTTGATAGGGGCTATTAGAGTTATAGCTAAGGTTTAAACACTTTGAGGGCTGATGTTAGGCTGTGCATGAATGAATAAGGGGTCGAGTAGAGAGCTTTAGCTCCTAATAAGTCGCTTGCTTTATAGCTTGAATGACAGCCTTTACTGCCTGTGTTTTAGTCAAGTCTGCTCGATGGATAAGGCAAACTTGATCGCTAAATGTTGGTGCACTCTTAGATAGCAATGATAGATTATTGCTTTGCCCAGCTTTGGCTACGCGTTCAGGGAGAATGGCAACACCAATGCCACTAGAGGCAAGATTTTTTATGACTTCCAAATTAGATGAATGGATATGCCGCATAAATGTATTGGAGAATTTTGGGTTTTTCTTTAATTTTTTCAATAAATTAGAGCTTTGTTGGAGGTTTGGGTCGTAAATTAAAATATTCTTTTCGAAACTATTTGATGTAAGCTTCCAAAACCCAACTTGGTCTTGACATAGCTTATGAATCACTAATTCTGGATGATTGACCGGATTGACGACTATTCCTAGGTCAAGCCTGAGGCTGATAACCTCTTCTGCTATTTTTCTAGATAGGTCATGCTGTAGATTGATGGTTAACTCACTATTTTCAATGAGGAGTTTGGGTAGGAAACGGTTCAATGTATAAAGTGCTACGGAAGGGTGGCAGCCAAGTGAAACTTCTCCTGATATTTCATAGTGTGATTTGAGAGTATCAGCCCGAAGCTGTTTCCAATTTTCTAATACAAGGCGACTGCCATTGAGAAATTTTCTACCAGCTTGGGTTAGTTTTACTCCATTTTTGAATCGCGTTAGGAGTGGAACGCCAATATTTTCTTCCAATCTTTTTACGGAGAGGCTAATGCTAGGTTGAGTAAGGCCAAGGCGCTCGGCGGCTCTAGAAAGATTTTCTGTCTTTGAAACTTCAATGAAATTAACAATATCTGTCGAGGAAGGTAGCATAAATTTTTCCTATCCCATTCATGTATATTATTAATTTATCATCTGGCTCAGAAATGATCTATGATGCCTCGATCGTTTAGGGATCTTACAGAGGCTGTCTGCCATCAATTTGAGCTTACGTAAGTTACTTCTATTTTACTTCAAAGGAGAAGAGCATGGCAAATCATGACATTATGAACCGGAGAAAGTTGTTACAAGGGATTTCGGCATTATCACTTGGCTCGGTTGGAGCAAGTGCGTTATCGCAAGCGCTGTGTAAAATTCCCACAGCGCAGCAGACTGAGGGGCCTTTTTATCCAGTGGAGGAGCAGGAGGATGAGGACTTCGATCTGACTCGTGTTGCTGGGCATAGAGAAGGTGCTAAAGGAGAAAAAATTAAGGTGAGAGGTTTAGTGCAAGATCAAAATTGTCTACCGGTTGCTGGAGCCTTAGTTGAAGTTTGGCAAGCTTGCCATTCTGGGCGTTATAACCATCCTTCTGACCCTAATACTGGTGTCGAATTAGACCCAAATTTCCAATATTGGGGAAGGGCTATTAGTGCTGAAGACGGATCTTATCAATTTTTAACCATCCGCCCGGGGCAGTATCCAGCTTCTGATACTTGGATCCGTCCATCGCACATACATTTTAAGATACAAAAACGCGGATATAGAGAGTTAACAACCCAAATGTATTTTGCTGGTGACAGATACAATGCTAGTGACTTAATTTTGAATGAGTTGACTGACGCAGAAAAAGATGCCGTTATTGTAGATTTTCAAGAAGATGCTAACGAAACTTATCCAGTTGGAACATTCGATATTGTAATAGAAAAGTTGTAGGCGGGATCTGAAATTTTTTGAAAAACTGTAGTATTTTTATCGGATTCGAAGTTCGGCTGGGTGCTAGGCGCGAGGAGGAGGGAGACCGCAGTGTACATGTTGGTACATGAGGATTTCCTGACGACAAAGCAACGACGCAACCGGCTAGGAATTCGGATCCGGGTTGTAGACTTTCTTTATGCTGGTTTTTTCATAGGATGATGAACAAAAAATCAGATATTGAAAGGAGTAAGTTTTGGATATATGAAAGATACTAGGGCGTGTTGACGTTTCATTTTCGTAGCGAGAGACAAATACTTGAAAGTCGCAGCTAGGAAGGGTTTCAAAAATTACCGGAGGTGTACTAGATGTACATTGAGGATAATTTTTAAAACCCTGACAACGTTGTGACTCAAGGGTTTGGCTCGTAGTAGGAAATGAAACGTCAACACGCCCTAGATGGAATTGATGGCGCGGAGGGTAATATGCCAGTCTTACATAGGATTCAACTTGATCCGATTGTTTCTCGAGCATTGGAAGAAGATTGGGGGCATGGAGATTGGACGACTGATCTTTGTGTTGCAGAAGACTCATATGCGACTGCTAAAATTATTACAAAACAGCCTAATATTGTTGCTTCTGGAGTAGAAGTTGCTATCAGAGTGTTTGAAAAGGTAGATCCGGATTTAAAAATTGTTCAGCATGCTGAAAACGGGCAAGAGTTGAAGGCTGGTGATTTGATTATAGAGATTGCTGGTAAAAGCCGTTCGATTTTGAAGGCTGAGCGTGTTGCCCTAAATTTTTTAGGACGGCTTTCTGGGATTGCAACTGAAACAAAAAAATATGTTCGACTTTTAGAAGGAACAGAGACACAGTTGCTTGACACTCGTAAAACGACACCTGGCCTTAGGTTGCTTGAAAAATCTGCGACAGTTGTCGGTGGCGCCCGTAATCACAGGCTTTGTCTGACAGATGGTGTCATGGTCAAAGAAAATCATATTCGTGCAGCCGGTGGTATAACTGAAGCATTGAATCGCTTAGTGGAAAGCCTACCTCCTACATTGAAAATAGAAGTTGAAACCACAAACTTGGATGAGGTTCAAGAGGCTATTGAAGCAGGTGCTGATTTGATAATGTTGGATAATATGTCTATTTCTGAGATGGCTTTGGCCGTTAGAACGGTAAGAGGAAGGGCATTATTAGAAGCATCTGGCAATATTACTCTAGATAATTTACGTCAGGTTGCAGAAACTGGGGTAAATTTTGTTTCTACGAGTGCCATTTTGCATTCTTCAAAGTGGGCTGATTTGAGTTTGTTGTTTAATGTCTGAATATTCCCATATTAAAACGCATAAATTTGCAGAGCTGGACTCTACTTCAGATGAAGTGCAGTCGTTGCTTTCGCAAGGCATTAATCCTCCTTTCGTCGTCTGGGCTTCCAAGCAGTTAAAAGGAAGGGGTCGTAGAGGTAGGAGTTGGCAGAGTGGTGAAGGAAACTTATTTTTAACATTTGCACTTCCTCCCCATTCTTCAAAGACGATTGAAATTGGTTTGTTGCCAATAGCTGCTGCTGCAATCGTGGCCCAGTGGATTAAGTCTTTTTATTCAATTTCTGTCAGAATTAAATGGCCCAATGATTTAGTCTTTCAAGGTAGAAAGCTTGGAGGGATTCTCTGTGAATCCTCAATTCAGGGTAAAGAGTGGGGAGATATTTCAATCGGTATAGGATTGAATTTAAATACTGCTCCCGACAATACGGGGTTAGCTTATCGGTGCACTTCTATTCGAGGCATTTTAGCTGATGACTCAGTTTTTTTAGACGTTGAAGAGGCTAGAGATTCTTTTATCGAATACTTTTATTCATCTTGGCTTTCGTTAGATCAACAAAAAATTATAGCTGCCTACTCTGACTTTGCTTTACCGGCAGGCCAACCTGTTTACTTTTGTCAGAAAAAAGAATTGTTTTTAACGTCTGGGCTTGAAATTGATGGTTCTTTGCGGCTGGAGTCAGCTGTAAATCCTGGGGAAATTATACCTTTATCTAGTGTAAACCATGAATGTGAATGGCTTTACATTGATTACATCAAATCCAATGACCTGCATGAAGAGGCTTTTGGTGTTCCCAACTTGCCTTTTCTTTGTCTTGATATTGGTAATAGCTTAATTAAAATTTTTTCTTTTGAATCGTGGAAAAATGAGTTTCCTTCCTTTGTTTTTGCTGTTTCTCCACAAGAATTGCCTCGTAAAAAACTTGTTGAATTGTTTCCTACAAAAGTTTTATCTTTTTTGGAAAAGATGCCTGGATGGCCTGTTTATTGTTCGAGCGTAAGCCCAGAGGCTTATCAATGTGCTAAATTATTTTTTAGTGATGCCGGCGTACGCTTAATTGATGTTGAGAAAAATCCTGTATTTTACCAAGATGGAGCTTACGAGCTTAGTGATTTGGGCATTGATCGCTTAGCGCTTTTGGAGGGGTGGTTGCGTTGTTTATCTCCGCAGGAGCGTCGAAGAAACGATGTTCTTGCTTTTGTGATTTCTGCAGGGACTGCGACCACAGTAGATGTGATTTCTAACGAAGGTTACCACTTTGGCGGTTATATTTTACCTGGTATGCAGCTAATATTGGATGCGTTGGCGGATAGTACGGGACTTTTACCTGAGATTGAATTGCGTACCATGACGGATGTTTTATGTTTTAAGAGGAGAATTGCTTCCAATACACTTATGGCCATGCTTGACGGTGCACTGTTGATGACTGTTGGTGGAATCGAGAAAATTATCAAAGAGGTTTGTTCGGAGCTAGGAAAACAGTACAGAGAAACTAAAGTTGTCGTCACTGGAGGCAATGCTGCTTTTTTGGAAAAAGAGCTGAAGGGTAGTCTCTGCAACGATCTTATGCCTAGTGGGATACGCACTTTATGCGGCTTATAAATAAGTATGGATAGATGTTTTCTGAGGAATCGATACTGTAATTGATTGTCTCATCTCATTGAGCTTTCGTATTTATTAGAAGTAAATATTGCCCTTTGTATGTATCCCGTATCCGAATTTCTAGCCGGTTGCGTCGTTGCTTCGTCGTCAGGAAATCCTCATGTACCAACATGCACACTACGGTTTCCCTTCTCCTCACGCCTAGCACCCGGCCGAACTTCGAATTCGTTGAAAATACTACAGTTTTTCAAAAAATTTCAGATTCTGGATGTATATTGATGATTTCTACTTTATACCCATAGAAACATAGCAAGCGGTCTTGTGATTGAAGGCGTTAATATTATTATTAAAATTGTACTTGTGTTGGTTTTTTATACCCGTCTATTTTTGTATCGCAATTTTAAAAAAGTTAAGTTAGCCTTAGCGGAGAGATTAAAAAATATGTTGTTGTAAACGAAGTCTTTTAAATGGCATAGCCGCTATGCTAATACTGTGGTTGTGACAGAAATGGAAAGGGGGGGCTTTTTATGAAGATCTCAAAGCTAATCTGTATGGGGATTTTTGGGTGCTTGGTTAATCTTATTACTGCATGTGGTAGTGGTTCACATGATGGGAAAACGCAAAGCTATGCGCAAAGGCCTATACCTATTATTTTTGGCTTTGCGGGGAATAATAGCTGTAACTCTGATGCTGGCGAATTGGGTTTTGATGGTATTTACGGGCAGATACTGGATTTACAGCGTAGATTGGTAGAAGAAGGGCATGCGGAAGTCGAATACTTCGTAACTTGTTATACAAATGGTGCTAATAAAATATCCTATCTAAACTCTTGGGAACAAAGGCCTAAGCTTCTCCAGGAAGAAAGTGTGGTCCGAGAGAAAGTTTTTGAAAAATTACGATCATTGCACCATGCAAAGTCTTTAATGGTTGGACATTCTTATGGTGGCTGGCTAGCTATGTCTTTAGCTAAATCTTTGAGTGCTGAGGAAGAGCTAGGTTATTTTTATACTTTAGATCCTATTAGCAAGAAAAATTGTAATTTTTCTGACCTTGATGGTTGTAATGAAGCACCTCGTGATATCTTGCCAGAAATGAGAGAGCATATTGCTGTATCTACAGATGAGTGGAATAATTATTATCAAGATAATACTTGGTTCTTACATTCATCCGCTATAAGCCATGCAAGCTCTAATGTTAAACTTGCAGATGCCGATCATTTTGATATTGATGAACATGGAGCAATATGGCAGGACATTTATGAGAAGACGCAATCGTTTTAGCGGCGTCTTCTTCTAAGCCAGTTTTTCATTCCTCCTGAACTGATGTAACCCCAAGCCGTACCTGACAGCATTCCCATGATGTGTTGGGTATTGGCTACATTTCCGATAATTCCCACCCAGCAAATGACAAGCCAGATAAGCATAAAAAAGACGACCTGTTCATTAAGGATAAACCTGCTGGTAGGGCTGTGTTTGATATCCATCCAGATGAAACCTAGGAAACCGTATATAACTCCGGACATTCCTAGAAAGTTTGGTCCAGAAATGACGTATTGAGAAATGTTACAGATAATGCCAATGCTAACCATCATCACGATATAGTAACGGCTTCCTTTTATAGCTTCAATCTGTCCTCCCAATTGATACAACCAGAGCATATTAAATAGCAAATGCCAAAAATCACCATGGAGAAAAATTGGAGTTATTAAACGCCAAATTTGTCCGGAAAAAATTGCTGGGAGAGAAAAGAACAGGCTTCCAACAATGTTCAAAAACATCTGATTACGAAGAAAAAGTGTTACAACACAAGAAAAAAAAATGATAGCTAGTGTAATATTTCCTGCACCTGTTTTGGTTGAACGATTGAAAACTTGTGTTCGCACGTCAATTTCTTTTACCTTAGTGATAGGTTTTTCTTTTGGTGCTTCAGCGTCGAAACGTTTCGCGGATGGATCCTTCAAAAAATCATTTAGAATATCCTTAGCAGCCTGCAATTTGTCATCATCCATAACCCAAAGACAGATGCTTGTGCTTTCATTGTTAGTAGTTTTTCTTAGCGTGCAATCAATATTATTTGCATGCAGATAGTTATTAAGTCGTGTTGCTGTTTTAGTATCTACTAACTCAGTTAGTTTGCGCATTATTTCTCCTGGCACTGTTTTTTATGCAAGTCCAATTAAAATTATGTGTATGACTGTATCTTGTTTTTTGTGCGAGCCTAGATCATCTTACTTGTGACCTTATGTTGGATCTACTGCAAATTAAAAAATCCCTTAAATATAGTCTACTATGTCTGAGGCAAGGTAATCTACCTCGTAAATACTTTCTAGGAAAGGGTGCTTATTTATTACTTTGTATATATTTCCAACTGAAACAAAATTTTGGCTTGAGAGTTGTTCAAAAATAGGGTATCGCAGTGGCCTGCTTTTTTTGATAACCAGAGATGTGAGGTTGTTTTGGCTGGTAAAATGCCTAAATGTAGCGATTGCCACATGTTGCAGCCTCTGTGTTTGTGTCAAGAGTTTGTAAAAATAGCTAATAAGGCAAAGCTTGTTTTGCTAATCCATCGTAGCGAGCTTCATAAAACTTCGAATTCAGGGCGGCTTGCCTGCTCATCGTTGAAAAATCAAGAAATGCATATTGTCGGGGATGAGGTGAAACCTGTCAATTGGCAGGATTTATATCTTTCCGATTACGAAAATTTATTGTTGTTTCCTAGTGAAGAAGCCAGAGTTCTTTCAGATGAGTATGTTGAAACATTACAAAAGCCTGTACGTCTTATTGTTCTAGATGGAAATTGGGGACAGGCGACACGCATGCATCGGCGGATTAAGAAAGCTAATATTGCATTTAAACATGTAACCCTTCCTCGAGGGAATCCATCGGAATACCGTTTACGCACTGCTCCTGAACGCCCGCAAGGATTATCTACCCTTGAGGCAATTGCTCGAGCGTTAAGTATTTTAGATGGCGATAAGAATATTATGAGCCATTTAATGCAAATCTTTAGGATTATGGTTACACGAAATCTTTTTGCTCGTGGTAAGCTTTCGCGTGACAAAGTCATTGGCCCTGCATTTGAATGGCCTTGAGTTGCTTTTAAGTTTTTCCTTCTCTGCAGCAGCCGAAGGAAAATAACTGTCTTTGATTCCTAAGCTATGGCCACCTGCAATTATAGTTCCTAATTCATCCACCGAGTATATACTATCTGGAAGGTTTAGCGATTTTTGTAATTTTTTCATTGTTTGAGGAACAAAAGGATAGAGCATGATGACTAGGTTTTTTAAAATGTAAAAGCAAGAAAATAATGCATCTCGTCTTTGCTCTTCAGGAAATCGGTCATCATGTGGTTTAAACTGGGCGAAAAGGCTATTAATGGTCCTTGCATAGTTTTCGATGGCATAAAGTAGTTTCGAAAATTCGGCTCTTTCCATTCCTTTTATATACCTTTGGACGATTTTATACGTTTCCGTTTCAGTTTTTTCCATAAGTTTTCCGTTTGGGACCTTGCCTCCAAACTGAGAGTAGGCTGCCGATATAGGTTTTTCGAAAGCAGCATTCATAGGGCCGGCTAAAAATTGATTTCTTTCATCTAGATGCGATAGTTCAAAATTTGATGATTTTTCTGAAAGGCTTAGAAGGGCAAAATAATAACGAATTTGTTCAGGGTGATAACCTTTTTGATGGATTAGCTCGTCAGCAAGAATAAAGTTACCTTTGCTTTTGCTCATCTTCTCTCCATTTAAATGTAAATGGTACGCGCCAATAATTTCAGTCAATTGTAGTTCGTTAGGCTTAGGAAGATGCATGGGATCATCTTGATGCCCTAACCATAGTGCCCCTTGCATGAGGACATAAAAAAAGACATTGTCTTGTCCCAGGAATTGATAGATGCGGGCATTCTCATTGCACCAATAGTCTTTGTAAGCAGAGGCATTCTGCTCTTTTTTCTGCAGAGCTATTTTAGTAAATGAAATTGGAGCTATGAGGGAGTCTGGCCACACATATAATGTTTTACCGTCCATTTCTGAGTCAATGCCAGTAGGAACCGGAATACCCCAGGGGACATCACGGGTGATAGAACGGTATGCCCAGCTGTCTATTAATGTGGTTTTTATCCCGTTTTCTTCAACAAAAGTACGTGCTTGTTCTAGATCCGGTATGGAGAAAAATTGTGCTACAATTTGCTTACCTGGAGCATAGCGGCGTTTGTGTTTAGGAAGTTGTGCTTGAATTTTTTTAAATTCTTCTTCGTCGCTACTGGAAAAAGCGAAGCATGGAAGTACCGTATTGATTACCTCGTTGTAAACGCCTTTACGCCATACACTTTTTTTGGTTTCAATCCATTGGCGTAAAAGATCGGATACCTTCCACATGTCTAGCCACCAGTGTTTGGTGTCTTTCAAGAGGGGGGTCTGATCACTTAGATTGCTACGTGGGTTTAATAGCTCTTCAGGTTCAAATGAATGTCCGCACAAGCTGCACTCATCACCAAAAGCATCGGGGTTGTCGCATTCTGGGTTAGGGCAGGTCCCTTGAACATAACGGTCTGGTAAAAATCGCTTTATTCCAGGATCGAACCATTGTTTGCTTGTGCGCTTTTGTAGCATGTTATTTCTGTAAAGCTTCTGCAAGAACTCTTGACAAAGTTCTTTATGAGTTTGGTATGTTTCTGGGGCTGAAGTTCCTGTATAGTTATCTATACAAATGCCATATTCTTGCAGAGTTTTACTCTGTTGTTGTCTAATACCACTGATATAATCCTGGACTTCAATTCCTTGTTTGATCGCGGCAACTTCGCTATTTGATCCGTGGTCATCGGTACCACAAACAAAAAGGACATTGTCTTCTCCAATTAACATTTTTAACCAGCGGCTATAAATATCAGCTGGTACGTGAACCCCGGCTAAGTGTCCGACATGGAGTGGAGCATTTGCATATGGCATGCCTGCCGTAACAAGTGCTTTTTCAGGGCGTTTTATACGACTCAGCAGCGTTTTAATTGTCTGATCATTATGATTATTTTTTTTTGTCGTTTTGTCGTTCATTAAGATAACTTTCTATCAACCTTTCGTTATTATCGCTTATTGTTTTTTAAGAGTCTTTTTAAATAAGTTTACTTTAAGAGCAGTCTAACATACAGGATACATAGAGCGTTAAGAAAAAAGCAGTGGGTTAATCCTAATATAAAGGTACTTTTTTCTGAAATAGCGTCGAAATTATGCATATTAGCAGCTTCTCAGTGACAAAGGCCATCATCTTTATAGCTCAAACCTCTATGATAAGGTATTGGCTTTTGCAAAAAAGCTATTATCTTATTTTCTTTATTAATTACAAATGGTTATTGGAGTGTTGGTTGAGGTTAGGCTAACTTACGATCCCTTTATTCCGAAGAGAATTTATAATTTGACTTTATTAAAGGGAGAAATCTATCGTGGCAATTTGCCTTCTTTGGTTGATTGCTAAAAAGCTAGCATGTGCACATATGCTATTCATTTTTGGTGCATTGCTATCTCGTGAGTGTTGCTCTCTCTAATACATTGATAATCCAGCCATTAACCATTTAAAGGAGCAATGTACGTATGATCATTTTTAAAAAGCCCTCGTTAATCATAGCTCTCATATCTTTATTGAGCTTAGGGCAAGCTTGTAAAAAAGATAGTAGCGATGATTCAGATGATCCCTCTAAAGATACGGAGATCCCGGTAGATACGGGTAAGTTGGCATTATCTGGAAACCAACTTGCGGCTGCATATCCAGAGGGGTTAATGGTAACAGCGTTACCACAATCAGTAGATGCTACACCAGGAGAAGCTGGTGCTGGAACTATTTCAGTAGCGGCTGGGTTGACAGGCAGGTATTCTCTTAGCGGCAACAACAGATTGAATTTACAAGGTGGTGAGGCTGACTTTAAAACGCATCCAAAAGAAGCACTTCTCGAGCAGCAAGAGCGTTTAAAAGGAGAAGGTGAATGCTTCTCTACAGGGTCTTTAATGAATCTTAGCTTTGAGAATAAGATTAAAGATATTTGCTTTGGCTTTGATTACGGTATTATCGCAGGCACTGAAAAAGGAACTTTGGATATAGGGCGTGTGAATCCCGCTATCGAATCATCAGATAAAACCTTGTCAGGAGTGCTTAGCGCTTTGATGAGTGCTGATGGGTTTTCAGCATCGCAAACGAGTGAAGCCTGTATGGTAGTGAAAGGACGGGAAAATGTTTCTGATGCTTCTGCAAAACTTAATGCGGCATTAGAGCTTTTTCAGGGGATGTTATGCCAAGCAAAGAAAGATGGGTTGGCAGAAGAATTACCTGAGATCGGAAAATCTATCGACCTATTATCGGTATTTACAGCTGTGAATGATGATCCGATGGCGGATGTAACTGCTGCTTCAATGTCGCGGCTTGAAGCGAGCAGTGGAGAACTAGTTTATCAAACTGAAATTACTTTAAAGTTTGCACAAGCAAATCAATCGTCAGGTGAATATAAATTTACCCTAAAACATGCTCCGTCAGCTGAAGGAAACGATGCCTATCATGGAGTCTTGCAAATTGAATCTGATCGCATCAATGATCAAAATCAGGAAACTTATGCTGTTTTAACATCAATGGTCTATGAAAAATCGGGTACAACGGCTGAGGACCAAAAATTGAAATTTGAGGTGCGTAATGCCTCATTTAATTCAGATCGCTTAGATCCTACAACTTTTTGGCAAGAAGATGGAAGGGTTGAATTTAATCCGGGAGCTGATGCAAATGGTGATTTTGGACCAGGCCAGGCAAATGATTATGCAGGGGGTCTTGGATATTTTGCCTTTGATGTCAATCCATCAAATTATGCGGGTGAAATTAGTTTTTGGGTGAATCCAGGAGGCTCTTATGGTGAAAGAGCCAGAGGCTTTATTTTCAAAACTAGTCAAAATGAAACAGATGGAACTTTAAGTGGCTGTGCATGGGCTGGAGCTATGGAAAGCAGCATTCGTTCTGCTGATCGTGGTGAAAATGAATTTGTACCAACTGGTTGTTATACCCCACAAATTTCAGATGGTGTCTGTGGAACTCAATCTGACAATACTGGCCCAAATGTTTGGAAGCAATGTTTTGTTCAAAACGCACAAGGGCAATATGATTTGGATGCAGACAATATTGACGATGATCAAGCAGGTTATGATGTGTTGTCTGGGCCACCTAATGACATGCCAAATGTTGACTTGTCTGATATTGCAGTTTTTCAATAGTGTAAGAAATTTGGATTTTTAAAATAAAAGGAGCTAGCTTACTGAAAAGTTAGCTCCTTTTTCTAATTATCTAGTTTTTAATACAGACAGTGCCTCCAATAGATGTAAGCGTGGAGTAGTTGGGATTTGTCGGATTTACTTTAAATCCTGAGCCTATCGGATTGCAATATGCACCTCTATAAGATGATGCTCGACATTCCATTTTATAAGGTTGATTATATTCAGTCCCTTGCCCATCACTTAGCCCAGTGACAATTTTATTACTTTTATAATAATCAAGCTGTATTTGGTAAAAATTAGAGGCCCAAGAACGGCATGCCTCTACGCACTCTTCGATGCTTCCCGATACCCAGGCCCAGGCTGAATTTCCATTGGCGCTGACATCAATTTTATCTTTCCAGATAAAGCATTTTCCTGGGGCGGACGAATCATGGATCCTTGGCGCATGGTTATTATCTTTGACAGCATTCCACTCTCCCGCTTTGGCATCAGATCCACTTAAAGCAACACCAGCCATAATGTTTAAAATAACTATAATTAAAAACCTCATAAGAAACCTCGTAAACATATTTTTCTAATTATTGGAAAATTATTATCACTAAATCTAGTGCGGTTTAGTTAGAGTATTGCTCGGCAAATGTACTCAAATGGCATACCGTCTATTGAGCTTTTTTTGTCAATTAAGGTCTTGTAAAATCTAGCTACAGAATTGCAAGCTTCAGCACAATCATTTCGATTTCCTGAGGCCCACCCTAAAGTCGTTTTATGGGCTATTATAATTTTCCAAACCTTGCAGCCTTTAACCTCTAATGGATTTCCTCTATTATTTGACTTCGCACTCCAGACTTCATCTTTGTCGGCTGTCGCTTTTTCATCTTCGTTGAGAAATAATGCTTTTGGGTCAACTTTTGTGGTGGTGTCTACCTGCGATTCTCGTTGTTTTTCTGGTATGGCGTCTTGCTGCCGCTTATCTTCTTTTTCTACTGCTGATGATGATCTAGGGGTGACTTCATGGTTTTTGGTCTTTAATGAGCAGGCAGATATAACCATCAGAATAATAAAGCCATTTAATATATTGAAGTTATGCGTTGTCATAGGTTTCTCCCCTTCTGTTATAAATTGCACGTTCGCAGTCTAACGGTATGGATTTACATGTTTGAATAACTTTTTAAAAAGCGTTCATACCAAAGGTGCAGTCTGTCGATACGTGTTAGGCCATCTGCTTGTAGGTAGCTGTTTATCTCCATAATCATTTGATTATTGAGGAATTTTTTTGCCCTTAGCTTAAATAAATTATCAATTTTCCAATTTAATTGAGTTAACTCTAATGATCTCTATCGGTAGCGACTTCGGTATATTTTAATGATAGTTGTTATGTAAGTAATACTACTTAATTACAGGCTTTGATATTTTGCAGGATTTATTTTTGAGATAGGATATCGAATGCTGTTTGGGCTAAAGATTGCACTGATGGTGTATATGTCTGGCGGCATTCTAAAAAATAATCTTTTGCAATTTCCATAGTTGTCGAGCCAATTGCAACTGCAATAAGTTGGTGCGAAAGTCCATTTTCATTAGGTGTCAGATATGAGCAAAATCCTTTCACAGCTGAAGGGCTTGCGAAGCAAACGACTCCATAGGCCTTCTTGAGTTCGTTGATTTCTTTTTCTGTCAAAGGTGAGCCATCTGCTCCTCTTAATCCATGTGACGTCTCGTATAAATCCACCGGGAAATATTGATAACCAGAGCTTTTGAATAAATTTTCTGCATCAAACGCCCTTACTTTCGGGCCAGGGGCAAAAATTTGTATACTTTTATTGTGCTCATTTAAAAGTAGCTCGTCAGCTAGTTCACGCATGTTTTGGTAAGGTGAAGAAATAACAGGAGGAGTAATAGCTAAATGCAGTGATTGTATAGTTTTAGCGGTGCTTTCTCCTATGCAATATATTTTCCTTGAGCTTGCTAATATCTGAGTAAGAAGAGGAATTTTTTTAAGGTATGCTACGGTTTTTGGGCTGCCAATAATAGTGATGATTTCCTTACGAAAGGCAATTTGAGGCAAGGCAGGGTTGGTGATCGCTTTAGTTTTTATGCATGGCAAGTGTATTACCTGGCTTAATCGGTTCGTAAAGAGCTCTCTATCTTTAGGCCAATCTATTAGAGCTCGAGTCCAGATGATACTTTGTTCGTTCATAAAAGTTACTCAATGCTTGGAAGGTTTAAAGAGGTCAAAATTCGGTTTGCTCCATTTGCCTTGAGTTTATTTATCATAATATTAGCAATCTCTTCGCAGTTTTCTTTGTTTGCAGAAGAGAGATCTGTTGTCATGTTGCTCGGCATGAATCACCTGATTCATTTAATATAACGGCTTCGCCTATCAATTTTCCATTTTTGGCTTTAAAATAGCAGCCAAATGGCATGGTACAGTCACCCCAAGTTTTTTTAAGACTAGACGTTCAATAGTGATATCTCTCCTTGTTTCGGTGCAATCGAAGGTCTTGAGCATATTTATGATCGGATTGTTTTGAAGCGTTTCAATAACTAATGCTCCTTGGGCTGCACAAGGTACGAACCAGTTGGGATCAAGGCGCATCCATTTGAGATCGTCAAGTTTTTCTAAGCGCTGCATTGACGCCTCGGCTAAAATCAAGCTATGCCAATCGCTTGTCATAAGCTTTTCAACCTTGTATCGACATTTCCTCTTATCGGAATCGCTTGAATCGCTGGTGAGGCTTCTCTTAGTAGTGAGCTGCGCCTTAAGCTTCCCGTCGCTATTTTTAAAGGGCCAAGCCGAGCCAATGCTTCTCTGGTGAGATGCGCTTGCGGATTAGATGAAAGATCCATTTGATGCCAATATTCAGGTTTAAATATCATAATATCAAACGGGCTATGCCGTTTTAGTATTGCTGCAAGAGTAAAAGGTGCTGGTGTAGTGGCAGGTAAGTCTTTGAGGCTATGTACAGCAATTTCAGCATTTTTTCTAGCAATGCTTGTTCTATTTCTTTTACAAAAAGGCCTTTACCACCTATTTCGTGAAGGAAACGATTCTGTATTTTATCCCCGGTTGTTTTTATAACGGAAATATCGGCTTGGCAATCTTGCTCTTTTAGCAGAGATTTAACATAATTAGCTTGCCATAAAGCTAATGTACTACCACGTGAAGCAATTTTGATATTAGTTTGTTTTAGACCATGATTCATAGGTGTAGTTTCTCGAAAAATTTTATTTTACGTTAGTTTTTGGACTGTCTTTTATATTTTTATTTCTTTTTTCAGCAAAAAGAATATTGATGGCTTCTACAAGCTTTTCTTTTTCTATCATATTTGGAGGATTGTTTAAGGAGCGTGCTATATCTCCTCCCATTTTGGTTTTGATCGAATGTATAAATGTGTTCAAAGCCTCTCTTTGCGATGGGGTAATTGAATTTAATGGTCCTTTGTTTAAAGAACGTTCTAGCTCTTTGGTGAAAAGCTCATTGAGATAGTTATTAAATTTAGAAATGGCAGGTTTGACAGCATGTGCTTCCAACCACTGCAAAAAGTTTTCGGTGTGCTCTTGCACCATTCCTTGCGCTTCGATGGCTGCTTTCTTACGTACTTCACTGTTTTCATCAACGACCTGCTTTAAATCATCGATATCAAATAAATAAACCTCATCAAAGTCTGCACAAGATTGTTCTATATCTCTTGGTAAGGCAATGTCGACGAGAAATAGGGTGCGTCCTGCTCTTTTTCTGTGAACTTCTTCTAAGATATTGCGATTGATAATATGGCCTTCTTTGGAAGTCGCACTGATAACAATATCAGCCTTAGTTAACAGACTAGGGAGTTCTGTCAGTGAAAAACCACAGCCATAGGAAAGTTGTTCCACCAAATCTCGCGCTTTGCTTAAGGTGCGATTGACAATAAATAATTCTTTGGGTTGGTATTTTCGCGCATACTTTGCGGCTACTTGCCCCATTTCACCAGTCCCGATAATTAAAATCTTTTGTTCGCTAAGGTTTTCAAAAACCTTTTTGGATAAATCCAGAGCTGCGTGGCTTATAGAAACAGTCTTCTGACTTATTAATGTCTGACTGCGAATTTTTTTTGCGGCAAATAAGGCTTCTTGGGCTAGTCTATCTAAAATAGAGCCTAAAGTTTCAGCTTCTTTTGCTATGGTTATAGCATTTTTAAACTGTCCTGTAATTTGTGTTTCGCCTATGATGAGGGAATCAATACTGGCAGCAACAGAAAAAATATGTCTAATTGCATCGCGTCCGTGTAGTAGGTAAGTGCTGTTTCTTATGACGTCCGGGTTAAACTGCAACTGTTTTTTGGCTTGTTTTGTAATTCCATGTAGGCATGGATGATCCTTGTTGATTGTCATTTCCAATTGGACAGACACCAAACATTTCGAATCTATTGCATGTTGAAAGTGCGGCTAACTCAGAAAAATTAAATTTGTTTTTAACAGGCGGTAGGCCTTTTAAGAGCTGTTCTTCATCTAAGTATAGCTCTTCACGAAAATCGATCGGAGCGGATTTGTGGCTAGCGCCCAAACAAAATAAATCTAGGCTTTTTATTGCCATCTACATCCCCCCTAGTTTGCTGGGAATGGTGAAAATCCCAAAAAAAGTGGTCGCTAAGAGTAAAAAGCCAATAAAACTCATTTTAGCGATGCGCGTAATCGGGACATTAAAAACTAATCGTGATAGCAGGGCAATGAGATACCAGCTCCAAACAAAGATAGCCCATAAGGTTTTCACTCCTTGTGAAAAAGGGCTATGACCCCAAAGATGGCTATAGAAAGCTCCGCTTAAAAGGCTGAAGGTAATAAATATAAATCCCGTCCAAAGGCTGATCATTAACAGGCGTTCGAGGCCATCTAAGGCTGGTGTTTCTAAGTTTAGGCTATCCATTAACTTTTGTTTTAAAAGTCGTCTCTGCCTTAGATAAACTCCTGAAATTCCACAGGCAGCGACTGCAGCTGCTTCTCCAAGAATGGCTAAAAGTACGTGTGCTGACAAAAATGCACGTGGGTAACCTGAAACGTCAACAGTGCCTGGGGCCGGCGAAGATGCATAGAATTGGATAAGCAGCATCAAAGTTGCCAGCGGTGCGATAAAAGCTCCCAGTGTTTTCATATTATAGCGAAAAAAAGCAATGATTGTCAGCCAGCCGACAACCTCAGCCAAAATACTTCCACTGTCATGAATAAGGCTGATGCCGTTTTGTTTGATAAGTAATGAGGTTGTTTCGAATGCTGTCGATAAACAAAAGGCAGCAAAGGCTACTGATAGGCTTTTATTTGTTGCAAATTTTTTGCTAAAGGAGAGCAAATATAAAATAGAGGTTATTGCATAAGCAATCAGTCCCAGGCTATTGGCAATCTGAGCTGAATTCAATGGCTTATTCTCCCTTAGAGTTATTATTGTCTATTAAACAACCATTCTTTATTATCTTACAATTATCTTCCCTTATGAAGGAAGGGTAATTTTTAATTTTATTCGTGTATTTTTGTGGAGTGATGCTATTGGTCTGATCAAAATTGCATGCTATATGTTGGGGATGGGGGATTTGTTCTCTTATGAGCGGCGCCTAGGAAGTATTGTATAAAATATATTCATGGATAACTTTTTTTAAAGGACTTATAGTCGTGGAGGGAATACCCAATGCAGAGACTTAAAACACCTGGGTTTGAGTAGGTTCAGCAATGGGAAAAAGATTTTAAGTAGAGGATGTGTATTGAAAAGTTGGTCACCAGAAAGTTGGAAGGGGCTGCCAATCGAGCAACAGCCCCATTATACTGAAGAGGATGCTGGGGCTTTAGAATCGGTTTTAGATACAGTAAAGACTTATCCTCCCCTTGTTTTTGCTGGCGAGATTGAAGCTTTGAAAGAAAAACTTGCTTTAGCTGAATCAGGGCATGCATTTCTTTTGCAAGGAGGGGATTGTGCGGAGAAATTTTCCGATTGTAATGAGCTTTCCATTACGAGAAAACTGAAAATATTATTACAGATGTCAGTTATCCTTTGTTATGGGGTACGCCGCCCTGTCATTAGAGTGGGCCGCATTGCGGGCCAGTATGCAAAACCAAGGTCCAATCCTTCCGAAACTGTAAATGGGATTGAGATGGACGTTTACCGTGGGGATAATATTAACTGCTATGAAGCAGATGTGAAAAAGCGTGCGCCTGACCCTCAACGTCTACTGCAGGGTTATCATATGTCTTCTATGACCTTAAATTATATCCGAGCCTTAACAAAGGGAGGGTTTGCTGACTTACATCATCCCGAGAATTGGGACTTAGGATTTCTTGAGCAGTCACCTCAAAAAGGGCCATACCAACAGATCGTAACTAATATCCGTGATGCGATAGCTTTTGTCGAATCTTTAGGAGCGCAAGAGCAAAGCTTGGGCTCAGTGGATTTTTATACCTCCCATGAGGGGTTACTTTTGGGCTTTGAGTCAGCCATGACCAAGTATGTCGAAGAATATGGTCGGTATTATAACCTCGGTGCTCACATGCTTTGGATTGGTGATAGGACTCGCCAACTTGATGGTGCCCATGTGGAGTTTTTCCGTGGTATTGCTAATCCAGTCGGAATTAAGGTAGGACCAAATAGTAAAGTTAGTGAAATTATTGCAGTTATCAAAGCTATAAATCCTGATAATCATGCAGGTAAAGTGGTTATTATCACTCGCTATGGTCATAGTCAAATTGCTTCGGCTTTACCTAAACTAATTGAAGCAATTAAAGATGCTCAGTTAAAGGTAGTCTGGAGTTCTGATCCAATGCATGGTAATGCTTTAAAAACAAAAGATAATATTAAAACGAGAAATTTTGACGAGATTTTAGCAGAATAAAAACCGCATTCACAGTCCATAAAACGATGGGAACGTATCTTGGTGGTGTGCATTTTGAATTAACTGGAGATAATGTCACTGAATGTATTGGGGGATCTGAGGGGATAAGCGTTGAAGATTTGGATCGTCACTACGAAACGTTTTGTGACCCTCGTCTGAATAATACAAAGTTTGAAATGGCTTTTTTGATATCGTCGCTATTGAAGGAATCTTTACCTGTTTTGCATGTTTGAAACCCGCAGGTTTGTGATGCGAGTCTCACAGGGCTAAGCAATTGCTTGAAGTTTAGGCTATAGAATTGAAAGTAAAAGGATACTAAAGTTATGTTGCATAGTGAGGCTACTTTTTTAGTAACTATTCAGCGTATTTTTATCTGATCGATTCAAAGCCTTGACTGCCCGTCATCCTGAGTGAAGCGAAGGATCTCGAAATCGAAATAGATCCTTCGCTTCACTCAGGATGACGATGTATCAAGCGACAATTGAAGGGAAAAAGATACGCTGAATAGTTGCCTTTTTAAGCGGAAACCGCTTGTTTTAAACAGCTTCTAAGATATTTTTAGAAGCTCAACTATTTTTGCATGTTTGAAACCCGCAGGTTTGTGATGCGAGTCTCGTTACAGGGCTAAGCAATTGCTTGAAGTTTAGGCTATAGAATTAGAAAGTAAAAGGATACTAAAGTTATAAGTGAGGCTACTTTTTTAGTAACTATTCAGCGTATTTTTATCTGATCGATTCAAAGCCTTGATCGCGTCTCCTGAGGAAGAAGGATCTCGAATTGCGAATAGATCCTTCGCTTCACTCAGGATGACGATGTCAAGACAATTGAAGGGAAAAGATACGCCGAATAGTTGTTTTAAGCGGAAACCGTTGTTTTAAACAGCTTCGATATTTTAGAAGCTCAACTATTTTTGATGTTTGAAACCCGCAGGTTTGTGATGCGACTACAGGGCTACAATTGCTTGAAGTTTAGGTTTAGGAATTTAAAAACAAAAGATAATATTAAAACGAGAAATTTTGACGAGATTTTAGCAGAATTAAAAACCGCATTCACAGTCCATAAAACGATGGGAACGTATCTTGGTGGTGTGCATTTTGAATTAACTGGAGATAATGTCACTGAATGTATTGGGGGATCTGAGGGGATAAGCGTTGAAGATTTGGATCGTCACTACGAAACGTTTTGTGACCCTCGTCTGAATAATACACAAAGTTTGGAAATGGCTTTTTTGATATCGTCGCTATTGAAGGAATCTTTACCTGTTTTGCATGTTTGAAACCCGCAGGTTTGTGATGCGAGTCTCGTTACAGGGCTAAGCAATTGCTTGAAGTTTAGGCTATAGAATTAGAAAGTAAAAGGATACTAAAGTTATGTTGCCATAGTGAGGCTACTTTTTTAGTAACTATTCAGCGTATTTTTATCTGATCGATTCAAAGCCTTGACTGCCCGTCATCCTGAGTGAAGCGAAGGATCTCGAAATTGCGAAATAGATCCTTCGCTTCACTCAGGATGACGATGTATCAAGCGACAATTGAAGGGAAAAAGATACGCTGAATAGTTACCTTTTTAAGCGGAAACCGCTTGTTTTAAACAGCTTCTAAGATATTTTTAGAAGCTCAACTATATTAGCAGTTGTGAGGAAAGCGATATGGCTAAGTTGTACTTTCGTTACGGAACAGTTTCGTCAGCAAAATCTTTAAATCTATTAGCCGTAGTTCATAATTATCAGATGCAAAATAAAAAAGTACTTCTTATAAAACCAAAAATTGATGATCGTTATGGAAAAAATATAGTCCGGTCGCGAGCTGGGTTGGAAAAAAAAGCAGATCTTCTTGTTGATGAAGAGTCTCACAAAACAGTTCCGATGAGCTTATTTGAAGGAGCATCCTGTGTTGTTGTCGATGAAGCTCAATTTTTAGATGCAACCTTTATTGATTTATTACGAAGCATTTCGTTAGAACTTAATATACCAGTTATTTGTTATGGACTAAGAACAGACTTCCGTCGGAATTTGTTTGCAGGCTCTCGTCGCTTGTTAGAGCTAGCAGATGCCATTGAGGAGGTGAAGACTGTTTGTAATTATTGCAATAGTAAAGCAGTCTATAATTTAAAACTTTTAAATGGTAACCCGACGACTGAAGGCCCGCAAATTGAGCTTGGAGCTGAAGAATCATATTTACCTGTATGCGGGAACCATTATGAAATGCAGTTTGCTGATTATTCTGATGTGGATGCTGATACGACGGACTTTTCTATGGTCCATTAGAACCTGCCTGAGGGGAGGGATCTCTGCGTTGCTTCCGAAAAAAAGTGTCCTCATTATGTTGGCATAACTGCGGTACTTTTTTTCTTCGCGCCTTGATCTCCCTCCCCTCAGGCAGGTTCTAGTTGCTTCCGAAAAAAGTGTCCTCATTGCCTCTTAGCCTGTCAAATGGCGTCTACGACTTCGCAGCAAAAATTTTTTAGCATCTCTTTTCCATGCTCGGTAAGGACAGATTCAGGATGAAATTGCACTCCCTCTATGAGAAGTGATGTATGACGGACGCCCATAATGATGCCTTCTTTGCTTTTTGCTGTAATAGTTAGCTCTTCTGGAAAGTTTTCTGTATCGAGGATGAGAGAGTGGTATCTTGTGGCTTTTAATGGATTTGCAAGGCCTTTGAAGATACCTTGTCCACGGTGAAAAATATCTGAAACTTTCCCATGCATTGGTAGCTCAGCTTGAATGACCCTGGCTTTGAAAACCTGCCCAATGGTCTGATGTCCTAGGCAAACACCAAAAATTGGTATTTTTTTTGTTGCGCAGTTTTCGACTAACTCTAGGCATATGCCTGCATGTTCTGGGGTTGAAGGTCCTGGGGATATAATTATTGCATCAGGTTTGTATGCAAGAACCTCTTGAACTGTCTTTTCATCATTGCGTATGGTCTTTACCTTTGGTCCTAGCTCTAAAAGATATTGTACAAGGTTGAAAGTAAAAGAGTCGTAGTTATCGATCATAACTATGCTTAATTTACGCAATGTTTGCATACTGCTTTTGGACCTCAATTGGCTTGTAGTTGCTGCTTGAGCTCATGAGTGAGGCTTACAAGCTCATCATTAGATTCTTGAAATTCGAATGCGATTTCTAACCTTGTACTGTCATAGTTTTTACGGGCTATTTTAGCTTGTAAAATTGATGCGTCTAAATGTTCAAAAGGAGAGTCTAGTTGTAGCAAGTAGCTATCAGTAAAATTTAAAATTTTATTAAGGTCAGCTAGCTTTAATTCTGGCCCAAGTTCTTGTATGCGCATGCTCGCAAATGTACCACTTTTGGATAGGTTCAAGCCCTTAAACTGTAATCTTAAGGTCCAAGGAGAAAAAGGGATCATTAGATGCACAAGCGCTTCGTATGGCATGCGTTCATTGCGTTCGATTTGTTGCATCCGTCTTCTACCTATAACGTATTTTGGTGAGTTTTGGTGTATTACAGGGAGGCTATCGCCAAGCAAAACCCCATTTTCCATGAGAAATAATATACGCCATCTATGGTCACTCGCCAAGGGCTTGATGCTTTGGATTGTTCTGAGAATGTGTAATTGGTTTTGTTGTAACTATCCTTCTCCCATAAGTCTGTAGGAAGACCATTTTGGAGGAATGGTAACACTTTGATATTATTGTGTATGTACATGTGTCGTGAAAGTGTCTTTATTTTGTACGCATAGATTTCAACACCATACATTGCTATAGCTTAATAACTTGCAGCTAGTAGATAGGGTTTAGAGATTTACGCTTTTATTCCTTTGGTGTTGGCAGTATGAGAGTCTGCTTGGTATGAAGAGATATCTTCGATTTCACTTTTTCGCCGCTCGATAGTTCTGTCTGCTATTTGATGTATACTTTCGTGATTACTGCCAGAATTTGTACTTGAAGTACTTGCGCTTAGTTGAGGAGGTCCTAGGATATCGGCTATAGTGTCGCCAACTGAGCGGCGGTATAAGAATTCAAAGTGGGAAACTTGATGAAGTGGCACGGGAAAGATCCTTTCGTTCGAGGCTGACGATTGCAACAGTCCATTTTTACCTTTAGCGACAGCATCACGATCTGAAAAAATGCAGTGGATTTCGACGTTATTTGGAATCTTACTTTCTTTTATTTCCCTGAGTAGCCTTGAACTAGGGCGCATTTGCCATAGATCTTTCCACATAAATCCAAGGGGAGTGATTAAAGCTAGCCATGTTAGCTTTGTACCATTAAAAGGAGTGCCCATTGTGATCACTTTTTTACAATAACGATAGCCTCCTAGCTTTAAAACCCACCATAAGGCAACGAGGCCTCCTTTAGAATGGCCTACAATATAAATTTGATCGAAGTTGTGGCGTTGGAACTGTCTCTTGATTTTGTAATCTATAAAATTGGCTGTTTCTATAATTCCTTTGGTAAAGAAGACACCTAATAATCCACCTAGATTAAAACTAAGCACTTCATAGCCTTTTTTAATAAGTTGGCGTTCAATGACTGTGACAGCCCGGCGCGATGAGAAAAAACCGTATAAGAGTAAAACTGGGGTTTTCTCTCCGGAAATTGCGTGGCGTTTGACGATGCTATTATTGAGACGTACTTCACCTAAAATCTCTGCCCACATCGCTTTTAAACGTGTCCATAGGCTACTTCCTTTTTTACGGCTAATAATTTCGAAAACAAGACCCGGTAGCAAAAATAACATGGAAAGGATAGTTACGGTTGAAATAGTGGAATTTAAAAACGAAATTTTTGAATTTGCAAATGCTGCCATCATATAAGCTTCAGGTAGAGTTGTAAGAAAGGTTGCAAGCATGACATATTTGAAACGAAAATCGACGAGGCCAAAAGCAAAGGAAAATAGATCAAACGGAATGATAGGGATAAAGCGGCAGGCAACAGTTATTTTCCAATCTTGTGAGCGCAAAAATTTTAAAGTTTGTGGAAGATTGCTAGAGAGCCAAGGGTTTATCAAGCGTTTTCCTACTAATTTAGCACAGCCAAAAAGTATCATTGCTGAAAGGGTTGCTCCTAATGATGTTAATATAGTCCCGTAAAATAAACCGAAAGGTTCTTCCGCAAGATATGCAAAAAATGAAACGGGAGTAAAGACAAATGGGCGGACGATGGATAGAAATAGGAAGTAGCCGGGCGCAAAATTATCCATGCCATTTAAGCAAGCTTCGATTGAAGTCTCACAAATGCTGCCCCAAAACATTAAACTGATAGAGGCGCAAAAGGCTAGAATAATAACTTCAATCAGCAGTACTGTACGCACTTGTTTGGAATAGCTAGACACGATCTATAAATTTACCAAATGCGAGTTAAAGAAATTTAAGAGGCCTTCCGGCGTGTAGAATATATTAAGGCAAAAAAGAGTTTTAAAGTTATGTGCCTATAATAAGACACTTTCTTTTTAAGGCCTAGAGATATCCAGCACGATTAGATAGCTTCTAATAGTTACCATTTTACTATATCATAAGTGCGATATTTTGGTTATTTCGCCTTATATCAAAATTTCCTATCGGCAGGTTTTTGTAAATTTCTGGCAAAGGGGGGTTTTATGAAGGTCTACGATAGTAGAAGCGTATTGATAGAACTGCTCATTGGGGCATTATGTGTGTGCTATGGTAGCAATCTATTTGCGAATTCGGAAGTAAGCCCAACATCTTTGATTTATAAACAGCAGCGGATTATAAAGTCTGCTATCGATATTATGGAGTCTCAGGAGATATCTTATGTCTATGGGGGCTACCAATTAGGCTCTGATAGGGAATGTGAAAGCTGCAATGTTTGCCTAGAAAAAAAACAGCCCAAAGCGAAGGAACGTTTATCAGATTGCCCACAGTGTCAGAAATGCAGTATAGATTGTAGTCATTTTGTGCAGCTTGCTTACCTGCGCGCTGGTTTTAAAATGCCTTATTTAGATACAGACACTATGCTGAAATCAAGTAAAAAAAGGCTACTTCATTCCTATAATTTGATTGAAATTGGCAATAATCCTGCGAATGCGCTTCCAGGTGACTTGTTGGTCTATCGTGGCCACGTTGTCATGCTGGAGTCCTTGTATGACAACTTGCGTGCTGATATTCTTCATGCTACCGGTGGCCGCGAAATTCGCTTGCCAGGTCAGGGCATCCAACGAAAAAGACAAGCTTTGATTCATAGTTTTCACGGTCCATTGGTTAAAATATTGAGGCATAAGGATCTAATGCAAGTCAAAAAACTTTCTCCTGTTAAATAACTAAAGTTTGTGAAAAATTTGCCTTAAGGGTAAGATCCTTTAAAGACGTGCCATATTTTTTAGCACCGCATTCTCGTGTGTGGTGTCGAGAGATTTAATAACAAAAAGTAAAGACTTTGAAACAATGTAAAGGAATGTTTGATACCCATGTATAATACGACAGATTTTCGCAAAGGTTTAAAAATTGAATATGATGGAAAGGCCTGGACCATCGTCGAGTTTCAACATGTGAATCCTGGCAAGGGCTCGGCATTTGTGCGTACTCGTATAAAGAATTTGGAAACGGCTCAAGTTTTAGATGTCACTTTTAAAGCTGGAGTTGATAAAGTGGGGATCCCAAACGTAACCTTTACTGAAATGCAATATTTGTATTCCGATGGAAGCAATTATACTTTCATGGATACAAATACATATGATCAAGTCACTTTGGGACCGGATGAAGTAGGTGATGCTAAAAATTATATTGTTGAAAACAGTACCGTTAAGGTTACTTATTATAACGGTAAGCCGGTAGCACTGGATTTAGATAACTTTGTTGAACTTAAGGTTGTCGAAACCCAACCAAATATTAAAGGCGACACTTCATCAGGAGGTGGAAAACCTGCTACATTAGAAACTGGTTTGACGGTTTCGGTGCCTTTTCATATTGTAGTCGGAGATATTTTGAAAATCGATACACGTACTGATAAATATATCGAAAAGGTAAAATAGTATGGATTTAAAAAAGATAGAAGAAGTCATTAAACTGGTCGGGCAATATGGGCTGCAGAAGTTTGAAATAGAAGATGGCGATTTTAAGCTAAAACTAGCACAGGGGCAGACGTCACCGGCAGTTTATCCACCTCCACAATATCAGATGCCTATGGCTCCACCCGCATATATGAGTCCTACTATACAAAAGAATGAACAATTAAATAATGAGGAGGGGGACAAGGAAGCTTCTAAAAGGCGTGGAAATGAGATCAAGTCGCCTTTTGTTGGAACTTTTTATCGATCCCCATCTCCTGGAAGTGATTATTTTGTCGAGATAGGGCAGCGGGTTAAAAAAGGGCAGACCTTGTGCATTGTAGAAGCTATGAAATTGATGAATGAAATTGAATCTGATCAAGATGGTACGATTATTGAGATTTTAGTTGAAAATGAGGAACCTGTAGAGTTCGATCAACCGTTATTTATCATAGAGTAAGTCTGGACTTTTAGTAGATGAAAAAAATTCTTATAGCAAATCGCGGAGAAATAGCGGTTCGTGTTATTCGTGCCTGTCAAGAAATGGGAATCAAAACAGTAGCGATCCATTCGACTGCAGATAAAGATTCGTTGCACGCAAAATTGGCAGACGAAAGTATATGTATTGGCCCGGGAGCGAGTGTTAAAAGCTATTTGCATATACCAAGTGTGATGTCGGCTGCAGAGTTGGCGGGGGTTGATGGAATCCACCCTGGATATGGGTTTTTATCTGAGAATAGTGAATTTGCGGAAGTTTGTGAGCAGTATAAGATCAAATTTATCGGTCCTAAGCCTAGGCATATTGAAGCTTTGGGTAATAAGGTACAGGCGCGTGCTTTAGCGATAAAAGCAAAAGTTCCTCTTCTTCCTGGTAGTGATGGCGCTATTGATTGCGAAGACACAGCAATCGATATTGCTGAGAAAATTGGTTATCCGGTTATTATTAAAGCTTCAGCTGGTGGCGGAGGTCGCGGCATGAAGATTGTTCGTGATTCAGCTGAACTTTTACCCCAACTTAGATTATGTCAGTCCGAGGCTCAAGCTGCTTTTGGAAATCCTGAGTGCTTTATAGAGAAGTATCTAGAGAAGCCGAGGCATGTTGAATTTCAATTAGCTGCTGATGAGCATGGTCATGTTGTACATCTGGGAGAAAGAGATTGTTCGATCCAAAGGCGGCATCAAAAACTTGTGGAGGAATCTCCGTGCCCAGTATTATCGGCAGAGCTTAGAAGTTCGATAGGAAAACGTGCTGTCGGATTATTAAAAGAAGTTGGTTATTGCTCGCTGGCGACAGTAGAGTTTTTATATGAAAACAACCAGTTTTACTTTATGGAAGTCAACACTAGGGTTCAAGTTGAGCATCCTGTAAGTGAGATGGTTACTGGTGAAGATCTTATTAAGCTGCAAATTAAAATAGCCATGGGAGAGCATCTTCCTTTTGCTCAGGAATCTGTCCGTATTGTAGGGCATTCAATGGAATGCCGTATTAATGCCGAAGATCCTTCGACATTTGCGCCTTGGCCAGGGCAGATAACTGCTTACCATGAGCCCGGCGGTCCTGGAATTCGCGTTGATAGTATGGTTTATGCTGGATATACCGTCCCTTCTATCTATGATTCGATGTTAGCAAAGTTGATTGCGTATGGAAGAGACCGTGAGGAATGTTTGGTGAGAATGCGCCGGGCATTAAAAGAAATGAAAGTCGAGGGTATTCGCACAAATATACCATTTCACATTAAATTGCTTGATTCAAAAGCTTTCCAAAGTGGTGATATTAGCACTAAGTTTTTAGAGGAATTTTTGACTCCGAAAAGTCATTAGCTTTACCCAGATCTGTTAACTTACTTTTGTTTTCCCGTCATTCCCTTTCCCGTCATTCTGAGTCGAAGACGAAGGATCTTAAGGCTTGTATTCATGTTTAATAACTTCGAGATGTTTCGTTTCATTCAACATGACGTCCTTACTGTAGTGAAACACCCTACTTCACGTAACTATCTATAAATAAATGACATTTATGCTGAAAAACGCTGCTACGGTCAAGTCACACCAAGAAACCGCCGATCCCTCAATGAGCTATGAGTTTTTTCTTTAGAAGTCAGACCAGAATTTTTGCGTCTTCTGTCTTAAAGTATATATCGAGGCTAAGAACGTAGTGTTTTTTAGAGGAGTTTAAGGCGTGTTAACCTATTCATATCGCCATGGCGTGGCAAGTCTATGCACTTGGTTTTTTGTCTTATTAGCTGTTTTTTCCTGTGAGCGGAAGCGTAAAACACCGCCAGTCAATGTAGAATGTAATTCTTCTCAGGAGAAAGGTGAAGACGGAGAATGTGTAGATAAAGAATCAGAAGAGCCCTCTATTCATTCAGAATCTAAGAATCAAGTCGAGGAATGTAGCTCTTGGCAGATGAGAAATACGTTGGGTGATTGTGTAGATAAAGATCCTGAGGAACTTACAGAGCCTAAAGACACCAATCTCGAAGATTCTCTAGGTACAGACTCTGGCGGATCTATAGATGATGGAGCTGGGACAGGGTCGGGTGGCTCAATAGACATTGGAGATGGTTCAGTTTCAGGCGGTTCAATAGATACAGGAAATGACGATTTAGATGGAGGAGGTAGTGCTGGGGGTGATGGTACTGGCACCGCTGATAACGGCGTGACGAGTGATGATACCAATGTAGTTAATAACAGAGAGATTGTGAATACTACGACGAATCCTAGATATGCTGATGGTTTCGGTGCCGACGTTTTCGATGTTGGACAAGGTTGTAGTGGAACTACATTCCAGTCAGCTTTTTCAGATAGCAATACTTTATCTAACGCTAGCAATAATATTCGATTATCTTTATGGATGACGTATAATGATGGTACGAGCACGTCAACTTCTTCTGGCAGTTCAACAAATCAGAATACCAGCCCAGTTGTCGCGGTTGTACAGTTTCCTGCTAATATTGTACAAGGTATATCAAGTGTTAAGTTTATGTATTTTTGCCAGCAGCTCTCTCCAGATCTACTTGTGAGCAATTCCGCAGGTGTCTTTAACAATTCTCTGCCACTACAAGTTCAGTTGGTTTTTAATTATCAAAATCAGAGCAATCAATTTAAGTGCAAAACGAATATTTTAAGGTTGGATGGGCGTCATTTAACAGATCCAAACGTGGTTTCAACGCAGCCATTAGTTGCTGATGCAGTGTGTGGAGCATTATGATGAAAAGTGTAAGAAAGATACTTAAAAAATATTTACTAGGATTTTTTGCCTTGAATTTTAATAAATTTTTAAGGTTTTCCAAAGAAGGATTAGTGCCTTTTGGTATGAGAGCGAGTCTTTTTTGCTGTGTCTTAATTTCTTTTACTTCCTGTAAACGCTTTAGCGATAACAATATGACCAAAGCGCAGAATACTGGTAGTCAAGGGGTTAAAAGGATGAAGGTCGCATTGGGTTATGCTGGAATGCGGATTAAAGGTGATGGCTTGTCGGGATTTCGCTTTAGTAATTCTGCGAATAATATTCCCGTAAGTAGTATTGCTGTTTTTGATCTTAATGGTAGTTTGCTATCTGGCATTAAGGTGAGAAGGCTCGATATGATTGCCAGCTACGGTAGTGTCTCTGTAAATAACCAAATAGTACAATTGGTCGCAGATAAAAAATCCTTTCCACGGTATTCAATTGAACTTGAGGCAGGAGACTACTATTGTGTTAGTTTAGATAATATAGGTACCCTTGCTTTAGGAGCAGTCGGTGATCTTGCCTGTTATGATAAGAACGCTTCACAAGGTGAATTCGTAGCTAATTGTACGAAAAGCGATGCTATGGGAAGGGTTTATCTTGGGCAGTCAGATAATCCTGTTTGCATAAGCTCCTTTCCTGTGGCGACTCAAAAGAATAATAATGGACAGATTGTGACCTTTAATGGAAAGCGCTACGAAAATGGTGACCAGTCTATACAGCTTGATTATAATAATGCTAACCATCGTGAAGCTATAAAATATTTATGGGTATATAGAAAATTACAAGCCGTTTGTGATAATCCCGGAAGCTCGAATATGTCTTTATCTACCTCTGCTTCAACTGGTGTTATTGGTAATTCAGCGGTAAGGCTTTCTAATCTATCATATTGCCAATGCCAGTCAGCAAACCTTTCTAGTCGTAATAGCTATGATCTTTCCTATATGGCAGAGAAAATTTATCGGAATGTCAGCAGAGCACAAGATGGAGAAAGCCGTTTGACTGCTGTTATCAAAGATTTTAGTAATTCTTGTCTTACAGGGATTCCATTTATTTTAGCTGTGCCACTTGACGGTAGTGATGAAGAAAAATTGACTGCAAAAAATGAGCAAATCTGTGATCGTTTAAGTCGGAGTAATCTTGCTCGTTCTCAGGGAGATTATTGTATTTGTAATGCTAACAACAGCTCTTCTATTAGTAGTAGTGGCAATATAAATGTAGCATTTAACCAAGCGACAGATAGTTTTCTCGGGCAGTGTTTAAGGTTTGCTACAGGAGGGAGCACTGAGCAGTTTTGTAAAAGTCAATCTTCTTTGATATTCTCTGCTGCGACAACGACAGCTGATGGAAAGGAAATTAACGAGGGATGTTCAGCGTGCCCTGGAGCAATATCTGGAAGTGCGGTGCTGCCCCGTAAGGATGGAGAATCTATCAGTGATTATGCTTTACGTTGCCTGGATATTTATATTCAATGAGGGCTATATTGTGAAAAATAAGTTACTGGTAAAATTTATATATTTGCCTCTAATATGTAATGTCTTTTTAGGCTGCAAGGCTGGCCGTAATAGTTCTCCCACTAAAAAATCGCAGTTGCGATCTCTACAAAATATGATGTACGCAAAACCTATGATTAGAAACCACTGCGGAAAGAGTGCAGCTAGCAGTAATAGCAATTTAGCTGATTATAGACAAGTCTTCGATCTTGAAAAAGAGCTGGAAACATCGTTAGTGATCCCTAAGGGATTTAATAGAACAGATATAAAGAGAACGATGAACGATGTCCTGTCAGCTATACCGCAACCCTTTTTGATGGATTTTTTCCTATTCCATAAGGGTAAGATAAAAATCGTAAATTTAGAAACAGCAGCTCCTTCTTTTTGTAAATTTGAAAAACAAACTGAGAAATCGCAGAATGTAATTTTGGCTTGTTGGAATCTATTAGAGAAAGTGCAAAATCATACTGATTATGAGAGAATCCCAGTCATTTACTTGCACCAAGGAGGTGATAAAAAGAAATCTTCTAACGCTTGGAGTTTAAAGGAAATCATCTATCATTCGCTCATTAGAGAGTTTGGATTTGTGATGGCGCAGTACTTAACTTTCTTTGATCATGTTCCGCCAGAAAAAAGGGATGAATCTGTAACTCAGAAGATTACATTAGTGCCTCGACCAGCTAAGAGTCTTGCTGAAGGGGTCTTTTATGAGGAATTATATAAAGCATTTGTTAAAGATATAGGGGAAAAGGTAGATTCGGTAAGGAAGCTAAATATTCAAAATGGGAAAAAAGATAAAGGGATTATGTTGTTTGCTGAATCTTTTGATTCTTTCTATTGTAATGATAAGACAAAGAAAGACTTTGAAGTCGATTTTCCTGAAAGCTATGAAGTCTTTTCTAAGATGTTTAATCAACAGCTATCTTCGAATGAACGTAAAGATACCTCTGTTTCTAGAGAAGAGCGTAACGAAAAATCTTTAAGCTTAGTGGGAAGTAATATTTATAATCCTAATATGAATGTGTTGCAGCAGAGGTACGTTGGCAATACTAACTATTTAGAGTGTCAGGCGACAAATCAAAAGGGTGGCGCGAACTATAATATTGATGTGCAAAAACAAGCTTACCCCCTAGGTGGTGCTGGTGCTGTCGCTGTTAATAGTCCTGAGTATCAAATGGTTATGCGGTCAGGTCTCAATAATTCTTTAGGGTATTGCCAGACTGCGTATTTAAATCGTGATTATTATCAATACCCAAGTGGAGGGCTTTACCGCTACGGCCTGGGAGTGAATGGCTACGTTGGTATGACATCTAATCTTTTTGCTATGGCTGCTAATATTGGTATGACTTATCTCATCCAAAAAAATGCATATAGACCTCGTATTCCGGCAAAGAAATATATAAATCCTGATGTGAATTTTACTGTAGATTATAGTTGTGGTGTTCAAAAAGGTGGTGGTTTGATACAACCTGCGTCAGCATATAGTTATCAAGGAGTAGAAGAGCCCTATGATGGAAGCTCATATGACAATGTACTAGCACAAAATCCAAATTTTGGCAATCCATATGGTAATTGCACTGATATTGGAGCGCAGTTTTTAACTGCTGAAAATCAGTCAACCCTTGAAAATGAAGAACAACAAGAGCAAGCGGTAGTAGATGATAATAATGATGTCGGAAGTGATAATAATCAAAATGATTCTGATGAGGTGACTGTTGATCAGTCGGCTACTGATGATACTGAACAAGAAAATATGAAAAAGCCATCTGCGCAAAAAAAGAAGAGCAATAGTAGTTGCGGTGTTACTTCTCAAGGTCAGGAGGATAATTTTTATAGTAATGAAACACTATTATTGCTGGCTTTGGTATTTATAACACCTTTATTTAATTCTGTTTTATATATCTTTAAAAAGGTTCAATATTGACTTCCGGCCTTGAAAAAATCTTAGAAAAAATACGAGAAGATCCGTCTCGCAATATTTTATACAACCGTTATCTAGCACTATTAGCAGATATTTCTTCTGAGGTTGAAAAGGCTCGATACACGATTGAATTAGCTCGAGTTTATTTAGAGAGCGAACCGAAGAAATCTATGCAACTCGCAAATTTAGTGTTTCAAGCAGATAGAGAGAATGTTGATGCATTGTATATTATTGCTCGTTCCTTAGAGAATTTAGGACGTTTTGAAAAGGCTGATGTAATTCATAATGAAATTTCTGCTATCCGTCAAAAGCGAGAAAACCAATCTATTGGCCGGCGTGGGCAATTTGCAGAGCTTCCCGTTTATGTTCCTAAATCAAATATTGATACAGGCAAAGATAAATATGGCATATCGGGTGGAGGGTCTGGAGGTTCCGATATCGTTGGACAAGAGGGTAAGTCTGTCAAATATGAGATTGGTTCGAATGTGGCCCCTTCCCGCCCAATAAAAGTCGATCCTATTAATAGTAGACCACGATTCGTTTATAGCGACGATACTTTTGCAGAAAAGAAAATCCCTGATTACGGTAAAGGTGAACCGCAAGGAAAAAAGATGATGTCACTGGATTTTCCAGAGTTGATATCTGAACCAATGGCAGAAAAGACTTCTCATCAGGATATTAGATTTAGTGAAGTTTCTGTCGAATGGCATCAAAGTGATGTCAGAGGTAAGGAACGAAAGGAAATTAATAAAAGTGATAATGATCAAGGTGATGATGTTAGGAATTCGAGTAAAGACCTTGAGGAGAGAAGCTTACTGGAGTCTGGAAAAACACTTTTTTCGGATGAGTCTATTGCTGCGATGGATCTGCATTTTAAGGGTATTGAACCTTCAGACTATTATAACGAACTTGAAGGCAAGCAAAAAGATGTAGAAGATAAAGATTTTGGTCAGCGAGCAGGTTTCGAGGTGGAATCTTCAGAGTTATTAGCAAATCATGAGGTAAGTAAGCTATTCACTATAGAACCTATGTCCATCGATAATAGGGTGGCTAGTAATGAGGTGCCTAATGATGAGACACCGCAAAGGAATATTGAGGCTGTGGAGCAAACATTGTTAAAAAATCGCCATGACTCCTCAGGAATTGATCAATTTAAAAAAGACGCTCGAGTCGTATGGTCAATTGAAGAGGAGGGTGAGAAAAATAAGTCTCGTCAAAGTTTTGAAGATAATAAGCAGCATACGCTTCGGTCGGATTCGGTAGACTTTAACCACCGAATATCCAATCAGGATGAAAATTTCGAGAAGACGGTACTGCAAGGAAGCATCGAGCACACTATAAAAAATGAGAAGAGAAGGATACCAACGACTGAAGTGCATCAACTATCTAGTTCGAATAATGAACTCCGGATTCAGGATGTATTGGCGGCCGTTTTCTCTGAGCTGGCGAGGATAATGCCTAAATTTAATCCGAGGTATGATAAAACAGCAGGCCTTAAAAGTAAGCAGAACATAACGTTTCCTCCTGCTCTAGTTGAAGGATTGATGAAAAAGATATCTGTTTCGCAAGAAGGTTTTTTAAATTGGGAAGTGATACAGGCTTTATGGGGGCGGACACCTAATAAGGCAGGAGGAGAAATCTTAGCTAAACTACCTCTAACTCAAGAAAATCCAGGCTGTTGGGGGATATACCTAGATTGTTTGCTGGCTGCTGGTTATGCGCGTAAAGCACAGTACGAAATTTGGAAAACCCTAACAGCAAAGAGATCGTTACTGGGGAAAGGTAGCTTGGAAGCGGCTGCCTTTTATCTGGGAAACGCTGGGGTTGATCGACTTTGCGTGGGATGAAAATGACGGAATTAACGAATTAATAGATCAATTATCACGCCGCCGGTGGCCGAAGTTATCAAAACTTTCTGACGGTAAGGTTTTTTGCAATTATTTTAAGGAAAAATATCCTTGTATATTTCTATAACGAGGTTATTTTTCTCTTTGCTGTCTATATTTTGTCTGTCGCTCTGACTAGGGCGTGTTGACGTTTCATTTTCGTAGCGAGAGACAAATACTTGAAAGTCGCAGCTAGGAAGGGTTTCAAAAATTACCGGAGGTGTACTAGATGTACATTGAGGATAATTTTTGAAACCCTAACAACGTTGTGACTCAAGGGTTTGGCTCGTAGTAGGAAATGAAACGTCAACACGCCCTAATACTATGCTTAGCTCGGAAGTTGTCTAAAATATTTAATTTTTGTGCTACTTTCGAAAAAAGTCTTAAAATTGTATATAGGGATGCTAACAGATAAGGCTTGAGATTCAAAATATGACGTTGCAATTTTTCTTTGTACTGCTTTTTTCTTCTATTAATTATTTCTTACCACTTATTAACAATGCCTATGGTCAGAATAGTCCAGGTTGGCAGCAAAATCCTTTGGAAGCACATCCTTATTACAAGGACCAATCGATACACGGACAGATTAAACTAGGTGAAGAACTCATAAGTAAGGGGTATGCAAAGAAAGGCTTTAAGTTTACCACTAGTGATGTGATTTATGTGATCGCTATCAATTCTAAGGTTGCAGGGCCGCCAATAGCAGTTGTCAGGATTGCTAATTTAGAAGGAAAGACATTTCCAATTTCTTTTAAGATTGGCCCAGATAATTTAATGATGGAAGGAGGGGAGTTTGTCGGCCCTTTTCGATTAAAAGCCAAACTTTCTAGACACGGAGACGCATCTACTCAGCCGGGAGATTATATTGGTTTTTCTCAGAAAACTAAAATAGCCTCAGGTAGTAAAAATATAGTAGTTTCACTTACCAACGTGGTGGGTGAAAAGGATGGAAGCGTTTCACCGGCTGAGCTTGAAGATCCTAAAAAAATGACCGTAGATAGTTCCTTATCTTCTGTAATTGCAAGTGGTGTCGTCGATTTAAGTCCACAAATGCAGGCTAAATTGCAAAAGAATAAATTCACGTTGCAAAAAGAAGATGTCTTATTTGTTATTGCAAAAGACGCTGAATCGTCAAGTAAGCAGCCTCTCGCTGCATTGAAGATAGGTTATACAGAGCTAAAAAGAGGTTTCCCTGTTCGCTTTAAATTGAGTGTTGCAGATTTAATGGTCGAAAAGCAGCAAAAATTACCTGTTAGAGTAGCACTAAAAGTTAAACTTTCGCGTAGCGGTGATGTTGCGACGCATGCGGGAGATTTATATAGTGAATATTCTGATTTCTCGCCGATTGCTTGGAAGCGATGGAGTCTTATTGCATTTAACGAATATAAAAGACTAGGTATATCCGGGAGTTGAGATTTTTGAAAAACTGTAGTATTTTCAATGGATTCGAAGTTCGCTCAGGTGCTAGGCGAGAGGTGGGAAACCGCAGTGTACATGTTGGTACGATGAGGATTTCCTGACGATGAAGCAACGCCGCAACCGACTAGAAATTTGGATCCGGGTATATTAAAGGAAGTAAAACCTACCATACCGTGCTAAGCTAAAATACATTTGCTACTGTACTAAACCTACTATCTTTTCGTGTTTTGTAACTATTCAGCGTATTTTTTCCTTCAATATGTCGCTTGATACATCGTCATCCTGAGTGAAGCGAAGGATCTATTTCGCAATTTTGAGATCCTTCGCTTCACTCAGGATGACGAGCAGTCAAGGCTTTGAATCGATCAGATAAAAAATACGCTGAATAGTTACCGTGTCTTTAAGTAAGGCTTATCTGGTTGATCTTACTTTCCTTAGTAATTTCTAAAAATTTATGATTCCGTTTTTTTTAAAAACTGCCTGGCAAAGACTTGATCATTTCAGAAAAATATCCTCAACTTCAATGTGTCAAAGTTTTTAAATTTGATACCCTTTAGGTCAGTTAATTTTTAGAATTTAATACTTTAAAATAATTTATCTTCTTAAATTTCAGCCTTTGATAATAGTCGTTCGTTTTGAAATTTTTCTATTATTATTGAGTCCAATGGAATGTCTGAGTTTTTCAAGCTCTTGATTAGTGATTTCTACGTGTGATTGTGCTATGTGCCATTCTACGTTGTTTGAACACGGCGGTGTTGTTAGTGAGCCTGGGTATTGGTAAGTTTCTAGGGTGGTGACAGGGATAGCTTTTACTTCATGACCAACCTCTATTGAACCCGTCTTTGTACGCAAATTTAAATCACCCACTTTTTGTATTAAAGCACGGACTTGTTGTTGTTTTTCATCTTTAAGAGAATCAGTTGCTTTCAGGAGAAAACCAAGCACTAAAAGCTTCTTTTTAGTTATATCTTTTTCCGATTGCCATTCTGTAGCCTCATGAACGAAATGAACTTCGGCATCATAGCTGTCACCATTCAAAGTATGCTCACTAGGGTATGAATATGGAACTGTAGTAATTTGTATTCTTTATCTGCAATTAATGTATGGGTATCCCTTGAATTTATTGGATTAAATTGTATTGTGTGCCCGTTGTGCACAATATTAAACTGGTCTCTATAATAATTGATATTTTGGATAACATCTTATTTTCCTTCAGGTGTATTGTTAGATGCATTACTGTCTATGTGAGATTTAATTTTACTTGCTTTAGTAAGTATATCCCTAGGTGACTGCCTGTGTAAGCGTTGTTCAGTACCACAATCCTCCCATTTTGTATGCCACTCAGATTCGTGGACCACTTGCTCATAGGCCCAATGGTATTGATGGTTGTGTTTTGTGAACTATTACTAGCTTCAGCTCTTCTTCTTGAGTTGTTTTTGTTGTTCCTACTTGAGGGGCGTCGTTTTTACAACTCAGGATTGCTAACGCTAAAATACCTAGACAAATTTTCATATAAATTACTCCCTTTTTACTGAAAGTCAAAAAAAAAATCATTTTTTTATTCGTATAAAAGATGTTGAATGAAATTATATCAGCTATGCAAATTTGCATCAACTTTGTCTTGCTGTTGCTTCTTTCAAGTGAGGTTTGACGGAGTTGGTTAATATTATTGTGATATATATTAGGAGTGTGTTGACGTTTCATTTTCTACTACGAGCCAAACCCTTGGAGTCACAACGTTATCAGGGTTTCAAAAATTATCCTCAATGTACATCTAGTACACCTCCGGTAATTTTTGAAACCCTGACAACGTTGTGACTTTCAAGTATTTGTCTCTCGCTACGAAAATGAAACGTCAACACGCCCTAATCTTTTTGAAATGTTTACGAATGTTGCTATTTAAGTACGTACATTTTAATTACTGTTATCTTAGAAAAGAGGTTTTTCGAATATTAAAATTTTTGCTGAGGCTTGCTATGGGGCACTATATGCACATCTTTTTGCTTTGGGGTAAATCATTAACGACAAACGGTGCTTTCCATGAGCGCTGCTCGAGGCTTAAAAATGAGCAAGTAAAGCGGTTTTTTCTTGCTTGGGTAATTTGGATATATTTTGGCAGTATGAAGCTTGCCCGCAAGTAGATCGTTTACTTTTCTAGGTGCAAGTCCAACTTCCATTCCCATTTCTAAATCGATCCAAACTTCTTTTATGGAAGGATCTGCTATTTTTATATCGACAGGAGCAAAGTTTGTTGATTTTTTTTCTAAGGCAGCCAGAATTTTTTCAGTGCGCGTGTTAGATTTTATATCTAATTTTACTCTTTTGTCTACGAAGCCGTCTCTTCTGACAATAAGCTCATGGATACCTTGTGTTATTTTACTTTTATAAGGTGTTTGAATATAGCGATCATCATTGAGAACTTTACCATCTAAGATCAATTTTACGTTTGAAGGGACAGAATTCACTATGAAAGAAGCTGGAGATTTTTTACTCTGATAGTAATGCTTTGCAGCCATAGATATCAACGCAATGGATATCAGAGCTGTTGCTATTTGTAATAGAAATTTTGTATTGCTGGTTTTGGTTTTGTGCCATTGACCTATGAGCTTTCATTCCTGTCGAAGGTTGAATATTTGCTGCTGGCTTTCTTAGTTTAGATAGGGCTGGAGTGCTTGAAAGTGAGCCACGCTTTCTCATCATTGAGCTTACACTCTGGCACTTCGAGCTAAGGAAAATTCTTGATTGGCATCTTCTTTACTGATATTGAATGAAACGTTTCGATTGATGGAACTTTCATTTTGCCCCTGAATTTTTAATTGTACTTGACTGTTGTTTGAGCTGATATCAACAGCCGTTAATGCTTTTTTTATGGCGGCAGATGATTTTTCTTTCTTCTGACAACAGGTTTTTTAAAAAATACGCTGAGTTCAGTTGGAACGAATGACGGGTATCTTTTACTTAAATATTTTCTCAAGGCTCCTTCGAATGCTTTTGCATCTGGATAGCGTTTTTTTAAATCTTTTTGTAATCCAGAAAGTATTATAGCTTCTAACTCATCATCGATTTCTGATTTGGGCCTTTTAACTCCTCTGGGTAATCTCTTGATTTCGCAGTTTTTAACTTTTTGAATGGTTATGACATCATTTTCGAATAAAAAAAGCCTTTCCATAGCGATCATTTCCCAAAGAACGATCGCGAGGGCAAAAACATCTGTTCTAGCATCGACATTTTTTGCCATAATTTGTTCTGGGCTCATATAAGAATATTTGCCTTTTACAATTCCGGGCTTAGTTTCTGTGCTTTTATTCTCTGCATCAGCAATACCAAAGTCGGTAACTTTAGCTTCGCCTTCAAAGCTGACTAAAATATTTTGTGGTGAGATATCTCGATGGACAATGGATAAAGGCTTACGGGTTATATCATCTATTTTGGTATGTGCATAGTGTAAGCCCCGCGCTATTTCGGCAGTAATATATAACGCCATAGGTATTGGAATAGCAATCCCAGCATTTTCGCAGGCAGCTAGTATTTTTCTTAAATCGGCTCCATCGACGTATTCCATGATGATAGCATAAGAGCCATCGACTTCTTCAAAGCCTTCTACACGGACAATATTCGCATGTTGAAGGCGCTTACATATGTGAGCTTCGTCACGAAACATTTCTATATATTCTTTTTCATGCGAATAATGAGGAAGTATTCGTTTGATACAGCACACTCGTTTAAAGCCATCTTCAGTCGCTAAACGGCCTAAATAGATTTCGGCCATGCCACCGCGTGCAAGTTTTTCTACTAATATGTAACGGTTTTCTTTAGGCATCGAGTTCCTAGTTTGTGAAATCTTTCACGTACTAATTTGCGTATTTTATTTATTATTTTATCAGTCCACTTATTGGCTTTTCGGCAAATGTTTAGGAATATGTAGATTTGTTTATATAATACACAATTGTGATTTGTTGGTATATTATACATTTTGTTAGTATTTAACTTTGTTAATCAATGAGTATGCTATTTTCTTACCTAATTTGATTTTAATGTAATAAATCAAAAAAAATAGAAGCGTTTTCTTGGGTTGGGATGTATTCTTTGAGCTGAAAGAAATTCAAGGTGTTTAAATATTTAGGTCTTAAAATATTTGGCACAAGAAAAATTGCTTAAATCTGACTGCAAATGGGTTTAAGTACTAGTCTTTCCAATGAAAGACATTAAATGAGATAAATTAGATTTATTGGGAATAATATCGTGGATGGATTAAGTGAAGGATTAAACATTGTAGCTGTGCAGTTTCGTAAGGCGGGTAAGCTTTATGACTTTGACAGCGGTGATACAAGATTAAAAGTTGGTGATTTTGTTATTGTAGATACTGATCGGGGTCATAGCTTAGCTAAGGTTGCGAAATTACGTTATGGATTGCCTCGTAGTGATGATCGTGCTTTAAAATCGATTGTACGCAAAGCAAGTGAACATGAGCTCAATAAAAAGTCGAGGATATCTGAATCAGAAGTGACTAAATTTACCAAAGACGCAGCAGAGCGCTTAAAACTTAAGATGAGAGTTTTGAAGAGTGAAGTTCAGTTTGGTGGCAATAAAGTCATTGTATATTTTACTGCACCTGGTCGTGTGGACTTTCGAGAGCTGGTTAAGGAGTTAGCTAGTGGTTTAAAAACCAGAGTTGAGCTCACACAAGTAGGAGCTCGAGATGAAACCAAGCTTTTAGGAGGTATTGGAATTTGCGGCCGTGAGTTTTGTTGTTCGACCTTTTTAAGGGAGTTTTTACCTGTTTCGATAAAAATGGCAAAAAACCAAAATTTGGCATTAAATCCAAGTAAAGTTTCTGGTGGTTGTGGGCGACTTCTTTGTTGCTTAACCTATGAAGACGAAGTTTATACCGAGTTGCGTCAAAAGTTGCCACCACGTGGTGCGAGGTTGCGCTTGTTGGAAAAGGGTGTAGAGGGAATCGTGGTTCGGTGTGATATTTTGAATCAATTGGTGCTTGTAAAAACTGATCAAGGTACTATGTTGCTTCCTTTGAAAGAAGTCGAGGTGATTGACGGTAAAGCTTCAGGCCGACAAGCTGATGCTTATGATGATGAGGAATCACAACTCGAAGCAGAAGAGTGGGCAGAAGGTATTGATTTGAAGTTTCTCGACGGTGATGATGGAGATAATCTGTCATCTTTAAGTGGAGCTGTTAAAAATTCGCCTGCAACCCAACAAGCAGTAGGCCACCATATGAAGGGAAAAGATAAGGAAGGCCGACAAGATAAAAACTCTAATCATAAGCCGAATGGCAAACAAAGGTTTTCGAAGAAGGGTCGAAATAAAAATCGAAACCATAAAAATCGACAAAATGACAATCAAAATAAAAAGGATGGAAAGCAATAGCATTGGAATCAAAATTTAAGTCCATATTTCTATCGTCTGTTTTGTTTGCCGTGGTTTTTAGTGGTCATGGTTTTTCTTCGCTCGGAATGGATATCGTAAAAGATTGTGACCTTCCTGGAGATAATATTGGTTCCTCTAAATTAAATACCCCGGAGGCATGTAAGGACAAATGTTTGGCAGACAAGAAATGCCAAGGGTTTGTTTTTATTTCCGGGTGGAATCGCTGTTTTATAAAACAAAAATATTTACGCCTGGTAAAATTAAAAATGTCTTCTGGTCAGATTATTGAAAATCAACAAGATGCAGCTGATGCTCATAATTCAAAAGGGATGAGAAAAGTAAAACTTTTTGGGGATAGGGTTGATCATAGCAGCAAAGACTTAAAAAGAGTAAGTAATATAGAAAATTTAGATAAATGCGGGCAACGTTGTTTGCAAGAAGAAAGATGTTATGCATTTACTTATTTAGATGGATACCGAGATTGTTGGCTAAAAGGAAAAGGTGGATCTCCAAGAGATAAAATTTTTTATTGTGGGATTAAAACTTCCAAATAAGTTGTTATTTTCTTTTGGAGGCCTTCGAGAGCCGTAAGGCTTGCATTATGATTTTCTGTCAATTTGGAAGATGAATTTTTCTATTTGTTCTCTTTCTTCCTTGTTTAATAATGGTTTTAAATGTCTACATTTTTTTTTCTCGCTTTCTAGATGCTCTTTAAGTGTATGAGGATAAGTTTCCAAAATTAAAGTTTGTATACTATCTATTAAATTATAGAAGAATTGAAATTTGTAGTTTTCTTGAGCGCTACGTAGATTTAATTTATAGTTCGATTTTGCTACAGAGAAACATGCCTTTAAGGTCTTAAGAATGCATCGTCTTGCAGATAATGAAGTATTTTCTGTTTCGACTTGTGACGATCGCGTTTTAATTTTTGCTAGAAATTTTCTTAAAAGATTCTTTGAATAGCTTTCCATTAGGATGGTGTGTCTAATTGCATCGTGGATTAAAACTGGTTCGACAAAATCTGGCAGGTTTGTCGTGGCAAGCTTATTGGCAGTAAAAGCATCACATGTTTTGAGAATAGAGATATTTAATTCTTCTGCTATTATTGAAGGAAGTTGAAAGTTAGCTATTAAAACATTTTTGCTATAGTGGGCTGTTGTTGACGCTAGGCTTTGTAAATCTTTTTTTAGTTCTTGCAACAAAAGTGGTATTTCTCCCTCTTTTAATTTTAGATTTAATAAAAGCCATTTTGACATGAAGGTATTTACGGCTACATGAAAACAATTATGTGCGTTATTTTCTAAGTTGCTTTGTAAAGCCTCTGTATTTGCGTTGAAAAAATCTTCAGAGCCTTTATGTAAAAAATCTTCTACCATTTTATAAATATGCTTATCTTTTTGAAATAATGAATCAGTGTGGCTTGCGTATTTTGATTTTAATATTTGTACTTGTTGACTGATATAGTTAAATATGATGGCGTTGAATTCTTGATAATTAATTTCAGGAAGTATTGAACCCAGATTTTTGTCACGAGATAATAGTCCTTTACTAAGATTGAGTGCATGTGCTTTTGCCAAAGGCAAGTGCTTGCTTCCTATTAAACTAATGTTGCCGTGGGAGTTATTAAAGATGATATCTGAATTCTTATTGCTAATATTTTCTAATGTAGTGCATAGATCGAGGAATGAATTATGTAGATCGTTTTGAAGGTTTTCTTTTTTCTGAAGGGAGCGAATTTCTGGATTATAAGAGGTTGCCGTTTTTTGTTTTTCTATGACTTGCTGCAATTCAAATAGTGCATCAACAGTATAGGTATGTACTTCTCTTCCTAATATCCTTTCTGCGTTGCTTCGAATGTTGTCTACAGATTCGTCTAATTCTTTTTTGGCTAAATTATCGAAATGTTCGACATTGACGGCCATTGCAATGGGGCAAGAAAGCTTGGATTCTCGAATTGTTTTTAATAGTTCAAAATCTCCTTTTCTTAGGCCTAAGCGTGAATTAACAACGTAGACAATTCCATCAGAGGCATAGAGTGCTGATCTTACACTAGATATATCAAGGGGATTTAAACTATCGCTTCCCTGACAATCAACAATTTTTATTGCAGGTGATAAAGAACCTGCGTAAGGCAGGTCCAGGTAGATAAAATCTATAAGAGGAATTAAATCCTTGCTATGCATACAAAGGTGCAGAAAGGTATAGTTTTCAGTTACCGAACCTTCCACCAGTTCGTTTGCAGAGATGCTTAGCTTAACTTGGGAAGGGAATTCGTGATTCATTATTTCGATTCCTTTGATGGTCATGGCGATGCGGACAAAGGCGCTATGAATCAAATCGTCGACAGCATTTGTACCGTATTGCAAGTCAATACGATTTTCAGAGTCTAGCTGTTTTTGTAAATCGTTAAATTTAATTTTAAGTTCTTTAATAAAATCTGGATGGTAGGGATCTTCCCATTGGAACGACTGTCCTAACATACGAAAATCGTGTTTTAACGTTGAGAGGATCATGTGAGGTTGGCGAAATTTTATTTTGTATTTTGCTGTATCAGAAGTATTACTTATCATTGTCAGGTTTAGCGATTTGACACCTGATCCTCTTGGTAAAATATCGTGGCCAACTAATGCGTTGACCAAAGAACTTTTGCCAGCTTTAATGGTCCCAACTACGATAATGGCAGAATAACTTGAGTCTTTTAGTTTTTCTTCGATATTGTCGAGGTCACTAAAAACCCCTTTGATTTGTGGAATTGATCTTTCTAGTTCTTTGCTGAGACGGCAGAGTTCTTGAACTGAATTGACAGACATTAAGGTTTCTTTCTCTAATTAAACTAAGAGTGCCAATCGATAGGATTGGAAAAGATCTGAATAGTTATTTCTCAACAAGTATTATACACGTAATTTTAGCTGAAATGTTGTGCAGTGCATTGACTGTCTTTTTAGTTGCCTGGCATCGAAGTGTTCTTTGGATGAGTGTTTTGATTATATACACGCCATTATGATTCTTTGTGCTCTTTAATTGCACATGTTGAAGGGTATTAGAAATATAAGCCTATCGATTTGAACTGATTTTCTTGCACAAAGTTAGGAATATTGACTTCTCACTTTCTTTGAAAATGCCTAGAATTATTCTAAGGCGTGTTGACGTTTCATTTCCTACTACGAGTCAAACCCTTGAGTCACAACGTTGTCATGGTTTCAAAAATTATCCTCAATGTACATCTAGTACACCTCCGGTAATTTTTGAAACCCTTCCTAGCTGCGATTTTCAAGTATTTGTCTCTCGCTACGAAAATGAAACGTCAACACGCCCTAATAGAAAATGGCATTTTTATAATTAGCTAGCGCTGGATAGATGAAAATTTATTACTTATGCTCAAAAATGCTCTGGAGGCTTCTTTGAAAGCCTATTGGTCATAGTATTAGCATTAGGCAATAGATGTTAAGAAAAATGATAAAGATCTTTTGCCTCATTTGGGATGGCGGTATCTTTCTTTTTTATCCTGAGTTAAGATGTGCAGGATCAAAACTAAGCTAATTTAATAGGTATTTCGAGAGGAGCCGTAAGATGAATCCAACTGATCAGACTGTAGCCACCAAAGCAAATAAAGATGCTGCAGATGCTGCCGTAGAGCATAAAGGTGAGGCAGTTACTCAGGAAATGACCGAAGCTCGCAAAGAATCACTTTTGAGGCGGATTCCCGTTGATGATGGCTACGTACAGTTGACTGACTTTATGGGTGCCGGGGATCTTTCGGTAGTCAATGCAGCTAGAGTTTCATTTGGTAAAAGAAAAGATGTTTTTGAGGAAGCTGATGCTAAGTTGATCCGCTATTTAGCACGTCATAAGCATATGAGTCCTTTCAGACATATGCAGTTTTCTTTTCTGATTCATACCTCTGAGGTGGTCTGTCGGCAGTTGTATAAACACCAAGTAGGTTGTGCTTTTACCTCTGGAGAGATGAGAGAATCTGCTACGGTTTGGAATGAGATTTCGGGGCGTTATGTACAATTTGATAACGAATTCCACAAGATTACTGCTTTTGAAGCCAGCATGAATCTAATAAACAGGCTTCGCTTCCTGATGAAATTATTGAACGTAATGACGAAGCTATTGCTGTTTATCAGCAGGCAGTTGCAGACCAGTTATGAAACATGAAAAATTACTCGAATTAGGAGCATGCCGCGAGCAAGCAAGGATGGTGTTACCTGTTAGCTACAGAATACCTTGGTTTGGACTGCTTCTTTGGAGGCGGTTGTCAACACAGTAACGTTGAGGGACCATGAGAAGGTGCACAGTGGGAAATTCGTAAGTTAGCTTTGGCTATAAAAGAATTGATCAATCCAATCTGTCCTGTTTCGGTTAAAGCTTTGTTGGCAGAAAGGCCTTAATTTACAAATTGGGATAGGATAGCTTTCTGAAGCAAAGTGGTTTTCGTTCTTTTAGATTTTTTACTTTGTTTCAGAAAAAAAGTACTTCAATCCCATATATTATTCTTATGCTTTTTTTACTCCTTAATCCGGGATCTGAGATTTTTTGAAAAACTGTAGTATTTTCAACGGATCCGAAGTTCGCTCGGGTGCTAGGCGCGAGGAGATGGGAAACCGCAGTGTACATGTTGGTACATGAGGATTTTCTGACGACGAAGCAACGTCGCAACCGGCTAGAAATTCGGATCCGGGCTTATATTCTTTACAATAGATAGTATCTAAGGTTGGCTTGTATGGTGGCTAAAACTGATAAATTCAATGAGGGTGTCACCCATCCTGATATGAATGATGCTGTAGTCTTGGTTACAGGTGGTGGTCGTGGAATTGGTGCCGCTACGGCAAAGCTTTTTGCTCGTTGCCAGGCTAAGGTTATGCTTATGAGCCGAAGTGCACACGAACTTGCAAGGGTAGTCTCTGAGATAAAAGCTGAAGTTGGTGAAAGCGCCCATGTAGATTTTTATGCTGGAGACGTTTCTAGTTTTTCTGATGTGCAGGAAGTTTTTTCTCTGATCGAAGGGCGTTGGGGCTCTGCATCTGTTCTTGTTAATAACGCAGCGACTATTCAAGTTGAGCCTATCGAGTCCATTAGTCTGGAGAGTTGGCAGCGTACGCTTGATGTGAATGTCACAGGCGCATTTCTATGTGCGCAACGTGCTTTTAAAGGCATGCGTTCTGCAGGACGATCTGGTGCAATTGTTAACTTAAGTTCTTTGGGTGGGATTAGTGGCACGGAAAAATTTACAGGTTTTTGCTCCTATTCCGTGAGTAAATTTGCCCTCATTGGTATGACGGAAACTATGGCTGTCGAAGGAAGAGAGTGGGGGATTCGCGTCAATGCGGTGGCTCCTGGGGCAGTTGCAACAAAAATGTTACAAGATGCGGCTCCGTTTTTGCAAACTAAAACTGTGCCGGAGGATATAGCGCGGATTATTCTATTTTTAGCAGATTCAAGTCAATCTGGTGCTATTTCAGGAGCAGTGATCCCCGTGTATTCTAATATAGAGGCCTCAGGCTGAAAAAAGAGAAGGCTATTATGTCGAAAGTAATTTTGTGCCGCCGGGCGCGTTTTTCCGCATCTCACAGGCTTCACAGCCCAATGTTAAGTGACGCGGAAAATATATCTCTTTTTGGGAAGTGCAATAATCCAAATGGGCATGGGCATAATTATCAAATTTTTGTGCGTTTAGCAGGCCATATAGACCCTAAAACCGGTATGGTTATCAGCCTGACTACTTTGGAAGAGCTTATTGATCAGCATGTTATAAAGAAATTGGATCATAAGCACTTAAACCATGATGTGGATTTTTTAAAGGGGATGAATCCTACTTCAGAAAATCTTGTCGTAGCTATTTGGCAACAATTGCAGCCGCATATTCCGGATGGCTTACTTTATGAGATTGAGCTGATCGAGACTGAAAATAACACAGTTTGTTATCGTGGCGAATGAATAAGAAAAAAGAAGATATTCGATAAAAATGTAAAAGGGGATGCTTATTTTGAATAGTCCAACTCGCTCTAAATGCATTAAACTCTATACTTTTGGAACTCCAAATGGACAAAAAGTTTCGACTTTTATGCATGCTGCTAGTATCGATTATGAACTTACAATGGTCGATATCATCAAGGGTGAGCAATTTAGTGAGGATTATGTTCGACTCAATCCCAATAGTAAGATTCCTGTGATTGTCGATCCACAAGGGCCAGAAGGAAAAGAACATGTGGTCATGGAGTCTGGTGCCATTTTATATTATTTGGCAAAAAAGTATAATAAATTTTTCCCCAGTGATCCAGTAGCAGCTAGTGAAGTTATGCAATGGTTGTTTTTTCAAGTTGGAGGCATCGGGCCTATGTTTGGGCAGTTCGGTCATTTTTATAAATATGCTGCAGATCAATGTGATCATCCTTATCCAAAAGAGCGCTATGCCAAAGAAGCAGTTCGGCTATTAAAGGTTTTAGATTCAAGGCTTAGCACAAGAGATTTTCTGGTGGATTGCGGTATATCTATAGCAGATTTTGCTTGCGTTCCCTGGGTTATCTGTTTGGATGTATTTTATGAAGTAAAGGACTATTTAAAGCTGGAACAATTTACACATGTCAATAAATGGGTTGAGCGTTTTTTAACTGTTCCTGGTGTTTTAGCAGGAATGGATGTTGGTAAGGACGGATGAAAATGGATCGAAATAATCGTGATGACATTATAGTAAATTATAGGATTCCGGCTACTTTGGCAATTTTATGTGGAGGCTATTCTTCGCGCTTTGGCACTGACAAAGGATTATTTGTTGCTAATGCTAAAGATAAGCCTATGTTTTTGCGCGCTATCGAGGTTCTAGGGGATACCTGTGCAAAAGTAATGGTTGTCGTTAGAGATGGTGAGCAAGCTGAGCTTTACCATCAGTCCCTGTTACTGCACAAGGAGCAATTTACTCATATTGACATTGATATAATCACTGATGATGAGTCTAAAGAGGGTGGCCTTGCGTCTACAGCTGCATTGATAGGTGTTTATAGTGCTTTAAAAAAGGCTAAAACGCCTTATGTTATTGCTGTTCCCGTGGACCAGGTTGCCGTGCGCCCTTTGCATCTGCATAAACTTTGGCGGGACGGACTTTTGTACGGGCTGTTAAAAGGCAAGAATGCTTATTTTATAGAAAAAGATAATGCGTTACCATTCCCATCGTTATGGTCTGTGAGCATGCGAGAACAAATACAGTCACGTATTCTTTCTGGAGCATATTCGGTTATGGGGGCATTGAAAGATTTGCCAGGCTGTCCTCTTGCGGCGAAAGATTATATTGATGAGCTGCATATTAATACAAATAAACAAGATGAGTTATCGCAATATATGGGTAGTGCTCTACGCGACCCATTTGGGCGCCGGGTTAATTATTTGAGATTTTCACTTACCGAGGTTTGTAATCTGTCGTGCCAGTATTGCCTGCCTGAGGGCTATCCAGACTGGTTGAAACATCGAGCCCGCTTAAGTTTGGATGCCATTGCTTCGGTTTTAAAAGGCTTTCGACAGTTAGGGTTTCAAAAGGTGCGTTTTACTGGCGGTGAACCTACTGTGCATCGAAATTGTCTTGATGCTGTCAAGTTAGCTAGAAAAATTGGCTTTGAAAAAATTTGCATGACGACTAATGGGATGCTTTTAAAAGAGATGACTCCGTGGGCAGAAGCTGGTTTGACTCACATCAACTTTAGCTTGGATTCTTTGCGGGAAAGCACGTTTAAGAAGATCACTAAGAGCTCTGGCGTGGAAAAAGTTCTTAGTAATATCGATGCGGCATTGCAGGTCGGGATAAATGTCAAAGTTAATTGTGTTCTTATGCGAACTTATAACTATAACGAAATAGAAGAGCTTATAGCTTGGGCACTCGATAGGCCTTTGACATTAAGGTTTATAGAATTGATGCCTATGGAACTTAATAAGGGTTTTGATAAGCAAGAAAGAGTTTCCAATCAAGAGCTTATCCCTCTATTAGAAAAAATGCATATGCATCCATTAGGTTTAGAAGGCATGAAAACAACAGCTGGACCGGAAAGGCTTTGGACAGGTACACATAAACCTGGTAAAATAGGCTTTATAAGCCCTCTTTCCTGTAATTTTTGTGATCGTTGCAACCGCCTACGGGTTACCGCCAAGGGGGCGTTAAAGCTTTGCCTATTTGGCAATAAAGATATCCCCCTGGACTTAAGCTCAGGGCAATCAGTGGCGGAAGGGGTGCTGTCGGGAATTAGTGCCAAACCTGAAAGGCACGGACTGGAAAAACGCGATTGGGGTAATGTATCGACCTTGCGCACCATTGGTGGTTGATGTTGAAGGCATAGTTTTTTTCAGGTGCGTATTTCCTATTCTTTTAAAAAATTGTAACTATTCAGCGTATCTTTTCCCTTCAATATGTCGCTTGATACATCGTCATCCTGAGTGAAGCGAAGGATCTATTTCGCAATTTCGAGATCCTTCGCTTCACTCAGGATGACGGGCAGTCAAGGCTTTGAATCGATCAGATAAAAATTTGTAACTATTCAGCGTATCTTTTCCCTTCAATATGTCGCTTGATACATCGTCATCCTGAGTGAAGCGAAGGATCTATTTCGCAATTTCGAGATCCTTCGCTTCACTCAGGATGACGGGCAGTCAAGGCTTTGAATCGATCAGATAAAAAATACGCTGAATAGTTACAAAAATTTTTTCATGGCATCGAATGCTTGCTTTCGGAGATAGGTGCGTTCGTTGTCAATTTCATGTAAGGCTTCTGAAATTTCTTTTACTGTACTGTTTGGTGCATTTTTTTGTACGACATTTTTGGTGCATGTAGCATCGACATAGCTGTCTTTTGGGTCAGATAGAAGCACGAGTATAGGGATCTTTATCTTCCATGTTTTGACAATCTCTTCGAATTTGGTGTTGATATATTTTTTGGCTTCGAATTTTGGTAGTGGTATACCTGCTGAATCTGCAATATTTTCGAGTGCGCCATTAGCTAGGTACGATGTTCCGATCAAGTTGACAGAAAAAAATGGCGCATCAATTGGTGAGTTAGGATGGATTGGATCAACATGTGGGTCGTTTGCAGAGCCTATCAAGAACGCACCTATTCCATAGCTTTCAGCTACTTGTTTGCTAACTTGTGCTGCTGAGGTTAATGTCTGTACGGTAATTTTATTGCCATTAAATATTCCGGTGCCTGCTTCTAGAACTTTGACACAGATACCAGGTGCTATAAGTATAGCCCGCTCAACTTCCCCGTTGTAGGCCATTTTATAGGCTGCGAGGCCTCCGGTAGACCAGCCTAAGGCTATTTTGGGCAGATTCTTATCGAACTTTAATTGCTTTAAGTTGCTGATATGATCATAGACCTGGTTTGCAAGGACAGAAATTTCTTTTCTACCTTTATATGTCTCACCTTCAACAATAAACTCATCGCTAACTCGTGTGTTATTCATGCTAATTTGCACTAAGGTGGTTTTATTATTTCTCACCGTTACTGCCGCTCGAGAGCCTCCCTGCCCCATATAATCAAATGCTATTATATTGTAGCCTTCATTATTAAGCATGGAAAACATCTCTTCGTGGTTTAAAAAAGAATCTGCCAGACCTTCTAAATAAATGATATTGCCTTTAGCCTCTTCTTCTTTATTGCTATGAGGGCGAAAACCAACGCGGATAAGTGCAGTTCCATCATGAAGGTATTCCGTCCCAGATGGGGAATCTTTGAGGACAATACTTTGTATTTTATCTGAATAGTCTATTAGTATGTTTTTAACAGCCTCCGGTTCGACAATACTATTATCTGTAAGGTTATATGGCATCCAGGTAATAGACCAAGAGCTTTTAGCTGGCCTTTTTATTTGATCGAAATCTAAAGGCGGTACTCTTAGTTGTTGCAAGTCTGCTCTTGTATCGAGATCGATTGCTTTGTAGTTTTTTACTTTTTCTTCGGTTGTTGTAGAAGCAGTTTGTGTTTGCCTTTGATTATGTTTGCAGGCAGATAGGGTTATAAGAGCAGTAAATCCTGCTATTAATATTCGTTCTTTTTTTAACTTGTTTTTGTAGACCATAATAAATTCTCGTAAAATATTTGTTTTGTAATAAAAGGTAATATTTGTGTGTGCAACTGTGCGTTAGCATCGGATTTAATTAGGATTAACGTTAATTATTATAATTGTTGGTTCGTGTTAGGTGTTTGCTTTTGTTGCAGAAATTGACTAAAATTTATTTGTCTATACTTTCAATGCGAGTTGCTTATCATTATGTTTGCTATCAAATTATTGCGACTATCTATCAAGATGAAATACATCTCATCTATAGTTTTTTTCATTTTATCGGGCCTGATTACCTCAGAGAGCTCACAACTTTTTTCTATGGATCTTATACAGGCATTGGAAAAGACCCGCCAACAGACGTGGCAACGAAAAATAAGCGCTGCACAACTAGATCGGACCAATGCTGTGGTTTCTGGAATTGATGCTGCTTATGATTGGCGCTTAGGATCAACCTTAAGTTATAGCGACGACCGTAGTCCGACACAAAATCAAACGCTTGGAAAACAACGCATTTTTAGTGATGGGAAGGTGTTGGCACAAAAGATGTTTTCTTATGGGATGCAATTAGAGGTTTCAATGGAGGCGGCGCAGAGAGAACTCTATTTTCCTAAGGCTACTGAAGCACTGGCTCCACCGATAAATCCCGAAAATATGGGTAGTATTGCTATGAAGATTTCCCAACCTATTTTAAGAAATAGGGGAGGAAAAGAGTTGCGGTTAGAAAAAGAGTTGGCGCAATTAAACACTGCCGAACCTTATTATCAGCAAAGGATTGCATTGCAAATAGAGCAAGGTAAGACGGAACAACTTTTTTGGATGTTGGCAATCATTGAAGCTAAGCACAAAAATATTACGGAGTTGGTAGCGCTATCGAAAAAATTTTTACGTCTGATGAATAAAAGACAGCAGATTGGTCGCGCTGATGAGGTAGATGTGGCAGCAGCTGAAGCCCAGTTGGTTGCGCAAGAAGGTGTTTTGTTAAATTTAAATATTGCCCAAAAGGCAATACAAAAACAAATTTTTTATCGTGTGCAACAGGGTAAATTTTATCAGCCGCAAAGTTTAGAACTGCCTGATTTAAATACGCCACCACTGACGCTTCCTACACGGAGTTTTAGTACACTCTATGATTTGGCATTGAGAAGTCGAGAAGATATGAAGTTTTTAAAAGAGCTATTGCTTTTGCCAAAGAAAAAACTCAATTTAGAGCATGAAAAGGATAAGCCTCAACTTAATATGTTTGCTTCTGTTCGGAGAAATGGTTTAGAGGACGAGATTGGCAAGTCTTTCGAAGATATGGCTCTCCACCAAGACTCCTCAGTAACAGTTGGTATTAGCATTGAAATGAGCTTGGGGGATACGAAAATAAAATCTGAAGGCAAGGCAGCTAGCGCGCAGATGAGTGAACAGCAAGCACGTATTCAGCAATTACAGCATGAAATTCGACAAGAAATTGAGCTTGCGTGGTTAGAAATGAGAAGTGGAGAGCAGTTAAAAGCGCAAGCGTCTAGCCATATCATCTCGTTGCAACACCAAAGGCAAGTAGAAAAAGTGAAGTTTAGACAGGCTCGTAGTGATGAGGTCGGTATCGTCCGTTATGATATGGAGATCTTATTGGCAAAGAATAATCAGATGGATGCAATTGAAAAAATGCGTTTGGCTGAGGCGAAGTTGAGACTGTTGTCACATATCTACCCAAGAGAATAGCTATATGAGAATTATTAAATTTTTTTTAAAGCATGCTCTACCACTTAACATAGTTGTAGTCCTTCTAATGGTTTTTGCCATTTATAAGGCTAAGAATATGCAATTAGAAGCTTTTCCTTCGGTGGACTTCGATATGGTTTCGATTCAGACGGTCTACCCAGGTGCAAGCCCTAAAGAAGTGGAGCAGTATGTTACAGATTTAATTGAAGACGAGATCGAAAATATATCAGGTATTGACGAAATATCGTCAACGAGTATTGAAAGTTTTAGTATAATTGTTGTTAAACTCGATCCCGATTTAAGTGAACGGAAAAAGGATGCAGCAATAAATGATATCCAACGTGCAGTTGATCGAGTACGCGATCTTCCGGAAGAGGTGACTGAGCCACCATTAGTAAAAGAAATTGATAGTGGTGATTTTCCTGTTGTGGAGTTGTCATTATACGGTGATTTGTCCTATAAAGAATTGCATCAGGTGGCTGATGAGCTCGCTGAAAAAATTAGATTGTTACCAGATGCTAAGGAAACCAAAAAAAATGGCTTTCGCGATAAGGAATATTGGGTCGAAGTCGACCCACAAAATTTAAGAAAAAATTACATGAGTTTGAGTGCAGTTGCTGTCGGTTTAGCCGCAAATAATCTGACTTTGCCCGGCGGTGATTTGCATACTGAGGATAAGGATTTTCTCGTAAGAACTATAGGACAGCTTAATTCCACTAAGGATATAGATGACCTTGTTTTACGTACAAATGGCGCTGGTATCACTGTAAAAGTCAAAGATATCGGGAGTACCAAAGAAACCTTTAAAGAGGAAAATCGCTATTTTCGTACAAACGGCCAGACATCAATCAATCTCCTTGTTCTAAAAAAATCTTCGGGTGATATTATTAATTTAGTAGATGATGTTAAAAAAACTGTAGAAAAATATAAGAAGACATCTCCTTTTAGGGAAAGACTAAAGACATCACTTATTAATGATATGAGTATTTTTGTCGAGCGGCGGCTTGGTGTTTTACTGAATAATGGTGTGTTTGGAATTATTTTGGTATTAGGCTCGCTGCTGTTATTTCTATCTCCTGGGATTGCCTTAGTGGCCGCAGTAGGGATGCCAGTAGCTTTTTTAGGAGCTGTTTTGGTGATGTCCCTTGCGGGTATGACCATTAATTTAATTACGATGTTTGCGCTTGTTATTGTTCTAGGTATGCTGGTTGATGATGCAATTATTGTGGCCGAAAATATCTGGCAGCATTATGAAAATGGTGCCTCTCCATTAGAGGCGACTGTAAATGGGACGTCAGAAGTCTTTTGGCCGGTTACAGCTACAATTTTAACCACAATTGCCGCTTTTTCCCCTTTACTTATGGTATCTGGAATTTTTGGAAAGTTTATGGCATCGATGCCTAAAGTAGTGATTGTTGCGTTGGTCATCAGTCTGATCGAGGCGATGATAATATTGCCTCTACATGCTTATGATATAGTTAAGTTACATCACGCGAGGCGTAAAAAGCTAAGAGTTAAGGGGAAGCTTGCTGATGAAGACCTTCAGGAAGCTACGGAACAAGTTGCAGGCGATAATATGCCACCAAAGAAGGGAATCGCTAAGTTAGTTTTTCAAGTGACGGAGTTATATGGATTTTTTCTTCATTGGACCCTAAAACTGCGCTATTTGTTTTTAATCATAATTACGGTATCTTTAATTGCAAGTGTCTATTTTGCCAAAAATCATATGAAGTTTATCCTCTTTCCTACAGAAGGAATTGAAGCGTTCTTTATTCGTGGAGAGTTGCCTTTGGGAACGACTCTTGATGAGTCTTCTAAAAGGATTATCGCTTTTGAGAATGTTGTTAAAAAATACATTTCAAAAGATGAGTTGCGAGATTATGTTACCATTGTTGGTGTCCATGAAAATGATGCTAATGATCCTCTTAAGGCTCGAGGTTCTAATCTAGCGCAAGTGGGAGTTTACCTGCGCCCTGAAAGCGAACGTCAGCGCACGGCTCAGCAAATAATTGACGCTATTCGTGGTCATATAGATGAAGTTGCCAAGGAGCAAGGTTTTATTAAAACGGTTTTTAGTGTGATTCGCACGGGACCACCAGTAGGGAAGCCTGTTGCCATTACAATTGCCGGCGATGATTTGGTAGAGCTTGCTGCTGTTTCTGAAGAAATTCAGTCCGATCTAGCTGGTATTGAGGGAGTTCAAGATATCAGTCAAAATTTTCTCCCCGGCAAGGGAGAGATTCAAGTGGATGTAGATGTAGCAGCAGCGAGTAAAGCTCTGCTTTCTGTTCGTGATATCGCTTTACATGTGAGAGCTATGCTTGAGGGTGAAATAGCGACATATGTCAGAAATGGTGGAGAGAGGACAGCTGTAAGAGTGCGTTATAAAGAGTCTGAACGCAAGAAAGTTTCCGCTATTAGAAATTCATATCTGACAAACGCAAGAGGGATTAGGGTACGGTTAGATTCTGTTGTTAAGATTCAAAAGACTGAAGGAATTAATGCTATTATCCATAAGGATGGCTTGCGTACGATAACAGTGACTGCTGGGATAGATGAAACTGTAACTACTAGTACGGATATAAATAAAAAGATCATACCTCGTTTGAAATCGGTTCAAAACGCACATCCTAATTTGATTGTAAAAACAGGTGGAGAGTATGAAGAAACAAACGATAGTATGAGAAGCTTGCAGATTGCTTTTGTTGTGGCTTTTGCTTTGATTTTTTTAGTGTTAGTTGCTCAGTTTTCCAGTATGACACAACCATTTGTTGTGATGGCTGCGGTTCCTTTTGGCTTTATTGGTGTTATCTTAGCATTTTATTTGCATCAGATTCCTTTAAGTTTTCTAGGTATGATTGGTATGATCGGCTTGAGTGGAGTTGTGGTTAATGACTCTATTGTGTTAGTCGACTTTATTAACAAGGCACGCCTTAAAGGGATGGCTACAATGCAGGCGTGTGTTATCTCTGGAAAGCGCCGTTTTCGCGCAGTATGGTTGACAAGTATAACAACTATTTTTGGTCTGCTGCCTATGGTCTATGGAATCGGCGGTTCTGATGACTTTTTACGGCCGGCAGCGATGGCTTTAGGTTATGGCTTGATTTTTTCTACCGTTCTGATCTTATTTTTTGTGCCTGCACTTTATCTGGTTAGAATCGATTTGATAAACATAGCCAAGTTTATATTCCGGCCGTTATTAAATGTATTCGGGATTTCCATGGAAAAAGAAAGCTAACGATTATTCTGCTGCATATGCTGAGCTTTGCTTGTCTGACTTATGGGCTCGTGATGCCAGAACTCGGGGTTTGTCTGTATATACTTTGCTTTATAGATAGAAAAATATGGCAAAAAGACTCGAAGCCAAATTAAAGCAGTTCCTATCAAAGAGATAGCCATAAGAAAGCCGCCGCAGGCAAAGAGATAAAGAGTCATGGTATGATTATCTCTGCTTTCTCCCATATAAGAGGCAAAACCATCAAGGATGCCTTTATAAGTCATAGTTGCGACCACAATGAATAGTCCAAAATTCAATCCAAGGCGAAACTTATTAAGCAAAAATAAATTCTTGCAATAATCTTTATGAGTGTACTCTATGGCAAAAAAGGAGAGGACGCTTAATAAAATCATGGTGTCAATACCAATCATTGAGCCCATAGCATGTGCGAAGACGACATGGGTTCCGTGTATCATTGTATTTAACGGAGGAATTGATATAAGCAGCGAGTAAAATAAGTTGATCAACGTCCATGTTTTTGCTGAGCGTATGAATGCCCTTGTTAGCTTTAAGTTGCCTGAACTACGGTTATCGTTTTGTCGTTGCCGCCATAATGCAGATACTTCAATGACAAGCCGCCATAACAAAATAGCCTCACTCATACTCACCACAAATCCTATCCACTTCACTACTTGCGATTGTGGAAGGTGGTAAGTGTGGTGGGTATAATTTGTGAATGAGTTTAAAAGCCCAATGCCGAAAAGTGCGAATGTTAATCTTGTTTGGCAGGATTTTTGTCCTTTATTAAGGATGCTCCCAAGATAGGCTAAAGAGCCATACACCAATAGATTCATGGAGCCAACCATTGTACCGGCGGATTTCCATTGTAACTGCATATCGACTAATGGGTACTGGTATATTTGCGGTAGAAGCCAACTGTGGGCTTCTGCAAAAGTATAGAGGAAAAAAAGTAAACCCACTGCCCACATATAAATATATACTGGTTGGGCTAAGAAACCACGTTCGATAGTTTGAAAAAATTGTAGGCGAGAAAGAGCCAGCCAATATAGATAAAGAGCGAAAATAGGGGTGAAATCCCAAGTACTCTCGTCCGGAATAGATTCCAGCCAAAAGTGAGATAAGAACACAGGTGCCTGCAAAAATCCATAATAAGGTATGGATGCGAAAGCGTAAGTGTGCCTTTCGATCGAGGGTCGTTTTTTGATTTAAAAAGTGATAGACGACTGAAATTGCAGCAAGAAATATCCAAGAAGAAGCCATGGTGACATGAATAGGCCGTAGCTTTTGTAGGGTTACTCCTAATTTTTCCATTGGTATGGCAACAGATGGCAAATAATAAAGGGCTGCTAGGACACCCATCAAAGTCGAGATTAAAAGGCAAATTAGAGCAAAGCTTGCTAAAATCGGTGTCATGCGTTGGCGTTGCAAGATTCCTTGCGTAGCTTTCAATTCATTATTCATATAAAAACCATGGCAGTTCGCTTAAAGAAAATTTTCCCTTGTATATTTCAGCTCTTGTTGGTTGGGATTTACCGAGCTTATTGATTGCTAGAAAATAATGATGCAGTGCTTCAGCTTCTTTTTGGGAAAGATCGAAACTGGGCATTTGACCTGGGCCAGCCTTGAGGATCTTTCGCAGGGCATTTGGAGGAAAAATATGACCTCGGTTGCTTAGGTCAGGCCCAAGAAAGCCTCCAAATCCAAAAAATTGGTGGCAACTTTGACAATTGTTAGCCAACCAGACCCCTCTCCCTTCTCGTGCTATGGGGCTTAATGGTGGCTGTTGATAGCCGCTCGGATCGGAATACACAAACCAACTTTGCATCGCAAAACAAGAGAGTAAAAATAGCATCATAAAAAAGCGCGAACTTATAGTTTTTTTACAATGATTTTCATTCATATAGAACGCTGCCTTTTTTGGGTTGTTTTTAAATTCGAATCTTTTCTATAGCAAAGCTGGAGTGATTTAATTGTAGGCATTTTTGGCAAAGCTAAGGTCTATGGAAATTGAACTGTTGCTTTTATTGGCCGTTACGTTTTATCACTAATTTTAAACAGCTTCGTTCTATTGTTACGAAAAAAATCCGCATCGGAACTATTACATCAATTTGACTAGTCTTTCCGTTTTGCCTTATGCCGATCTGGCTTGCAACAAAAAAATATTGATTAAAAATTGAGTAGCTTGATGCACTTAAAAATAAGCCTTTAACAAGTAGTGCTGTCATTTAAGCATGCGATGCTCTGATTTCAATGCTATAAAATGAAAAGTTGAAAAAATATACACAAAATAAGGCCTTGGAATTAAAAGTAATAGAATAGTAGTATCGCCAGGCTCTTTTGAAGTGGGTATATCCTAAATAAATTAGGATGCTGAGTTCTGGATATTCAACATGGTGTTAATATAACCGGGATCTGAAATTTTTTGAAAAACTTTAGGGCGTGTTGACGTTTCATTTCCGTAGCGAGAGACAAATACTTGAAAGTCGCAGCTAGGAAGGGTTTCAAAATTACCGGAGGTGTACTAGATGTACATTGAGGATAATTTTTGAAACCATGACAACGTTGTGACTCAAGGGTTTGGCTCGTAGTAGGAAATGAAACGTCAACACGCCCTAGTATTTTTAACGGATTCGAAGTTCGCTTAGGTGCTAGGCGCGAGGAGGAGGAAACCGCAGTGTACATGTTGGTACATGAGGATTTCCTGACGACGAAGCAACGTGGCAACCGGCTAGAAATTCGGATCCGGGATATAATTTGTGGCTTGCGTTATGGGTGTAGACATGCGTGTATCTCAAAAGGGGACAGCATTTATAGTTATATTTCTGATTTATATGCTACAAGTACTGTATGTAGCATATTACGGAGCAGATTGGATAGGTGGCCTCGCTGGGAGAGATATTACAGGGCCTGAAGGACTCTTTTATGCTTGGACATTTTCACTGTTAGCTTGCTTTAACATGCTTTTTTATTTTTTTGTCAGGGTTCTTATCGGAGCAAAGCTATATTCTTCAATATATAAATTATTTCTTGCATTAGGTGGGACCTTTATAATGGCAGTGGTTATCCTTAGCCACAAAGTTGCAATTATTTTGGGAGCACCACTAGCTGACCCGTTTATTATAGAAAGTATTTTGAGTAGAGATGTCTTTGACCAAGTTCATTTGCAAATGACACATATTGTTACTATAGGGCTGCTTATGGTGCTATTTGGAGGGGGACTTTATGCTTTTTCTAAAATCTTAGAATCGAAGTTTAAATACCCCCTTATTTCCTTAGAGTCTAGATTACGTAGCCTTGCATGGATTTTTGCCTTGATTACTTGTGCTTCAGTAGCTTGGTCTCGCTCAAAAGTTCTAGAATATCGACAGGAAGGCGCTAGCATAGTTTTGAGCTTGCCGGCTTATCGAGTGCTTTTCAAGGGTTCAGCAGCTAAAGGGATATTTAGAGGTTCTCAAGTAACTTATCAAGCAGCAATAGAACACAACTATAGCACACCTCAAAAAACTCCCCACCTTCTCATGCTTCTTATTGAAACGTTTCGTGCTGATGCTTTTGGTCCGGAGTTGACACCTAATATGTTTCGCTTTTCTAAGGAAAATAGATGCGTCACTTCTGATTTTCATACACCGACCAGTCATGTATCTGAAGAAGGGGCCTTCTCTATGATTTATGGCTTAAATGCTTACAATTATTTTGGGCTGCGTCGGAATCATAGCCCATCTTATCCCGTGCAATTACTCAAATCTTATGGTTATCATTTTAGTGGTTTTTCTGGCTCTGCCCTCCGTGGGCGGAGAGGAGCAGATATTATTGTCGATAACTTTGATACTTACTGGGAGGCCTCAAATGAACTGCGTTTAAGAGATCGTGATGAGGCTTTGATCAAAAAACTTAAAGAGTTTTGGAGTAAAAGAACAGCTGGACCACAGGCGCAATTTGCGTTTTTGACTTCTACACATCATAACTATGACTTTTCAGATGCGTTTGCTATCGATCAGCCTATTTTGCCTTATGATTATAATTCTCTTGGAAGCCTATTGTCTTATAAAAGTGAATTGAGAAATCGCTATAGAAATAGTGTGCGCTACGTCGATCATCTTTTTCAGAAAATTATAGAGATTTATCAGGAAGAGATCGCTTCTGGGGATGTGGTTATTGCTTTAGCTGGCGACCATGGGGAGGAGTTTTGGGATGAGGGGAGCCTCGGGCATGCGGCCTCACGGCTGATTAATTCCAGGATTAAAGTCCCTTTTTTTATATGCATACCTGGAATTCAAGGTAAACGATTTTCCCTTTCGTCACAGCCTGATATCTGGCCTACTATACTTGATTATATGGGTATTCGAGCGGAGGATGATGGTCCATGGCCGTATGATGGTATTTCTCTTATTTCCGATAAGGAGCATCGTTATATCGTAAATTCGGCGGCATCTTTCCCCGAAGAATCTTCAAAATTGCGATTATTACTAAGAATAGAAAGTATATTCTTAGTAATGTTTCAAAAAAATGGCGTCAGTTTCAACTTGTTGAAGAGAGAACAAAGGACGACCAAATGGTTGTAGCTAAAACTAGGCTAAAAGATCTAGACCCATTGATCGAAGATCTATGGAATAGGGTAACGCTATACCTAAAACCTTGAAAAGACGTATAGCCCGGACCCGAATTTCTAGCCGGTTGCGGCGTTGCTTTGTCGTCAGGAAATCCTCATATATGCGGTTTCCCACCTCCTCGCGCTTAGCACCCGAGCGAACTTCGAATCCGGTGAAAATACTACAGTTTTTCAAAAAATTTCAGATCCCGGGTATAGAATAACTAAAGTTAGATGTTCTATATTACAATTCAATGCATGTGTTAGATATTTTGATCGATATAATCTTTGACTGGCTCACTGCACGCTTCAAATGTGCCCTTCAATTTGTTTTTTCTAGCAAATGGTACCGACCATAGGCAGCCATGAAACGAGATATAAACACCTGGGGCAGCTACATATGCTGCAAATAGGGCTTCGGTTACATTTTGTAATGCATCTGAGTTTTCAAAGCCGAATGGGCGCATCGCGCCCGTAAAGATAATGGGGACGTTTGTTTTTTTTAGGCGATTAAAACAATAAGCGGCTGTTACTTCCATGGTATCTGTTCCATGAAGGACTAGGATGGGGCGTTCTAATGGTAAAAGGGTCGAAATTTGATTAAAAACTACTCTTCTGTCACTTTCGGTAAAGGTTAACGAGTCCTTTGCCATAAGAGGATGAAAATTCAGCTCGCTATAAGGTAGTCTGAGCTGTGATATGATTTTAGCCTTTATAAAAGATGTTCTGTTTTCCAAGCTTCCTTCTAATTCGTCGTAAGATTTTTCTATAGTACCGCCTGTTGTTATGAGATGGACGCTCCGAGTTGCGTTACTTTGTTGCTGTTTTTTTGGCTTCAAATTCTACCTCACGATCAGGTTTTAGATTATTAAACTATATTGGATCAGTGCATTGTTTTCGAAAAAAGTGCCTTTATTATAGAAATATAGCCATGGCTTTAATTCCCTGACGCTCTAGGCAGCACCTGAGGGGGTTAAAAGCACTTCTTAATATGTTCTAGTGCATACTTTAATTACTTGGAAATGCTTCAAGTGAAAAGCTGTATTTGATTAAAGCCTAATCCTTTGGATATACTAAGAGAATAAACCTCTAGAACGACAAAGAATCGTGGCTATAACTAGGTAGGGGGCCGTGCATGAATGAATTGACAAGTTTAAGGAAGAATCTTGAGGCAACTATTACATCTATTGGAAAAGACGCGTGGCATTTGTCGGTTTTACAAAATAAAGTGGGTGCCAATATTATCCCTACCTTAATTATTAAGCCAATGGAGGTACGCGCTTGGCTTGGTCAGTTAGCTGGGTATGAAGCCGCGATAGACGATTGGCGTTTGTGGCATGGAGGATCTTATCCTGATAGCCTAAATGCATTTAAGGAAAGCTTAAAGGTTTGCCAAGTTCCCAAGTTTTGGGCTAGGATTATTGCCCGTATTAGGTCACTGCGAAAATCAGACACTGATGCTGTTATGTTTAGAGCTGATTTGAATGCCTACGCATTCAAAAATTGCGCTCTCAATGCATGCTTTAGAACTTTGACTCTTAGAGAATTTGACGAAGCTTCTCTTTGGCAGTCTTTTTTGGCTATAATCTTGCCTTTTTTCGAGGAAGAAGGTGCTAAAGCCTTGTTAGAAGCTGGACTATCACCAGTAGATACAATGCCGGGTGTTATGATTCAGCCTTGTTGGCCTGGAAAAATTGCTGGCAGGTGTACTTTTTTTGACAAAGCTACGGTAGATAATGATGTGGAACAGTGGGCTACAATTCATTGGAGTGAGCAAAATGCTGCTCATTTAGAGCAGAACAATGTCGATTTACATCATAACCATAAGCTTTCGTTTCGTATTGGCCTTGATCCAGCAAGTTTCGAAATCGTAGAGGATTTGAAGCCTTATTTGCCGCAGTTAATGGAATGGATTTATGATGCCTGTCACTGTTTGAAGGGGCTTTCGTCTATTGAATGGTTATGGGATGGCGATCTTCTATGGCTTTTAGATGCAAAAAGTATGGATGGACAGGTATGCCTTAGCTTGTCTAGCGATGAGAAATTCTATGGTGATAACACGTTCACACTCTTGTCAGCTGTTAAACCTTTTCTTAAAAAGCGTTTTTCCAGCCAATGTTCTAATTTGACGGAATCATTATTTTGCGATGGGGAAACTTTTTGGAAGCCGTTGGAGAAATGGGCCGGAAGGTTGTCCAGTGGCCTGATTCAAGGATTTTCTCCAGGCAATAACCATTTTTCCTTAAAGCAACTGCTTTTAAGACAATGGTATAGGGTTTTACATGGAGATGTTCATGCGATTTTGGCTTCGCTTAACTATGGCTATAGTGTTCAAATAATGGGAGAAGATCCTCGAGAGGCTTTACTTTTGTTACAAACGAAAAGTCTAGGAAAGATTGCTCCATCTTTATTGGCATCACTTGAAAATGATTGGAAAAACCTAGAAAAGAAAATGTTGGGGAATAAATGGCAAGCGTTTATGCTAACAGGTCAAAACGCAGTGTTTATGGGCAGCTGTAGGGATCATTTTGATGGATACAAGAAGGATGTAGGTGATGTTGCCTTTGATTGTTTCATCCAAGCGAGGGAAGTAGCGAGCGATTATGTTTTAAATCAGACAAAAGTTTTTTTATTAAAAAGAATACTGATCAAAACTCTTAACGAATTGTGGAGGGTTTTAGGATTGCCTTCTAAGCAGTTTTCTCATTTGTTTTTGTGGCAACCTGCAGGTTCTGCCGAAGGCTTTAATCGAGAATTAAATGATTTTGTGAGTCTTTTAAAGAAAGATGAGCATAGGGAAGAATTCTTACAAAAATTATCAGTGGCCTTAGATATGGACCAAGCACTTATTTGTGGAGGGGTTCTCAAGGAAAAGCATGCTGTCCTTTGGCATAGATTTTTGTTTAGTTATGCTTATATTTCTTATTTTTGGGAACTAACGCATCCTAGTATTGCAGATTTTCCGCCGCAGTTGTCGAAACTCATATCTTGTAAATTAGCAATGCACTGTGTTGATGGCGATTTAAACATAGGAGTTGAGGTCAGGCGTGCAGCAAAAGAAAATGCACTTTTGTCTTTTCGACAAGCTCTTGATGCTCAAAGTGTTGAAGGAATGACGGCGATAGTCGAAGGCCTTATACGACTTGTCGAGCGTTTAATTAGTATAGATAGTGAGCAATTTTTCGTTTCAGGCAAGTATTTTCAGCCATTAAAAAATCATTTATGGCAAATTTCGACGGAAATGACGAAAAATGGCCAGCTGCGTAATAGGAGTGATTGTTATGTGCTAAGGGCAAATGAATTGCTCTCGTCTATACAGGGTGGGGGAATTTACTGGGGGTTTCTCGTTGGGAAACGTTTAGAGGTAAAGGATATTCATATTGCAAGTAAAGACACTGAAGATAAATGGATACTAGATACCGAGGGGTTAGATATAAAAAGTATCAATGCTTTAGAGCATTTACTTTATGGAATGCCTTGGAAAAGTCAGCTTGGGATTAGCGATGATGAAATGGCTTTTTTGTTGTCTTCCTGTGATGTTTTTTGGAAAGAAGATTTAATAGAAACGGTGCATACTGACAATTTTACTAGAGTTAAGGCTTTGCGCTCTGGGGCGGAAGCTAGTGAGAATTATATTGATAATAATATTATTGGAAATGAACCCAGTAACGAAGGCTTATATTTTAAAGAGCCGTCGTCGGTAATAGTAACCTCAAATTATATGGATGAAACAACCTGAAGTCGAGTAAGTTTTCTACTGCTTATCGAGAAGCTCCCTCGCGTCTAGCACCTGAGCGAACTTCGAATCCATTGAAAATAATACAGTTTTTTAAAAAATTTAAGATCCCGGTTACTAGGGCGTGTTGACGTTTCATTTCCTACTAGGAGCGAAACCCTTGAGTCACAATGTTGTCATGGTTTCAAAAATTATCCTCAATGTACATCTAGTACACCTCCGGTAATTTTGAAACCCTTCCTAGCTGCGACTTTCAAGTATTTGTCTCTCGCTACGAAAATGAAACGTCAACACGCCCTAATATAATATTAAGGGGAGCAAAAAATCTATCATACTGCGCTACGCCTAAAAATTCTATAATATCGCACACTTCGATTGCTGTCACTGCATCTCAAGCCAAGAAAGTCCTTGTCTTTTATGCTGTTCTAAGGCATAGCCTAAATTTACATCAGATGCAGTCTGAGGGGGGCGATATTGGCACGCCTTTAGAAATAAGTTGCCGATATTGTTGCGTGGCGGTATTTTTTTATTATGTTTTAATACCTTTATCCTAACTCATAAGTTATAAATTGGTTGGAAAGCAGATTTTTCTCTCCTTCTGATCGAGCCGAAGGCGAAGAATCTCAAACTTCGCACTCATGCATAATAAGTTCGAGGTGTTTCGTTTCACTCAACATGACGTACTTGCATACTTATTGGTTGAGCCGAAGGCGAAGAATCTCAAACTTCGCACTCATGCATAATAAGTTCGAGGTGTTTCGTTTCACTCAACATGACGTACTTGCAAACTTATTGATTGAGCTGGAGTCTCCTTTAAAACATTAATAGATAGAGTTGTTTATGAAAAATATTTTTGAAACACTCGGGCTTCCACGGCGGCCTATCATGCTGGCTCCTCTAGCTGGCGTCTCCGATATTCCATTCCGTAGGATTTGTCAAAGGCTAGGAGCAGATTTAACTTATGTTGAGATGCTTTCTGCGGTTGCTATAAATCACAGAAGCGAGCGGACATTGGCTATGATGGAGCGTCATCCAGAGGAAAATATCTTGGGGGTTCAGGTAACTTCCGGTTCTGCTGAGGCTATGTATGATGCAGTAAGATTTCTCGATCAGCAAAATTTTGAAACCATAGATATAAATATGGGGTGCCCCGTTCGTAAGGTTGTTAAATCCGGAAGTGGTAGTGCTATTCTTAAAGACTTAAAGCGTGTTTATGAAACGACTCAAGCGGCTCGTAAAGCGACTTCAAAACCGCTGTCGGTAAAAATTAGGATGGGCTGGGATGGACATTCAAAGAACTATTTAGAGGTGGGAAAGGCTGCTGAAGATGCAGGTGCTGACTGGATTACTATGCATGGGCGCACCAGAAATGATGATTACTCAGTTCCAGTCGATATTAATGCTTTAGCTGAACTTAAGGCTCATGTATCAATACCAGTTATTGGCAATGGCAATATTATGTATGTGAGTGATGCTGATAAAATGCTTGCGACTTCTAAGGTGGATGGTTTGATGGTCAGCCGTGGTGCTTTAGGCAATCCATGGTTATTTAGGGACTTACAAGCACCTTCTTTTAGTACTTCTGACAAAGTGAGCTTAGATGAATGGGCAGGCTTGGTAATAGATCATTTAAGTTGGCAAAAAGGACAATATATAAATCAGACGGCGGCGGCCGTTTGTATGCGCAAGCATTTGCTTTGGTATTTAAAGGGGTGGCCGGGAGCGCGTAGATGGCGGGATCAGATTAATAATGCTAGCGATTTGGACTCTGCTGTGGAACTTGTACAGCAAATGGTGGGTAGCCTTAGAAATGAGGGGGTTGCATATAGGGGATCGCTTGAAGAAGGAGTTAAAGGTCGTGAGCGGTTTTTTTGGGAGCCGAAATTTGATATGGATCGTGTGTTAGACCGTGGGGTGGGTGACGATGGTGGTAGTTCTTGCGGCTGAGGGGCTTTATTGAATTGGACTAGGGCGTGTTGTCGGTTAATTTTCGTAGCGAGAGACAAATACTTGAAAGTCGCACTTGGGAAGGGTTTCAAAAATTACCGGAGGTGTACTAGATGTACATTGAGGATAATTTTTGAAACCCTGACAACGTTGTGACTCAAGGGTTTGGCTCGTGTAGGAAAATGAAACGTCAACACACCCTAATCGTTAATTTTGATAGATCTGTCTAAATATTATTAATAAGTCATAATGGCATAATATTAATCAGAGGTAAATATTAGAAAACTGTTAGTTATTTTTAAAAACCTTGACATATATTTTATAATCCTTTAAATCCATAGCTGATGCAAATGAAGACATTAAAAAAATAAGCAGTTCATTGTCTCACTTATCTTAATTAGTTGTTTTTACTTATAAAAATTTGAAAGGGAGTTGCGAATGGTTTCCAGAAAGTTGTTAACAAGTGCATTAATTGGCGTTTTTGCCTTTGCGTCTAATGGATTCTCAGCGGAAGAAGAAAAGGTCGAGGCAACAAAAGTAGCTCCTATGACTAGTGTATTGCCTAATTTTTATAGTTTGATCCAATTGCGCCATTATACCAATGTTGCTTTAACAGATAACTCTACTGAAGGAACGAACGTTTTTGCAGAAGGCCGTTATTATTTAGGTTCTACCTTCATGGATGGTAAATTAGATGCTAACGTAGCATTACGTTTGAGAAAAGAAACTCAAACAAACACGCTAAAGCAACAATCTACTTATATATGGCTTGCATATTCTGCGTTGAAAACAGACAATTTCGATATATCTCCATATGCTGATATTCGCCTTCCAATTAACGGAAGTGGTACGACTGCTAACTTGGGTGTTTACTCAGAAGTTGGTCAAAAGATTGCGACCGCAGCTGGCGTTATTAAAATTGGAGCAGCAGCCGATACCCAAGGCCAATTTTCTAGCCGTACAAAAAATACTGAAGTAACTGGTTTGACAGACAGTGACAAAGACAAGTTTAAAGGCTTTTTAGTTGGTGAAGAAAATTCTGAGGTTCCAACTGATGCTGCGCCTATTTTAGCTGAGTATAATGTTCATGTTATCGTTTCTGATATTGCTAAAGTAAAAGGCCTTTCAGCTGGACTTACATCTTATGTAGACCGTAAATTTGAAGCTAAGATGGAGCCAACAGTAATAGACGGTGAAGAGCGTATTGCGATGACTGGCTATTCTGCATCAAATAATGCTTATAACCTTTATACTTTAGGGTATAAATTTGATAATGGTGTCTCTATTGCTAACGAAACTTATCAGTGGTTTGATGGTGTTTTTGCTAGCCGTATCAATGGCGACAATGCAGCAAGCAATCCTCGCTGGACTAACTTAGTTAAAGTTTCTACTTCTTTATAAATTAAAATTAATGGTTGCTAATAAAAACCCTCGCAGGCTTTTTGTCTGGCGAGGGTTTTGTTGTTTGTCCTTTTAGATAACTCCTAAGGAAGCCAAGGCCTTATAAGTAATCCTGCATGCGGCAATGAATAGTGCTGTCCTAAAGGTTAGCCGAAAGGTTGATTCGTTTATTTTGCTGAGGATAGATACGCCGACATTAGTGCCGATAATCACACCGATGCTCATCAATAAGATAAGTAGTAGGTATTTGGAGTAGTCGAAACCAAGATAGAGAAATGCCGGTACTTTTAAAAGGTGCCCAGCCATTTGTGCCGAAGCCTTGGTGGCAACAATCTGCTCTTTGTTCAAGTCATTACGCAAATAAAATGGTGCCATTAACGGTCCGGTAGCTCCGATCAACGGCCCTAAAATTCCTACTACTATAGCTAAAATACCAAAGGACCAAAATGGAATTTTTAACTGTGGGAGTTTTTTAGGCTTAAACAGTACATAAAAAATTAGCGTTGCAATGAGAAAATAGAATATTTCCTTATTGCTAACAGATCTAATAATTTGCGTAGAAATAAAAGTGCCGATAGGCAGCCCAATTATTGTTGGAATGAGAATCCGCTTTTCTATGTGCTGCCTTAATCTTAAGCTGCGGCTAAAATTAGATGTTAACTGAACGAAGCCATGGATTGGGACAATTGTGGAAAGGTCGAGAAAGAATGTCATAATGGAAAGTAGAACAATGCCACCGGCCATCCCAATAACTGCTGATATGACCGATGTAAAAACTGCTGAAAAAGTTAGGATTAACCATATGGGTTCCATGATATTTTCCTTATGTTTTACTAGGGCGTGTTGACGTTTCATTTCCTACTACGAGCCAAACCCTTGAGTCACACCGTTGTCAGGGTTTCAAAAATTATCCTCAATGTACATTTAGTACACCTCCGGTAATTTTT
>JAWKNZ010000012.1:0-109134 GCA_041391425.1 Bdellovibrionota bacterium
CAGAATGACGATGTATCAAGCGACATATTGAAGGGAAAAGATACGCTGAATAGTTACTACAAAAACAATCCTTAAATTAAAATATACTAGCTTTCTACATGGCGATCTTGATCTAAAACATTTAAATGATTAATCCTCTTTGAAATATCTCTCCGAATCTTCTCTGCCTGCTCAAGAGCAACATCACGACTTGGCCCATCACTATGACTTAAAGTCGATATAAGCTCATCCAACTTTTTAAGATCCCCACTGCCAATTTTTTGTAATTGTTGCAGCATTTCATTAAAATTTCTAACGATAAACTTTAAATCATCATCCTCTCTAATACGCATTAGAGAGTGCCAATTACCCATTCCTATAAGCCGCATATGCCTCACTAAGCTATACATTGGGCCTGCAATTTTATGAGTAACAATAATACCTAAAAGAGCTAAAAAAATAATATTGATTAGAGCTGCTATTACCATCGCAACGAAAATTGGAGTAGGCAAAAAGCCAACAATACGGATAATTTCAAATGTATATAATGGATATAAAATAATAACTGCCGTCAATAAAGTAGATAAAATTCCAACACCAACAGCCGCTTTGGTATAACGTAGCTGGAAATCTCTATTGACTAGAAAGATCTTCTTTCTTTTTTTTGCGAGCATAATCTCCATCCATGCTAAGACAAAATTTAAAACAGAAGCATAAAATGGTGCTTGAAAACATCCAAAAACCTGTTGTCTAACATGTAAGATACCAAGGCACGAAAGAAAAAAGTACCAGAATTACATCTACACAGTAGAGATACCTTTTTCTAAAAATTGTGCAAAGATCACACTCGTTAGCCGGCTTCTTATGACATTATGCTATTATCTTTATAATAAAAGCTATCCCATAAACTCTCAGCCGTCAATTTAGGACGTGTTGACGTTTCATTTTCGTAACGAGAGACAAATACTTGAAAGTCGCAGCTAGGAAGGGTTTGGCTCGTAGTAGGAAATGAAACGTCAACACGCCCTAGCATAAATTTGAACGAAAATTTTAACATTGATGAAATATATTGCAGGACATTAAGGCTAGCGACAGCTCAAAAAACTGCCAAATATAGCAAGTACAAAGCATCAAAATAGCATATCCTCGTTGAAAAGAAAGAAAATAATCGTTTACGACATCGTAAGGCTCTATGCTTTTTTCAAAAAGAAAAATCGCCATTCATCAGTGATGGGTGGCGATATCGCAAGTAACTTCGACGAGGGCAAGCCGCTATAACTTAAGCGCCTCTACCTTATCCAATTTCTCCCATGGAAAAATATCACGTCCAAAATGACCATAAGATGCTGTCGCCTGGTACATCGGCTTGAGTAAATCCAATTGCCTAATAATTCCACTTGGAGTCAAATCAAAATTCTTATAAACCAGCTCAGCAAGAGCATTCGAAGACAAAGAAGAAGTTCCATAAGTATCGACAAATACACTAACAGGAGCAGCTACGCCTATAGCATAAGCTAGCTGAACCAAACATTTTTTTGCTAATCCTGCAGCCACTAAGTTTTTAGCCACATAACGCGCCATATAAGCTGCGGAACGATCTACCTTTGAAGGATCCTTCCCAGAAAAGGCTCCACCACCATGGGCACCATGTCCACCATAAGTATCGACAATAATCTTACGCCCAGTCAATCCACAATCCCCTTGAGGTCCTCCTATAACAAAGCGGCCTGTTGGATTAATATGAAATTTGGTTCCCTTTAATAATTCATTAGGAATCGTCTTCTTAATACAATTCTCCACAACAAACTCAGAGATTTCAGCATGGCTTACATCTGGAGCATGTTGGGTCGAAATTACAACGGTATCAACACGGTCAACAACACCATCTTTATACTCAACAGTTACCTGACTTTTAGCATCCGGGCGAAGCCAATTCACAACTTTATTCCTACGCAACTGCGATAAATTTTGTAATAAGCGGTGAGAATACTGAATCGTCGCTGGCATCAATTCTGGGGTTTCATCACAAGCAAAACCAAACATCATCCCCTGATCGCCTGCACCCTGCTCCTTATGAAGTCCTTCACCTTTAGATACACCCATAGAAATATCTTGAGATTGTGCATCGACACAACTAATAACACCGCACCCCCTAGCATCAAATCCCAACTCACTATCATTATAGCCGATTTCTGCTATAACTTTTCTTGCAATCTCTGAATAATCAACATGCGCTTTGGAAGTAATCTCACCAGCAATCACGACAATTCCAGTCTTCACTAATGTTTCACACGCAACACGAGAATAAGCATCTTCTGCTAGAAGCGCATCCAAAATGCCATCACTTATCTGATCAGCCACCTTATCTGGATGCCCTTCACTTACTGACTCTGAAGTAAATAGATAATTATTATCTTTACCACTCATAGCAATCCCCTTTTCATCTTAATGCTTATACCATCGGATTTAATTTCAGCTGAACCTATTCCAAATGCTTTGCTCTTTCCACTAATAAGCACAACTTCATGAATAGTCTTTAAAACTCCATCGCTACTACTAAAATCGTGATTATTATTAGAAACAGCAGCATCAACAGAAGTCCAGCATTTAAAGTGCGCTTTTTCGAGACGGACTGTCTGACCGTTCAAAAGCTTCTTCTCTAAGCTTTCTTCTTTAATCTCACACCTGGGTATTCCTATATCAATATCTTCCATAGGAACCAAGATAGAAGCAAAATCATCTACCTTTTCCTCAATTTCTTCAAGCCCATAAGTATTAGAGATTTGAATTCCTGACGATTTTTCTCTGGTCAGTTTGACAACATGACCACATGTGCCTGCTTTTTCGGCGATATCTCTCGCCAAAACTCTGACATACGTCCCTTTGGAACAACAAACCCTTGCAGTTAACAGACCGCTCTGTCTATCGTAGTCCAACAAATCGATCGTCGAAACATAGACATCGCGCTTAAGATTTTCAAGAACGACCAAATCTTCACGCCCTTCTCGAGCATACTGATATAATGGCTTACCTTTATATTTAACAGCAGAATATACAGGAGGCGTTTGTTCAATATTACCTAAAAAAGAAAGAGCAGCTTGACTAAGATCTTCAATCGAAACCTGTTCCCAAGGAGACTGTCTCACCACACTGCCCTCGGCATCCATAGTGTCAGTTTCGCTACCCAACTTGCAAACAAAAGAATATACTTTGGGAGAATCCAAAAGATAATCTTGTAAACGAGTAGCACGCCCAAAAAGAATAGGTAAAACACCACTAGCCATTGGATCCAAAGTGCCGACATGGCCCAGCTTAACCTTCCCCAAATGCTTAGTTAACCATCTAGACACATCTTTAGAAACCATTCCGACAGGCTTGTTAACAGCGAGAAGGCCATTAAACGCATTAGGTATTTTATTAAGGTGTTTATTCATACGAAGGTGAGATGCTCTACACTATTCTTGTGGATTGACTTATATAACCCGGATCCGAATTTCTAGCCAGTTGCGGCGTTGCTTCGTCGTCAGGAAATCCTCATGTACCAACATGTACACTGCGGTTTCCCACCTCCTAGCGCCTAGCACCCGACCAAAATTCGAATCCGTTGAAAATACTACAGTTTTTCAAAAAATTTCAGATCCCGGATATAAGGACCCTATCAGGTAGCTACAAAACCAAGATGCCATGAAAAAACACCATAAACTATGGAGTCAATAATAATGAAACAAAGCGGGAATCATCCTCGCCAAACGGCTTCTAACGAATACTAGATAACAGTTCTTCAATTCGAGAGCCTGTTTCAATACTTTCATCATAAAAAAAGCGCAATTCAGGTACTCGCCGAATATCTAGTTCCTTAGCCAAAGATTTTTTTAGAAAACCCTTACAGCTTTCTAAACCATCCATAGCCGCACTTTTCACATTAGCATCAAAAACACGAAAATAAATCGAAGCCAACTGTAAATCTCCAGTTAGTTTCACATGTGTTAGAGTCACTCCCTGTACTCTTGGATCTCTCAGATTATCGCCAGTAAAACAAACAGCCAAAATATCTCTAATTTGTTCAGCTAGCCTCTCCTGTCTTGTACTCATATCTACACACTCTATAAAGTAGCTTCTACTTCTTCAATCATATAAGCTTCGATGACATCTCCAACTTTGATATCATTATAACCATCGAAACCTATACCACATTCATAACCATTTTGTACTTCTTTGACATCGTCCTTAAATCTTCTCAACGAACCTAATTTTCCGTCAAAAACAACGATATCATCTCTAATCAATCTTAAATGTGACGTCCTGGTAATTTTTCCGTCCAATACCGCAGACCCAGCAATTGTGCCAACCTTGGGAACGTTAATCGCGTTTCTAACCTCAGCATGTCCAAGCACCACTTCCGTTTGAATCGGAGGCAATTTACCTGCCATCAACGCTTTCACAGAATCTACCAACTCGTAAATCACTCCAAAGTAATTAACGATAACACCTTTCTTTTCGGCTAAATCATCTAAGCCTCTTGTGGCCCGCACATTAAATCCTAAAATAACTGCACCACTAGTTTCAGCCAAAGAAATATCCGACTCGTTAACACCACCAACCGCTCTATGAACAATCTTATTGGATACTTTATCGGTATTAATCTTTGCAAGTGCTTCGCAAATCGCTTCGACTGAACCTTGGGTATCGCCCTTTAAAATAAGAGGTACTTCAGGAGTCTCACTATCTTTAACTTTACTTAGTAATTCCTCTAAAGTCTGAGCACTCGATTTCGCCTTCAATGCTCGTTGTTTTTCCGCCAACTTGAATTCAAGAACGGTTTTACACATCCTCTCATCTTCAACAGCATCGACCCTATCGCCTGCCATAGGCACATCAGTCAAGCCAAGAACTCGCACCGGTGATCCAGGCCCCACCCACTCCAGCCTTTTGCCTTTGTGGTCTGTCATGACTCGAACCTTGCCAGAGGTCACTCCAGCAACCAAAATATCACCTTTTTTCAAAGTTCCGTTTGTGACCATAACCGTAGCCACAGGCCCTTGATTTTTATCAAGATGCGCTTCAACCACAGATCCTGTCGCACGCATATCATTGAATGCCTTCAACTCCAGCATTTCAGCCTGTAGTAGGATAGCTTCTATCAAATCGTCCAAGCCAGTTTTTTCCATCGCCGAACATTTAACAAATTGATGCTCACCACCCCATTCTTCTGATTGGATTCCATGCTCCGCGAGTTCATTATACACACGATCCAAATTAATATTAGGCTTATCCATCTTATTGATAGCAACGATAATAGGAACATTTGCACTATTTGCATGAGAAATCGCTTCTACCGTTTGCGGCATAACACCATCATCAGCAGCAACAACTAACACAACAATGTCGGTAACGCCCGCACCTCTGGATCTCATAGCAGAAAATGCCTCGTGACCTGGAGTATCTAAAAACGACACCGTTTTTTCACCAAGCGAAACAGAATAAGCACCTATGTGCTGCGTGATTCCACCAGCTTCTCCAGAAGCCACTGAAGTTTCTCTCAACGCATCCAAAATCGATGTCTTACCGTGATCCACATGCCCCATAACTGTAACAATAGGCGGCCTGAAACCAAAAAGACTCATCAGGCTTATATTTTGTAAAATATCATCAAGGCTCAAAACAGATTGCTTTATTTCGAACCCATAATCAGAAGCAATAAGAGTTGCAGTATCAACATCAACTTCCTGATTAAGAGTTGCAATAACCCCATCAGACATGAGTTTTTTAATAATATCACCAGCCTTAACACTCAACTGCGTAGCCAAATCAGACACAGTAATATGATCAGTCATCTTGACTACACGATATGCAGCACGCGGGGTTGTAATTTGAGTACTCTTCAAGTCTTTCCTACGTTTTAGGTCCCTCTTACGACTCGCTGCACTTGGAGTAAATACATGCCTTTTTTTCCGACCAGCCTGCAAAGAAGTATCTTCTTCTTCAAAGTCAGTAATTTGACTCAAAAGCTCACGGGTAGATTGGCTTCTCCGCTTCGCATGTAAAGCAGCCTTAGCACGTTGTTCCTGACGATCATCATCATTTGAAGCTTCCTCCAAATGATCAGCTCCAATTTTTTTGCCTTTAGCTACACGCCTACCTTCAGACACATCGCCGTCTGGGTAAACAGAATCGTCAACACCTCTTCTTGCGTTCGTATCTTGCGTATTAACACCTATCCCTGTAACACGTACACCACGACTATCTTCCCTGCGAGCTGTCCTTTGACGCGCCTCATCCTGCAACTTCTGCTCTTCAATCTCTTTAGGGGTCGCCTTTCTAACAATAGTAGCACCACCCTCAAACTTAGGTCTTTTCGATTTAATCGACACAGAAGGAGCTTTAGCCTTAACACTTTTTACTTCAGCCAATTCCTCCTTATCATTATCTGATATTGCTCCCGTTTCTATTTCAGACAATTCAGAGATAGGCTTAACAACCGCATCAGGTTTTGCATCAACAGCATTCTCCGACTTAGCGGTCTCCTCAGAGCTCGCCACAACAGATTCAACCGTAGAGTCACTAACAGGAGCACCTTCTTCTTCCGCAGCAACTATCTTTTCTTGAGAACCCTCAATCGTAATTTCAGGCGACTCGTTAATAGAGCTTTCTTCATCTGCCTCGACGGCCACATTATTTTCTTCTTTAGCTTCAGCAGCTGAAGATTTTTTCCGTCGACGAACAACAACCTTAGGCTTCGAACCACCGGTCATATCAGCCTTAACTTTTTGAATTTGTTCTAAAGTCATCGTGCTCTGGTGGCTAGCAGCCTCTATGCCAAGGGATTTAAGCTTGGCAAGCAGTGCTTTACTTTCCATCTTAAGCTCGCGAGCTAATTCATATACTCGAACTTTAGCCATTAATACTCCTACAGCCTTTTACGGTGGCCTACCTAGAAATAACTTATTTATTTCAATTTAAAGAACACAGCTAGTAACAACTCTTCTAACTGATAAAAATCAATTAGAAGAACCATGCCCCTCATCCTGCAAAAACTTATCTGCTGCAATCTGTACTGTCCTGGCAATACCAAGAGACAAACCAGATTTTTGTGCTACTTCATCAGCTGAATCAGCGATTACGTCACCAATAGTGCTATAACCTGCGTCAGCCATCGAATGAGCCGTCGCTTCTCCAACTCCACTTAATGCCATAAACATTTCAACCCTGCGACGATATTCCTCATCTTCTGCATCTTGAGTTTCACTATGACTTTCAACAGTCGGAACTGCAATAGCATCTTCAGGAGCATAGTCTTCAGAGGCATCAAACCCGTCTTCCGGCATTTCCTCAGCAACCTTAATTGCTGACTCAATAATCTTGGACGCGTCATCAACTTCGAGGTTCAACATACGCGCTAACGATCTTGGAGCCATATCCGCCAGTTCGCCTGGAGATTTAATGCCTTCATGTACCAAAATTCCAGCCTGGATATCTCCAAGTCCGTCAATTGCAGCAATCGCAGCTCTAATTCCAGCAAGCTGTGCTTCAAGTTTATTTTCACTCTTAATGTCAAGACGCCAGCCTGTTAACTGGGCAGCAAGACGAACATTCTGTCCACGTTTACCAATCGCAAGAGAGAGTTGATCATCAGCAACAATCACTTCCATGCTATGCTTCTAGTTATCAACAATGACCTTACTTACAACAGCAGGTGCAATCGCATTACAAACCAGCCTAGCTGGATCTTTATCCCAAGGAACAATATCTATTTTTTCACCATTCAGCTCTTGCACAACAGCCTGAACCCGGGCGCCTTTCATACCAACACAAGCACCAACAGGATCCACTGAACTATCTTTAGAATAGACGGCAATTTTGGATCGCGAAGCCTGGATCCCTCGCAGCTGATTCAATCGTTACGATTCCGTCATAAATCTCAGTCACATGCTGTTCGAAAAGCCTCACTAAGAACCCTGGATGTGCCCGCGACATAACTATCTGCGGACCACGAGAAGACCGTCTTATTTCAACAACATATGCCTGAATACGATCTTTAACCCTAAAACGCTCCCCGTGCATTTGCTCACGATAAGGAATTATAGCCTCTGTCGCACCAAGATCGACAATAATGTTATTTCTTTCGAATCTTCGAACATGACCACTAAGGATCTCTCCGACTCTTCCTTTATACTCTTCATAAATTTTCGCTCTTTCAGCATCCCGAACTTTTTGGACAATGATTTGCTTTGCTGATTGAGCAGCAATACGACCAAAACTAGCCGTCTCTAACTTAATACCGATAGCATCACCAACTTCAGTATCAGGATCCAGTTTCAAGGCCTCAGTTAAAGAAATTTCTCCATCTTCAATTTCTTCACCTTCGGCTGGGCTCACCACCAAACGAAATTGATAAAGTTCAATCTCATCAGTATCTTCATTATAACTCGCTTCCAGATCTGCCTCAGCGCCATAGTCCTTTCTCGCCGCATGTAAGACCGCCGGCTCAAGCGCGTCGACAATTACAGTACGGTCAAGATTCTTATCTTGGCTTACCGCCTTAATTACGGTGCTAAGACCACCTGCGATTTCTAATGACATGAGCTACACCTCATAAAATTGCTATAAATATTTAATTTTGCCATTCATAGACAAGATTAGCTTTCAAAATGGCAGCATGGGGGAAAGCCCATTCACCAGAAGCCGTGTCCAAAACAATCATCCCATCATTGGAAACTTGAAGTAGACGCCCAAAATCCCGCCTTCTTCCTTCCAATTTCATATTTAAATGAACATTAATTTGACAACCGACATATTTTCCAAAATCAGCTAGCCTTCTTAAAGGCCTTTCTATACCAGGAGAGCTAATCTCAAGAGTAGAACCTTCAGGCAAATAAGTTTCAAATTCAGCCCGTTCATCAAGTAACTTATTCGCCTCAACACAAGCGGATAAATCAACCCCATTTGCGTGATCAACAAAAATTCTTAAAATTCTATCATGTTGATTCCATTCGGTTTCAATACACTCGTACCCAGCAACCGAAATCGCTTTATGCGCCGTATTCATAATTCCATCTAGTTGACTTCTATCCATAAAAACTGCCCAACAAAAAAGGCCGTGCTACTTATCCGACTGATTAAAAAACAGCAGAACAAGCACAGGCCTAACAATTTGATAAATCTGTTAGAACCGAGCATGGCACCTACACCATGTGGCGTTAGTAAAGAACTAAATAAGAGCCAAACTTCGGAAGTGGTATAACACAAACCAAAATAAATATCAAGAAAATAGCACCATGAGGCGCATTGAAATCGTCATACTTTGAACAATTTTAAAGAGTTATAAAGAACGAAACAAAAAATTACGCCTCGAGAGGGGGCTAGCTCGAAGCGTATTTTCCCACACAGGCCATTACATTTGCCAAGAGCAAGACTCACCTTTGAAGCACAACAAACCAGGAAAATCTGACTCACCCGCATGAGCATGAAGCCATAAGACAAAACTACGCATTGAATATATAGGGTTAATGTACCGATCAAATACGGAAGACCTTGTTCCCACCACTAGATCTTCCCCACAACGTTCAACACCGCTTGGGCACAACCCTTTTAATACTCTAACTCCTCTCGGCTCAAAAAAGCGAAACGAATTACGATGAAGCCTAAAACCTTCGTTCAACTCCTCACCATTAATTTCATCTAGGTTATCCTGACTGACAACAATAGACTCACTACGGATCACCATCTTTCCGTTAATAATAGAGTGACCGTTAATAATGGAATGGCCATTGGTATAAATATAGGCGCCGCCTTTCCTTTTATGGTCTGGAGCAAATCCTAGCACTTCCTGCATCAGCCAATCACCTGAAAGTCTAGATCCCTGAGCCCTACGACTACCCATATCTCCATAAAAACAAAATGGGCTTAAATTAACAATCGAAAGCAGCCTATCAAACGGATTAAACTTCAAATGGCATTCTGCCGAGGATTCTACATTTCCAGCATATCCTAAATTTGCGACATCGACAGCAATAAGACTATTAGTATCCATAGGTTTTTCCGCCGCTATGGCTACAACTTTGCCTGACAAATTTACAATAGGCCCACCAGACATTCCCGGCTCTGCAATATCATCAATTTCGGTACGTGGAGCCCACAATCTAAATTTACGAATCGACCCAAAATTAGAAGTGTCATCAGTAGGCCAATCTTCTCTACTAAACAAATAGCCAGTCTTAACACTAAGCTCACCTCCCTTTTCGACAGGATAACCCAGTACATTAAAAGGCTCACCATCGAAAGGCTCAAAGCTTCCAGCAATTTCTAAGCCAACCAATTGCTCTTCATTAAATAAATTTAAAGCCTCTAAGGTTCGGTGAATGCCTTCATCATTTAGGTAAAGCAAAGCAAGATCCGATTCACTATTATGCGCGAATAACACCGCACCCTGCGAAATAAGCGTATCACCTACCTGGACATCATAAACTAAACCCCTATCAAACTCCCGCTCATCAATCGCCAAGCCGTCATGATCAGCGCTCCCTAGCTCCATATCAAATACTTTTGGAAAAAGATGCGCAGCAGTTACAATAAATACGCCCCCTCCTGGCAACTGTCTCATATGGCTTAAACTCTTCCAACCAAAAAGACTTTTAAACTTGGAAATATCACGGGTGAGAAATCCTGATCCAATGGAAAAATTTCCACCCATTGATAATCTTACAGTATAACGGCTAACATTCTCCAAGTCAGCAACTGACACCTCCTGCTTGCTAGCCAAAGCGGACAAACGTTTATCGACAACAATATTGTTTTTAAAATTTTCTTCCTTAACTTTAACCCTCCGCTCAGCAACCAATGCCGAACGATCCATAGTTTCATCAGGAACAATAACCCAAAAAACTGAGTTCGGATGAACTACTTCCCCAGCTACAGTAGCCACTCCAAGAGCTACGCCGACGATTCCCGAAGGAATCGAAGCATTTACTTTTAGGTTCGCCGTGCAACGGTAACCAAACTCAGTACCCCCTTCATCACAAACAGGATGATCAATAACCAGGAAAGGATTTGACCATTTCTTAACACCATCTCTATAAACCAATTTATTTTTTGCCATCAGAGTCCAGGGGCCATTTGCATGCAACCTAAATGCCTTAGCATCCATAGGCTCACTATAATACTGCTCAATAGTGTATTCACGGACCTTAGCATCTTCGGACAATATGGCCGGTACTCCAGGAGGATAAATAAATTTATTTTTTTTCGATTCTACTTGCCACATGACCGAACTTTTGATAGCCACTACGTCAGTCGCATCAGTTGCTTTACAAACGCCTCCAAACGGAGCAAACATCACTACCAAGCAACTCAAGTAAAAGAAGCATTTTTGCATCTTAGACCCTTTCATGGGAAGCCTCCCTTTTATGTAGTTTTCCTTACATCGTGCTGGCAGTATACCTCAATGATTTTAAGGAGCCAATTATTTTCAACATTTTTTTGTTATTCCAAACCGAATAAAAGACCAAGTGCTTAATTATTGTCAACCCCAACAGCAAAGCAGCATCATGCGCTTCATGAAAGGCCAATCTAATATTTCCTGACGCGGATAATCTGAAAGCAAATGATGCAAAATATGGCAATATTAGCACTCCACGCCGCCACGAAAGGAGAAATATCGCCTCGGCTTCCCAATGCTCGCGCTGCGCTCATAATAAACCAATAACTAATACCAATAAGAAAAGCGACGAGAATTTTCCCAACAGATTCTGTGGTTCTTTCCGACTTAAATGCAAACCTAAAGCCCATTAAACTAACAAAAAAAGATGCAAACGGGTAAGCCCATTTCAAGTTCCAGGCAATCCTTTCCTTCAGGACATCTTTACCAGATTGTTCTCCACCCTCTATCAATTCATTCAATTCAGCAATACCCATTTCAGCTGGCAACCGCCTTTCCTTTTGCAGCTTTCTAGGGTCAACAGGCAAAAAAGAAGTCACCTTTTCATAGTCTTTAAATTCTTTTAGTGCTCCTTTTTCATCAAAATTAAATACTTTTACTTGGTCAAGCACCCAATTTCCTTGCTCATGAGAATAATTGGCCGATTGAGCATACGTAGATTTTTTAAGCTGAAAAGCAGCATTCACTTCTAGTAAGACAACTCTATCAAGGGTTGAAGTATTAGAGTTAAAATCGTTAAAATGAAACAATTTATTTTTATCACGAACCCACCGCACCCCTTCAGCAATAGCATTATGATCATGCTTTTAAATCGATATATCTTGTACAAATCGCATTTTTTTTGAAGTAACAGGGATAACAAACTCACTAAGCGTCAGGGAAAACAGGCTTAACAATAAACCTCCAAACGCCAGTGGCATAGCGATAGAAAATGGACTCATACCCACAGCACGCATCACCGTTATTTCATTTCCCCGACCGAGCATAACCATAGAGACGACAGAGCCTAGAAGAGAAGCAATAGGTAGAGCTTGAACCACTTGATAGGGCAATTGATAAATATAAAATTTTGCTATATCCGAGCCATTTGGTTGATACTTGGCAAAGTAGTGCGTTGTCTTATGCATAAAATCAAAAAGAATAAATAGAAACACACAAAGGAAAACAATACCAATCACAAAACGTAAATATTCTTTTAAAATATGCAAAAAAATCGTCATGTCACATACTTCGAGCAATGGGAATAGCAAAATGCCCAATATACTAAAAGAGCATCATCAGAGGTAATCATATGCTCTTTTTTCCGTTGTTAGAAACTAAATTAATTGAATTTGCTTGAATATAAGGCAATCCTTTTTGACCACCTTTTACGGCACCTAAAATTTTAATACGACTATTCTTCTTATAGCGTTTCCGCAAACGATCCGGATAATTCAACTGAGTTAATACCACCAATAAACGTGCATCCTCATCTTCAATAATAGCATGAGTTTGATGCTGTCCAATTTCTACTAGGTTTCCTTCGACAACGACCTCCTCATTTTTTCCCTCATGCCCAGCTACTGCAGTACCAAGATGGATTTCACTTAAAGAAACCGACATTGGATCTGAAAAAAAGGTAACTCCAAATAATTCAAAAGCTTTTTGATCAGCGATATTAAGACTCGAATGACCTCCCGTACAGCTTATCTGCCAAAATACTACTAAAATAAATAGTCGTCGCTTCATGTTAATTGCCCCAATTTAGGATCTAAATTTACCAAAAGACATATTTTTCAAAAGTATACTCTATATTACTTAGGGGAGCAAAACCTATCAGACAGAACTTGCCTAAAAAGGCTGAAGAAATAGACATTTAGAACAGCAACGAATTCTTTTCAGGTTAACCCGACACAATAGCTCTTGTTCCCTCTAATATAATCATCCGGCAAAGTTCATTTCTCAATTTTTACACTCCTGCCCAAGTACGTTATATACTAATGATCACCCCAATTTCTCAAAACGTGGAGCTCCAAAACCAATTTATTTTCTCCAGATTTAGCATAAATTTTATTACGATAACAAGACCAATAGGGAATTTTATTATATTCATCACTACAAGCAACTTTTAAAATTTTACCAGTCATTAATTTCGGGAACAAAGTAATCTTCTAGCTCACACTGCAACGAATTCTGCTTCTTCCTAGCCACTTGTTTTTTGTCAAATTCCTTACGATAGAATGATAATGTTTCCTGCTTAATCTTCGAAAATTTTCGATTTACAATTTTCTGCCAATAAAGAGTCATTATATTATCTTCTACGTCAAGTCTTGCACACCCTTCATCATGAAGAGCATTTTCAATTTTTTCAATGCATAATCTTTTGCAATTGGAAAATAATTTCGCTTCATCAGGAAAGCTTCGCAACAAACACTCACATAGTTTTATCACCACTGAAGACTCTGGCCACTGTGTTTTTAAGTCGTCAACAATCAAAATGCAAAGATTTCGATAAATCTCTAAACAACGCTCTAAGGTAACCATCAAAACAATACTTGTAGGTGAAAATGAATAAGCTAAAATAGGAAAATTAGTTGAAAAACGGCGAAAATAACGACTATTTAATGACCTTGTCGATAAACCTTTAATCCTTTGCAGCAATAAAGAATCATCATACTTATCGCAATTAACAAATAATTTGATCTCTTTATAAATTATCTTTGAACACGCTTCAAATATCGCACGCTTTATCCTCCCATCCACAGCGACACATTCATATAGATCACCTATATTAGCAGGACCGTCACCGGTTATCATTGCCACAAAGAAAACCTCTTTATCAACTAGATAATCAGTGTTAATACCTTCAACTTTTGTAAGTTGCTTTCCGGCTATAGTTATATCGTGCATTTTATATGATTCCTCTTTAGAAAACTTATGAAAGTTTATCGATAGACACCCCTCTTCAAAAGAAGAACTATAGACTTAAAATTAGATATTCCTTGACTGAAATTGCGGCTTATATAATTTTTGTATTTTTTGAGAGCATGACGATCATAATTGGCCGGCCAACAATTGACAGAAAATTTTGCTTAATTAATAAAGGTAAACACCGATAGGCTGCTTGTTCCAGACCCATTCTGGCTCAACACTTACCTTAATTGAGCAGTAATCTGAAATTGTCGGTTTATCCGGGCAATGCTCGATCCAATGATTTGAAAAATCAACCCAATAACTTTTTCCTGGAGTAGGCAAAGTGTATTCATCAATCTGATGTATATTGGTGGCAATTACTTTTGTTGATGTATATTGAAGCTCCATCTTGATTTTCAAAGGATATTTCCCGGGCGGCATTTCTGCAAACAGTTGCAATTTTGGATTATCAACAAAATAAGGAACTCCTGCAGCTAACCAATAACCATTCTTTGGAGCTTGAATTGGAACTATCAAGCTAGCAGGAATTTGCGGTTTTGCTCTCCTATTCCACAAAAATTCTGGAACGGGGGGTGCATTAAAAATCAAAAATATAGACCTTAGACTCAACACAGCCACAGCTAAAGCTAAGCCAACAATTGCAAAATACTTCCATCTATTTGAAGCAAATCTCATAAAGTGTGCGATTAAACAAGTAATAATGAACGCAGTTAGAAAAGCTATCGAATCAAAAATAAAATGTATTCCGATAATCCAGCAGGCAAGAAGAGAGGTCATCGCACCAATCGAAGGAAGCAAAAGCGAATCATAAGAATCATACCGAAAGACATTTTTTAAGCAAAAAATAAAAATAACAGCAAAAGAAAAGAATATAAATATAGCAGAAAGCCCTAAATCAGAAAGAAACATAAGATAAAAAGATGCCGGCGGATCTGAAAAAAGTATGGCCTTGTTTTTAAACAAATCAAAATACTGTAAATAATTAGGATAAAACCAACCTAGACCCCAACCCCAAATGGGATTTTCTTTAAAACTGTGCCACATTGTCGACTGATGTCCAAACCTAATGCGATCTACCAATGCCATAAAATCAATAGGGTGGAAGATTATCTCAAAAAGGCCACGGCTCCATGCCTTTATATAGGATTTAAAGTTCGAACTGGCAATCGAATCCACATCAAAAGTAGTGACCCTAGACTCACTAAAAACAAAATACCTATCGAGAAAAAATGCTTCAATTCAATAACTGCACAATTTTCACTAACACCATCAGCCCTAAAGAAACTAAGCAACCTAAATAGAAAACTCTACCATTACTGTAAACTCCTGAGATCATCATTAGCAAAAATAATATACCAAAATAAACTTTCTGAAGTTTAGATATTCTCGCAAAAGCAACAAAACCAAATAATGCCGAAACAAGCAATGAAAACCCAACAGAGGATGCACCTCCATCTTCAAACAATGCAGGAATACGATTGCTTTTAAGAGCAGTGCCGCTACCAGCAGACAAAAATCCGACATCAAAATTTGCCTGCCATATCGCTGCAAAAGACTGCATCAGCAACGCTAAAGCCACGGAATAAAAAACGATTGAACGAGCACTTATGCTAATCTCGTTTTTCATCAGCATAAATAGATAAGCAAGGGGTAGAAATTTAGCTAAATTACTAAGATATAATAAAGCCTGATCAAATGTAAAATTTGCACTAATCTTATCATGTAAGAAATAATCCAATTTTGGAATCCCTAAAGCCAAACTTGGTTGATATGAATTACAATAGGAATGAAAAAGAATAGCAATAAATAGTGCTAGAAATATCATTATCAGTTTAGCCTGTTTACGTAAAAGTAAAATGAAGGCAAATCCCGCAACACTATAATGATACCAGTTAAAATCAAGTAAACGGCCCGACCCTAAATCAAATTCCTTTAATAATATAGCCCCTAACCTACTCCCACAAATAGTTAGAATAATTTGTATAGCTAAAGCCCACGAGACAATATCACCAAGTCGTAGATATGAGTATATTTTATGCACACATAGCCTCTTGCCCACATAGATTCTTATTGATAAACTCCAACGCGGAATTATATCCGTCAACAAAAATTAAGTAGATAGTAGATTTTATCACTACAACAACTAGATGCTGAAACATTAACTTAAATTTCGAATAAAATCGAAAAAAATGTATTGTAGTAAAAAAGTGCATGCAATGAATTTGGAAATCCCAGTCATCTGGACAAAATAAAAAGATTGATCAAATCAAGGAAGTTCAGATGATAGAAATTATAGATTTAAAAAAACAATTTAAAGTTTACCGAAACCGCAGCGGTATGCTCAAAGATGCTTTTGGCCTTGCCAAAGAAAATATAGACTATGAAATTGTAGAAAGCCTAAATGGTATCAATTTAAAAGTTAAGAAAGGAAGTGTACATGGAATCCTAGGTATGAATGGCGCCGGCAAAAGTACCCTACTGAAGATTCTCACAGGTGTTTTAAATCCTTCATCAGGAGACTATCTCTTAAAGGGCCGTGTGGCCGCACTCTTAGAGTTAGGTACAGGATTTCATGGCGAACTAACAGGAAGAGAAAACATTTATTTAAGTGGCGCAATTATGGGCCTTTCCAAAGATGAAATGGACGAAAAAATCAATCACATCATTCAATTTTCTGAGCTCGACAAATTCTTTGACAGACCCATAAAAATTTATTCATCAGGTATGTATGTAAGATTAGCTTTTTCTTTTGCTGTCTCAGTCGAACCAGATATTTTAATCATTGACGAAGCTCTGTCTGTTGGGGATGTCTATTTCCAACAAAAATGCCTAAAAAAGATAAATGAATTCAAGGATCAAGGAACTACAATCCTCTTCGTCAGCCACGACCTAGGTGCCATTCGTATGTTATGTGAACAAGTCAGTTTGTTGCAAAAAGGTCGCCTCATATACACTGGAGTACCAGCAAAAGGACTCGAGCTCTATAATGCCATCATCGCAGAGCATCGAAATGACGAAGCCATTAACAGACAAATTCAACAGGCAAAGTCAATAGAGATTAATAATAATAGTTTCGAGTCAGGTAATAATAAAATGAAAATTGAAAATGTAAATATGTTAGATGCAAATGGACAGGCATCTGAAGCTATCGTCTCAGGCGAAGAGCTAACAATCGAAGTACTAGCAAAAGTATATACGAATCAGATAGACAACCCAACGTGTGGCATTTTAATACGAGATCGATTCGGCTGCGATATATTTGGAACAAATTCGTATCAACTTCATGCAAAGTCTTTTTCTCTCAACAAAGGAGATTTAGTTCTATATCGTTTTAATTTTCTACTCAACCTTGGAAAAGGAGACTATACATTAACTGTAGCCCTCCATGCTGAGAATTCTCATATCGATGATAATTATCACTGGATTGATCGTGCAAAAATTATCCAAGTTCTGCCATCTACAGATTTTGAATTCGTAGGAGTAGCTAAACTCAATCCCACTTGCATCATCCAAACTCAAGACATAAAAGGAAATTAACTTCTTGCAGCCGATATTTGCTTCAAGCAACATTAAACTACTATTGAGCTTAACAAAGCGCGAGTTCAAAACTAGATATTTAGGCTCAATACTTGGAAGCTATTGGAATATCATTCACCCTCTTGTCATGATTTCAATTTATACATTGATTTTTTCTAAAATCATGAAAGCAAAATTAGGCGTAAGTGCAGGCCCCTTTTCATATAGCTTATACCTCTGTTCAGGACTATTAGCATGGAACTATTTTCAAGAGAGTATTTCTCGTGGCACAAACTCATTATTAGATAACGCAATGTTTATTAAGAAAATGCCATTTCCACCGATAATAGTTTTCGGCGCCAGTCTATTATCTTCTGCAATCAATTTTTTAATTGCAATTACCATTTTTGGAGTGTTTTTAACCTTCATACAGCCTATATCTATAGGCTTATTCTTCACATTTTGGCTAGTTATCATCATTCTTTCAATTTTCTCTTTTGGCATATCTATAGCTTTTGGCTGTCTGAACGTCTTCTTTAAAGATATACAACAACTTATATCTGTATTATTTCAACTCTGGTTTTGGTTTACCCCAATCGTATATTTGGAAGAATTATTACCAGATCAAGCTAAATGGCTATTGCATTTTAATCCAGCTTGGGCATTCATCGAATCCTTACATAAGCTATTATATTTTCAAACATATCCAGAAGCCAAATTTTGGCTGTTAATGCTTGATGGAGCACATTAAGCCTCATCTGCGGACTCTACATATATAATAGACTAATTAACTCCATTCGTGATCATCTTTGATGTCAATAAGGATCAATATGAATATTGTTATTGTTGTCCAGCGTTATGGTAATGGAATAATAGGAGGCGCTGAAGCGCACGCCCAGCAATTAGCAACATGGCTTGAGAAAAACACCGATTGGAACATAGAAATTGTTACCTCATGTGCTACTAGCTATATCACCTGGAAAAACAAACTAGATAAGGGAATATCTAAAGAAGGAAAAATACTAATTAACAGATTTCCAACTTTTTCAAAAAGAAGACAAAACATTTTTTCATTCTGGAATCGACTTACTCAAATTGCACATAACAAGACAGCAAACATCACTGGATTCTATTTTATCAATAAAATAATTCAGGAAGTATGGCTAAGATTACAAGGCCCTTACTGTCGGGACATACCTAGATATCTTAAAAAAATCGAAGAAAAAACTGACTTATTTATATTCTTCACCTATCTGTACTATCCAACAGTAAAAGGAATTTTACAGGTACAAAAAAAATCACTACTTATCCCAACAGCTCATGACGAGCCTCCATTTTATTTTAAATTAGTTAGTAAGATTTTCCAGTCAGATATACCACTGATTGTCAATTCAGAAGAAGAAGCACGTCTCATTAAGAAGACCTATCCCGAAACTGCTAGCCGAATAATAATAGGCGCTATCGGCTTACCTGATTTGAAACCAACATCCAAAAACATAGTACAAAAGATATACATTTTATACTTAGGGCGTATCGGTTTATCCAAAAGGACAGACGAGTTAATCGATTATGTGACAAAATACAATTCTCTACACCACGAACAGCAAGTAACATTAGTTTTGGCTGGTGCAATAGAAAAAGATTTCCAAGTAGAAAATTTACCAAATATCGAATATAAAGGCATAGTCTCCGAACGAGAAAAATCCGACTTGATTTTCAACTGTCAAGCCGTTGTCAACGCATCAAGGCTTGAAAGCCTATCAATGATTGCATTAGAAGGGATACTAGCCCAAAAACCATTAATATTGACAGCCCATTGCCCTGTCCTTAACAGCTACTGTCAAAGCCTAGAAACCGCATATGCATATAAAAATTATTCAGAATTCGAAAAATCTCTACTTGAAGTCATGCATTCAAACCAACATGCCGAATTTAAAGCAAAATTATCTCTAAGCCGTCAATGGGCACTCTCAAAATACGGGTGGGAAAAAGTAAGACAAAACATAGAACAAGTATTGGTCCAAAAAAATAGCTCTTCTTCTCTTAAGTAACTTCTCTCTCTGGCTTAATAGCTATTGCTGCATAATCCTGCGGACCATACAATTTATGCTCGACATCTTTTAGGAATGCATCATTCACCGAAGATGTTTCACGCATAGGTGACAAGTGGAGGACTCGCCTGTGCTGAAATCCAAAAAACTCCATCATCAATAATAAAGAGAGAGGAGGGATAGGCCTTATATGAGTCGGATCACTATAAAAATTACAAGCTCCAACAATAAGATTTTCAGGATTTGGAGTTTCAAAAAGCAACATGCCACCAGGCTTTAAAGCACGATAACTTAATTTAATAAGCTCAAGAAGGTTTTCAAATGATAAGTGTTCAACAATATGAAACCCAGATATTAAATCCCAATGGGCTTCTGGCGAATTTTTAAGAAAGGTCAAAGCATCTTCAACTTCGACATCGTACCCATTTCGAATAGCTTTTTCCAGCATAACAGGATTCAAATCTATTCCAAATGGTTCAAAACCACGATTTTGCAAAAAACCAAGCCATTCACCTCGACCACAGCCTAAGTCAAGACATTTTAGAGACGTTCTCGCCCCCTTCAACTCATCTAAAACTGGTAAATATGCTTTAAAGCGATAAGTTAATAGCTTCTCATCTCCTCTAGAACGGTCCTCATAAAATAAATAGAAAGATTCAAGATCTTGGCTATTAATATTTTTATTTCCCTCAGATACAATTTGTTCACTTGATCCGGTAATTTTTCCTTGAAGATCAAACTGCACGGATTGCATAAGATCGATCAACTGTTTCGCTTTTATATTATTATGCGCGTACTGAGAAATTACCCTATCGGTTTGTCTCAGTTTCGACTCTAACCTATCAATTTGCTCATAAATATATTGAAGTCGCACTGGCAAGCGGACAATATTTTTAAAAGCTAAATATGAATAGTTAAAAAATTTAAAAAACTGATGCATTCTCAGACCCTGCAAAAACGTTTTCATTTTTTTCCTAATATGATACGACAAGGGAAAATCAAAAGAAAAGTTAGTTTTTTGTCTACCACCCTTCTCAGAAAAATTAGAGATAGTGCGCGCTTGTTCATCTATCGCAAAAAGATAAGACTCAATGTTTTCAATCCTTACAACTTCAGTTTCAACAGACAAATGCAGAGCCGATTCTCGTAATTTATCTGAAGAAACTATATCTATAAATGTCGATTCAAGGATAGATAGCTCATACTTTCTAAAATTAATAAAACCATTTTCAATAACCTTCTTCTTAAGAGAATCATTCCTCGCCACTTCCCTAATAGCGGCAACAAACCATTCAATTTTTAACTGATCACAAGACAATTGCCCATCGCCAACTGTATCTTTTACAGCAGTTGCGTTCAAAGCAACAACCGGCAAACCCTGACTCTGCGCTTCTATAATTGGTACGCAAAAACCCTCATGATGCGAAAGGATAAGAAAAACATCACAAAAAGAATAAAAGCTTTTCAACTCATCAAGAGATACCTTTCCATAAAAAGTAAGATACTCGGCTATGCCATAGTAATTTACTGCATCTTCAATTTCTTCTAAATACTCGGGATCACTAGACATATAGTTACCAATAATATGCAAATGCACCTTTTCATCATAGAAATCGATATATTTAGATAGCACTCTCACTAAATCCACATGCCCTTTATTTGGGGCAACTCTTCCCACAAACAAGATATTCAAACAATCTTGCTTAATATTTTCCAACTTACCTATCTTCTCTAAACTTATCAGTTCATTTACTTTATGAAATGGAGCCACGACATGCATTTTAGACGGGTCAGCACCTATTTTTTTTAACTCAAGATCGTTATACTGAGATGCTGATATATAAGAATCAATTTTACCACTATTTACCAAATCTTCTGTCTGACTACGTCCTTTTTTGCAAGCATAAATAGCAGCTTTGTCCTTCTCGGAAAAAAAATGCCAAGGAGTAATATTATGATATCGAAAAACAATCCTACCTTTAGCTTCATCGAAAACTCTATAGCCTAAATTCCAAAAAACACTGTGATGATATATGATAATCAAATCTTCTCTTTTAATGAGCTCTAGCCACTTCGAAACAGAATACACTTTACCAGAAAGATTCTGATCAATAAATTCAGACCCAATAATTACTTCTTTGCCATTATCTTCAAGGCACCGAGCTTGCATAAGAACATCGTTACTCACGGCATCAAAAAGAGAAATAGATGGTGTTAAAATTAAATACATAAACTAGCTTTATTTAAAGTAGACTTAATTGATCTTTCATTATCTTAAAAGATTTAGACGGCAGTAAAAATGAATCTAAGCTCTAAAACGAGCCTTTCATTTGCCAACGCCAAGCATCCTCAATCATTTTTTCCAAATCAAATTCAGCATGCCAGTTCAATTTTCTATTTGCCAACGCCACGTCTGCATAACATTTGTCAATATCACCTTGCCTACGTTTCGAAATTTCATATGGAATATCTCTATTAGTAATTCTCTTAAATGCCTCTACAATTTCCAATACGCTATAACCTTTTCCAGCACCCAAGTTAAATATTTCACAACCCCCGCGTTCTAAACTATTCAAATAATCTAACGACTTAACATGGCCTTTGGCTAAATCAACAACATGTATATAATCCCTCACACCAGTACCATCACTCGTGTTATAATCATCACCAAACACGGAAAGATATGGTAATTTACCAGCTGCAACCTGCGCAACATATGGAAGCAAATTATTGGGTATACCTGTAGGATCTTCGCCTATCAAACCACTACTATGTGCACCAATTGGGTTAAAATAGCGAAGAATAACTATTTTCCACGGATTTTTCTCATGAGTCAACTTATCAGCAACTACCAAATCTCGCAAAAGCTCTTCTATCATAAGCTTAGACCTGCCATATGGATTTGTTGCAGATAAAGGAAAATCCTCCTTAATAGGAAGAGATTTCGGCGCCCCATAAACAGTAGCAGATGAACTAAATATGAATTTCTTCACATTATGCTTAGCCATGACATTTATAAGATTTTTTGTGCCACAAAAATTGTTGTCATAATACTCTAATGGTTTTTCACATGATTCTCCTACAGCCTTCAAACCAGCAAAATGAACAACCGCATCAATATCATATGACAAGAATAGATCATCCAATGCTTTTTCATCACGAATATCTATTTTGAAAAAGTCAATATTTTTATCAGTTAATTTTTCAACACACTTCAATGTTTCAAGTTTACTATTAGATAAATTATCAAGAGTTAAGACTTCAGCATTCGAAGTATTGATAAATTCGCAAACGGAATGAGAGCCAATATATCCGCATGCTCCAGTAATCAGTATTTTAGATGCCATCACAATTCCAATTCAATAGATATAACTAAAAATATATGATTCTTATTTTCCTAGATTTCAATTTTATATTCTTTAAGAACCCTATATTTCATTTCTGCGATTTTCCAATCTTCAATAGTATCCAAATCTTGAACCTCAAGCTCTGAACGCACATAAGCAAAAGATCGCTCAGTAACCAAAGACCCAAATTTAAGTATTGACGCAACCTTACTCCAATAAAACTGCCCCGCATCATGATACAAAGGCTGAATATCTTGTGATCTCACATTTTTAAACTCCGGCCTTTCATAATCGATTTTGCTGTCTGCATTAAGCTTAAAAGCTCTTTGCACCGGATAAGAAAATTTTACTACCGGTATCAGAGAGTCAAGTTCCCCATTATTAAACTTCGCATAAGAATCTTTAAGGATATCTGCATCCACAAAAACCGCGGTAGGATACAAACAACAAACATTCGCATAAGGTCCAAAACCAGCCTGTTTGCAGCGATCCAACACTTCAACAAGGACGTCTACTGTAGTGGCAAAATCATCAGAGTTTTCCCGAGATCTTAAAAACGGGACCTCAGCCCCGTACCTTTCTGCTAACTTTGCTATTTCTTCATCATCTGTAGAAACGATAATTTTATCAAATAATCCAGATTCAGCCGCAGCCTCAATAGAATAGGTTATAATAGGCTTATCAAAAAAAGATTTAATATTTTTGCGTGGGATTCGTTTACTTCCACCCCGCGCTGGAATAATAGAAATATTAGCCACGGTTAAAAATCCTACTTAACTCAAACAACAATAGATAACAACATAGCTATTTACATAGCTAAATTCATCTCAACAAAAGTACGATCACATTCATTCATTTTATTAGTAATAGTAAATCCATTATTTAAATACAATTTAATCGCTCTCTTGTTGTCCTCAAATACAATTAAATTTAACGACTTAATCGACACTTCATTCTTCGCTAGAAAAATGCCATGTTCTAAAATCCTCTGACCCTTTTTTCTCTCCGCGCAAAAAGGGTTTACAAAATTCCAAGAGAAGCAGAATGCTCATCGTGATCAATGTCGACTAAGTTAAACCCTCCAAGGCCAGCTCCATCATCATCATTAAATCTCCAGAACAAACGGTCTGAGCATAGCTTGAGTTGATCAACAAAAGAGAAATGTTCTTGTTCAGAAATAATCCCAGGATTAACCATCCAAACTCTAATTTTTTCATGATTACGCCACGAGAGCACTTCTAAAAGCGAACTTCTATCTAAATTTTGATACAAAATCGCTGTTAAATCGCTTTTCATATCAAATCACCTAAACAAATCAAAAGTAACAGGCATGCCTTTAGTTGCATTTTTCGTAAGCCTACACCCTATAACATCTTTCAGATATCTTATCGGCAATCCAGTTCCTGGACGAATCGATCTCACACATTCCTCAGTTAAAACCTCACCTGCTTTCACATCTTTGACAATGAAAAGAGAACGTTTAAAATGCCGTGAATTCAACTCTTTTGGCTGAGGCTGGTATGAAATTTTTCCCAAGGCCAAAGAAACACGCGTAGACTCATCAACCAACGCTTTAAGCTCATCAGGTTCAAGCGAAAATGCAGAATCAACAGTTTCGTCCGCCCTGCTCATAGTAAAATGTTTTTCGATGACAACCGAGCCTAAAGGTATACTAGCAAGCGGAACTCCAATACCAAGTGTGTGATCCGATAAACCTATATGACAACGAAATAGCTCCTTCATATGCGGAATAGTCAATAGATTTGAATCTTTAGGGTCTGCAGGGTAAGTACTAGTACATTTCAATAAAATTAAATCTTCACAACCATTTTGCCTCAAAACATCGACCGATTGAACCAACTCATCTAAGTAAGTAGTACCGGTGGACATTATTATTGGCTTACCCGTTCTAGCCACAGCCTTAAGAAGCTCATGATCAGTATTTTCAAAAGATGCAATCTTATAAAAAGAGCAGCCAATCTCTTCTAAAAAATCTACTGCTGTTTTATCGAACGGAGTGCTAAAACACTCGAGACCCAATTCTCTAGCCTTTTCAAAAATTGGCTTATGCCACTCCCATGGAGTATGTGCCTCCTCATATAACTCGAAAAGTGATCGGCCATTCCAAAGACTTTTAGGGTCATTGATCACGAAATCGCCTACATGGAGGTCCAAAGTCATCGTTTCGGCTGTATAAGTTTGAAGCTTCAACGCCTGAACTCCCGCTTTCGCAGCGATTTCCACTAGCTTCAAAGCATTATCTAACGACTGTCCATGATTACCGGACATTTCCGCAATAATAAAAGGCTCATGATTGCTGCCTACTAAAAAACGACCAAGTTTGATATCTTTTGGGATAAACATATTTAATCCTAACTAATGAAATAAACATCACTTAAAAAGTGCATCAAATAATTTACTTTATAACTTCATAAATAGTTTCAAGTTGAAGCAGAAAGCAGCCATCGTCTAACTATGATGCACATCATAAGATACCTACCTCGCATTCGAATTGGGACGCAGCACTGACTTTAAAACAATAAAGAAAGTTCTAATCATAATCCGCAAATCCAATACGACATTTCTCTTCAATATATAATAAAGATCAAATTCTATTTTTGTAACAGTATCTTCTAATGTATCCATCATATAGCCACACATTATTTGCGCGTGCCCAGTTAGCCCTGGCCTAACAAGGTAACGCATAGAATACAGATCAATCTCGCCTGCCATCCTTTTTGCAAAAGCATATGCTTCCGGCCTCGGACCTACAATTGACATATCTCCAAATAAAATATTAATAAGCTGAGGTAACTCATCTAAATGAAGAGGCCTCAAAATTTTTCCAATCAATGTGACCCTTGCATCACCAACTTTTGTAAAGCCCCCACTAGCATCTTGCCTAGACTCAGATTGAGTCATAGTTCTAAATTTATACATTTTGAAAGGTCGATCAAAACGCCCTTGACGAGGCTGAACAAAAAACACCTTTCCTTTGCTTGTTAGCTTAATCAAGATCGCAATTAAAATAAATAAGGGGCTTACAGCCAACAGACCGACAATAGCAACAAATATATCTAATAAACGTTTTGTAATCGAATCTATTAAGCTGGTACTATTAATAAATTTTTCTAAAAACCAAGATTTAGTAATAGAGTCAACAGGAATTTTTTCAAAAACTTCACCATAAAAATCTTTATCAGAAATAACCCTCAAACCGGTTCTTATTAAATCCAAAATTTGTCCATCGACATTATCATCTCTTTCTCTCTTATCTATAGCTAATACAACATCATTTATACCGCGAAATTTCAACTTTTCAAAATCTATCTGCTCATTTGGATCAAGAAAAGCCGCCACATCGACATAAGAAAAATATCTAACATCAGATGGATGATCATGAACCATACTTTCCTTAATTGTTTTACCCAATCTTGAGTTACCTATGACTGTAAATCTATAAGGTAAAAAGCTATAAATCATCGCAAAGGACAACCGAACAAAATCAATCCCAGGCAAGAGCCTGTAGCCCTATATAAATGTTAACCGACCAAAAACGTCATAATGAAAAAAATACACTGAAGCCGAAGCACAAGGCAGCGCTAAAGCCGCAGACAAAAAACCAACTAAAACAATTTTATACTTTGAAAAACGCCTGACACGCTCATAATACCCCATTCCCAATGCGAATAAGCAAAATGCAGAGGCAAATACAATTGAACCGGTAATAATGTGGTCTTCATAGCGGCCCCACTTCGAATATGGACTAAGCCAATAAAATACGGCATAAAGCACCGCAATCACAATCCAATCAAATAGAATCCAGAATGCCCTACTAGGAGAAAACAAGATTGCGTTATAATGAGTTATTGGAAAATATTTGGCCATTTTGTTCACCCGGAGAAAAAACTTATCGCTAGCTAAATATTCGATTAAACACCTCTTCTCTTACTAAATAAGCAAGCCCATACCATAATCTCTCTTGAAAAGGGAGAATAGTCTGCTATATCGCAAAGCATATTCGCTGACAGGCAATACAAATCAACCTGCATTCAAGATAACTTTTTAATTAATGCCCTCATAAAGTAACTACAAGAATATAACTGTATTTTCAACAGAACACGAGTCTCTTTAATAAAGATATTCAATCCAGATCCGACAAAAAAATAAGCAATAAGACTGCTTATTGCACACCCCATCGCCCCCCACTTCGGTATCAGGACAATATTCAAACCAATATTAAGTCCAGCTCCAAAGATAGTTTTAATTAAATTGAATAATATTTTTTGCTCCTGAACATCCCAAAGCTGCTGAGCATGATACCAAAATAAAAACACATTGGACCAAATTAAAACCTGCGTAATCCCCACAGAATCACTAAATTGCTCCCCAAACAAAAAAGGAATGAGAAATGGAGCTCCAACAGTCACAGTAAAACCAATTGCCACTGCAAAAAAAAATAAAATTCCAAATAAACGATCTAATTCTTTATGATATTGGGCTAACGACTTTCTTTTTCCCTCAATTACCTTCGGAAATAAGGTATTTATAGAAGCACCAGCCAGAAAAAACCACGGTTCAGACAATTTCACGGCGATTGAATACACCCCCAGCTCTTTTTTCGTAGCCATAGCCCCTAACATTACTTGGTCTACCCGATAAAAAATTACCTGTGCACCCGCAGATAGAAGCAAAGGGAAACTTTTTCGGAGCAGCATCCCTAATTGAGCCCTATTCAGCTTCAATTGCCAATGTAGACCTTTTAACTTAAAATCAGAGTAAAATTTAAAATGCAAAATACAACTGACAGCCTGCTGTAAAACACTAGCTATTGCTTGCAAAAGGAGATTAACGGGCGTAAAAACTGCAAAAAAACGAAGCAATGCAGCAGATAAAACTCCAAATGTCTGAGCCAAAACAGTTTTACTGGATTGTAACTTGGCATCAAAACAATAAGAAATTGGATTAGAAGCTCTCAAGACCAACGCGATGCACATAATGTTCAATAAGAAAAGCCATTCTCGCTCCCCACCAACAAAAATTCTTATTATATAAATGACAAGGACGACGGCTAGACCTAAAGCGGCTAATAATAACGCCGACAAGTTGACTAAATTTTGTTCACGCTCTGGCTGATCTAATATCATCTTCTTAAAAACCGTCGGATGAATGATATTTTCAAGAACCTGAATAATCATATAGATAGAAAGAGAGTATTGTATGACACCAAAATCAGAGGGACCCAAAGATCTCGCAACCACACTCCAGGTCAAAAAAGTCACAACGACTCGAACAAGGCTGCCTCCAACAAGCCAGTTGAAGTTTCTAACAGCTTGACTAAACTTGATTTTTTCTATTATATTTAACATATGGAAACGCAATATAGGTCATTTGAAATGCCAAGAATGTTATTCTTACGAATAATAAATTTTATATCCAATAAATGCGATGAGTTTTTTGCCAAATTAATCAGGCCAGATCTCATACATGTCCGCATGCAAGGTTATAAGAACATATGCATTCCATACTTAACTTCAATTGGTCGCTACTCACGCATTAAGAATGCAAATTCGGGAAAAGGCGTTGTAATAGAAAAAAAAGTATGGATTGGTGAAAACGTTGAAATAGAGGCATCTGGCGGAGGGAAAATTCAAATATGCGAAGGCGCAAGCATACAAGACAGATGCAAATTGTTTGGATCAATTACCATAGGTCGCCAAGCTATCCTTTCGCCAAATGTGTACGCTTCCTCTGGAACTCATTTTTTCTCCATTGAGCCACATTTGCCAATTCGAGAACAAGACAAAATAGGTAAAACTCTTCACCCCAATTATATATCGGAAAAACACATAGAAATCGGTGAAGATTGTTGGATTGGAACAAATGTCTTTATTAAATCTGGAATTTATCTGGGTAAAGGGTGCATTGTTGGCAGTAACTCAGTTGTATCAAAAGATATTGCGCCATATGAAATTATCGCTGGGGCTCCAGCTAAACCACTTAAAAAACGACTATCATTTGAACCCCGTTCAGTAGTTGACATTAACGACAAGACCTCGTCACCATACTTCTATGAAGGCTTCAGAAATGATGGAATGGTTTTAAAAAACGCAACAATTGTTCTTAAAAAATTTACTGGAAACGTAAACCTTCAATTAAAAATATTTGCGAATAAAAGCACAGACCTATCTGTATCCTCAAATATTGGCTTGGGTGGAAACCTACCTCTAACAAAAGGATCAAATAACTATAAAATAAACATGTCAAGATCTGACAAACGATTTGAATTCACACCGAATAAATTATTAGATCGTTTTACATGTTTAAACTTTAGCCACAATCTCGAAAGCATTATAAAAATATTATACGCGGAGGTAAATCTTGAACCAGATAACTGTTAATAGCATCTATGGTAAAAAGAAACCTCTTAGAACACCGTGGCTAATTTACGCATTATTTAGAAAACTATTCGTACTGACCAATGGACGAAGCAACGATTTTGCTTCTTGGCTCGTTTCTATTTTCAACCCTCCTAAAGTGCAACCGCAGATAGAGCTAAGTACATTAGGCATATCAAACAAGCAGACAGTAAAAAAAGCAGTTGATGCAATCTCAACAAATGGCTATTACATTTTTGAAAATAAACTGTCACCTTCAGTAGTAGAAAAAATTGTGGATTATGCTAACTCTTGTGAAGTTTTCCCCTTAGAAAAAGATGATAAAGGTAATTATAATTACAGCTCGACAAAAAGGTTGTTAAATAGAGCGGATGTGGACTCTCCGCGATTTCAACTAGATCAAAAAGATATTTTTAAATCCGAAGAATTATGCAAAGTAATTTTCGACCCTGGAATTTTAGCCGTTGCTAGTAATTATCTAAAATGCGAACCTATTATGGATATGGTTGCAATGTGGTGGAGCAAACCAAGTTCCTCAGGCGAATCAGCAGCGGGCCAAATGTACCATTTCGATATGGATAAAATAAAATTCCTAAAATTCTTTTTCTATCTCACCGATGTAGATGAATCCACAGGCCCACATTGCTATATAGAAAACACCCATAAAAAGCTGCCAAAAGAATTGAAACGAGATGGCCGTTTTACTGATGAAGAAGTTGAAAACGTGTTTCAAAAAGAAAGAATTAAGAAACTAAAAGGCTTGTCTGGATCTATTATGGCCGTCGACACAAGGGGCCTTCACAAAGGTGAACCTTTAATAAAAGGAGAACGGTTGATTTTCCAAGTCGAGTTTTGCAACAGTATGTTTGGTAAAAATTATGACCTAATACCATTATCAAGCGTCTTTGAAAAGTATCAAAGAGCCATAGCTAGCAACTCAAAGATCTACGGAAGAATATTTAAGTAATAATCAAGACTTGTAAAAAAATTGATTTCTATCTTAATGAATAAGAGAACTAATATATGATTAAAAAAAAAATATGGCTATATATTGGCAGCCTAATTTGCTTAGGCGCTTTTTACCTAAATATGAAACCTCTAAAAAAATACCAAAGCGCCTATATATTTTATCTTTCTAAAGATCTTGAGAACTACAAGGCTTTTACTGATTCAAAATATAAAGACGAATTCTGGAAAACAATAGACAAGTACATCAATGATTCCGAAAAAATCAGAACAATGTATGTCGGAAGCAGCAGGTACATTTTTTTTCTAGAAGATAAAATCACAGACCTACAAAATGCTAAAAACGATTTTATAGAGTTCAGCCAAAAGACAATAAATGAGCTAATCATCGATTTCAACGAAGAAGTCAAACACGTCATGGAACTAAAAAAGCAATTTCATGAGGTTATGTCACTTCCTCTCGAGAGTGACTTAAATGCACCTACTGGAAAAATAAAAAGTAAAGAAGATTGGATCACAGAGCTGTTAATTCAATTTTTTTATGACAAATATAAAGCTTATATTGAAGCAGATATAGTTAGCGAAAACATAGACTATATCGTTTTAGATGAGAGAAAATTTTGGCACCAATTTAACCCAAATTATCTTGTATCAATTATAGTCCCTCCGATCACCCTTCTAATAATTTGGTTGTTAATTTATTTATTTGATCTATCTAAATTTTTAAGCGGTAGCTCTAGTGAAAAATAGAACTCTATATACGTTTTGGGCAATTTGGTTGATATATTGGCTCTTCCATCTCTTAGCCCCGCTAACCTCAAAATTTTATTTACGTGCATGGCCAATTAAGCCATTCGAAATTGAATTTATATTTGTCCTCATAACGAGTATAACTGCATTACTCTGCATATTTTTATTTAAAAAAAGCAATAAAGAAAGAATTCATTCTTTTTTTCCAAAAAATAGCATTAGCTCTAATCTAGTCATATTCGTCTCCTTAATTGGAACTGCCGGATTACTATTTATAATAATAGATAGAATCCTAATTCAAGAAGTCGATTACAGCTTAGGAATTTCATTGGCAAGAGGAGACTGGCGATACAAATCTATTTCCAGAGTCGGTGTTTCTTCAATTTTTAGCGTTCTCGGAAATATCATATTTCCTTTTTCTTTTGTCGCTACGGTAATGGCAATTAGAATTAAAAAGCCAGCTTTAAAAAGGCTTGGATATACAACAATAAGCTGCATTAACGTTATAATATACTCACTTTTAACAGGTGGAAGAGAAGGCTTACTCATCCTTGCAATTATCTATTGTTTCTTTTTTATCGAACTTTACTTTGAAAACAAAAAACAAAAGGCAATGATTTTATATTTGTTTCTAGTATTTATGACGTCATTTATCGCTGTAGGTTCTTCATTCTTTTATTTTAGAGCAAAAGCATCAGAAATGCAGCCCGACCGCTACGTTTCCTTCTTAATCAATAGACTGGGCGGTAAAACAGTTCATCCAGTTTGCACTCCATTTAGCTCCGATTTAGCTTGTGCCACTAAGTCATCTTTATTGGCATCCGCTACTTATTTTGTCCACAGCAGGTGGATGTTTGATTTAGCGATTGCCACAAAATCCTCAAAAGAAATAACGCAAGGCGCATCCTTTTCTGGACTTAGACTCTTTTTAAGGAAAGCAAAGATAGCGCCACAATATAGCCCTTACTGGGATTTAAACGGACTTTTTCTATCTGCTGCTGGAGCTCTCTATTTTGACTTTGGATTAATTGGTGTCATACTATTTTCGGGATTATTAGGGCTTGCCATCTTTGCAGCAGATAAACTCACTGAATGTAAAAACGGCGCAGCAGATCTACTAAGTAGTCTTATTTATAGCGTCATATTAAGTACGCCAACAGTCTTTTTGATAAATTTCATACCATTTATATATACAACTGCAATATCATTTATGTTTGTCGTTATATATTTAACAATAAAAAATTATCCATTTTCTAAACGCCAAATTCAATAAAAACTAAAGTATAACTTAGACAGTGATACATTAGATGCATTCAGAATTTAAAATATCTTCGGTTCTTTAATACAGTTTTGTTATGTATATATATTTGGAATCATATGTCAATTTAGCCATTTAAGTACGGACAGAAAAGACAATTTATAAGAATAATGTGAAGCGAATTAAGATAATGCGTAATAGCTAATTTAGAGATTTATCACTTCCAGCCGAAAGAGCAGATAATAAAAATCTAATTGAGCAAATCCAATACTTTCTCTGCAATAATTTTTCCACTATTTTTAAAATTGAATATTTCACTTTGTGCCACCATCAAATTATCCTCTTGCTTATAGGAAGCTATATAAGTCCTAATTCTTTCGTTTAAATTAAAAACATCACACTCTTGAATTTCTAATGCAATTTTCTTTCTAATATTTAGTTCCCAAATTTCATCTAAATCTTCAGCTTCATAACCAGAAACATCTATACCCATTTCAAATAAAACTATTGGTTTACCGGCTAAAAAAGCATAATCAAAAATCACCCCTGAAATATCTGATAGTAATAAATCAGATTCTTTAATTGATTCTGCAATATTAATATTCTTATCGATTTTAATTCTAGGACTAGACACGCAAAAAGAAAGCACTTCATCCATAAAGTCTGCTTCAGACACATAGGATTGCGGATGAGGTCTTAATACAATATCAAAATCGCCTTCTAATAGTTGTTCTAAAATCACAATCCCAAATTTTTTCAAAGAATTTCTAGCCCCCCAAGACGGAGCGTATAGAATTGTTAATTTTTCATTTGAATTACGGCTAACTAAGGACTGTTTATAATTATCATAATATGGGCACCCTCCCTCAAGTAAATCCTTTGTCTTGCTATTCCTAACAGCCTCCAATTTTCTAATACTTTTTTTATGATATTCTCCTACACAAAACACCAAGTCATAATGATCTAAAGCATGTTTTTCGTAAAAAGCAACATCGGTAGGAGCATGAAATACATAAGCATAAACACCAACTTTACTAGACTTTTTAAGAGAATAGACATCAAGCTGAGGAGTAGTTGACAATACGATTTTCGCTTCAATCTTATTCATATAGAATATAGATTCCTCTTGAGATCTGAATATTTTAAAGCGAACGTTCTTCTCCAAATTCGCTGGAGGCATTTCCCCATACGACACACAGATCACATTCAATTCTGTACCATTTAAATGTTCTATAATTGATGAAAATGTATTCCAATACTGGGGACCTTCTATATGAACAACCACATCATTGCTAAACTCAAAATCTGACTGTCGATTAAGCAGATTTTTTATTGCGATTGTGAAATCCTTAAACTTATACTTTATGGAATAAAATAACGCCGATGCAACTCCGGTAATAATATAAAGCAACAATGATCCAGATCCCGGATCGATATAAGCGTACGCATCAGTCGAAAACAAGAGCAAGAAAAAAAAAAGCCATTTTGACGGCATGTTAAACTTCCTTTCGATCTTCTTTTAAAAAAGACAAAATATCTTTCTTATCCAGCTTAACAGGAAAATTTCCAAGCCTGTCAACATTAACTAAGTCAACTATCTGTTCTATTTGACTATCAGATAATTTGAATTGACTTAAATTTAAATTTAGACCTAATTTCTTACATAAGCTATCAAACGAGGCTGAAAATTCTTCAAAGTTATTACAGTCTGTTAACTCAAAAATACTTCGAATTGATCTTAATACATGTGCTTTTTCAATCAAATAAGCTTCATCGGGAGAATATAAAGCAAGTCCCATAAAATATAAAAGAGAAAGACTCACTGCCTTTCCATGGGGCACACCAAACAATGTAGTAAATGGATAAGATAACGCATGGGGTGCTGTGGTCCTTGTAATATTAATTGCAGCTCCCGCACAATTTGATCCAAGCATCATTTCTTTTAATGCGTGAGGATCCTTGTCATAAGCTTTATAAAAATTATGCCAAATCTTTTTGATTGCTACACTACTGTACCTTTTGGAAACTTCTGTTGACTTTATCGACCAATGAGATTCGATAGCTTGGCAAAATGCATCAATTCCAGAATATGCAATTTGCAACGGTTTCAAAGACATAAGTACTTTTGGATCAAGAATAGAACATTGAGGCAGCAAGAGTATATGATCTAAAGAATGCTTAACCCCATCAATATACAAGACAGCAAATTGGGTAGCTTCACTACCACTTCCTGCTGTAGTAGGAATTGCAATATGTGGAATAACAGCCCTATAAAGAGATTTGTCAAACAAATTGTCTATAGTCAATTCGTCATTAGCAACAAACAACGCAATAATTTTTGACAAATCAATGGCGCTTCCACCCCCTAGAGATATGATAGAATCGCACTTGTTATATCGGAAAGCCTCAACACCCCTCATTGCATCTTCGATCTTCGGATTCACAGAATATTGAGAATATTTAACATAGACCAGATCCTCTGGTAACATCTCCTTAAAAAACAACTCAAATGATCTATTTGTGGTAACCAAGAGTGGTCGTTTAAGATTATTATTTTTTAAATAAGCAGAAATGCTAAGAATCGACTTAAGGTTCATTTTCGCAAATAATCCATAAATAAGAGCTTATTTTCCTTAGGAGTAGTTGTGGGTCGAGACAAGTCTTTTCTTGAACCGACTTTAATTTTAACCTCTAATAATGAAGGGCCTGGAGCATCCTCCAATTCATCAAGAGCCTTATCTAATTCGGGAATTGTCGTGCAGTGAAAATAGTTAGCATATCCAAGTGACTCAGATAACTTATCAAACTGAATATTAAGCGCACATGTTGGCTGCCCTCCTACAGATTCATGAGCCCCATTATTCAAGATGACATGCACTAAATTTCTAGGCTTGCAAGATCCGATTATAGCCGCCCCTCCCATATGCATTAGAAAAGCTCCATCACCATCTAAGCAAAATACAACTCTATCTTTTTTTTCCATAGCAATAGAAAGTGCTATTTGGCTAGCATGCCCCATAGATCCAATAGTCAAAAAATCCTTTTCGTGGGTGGAATTTTGCCTACTTCTGATTTCAAAGAGCTCTCTTGACGCCTTACCTGTTGTTGAAACAAATATCGCATCTTTAGGAGCGCCTTTAACAATTGATTCAATAACATCTTCACGCGCACAAGAAAAATAAGACTGTATCTGCTTCTGTAGTTTATATGATTCAAAAGAATTCTTTTTGACAAGGAGTACTACCGGACCTTGCCTCTGCATAGCTGTTTCAACTACAAAACCCAACTGCACACCAACATTTTCGGCATTCGCATTTAACACCTCATAAGGAATATTTAATGCATTAAATACATCCTCTGTTACTTCGCCTTGCTTAAGATGCTGGGGCTCATCCTGCACACCAGGCTCGCCTCTCCACCCTACTAACACTATCATCGGTACTGAATAAACAGCTGGATCAGCAAGAGATAACAATGGGTTTATAATATTTCCCAAACCAGAGTTTTGTAGGTATACCATACCTATCTTCCCTGTGGCAAAGTGATACCCTGATGCCAATGCAATTGCACTACCTTCATTCGCAGAAATGATATGCTTCTCCGGTGGAGTATTATCCATAATAAAAGCGCTAATATCCTTTAATAGGGAATCTGGGACCCCGGTAAAAAAATCTACTCTTAATTTTTTCAACTCATCAATAAAAACTTTGGGAGAAATCATGTTATATTGTTCCTGGAATTAATTTTAAGACTTCCGAAATTGGAATGCATTTATGTTCAATTTCTTTAGTCCTGCCATATGTTAAAACAGACTCTGCGACTTCCATCATAGCAGGGTAAGCAGCACGCAACAAATGATTAGCATAAATCGTGATATTCACACTAACCTCTTGGAGCTGATGATCCATAGTTTGATTATAAGTTGTGAAAACAACAACTAAAGGTTTACGATTCTCAAATTGATTATAACTTCTTTTACAAAATTCAAATACTTCTTGCGGGTCCTTTTGCCGGCTATGAATCATTATTCCATCCGCACCAGCTTCAATATAAGCCCGCGCTCGCCAAAGCATCCTCCATGCCGACCTCTAAGATCAGACTTTCTATTCTTGCGATAATCATAAAATCATCGGATATCTGAGAATTTTTGCCTACCTTTATCTTTGCAGAAAAGTTTTCTATACTGTCTTGTTCTTGATGAACATCGGTTCCCAAAAGAGAATTTTTCTTTAATCCTACCTTGTCTTCAATAACAACAGCAGAAATGCCATGGCGTTCTCTAAAGTTCTTACGGTATAAGAGAAGTGTTCTAATTTTCTTCCTCCTGCATTCGCATCATATATAATAGGTTGGTTGTACACTCCAAAATATCATTTAGGCTAGTCAGCCTACCATCAATATTTACCGCTTCAATATCAGGTTTTCCTCTTGTCGTCGAATCAGTCGTTAGATGACCACATAGCATCAAACTCAAATCTCTTCTCATTTCGTTTTACTGATGCATGCTCCACAATTAATCCAGAAATACCACTATGCGCTTGCATCACCTCAACATAGGCTTTGCGTTCAATAATCGCCTCAACTTCAATCGACGAACATCAGGTGTTATACCAATAGACTTTAAGGCAGCATTCAGATTAGTTGAAGATATTCCTGCAGTATAGGGAATATCAATAACCTTCCATTCCATTGGGCCAATGTCTCTATGCACTCTGCCGAGTCTTTGCTGCACTCCTTCTATCCAATCATCTCCATGAACAACAAACTTAGGTTTGTACTTAATAAGATTCTCTTGTAAGAAAGAGATAGTTGGGGAACAACCTTGCTAACTCCTTTTATAGAAGCAACAATTTCTGCCCTTTGATCATATGTCATATGAGGTAATCGCTTATAGCTGGCAATTGCTTCGTCAGTTAGTATCCCCACCATGACACTACCTAACTTCGCGCCTTCTCTGATAATGTTCAAATGCCCCGGATGAATCAAATCAGCACTCATTGCCATGTATACATCTGCATGTTGTTCTGTCACAGTCACCTCACTCATTTCTGTATATTAAAGCTAAGGTTAGTTAAATTCTTCATTCTAGCCACCTGCATAAAGACCACTCAGCAACCAATATATTTTCACCAGAAAAAATACTCGAATCTCAAAACGCAAACTTTTTAAAAGCTTCAATTGCAATATTATAGATTATATAATGTATCTTTATAACTAATTTTCCAAACAATAACAAGATAAGCACTTTTTTGGAAATCATCTGAGTGGTATCGTAAAAAACATCAATCTGACATATCGACCTTCCAAGTGATTAAACATTTAAAAAAGGATTCTATCATAAGTTAAATGTGTTTATAAGCCATGTTGCAAAAATATTATTTATATTACTGAAAAGGCCGTGCATGAAGCCTCCCTTAATTCAAACGATTTTACAAAAAACAATTGAAAGAAAGTCTTCAGCATCAAATCTATAAATGTTTAATACGATATTTAAGTCATCAGTCATCTCTAAAAATCTAAATGAATACTGAATACTAAAAAATATGAACACACAATCTAAAAATTAAACTAAATTCAATACCTCACTCTAAGTGATTGATTAGCATCTTTCCCACAGACAATTTTTCCATTTCGAAAAAGAGCTCCGCATTTTCCATATTTAATAACCGTAGATGCTGTCAATGGAAGCCTATAATTGTTTATCTCAGCATTTTTAGATAACCTAAAAATCAATTCATATATAACATCTTGGATCTTCTCCATATCCCTACCTTTAGTATTTACATACTTTTCTGGCCATTTTATCGCCAAAAAAGTCGAAAACCTATCCTCGATCAACTCTCGAGTAATTCCGGCTATGCCGTATCTTCTCAATCGTTGGCAATCTCCTTTAAGATATGGGCCATGATCCCCCATAATCAAAATCAATGGATCATCATCTTTCTCAAGAATATTATTTATATCTGCTAGCATTTCTTCATTCGCCTTGGCTAGTCTTTCACTAAAGAGATCTATCTCATTTTCTAGACATTTCCCAGAAAACTGAGCATGCCCAGGTCCAGTATGTGAGTAAAAAAACCTCGGGCTATCAGAATCAATTCGTAAGTACTTCTTTTTTTGTTTCAAATAGGCATTATAGGAAAAGGACGAAGTTGAGTTATTTTCAACAGCCTTAAGCTGCCCCTTAGCAATTGAATGAAGAAGATCTAGTGGTACATTATCACTAATCGGGTTCGGCAAAATTTTAGTCGGATTAAAAAAATCAAAACCATTTCTTGTGAAATAATGATCACGAAAAACATAATAACGGTCGTAACCATTATTAAGCAATAAATTATTGAAGGAGCTAATACTTCCTCCTAATTCTAGCACTTTACTCATACTTCCAATTGAATAGCCCGCTATTGAATAAATATCCTTTTGTATACGAAATCCCATATCCTTCAATTTTTGTTCATGACTAAAATTCTCTATACCATAATTTTTTTTGAGCATATCAGCATCTTGATAAGAATCATAAACAAGTAGATAAATATTAGGAGTCGATTCAAACTTTATGTGCTTTAAATGAGCAGGCAAAGAATTTAAAAACCTGTCGCCTAATCAAAAGACTTTGACCATATATTTGATAAATGTTTAAAAATATAAGAGATAGCAGTACAAAGGAAAAATTAAAATATTTTTCTCAATTAAAAAACGGAAGAAGCAGATGAAAAAGTTAGCAAAGAAAAAAAGAAATATAGCAAAATTATTATCTAAATTTAGAGCAAGTAAGTTTGTAAATTTAGGTAATAATAACACCGGATAGAAAAAACAGTTGTAATTATTATTATTTGATTTTTTTTGCAATGCTTTATTGAATATAATTGTACATGTAAGAAACGTGAAAACAAATACACCTATAATATAGCCTAAAAAATTTTATTCCAGTTACAATGTTAGTATCGATATATTGTGATTGATATAGTCAAACCCTAGTAAAATCAATAAAAACACAACAGGAATAAAAGCACTAAATCTCAGCTTAGATTTTTTCTCAAGATTTTTTGTTATAAATGCAATTGCTAAAAATATAAGAATAATTATTCCAAGAAATATTTTAGCTAATAAATGTTAAGCCTAAAAGCAGTCCCAAAAGGAGCAAAATAAAATAGTAAAAGATATCTTGTATCCCTTATTCCTCTAACAGAAGTAAAAGATCCCATTTAGATAAGACAAGAGCAAAATGTAATTACGGATACAATTAAATAAGCATTATAAGAAAACGAAGCATGGTCAACAAATACCAGAGCATAAAAAGACAGCAGAGCGACATACAATGCTATCGTATAAAATTGAGTTGAATTTAGATATTTAAATTTATATATGAGTCTGTTAACAGCGTTAGCTATAGGCTTAAGCGATAAACTCCTCCAGTTTAAACAAAGTTGCAGTACTGAATTGAAAAATTAGACAAAGTCCAATACAACAACAGATTTGATGAATAGTCGTAGAGTAGCAGGAAAAAACAAAGCCCATCTTAGCTGCTGAGAAAAATTTTTCAGAATATTCTTCATTATTTATTAAAGCAAAAGGAATAAGATTCAAAAACCGCCATAACAATCGGTAAGGCATTATATCCAAAAGCAATCGATCAGGAAGACTCAGATCTTTTATTATGCCATATGACACACCAACAAAGTTAGGATTAGAATCTAAAAACTTAAAGACAACATAAAAACAGGTAATTGTATAATGATTGCTAGGGATGCTTTAAGAGATGATGTTTGTTTATAGCCATATCACAGAATTTCCCTTTATCTGAAAAAATTGCTTGCGATCTGCATAATGTTTTTTTATCCCAGCAATTTCCTTTTTTATACATATTCTCAAATTTTTTGCATGCGCCCCTTTCCATGCATAAATCCCTAAATGCACAGGCAATAACACAAAAACACGAGCAAATTAAGAATAACCAAAAACTGTCCAGGAGACTTCCCCTTGAGCAATAATAAAAGTATAAAAGCTTCCATTTGATCCAATAACTCTCTCCGCCTATCAAATAATGACTATATATAAAATGGTTTTTGACAAATTCTCTTCAATATGATCGCTATTTTATACTTGCCGTTACCCCCCAGATCCAATGACTGAAGGCCGTACGGTCTGGTATAGTATATTTCGACTCCATGAAGCATCACTGAGGCAGAAAAAATAATGTCACAATAATTACTTTCAAAGATCTACCCACAACTCGAACTTACTCAAAATATCGCTCTCATCATAAATTCTCCTCGATACATCCATTGTTTGCTAATTCTAAACAGTTAGTTACTCATCAAATTTTGAATGAGAGATATACAAGACCTCATTACTCTACAAAGCTATCTTTCAAGCACACCAATTTCTAGATAAACTGACCCGTTTAAAAAATCCTCGTATTCTTGCTGTATACAAAACTAATTAACCCAAAGGGAACATACACCAATAATCCCTAAAGGATTTCTCAAATTACACTATACTCATTAAGCAATATTAAATGTTAAAAAATTCTCACTTGCTAATAAAAAAGCTCTATATATCACTCCCTTTGCAGTATATTAGCATACCGTTATTTTCCAAAACATATAGGCCTTTCCCATTAAATGGCATATATTTCACAGAACCACCAGAAATGAAAATTTTTACTTATAAAACACACGATTCATAAATTTTTGTTGTAGCTGCTCTCTATATAAAGATTGAATAACATAAGAAGAAAGAAACAAGGGGATCAGAAAAATATTTTTATTATTTTCAAGGTGGCTCTTCAAAACTCTATATACTTTACCTAACTGTTTTAATTTAGACCTTGAGATTCCATCTCTATGCACACGATAATTCATAAGCGGAGCTTTTATTCTAATACTTTTAAGTGATGGTTTCGAGCGGTGTAAATCCAACCATAATTTATAATCCTCTACCGCAGCATATTTTACATCTTCATCGAATTTAAGATTCTTAAGAATATCCTTGCGCAACATAACAGCAGACGTATTAATTTTATTTTTCATTAGCAAATCAAAATATTTTATATCACTTATATTTTTTTCAGCATTTTTGACCTCTTTTACAAGTGGCGTTTCCATAAAACTGACTTTCTCTCCTGAGCTAAAGTCAGCAGATTCATCCTCCATAATTCTATATTGCATCGATAATTTATTTACTGGCCAAATATCATCACTATCCAGAAAACAAATATACTTCCCCTGAGCTATATTAATTCCATAATTTCTGGGGCCAGCGGGCCCTCTCGTATTAACCGGCATTTTAAACAACTTAACTCTAGAGTCTAATCGCGCTAACCCAGCGACAACTTCATAAGTATTATCCGTCGAACAATCGTCAACCGCAAGGACTTCCCAATCAGTAAAATCCTGACCAACGACCGATCCAATCGTCTCTTTAATGTATTGATCACAATTATACATAGGTATAATAACAGAAATTATAGGCTTCAATCAGATTCCCTTATCCTTTCTTAAGATCCCCACGTGGCTGTAAATTTCTTGCCCTATCAATCCAACGTAAACCAAATCGCCTTTTTTCCTTATTAAACATTTCAGCATTCACAGGATACGGAGCAAATTTAAAATCCATCCAATCCTGATGAGTAATTCTCTCAATAACACTATCCTCTCCTTCACAATTTTGGGAAAAATCAATGTCATCAGGATTCAACTGGCCTAAGTCAACCATGTCTAAAATACGCTTTACATCTAATAAATTGCCATAGACATATTCAGTGGTCGTCCTTGCTACAATATTTGACTTAAATAAAGCATAACGATCAGCAAACAGATACACAAACCGTAACGTATGTCTGATAATATCATTTACTTCTAGCCAATGATGCGTATGCGGAGAAAAGGCATCAAGATCATCATAATTAGTAATGACTTTAAGAAAATCCGCAGTATCATAATGGCATTTACTTACACAAACGATCTTTTTTCCCAATATCCCCGCTTCATATGCAGCAGAACTACCATTTACAATTACATAATCGCATTGTTCTATCAAAGAAGCTGTATCAGTATTGTCATTGCTATCAAGAAATGCATAACCTCTCTCGGAACACCACTTCTTATAATATGTTTCAATTTGACTTCCACCAACGCTGCCAATGAGCTGCCCCCAGTTAGGGTGACCCCTAACCACACAGTCAACCTCACCATTATCAAATTTACTAATCAACTTGTCAAAAATTGAAAGATACTCAACCCAAGGATTAGACCAATCTGGATGAGATAATTGTTCATTTTTACTAGAAGGTATGATTAAAATTTTCTTTTTATTTGTAGCCTTATGTGATGGCCAAGGTCGTGATTTTGATTCCGTATTATATTGCCGCCATTCCAACACATTGTTCTTAAAAAATCGACTAATAATATACGAAGCGGCTTTTTGCGCCTGTATTTTGGTTAATGGTTTCGAAAGAAAAGTACGCGAAAGCTTTCTCAAGTCAGTAAGAGATAAACAATTGCCAGATAAGTTCAATTGAAGTCCATGGCCAAACCAAGTTCTTTCAACAGTAATACACTTAATACTCAAGTCTTGACACGCCTCTAACACTGCCCTGGTAATATCCATTCTTCCATTAAACAAAAAGACATATTGAATCTTATTATCAGACAACCATTTTTTCGCGTTTGCATAGACTATACTAACAGACGGTCGCAATTTCGACTGAAATTTAGTCACGCCACTAGACTCAAAGTCTTTCGGGTCCTCTACTCTCGTTAACGTATAAGAGCTCGATAAGCTCATTTTATCCAAATCAGCATCAGATAGTTCTGATCTCAAATCAGAGCTAATAGAAGTAAAATTGCCTTGTAAATACGTTCGCATTCCACCAAGAGAGCATTTTGCACATTCCGTCCATTTAAGTGCGGGAGCTTTAATCTCTAAATTATAACAACTATTTAAAGCCCACAAACAATCCAAATAAAAAAGGTCATGTCCGTCTGCTATAAAGCTCTTAGCTAAAAAGCTCATATGTTCGACATGAGGTCTAAAGGGAAAGAAATTACAAATTCCAATTTTCATATATGCAGTCTTTAAATTGATTTAAATAACTTAAAAAATCAAATATGCCGCTAACGGACATACACTACCATACCAAACTTTCTTGAGCTGATTTTGATTATAGAAGTTTTGTACTCACTAACTTTTATAACACTTTCGAAAGTAATCAATGGTATAATTTAACCCTTCATCTAAACTTATTTTTGGCCTCCAATCCAAAATATCTCTTGCCAGAGTTAAATCTGGCTTTCGTTTTTTCGGATCATCAGTAGGTAAGGTCTTAAATTCTATTTTAGACTCTGAATTAATCTTTTCTAAAATCTTATTAGCGACATCCAACATAGTATATTCTGTGTCGTTACCTATATTGATTGGACCTACCGACTCTTTTTCAAAAAGAGAAAATTTGTGTATGACATCAATTAAGTCGCTTGCAAAGCAAAACGAACGAGTTTGCATACCATCGCCGTATATAGTTAAATTATTTGAACACAATGCCTGAGTTATAAAATTACTTATAACACGCCCATCATCTGCCGCCATAAAAGGGCCATAAGTGTTAAATATCCTCACAACCTTTACATCAAGCTGGTATTGGCGGACAAAATCAAAACAAAGAGCTTCAGCAGCACGCTTTCCTTCATCATAGCAGCTACGAATTCCAATAGGGTTAACGTTACCCCAATAAGATTCTTTTTGAGGGTGAATATCTGGATCGCCATATACTTCAGATGTACTTGCCTGTAGAAAGCGCGCTTTCTTGTCTTTAGCTAAATTAAGCAAATTCAAGGTGCCGATCACACTAGTCTTCATTGTTTTGACAGGGTCACATTGGTAGTGGATCGGGCTAGCTGGACAGGCAAAGTTCAGAATCAACTCAACTTCTATATCAATTGGTTCAATTACATCATGTCTAATAACGTGGAAATTAGCATTATTTTGAAAATCATAAATGTTATTGTAACTGCCAGTATAAAAGTTATCCAAACACAGCACTTCCCAGCCTTCGTCAAGATATCGTTTACATAAATGTCTGCCTAAAAATCCAGCTCCTCCAGTAATCAACACCCTAGGTAAGCCACTTCCCCGTCTTCTCTGCATTATTAACCCCTTCGCAGCCATGCTTCGAAAGCAATCCCAGCTATTAGCTTAATTATATAAATAATATCAGAATAATGCCCAAAATTCGCGCAGAGCATGCTCTGCATCTATTTTCGACTTCAAGCAATTAGTTATAAGCCACCAATTCAACCATACTCTACTAAAAAATTTTAACTTTAACAAAATAATGCTATCTTACTATCGAATTAATATATTTGCTGTATTAATCTAACCCAGCAAAAGCTGTCGATATAGAATATCCGCTTGAAGTAAAAATTATATCCTGGAGGGTTAATGTTTAATAAAAAATCAATTTTAATTACCGGTGGAACAGGTAGCTTTGGAAAACGTTTTGTCAAACGTATTTTACAAAATTTTAGCCCAAATAGAATTATAATATTTAGCCGAGATGAGCTTAAACAATATGAAATGCAAAAAATTTACCCCACAGAAAAATATCCCTGCATGAGATACTTCATAGGCGATGTGCGTGATTATGATCGTTTATTAATGGCATTAAGAGGTGTGGATTTCGTCATTCACGCAGCAGCATTAAAGCATGTCAACGTCGCTGAATACAATCCATTCGAATTTATTAAGACCAATATAAATGGCGCCGAAAACGTAATCCAAGCATGCGTAGAAAGGCGCGTTGAAAAAGTCGTCGCCCTCTCCACAGACAAAGCCTGTAATCCGATCAACCTATATGGAGCAACAAAACTATGCTCTGATAAAAGTTTTGTCGCTGGCAACGCATACTCAGGCTCTGAGGGCACGCGCTTTTCTGTTGTGCGTTATGGAAACGTGATTGGTTCTAGGGGAAGTGTAATTCCATTCTTTTTACAAAAAATAGAATCAGGCATCATTCCAATCACAGATGATAGAATGACCCGTTTTCTCATCACCTTAGACCAGGGGGTAGATCTAGTCTTTAAGGCCTTTAACAATGCCAAAGGTGGTGAAATTTTCATTCCTAAAATCCCAAGTATAAAAATTACAGACTTAGCGTCCACAATAGCACCTAGCTGCAAACAAGAAGTTATTGGAATTAGGCCAGGAGAAAAACTCCACGAGGCAATGATCGGACCTGACGACGCATTAAACACCGTCGATATGGGCGAGTATTTTGTAATACTACCAACGATTAGCTACGGGGATGAGCGTCTGAGTTATTATAAAACGAATGGCAAACCAGTTGAAAATGGTTTTAGTTATACATCAGAAAATAATAGCGAATGGATGACCAGCAAAGAACTTCTCTCGCTCCTAGAACAATTCGAGCATCGAGGTAGTGAATTAGTTTATAGGGACTAATGGCCTTGAATTTTCTATTTCGAGCGGATGCCTCAACAACGATTGGCAGCGGTCATGTAATGCGCTGCCTACGTTTGGCCAATAAACTTCAAAATGAAGGCCACCAAATTTTTTTCTTTCAAAGAGACTTAAATGGAAACTTGATCGAATTTACTATTGACCAAGGTATTAATACAATTAAGTTAGAAAGAACTAGTGGCAACAAAAGTACTTCAGAAAAATCCTTTTATGCAAACTGGCTTGAAGTAGCACAAGGTGTCGATGCCAGCCAATGCTCAGAGGCTATAAAGAAACTTCCGCCAATTGACTGGATTGTAGTCGATCATTACGCCCTAGACATTGAATGGGAAACAGCAGTAAATCCTGGAAAGTATAAAATCTTAGTGATAGACGACCTTGCCAATAGAAAGCATAACTGCGACCTCTTAGTTGATCAAAACTTCTACCTAAACATGAATACCCGTTACTCCACTTTAGTTCCCCCAGAATGTAAGCTCCTATTAGGACCTCAATTCGCTATAATGGATACAAGTTTTCAGGAATATCATCTTTCCTACCCATTAAGAAATGATACGAATAAGAAAGAAATTAAAAATATCCTCGTTTATTTTGGAGGTGTTGATATTTCTAATGAATCACTAAAAGTCATAGATGCAATATCAAAGTCTGATGTTTTAAAAAAGTTCGATTTCCATTTCATTATTGGTTTGAAAAATCCACATAGAAAGAAGATATTAAACCTAACCAAATTTATTAGGAATATTAACACATACGATTTTATAAAAAATATGGCCCAATTTATGGAGCAAATTGATATTTGCATAGGTGCAGGTGGAACCACAACTTGGGAAAGAGCATGCCTTGGTATACCAATGCTCTTAGTGAGCATAGCACATAACCAAGAGAAAATATGTCAAGATCTCGCGCAAGATGGATATATTGACTATCTCGGACAAGCCGATAAAATTGACTCGACCGTTTGGCAAAAGGCTTTAGAAGAATTCTTAACATCTCCCATAAAGCATAGTATCATGTCGGAAAAGCTCAGAAATTTAACAGCAGGTAAAGGCTTATCCATAATCACATCACAGCTACTCTCTTTTGAAAGGTAATTGCATATGAATCCCATAACAGGATATGGAAAACAATCCATTGACGAGGACGACATTAAGGCAGTCATAGAAGTCTTGACCGGACAGTACCTTACTCAAGGACCTTCTGTTGCCAATTTCGAAAATGAATTAGCCAAATATCTCGATTGTAAGCATGCAATCGCTCTATCAAACGGAACAACTGCTCTGCATTTAGCAGCATTAGCTCTCAATCTTGGTAAGGGTGACGCCGTTATTGTGCCAGGTTTGACATTCGCAGCTACTGCCAATGCCGTCCTCTATACAGGAGCTACTCCCGTTTTCGCAGATATAGACAACGCAACCTGGGGTCTCGATGTTTGTTCTGTCAAAAAGGCCATTTCGCTAGCAAAAGAAAACGAGCTAACTGTAAAAGCTATTTTTCCAGTCCATTTTGGTGGAACTCCAGTTAATATAAGCGAACTATATTCATTAGCTAAAACTGAAAATATAAAAATAGTTGAAGACGCCTGTCATGCACTGGGGGCAGAATACAAACTCAAAGAAAGTCTAAACTTCTCAAAAGTAGGTAGTGGCGATTTAGCAGATCTATCGATATTCAGCTTCCATCCGGTAAAGCATATAACAACTGGAGAAGGTGGCGCAATTACAACCAATGATGACAAATTAGCACATAAGATACAAATGCTAAGAACACATGGAATGACTAAAGACTCTGACAATTTCCAGAACACTGAGCTCGGTTTTGATCCTAATAGTAAAAAGGCTAATATTTGGTATATGGAAATGCATGAATTAGGATACAATTACCGATTATCTGACATTCAGGCCGCCCTTGGAGCAAGCCAAATAAAAAAAGCAGGGAAATTTTTAGCAAATCGTCGAAAATTAGCTGAGCTTTACAGAGAAGAGCTTAAAAGCTGTGATTTTCTTTCAATGCCTCAAGGAGATACTCACTTAACTAAAAATGCTTATCACCTATTTCCCCTTGCAATCGAATTTGAAAAAATAAAACAAACTCGCAACGAAGTCATGTTAAAGCTTAAAGACAAAGGAATACCGACACAAGTACACTATTTACCTGTATACAATCACCCCTTTTACCAGCAAAACAAATCAAAGTGGTTATCAGTCGATTGTGCAAGAACAGACTCAATTTATAAAAGGGAACTGTCCATTCCAATGTATCAGGATTTAAGCCAAGAGCAGGCTCAGTATGTCATCCACCATATTAACCGCCTTGGTCGATAGGGAGTATCCTGCCCCATACATAGGCTACGAAAGGTCAACGACAAGTCAAATAAAAACACTTGAACACGCATTAAAAACTAATAATAGCTAAATTTTGATGCGTATGGTTAACCAAATGATCATAACCCATTATTAATTCATTATAAGTAATTTTACCCAAAGTCAAAATGGCCGCTTTTCATGGGCAACATTAAAATAAAGCAGCCTATAAAGAAGCTAGAATTCTACTGTTTAATCGTTTATAAGTAACAGCATACACAAAAAATTAAGTTAGACAGTATAATAACTATAAACCGCTAAAAAATGACAAACTCCAAAAACCTTGCTAAATAAGGTCATAAGGATAATAGTCAAAAAATAACCCGAGTTGGATGGTAAAAAGTAAAGATAAGGCAAATTAATGACCACGACTGACCACAATTTAATCAAAAAGCTCCTCCCTTTAGTAAAAGGTCTTAGGCATTACCACCGCCATACAGTATGCGGGCTAAACTCTATACCTGAAAAAGGCAAAGTCCTACTCGTGGTCAACCATAGCCTTGCAACTTATGATATTGCACTGTTATTCCATGCAATTTATCAAGAGAGAGGACGCCTGGCAAGGGCACTACTAGATCGTCTTTTTTACAAAATCCCATATATTTCCGAGTTCATGGAGGCAACGGGTGGTGCCATTGGTAATAGCAATACTGCAAAAAAGCTCCTCGAACTAGGTGAAATAGTTGCTGTTGCACCAGGAGGAATGCGTGAAGCATTGCGACCATCATCAGAACGCTATCAGATCAGATGGGAAAAGCGCACAGGTTTTGCCAAAATTGCTATTGAAACCCAAACCCCGGTTGTCATAGCCGTATGCCCAAAGGCAGATGATATGTATGAAGTATATCCAAATAAACTAACCAAATGGGCCTACCAAACCTTTAAAATCCCTGTATTTTTAGCTAGAGGTGTAGGGTACACTCCGATACCAAGGCCCGTTCGTTTGACGCATTATTTAAGCGAACCAATTATTCCACCTCAAAAAAGAAAAGATCCAGAAGCATTTAAAAAGCAGGTTGTAGCGTTTCATAGAAAACTCGAGACGAAAGCCCATAAACTTATTGCTGATGCCATTCACGATAGGCCTGGAAAATTTCTTCTATCACCATCTAAATCTTGATCGCTGCACTTTTTACAATGGTTGCTGCTCTCCCGGACAAGATGGATCATTATCACAGCCGAATTTACGCGGATCTGATTGACCTTCATGTTCATATCTCTGTACTTTTCTATTTTTAGAACCAGAGGCTGATTCGACTTCAAGCCCCAATTCAGACAATAAAAAGTGCTTTAACTTATAACCTTCGGTATAGAAAACTATACCCCCGGAAAGAATTTTTTCTCTTGCAATAGAGATTGTATAAATCCCATTAATCCCTTTTGGCTCGAAAGTGCCAAGGTCAACACTATCTAAACCACCATGAGACGGCAAAGTCACGACTCGAATTTTTTCAATATTTCTTGTGTCCGACAAAGAGATAATTTCAAATTTTAAAAGCTGGCCTTCAGAACTGATAAATTTGACTTTTACAGGAGATGATTCATCAACCTGATAAGCATTAGAAGAATGCAGAATATATGGATTCCTATGTTTTCCCATACAACCAAATAAAGAAACACTCCAAATTACTAGTAAGATCATCCCGGCACTTCTCAACATCCTAATATCCTCCAAAAAACCTCAACATCAAGACTCAAGCAGCAAATTATCAACATGCAGCCACAGTTCATTGCATTATCGGAATTTAGAGCCTAAAATAAAAGATAAAACAATCTAACTATCTGAAGTTAAATATTAATTAGCCTTCACTCAATCTCATAGAAAAAGAGAATTTCTTGCTAAAGAATACAGCTAAAAAATTAAACATAGAAACACTTCAAATCACATCATTTATAGCTCTTGGCCTGCTTTGTCTTAGCTTTTTCCTAGGCAAGCATATAAACAGTGAATGGAACCGATTTCACGCCTATAGCGAATCACAAGTCTTTGGAAAAAATTGCAAAATAGCCGAAGGAGTCTGGAAAGAGAATGATAGTTTTGAAAAGGTAAGAGACAAAGCACACGCATATAGAAATGCTTCAATGCCATATCGTCAGAATAGTCCTCTACAAAAGCCTAGACCTAAACCCGGGCAATATGCAATAACCAAATGTTTAGTAAATTTAAGTACAGTTAAAAATGCTGCATTTTTAGCGATAAACTTAGGCCCTTTATACGGCCATAGTGCAGTCTTTGTTGCAAACCGTCTTTTGCTCATACAAAAAGATAATGGCATCGCAGAATTTACTATTCCTCCACAAGAAAGAAAAAATGAGACTGAAATTACAATAATATCACGAAAGCTCGATCAAGGAGATAACCTTGTAGGGCTTCCAACTTCCGTGCCAATATTTTTTACAGACAGCAGAGAAATCGCCTTTAAGCTAAAAGTAAACAGCCAATTTTTTGCCAAAGAAAGGCCTCTCTTTGTCACGGCCATTGCCCTAAGTTTAGCATCTGTTTTTATAGCCTGTTGGATACTGGGCATACGATATGCAGATATATACTGGCTTATAATTTTTCTGGTATGCACTGCATTGAGTTACGCTATTCTCTATAGAGATGGGATGAAATTATCGATACATCAAGTTCACTTATCTCATTTTTTTGCAAATGCGAGTATTATTTCTTATCTGGCCTTTATTTATTCATTTCTTCGTTTTAAGAAATACAAAAATGCACTTCCTTACTTTTTTCTCGCCACCCTTGGAACTTATATTGCCCTGTATTTTCTAACACCCGCATCTTTACGCGCTTTGATTGGTTATAGCTATCACTTAACGTCAGTGATCACAGGCATACTGATTATAGTACTTTGTATAATTGGAAAATTTAAATATATCCAATTATCAGGAAAAAGAAAAAGACAATACCAATTTTCTTGGTATATTTTCCTGATTTCTGGGATTTATTTTCTAACATCGCCAATCATTACCAAATATATAGACTATCCAATTAGTAGTACCTTTACTTTCGCTGTCATATTCTTATCAAGCATAAATTTAACAATAGACCTAGCAACATTTCATCAGAGATTTTTCCAAGCAAACAATAGAAAGAGTAAATTAGAAGTTGAAAATATAAAATATGAAGATGATATCGGTACAATTAAACACTTTAGACGCTATCTAAATCAACCAAAAAACACTCAAAATACCAAGCTTGACTATTGCCTGCTTAATATTCAAAAAACAGAATTTCAAAGCTCATGGCTCTATCTATACCCATCCAACGATGGAACAGAAAGCATAATTTTTGGAGAATCAAACACAACAGGACCAGCATCCACTATTGTTATAACAACTATTTACACAAGCATTCGGCAATCTGTCGCAAATAATCTATCGCTTGATCAAGCTATAAAGAATATCAATGCATGCCTATCTTCCTTATTTAAGGGAGACGCAAACACTAGCCTAATAAGTATAAAAGCGACAAATAAAAATATAATTGAAGTAAATTCTTACGGTAAAATTAAAATATTAGAATTAGACAATATGACAAATCAAAATAAGGAGGGCACATCTAGTTATCCAATTGGAATCTATAGTACATTTAAAAAAAATAAAGAATCGATACCAGCTAAGGGCAATAAGATTTATATGGTCTACACTCCAAATATCAATGATAATAATATATGCCCGTTAGCAGCAATATTGAAAGAAAAATATCAAAACGAATTTACAATAGAAGATTTCGATGAAATCAATAGATCTTCAAAAAAATTTACAAATTACTTACAAGAAAAAAAAATTAGCAACTCCGTATTGCTTGTAAAATATAAAAAAGCTAAACTCTAACTTTTTTCATAGCCTTCATTTTATCTATCCTAATATTTTGCGTCATATTCAATCTAACACTTTCAGTGATAAATTCTGTTATATAATAAAGTTGATTTTCTGACAGATGTTCCCAAGAAATTGCAGCTTCACTCCCACCAATAAAAACGCGGCGTACCTTCGCTGAAATCTTAACAAAGTCTCCCATCTCAACTCGTGCTTTTTCATTCAAAGGTAAATTTATTCGCAGCTGATCGCCATCTCTAAAAGTCACATCTTTTTCCTTACATTTCAAGATAGCTCCATGAACACTCATATCTAATAACGTTCCAGGAAATTCGCGATCTTTTGTCAAGTGATGGTATGTAATCCCTACATTAATCTTGTAACGACGACTTCTTCTGCTGTTTTGATGATTAATACCGTGGCGAATTTTAGCAAATATCTGCTCCTCGGTAGCATTACGATATGCGATATAACTATCAACCTCTTGAAAAGCCATCAAATGCTCATGATATAATGAAATTAATCTACCAGGGTCATCTGTCAAAAAAAGCACTGGCAAAGAACGTTCACTCTTCTTAACTTTAAGAGCTTTCACCAAAGAAATAGTCTGTTCAACACCTACAAATTTATCTTCTAATAGAAGTAAAACAATTTCTCTATTTACCAAACGTTGCACATCACGCATCCCCTCCGGATGAACTAAAGTTAGCCCGGGAAAATTCATCCCAATATATGCATCAATGGAAAGAGCTAAACTGCGATCAAAATTTTCAGAGACAGCAAAAGCAAGAAAATCTCGCTTTTTTTTTCGTGGAGCAGCTAGATGATCTACGACCTTCCCACCTCTTTTTTCATCAATCATAATTTAGCCCTCTAACGACCTTTTCGACTGGAAATATTCCAAGAAGTCACATATTTAAAAAATGAAAATGGTTCTACCCTTACACCGCTTAACCTATCGTTATAAGCAGCATGATGCTGCAACGTCCATAGATATGTATACGGAGCTTCTTCAGCTAAAATCGAATGTAATTTATGATAAATAGCTCGCTTCTTATCAAAATCATTGGTAACATTAGCTTCGGTTAATAATGAATCAACCTCAGAGTTTTTATACATAACAAAATTATTTCCCCACTCCTTTGCACTGGAACTATGAAACAAGCTCGAAATATTACTTGCGTCGTCAAAGCTCCATGAAGCAATTGTTAGGTCAAAGTCATGTTGTTTTAAAACCTTCTTCTTCCAAACTTGCCAATCCATAAATTGAAGTTCAAGAGAAATGCCGATATCTGCAAGATAAGCTTGATAAGCAAGCACAATGCGTTTAATCATCTCACTTTCACCAGCTAGAGGCACTGAAAAGTTAAGAACTATCTTTTTACCAGTTTTGCTATAAAGTTGCTTACCTCTCAACTCTAATCCGGCTGATTTTAATAATTTTCTCGCCCTCACTGGATCAAACGGGTCAGACTTAACATCAAGATTATATGCCCAAGATGTTGGCGGAAAAGGTCCGGAGATTAAAACACCCTTTCCCTGAAAAAATGCGTCTAACATTTCTTTTCTGTTTATAGCATAATTCAAAGCTTGTCTTACTCTCTTATCTCTTAGCACTCCACGGCTCGTATTAAATGCTATAAACGAAAATGAAAGGGCATCATAAGAAACAACACTCAGCTTTTTGTCACCTAAAATTTCATTCAAATCTCTTGGACTTACATATGTAACTAGGTCAAGAGAGTTAAACATCAGCGATTGACTCATAACATTTTGATCTGAATAAGCTTTCATAACAACTTGTTTAATCTCAGGTTTCTTCGCAAAAAAACCTTCATGGGCTGAAAGTAAAACTTCACCTTGAGCATTCGTCCCCATAAAACGATATGGACCTGTTCCAATTGGATTATGCGTAAAAGAGCTACTTCTTTTAAGAGAAAGCACGGCTCCCAATATATGATGTGGTAAAATTTTAAAAGTCATATAGCGAAGAGGATCTACATGAGCTCGAGAAAGTTTTATCAACACCTTATGATCAGAAATTTTCTCCGCTGTATATATCAAAGAAAAACGATCTTGATTGGGAATTTCACTTTCTGAGCTTTTAAGAAGCCTTACAGTTGTTAACACATCATCGGCGCTAAGATAATGCTTTGTTACATTATTTTTCTCGTTTTTAGATTGCCATAATACTGATTTTCTTAAATTAAAAGTCACACTTGTTCGATCACTTGAAACTTCCCATGAAGTGGCTAGGCTCGGGACATAATCGCCAGCAGGACCAACTTCAACTAAACTATTAAAAATCAAGTCCGTCAAACGATAGCCAGAAGACTCATGTACAGTATAAGGATCAAATGTATCTAATCTGCCTGTTTCACCGTAAACCATATTTTTATCATTTTCGACAGCATTTAGTGACGAAGATAAAAATAAAAAATATACAATAAGACTATGCTTTAAAATCATAATATTTCCTTTTTAAAACAATCTATTTTAATAAGGGTAAGTTAACGGTGGATATAATGAATTTTTCCCATAACATCCACCTCTGTTTTTTCTCCATTTTGCAATTGCAAACCTTGATTTGTCAATGCAACGAAAACTCTATCCCAAGCTCCCACTTGGGCACGAAAACTTATAATTCCCATACTAGACATTAAAATATCCCTATTCATTTTCGTTTTCGTATCCAATAAAAATCTTCTCCCAGTATATAAATCATATCCATAAATTGGATTAAACTTTTGAGGTTCATTAGCGACATAGAAAATCTTACGACTATCTGGGCTCCATGCCGGACCCGTATTTAAATCAACAACAACATTGTCTGCAATTTTCATTAAAGACAGTTCATCTCTATGATAAGTTTTTCCTTCCACATAAGGCACAACATAAATATGCCACTTACTCCCCCCAGATCCATTAGACTCAACACCACCAGCATAAAAAGAGATCAACTTACCATTAGGAGAAATTGTAGGCCTCAAATCATCCATCTTCCAATCGGTAAATCTATATGGCTTTTTCCATTTATTGTCTTTTCTCGACAAAATCATCAAATCATGATTTAGAGAATTTCCACTCGAATAAACAATTTTCTTGCCATCGGCAAACCATTCAGGAAAAATATCAACTGAAGGAGAATCTGAAAGACGAACAATCTCATTATTATTCAATCTAATTGAATAAATATCCCCACCTCCAGAACGGCTACTAACAAAAGCTATCTCATTAGTCTTGGGGCTCCACGTTGCATAACCATCTTTCGTATTACTTTTCGCAACAATTTTTTCTTGGCTTCCAACAGCGCCAACATAAATATTATACTCTCCAGTCCCACCATTTGACATGAACGCATAACGTGTACTATCTCTTGACCATCTCAACCCAGCATTATAAGAAAAAATTGAACGAGACACCATGCCTTCAAGAAAATGGTGTGACTGCTTTGGCACAATATAAAGATCACGTGAATAATTCCCCACTAGATTCTTCAGCAAAATCCTACGTTCTCTTGGTGTAATCACTTCATAACCAAGGTACGCTCCATCTGCAGACCAGCTTAGATTTGCTTCATTAAATGGAGCTTTACCATCCGTTAAAGGCTTAACTTCGATCATCTTCAAATCTGCTCTAGCTTCAGCCAAGCTTGGATAATCGCGATAGTATGTCTTAGTGCTTAAAAAAAACTTTTCGACAAAGCTCGGAAAATACCTTCCGTTCTTTGCAACAAAAGTGTTTAAAGGCACGCCAGAATCATAACCAACAACATCTTTAATAAAAGTACATGACGCAGCCAAAAATGCGTTTAAAACTAAAAAAAAAGACAAATTTATTAATCTAAGGTCCATCCAACCAACAAATTAACTGTTCACACTTTAGTGTGCAGTTGCAAGAGAGGCTTTAGCCTGTTTAAAGTAAATTCTAGCATTTTCAATTAAACCCTGCCTGTTATGAGCTAAAGGTATTGACTTGGCATTTCCATCTAAATAATCTCGCCAATTTTTGACCGCTTCTGTCAAATCTGCCTTACTATTAGATTGCAGCCAAAGTTTGTGCTGACTTAATGCCTTATAATATGAAACATTATGTGCAGCCATTGCATAATGCTCTTTGGAAACAAATCGCAAAAATGGAGTCACATGCTCAAATACTTCAATTGCTTTTTGATAATGAGCTACTGCACTAGCTTTATCTCTAGCAGAAAGCTTCTCGGCGGTCATGAATAGTGCTATGCCTTCATCAATATGAGAACCAATAAATCTCTTATCATTAAAATTCTTAATCTCTTCACGCTTTGTAATTCGTCCGAATGCTGCGGCAGCCCTTGCTGGCTGATCCAGCTTAGTAAGATACAATTCACCAATCTGGTGTTGTGCAAAAAGATAGTCGCTATGATCACTCGTTATCGATTTCAATTTTTTCATTGCTTCCGGTATATGATTTGCTTTTAACAACTTCCCAATAATTGTTAAATAATCTCTTTCTAACTTGATCGAACGATTGCCGGTAAGATCTAAAGTGCCTTTTTCAAGCTCAACCACTTCTAAATACGATTTATAACCAGAAACTCCTTTCACCTCAATCTTAGCAAACCCAGACGGAACTGGTATTGGGTACGAAAGTGGAGTTTTACCAATCAGCTTATCATTTACAAAGACTTGCGCTGAGCTTGGAATTGATTCGACGCGCAAGAAAGCTGTTTCTCTAGATAATCTTATCCTCTTCTCTTTAGCCACACCGCTTAAGCGCAGAGATTTATTAAAAACACTATAACCATGCTTAATCACCTTTACCTGTCCAGCACTATTAAAATTTTTCGCATCAAAGTAAATTCTTCCAAAATTATCAGAAGCTCCAATCCATTCACCGTTGAAATAAGCATTTGCCTGCGAAATATTAGAATATTTGTCATTAGAAGCGAGGCCAACTATATGTAGATACGGCTTCCTATCTGCAACAAAATTTGTAGAAAAGCCTCTTCTCACTAAAGAAACTTGATCACCACGATCAATCGTCGATCTAGGAAGTAATTTTTTAACAGAACAAATAGAATCCATATCATTGACTTTTTCAACAGTCAAAGTAGCAATCATCTTGCTCTCTTTTTGGTTTCCTCTTATACCCGACTGAACCCCATAAACTTCTAATAGCTCACCTTTTTTAATAGACCTTCCATTATTCCTTCCTAAATTGATTGTAACCGAAGCATCAGCATTCTTATTGATCACAACACCTTCAAATGGAAAAATATTTGTTATTTTATCAGCCATTGCCATAACAGAACTATCAATAGAATTTTGATCAGCCATACTAGCTAAATCTTCTTTAGCAGCTGCTATAACCTTACCTTGGCTGTCAATAATACTAAGCTGCAGACTTTGCTCTCTACCATTGCTAGGGCCAACTAAGGTTGGAAGAATAATAGCATCTACCCTGCTTTTCAAATCTGTCAGCTGCCAACCACCAGAAATTACCTTTTCAAGACTAAGATCTTCCTCTCTTATTTCATCATCAAAGATGGAAAAAGGTACCTCTTGAAATGATTTAAAAGAAAAAAGATGGTTCCTCATTGCCCTCTGTACTTTTAAATCTAAGCCAGGAGCAAATGCCTTAGCATCAATCTCCATAACTTTACCAGCAGGCTGAGATTTCAAAACTACCATCTTCACCGGAGGGGGCTTTTTAGGCATAAAATATTTGCTAAGTGTCATCGGACCGGAAACGACAAAATCTGTCTGATACTCTTCAGGCAAATAGCCCTTAGGTTTTAGTGAAACTTCTAGTAAATCATCATGATTGCCATGATATTGGTAAGAAAAATGCCCAAATCGATCTGTTACGCCAGCCTTTTTACCACCAACATAAACCGACACATCTTGGAGTCCTTTAGTATAATTATAGTGTTTAGTAATCGCAAAGACATCTATCGTTTCCCCTTTATCAAGGTTAAAACGCAACATTCCTTTATGTTTTACACGTACATCTTTTGACTGGGTAAAGTACCCAGATTTACGGGCAATAAATTTTATCGCTTGTTTCGGTTTGTTATTAAATCGAATTACACACCGTCCATGCTGATTAGTTCTACAACCTACCTTCAAATCGCCTTTATCTTCTTTACCCACATAAACATCTGCATCTACTAAAGCTTTTTTATTATCTGAAACATAAATAGTAAAAACCATTTGTCCTGAATTTTGAAGCTTACGCATAGGGTAAGGCGCAGCTTTCGTATTATCAATATGGGATAGAGTAAGTTTGGTTGGAATAGGATTAAGAGCAACAGCCATTTTTTGATCTTCTAAATGAGACGTTACATCTTTTATCTCTGTATCAATGACTGATTCACTTTTCACATCTTTCTTTTGCTCCAAAACCGTAGCATCTTTAAAGTTTTCTTTTTTTACTATAGACTGCTCTGTCTCAGGCGGTATGTCATATTCTTCACCTTTTGATCCTTTACCCTCACTCAGTGCTGCTTGGGTATCTTCGTTTCCACTATTAATAATATCCTTCTGATCTTTCTTCCCCTCACTAGAGTCTACCGGTTGAGTTGTAACAACATCATCACTTGCCGAAGGTTTTGGAACAAAATACAAGACGGCATCAAAATCAATTTTTTGCTCGCCACTTTCCCGAACAATAAAGTTCATAAAATCGGGAGCAAAATATTTGCTGCTGCTATCTTTAGAAACTTCAATTCGGTGTGGTTCGCCAATTTGTAAATCAATATTTTTTTTCCATTCTCCAGTCGTATCGGTTTTGCCAATAATCTCTTTTCCTAATTTAATGTTGGCATCCGATATAACCTCTCCTTGATTTGTTTTCGCACGAACAGTGACCGTCACCTCTTTAGTTTTGCTACATGAAGTAATAATAAAAAGAAAAAACAACAATGCGTAGAAATTATAGCTTCCAAGCAAACTCGGCATAAATATTCTCCTGATCATCAAATTTTTTAAATCGCCCCTAAGAATTTTTATAACCGAGGGGGTGTCAAACTTGCTCCACCAATACCGCGATTTGCATTCACATCAGGATTAACTCCTATCATTGACGCATCCGGAATTGGATTGGGCATGAGATCCAAAACGATTTTATCCGTCTTATTCAAATCAATTTCAGCAGATGCAAGCTTAAACCCAGGCACTAAAGCCTCAACTAAATAGCGACCCTTTTTTAAACTCTTATTAACAATAAAACTTCCATCATTAGAAACAGCAACAATGGTCGAATTCACAGTACCGCTTTTACCGCCCTGCGACTTGCTAGTTACGTCTAGAGGCACGATATTTACCCGTGCATTACTATAATCAATCGGTTGCTCATCCAATGTTTTTAAATTCCCTGACAACGCGGAAGAGCACCCATATATCAAAAGATAAAAAACATAATATTTAAAATAGTTAAAGACCTTAAATGCATTCACTATTTGACAAACTCTTGCGGCAACCAAGCTACTGAATTTGTTTCTGTTAACCATACCAAGACACTCCTCATACCTCTTTTAAGTGCAATAAATTGAGATCCTTTACGAATATATATATGTTTTTTTTGCCGATCAGGGTAAGTATGCATATAGTTAAGTGGTTGAACGGCAACAACAACAGGCAATGAATTTATCTTTATGGTTATCATATCCGTTCGCAAAGCAACATTTTCAATCATGTCAGCATGCACCCAGCCAGTAATTTCACGCTGATATGCAAAGACCTTTTTCCATACACCTATTGCATCAATAACCACTACTAGCTCATCTTTATCTAAAATTTGATCCTGTAAAAGAAAGCTAGAATTCGGCCCATCCCTAACCTCAGCCTTTTTTCGCACTACTCGCGCCAACTCTAAAACATTTGCTGGAACCCGCAATGCATCCTTAGATAAAGTAGTTACCAATCGAAAATTGAAACTTTTTGGCGTAATGGTTCTTGCTTGAACCACTTGCGTCTCTAATCCGTCTTTTTCCGGTTTAAGCTGGTTTGGCTGAATCTTTTTTGACAAACAGGCTGTAAAAAAAATAAATAAGAATGGAAAAATAACTATAGCTGCTCTATCAATCAACTTTTCTAAATCCATAAGCAGCACATCATCCTTCCTTTGCTGCTGGTGATGCATCAGGCGCTTCACCTTCTTTTTTCTCCTGTAAGTCTTTATCGCCTTCATTCGTTTCTGATTTGGTCGCTGTCCTATGCATAGCCGCATAATCATATTCAATCTTCTTTGACAACTTCGTAATTCTAGAATCCCCGCCAGAAGTCATCAGCCCAATTTCAATACCTGTCAGCTCTCCAGACAATCCTTCTGGGGCTAAAAAACTAAAATTTTTCCTTTTAAAATTTCTAATGCTGAACCTGTGTGATCTAGTAGCATCGACAACTTTTCCATATTGATCTACTTTGAGATGTGATGGAGCAGAAAAATAAACTGTTTCTCCCGATTCTTTCAAAAAAGAAGCTACTGCCCAGACATATCCACTTGCTTTTCTACTAGCGGATAAATTCTTAATCGAAAAACTTAATTCAAAGCCCTTTGGATCTTTGCTAACGTCACTCTTAGTTACAGCCAAAGTCCAGCCTTCAGGCTCACTAGCTAGAGGTTGCTCTGCATTATCCTGTATTTTTTCACTAGGGCTAGTTGCCTGTAAATTTGTACTAGTTACTTTAGGAGCTTCCCTCTTAACTTCAGAGCTTTTAGCCTCATTTAAATCTTTTTTCACACCAGAGTCAGATTTTGATGTATCACCCTCGACATCACCCCCATCTTCCTTATTAGTTGAATCAGCAAGTAAATTCTGAGTCAATAAGTTAGGATATGCTTTCTCATACACCCCATCATAACGGCCTTGATATGCAAAAATAGTCGTCAATGCACTCTTATAACGCGTACGATAATAAATGTTCTCGGATACTAAATAATATAAAAACCAAGTACTTACTAACGCCCATGCAAGCACAAACATTCCCAACGCGAAAAAACCATTAAACCTGATTAAAGGAATCGTAAACGACTTGGTCTTTCCCGAATCAACGAAGTAAACGACATTTAAGTTACGTTTTCTGGTTTTTTGGGGCTTAGTTTTTTTGCCCTGTTTCTCCATAAGCTAACCAACCCCCAACGAGCTCTGCAGCTGACGATTTTTACTACATATTACTATATAGAATATGCTCAATAGCTAATTGTTTCAACTTCTTTAAGAAAGCACAGCTTTTATCACGAAAGACTATAATTTATACAGCCTTAACATCTCCCCGGGATCTGAAATTTTTTGAAAAACTGTAGTATTTTCAACGGATCCGAAGTTCGCTCGGGTGCTAGGCGCGAGGAGGAGGGAAACTGCAGTGTACATGTTGGTACATGAGGATTTCCTGACGACGAAGCAACACCGCAACCGGCTAAAAATTCGGATCTGGGATATACCTATCCTGCATTAGGCTGGCCAGTTATACATGCTACACAAATACGGTTATACACTCCTCCTGATGAAAGAGAATAAAGGCCTTTAATACAACTTTTCTATTTTATAATAGATTGTTAATATAACATAAAAACCAAGAAACTAGGGCGTGTTGACGTTTCATTTTCGTAGCGAGAGACAAATACTTGAAAGTCGCAGCTAGGAAGGGTTTCAAAAATTACCGGAGGTGTACTAAATGTACATTGAGGATAATTTTTTGAAACCCTGACAACGCTGTGACTCAAGGGTTTGGCTCGTAGTAGGAAATGAAACGTCAACACGCCCTAGGCCAAAACTTAAAACAAATTGCTATATAAATATTGGTTATATCACCAATAATTGAACTCAAGTCTTTATCTTTTGGCAACATCAGAGAAATGCTAATATAAAGTAGCGACGAAAATATCCATTCACGAGGTTATACTGTTGTTTCTTCCATCACCAAATGGCCCGCCTTTAAAGATAGGGTTTTATAGAGCAAGTAGCATTGGCGACGTCGTATTAGCCACTGCTTGTATTGACCTTTTGATGAAGTTACAAAATCGGCTACAAACAAAAGTAGAAATATCATGGATTGGCAGAAATCCATCACTAGAGTTACTCTCGGAAGCCTTCCCATGGATTAACTTTATAAATATAGCTGATTTCTCTGATTTATCAAAAAGTTCAGAGTTGATTAAAAAACTTGCAAGCATTCACTTCATGGTAGATTTACAAGGAAACCTCCGTTCGCGAATGTTAACCCATAATTTAACCCGCGCTTCTGGACAGCCTATATATCGCTATGACAAAGCTCAGGTTTACCGCGCAAAGTTAGTAGCAGAAGCCAGAATGTTTGGCCGCAATAGAGTGCTTCCCGCTAACACCAAACACGCAAAAAAATTACAATTCCACTCCATGGTAGAAGCTCTAAAACAAGGTTTAAAGAAACAACTGCCATCAGATATGCTTGATGGCATTGAAACACTAGATCCAAGACCAACTCTACCCACAAGCCATGATTCAAATCACCGACCATGGCAAAAAGAATTACAATTCGGGCATTGGTTAGCAGTGGCACCTGGCGCCTCATATAATGCAAAGAGATCACCAATAGGCGTTTTTTCTGAAATTATAGCCATGACCCGCTTTGAGTTAGAACGTAAACTTAATACTACATCATCTCACATTGGTATTCTCATTTTGGGAGACGACCATGATAGAGATAAGGGGTTAAAATTATTAGATAATCTAGCTTGGAAAGGCCCTTCCCTTAACTTGGCAGGCAAGCTAAGTTTATGGGAATCAGCCTTGGCTCTAAAAAGCTCCGATTTTCTGCTTAGCAATGACTCTGGCCTCGCACATATAGCAGAAGCTGTAAAAACTCCTGTTGCCGTTTTATTCGGACCAACAGTCGAAGCTTTTGGCTTTGCCCCACACCTAGATATTTCTAGAGCCTATTCCACATCTCTTGGGTGCAGGCCTTGCTCAAAACATGGCAAAGTTGAATGCCGCTATCATGATAAATTATGTTTTGCCAATATTTCCAAACCAGATATCTCAGACCACATAGCCACACACATGGTACGTTTAATTGAAGAAGAAAAAAAAAATAAGACATTGAATGATATGCCCCCAATACAGGGCGAAGTCGGGCCACATTTTCATGTTTAAACCAGAGAGGATTTCGAATACATCACATCATATAAAAGCAAGAAAACTAACTAAACTTGACAATGTTCTGCTTTATATTTGGTCTTTCCTGATTTCTTTATTGCAGAACCTACTTTCGATTTTTCTCCCAAATAGCCATAAACTTAAAAAACAGTTAAAAGACCGCCGGCTTTATCCAGAAAAAATTGAAACTATAAAAAAGGCAAGAGAAAAATTCCCCAATTGTGTGCTTTTCTTCTGTAGCTCAGCAGGAGAGTATGAGCAAGCCAAACCTTTAATAGACCGTTTTTCTTCTTTGAAGAACATATATATTCAAATCTTATTCTTTTCAAATTCAGGGATTAAGTTCGCAAATGCCCGACAAGAAACCATCCCTTATATTTTAACGCCTGTTGATACCCTCAAAAATTGTCAAAAAATTTTATCTGCCCTAAAACCACATGCAACTATTATCGTACGCCATGAGCTCTGGCCGGCATTTATCTGCACTGCTTGGCAATATGGAAAAGTTTATTTGATCAATGCTTCTTTAAGTGAAAGTGACAAGAATAAGAAAAATAATAAAAGCATATTCATAAAAAAAACACTATTTCACTTCATTGACCAGATCTACACAACAGATAGAAATGAGTTAACCAAATTAAAAACTCAATTTTCGCTCCAAGATAGCAAAATTCAGATTGCTGGCGACACTAAATATGATCGAGTAATAGAACGCACACACAATAATTTTAACAATATTGAGCAAAGCAAAAAAAGCCTTAACTCATTTTTAGGACCGTCACCCAGACTAATAATAGGAAGTGCTTGGCCAGCAGACTATAAGTTAGTACTAGACTGTTATTGCGATAATCTAAATGACACAATAAGAAAAAATTGGAATATCATTATCGCCCTTCATGAACCCAGCATTGAAAATATAAAAAACTTAGAAGCAATGTGCAATAATTTAGATTTAAAATATCAGAGATTTTCACATCTATTCCTCGACCAAAGCCCAGGCATTGAAAATCATAAAAACAGAACCCCGATCATTATCATAGATAGCTTAGGTCTCTTATCTGAGCTCTATGGGGCTTGCACTTTAGCCTTTATTGGTGGAGCAATCCATCACCAAGTCCATAATGTGATCGAGCCAATAAGCCATGGATTATCGATTGCCTTCGGTAATAAATATAAAAACAGCAATGAAGCGATTGAATTAGTAAAGCACGGATTAGCTACAGTTTGTACGTCTTCAAAAGAGCTTGCTACATGGTGGAAGCTTCATCAAAGTAGTTCTGAAAAAAATAAACGCTGCTTAGAATATTTAGATCAGCATGCTGGGGCAGCAGATAAAATATTTAATGCAATAGCCAAAGATATAGATATAAAATTAGACACCTAATAAGGTAAAATTAAAATGAATGAAAAAAAAATTATCATAAATCATAATAGCTCTGAAATCAGAGCTGCATTAATCGAAAATGGAAAATTAATTGAGCTGTTTATCGAAAGAAGAACGACTCATAGCATAGTTGGAAATATCTACAAGGCAATAGTTACTCGAGTTTTACCCGGGATGAATTCAGCTTTTTTAGATATCGGAGATCAAAGATCCGCATTCCTTTTCGGCGGCGATGTAATTGATACAAATAAACCAATTCCAGAAAGAATAGATGAAGAAAACGATATTCTATCAGACAACATCAAAGCAAATGAAGTAACAATTCCCATCGAAAAAAACCTACGCGAGGGCCAACAAGTATACGTACAAGTATCAAAAGACCCTCTAGGTAGTAAAGGACCTCGGGTAACTGGCAACCTCACAATCGCAGGTCGCTATCTAGTCTTAACTCCTTATTCATCCCATATCGGAATATCGAGGCGAATCGAACTAGAAGAAGAAAGACTGCGACTTAAAAAACTTTTAGAATCTATCCTACCTAAAGATATAGGAGTTATTGTTCGCACTGCAGCACGCGGAGCAACCAAAGAAGAATTAATCAACGATATAAACTTCTTAAAACAAACTTGGAGTAATATTAGAAAATCAATGCCATTAGCAAAAGCACCAAGCTTACTCCACAGCGATTTAGATTTAACTAACAAAATTATCAGAGATCTATACGAAGACAGTATCAATAGCATAGTTGTGGACGATGAAGAAGTGTATAAATCTTTACAAAAATTTTTGTGGACTAATCTTCCAACAGCTAGCGATGCACTTGAACTCTACAATCAAGAAAAACCAATCTTTGATGAATTTGACATCGAGTTTGATATAGCCAAAGCTCTATCAAAAAGAGTGGATCTACCCTCAGGTGGCTATCTCATTATCGAACAAACTGAAGCCTTAACCTCAATTGATGTCAATACCGGCAAGTTTGTTGGAAAAGCCAACGCCCAAGAAACAATTTTAAAAACGAACTTAGAAGCAATAAATGCAATTTGCGAACAACTAAGAGTGAGAAATATTGGTGGAATCATTATTTTAGATTTTATCGACATGGAATCACTTATAAATCGAGATTTAATTTATGACCAACTCCTAGAGGCATTAAAAGCCGACAGGGCACGTACAAACATTTTGCGTATAAGTGAGTTAGGGCTTATCCAAATGACAAGAAAAAGGACAAGTGACTCACTAGAAAGATCAATAACAGTTCCCTGCCCACACTGCAATGGCAGCGGTATTGTCCGTAGCATACAAACAGAAGCATATGATCTATTAAGAGAAATCCAGCGCATAAGTCTACAAACACACCAAAAATCTATCAAAGTTCGGGTACGGTCTGACATCAAAGATTGGATTTTAAATCAAGAAAAAGATCTTTACAAAAAGCTTATCATCGAAAAAAACTTAGAAGTCGAATTTCTACCCAATCAACTCGATATAGAATTACTTCGAGAGCCAGCATTCGAAGTTTTTGCATAATAAATGAATCACTCCAAAGACATCGACAACTGAACAGTTTGCAACACAAAGCCTATCCATGAGAAAAGAAAATTACAAAAAAGCACCAAGATTATTTTTCATAACCTCGGTGCTTTTCCATGAATTAAAACAAAAGTTAAATCACAGTTCTATTTGGCTGTAAAATCTTTCCCTGACCACACGCTACCTTTTTTACTAGTAGGTTTAAAAAATACGACTTGACCCGGTTTCCCTTTATAGGACCCTGCTGCAACCAAAACCGGACGCATCAAAGGAAAGTCCTCAGGAACACCTGTCTGTCCCTTCTTTTGCACCATAATACGAAAATTTTTACCAGCTTTTCCCACAATTGTACCTTTAACTTCGCCTACTGCTGGCTCACGAGCAGCAGTTCTAGCCCGAATTCCACCATCACTTACCGAACTTTCTCCAGCTAAATTAACATCAGAACCTGAGTCTTTAATGCGAGTTTTAGAAATTTTCTTCAAAAAACTATCTAAATCGCCTTCGTATGTCACCACTAATTTATCCAAAGACCCCGAAACGTCAGTAATCAACTTTTTCTTCAATAAAGATTTTTTTACAATTTCAAAAGTCGGTTTCTTTCCTCCTTTTATCGTTTTAGATGTGTCGATCGAGAATTCATACTTATTCTCACCTAAATCTTTAAACGACTTTGCCAATGCTGGTTTTGGCCCTGGCATTTTAATAAGATATTTTTCATCGCCAGCGTAAGCTGTACCAAGAGCTATAACCGTAATAAAACCAACTAAATACTTAAACTGTTTCAACATCACATACTCCTAATTTATATTTACTTCAAAACAAAACACTACCTAAATAACCCTAGAAACCGTCTGACATACAAAACATCAAAAAAGAAGCACAAAAGCTCAGAACTCTCTACACGCTCTTTTCTCTAAAAACGCAGAAGTTGTGTACATCAGACAAACTTCTAGGTAGCAAATAACGTACTAACTAATACCATCTACAAGTAAGAAAATTCTAAACTTTAATATTTCAAGGAGTTAAATCTAAAAGACACAGCTCAACACATACATAAGATAACAAAAACTAATCATTTCAAGACACTACATAAAAAATTCAAATGCAAAATATAACCATCTACAATGACTTAAAAAATGCCCAAAAAGCCTATTCGCAAAAAGAATCGAAAAAGACTCAAAGATCTCACCTGTGCCTTTAGGGATACAAAGCATAACTAACAACTCGATAGCTAGAGCCACCAGTACCATTTCCTAACATCTTTACATCAATAATAACTTTTTTACCCACCAACTTTTTCAATCCATCGGTTAACTTATCTAAGCGGTGCGCAGACCCGTCTTCGTCAGTCAAAGAATAATGAGATGCATCTTTATTTAGAATCCCAACAAGAGGCTTCCTTCCGCTTGACATCTCTTTGATTTGAAAAGATTGGGCTAAAAAACACTTTTTTGATTTCTTCGAAGCCTTACCCTTGTATTCCTTCCAATGTCCTTTAACAGTAAGCATCATACCACTCAACTGTCCAATCTTCTTAGAAATAGAATCTTTACAAAAGTTATATTGCTGCTTATTACCATCTTCTTCTTTAATCAAGACGGACCTAGCATTATAAGCGCTACCAACAACCTTTATGTGGCCTTCTATATTCATCATTTTTTCTTTATCAACAGCATTTGTCTCTTCCGCAAATACGTTTGATCCAGCTACAATAGCAAGAAAAAATCCCAGAGCAATTTTTATAACTCGTATATATATTATCAACTTAACAATCTCCTATTTAATACGCACAACAGCGGCAGCAGTGCCCGTATCTTCTGTCGATGTTTCAATAACAAAAGGTTCACTCGAATCGACAACGGTATATAAACCAGGAACTGCATGATAATAGTACAACTCATATGTTCGATTAGCTTCATCGGCTGATGCTTCAGGGTCTTCATGCTGAAATGGATTATAAACTCCCTGTTCAGCAATACGATCTGTGACTGATTCAAAATCATTAAATCGCATGCCAAATATCTTATTAGCAGTCCCTTGCAAATCTGTAAGTTCTTTAAAAACAGCAGGCAATTGGTAATCAGAGTAAACATTTTCCACTGAGCTATTATCCACTACAGTAGAGATCAAGAAATTACTGACCGCATCGTTCCAACTCCAAGAATTATAGGAGAAAGCAGTCTGCAAATTTTTTGCTCCTTGCTGATCAGACGTCACCAACTGCACTATAAAGTCTAAGCCTTTGCCACCGCTAATCTGGCCATCACTAAACTCAAAGCCTCCCATGCGGCTTGCTAGATAGTACAACAAAGCCTGACTTCCACCTCGATAGTAATTAATGGCTTCACCCACCGTTTCGGAACTAGGAAATGAACCTCCTGCTAAAAAAGGCATTAAACCATAAGAAAATGTCGCAAGAAAATTTCCGGGAAATTTCTCAAACCCTTCTGAGCCATAACCAAAAATATCTTCCATAAAATGAGCAATGCCCTCATCAACTAATACCGTTTCCGCAACTGGTGTTGTACCAGAGGGTTTGCCGTCTAAGTATTTAACTGAACGATAGTAATAACTAATCGCATGTTGAACCTCGTGAGCTAAAGTAGCGTGAAATTCTTTTTTATTATCGTCAGTTGCCAACACATCATCACCATCCGCATTGACAAATTTACTTTTGAGATAAAGCATAGGAACACTTAGGTCATCTGTCATTTCCTGCTCAAATGCTCCTAATATCGCTTTCATTGCTTCCGGAATTCCATAAGAGTCATCATTAAAATTCATAATGATAAATTGTGGTTTAAAAACAAAATCACCAATCGGAGCAAACTCATCTTTATAAATTTTCTTCTTATATATATTTAAAACAGTTTTAATAGTATTTTCGATAGCCGTTTTATCTGTCTCAATCAAAGGCTCATCCACATAAACAATACAATAATCTTCTCCGACAACAACTTGATCAGATGTAATAGAAACAGAACCTTCTTCACCAGGAATCGCAACTTCGTCTTCAGGGCATGACCCGACTTGCGTTAAAAAGTTTTTAGAAACTCTTGGTTGATAATTTCTAACACGCTCCTTAAATGAAAGTTCCAATGAAGGCTCATTATATAAAGGAATTTCTATCCCATGTTGTTTTTGATATTGCATTTGACGTTCTGTCAATTGATCATAATATTTTACAATAGACCAAAATCCAGGAGCCTGTCCGTCGACTCCAAGCGAAGGTCTAAATTTTCCAGCAATTAAACGAAATGCATCTTCCTTTTCTTTTGCAAGCATATTGCTATCCATGAGAGCATGCCTAGCTGAGAAAGAGGTAGCGGCAGAGGCTGATTTTTCCACCGGAATTTCGAAGGTTACAGCCTTTTCAGCTGTAGCTCCATCAATCTTATCAATATTTCCAACTGAATAAGGGATAATAACATATTTATCTCCTGCAGCAGCCTTATCAAAATTAATAGTTATTTTTCCAGACTGTGCCGAAACACTAGCTCCACAACCCACATCTCCAAAAGTACATGAATTATCTTCTTCCTTACTGTTTTCTTCTTTTTTATCACCACAGGCAGGAAAAAATCCTATAATAGAAAAAACAGAAAAAAACCTTACAACGGCTAACGATATTAAAAAATATTTCATAAAGCACAACTCCTTAAAATTTGGCTTTCTATAAAAAATCGGCAAAGAAATTACAGTCAAAATCATAGCAATACTTGTCATGAACTGCAATTTTACTGAGACTTAGAGTATATCCTTATTTCTGGAGGCTTGACTGCCAAGGTTTTCAAAATTTCTTCTTCCTTCCAGAAAAAAGTACAAACAATCTAAATGAGATCATACTCTGCCTAGTCATTATGCTAGGCAGATAAAATGCAACTCCAGATCCTTCACTACGTTCAGGATGATGAAAAATTTCGGGCGTATGCAAAAAACAGCTCTAGATCCTTCGCTACGTTCAGGATGACGAAAAACTACGTTCAGGATGACGAAAAACTACGTTCAGGATGACGAAAAACTACGTTCAGGATGACGATAAAATATCGGATAGAAAAATTTCGGGCGTATGCAAGCGCATTTCAACCTTTATTGACACCAGATTATAGTTTAGAGTAAAGCATTCCAACATTTCGAAAATTATTAAGGATAGACAAGATTTCGTCATCCTGAACGAAGTGAAGGATCTGGTGTCTCTTTTTCCGAACGCCTCATTTGATTATCTTCACAGCTTATATGAGTAAGTTGACTCGGATCTAAATTCTTCCTACATGCCATACTCCACAACTTACCCAGAGCAAGGCACTTATTGCTAGCACGAGCTTCAATGGTCTGATTAAAAGGCATTGTGTGAGCTCCATAATAACCAGCAAAACACGTCACAGGCTTTACAGTCGGTGAGCAATCATTACCCAACCGTACAGGACATTGACCATTAGTTGCAGCAGGCTTACACTCAACCCATGAAGGCTGCTTGCCAACAATTGCTTTTTTACATAATTGCATATTGATTTCTTTCATAGCTAAACAGCGATTTCGCTCCCAACTATAAAATTCATGCTTTTTTATTTTTCCAGAGAATTCTTCATTAACGGTAACATGGCAATATTGAGGGGCGTTAACATCATCGCAACTAGGAAATTCACCCAAACATCCAGTCGGACTTTCCGTTGCTTGCAAATACACATCAGTCATATTCTCAGTGCTAACCGATTGGTGGGTATTACATCCTAGTACCAACATAAACCCTGTTACGACAAACAAAAATTTTCTCATCCTGCATCTCACAGCAAATTTTGCAAGTAATTTAAATTACGTAAAATTGGAGGTACTAAATCTTAAAAAACCTGCAAACTATCCGATGCAGGTTCCATAATTCTATCAGCATCTACTAACTTTTGTTCCTCAGATTTTTGCTCAGACAAAGCTTTTATATTTTCCTTCAAGCTATTCTTTTCCATAGGGTTCGAATCTACAGATTGGCTCATCTCGACAGGTGCTTTTAAAACTTCTTGATTAGGTTGCGAAGGATCAGCTAAAGTTGTGCTATTTTTTCCAGAAACGGCTTCATCCTTCTCATTGTTTAAAGAATTAGGTGCTGTAGATTGTTTCAGATTTGCAGAATCAGAATCAACATCTGCAAATCCTTGATCACCTATTGACGCAATTTCATTAACCTTTAATCGCCCTAAATTAGTATAAAATTGCGAATTACCATCAGATAAATCGATACCAGTGATTTTTACTTTATTGGTAATTTCGATTGGAACATCTATCCCACTAGTATCTTTAGCAGAGACAGAAACTGTATAATTAGCATTAGCAAGCTTCTCTCCATCTTTACCAGTACCATCCCAAGACAATTTATGGCTACCACTCATTAAGCTGCCAAGATCTTTAGTTGCAACCAATGCCCCACTAGTATCACGAACATCTAACCTTACATTAGATAAATTTGTCGGTGCTTTAAAACTCACATTTCCAATCCCACTATCACTTAAGCGCACACGACCATTATTAACAGATATCTCTTTGCCAATATAATTAATATAATTCATCGATTGGCCTGCCGTCTGCGCCTTCTCCAACCTTTCAAGACCTTTATTGAAATTAACCATTTGCTCTACACTATTAAATTGCGCCAATTGCGACGCCATCTCTGCGCCATCTTTCGGCTTTAAAGGATCCTGATTTTGTAATTGCGTGATAAAAAGCTTCAAAAAATCATCTTTATCCAATTCGTTTTTGGGAGTTCTCTGCTTTGTAGCCGTTTCATCTAGATTTTGAAGAAATTCTTGATAAGATCCAGCCTTTGAAAGATCACCATTGTTTTTTGCATTACGTTTTTCTATAACTTCTTGGTTCGAGTTTAGCAAAAGAGACTTAAAGTCTACCTTATCGCGACCACCATTTGAATCCGACGCATCAGGATCGCTATTAATTTTTGCATCACTAACTTTATGTGGCGATTGTATCTGCGGAGGAGCAATACGATTCTGTAAAGTCGAATTCATAAAAGCTATCCTATTCTATTAGGCCATAACTCGCAATTGACCAGAATTTAATGTTGCGGACATTATATTTACTGCATTGATAGAGTTTTGAGCTATTTTTCTCAGCGATCTAGCCGTAGATTTAATGTTACCACCATGAGAAGCTGGCGTTGAACCTTCTGATCCATCACGTCGCTCTCCAAAGGATTGTTGGTTGAAATGTTGAGAAAATTGCTGCCCCTGTTGATTTAAATTGGTGAAATTTTTATTTGAAGAAGTTTGTACATCTACCAAATGTAAATTCTGCGCTGACATTGCTTCTCCAAGCATGCCGACCTGTGAACCAATAAGCGCTCGGACACGATCTGAATTACTCATAATCCTTAGATTAACCCTATTATCTTCAACTTGTATTGCCATTGACAATTCGCCGGCCTCTGGGAGGGTTAAATTAATCACAGCAGAAGAACGTTTCCCGTGGTTCATAGCGCTAATGCGATCGATAATTTGCTGGCTCAGCTGTTTAACAATTTCAGTATCTTTAAGATCAGCCTCTCCTAACGAAAACGCATTTGCTTTAGAGTGAATATTTGATTGTTGATGGGATGTATTTTCTAAAGGTGTAAAAGGCTTCATAAATCTAGGGTCCTCTGAAAAATCAGCATCGCCATCGAAAGACTCTTCTGAAATCGAAGAGACTACTTCGTCTAGAGGCTTATCCGTCACAACAAGAAAATCTTCACCACCTTCATCTATAACATTTAACGATGAAAGATTTTTTGCTACCGTATTATTCGAGCTAACAAATGCATCAGATTGGAATCTAGGACGTCCTATGGTTTCTTCTATATGTTGTTCAGAATCTACATCTTGGCTTTTAACCAATACATCAGCATCAGATGATTCCAAAAGATCATTTATTTTTAAAGAAGACTCCAGACCCATCCTATTTCTAATGATCTGATCCTGTAAATAATTCATATCTCGCGGCAGATTTTTCATCGCAGGTCCATCCAATGTATTAGATCGATACGAATCCATCGAAGCTTCAAATCTTTCAAAAAGATTATTCGAACCATCATATTCAATGTTTTCTAATTTATTTTCGAAAGACAGCAGACGATCCGGAGCCTGCTCCATACCCACTTTATTGCTAACCTCTGGAGAATTTTCCCTCACACCTGCAATAACTCTCTGATTATCAATAGCTTCATTTGGATTTTTTATACTATCTCGCAAAAGACCTAAACTACTAGTCAGCCCCTCTTGTTCAATCAGTTCACCAAGGCCACCCTCCGGCTGCAACTGATCGTTTCTGGCCTCGGTTACATCACCACTGCCTGAAAAATCAATATTTTTGACAGATGCTTCATCTTGTAGGCTTTGATCGATCGAGAAAGTGTTATCTACCGTCACAGTAGCTATCCCCTCAAACGGCGTTGACGAGAAATCTACCATCGACATGCCTGCCGACTCGGAAGCTTTAGTAGGCTTAGGATATTCTAGGGAACCCTGTTCTCCTCCAGCAGAAGAAGCCTTTGCATTTACGGTATTTGAAGCTGTCAAGATATCAGAGCTTGGCGCAATATTACCAATATTCCCCACAGCTCCTGCTAATTCATCTTTTTTCTTTTGCAAATTTTGCTTTTGTATCACCTCTGCTGACTTCGCAGAAATATTCTGATCAGCGATTGTTGGCTTACTCAATTTTTCTAATTGAGTTGCCTGAGCCATATACTGCGATAAGCCATTCGTCGGCAAAGTATCTTTAAGCCTGGTTAACTCGACAACAATTTTTTGAGGATCGATGCCAATCGCCTTAAAAAAATCAACTGGGTCAACTTTTTCAGCAACATCCAGTCCTATTGATTGGGCACCGGCTATAACTCCCTGTGGTAATCCAAGCTTTTCTATCATTTCCGATACAGGAACAGGCTTTTGCATGAAAGAAGTAATATCTTCAGCCATAGCTTCCGTAATAAATTTACTAGAAGAAACAACTTGAGGGATCGACTCAGGATTCAAACCGTCAAACTGCCCAGTCAGAATTTTAAGCGTTGGAGACTTTTGCACTGCGGCTAAGCCCTTGCCTATCATTGAACCAATTTTATCCAACGACGCACTTCTCTTCATCGTTCGTAACGAATTATCTCCACGCTCAGAAATGTTAGCCTTGCTATCAGCAGAGTCATCAAGGTTCGATAATTGTTGCCGCCTACGATCAGGTTTTATCGACCCTGATTCATCCCTTGCCTGCGGATGTTCCTCTTTCGCAGGTATAGAACGCTCTACATCTTTCTGCTTTGTATCAGAGGCCAACACATCTTCAAAAGACTGCCTTCTCTCATTATGCGCCGCCTTTTCGCTACCACGAACTGGTTTTATTGGAGGCGCAACATTAGAAGGGTTGTTTGCCGACTTAGAAATTAACGATGTAAATAAGTCTGAGCTCAATTGCAGTCCTTCACCAAAGTATTTAACTGACAGTAAGACCTCTATTGCTTATATTTTATCCAATTACATCTCGACGCAAAGGGTCTCTTGACGGAAAGCTTTGCCTAATCGATGCTACCTAGCAAATTTAAACATCTGATAGCAAAATAAAGAGATGGGCAAGAAAAAAATATTTATTATATTAATAAGTTATATAAATATAGTAAATTCACCAGCAAATTTCTCATAAATTTTTGCTTCGAACTCCCCACAAGGCAACCTGCAAATAAATAGGATTCCTGTTGACAGAGAAAGCATTTTAGAACATAGTGCATGCCCTGAACGCCTAGTTCATAGCCTGTATTAGGAAACTATCTGACGTACAGGATATCGAGATGCAGTAGGAAAATGTATTTAAAGTTATGTAACAATGCATAACAAAAACATTTTTCTAAAGCAAGGGTGGTAAACGTCAGGCAACTTTTTGATGGGCTAGTAATAGCTATAGATTTATAATCACTGATTTTATAGACTTATAGCCAGTTTGCTCAAGTTATTTTTTCAGGAGCTCAACTCAATGTATGCAGTAATTAAAGCCGGTGGGCACCAGTATCGAGTAAAAGAAGGTGACTCGTTAACAATCGACAAAGTTGAAGGTACAGCTGGTGACAAAATCACTTTTGACCAAGTGCTTATGGTCGGTGGTAACAAACCAGTACTCGGAAAGCCTTTAGTATCAGGTGCTTCAGTAGAGGCTACTATAGAAGAGCAGATTAAAAACCCTAAAATTATTGTCTTCAAGTACAAGCGCCGTAAGAACTACAAAAGAAACAAAGGGCATAAACAGCCGGTGACTGTTGTTAAAGTTGGTAAAATCAACGGGTAATACAGTCAAATAAAGCAGGTTTGTTCATAGGGGATCTAAGAAATGGCACATAAGAAAGCCGGTGGTAGTACAAAAAACGGTCGCAACTCTAATCCACAGTATCGTGGAATTAAAGTGTATGGTGGAACCCGTGTTACCCCAGGAAGCATCATAGTTCGTCAAGTAGGTAGTACATTCCATGCAGGCCAAAATGTTGGTACTGGAAAAGACTATACTTTGTTTGCCCTTGTTGAAGGAAAAGTAGTTTTCGAAAAATTCGGCAAACAAAAGCAAAGAGTACGTATCGAGCCAATGGCATAAATAACTATACCGCGAACTACTCATTTTAAAAAGCTTTCTGAGGTGCAGAATGTAATGGCACAGAAGAAAAAGTGATGGAGTTGTTTGCCCATAATAAGGCTCTTTTCTCCTAAAGTAGCGCGGTGATCATGCACATCAGGTAGTTTGTTTCTCATTCTTTTCCGTTCTCTGTCCATCAACTTGCACCCATATCACCGATAACAAAGCTTAGCAGACAAGACTTGCCTAAAGGATGTAAAGAAATACTCCATTCAACGCGGTAACAGAATGTGTAATTACAGTTATATTAACTGGAGCAAAACCCATGAGAGCAAGGTGCAGAGGAACGAGCAGCACAGTGTACATATGGGTACATGAGCAGCGCAGAGACGAAAGCAACGCAGCTATCATAGATTTTGCTCCAGTTAATAATAAGCCTTGCTATCTAATATGTCGCAGGTGGGTCAGTTATGAAATTTATAGATTCAACAAAAATTAAAGTCCGCTCTGGCAACGGCGGCGCAGGAATCGTCAGTTTTCGCACAGCCCGCAATCGCCCAAAGTTAGGCGCGGATGGTGGAAACGGCGGAAATGGAGGCGATGTATACCTCGTTGCAGACAAGGGATTAAATACTCTAAATTCGCTGCGCTATCGCCAGCTTTACAAAGCAGAGCACGGAGAAAAGGGCGGCTCAAACGTCAAGACAGGCCGGTGTGGGGACTCGCTTGAAATACCAGTTCCCTTAGGAACTATCGCCTATAATGATGCCACTGGAGAAATGCTAGGAGAATTATTACACCACTCCGACAAGCTCCTCTTAGCTAAGGGTGGAAAGCGAGGCTACGGCAATTACCATTTCCTTAAAGACACTCATCAAGCTCCCCGTGAATCCTTACCAGGTGAGCTAGGAATAGAATTAGAAGTTAGCCTAGAATTAAAAGTTTTGGCTGATGTTGGGTTAGCAGGGTTTCCTAATGCAGGAAAATCAACGTTTTTAAGCCGAATGAGTGCGGCTAGACCAAAAATAGCCGATTATCCATTTACCACATTAGCACCCAACTTAGGAGTTGTTGACTTATCCGAGTTTGGAAAATTTCAAGACTCATTTGTCATTGCAGATATTCCCGGTCTAATAGAAGGCGCAAGCGAAGGCAAAGGGCTCGGCCACGCATTTTTAAAACACTTAGAACGTACTAGAGTTATCCTTTATATCATCGATGCCTTTGATCTCGAAGAGACAGATCCTGTCAATGCTTTTATAAAACTACGGCAAGAATTAGAAAAATATGACAGCCAGATACTGAGCAGAAAAACACTTATCCTAGTCAACAAGATCGACCTCGCTCCCTCAGATTTTGACACCAAAGGATTAGAAGGTAAGTTCAAACTTATTGCCAAAGACACTGACGTGCTATTTGCATCAGGTGCAACAGGTGAAGGGCTCATTGCCGTTAAGCAGAAACTATATGAAATACTATCCGAACAGAAATGTATCGAAGAAGCAAAAAACGAAGAAATCCAATTTTTATCAAGCTTGTCTCACCTTAATGATAATGGCGAGAACAAAAAACAGAAAGATTAACAAGGCAAGAGCAAATCGGACTTGATAGACCATGACAGCAGCAAGACAAGAAATTATAGTTTTCGGTGGTACGTTTGACCCTCCTCATCAAGGGCATATTGAATGCGTCGAATTAGTACTAGAAAATTTCCCTAATGCCAAAGTTTGGATCATTCCCTCAGCTAGTCCCGCATTTGCTCGTCATAGTAAGGAAAAAACTCCTCACTATAGCTATGAAGATAGGCTTCAACTTTGCCGACTTGCTTTCCAAGACAATACGAATTTGCCAAAAAACAAGATAATAATTTCAGATATAGAAAACTCTGCTATTGAACGAAACTATACTATTAACACTTTAAAGAAAATTTCGGATTTGAACCCAAGTGCAAAAATATTTTTCCTTATTGGGCAGGATCAGCTCGAATCATTTTCTAAATGGTATAAACCAAAAGAAATACTAGAAATAGCATCTCTCATTGCAGTCAGTCGGCCTAACTCTGATCACACCACACTAAATAAACTGACAGAGAAACTTGCAAACGATCTAATGCTACAACTGGATTGGAATCAAACAAAGGACATAGCAAAGCTTGGAAAAGAAAAAAAATACAATGTTTTTTTATTTTCTACCCTCAAAAATGACGTCGCAAGCTCTAAAATCTGGCACTACATAAATAGTCATGAATCTATTCCCGATGCCTGGCTACCCGAGTCAATTAAAACCATTATAGAAAAAAATATGAAAGGGTATAAATGAACTACGTAGACCTCGCAAATTTCGCCGCCAAAGCAGCTGCAAGCAAAAAAGCGATTAGAATGGTACTAATGGATCTTCGAGGCATGTCCGATCTTTGCGATTACCAATTAATTTGCTCTGGAGAAAATGCTAGACAGACCCTAGCGATTGCAGAGTCCATAGAAAGAAGTGTAAGAACCGAATTCAGGGTAAAACCTTCTGCTATAGAAGGAAAAACAAACGGGAATTGGATCCTCATGGATTACGGACCTGTTAACATTCATATTTTTTACGACTATTTAAGAGATTTTTATGCCTTAGAGCAGCTATGGCCTAAAGCAAAGTTTATTGACTTAAAATCTGTTTAAAAGCCTCCTGGTAAAATGGTTAATGGGATCTACGATATCCATGTGAGGTATATTTGAAATTCAAGATGATCAAAATCGGTAAAATCAACCGTAAAGAGATAATAAATCTCGTTGCCGATTACGAAAAAAGGCTACGAACGTTAATCAACATCGAAACCTTCGAATATAAAGATCATCCGCCTGCAGAAAGCAGTAATACGGGCACTAACAAATCTACAAAAAAAATTAAAAAAGACCCTCTCCAAATCATCAAAGAATTTAAAAAAATACCTGGTGATTTTATGGTTATACTAGATGAAAGAGGAAAAAACTTAAGTTCGCTAGAGCTTGCTAATTTTATTAAGAAAAAGACAGAAGACCCATTAGTTAAATCCATAAGCTTTGTGATCGGTGGTGCCTATGGAGTAGGGGAGTCAGCCCGCACCGAAGCTGACTTTATATGGAGTTTATCAAATGCAGTTTTACCAAATGAAATTGCTTGGCTAATTGCTTGGGAGCAAATTTACCGTGCCCATAGCATTATTCAAGGCACTCCCTACCATCACGATAATTGACAAAAGCTACCCCCAGAAGCACAACAGCATAGGAATTCCATACGACTTTGCCTAAACTTGCAGTGAGACTTCAATATCCACCGCTTGATATTGACGATACTTCTTCAATAGCCGTATGATTTTTATTTAAAATATTAGATTTTATCTGTCAGTTTTTAAGACATCCCTGGTAAGATTAAGATAATATCTGATACTCAATAAACGATAAAAACGGCAAACGAACTTAACGTGTCAAATGGACTAAAAAATTCAGACATATACAATCTAAGAAAAACATCATAGCGATCTCTTCATCGTAAAAATGCCTTACAAAATCATGATAAATATTTGCACTATCTGTTTTAAAAAACCAATTATGACCAATAAGCCGTATAGTTATATTTGCATCACCTGCAACAATAACTTAGAAAAGCTACAAATCAGCAGTTCAACCACTATATCTAACTCTATTTATCACTATGAAGGGGTCGTTCGAACCTTAATCCTACGCACAAAAGTACACAGTGATATTAGAGCACTCCAACTAATCTGTACACTTTTCGTAAATCATGCAAAAACAAGCGCAGCGTGTGACTGGTGTACACACATAATGCCAGCTCCCTCCAGTCTCTGGGGACGCCTACGAGGACGATTCGATATAGCAAATTATATAGCTCATACTTTATCAAAAGAGTTCAAAAAGCCATTAATAACACCACCTTTTAATCTCAGATGGAGATTAAAAAAACGTGCGTTTATCAACAAGAAACAATCAAAGGTTGAATATGCAAAGACACAGGAAAAAATAATAGAGTTACCAATTAGTATTAACAACGCTTGTTATCTGAAGCAATATACAAGCTGTATAAATCGGAAAAATCCTAACAAAGGTTGCCACAAAACAACATCAGCTGATATCTTATTGCTTGAAGACCATAACCTTTTCCAAAAAAGAAAAATTCTGGTCATTGACGATATCATCACAACAGGAAACAACTTACGATCTATCTATTCCGCTCTACAAATTGATAATGTAAAGTTTCTTACCTTAGCAAAAGCAATAAATAAAAACTAATGAGTTTTAGCAACATCATTCAATATAAATGCTTCATGAAAGAAATCTAAATTTTCCTTAACCTCAGAAAGTTCCTTAATCTCATACAAAACGTTCATTGCATGTCTAGGAGTCAAACTATCCATATCAATTTCAGCCAATCGCTTTAATATCTTCTTAAAGCCAATAGGAGGAGTAGATATTTTACTTTGAGGTGTGGCCAACTTTTGCTCAGCCTCAACAACCTCTTCTATAGACAATCCCGTTTTTTTCGACTTTTGTACTTTTGGCAATTCTTCTCTCATATAAAGATTAGCCTTTGATATCACGCTTTGTGGCACCCCTGCTAATTTTGCCACTTCAAGACCAAAAGAACTGCCGCTAACCCCATCAATTAATCGATGGCTAAATTCAATCCCTTTTGCAGATTCTATAACTTCAGTTTGCATATTTTTAACTGTGTCAAATTTTTCTGAAACTTCGGTCAATTCATGATAATGCGTAGCAAACAACGACCAACATCGCACTTCTACGGCCAAATGCTCTAGTATAGCTGAAGCTATAGCAAGGCCATCTTGAGTCGAGGTTCCTCGACCGACTTCATCTAAAATTACCAAACTATCTTCAGTCGCAAGCTTTAAAATCTGAGCAGCTTCAGACATTTCAACCATAAAGGTAGATTGCCCCTTAGACAGATCATCAGAAGCACCAACACGGGTATAAATCTGATCAAATATAGGCATGATAGCAGCTTCAGCTGGAACAAAACATCCTGCTTGGCTCAAGATAGCACAAATGGCAGTCTGCCTCATAACTGTCGATTTACCTGCCATATTGGGGCCTGTTATCAACATATGTTTTTTCTCATCGGTCATTTCGATATGATTGGCAACAAAATCATGCTTACCGACAAAATGTTCAATTACCGGATGCCGACAATTTTTTAGAATAAATTCTTTCTTAGATGTAAGCTTAGGACGGCAATAATTTTCTTTCATCGCCAACCAGGCAAAACCTTGCAGCATATCTATTTGTGCCAAGCTATCAGATACTTTATAAATATCTCCAGCAAAACCTGCCAACTTACGTATCAGCTGATCATATAGCTCGCTTTCTTTTTGAATTGCACGCTCTAGTGCTGACGATAGCTCTTCATCCAAATTCTTTAGATCATTTGTTACAAATCTTTCACAATTTACCATTGTTTGTCTGCGAATAAATGATTCTGGTACTTTTGCGATATTAGTTTTAGTTACCTCTATTAGAAGACCAAAATTTTTATGAGACTTAATTTTTAAACTGGAAATACCTGTTAACTTACGTAAGGAAGATTCATATTCAGCTACCTTTTCCTTACCATTTTGAGACAAAGATAAAAGCGAAGACAATTCCTCACAAAAGTCACTCTTGAAAACCAAATCTCCTTTACCAAGGTTTTCCGGTCTTTCTATCAATGCCTGAGTCAGTAATTTCAAAGGGTCTTTACATTTTGACAATTCACTCAAACACAGTTTAAGATGTTGATAGTTTTTATTTTTTAAATCACTCGACAACTTCTTTTCTAAAAAATCACAAACTTTGTGAGCTCGATATAATGTATCCCTTATCTTTGATAGCTCAGCTGGCTGTGCAGCCCCTGATAATACTCTAGTAGTAAGCCTCTCCAAATCAAAGCTACCTCTAAAAAAATCACGCACTTCTTGTAACGAATCTTCACCTATAGCAATAAGCCGCTCTATTGCGTCCTGCCTAGCAGTAATAGCATCCATCTTCAACAAAGGGCGAGAAATCGACCAACGGGTTAGTCTAGCACCCATAGGAGATAAGGTCTTATTGATTTGATAGAACAAACTTCCCTTTGCCTCTCGCCGCCTAGCAGTTTCAAACAGTTCTAAGTCTCGAATAAGAGTATCACCAAGAGTCATTGTTTCTGGGTCTGAAAGTCCTTTTATAGTCCGAAAAGCACTCAAGCTAAGTTTCAATTTCTTAAGATGCAAAAACAAAGATGTCACTACTTCAATGCCACCCGAAAAGGGACCTCCATGAGCCTTATAGCAAGGAAATCCTTTAAGATCTCTAACTCCTAATATTTCTTCAAGTATAGATTCCTGCAAACTGGAATCAGCAAAGGCTGCCTCAGGCAATTCATCCAAAATAAGTGGGAAGTTTACACACAACGATTTAAGTTTTTGAGTTACTATAGGTAAAGCAAATCTACGTACTAACAATTCTTTAGGAGAAAAATCCTTCACTTTACTCACAACTTCGTCTAACGATTCAACTTGACCAAGACGCAGCTCTCCCGTGGAAATATCAGCAAAAACCACCGCCCATTTTCTCGATTTAGGGTCCTCATATGCGGCCATAATATAATTTGGCAACTCAGACTGTAATCCTTCAATTTCGTCGATACAACCTGGAGTTAAAGTACGAATAATTTCTCTCTTCACAAGTCCTTTTGCAAGCGCAGGATCCTCCACCTGATCTGCAATAGTGATTTTATATCCCCTTTTAAGTAACTTAAGCCAATAGCTCTTTGCTGAGTGATGTGGAACACCACAAAAAGGAATCTTCTTCTTATCTCCACGCTCACGGCTCGTTAAGACAATTTCTAAAATAGGAGCAATCTCTTCAGCATCGTCACCAAAGACTTCAAAAAAATCTCCCATCCGAAAGAACATAATTGCATTAACAGACTCAGACTTTAGCCTATAGTATTGTTGCATCATCGGTGTCATCTTGGCGATCTCAGCAGATGTAGGTATTGGCAAAACAACAACTCCTAAAACAAATATGATAAGATTTTTGAGTATTTTTTACTCAAATCGCAGAAATATATTAAACCTCTATTTGCCTATTTATTTAGCATCTCAACTATAAACTGGACATCTGAAAGTTTAACGGTTGACTAACGCGCAGGATATCAGAGAGCAAAACCTATGATAACTCCTTAATAAAATATTCCGACGTGGGGTCAAACTACTATAGTTTTCATACATTTCCAAGAGCCTCACGTACATATACTAACTTATGAATTTGATAGCTTGTTTTCATTAGCATGCCTATAAACCATGCTTACACGCTGCATTTTAAGAATTAGTAACACGCAGATTAAGATGACAAAATTTCATCGATCAGCTTGTTTAATTAAGCAATAAGCATTATATTAATCGTTTGCAGCGGCTGGAACTGCTATATACTCGGACAGTCAAGCTTATGCATAGTACAGTCAAAACGACAGATTAAGGGGAACAAACCTATTAAAAACATGAAGAAATTGCACATTAAGTACAGTAGCGAATGTTTTTTAGGCCTAGAAAAATATAATATTTGATCCCTTTAATAAACTTGATTTTATTCACCTAAGTGTTTCAGTTTGTTTTTAAAATGAGATAGGATTACCTGATGAGCACTGAAAAATCTGAAATAAATATTGCCGAATCAGATCTATTTACAAAAGAAGAATTGAAAAAATTTCATGACTTATTAGTCAGTGAAAAAGAAAAAATAATCGCTAAGACAAAATCAGCGGTATCTAGTGGCTCTATACACCTTGATACCAATGAATTAATGGACGAAGTCGATCTTGCCTCAGCTACCATCGAACAAAATTTAACATTCCGTCTACTTGATAGAGATCGCAAGCTACTTGGTGAAATCGAGCGCGCTATCGATAAAATTCGAACAGGTGACTATGGCTATTGCGAAGGAACCGGAGAACCTATTCCAAAAAGACGCCTTGAATTAAGACCATGGACCCGTCACAGCGTGAAGCATAAAGAGCAGATTGAAAAGCTAAAAAAATCTGGTCGTGGTGTTGCAGACGAGGACGATTTCGGTTAACTAGCACCTAAAAAAACAAAGTTAGAATCAATCTATATCTACAAAATAGCAAAAGCCCATTATACATACACATGGGCTTTTGGGACTAAACTGATTTTATAACCTAAAAAGTAACTATTCAGCGTATTTTTTATCTGATCGATTCAAAGCTTTGACTGCCCGTCATCCTCATATGGATGACGATGTATCAAGCGACATATTGAAGGGAAAAGATACCCTGAATAGGTACCCTAAAAAAAGATTCTATCAACAACCTGTCGGCAATGCCACCGAAGTATTCCCCGCGTTATATCCACTTATATCTTTATAGGTAGTACAAAGTTGAGTTTTATTCTCCTCAAACTGAGTCTTTTTATCTGACGGCATTGCTGCAATTGCTTCTTCAGTATACTTTTCGTTATACTTAGTGATTGAATCCTTAAGCTTTCCACTCACTTTTTTCGTCATTTGCTGCTTTAATGCTTCTGTTTTCGAATTTAATTGCCCACCAACTCCATTTGTTAATTTATCAGCTAATTCCTCAATCGAGGCTAGGCCTTTTTTAATTTTATCAGTCACATCAGAAGGAATCCCAGCTATTGCACCAAACCCTAAAGATACCGTGGTCAAGTCAGAAAGGGTTGTATTTAACATACTACCTTCGGAGACATCAAATACCGCCTCAACATTTTCTTTAATCTCTTGAACAGCATTCACATAATCAGCAACTTGGTTTTCGTTAAATGTCTGACTGTCTAAAACTTCAACTCTTTTAAAAAGGCCAGTTTTTGGAGTGGTGCTGGTAGCACTATCCGCAAGAGCAGTAGTATCTGGTTGGCCTTCGTAAAGTAAAGCGGCATTATAAGCCAAAGCTTCTACTAAATGGGATAAAGACCACAAGAAATTTGCTTTTGCCTGCGAAGTGAAATTTGAATTTGCCGGCTCACAGTTATGCGGTTCATAATCTGCTATTTTTGCATCTTCACTAACGAAAGGGCAAATCGTTTGGATCGCTTCCATCATATGAGAAATTGTGGCAATCCCAGCCCGTGGCCCTTCAGCATCATCTGGTTTTTTGGGAACAAAAACAGCATATTCACTACCAGAAAACAATGGATTATCTGATTCATCAAAACTGCCCATATAAGTTTGAATATCATCATCGCTAATATTAACAATACTAGAAAACTTATTAAGAGCATCTGCACCAGTAGTACTCTCTGCCATTAGATTATTAGTAGCTGCCTCATCATCTTTTGCTAGTATCAATTTTTTAGTGATATTAAATGGATCCATTCCTGCCAATCCGAGTAAAACATAAGACTTTAAGATTGCAGCTTGTTCCAACTGTGGATTTATAGCATATGCCTTTTCTGCATAATCAAGTGCTTTTTCATGTTCACCACGATCGTAATGAATCCTAGCTAACGCTAATAACGAATCAATACGACTATCTTCACCGCTAGTTTTAAAAACCTGATTCACATTTGTATCTTTGCCACAGCCACCAAAAACTACTAAGAATCCACAAATTACCGCACTCAATATACCGTTTTTACAAGCCATTTGTTTTCTCCCACAATAGGTCGTCCTAAAAAGTTGGCTAACATAACAGACCACTTCTTAGTCATATCTCTAATCGGCAAAAAAGATAATTTTTTCACCTTCATCAGTAATATGGTACTTATCCCGTAGTACTTTCTTTGCATATGATTTTGATTTTTTTAGCTTAAGAATCTCCTGCTCAAGACCAGAATTTTCTTGTTTTAATTTATCAACAGCCTCAGCTAAAACAGTCTGGCTTTCTCTAAGAGCAAAATAGCTAGCAATAGAGTGTTCCCCTCGAAACAAACCAATAAGAATCACTAGTGAAGCAAAAGCAATAACCGGAAAAAAAATCACTTTCGGATTCATAAATTTACTCAAAGATGGGTTGGATAAAATGACAATAAAAATAATCTGTTCCAATTATACCACACCACCACTAAGAACCCGAATATTGACCTCATATAGGTTTACTGCAAAAATATTTCTTCATATAAGGTGCTAATTTTATATAGAAATTAAGAATTATTTAACTTGTCTAGTTATAATTCGATGAGCCCAGTTGAATATCGTTTATCACCGTGTGCTGCTTACACACATAAATACTAGGATTTGCTATGCAAAAGCATCTAATTTTATTAGCTACTTTACTCAGTGTGCTTTCATGCAATAAAGAAAAAGAGAAAATCGTATACGTCGATGTTATCAAAGAAGTAGAAGTCATTAAAGAAGTTTCAACCCAGCAGGAAATGGCAACTTCTACGGAAACACTAAGTACATCATCTACATCTAGTAGCAGCACAAGCACATCAACGTCTCAAGATATAATGCTTACCGGTAGCTTAGCTATAGACGGAAGCTCTGCAGGACTCGGACTAACAAGCTTCGGTCTAGCTGCAACATCAGCAAGCCATTCAATTTACTGTACTACCTTTGAAGACAGTCCAATAGCTTGTGTAGCTGATGTAGTTAATGGAGAATTTTCAAAGTCTTGCGAAAATTATGCAGGTAAAACATTTGGCTGCTTCTTAAGAAAAGACGGCACCACGCTGACAACTATAGAATTCGGCGGCGATACATCTCTAGTAACAGGATCGGGAACATTAAAGTCATCAGTAGTATTTGACTCAAAAACAGGCCTTGCAAGAGCCAAAATAGATGAAGAAGCTTCTACAGAACTAGCATCTGATGCAATCGCCCAAGCAATGAAAGCACAAGGGGTTACAAAAACAAAGCTTCCAGATATGTCAGGCACATGGAATATCGACTGCGTAAATGATCCTGAAGCAGGGATGTACTGTAACCTAGAAGATGATCCAAATTATTCAACAGCTGTAGATACAAGTGGTAAATACTGTTTTCTTTCTGCCAGCGTCAGCATGATGGGCAAAGATATGTACGTCGAATGTTCCAGCGGTGGCGTTGATGTCCCTGCTGGATTTTGCTACGATGAATACGCTTATTGGGATCAAAACCTTCAAAAAACCGTGCCTGGCTATCATGATTGCTCTAGCGATTACGCATATTGCTCTGACCCAGCCATGGCTATGATGCCAGAATGTATAGAAAAACAAGGAAACTCTCAGCCAGCCGAAATTCCTACAAGCATGTACTTATCGCAATATGAAGATCCAGTTACTGGAAATGTAAAAATCGGTTTATGGGAAAGTAAAGACCGCCGCGATGCTTGTATTAGCACAAATGGAAGTGAGAACAATCCATCGTTCGGATTAAAGCTAGCAGACGGCTCAAATTTTTCTCTCTTTGAATTTAACCTTTCAACTAAATCAGCCATGGATGCCTCCATCGATTTAGCAATCGATAATATGTATAATAGCTCTAACCCAGATCATAAATACATTGCCCAAAAAATTATTAGCATGGGAGCAACAAGAGAAGCATGGAGAGTCGATCAGTGTAAAAATTCGCCATATAAGGATGCAAGCAATACACCTATCGATACTCTTGAAGATGATCCCAATAATCAAGGTCAAAAAATTCAAAGTGCTACGTGTAAATTCCGCTTGGAAGAGTTTGAAACTTATACATGGGAAGATTGGAGCACAGGATCGCCAATATCACGCACTGAAAGCTACACTCGCTGGTGGTGGGACGTGCACGAATTCAACAGTAATATCAGCGGTAATTGGTCTACAAGTGACAATCCTTTCGGTGTCATAAAAGAAACTGTTCTTTGTACCTTTGATGCTTCTGATGGCTCAGGTAAACCGTTTTGCCCGAGCTATGCATCCGCTGCTGGGACTTATAACCAATATTACAAAACTGATGCCAACGGAAAAAAATCCCGTCTAATGCTTGTCTGTAGGGTAGAGCAGGATTCATGGGATTGGCTCCAACAATCAGCGGCACCATCTGATGTGATGTCAGATGCAATTAATGCATTAAAAGATGCCAATGGATGTAGCCCATTATACAGTGGTAGCAACGTCTTGGCTGGATTACCAGAAGTACAGATTGAATCTGTCAGAAGGGTAGCACTTGAGCTTTCATTAAGTAAGAATTACCGATTCGATACTGCAAATCTTTGTCATGGTGTCGAGACAGCAGCCTCATGGACCTTTAACCGCTGTAACAATATGTCCTACGGTGACAATGGCTATCAACTATGTTGGGAAAACTATAATTTTCAAAGCAAGCTAGGCATGTCACAAGATTACACCGCAGGTTCATATTACAACGGTTGTAGCAATCCTGCCTACTCAGACCAAGCAAGTTGTACAAATCCGGCTAATGACAGCCAAAGCACTTGGTATTTAAGCGGATTTAGCTGCTCAAACTCAATGTATTACGATAAATTCGGCTGCGAAAACAGTGGGGCTACTTGGCAGGCACAGTATCAATGCTCAGACGGATTTTCTTCAAATGAAACTGATTGTTTAGCATCAACAACTCCCAATCAATGGAATAGTTCAGGCTACTGTAGCGACTCATCTAAACTAAACGCAATCGATTGCCATGCTTCTAAGGTAACAGCTGTTTGGAATGGATCTAGTTGTAGTAATGGTTATTCCACAGATCAAACAAGTTGCGAAGCAAGCCTTGCACCAGTAAATACATGGACAACAAATTCAGGATCAAGCTGGATCAGTACTTGGGATAGTTATTTCTATGAGATCTGTGCCGGCTTTAGCGATGCTACTAACGTTGCCTCCGCATACGATGACTGGATGAATGCGGGTAAACCTGAATCTGGTTATTTGGTTGAAGATCTTGTCGACTCCTGCCGAACTTACCTAAACTCAGGCACTTCTGCCCAAAAATTGGCAAAACAAAAAAACGTAGCTAAACAAGCAGCAATGCGTATGGAATGGATGCCAACCAAAGCCATTGCCTGTGGCGCACCCACAACCAGTATAAAAGACACTCTAATGAATGGCCTAGATCAAAGCTGTATGGCAGATGCCTCTCTCAACATGTTCTGCGACTACTCCGGTAATTGCATGAGCTCTCTGCGCTGCAATGGATCTGGTGAAGGTGGAAAATGCTACAAAGATGGATCTTTTGTAGGAAACATCCCAGGACGCATGGGTTTTATGAACCTAAAATTGCGAAGTGGTGGAGCTTTTGAGCTCAGCGAGACAAAAGAAGACCGTTGGAAGCAATGGAACATTACTGACAACAAAGAAGAAATATGTGATGCCACTAGGACAATGGTATTAAACTCCAAAAAAGTCGGCAATGACGAGTTCAACTCTGTATTTAAAACCACAGAGAAAATGGAATGTGTCTCGAAAGAAATGGGAACTTGTAGTGATACAACTTATACAAGCAAAGCTGAGTGCGAATCCAATAGCGGTAACTGGACCGAAATTTCAAATACTGCTAATAATTCGACATCACAGCAAGGATCAAACTCAGCATCGGCAACAAACTTCGATCGAGCAGGAATGGGAGATCTACTTAAAAAACTCACTTTCAAAAGATGTGCTGATACAAGTTGTTCAGAATACTAAGAATATAGAATTAAAGATAGAAAAAGCGCTGGGATTGTAAATATAACTCCAGCGCTTTTTCAGAATAATAGATTTTTCTTTCATTACCTCGTAACTACAATTTGAGTACGAGCACTCGTATAACCACCAACAATTTTTCCACCTTCTTCGGGATGGCCATTTACAACTGTAGTTACATTCTGTCTGATAACCCAGACAGCCCATTCATATTTATCTTGATTATATTCATCATCTTCATCAAACCAATTCTTAAAATAAGAATCCCAGCTAAAATCACATTTTTTCTCTCCTAGCTCGGAACTATTAGCAAATTTACTTATAATTGGTGAAAAATAACCACTACTAGAAGATTTAAGCCTTCGACCAAAAAAGCACTCCACGGTATCACTACCGATGTCATCTACCACATCATAAACAATAGTCAACGTATCACCCTCTTTTAATTCTGAAGCACTAGAAGGTGACGAAACAGAAATGTCTCCTGGCAAGGTTACCGTATTTTCTATGACCTTCTCATCATTTCTTACCCAAGAAAACAAGTACGAATCTTCAGGACTAGAGACAACATCCAATTCATAATTATAATATGTCCCACTTACGTTAATAGGACGCTCCTCTCCCTCTACAAGCTCCATCTCATTACCCGCAATTGATATTTTTGCCGGTGAAGTAAGTTTCACAGTTGTCCCTGTATTTCCACCAACACGAAATTGTGCAGAAAAGTAAACTTTTTTATCTTCACCTGAATAATATCCTCTATAACTACCATAATACGCATCAGGGTCAACTTTATCAGAATCCACCGTATCATTTGAACTGCAAGAAGAGATCTTCATACAGAATAAAAATAAAACTAACGTTCTTAATAATTTACTGCGGTATAAAAACATTAAGACACCTCCATACGAAACAGTCTAACGCAGAAAATATCAGAATATAAAGAAAAAAAAACAACCAAGTGACACTTAGGTAAAAAGGAAGCTTTTTCTCTAAAACCATCCCGAAATTGTATCCGTCAAACAGCTTCTAAAATTTAAAAGTCTATATTTAAATAGGCTGTAAAAAACCTTCTTTAGCTATTTTAAATTGATTTACGATAGGACTAGCCATAACAGCAGATTTATCTTTAATCGGCCATTTATGTTTTACAAAAGCTTCAACAGCAGCCTGGTGTATTCTTGTATTCTCGGAAGAAACATCGGTAAGATAAGGCTCTAAAATATCAGCAACCTCACCATCTCCTTCTTGCTCTACTAAAACCTCTACAGCCGCAAAACGAACCCTTTCGTCATGATAAGATAAAAAGTGCGCTAATTCGCGTGCATAACCCGGTAAGCTATAATCTAACAAATAACAAAGGATATCATAATTTTTATCAATTTTTGCTTGATCAAAAGCAACTTCACCGAAGTCAAGACAGCTTTTTAAAACCTCAACAAGCATTTCCTCCGATGCCAAACGATTCAAAGCCTTAATAGGCCAAGCGATCCTACTTGTACTTATCAGGTGTTCTTGAATCATTGGAACCACCGATTCACCCCTCTGAACAATACTTTCTAAGCATGCTTCTTTTCACGGCTATCATTAATTCCGTGCTCGAGGCTGTATTCAAAACGTTTTAGAAGAGCCGGCACTGCAATTTCATCATTTTTCATATTACAAAAATAATCAATCGCTGCCGTCCGCTCTTCTTTAATAGCCTTTGGATTAAGAATCGTTTTTAAATTCTTAGCAACTTTCTTCTCCTGACGATTCTCTCTATATTGACCCCACTTAGAAAATACACCCACAGTATACCGCCTTCTCTAAATTTAAATGTACCAAGAGCACATTCTATCATGTTTTTTAATAAAACTCCCAAACCCGCTACACAATTCAGAACCCCCATTCACATCAATACAAGAAAAAGTTGTGAAATATCCCATATCATGGTTAAAAATTGCATAGTAGCTCACTTCAATATAGAGTAAAGCGGCTAATTGAAACAACTGGTCATTTACAATTCATAAGGAGAGCCAAGTGCCGGCTTCAAACAATACCCATCTAACAAGCCCCAACATTGCTGCTATTGTCCTAGCTGCAGGAAAAGGGACTAGAATGAAAAGCCAAATACCAAAAGTGCTGCATAAAGTAGCAGGGCGCCCCATGATCGAATCTGTCCTTTCAGCATTAAAAAGCGCAGGAGTTGGCTCAGTATGTATAGTATTAGGCGGAGACCTCAAACACTTTGAGGAGTTTATTAATACAAATCCAGAGCTTAGTATTTGCCAACAACATGAACGTCGAGGAACAGGCGATGCTGTGGCTTCTGCAGCACGCTGCTTCACCCAAGTTATAAAACCGCGGTATGCAAATAGCACCCTCTTACGCGGGGGTAACCTAAAAGAACCATATGTTTTAATCTGTGCTGGTGACACTCCTGCGATTAAAGGAAAACATATTGCAGATTTTATAACATATAGTACCGAGCACCAAGCAGACATCTCTGTCTTAGGCATGAATGTTCCCTATCCTGCAGGCTATGGACGCCTAGTCCTAAAAAATGATAAAACTACTCTGGTCAAAATAGTAGAAGAAAAGGATGCAAGTTCCTCCGAGCGTGAAATTACTGTCTGTAATAGTGGTATAATTCTAGCCAAAACAGATGTGCTTTTTAAATGCCTTGATGAATTAACACCCTTAAATGCCCAAAATGAATATTATTTAACAGACATTATTGAAGTTTCTAAAAAACACCATTTTTCGACAATTGCTTTCGTCACGAATGAATGGAATTATTTCGCCGGAGTGAATAGCCCGGAGCAAAAACATGAAGTAGAAAAATTCATGCTTGCTGAGACAAATCAATAAATCACTATCGATAGGAATACATATGTGTGGAATTATTGGATATATTGGCTATAAGGAAGCCGTTGAAGTCGTTTTTTCCGGTTTAGAAAAACTCGAATATAGGGGGTATGACTCATCTGGAATTGCTGTATCACATGCCAATGAGGTAAGCTTTATCAAGTCAGAGGGAAAGCTTTCAAACCTAGCCCCGCTATTAAAAGACTTGCCGAAAAAATCAGCAGCCGGTATGGGTCACACACGCTGGGCCACTCATGGATCACCGAACACTGCAAATGCCCATCCACATGTTTGTCAGGGAGTTGCTTTAATTCACAATGGGATTATTGAAAACTATCAAGAGCTCAAACAAAATTTGCTCAAACAAGATGTTAAATTTTCTTCAGACACCGACACTGAAGTCGTTTTACACTTACTTATTGCCGAGCTTAAACAGACAAACTCAGCAAAAAGCGCTCTTATTAACGTTTTAAGGAGAATAGAAGGAGCGTACTCACTCGCATTTATATGGGAAAAAGATCCCGACCATATCTATCTAGCTAAACAAGGTTCTCCCTTAGTTGTAGGCATTGGGCATGACGAAAATTTCTTCGCAAGCGATGCTTTAGCCCTTATCAGCCATACAAAAAAAGTTGTTTTTCTCAATGATGGGGAAATCGCTAGCATTTCAAAAGATGAAACTTGTTTTTTTGACTTCGAAGGAAATAATGTCGCGCGATCAGCGGTAGAGTTAAACTGGAGTGGCCTAAGTGCAAGCAAAAGCGGCTACCGTCACTTTATGCTTAAGGAGATCCATGAACAGCCTGCCATAATTGAATCTATGATCAATAGATTAATTAATTTCAGCAACCGCACGTTCAACGACCAATCACTTGGTATTAATCAGATTAACCTAAACAAAGTCCAACGTATTCATTTAGTTGCGTGCGGAACTGCTTATTATTCAGGGTTAACGATAAAATATGCATTAGAATCAATTTTACGCCTCCCGGTAGAAGTAGAACTAGCAAGTGAATTTCGTTACCGTGATCCATATATTAATGAATCCACTCTAGTCATACCCATCACACAATCAGGTGAAACAGCAGATACTCTTGCTTGCGTCAAATACGCAAAAGACAAAGGCTGTCAAACGCTTGCTATCTGTAATGTAATGTATTCTTCAATTGCGAGAGTTTCAGACTCCGTTCTTTATATGGAAGCTGGACCTGAAATTGGAGTTGCTTCTACTAAAGCTTTTACATCAATGATTTTGTCCATGTACATTATGGCTCTGGCAATGGCACGCAAGAAAAACTTGCTTTCTACAAATGAACTAGAGGAACACTTTGCAAAAATACAAAAACTTCCAGAACTCGTAAGTGAATCCATAAAAGAAAGTAATTTCATTGAAGATATTTCCAACAAATACTATGAGTACACTAATTGTATATTCATTGGGCGTGGGATGAGCTATCCGATATCCCTTGAAGGTTCTCTAAAGCTAAAAGAAATTTCCTATATTCATGCTGAGGGTTATGCCGGCGGCGAACTAAAACATGGTCCAATTGCTCTCATTGACAAGCACATGCCGATCGTCGCCTTAAACCCTAAAGATCGCCACAGAGAAAAAATGCTATCAAATATTGAAGAAATACGAGCCCGAGATGGGCGTATCTTAGGAGTAGGAGCAGACGATGATGAAAAATTTAAAGCAATCTGCCACGACTATATTCCTGTACCTCAAATTGACAATGAGACACTGCAAGCAATCCTTTCAGTCGTTCCATTGCAACTTTTTTCTTATTATGTTGCTGTAAAGCGAGGAACCGACGTCGATCAGCCAAGAAATTTGGCAAAATCTGTTACTGTCGAATAACAGTCCAAACTTGAGACGCAACGCACCCTCGCACCGCAAAAAATCAGTTGATGTGTAAATACAAGATGCAGAAAAAAGGACAGCCATTGAACAATATAGAAATATTAACACCAACGGCTAAAAAGATCTTAGATGATCTTAACGAAGTTCAAAAAAAAGCAGCCATCCATAAAGATGGAGCCCTAGTTGTATTTGCAGGTGCGGGCAGTGGAAAAACAAAGATTATCACCAGCCGCATAGCACTACTTATGGAGGCTGGTACGTTGCCACCACAAATTTTAGCCGTCACCTTCACCAACAAGGCTGCAGCTGAGATGAAAGAAAGAGTTTTGCACCTATCAGCTCAAGCAACTGGAGTTCATATTGGAACGTTTCACTCTGCATGTGCTCGCTGGTTAAGGGAGTTCGCGCCAGAGTTAGGCTATTCTTCAGATTTTACTATATATGATGAAAAAGACTCTCTTTCTCTAATCAAATCTATTCTTAAAGAATTCAACGTCCAAACTGACGATGAAGCATCTGCCAGCGACTACAAAGCAGCAATTTCTAAAGCAAAAACATATGCATGGCTACCATCAGACGCTGAGAAGTATGTAGACCAGTACTCCAACATGTTCCCTAAATTCGGCATCAAAGTTTATAAAAGATACCAAGAATCACTCGCAGCCAGCAACGCTATGGATTTCGGTGATTTGCTACTAAACACCTTACTGCTATTGAAGAGAAATCAGGGCGTCAGAAAAATTCTTCAAAAAAGATATCGCTATATTATGGTAGATGAATACCAAGATACGAATCCCACTCAATTTGAGCTGATTTCCTACCTGGTTAACGAAAACAAAAATCTCTTCGTTGTTGGTGATGACGATCAATCCATATATAGCTGGCGCGGAGCGGATCCCAGAAATATCTTAAACTTCCACAAACATTACCCCGATGCCACTGTCATTAATTTGGAGCAAAACTATCGCTGTACGGGAAATATTGTAAAAGCAGCAAGTTTTATGATTGCTCACAACAAAAACAGAGCCGAAAAAACTCTGTGGACTGCCAATGAACCTGGCGAGCCCATAGGTTTTATTTTAGAGTACAATGGAGAGTTAGAAGCTTGGTCTGTGGCCGACCAAATAAAACAAGAAAAAGCACGCTTCCCTTACAATAATATTGCAATATTTTACCGAACAAATGCGCAGTCTCGTCAAATGGAAGAAATTCTAAGACGCGAAAAAATACCTTACAAAATATACGGAGCATTAAGGTTCTATGATCGTGCAGAAATTAAAGATTTGTTAGCCTATATTAGACTATCTATGAATGCTAATGATGATGTCGCTTTCAACCGTATTGTCAACACTCCGACACGTGGTATTGGGGCCAAAGCACAAGCACAGATCTTAGAACGCGCAAAATTAGAAAACACATCACTCTTTAATGCTGCAAAACTGATGGGTCACGACCGCATTCCTCGTCTATCTGGTAAACTTATGGCCTTTTGTAAAATCATTGAAGATTTAACAAACCAACTAAATGCTGCAAAAATTTCAGAAATCGTTCAATTAATACTTACAAAAACAGAATATGCGGCCTATATCGAAAAAAAATTCCCTGATCAAACTGTCGACAAGATTACCAATATACACGAACTCGCAGCCGCCTTAGCTGACTACGAAGAAAATAATAAAGACTCAAGTTTATCTGATTGGTTGCAAGATATATCCTTAACAGGCAGTGAAGATCAAAGCGAAGCTGGTGTGCATTTGATGACCCTACATTCTGCAAAAGGCTTAGAATTTAAGAGAGTCTTTATTATCGGTGTAGAAGAAAATCTATTGCCACACTCAAATAGCATGGATGACAACACCCACCTTGAGGAAGAGCGAAGATTGCTATACGTCGGCATAACGAGGGCTAGAGAGAAGCTAACTCTTTTATGCGCTGAAAAACGCCGTGTATACAACAATTGGGTGGCAAACCGTCCTTCTAGATTTTTCGGAGAGATCCCTCCAGATTTATTCAACTCTACTTCGTGGAATCTAAATCAGAACGAACAAAATATTACAATCGACCCTAATGATATATCTTATACTACACAAGAACATCATACTGAATGGAGCCCAGGTTCTACAGTAAGCCACCCTACATATGGCAAAGGAACCATAGTAAATTTACAAAAAGAATTTGGAATAGAGAAAGCCACGGTTGACTTCCAATCTCATGGAAAAAAGAAAGTCAGTTGTGCTCAACTTGAAAACAGTGAATGTTATTATGAATACGATACCTTTCTTTAAAAATAAGACAAGACCGTTATCAGAAGCATAATTTTTCCTAGTAACAACAAGATTTCAAAATTTATTTCTCACCATTCACCAAAAATCAGGATAAAAATCTCTACAACGCAGAGAACAGAAAGAGTTCTAACGTCTTACTAGGGGTTAGGCGATTTACATATAAGCGACAAATTGCTAATATCATTTGAGAGTGCTAGTATGCAAATCAGGAGTATTTACCGCATATATGAGATCTGTAATCATCTAAAAATTTATAGAAACTGTTTTGGAAAAAATGATTCAAATCATTTCGGATATTTCATCATAGAATAACCTTGAGCGAGTGAACTGGTTTCTAGAAACAAGAAGAGTAGGCCTTCGCATGAACGAGAAACTGACTGTTTTGATAGCAAAGCAAAAAATTACTGATATGTACATAGAAAGCAAGTTAAACATAAGCTCGTTCATCCTAGGAACTTCTTGCAAAACACCCAGATAATTTACTAACCAGGATTTTCTGAGCTATAAACTCATAACCAAATTCTTGTTTAGCTTTGTTAGAATTATGAGCTTTGCAAAGGACCTGCAAATTAGAGATTGCATGGTTCCCACCTCTTGCAAATGGAGCAATATGATCTATCTCAAGGCAAGTTTTTGCCGAACACCGTCTCTCATTTACACCTACTTTTTCACATTGATAACCAGCCCTTTCTAAAACCTGTGCTCGGATTTTTGCTGGGATATAACGAAGTTTTTCTTTTTGTAGCTCCCTTTCTTCTTTATCTCTTAACACCTTTTCTCTGGGGCTGCTTTCACCATTTTTATTTTGTGCCTCTTTGGTCTTAGCTTTTTTGCCTTCATCTTTCCTTTGCTCTTTTTCTGCAAATTTTTTGGAGCTTCTTTATTTATAGTGACGATACCAACAGTTGCCCACCCCTAACCACAAGCCAATGACTACTGCTTTTAAAATAAAAGTTGCTGGAATTTTCCAAGCGCTTTTGGTGAAGTTTCTATAAATTTTTAGATGATTACAGGTCTCACCTATGCGGTAAATTTCTACCCTGAATTTTTTGGTAAATGGCGTTTCTCTTCTATAACTGGTTATTGTGGAATATATAAACCAAAAATCTGACCATCAGGATCTGATAGTTGCACTGTTCGACCATAGCCAGGAAGTTTTTTTTCTAAAATTTTTTTCCCACCGTATTGGTACGCCAACTCAACCACAGAACGGCTATTATTCACCTCAAAATACAAAATAACTCTAGTTCCGAAAGATTTACTCACTTCGTTATCAGGAATCAAACTAACACCAAACGGACAAGACTCAGGAACATCTAATACGACATAATTATAAATGTAAGCAGGAACTGCTTTCCAACCAAAAACTTTATCATAAAACAGAAGAGACCTATCAAGGTCACTAACCATAATTTCTATTTGACACAGTTTTCTTGGATTTACTACTTCCATTAAAATATTCCAAAAAACAACTATTCAATTACCCGCCGTGGAATACAAGAATTCAAATTAGTCACAACTTCATAGTGAATGGTTTGCATCCAATCAGCTAAATCTTCTGCTCTAAGACATTCGTCACCATCCATTCCAATCAAGGTAACAGAATCATCTATAGTTAAGTCATCAATATGGCTAACATCAATCATCATCATATTCATACAAATTCTACCAACAACGGGGCTCCTTCGACCTTTGACCAAAACATGACTTGAATGTTCACCGGCAATACGAGAATACCCTTCAAAATAGCCAACCGGCAGCACAGCAATTTTCATATCTTTGACGGCACGAAAAGCACAACCGTAACCAATATACTGCCCACTACGAACTGTTTTAATATTGGCAATCGAGCACCTCCAATTCAGAACCGGTTGCAGATTAGCCAATTGAGTATGGTCTTTAAGGTAGGATAAGCGGGTCGCTTTCGATGGCCAAAACCCGTACATGGATATGCCAATCCTACTTAAATCAAAACGACTCTCTTCAATCAACAAAGAAGAAGCTGACGACGCTACGTGCGACTCTAAACGAAAGTTTAACTTTTTAAATTGATGTACCACTTGTTTAAAGTTTGCTATCTGTTCGTACGCATATTCATGCTCAAGAACATCTTCAACGTCCGCCAGATGCGTGCAGAGCCCAACAACATCGTTTGCATAAGAAAGCAAATCATTCGCAAGGCTTTCAGCCTTAGAAACTAAAAACCCCTGCCTCGACATACCGGTATCAAACTTAATATGGGCCTTGGGACGTGAACCCATAGCTTTCCAAGCTTGCAAAACAGATTCTGAACCGACAAAAACCTCTGCCTTTAACTTGAAAGTAGCGATTAAATCCGCTTGAGCAATAGGTCCTAATATAATAATTCGCCCACTAAACCCAAGGCTTCTCAAATGCTCTGCTTCATACAAGTAATTAACACCAAACTGGTCACAGCCATCTTCAGTCAATAATTGAGCGACCTCGCGAAGCCCATGACCATAAGCATTCGATTTAAGCACAGGCAAAACACGCTTTCTACCAAGCATTTTACAGAAAATATGGTAGTTATTTAGCAATGCACTTTTTCTAATTTCGATCCAAGTATACAAAATTAGGCAACTTCCAACTAGTTATTGGATCGAGTATATAAAAGCCAAACAGAAAAGTCTATTCTACTACAATCAACTGAGCAAAGTGCTTAAATTTGAGATATACCTCTAACCATCATAGGAAAAACACGTGAGCTTCCATCTTTTTCTTTATAGTCAGTTAGCAAAGGAGGTTGGCGTACAGAAACCCTTTCCAATTTGTGCTTACACGACGACTGCGAGGCTTTCTCCAACGCACCAACCGAAAGGTTGCCATCACGATCAACATGATAAACTGCACCAACAACACGACTACAATCAGAAACATAGTCCAATCGCAATCCAACTGCTTGAGTTTTTGAATAATTAATATCGGAAATAACCGGCACCCTTAATGCCAGATTGCTTGTAGGAGCAACAGGCCTAAGCCTTCTCAGCTTTAAATGTTTTGGGATCCCTAGTTTAGAAATAGTAAATTTCGACAAAAAGCTTTTTTTAGTATCTGATATATTACAGTCCAAATTATAATACTCTGCCAATAATACCCCAAGACCAGCATATTGTTTCTCAGAACCATTTCTATTGCCTTTAATTGGAGTCACCACTAAACCAATAGGTGCATCATTGCAGCGGCGGTAATACTCGAGAGAAAGTCCGCCATCATCTAACTGCCTGATCGAATCGGAAGCCGTTTTAGCAATTTTGATACGAAATACACGCCTCAAGTCTTTTGTAGCTTGTTTTCCAACACGAACAGATACCTTTTGTTGCTCGTCAACTAAGTGATCAAAATGAACCTGCTTTTCGATAGCAATACAATTACGATTTGGTCTTTTAGGAAAAAACTCCAACATTAAAACATCAAGATTAAGCTGCCCTGCATGGCCAGCATCCATAGACTCCTGAAATAATGGCAAAGAATAAGAGCTACATTTAGACGTATAAATAATATCTAACGATTCCCGTAGGCCCACCGTCTTTCTAAACCCTTCACTCACATCTAAAATAGCATTTTCTGGATCTTGCGGCCGATGGATATAATTAGCATAGGCTAGCCCCCAAATACCTTTAGTAGCAACAAAACTAGAGGCCAGCGGAGTAATACGTTCTTTATATTTTTTATCTAACCAAGAAAAATGCTTTGTACTGACTTCTGGTACATCAGTGCAGGCATAAGGACTTATCTTGTAAGCAATGCCAAGTTGTAAAATGTCTTCTTTTTGAATAGCCACCAAGCCAAAATACCGCCCTCCGCAAGGCAGCCGATAAAGCAGTTCAACACCATTATCAACCACTTTAGAAGAAATAATTGGAATAACTTTGATGGTATCAGCAAGCGACACTCCAGCAAACAGGTATGCTGAGCACACTAGCAGCAAGCCGGACTTCAAAGTCAATATATTAAAATGATGTCTTATAAAATAAATCATTATTAAAACCTTAATAAAAAACAAACAATTATTAATATAAATTATAAAATAATAACAAAAAGTCAAGACTTTAAGACAATTGTATTTAATTACAGCACGTTATACAAACACAATAAACCCGCCATAAGGGGAGATAGAAATTTCATGCATTGCTTGCTACTTAGCTTACAATCTGTTACATTCGCGCTCCTGAACGCAAAAGACAGAGGAAATATTATCCTTGTTCAGGAATCAATACAGAAAAAATAGTTGAAGAATAACCAGAGTCCATATTGGAAGATTACTTTAAAAACAGAAGGAACAAGCTGTGAAACGTACTTTTCAACCTTCAAACCTAAAAAGATTAAGAACCCATGGCTTCCGTCAAAGAATGGCTACGCCAGGCGGACGTAATGTAATAAAGAACAGAAGAGCTAAAGGACGAAAGTCTCTTGCTCCCACCATTTACAAGAAATAGTTCTCACCACTTGCATATGACTTCTGCTTTTTACGCTTAGACAGAATAATATATAACTTGATAGCCTACCTTGGTAGGCTTGCTTTGTTTGGGTGTATGGCACCGTGGCGGGAACCTTAAGGGAGCTCCCCTGGTTTTACCAAGAGTTTTTCATGTTTAAATTCCATAAAACCAGTAGAATTCTAAAAAAATCAGAATACAAAGAAGTGCTCGAACACGGAGAGAAAGTCGTCAGCAAGCAGTTGGTGGTGTTTGGAAAAAAAACAGCTCGCCAAGGCCTGCGCCTTGGATTAATTGTATCTAGAAAAGTTGGAGGCGCTGTTATTCGTAACAAAACGAAGCGCCGATTAAGAGAAGCGTTTCGTCATTTAAAGCCAGATTTTTCTGAGCAAGCAAGCATTGACTTAGTAATCATAGCTAGACATTCGGCAGGCAAAGTTTCTTATCATGAATTGTTACAAGAGCTTCGCAAAAATATAGAGAAGCTAGCTAGAAGGACCTGTTAAACATTAGAAAATGAGCTCATAAGAAGCCACCTAATGTCTAGGAGTCACGGAAGAAGATGGCACATCAAAAGCAAAGGGATCTATGATAAGCCAGTTTATTACTAAATTTTTTCTTCTTTTGATCCTACTCTATCAAAAAGCATTATCTCCACTCCTTGGTCCTAGGTGCAGATTCTATCCGACATGCTCTCAATACGCACATATTTGCCTTTCAAACTACTCGTTAAGTAAGGCCTTTGCAAAAATCAGCTGGCGTGTGCTCCGCTGTAACCCTTTTAATCCTGGAGGAATTGACAAACCTTGAAAATGGAAAAGAAAAACCTGCTGGCAATTATCCTCTGTGTTTTGTTCTACTTTGCGTATACCCAATATTTAAAAGTAAAATATCCACATCTAAATAAAACAACGAATAAGCAAGCTAGCCTTCAACAGCCTGACGGAAGCCCGGCTGCAAAGTCTATAAACGGAAATGATGCTAAAGAAAACACCGCTGAGACCAGCACTACTTCTAATGACAACTTTCTAACACAAAATGAGGCAGCTAAAAGTGGAGAATCTCAAGATAAATTAGAATCTTCGCCAAAACTACTTAGTAGAGAAGAACTAACCATAAGCAATGAAACTAGCACATTTGTTTTTAACCAAATAAACTCTGGGATTGAATCGCTTATCTTAAAAAACTATCGAGTTAGTAACAAAAAAGACGCCTCCCCAGTAGACCTCATTGATAATGATTTTTATGTACAAGCTTTGACAAGCTCGCAACAGTCGTCCGGCTATAGAAATTTTCATGCCGAAAGACAAGGAAACAACATTAAATTCTGGAAAACAGTTGGCCCTTGGGAGCTATCGCAAACTTATATCATTCCTGAAAAAGGGTATAGTTTTGATCTGATAACTACATGGAAAAATATAAGCACTCAGCAGCTAGAGCTAACAAGCTCAATTTTAATGCATGAAAATGTCAACACCAAAAAGGTAGAAACTGGGGGTGGATTTTTGCCTGGAATGCCGAACGGAATGCCCCAAATTGTAAATTTTTCTGGACGTGATGATATCGATAGCATCGACACGATAAAATACTGCGAAGAAGCGGACGAATCAAGAGCTGAAAACCCACAACAACCTTCTGTTGCTGCGGCGACATCAACCATGAATGAAATGGTCCATTTTTATGGGTTTGACCAGCATTACTTTCAAAAGGTATTACTACCACAAACGAATAATATTTCGTTGTCTATTATTCAATCAGCGCCTTCCGTTGGAGTATACTGCTCACTTTCTGCAATACTCTACCAACCACAAGGACTTGTTAAACCTGAGCAAAGTATAAGCATTAAATTGAAAGGCTGGTTTGGCCCAAAGGAACTAGATTCTATGGTGGCCATTTCTCCAACTTTAGATTAAAGCGTTAAATTAGGATGGCTTGGCTTTCTTGCTAAACCCCTATTAACCGCTACGGCCTTTGTTGAGTCAATAACTGGTAACTGGGGTTGGGCAATTATTCTGGTAACATTGGGTTTAAAGCTTATCTTTTTCCCTCTAAACCAGCAAGCAGCTATTTCTATGAACAAGATGAAAAAGCTTCAACCTGAAATGAATAAAATCAGAGAAAAACATAAAGATGACAGAATGGCTCAGCAACAAGAAATCATGAAATTCATGTCTGCTCATAAAATAAACCCGATGAAAGGCTGCTTGCCAATATTACCCCAAATTCCAGTGTTTTTTGCTTTTTACCGAGTCTTATCAACTTCAATCGAATTGCGCCAAGCGCCTTTTATGGGATGGATTCAAGACCTTTCAGTTGCTGATCCATATTATGTTACCCCTTTACTGTTAGGGGTTGCTATGTTCCTTCAACAGAAGTTGACTCCGAACCCAAGTATGGACCCAGCACAAGCAAAAATGATGTTAATGATGCCTGTGGTATTTACAGTGATGATGTTAGGGCTTCCTTCTGGTATGGTGTTATATATGCTTGTTAACACCATCGTATCAGTAGCACAGCAACATTGGCTTAACAGAAAGTTAGCCTAAATTTATAATAGAGTAATAGACTGACACGTATATTGGGAGAAATTGTACAATGACAATCCGGATAGAAGAAAAAACCCTTGAACTTGCTCTACTAAAAGCAGCTGGGCAACTAGGAATAACGCAAGATGATTTGGCTTACGAGGTCGAAAGTGAATCATTAGGCTTTTTAGGACTCTTTGGTAAAAAAGTAGCAGTAAAAGCGTGGAAAAAAGATAAAAAAGGCAAAGAGAAGTAAAACACAGTAACCACTCAGAAAACTCCAATAAAGCCGCCAATGCAGAAAGAAGAGATAGCGGGATAAGCGATATCTCAGAAAAAACTCCCCTGACTGATGCAGAAACTGCAAGTCTAAAAGAAGAGCTGGCCGATTTTTGCCAGGGAATTTGCGAGCACATCGTTCAAAGCCAAGTTAACGTCACCCATTCTGAAGCTGATGACCGGCTTATTCTTAATATTGAAAGCGACGAATTAGCAGCCCAGATAACCAAGAACACAAAGTTAGCGGAAGCACTAGAGCACCTTCTTCGCAAAAAGCCAAAGCATTTAAGAAGAGAATTACCTTTTCGTATTTTTGTGGATTGTAATAACATCCGCCGCGATCGCGAAAAAGAGCTTATAACTATGGCAAATGATTTATCCATAAAGGTATCAGAAAATAAAAGGCCAGTAGTTTTAAATTATAAAAGTTCATACGATAGAAAAATAATCCATATGGCACTGGATAAAGATGAAAAAGTTTATACAAAATCAATAGGCTCGGGACCCAACCGTAAACTTATGATATTGCCTATAGATGGAGCGGATGGACAAGTGCAAGGATAAAAGCATCGTTACCGATGTCGTTGAAAAGGATCTGAGTGATCCAATTGTAGCCTTAGCTAGTGGCAAAGCTCCTTCAGCGATCGCCATTTTAAGAATTACAGGTAGAGGTTGCCTCGATCTTCTACCTGGTATTTTATCCCCCAAATCAAAAAAACCTTGGCAACACAGCAAAATGCGACTTTGCCGGTTTTATGATCCAGAAACAAAGCAAATATTAGATGAGCCTATGGCCGTCTTTTTCCAAGCCCCTCATTCTTTTACTGGTGAAGATAGTATTGAAATATATGCGCATGGTGGCCCATTTATTATTCAAGCATGCTTACGCATACTCTTAACTAACGGATTTCGCGAAGCTGAAGCAGGAGAATTTTCTCGACGCGCTTTTTTAAATGGAAAATTAGACTTAACTGCAGCTGAGGGTATAAAAGAACTCATACATGCAGAATCACAGCAACAGTGGTTGGCTGCACGCCAACTTTCGTCGGGAAAACTAGCACAAGAAGTCGAATCATTAAAAACCAAACTTATAGCCGCAATGGCTTATCTAGAAGCACGTATAGATTTTCCTGATGAAAAAGAAACTTCCGACATCGAGTTACTTGAAGTCAAGCAAAGGGTCGATTTAGTCAAACAAACACTTCTTAAACTAAAATCTTCATACACAACAGGAAGGATTGCAAGCAAAGGTCTTAAAGTAGCATTATTTGGACAACCAAATTGTGGTAAATCTACTTTAATGAATGAACTACTACGAGAAAACCGAGCCATAGTAACCCCTATTGCAGGGACAACGAGAGATTATTTAGAAGAAAGCTGTCATATAAATGGAAGGCTCATACGCTTAATTGATACGGCAGGCATTCGCAAAGCGACAGATGAAGTTGAAAAAATTGGTATCACTCAGTCTATTAATATCGCAAAATCTGCAGATATCGTTCTGTTCATCTTACCAGCAGACGCTAGCAGCATCGAGACGCAAGAAATGGAGCAATGGATTAAGAAGCTTAGAACCAAACAATATATCCGCATCGTAAGCAAAGCAGACCTGCGAAGCTTCAACTGGTCAGAAGAGCAAATCACCATTTCATGCAAGCAAGCCACCGGCGTAGATAAATTAAAAAGCCTCTTATGCGAGCAGGTCGACGACTATATTGCCCCAATTTCAGAGGAAACTTGCATCACATCTGCAAGGCATCTTAATGCGATTGAAAAAGCTTTAAAAGCCATTGATGCCTTTGAAAGAGGCTACCAAGAAAAACAATTTGAAGAAATGCTCGCCTTTGAACTTCAGCAAGCAACAAAAGCATTGGTCTCAATCATCGGTGAAATAGACAATGAAAATATATTAGATTCTATATTCAGCACATTCTGTATTGGAAAGTAAAGTAAGCCCTAATCACCTTCAGAAACTTCTTTCATAATATGCAACTCCCAATGTTTATTTAACGCAGATTGTAAATAGTAAATAACAAATGGCGGGAAAATAGAAAGAAACATAGCAAGAGTAGGGGACACCGTCCTATAACCATTCTGAGTTTCTAAAGACAAAACAGCAGCAGCAACTTTACGCCCCATAATCATATGATAACCAGGTATAAAAGAGAGCCAAAAAATCCGGCCACTTTTTTTTATCGAAGACCCATTAAGATGCATCGTTGTCGCCAATGCAGTACGCCGCAACCAAATTCCCCAATATAATCCCAAGCTACCAAAGAATTTAACATACGCTTCCAACCACGGGCTGTTTAAAGCGCCCAAACGAAGACGACCAGCCAGAATCATATGATGGTATGCCAGTTCATGTTCCTTATTTTTTCTGCTAATACCAATCTTCTTAACATTTTGCCTATGGCGACCTTCAAATTGAAAGTAAGAAACTTTCGTAGCAGTTGATAAACCACCGGTGCCACTGTCGTCATGGCTACTAGGTATTAGAGGATTTGGTTTCTTCGCTGCCCTTTTCCCTAAAAGAGTTTCTGTTTTAGCCTCATTGGATGAAATGACACCTTCACCAACCGCACTTTCATAAGAAATGCTACTTGCTGGAGAATTGAAATTTGTATTCTTTGATAATTGCGTCTCAATCTGTTTTATCTCTAATAAACTATTTTTACGAGATTCTCTCACTTCGGAGTGAAGCTTGGAAAGCTTGCCAACTGCAGCCGAAAGTTCATCCTCAACATCAGTAATAGTTGCTAAATTAGCAATCCCCATATGGTTGCCTTTTTTATATACATCCTTTAGTTCAGCTAAGGAGTACCAGCGACTAAAACCCCTGCGGCTTACCATAGAATGCCCAGGAACAGTTTTATCTGCACTGTCGCCAAACACTTGCTTTGTCGTCAATGGTCCCTGAACCTTACCTTGATCAAAAATAAACCACCCATCTGGCCAATCTAGCGGCATCGACTCAAAGCTTTGATCTGTCATTTTTAAACCCCATAAAACCGAGGATATATACTTCCCTACACTGTAGCTTATCTAGTAACATATTAACAGCTACAGGCGAGAACTGTTAGCAATAGAATAGACTTTTTCTTAAAACCTTCACACCACAAGGTGGAACATATGAAGTTGGAAGAATTAACATTAAGGCTGAAAAATAAAGAACTTCCGATTGATTGGCCAGGGCATTGGCTTGGCGGCACTTGGCGGCCAGCCGAACGCGGCGAACTCCGTTCTTCCATGAATCCAAGCCGCAACAGCCTTCTGATGAGTTTTAAAGAATCAAAAGACGTCGTTGAACAAGCAATCAACCTCGCGGAAGAACACCAAAACGAAGTAGCCGCATTATCAAAATCTGAAAGGATTGATATTATCACCCGGCTAGCTCAAGCTTTCGCTGATTGTCAAGAGCCCCTTATCCAAGCAATGCAACTCGAAACAGGAAAACCTGCTTGGGAAGCTCGCGCCGACATGGAAGCAGCACTAAGACACTTAAACTGGGTTGCCAACCACGAAGACGAAATTTATGAAAGCATTTTAGCGCCAGCTAAAATAGGCGCACCAAGAGGTGAATTTTCTTTAGCTCCAGTCGGTATCACCGCAGGATTTTTACCTTTTTCAACTCCAGTAACCAGCTTTGTTTTCTATTTCACAGCCACGGCACTAACTGGATGTTCCCTTATATTAGTTTCCTCAACACACGCTTCATTAAGCTGTCTACTATTCGCTTTAATAGCCGATAAATTAGACCTACCTAAAGGTATACTTAATATCGTATTTGGCAGTTACCTTTCATTCAAACAGACATTCTCAAATAAGCGTATAGCTGGAGTTTTATACACTGGATCTTATGAACACTGCGAAGAAATAAAAAAATCGGCAGCAATAAAGACTGGGCGGCAGTTAGTCATGCAATCTGGTGGCAAAAATGCTGTCTTAGTGCATTCGTCCGCCGACCTTAACACCGCTGTCCGCAATATTATTTATGGTGTTGTAAAATCATCAGGACAACTTTGTTCTTCTACAAGCAGAGTCTTCGTTTATAGAGGTATAGCAAAAGAATTTATCTCTCTCCTATCTGATAGCATGGACAAAATCAAGATTGGTGCTACAGATGACTTTGAAGATAAAACCGGACCACTAATGGGACCACTCTATTCTAAGAAAGCAGTCGATCGATTTCTACGTTTTCAAACAATGGCACATCGAGCGGCAAAAAAAACCATTTTATGGGGAAAGTCTTTAGAGCTTGATGAAGGAGGATCTTTCGTATCTCCAGGAATACACCTTATGGAGCATTATGATAGTAGCAATGCCTACCAAGAAAATGTCATCTTTTGCCCAGATCTAAGCATCTACGAATACGACGTTTTAGATGAAGCAATTACCGATATAAATGATACTAAGTCTTCATTAGCATTATCATTTATTGGTGAACGACATATCATCGACGAAAAGAGACACCAAGTCAACGCCCCTAATATTTTAGTAAATCTTCCGACCGTTGAAGTTGAATCAACATTGCCGTTAGCTGGCAGATTCTCAACAGGAATCTCTCGTTTTCATGGCCCAGCAATGGCTCTTTACCTCTGTTTACCCCAAATCGTACAAGATGACGATGTTTCAAGAGCTATTGTCAACGATTGGCCTTATTTTTAGAACTTACATAATTATCTGATCACTATTAAAAAATGGAAATATTCATGGATCAACAAATTCTCGAACGTGCAAACTATTGGGCCACCTCAAATGCTTTCGATATGCAAACTAAAAATGAAATCAAAGAACTCATAGAAAAAAAAGATAAAACCCAACTAACCAACAGATTTTATCGCAACCTCGAGTTTGGCACGGGTGGAATGAGAGGCATCATGGGAGCAGGCACTGCTATGATGAATATCTATAACATCCGCAAAGCTTCAGCCGCATTATCAAAACACCTAATAGCCGAAGCTGCAAAAGATAATGAGAAACAGCAGTTAAAAATCGCCATAAGCTTTGATTCTCGCAACAATGGACGTGAATTCGCTCAAGCAGCTGCGGAGGTATTTGCTTCCTTCGGAATAAAAGCTCTAATAACAAAGCAAATGCGTCCCGTCCCTATGCTTTCTTTTATGGTGCGATTCTTTAAATGCAACGCTGGGGTATGCGTGACGGCAAGCCATAACCCACCTGCATATAACGGCTACAAAGTTTATTGGAGTACAGGCGGACAATTAGTCCCTCCTCATGATAAAAAAATTGTATCGTATTACAACGAAATCAATGATTACTCTTCCATTACTTCGATTCCATACAAGCAAGCCTTAAATGAAAACCTTGTAGAAGAAATTGGAGACGAACTTGACACGGCATATTTTAAAGAATTAGA
>JAWKNZ010000013.1:0-94341 GCA_041391425.1 Bdellovibrionota bacterium
GGTCAAAACTTGTTGCGATGGGGGTCAAATTTGATGATGCCAGCCAGTTGGCTTCAAGTCGAGCAGAAATCGAAAAAAAATTGGCAGAAAAATTCGACAATCAAAAACAAAGAGTATTGCTAGGGAAGTTAAACGAAGTCCGGAAACATTTTGGTATTACAGGTGGAGAACAAAAACTAAGAAAGCCACAAGAGGAACCTAGAGACGTCCGCTACGTTTCACTCCAAGAACTGCAAGGTATCTTGAATAGGATCGACGACCCTATTTTTTCTGACTTAGTCATAACGGCATTTGTAACAGGGGGTCGCCTCGGTGAAATCCTAGCTTTAAGAGAATCATGTGTAATTGACGACTTCATGATTGTCATCAATCGTCAGTTAAAAGAAGAAAGCCTTAAATTTTCAAATCGTCTGAAGAGAGGCGGAATCCGCAAAGCGCTGATAATCCCAACTAAAGAGAGCCTTGCTGCTATAACACGGACAGCAAACTTGCAGAATGATGTTCGTTTTGAGTTAAGAAAAGCAAAATTAGCCGAAAGGCTCACAAAATTCTATTTGATGGGCAGAAACTGTTCATTCGAAAAGCTTACTTTTAATGATTTGAGACATTCGTACGTGATACACATGCTCGGGCAAAGCGTTTCACTATCCATCATATCTAAATGGATTGGGGATTCGATCAGCACATGTGAGAAATATTATTCAGGATATGAAATTTCGGATGAGGCAAGTGCAGCAATATACGAAAGGCTAAAGTCAAACGCCTATCAATGAGCTTCTAAGTCTTCTTTGAGATAGGCGAGGTATTCAGTTTTCTCTGCTTCGGATAATCCCGCCAAGATCTTCTCATTTGCTCTAACTAATTTTTCAAATGTCATTTCGGGGTAGATTTTTCTTACCTCAGAGAGTTCTACCAAAGCTTGCTTGTAAGCTTCGATGTGACGAACGTTGTCTTGAGGTTTTTCCATACAAATTTAAGATCTTAAAAGGTGGTACCAGTGGCCGGACTCGAACCGGCACATCCTTGCGGACGGTGGATTTTGAATCCACAGCGTTTACTATGCATGGATCTATTTCTAAGGTGGAATTAGTTGGGGTAACTTATTACAATAATTAACCTTAGAAAGATCAAGCCAACTAGTAAAATCAATCGCAAGCAAAATTTGTTAGCGTTAGACTGACCTTCTGAAAGCCTTGAAAATACGTTGAACGGATCAAGGTTTTGTTACTTATTTGTTACTCTAATATATTTCTTTTCTTTGTTACTTTTAATGGAGTAACAAATAAAAGTTTTTTAGGAAGTGACTTTTATTTACGTCGAAAGTTTCAAGGTTTTCAACCACAAGTTTATAGCATTAAAGACTGCTTCCAAGTCACTAGGGATATCTTTATACATTTTGGAATGCCTGATCCAAGGGCCATTTAGATTATCAACCCATTCGATATCAAGAGTGTATGGAATCTTTCTTTCATCCATTAACTTTGCGAGGATTTTCATATCAATCGAAAAGCTCGATTTGGCAATTCGCCAAAGATCATCAAAATCTTTCATTCTTGTATTTCCAGCTTTAAATCGATGGGCTGCCTGGACTTTATCAGCTACGATATTTTCAATACTGGCTGATATATAAAGTTCACCGCTGATAGTCGACCTAACCTTAGCAATGTTTGTTGGCAATGCATATACGATATCCAAGGAAAATTGATTCACTTGTCCTGCTGCTGTTTTGTAGCCAATCACAACCGCCGCTGCAGAATATGTCGCATTATCAATTTCTTTGAACTCTATAATATTGAAATCTATTTCGGAGTGGTAGTTGCCGACTTGATCAAGTGCTTTCCTGACAGTCTCATGGGATGTCATTTTGGCTGTGACTAAATCCAGGTCAATTGTTTGCCTTGGTGTTCTGATATAGTGCCAAAGAAGATTGCCACCCTTGAAAATAAAGTCATCCGATAGGGCCGATAAAGCATCTAAAAATTTCAGCATCATAAATCTTGAAAATGCTTGCCTACCGTGCTGTCCATTCTCTCTTTTCCAATTGTTGAACTGCTTATTTAGCGAAATAGCTACCATTTCAGATCTCCATTTGAAGCAGATTCAAAATTTCTTGTCCCATCTTTTTATTTATCTTCAAAATTAAGTTAAATTGTTTTCCCGGATTTTCCCTATCTAAATAGAATTCAGCGAATTTTCTAATGGCGTAGAAATAGGAGTCCAAACCCTTATAGTATCTATATGCCTCAAACAGGGTTCTTTCCGGAGAGTAAACTCGTATGTCAAACGGTATTCCCTTACTTTCAAAACTTCTTTCTTCAACATTTGTTATCTTCCTGGGAACAACTCTGTGCACATTCATCAGGTCGTTTTTAAGGTTCATAGAATTAGGGATATCAACGTCGATTTTGTTGATGTAATCCAGGCCCAAATCGTACAATGATAGGACCGTTGGTCCTGACACGACACACTGGGGATAGTAATGTTTTACAATCGCAAAATAGGCGGTTCCCTCATCAACGGTCGGTAAACAAAAATATCCCATGCCGTCAGGTGAGACTTTTTGTAACTCTCCTTTATCGACCAACCTGTAAACACCAGTCTTGTGACCCACGATCTCGACTAGCTCAGGGAGGCTTATCACGTGTCTAGCTTTTAATAGATTTGAAATCCTTTTATCCATGTTGCTATTTTGTCATAAAATATCAATTTTGTCAAAATAGCAACAAGTAGCTTGTGTGCTATAGAAAGATATAATTTATTAAAAATATTACAATTTATTCTGCGGACTTGGCCATAGAGTCCAACAATTCAACTATAGTGAATTTAATACGCTATTTCTCAGCATTATATGCTAGCAATTTAGAGGCAATTGTTCTTCACGGTGCTACGGGTAGCAAAAAATCGTAAAATTGCCAATCAACAACATCTAGAAATAGTTCTGGAATCTTAATAGATTCGAGTTTTTGAACATTACTGCATACCTTGTTTTGGAACTGAGTTGACCTACAAAATAAACTTTGTCTTTATCAGGATTATTATAATAAGGGCAGAGTTCATCACTCTATCGACGGCAAAATGCCAGCACAGATGGCTGGTGAAATGAATGTTCCGATAGTGAAGTTGCAAAATTATAAGTTTCAATCTTATTGTCTTGGCGCCTTTAAAATACCAATTGCGATATAAATATCAATTCGCACCCAAGGTACATTCCAATACAATCTGGACTTTTTGATTTGTGTTAACGAATTCTACTGATACGGTTTAGGTGTAGAGTTTAAAGTAAAAGTTTGATGTCAATTTATGTCGCACAAAGAGGCATTGGAATTCTGCTACGACAAGCATTTGTTACAATTGAGGGATTGATGAAAACTGATACGATTCTTAATTGCTGCTCTTGATTTTTCCTTGAGTTCTGCAGCTATTTCTTCACTCCATAGTCCGCGGTACATTTCTTCTGGCGTAGCTCCTTTAAATGCTGAATGTGGCATTTTAGAATTTTGCTCAGAATAGTAAAAATCAGTGAGCTGTCTGACAGTATTGATATTTTGCAGAGGAACATTATAGAGGCAGTTGTATTTTAGGCTCCTAAAATTTGCCTCTATGATAGAATTAGAGAATTTTACATCGATTTGAGCATTGGTTAAAGTCAGTTTTCCTAGGTTAACAAGCTTAGATACAAATTGATTGAAATTTTCACTACCGCCATCCACAAAGACCTCAGGCAGTATCTTTGGGTTTGAGTTGCTTGCCTTTTCCAAAGCCTCAAGAAGAAGATCTTTTGTTTGGCATCCAGTTTTGTGCTCACTTACTTTCCAAGCAATGGTGTATCGTGAATAATTGTCGACGACACTTTGTACATATGCTTTGCCACCTTCAAGTAGATTGACCTCAGTGACGTCGACATGCCAAATTTCGTTTGGAGCGTTTGCTCGTACTCCTATTTTAGGTTTTGTTGGATAAACCCTTCTTCTAGGTCGTTTCCACCCATGTCGCTTAACCATTCTGGACCAAGTCGAGGGAGAACATATTAGTTGGCCAGAACGTTTAATTTTCTTTGCTAGTGTAGTTAAGGGATAGTGTGCGTAGTCTGCTGAAGTAACAAAATCTTTCATTTTGGTAAGTTCAGCTGCAGTGAGTTTCATTGGATTAAATTTAGGACACGTTTTGTAATCATTTAGATTACATGACAGATCTCTCTTGACCCAACTATGATAACGGCTTGATGATAGAGAAATTGTGGCCAAAGATTTCTTAAGCCCAGTTATGCTTGCTGTTTTCTTTATCATTTTGAGTACCAGTTCTTTGTCTGCGGCGCTCGGTAAACGCTGCCACTTGATGGAAAATCCGAAGATATCATTGATAGACTTGTAAAGCTCAAGGAGAGCAGTCAGTTGCTTACATTCAAGCTGAAGTTTATTGATGTCTTTGATAAGTTCAGTCTTACTGACGTCGAGGTTTTCAAAAGTAACAACTTTTCGTGGTTTATTTTTGGTCCATGCAGCAGCAGTCGACACAGGGACACCAAATCCCTTTATGAGTTGATAGGGATCAGTGCTAGCGAATGCTAGCTCTTTTAATCTATGATCGTACAAAGTTTTCATAATTTATAGAGTCGCAAATGAAAGGAAAAAACCTTAGCTTCCATCTGATAATCTTGTTGTTCTGGTAGGTTACGGATAACCGAAGTTAAAAGTCCAGATTGTTTTGGAATGTACCTTTGCTCCATTTACGCGTCATGATATGAGGCGTGGCTTCAACTTAGCAGCCAAGGAAGCAGGTATGTCTTTGGACGATCGTGCCTTGATTCTTGGTCATGGTAGGGAAGTCAACGAAGCTCATTATTGTGGCAAGCCTCAATTGGATGCGGATAAAATTTCGGAGATTTTAAATGCGATGTGAACTGTATTTGGGGGATACAAATGGTGCCTCCGGTGAGAATCGAACTCACACTCCGTTGCCAGAACCGGATTTTGAATCCGGCGCGTCTACCAATTCCGCCACAGAGGCTTGTTACTATGCTGTTACTGTCGTCTTTATTCTTGCTTTTTCAACCTCAGGACCTTAGTCGCTAAGGTATCGAAATGTCAAGAAGTTTCTGCTTTTCTTGCCTAATTCCTCTGAAATAGACGCGTAGTATTTTGAATCCACTGCGTCTACCGATTTCGCCACCTCGGCTTAGTTGTACATATCATGCACTGTGGCAGTAGCTTATAACCATGCGTCTCTTCCATCAAATCTGGAATCTGCCTTTAAGAAACCAAAATAACTACCATATCTGATTAGTCACCCAACCGATTCTGCCTATTTAATGTAACAGGGAAGTTATCGTGGAGATCAAAAAATAAGCTACACAATCCATTGTTTTTATTTATAAATTGCTTCCTTGTCAAGAGAAAATAAAATTTGGCGATAGTTGGAATTGCATAGAGGAAATGTAGAGGAAAAAGAGAGAGCAAGGCCAATACAGCGGACGACGCATTTACAAGGAGATGTGCGTATGGTCACTTCTATGCGGCGGCAAGACCGAAGGGTGCAGCCAAGGATTGTGACGTTGAATTCAGATGAGATTACAGGGCTTTTAGTGGCTGAATCGAACTTTGAACGCCAACCATTTATTTTATGTGATGTTTCTGAAACTGGTATCGGTATATGGACGCCAGAGAAGCTGCCTATGGATAGTTCCATCAAAGTTATTCTGGGAGCTGAGTTTGGTAATATCACCGTAAGTTGCCAAGTAATGTGGTGTAGTGAAGATCCCGAACGCAAAGGGTTTAACTCTGGCATGTGTGTGAAAGGGGAAGTTCACAGCTATATTTACAAGTACATCAAGGAAAAATGTGACCAAGGTGCTTAGTGTGGCATAGGTGTTAGCCCTGCATATTATTCCCTCACAGTGTTTTTGTCTTTAGATTAAAATTTATAATAGCCCCATGTCTAATTCGATATTTTCAATTTCGTAAAAGGAAATCGATTATGCAGATTGACGTATCATTGCTAGCAAATGCGATGATTTCCAATGAGTTTATCTTGCTATGGAGTTTATCTATCGTTGCCTACGCTTTCTTCTGGATTTTTAAGATGATTTTCAGATCTAAAGCGCTTATAGGGGAGTTTAAAGGTGCAATGCATTTGCTTGCTCAACTTAAAATATTGGAAGGTAGTGATAAAAAGTTTAAGAAAAAGTTAGATGTCTTTTTAAAGCTTCCATTAATAGCGCCATTTGCCGATCGGCTATTTGTTAGCGATAGGTGTGATAGCCTTATTCTCGACTCACAGGTCATTAGTGCTATAAATGAAGAAAGCATCATTAGCCCAAGGTTGGATAAAAACGCCTATCAAAGTATCGGCAGTCATCTAAGTGGTATGGGGGTTTTAGGTACATTTATTGGCCTTTCGGCAAGTATATATTTGGCCCGTAAGGGTCTTATGGGAAGCAACTTTTTGCAGATGAGAGATTCTTTAGATCAGCTTTTGGGTGGAGCTGCCTTGGCTTTTTGGACATCAATGGTAGGGGTAGGCTGTTCGCTTCTATACAATAGAGTGGAAATAGCGGTCTTTAGTACGTTGAGGTATAAGTTACAAACTCTTATTGAAAGCATCGCAACGATAGGCAAGCGTTTTTCGCAGGAAGAGGTTTCCATAAACCAGTTAAATGCCAATACGAGTCAATTGCGCTATCTTGAACAGATAGCGGGATCATTGGAGGCACTTAACAATAAACAACAAAAAATTCAGGAAGAAATATTACGTGAAGTAGTCAATGATTTTCGCAATGGATTAGCAGAAGGTGCGCCGCAGGAGATGAAAGCGATAGCCGATAATTGCCTTAGAATCTTATCATCGATCAAGGCAAATTTAGGTGAGATGCAAGATTCTAATAGTTATTTGGTGGAAACAAGTAAGAAAATTGGCGAGGCTATTGAAGAGCCTTTACAAAAGGCCGCAGGCGTGTTCCATACAAAAATAATTGATACTATTGAACGAATGGAACGGGCATTGGATGGAGCTACTTCGCAAATCGGCAAAAATATGATGACTGAATCTGTAGCTGCAACACAGCAGATACAAGAGCCTATTATACAACTGGGACAAATTGTACATAAGTTAACGGATAAGACTAGGCGTGCGACCGATGATTGGACGGATGCTATGATATCTATGGAAAGGCTAGTCAGAATGCTTGACAAAGAGCGCAAGCATTTTGCCAATGGCAATGAAAAAAAAGCCAGCCCTGATTTCGAACATCCCGTCATAAATTTCAACCGTGAAAATTTTACAGACGATAAATTTTAATGTTTTAAGCTGTTTTTAGATTTTTAGAATATGGGCAATCATGCGTAATCATAACTATGAAAAAAAACAAAATTTATGGATGTCTTTATGCGATATTTTAGCAGCCATGATTTTTGTTTTTCTAATTGTTTTAGCAGTGTTTTGTATTCAGTATGAAAGTGATCAAGCTCATTTTAAGAATACTAAAGAAATCTTACAAAGTTCCATGAACACCCGGAAAGAAATTTTAACTAAACTGCAAGAAGCGTTGCGATCTTACGGGTTGAACTCGGAAGTCATTTTACAGGCCGGAATTCTCAGGCTTAATAATGAAATTATTTCATTCCCTGCATCTGAAGCAAATCCTAATACAATCAACCTTCAGAATATTGGTGTGTTGTCCAAAATTATGTCAGAAGTCCTTCCTTGCTATGCGAAGCAAAAGCCTGCTGTTTTAACCACTGAGGAGTTGCCAATATGGTGTGATGTGGGCTTAAAAAATATTGGAGCATCAGTTTCTGTAAATAACTGTTCAAATACCCGTAGCGTAAATATTGAAACCATTATGATAGAAGGGCATACCGATCCAACACCTGTTAAAAAAACAGCATCATATCCTGATAACTTCGCTTTGTCGGCGATGAGAGCTTCAAATATTTGGAAACTATTAAAGGCTTGCCAGCCGAATTTAGCTGAACTTTATAATGAAAATAACAATAAGATCTTTGGAGTGAGTGGCTATGCATATCTGCGCCCGGCACAAAAAAATCCGAACGATCCCCGAAATAGGCGTATTGATGTGCGCTTTGTTATGGAGCAACCCAAAGAAGCCTTTATAAATCTTTCGAAACGTCTGTTAGGACCGCATCAGCAATTTTAGCTTGTCCATTGACCGTTAAGTGAAAGCAATCACCGGCAATGTCTTCTGGATCAAAGTATATTTTTTCAGTAGCATCGATATAACGAAATTGGATATTCGATTTATCTTGTATGGCTATATTTTTATTCATTTCATCTACTACTTCTTTTGCAATTTCTCTATATTTACGAATTCTATTTGCCAAAAAATTGATGTGCTCTTTGACCACAGAAGGTGGAGAAAATAATGTTGGGCACATCCGAGCGGGGTTTGGAGGCATGATTTGAGAGAAGAGCTGCATATCAAGCGATAATGAAGTGCTGTCACTCTGATTTTCTAAATTTGGTAAATACCCTTGCTCTCTCAATTTGCGGCAGGTTGTATTTTTGCCAAATGCGCGGATTTGTTTTTCTAGTATTTTTTCCTGCCCAAGCAGTTGTAGTATTCCTAAAAAGCCAACCACAGATACTTCCGCGCCATCTATAGGTGGATTGCCATTTGTTGAGATATAATTTAACCCCGCATAGAGCGCGTTTCGATAATCTTCTTCACTTGTCGTTAGCTCAGGTGTTGGCGCGCATAGGTCGTTGCCTGTGTAAAATATCATGATTTTGTTCGGTAAGTTTCCATCTAAGTAGTCCAGAACGCGATCCATTTGTCTAGAGATGGATGTGATGCGAGCACCATTTTCGGCTGCGATATAAATACGTTCAGGGGCAACTCCAATGGAGCGGCCCAATAAATACCCCCAACTATATTGTTCAACATTTAGATAGCGCTCGGAAATAAACTGTATTGTATTAAAAACCAGCCAGTCTAAAGCTCCACTATATTCACGAATATTTTTTTTCAGTAAAATTGGAGGTTTTGGGTCTTCGTTGATTTGGTATTTCTTTAACAATTTTTGAGAGCTATTTGGTTTGATAGATGTTTTGTTATTAAATATATTCCACATGACAGCTGGATCAAATACCATCGCCGGGTGGGTGGCAGCTCCTGTAGCTAAGCTGTCTCCTAGTATAGCAATGCTTTTTCTGTCTTTTGAGTTTGCTGTTTCGTTTGCACTGAGTGATTGAGTATAGGCGAAGATTAAAATATATAGAATCGTGATTACCTGAGTGTGTTTTTTAAAGAGAGTATTCATAGGTTCCTTATAGATTAGCGTTTAAAATAATTAAGACTTAGTAGCATCTGTTTTGAGACGTTTTACTAGCTTCGGTAAGTTTTTGCCGAGCATAAGAAAATCACTTATACCAGGCCTTGCTGCTTTAAACAAAACTGGGGTGGCAATGCGCTTTATCGGCACCTCTGGATCAATCCCTTTGGCTAAACCTTCAATGGTTACCAGGCTTTTTGCCATCAGCAGAAGGCCTTGTGGCATTTCAATTCCCAACTTGGATGTCGATTTTAAGCATGTTTCGATTAAATCACAAAGCGAGGGTTTGCTGCCATTTTTTGTGTTAGTACTTAACTTGGTAGAAAATTTTTTAAGTTCTTTTCTAATGGCTGCGCGACTGACGCTTTTTTCTCTTTTGATATTCGCATTCTCTTTGCCAAGAGTGTATATCGCTTCAACTAAACGATCCATATCCATAGCGATTACAGCTTTTAATATGGCTGCAATATGTTTCCTGTCTGACTCTAAAAGCTCTCCAGTTAGCCCCCAGTCAAAAAGTCCAATTGACATATCTTCTAAAAGAATTAAATTTCCAGCATGGGGATCTCCATGAAAGAGCCCCATTTCAAATACTTGCACAAGAAGTTCATGTAATAGGGTTTTGGCTAGCTTCTTTTTAGCAGCAATTGGCAACTCTACTTTTCCAGTTACAATCTTTTCTAATGAAGTCCCTTCGAAAAACTCTATGGCTAGCACATTATCAGTACAAAATTCATCATAAGTTTTCGGTATACTGATCAGTTTTTGCGGCCTTTTTTTCATTTTTTCATATACGCGCTTGATGGTTCGTCGCTCGTTATCCAAAGATGCCTCTTTGCGAAAACCCTTGCACAATTCTTTTAAATCCCGGGTTACGAGTTGAGAAGCTTTGCTTAGTTTAATCGGTTGTATAATTTTTATGAACTTTTCTATCAATGATACTGTTTCTAGCAATCTTATTTTTGCGCGTGGTTTTAGAATTTTAATAGCCCATTTACGACCTTGAAGGTCCATAGCTGCATGAACTTGGGCCATACTTGCTACTCCAAGAGGATGGACGTCAATTGTAAACTGTTCTCGCCAAGTTGGGATTTCATCATCGAGGATTTTTTCGACTTGTTCAAATGGTAGTGGCGGCCAGTCACCATAGAGGCGTGTTATATGAAAAGATTCTGCAATTTCTTGTGCATTATTTGGCAGTCTGCTTAGATAAATCTGGCCCATTTTTCCATACACCGGTCCTAAGTCATCAAAGAGGTTCAGAATGCTATCGCTAATAAGGTCTTTGAACTGTTCTTTATAGGCTAGGTGCTCAAGTCTGGATGAGCTGATAAAAGAGCGGCCAATATTGAGGGGTAGGCCGACGACTGCATGTTTGAACCAGGCTGAGCTAATCCGACTGGATTCGATAAGCAGTGATTTAGGAAGCGACCTAGGAGAAGCGGAGGCCGCTTTTAAAAACAACTTTATTGGCATACATTGAACCCTCAGTGATCAGGACTTACATAACACTTTAATATCAAAAGAACTATTTTAGGGGCAAGGGGAATTGGAGCCCAATTATTTGAGGGAGGTGATTTGCACTTTGATTTTACTGGGTTTTCCATTTAATTGCGGGAAATCTTCTTGATAATTGGTTATTTGGGTCGAGGGTGCTGACTATTCCAGATGGCGAATTTTTATACTTGTGCAGGTTTATTTCTCTAATTCTGTTTCACAAAATCCACTATATATTTTTGTGCTTTCTTCGATGCTCCACTTTATATTTTGACTTTGATTTGCGGGAATATCTGATACGTTGAAGGCAACAACTAAATAAGGTCTTTGTATAGCTTGATTAAAGGCAGTGCATTGTGTATTAGTACTTGGTTGCCATTTTTCGACGTGCAATTTGATAGTATCATCTTTTTTTTCTGCTTTGATAAGTCTTAGCAGGTGCCCACCAGAGTTATGAAATGCACCCGTTATTGCAATATATAGATTGTTTTGAAAATCATAATTATTTCTATCTTTGTAGCCAAATATACCAAGCGTTTCAGCAAAAAATTCATTGTATTTACCTAAATTTGGTAATGTTTCAAGAGTGATGCTTTGGCCCTGTGAAGGATCTTCTTCACCTAGGCCAGCAAATCCTTCTTTGACGGTCTTACAGTTGATCAGATTATCACCTTGTTGGCACTCTGATAATTTGGGAATGTCATTGACAGAAAATGACGTCGCAGATGGTGTCTTGGTCATCTGACAAGCATTTAATAATTGAAACACAACTATCAAAATTGAAAGCATTGCATAACTGTTTCTTTTCATTCCGTAGCTCCTTTCTAGTATCCTGTCAGATAGTCTCTATGGCGATACACTTTTGAATTTTAAGCGACATGCAATCCCGAATTTGTTTCTAATAACTTTGCTTTTTTTATTTCATGGATAGACTGAGGTTTGTGGAATAAGAACCCTTGAACTAGGTCGACGCCAAGTTTCATTAAAATGTCAAATTCTTCCCAACGCTCAATGCCTTCTCCCAAAATAAGTGATTTGGATATTTTTGTTGCCTTAATTAATCCTTCGACAAATGCTTTTTTTGAAGGGTCTTTATCAATGCCGTCAACTAGGCTACGGTCTAATTTTATGATGTCTGGCTTGATTTTTAATATTCTATCTAAGCTGGCGTAACCTTTTCCAAAATCATCAGCGGCAATGCCGAACTTTAGCTCTTTTAATTGCTCACGAACGCGTAATAACAATTCGAAATTATTTATGTCTTCAGTTTCGGATAGCTCGAAAGTGACTTTACTGCCTTTTTGGAAGATCTTACGTAGAAAGCCTATGTGATAGATATTGCGTGGAAGAACATTGACCATTAAGTGAAAGGGAAAGCCATCAAACTCTTTAGCTGCCATTTTTAAACATGATTGGTCAAGCTCTAACGAGAGTTTGCACGAAGCTGCTAGTGAAAATAACACATCAGGCCTAAGGTACTTGGGATTTAGATGCATTTGATTTTCTTGTGGGCCAAAAACTCTTTCCGCTTGTTTTTGCCGTACCCGAATCAATGACTCAAAGGCAAATATTTGGCTTTTTAATGGTCTTATATCCTTTCCACCGTCGCAACCTTCTACGGTTTCTCGTCTTATATCTTTGGCGTAAAAAATTCCTTGATAATTTGGATATAAAAGGCCATCAGTTCTAATTAATGTCTGCAGCATTTGCTGTTGTGTAGATTCGATGCGTACCAGTTGGACTGTGGCCATTTTTCGGCTTTTTTCAAACAAGGTTTCAATGGAGCTATTAATCTCTATGCAAGGATTATATAAGAGAGTCGAATGTCCTACAGAAAAATTAGGAACAGTGTCCAAGCAAGGTGGCAGCATTTTATTTTTTTTCGGTGCAGAGATTTCTTCCCATAATTTGTTTTGAATTTTTGAAACCAGGCGATCTGTTAGTCTTTCTAACGCTCCAGGCATTGGGATTTGTGAGGAACCACGGGCTTTTTCCAGAAAGATATAATAGATGTCGCTATCAGTAGATTTTCTGCATAAGATATCTCGGTTACGAAAATGTCCGGGGCTTCCCCACGCCTCGTACAATAATTTTTGAAAACAGGTTTGTAACTGTAAGTGTACTTCGCTTCCATATTTCATAGCCACACTTCTGAATTTCGAGGCGTCTATGGTTAGCATGCTAAGAGCGCCAATGGTTTTTAACATGCTAATGGGAATTTGTTCGTTGAGGATAGGAACGAGTTCTTTGCTAACTAACTTGCCCCCTCCTACAATAGCGCCGCATGAAATCAACGCATCGATTAAGTCATTATGAGTTGGATGGATGAGCCAGCGAACCCTATCGGCTCTGTGAAAATGGTCTCTGTGTGATGCTTTATTATTCTTGGATATGATGATCACAGGAATTCTGCGCCCTAGGTTATTGAGTAAATCTATCCATGCTTCTGGATGAAAATGGCTATGGCGTTCATCTGCTACCACGGCTGTGACATTGGGTTTGTAAATTATATCTAAAGCAGATTTGTTCTTTAACGAAAGAAAACGGTGTTCTATATTGGATAGCTCCAGGCGAGAAGAAATCAATTTTTTAAATTTAACTTCTGATAATAAAAAACAGATCACTTATCACCTACTGTTGCGTTGTTTTTAATCAATGTAAGGGGTATTTAGCCTATAGTTTCATCTACCTATCGGACTTTATTCTATAAGAATTAAGCAGATTAATAAAAATCCAGGATGCTGTATGAATCTGGGCTGATGATTTTTTATAACACAATGATATTTCTAAGAATTAGTGATATATCCACAGTTTGTGTGTATAACTCCACAATTGCGACATTGGAAAGCATGCGAGACATAGTTTCTATCGGATTGCTAATTAGAAACACACAAATCCAAACTTTGTTTCTAAATTACGGCGGGTTACTTATATAAGATGAGGCGAAATCTGAAAATGAGGTACTGCTTTTAAGGGGAGTGTACTTATTTGTGGGATTTGTACTTTTAGGTATATTTACAGATGACATTTTAAAGAATACAGGGAAATGCAATGTTAAATAAAGAAATACAGAGACTTTGCCAAAATACACCCAGAGTGCTAGCTTTGCCAGAATCTAGGGATCCAAGGATTCTAGCAGCTAGCGGGTCTCTGCTAAAATCGAATTCATGTAAGCAGGTTGTGCTTTTTTCTAGTGCTGATGATATTTTCAATATTGCAAAAGGGAACAATATCGAGCTGGAATCAATTGCAGATAAAATTCGTTTTATAGAAAATAGTGAGCTTGAACAGGCTACACGGGAAATGCTTTTTGCCAACTATGCTAAGAAAGGCAAACATTTGGCTGATGCAGAGCTAAGTCGATTGTCAAAAGCAGAGCTTTATCAGGCAGGATATCTTTTAGCTGCGCAGAAGGTCGATGCAGTGGTAGCAGGTGCGGTCCATAGCACAGCTGATGTTATTAAGGCTGGCATTACCACAGTGGGGACAAAAGATGGGGTTAAGACGGTAAGTGGTAGCTTTATCATGCAAAAAGAGAAAGCTGTTTATCTTTTTGCTGATGCAGCTGTGGTGGTTGAGCCGACAGTAGAGCAGCTAGTGGATATTGCCGTAGAGAGTGTAGCTACATGGAATGAAACCTTGGCTCCTTATTATGGCAATCCAGTGGTGGCTTTTCTTTCGTTTTCCACCAAGGGTTCGGCTAAGCATAAAAATATTGAAAAGGTCGAAGCTGCAGCAAGGAATTTTTCTGAAAAATTCCCTGAAGTAGAATGTGATGGTGAACTACAATTTGATGCGGCTTACGATAAATTGGTCGGATCGAAAAAAGCCCCCTCAAGTAGTATTCCTGGAAGGGCAAACATATTTATTTTTCCCAATCTAGACGCAGGAAACATTGCTTATAAAATCACGCAGAGGCTGGCAGGCTTCAATGCTTATGGGCCCATTTTACAAGGGATGAAATTTCCTTACTGTGATTTGTCGCGTGGAGCTGCGGTTGAAGATATTGTTTCCACTAGTTGTATAGCTCTTTTAAAATCGCTACGGAGTTAAGGTGTTAATGTGTTGTAATCTGTATAAATAAGATCAGGTAATTATTTTTTTAATTATCTTTTTGAATTGTGAGGCCGCTAATTTTTTCGTTCTTTATAGTTAAGTTGCAATTGGCTATGTTATAAGCATAATCACTTCCGTGACTGCATAAATGAAGTATATATGCGTCCTCTGTATTGTCAGGTGTTATGAAGTATCCGACTATCTTCCCAATACTACTTTTTTCGTTTTCATGGAAATAAAGGTAATCGTGCCTTAAAGTCATGTCTTTGTTATTTCTTTTGATTACTTCTAGCTGAAATAACGGCACTTTTTCATTTTTTGAGCTAGTGCATTCAGATTGGTCGTAAAAATACACATATCCCAGTCTATTACTTTGTTTGTCTCTTTGGAACTTTATACATTGCTTTAAAACGTCTGTGAGAGAAGTCTCATTTGTAAAAAACACTTTGGAGGTGCCCTTTACCTGGGGTTCTTCCTTCTGACTTGTGGTAACATTAGAATACTGTCGGCGACTTTTACAGCCAGAGAAGTAAGAGCTCGATAAAATAATTAATAACAATAGCCTCGTTATATGCATTCCACTTAGCAACCTATCTATTAACGGGAGCAAAATCTATGATAGCTGCGTTACTTTCGTCTCTGCGCTGCTCATGTACCCATATGTACACTGTGCTGCTCGTTCCTCTGCGCCTTGCTCTCATGGGTTTTGCTCCTGTTAATATCTGCAGTTGGTAGTTTCTATATACGAATCTTTGGAGAAACTATAGTCGAGTCAGGTGGGTTCGTCTACTACATTGTCATAACTGAATAATTTATATGTTTAGGACGGAAGTTTTGTACAGGGTTCTTCTAGGGCGTGTTGACGTTTCATTTCCTACTACGAGCCAAACCCTTGAGTCACAACGTTGTCATGATTTCAAAAATTATCCTCAATGTACATCTAGTACACCTCCGGTAATTTTTGAAACCCTTCCTAGCTGCGACTTTCAAGTATTTTTCTCTCGCTACGAAAATGAAACGTCAACACGCCCTAATTATACCTCGCATATAGGAAGCCTTTCCGATATTTCACTGCTAGCGAGCTTTCTTCTGTATGAATTTTGGATCTGTATATTTTTTATTTTTGTTCCCCGGACCTCGGTTATTTTATACCTGAGCAATAATTAGCTTATGCTGTGAACGAAAAAGGCTATATTAATAAAACTTGTATTTTAAGTCGGTTACTTTTCGAAAGTCTTTGCATGGCCAGCTTGACGTGCTATAACCACATAAAATTAAGGTTAATTTTTACGGAAAACCTTGCTCTATCAGGAACTTTATCCTAATCTTCCCAAGCGAAATCAAAATGATGAAGGATAGGTTTATTAATTTTCATTACAGGAGCAATCCAATGATTAAGAGTTGTTTTATCCCCTCAGTGCAAAAGTTATGGGGACTGATTTTATTTTGTACTGCCCTAAACTTAGGTGGTACTGAAGATTTATTCGCTGTTGATAGTAAAAGCCCGATTGATGGTGGAACTTTGATTTTTGGTAGGGGAGGTGACAGTGTAAACCTCGATCCTGCAGCTGTCACTGATGGAGAGTCTTTAAATGTTACTGATAATATTTTTGATAATTTGGTTACCACTAAATCAGGTACGACTGATATTATCCCAGCTCTAGCTACTAAATGGGATATTTCTGCTGATGGCCTTACTTATACTTTCTATTTGAGAAAAGATGCTAAATTTCACGATGGCACAGATGTCAATGCTGATGCCGTAATTTTTTCTTTTATGCGGCAAAAAGATCCTGCACATAAAGCTTATAAATTTAGTGGCCCTTATGTATATTTTAAGGCCTTGGGATTGGATAAGCTTATCAAAGGCATTACTAAAACAGATGATTATACTGTCAAATTTCAATTGACTAGACCTGAGGCTCCTTTTCTTTCCTGCCTGTCAATGCAGTCTTTTGCCATTGTGAGCCCTACTGCAGTAATGAAATATCAGAAAAAATTTGGCCGTAACCCAGTTGGAAGCGGCCCTTTTGTTTTTAAAAAATGGGAGAAAAATCAAAAAATCGTCTTAGCTCGAAATAGCAAGTATTGGGAAGGAGCACCACATCTAAAAACTTTAATCTTTAGATCAATTCCTGATAACAGCACCCGCTTGATTGAGATGATGGCACAAAAAATTCATGTAATGGATAACCCTAATCCTGATGATATCTCTACCTTAAAAGAGAAGTTGGGGGGCAAAGTAAATTTTGCCAAGCAGGCTGGGTTTAATGTTGGTTATCTGGCAATGAATAACGATAAAAAGCCGTTTAATAATGTGTTGGTGCGAAAAGCAATTGCCCATGCAATCAATAAAGAAGGTATTATAAAAGCGGTCTATGCCGGATATGCGGAAGTTGCGAAAAACCCGATGCCTCCAACGTTATGGGGACATAATGATGCGGTACCTGGCTATGAGTATAATCCTAAAAAGGCCAAAGAATTGCTTAAAAAAGCGGGGTATCCTGAGGGTTTTACCACCACGTTATGGGCGATGCCGGTACCACGTCCTTATATGCCTGATGGGCGTAAGGTGGCAGAGGCAATTCAGGGAGATCTTGCTAAAATCGGCGTTAAGGTAAAAATAGTAAGCTACGAGTGGGGAACTTACCTTGATAAAACAGAACAAGGGGAGCACGACATGGCCTTAATGGGCTGGACTGGAGATATTGGTGATCCAGACAATTTCCTCTATGTTCTTTTGGATAAAGACAATACTGTTAAGCCAGCACAAAATATCTCTTTTTATAAAAGCCAAAAACTTCATGATGTGTTGATTGCGGCCAAGGCGGAATCGAATCAAGACAAGAGAATCGAGTTGTATGAGAAAGCGCAGTCCATTATCTATAATGACGTTCCGATGGTTCCTCTAGCACATTCGATAACTGTTGTGCCGACTCTCAAGAGAGTGCAGAATTTTCAATTAGACCCTACTGGTCGTAGGCGATTTTCCAAAGTTTGGTTAGCAAAATAGTTCTTTTAAGATTTGTTGAGGTAGACCTTTGTTTCTTAATGTGGTTGTTAAACGGCTCTTAATTGCAGTGCCGACGCTGTTAGCTCTTACTATCATATTATTTCTTATGGTTAAGGCTATCCCCGGTGATCCGGCACAGCTGCTTTTGGGAGATAAGGCCACCCCAGAGTCATTGCAGCAGGTTAGAGAAGAGCTTGGGCTTAATAAGCCCATTGCGGTTCAGTATGGTATTTATCTTTATAACCTTGTCGTCAACTTCGACATGGGGAATTCGATTTCTTCGCAAGAGCCGGTTATTTCTTTAATCGGTGATAAGTTTCCAGCGACTATTGAATTGTCGGTAATGGCAATTCTTTTTGCCATGTTGGTCGGAGTGCCTATAGGATTAATTGCGGCATCAAGACCTGGGAGTTTTGTGGATTTTACGTCAATGAGCACTGCTGTTTTTGGGGTTTCTATGCCGGTGTTTTGGCTTGGTCTGATTCTTATGTGGATTTTTGGGCTGGCTCTGGGCTGGCTGCCGATATCGGGGCGCCTGGGAATTGATTATTACTATGAACCGACTACTGGCTTTTTGCTTTTTGATTCCTTGTTTATAGAACAAGATATTGAGATGTTTAGGGATGCCCTAGCGCATTTGATTTTGCCGGCTATCACATTGGGTACTATACCTATGGCTTTCTTAGCTCGTATCACCAGAGCTTCGATGTTGGAAGTTTTGCAGCAAGACTTTATCAGAACGGCAAAGGCAAAGGGGGTAACTTTTTGGAAGATATATTTAGTGCATAGTTTTAAAAATGCGAGCATTCCTATTACGACTATTTTGGGATTGCAATTTGGCACTCTTTTAGCTGGAGCTATTATTACCGAGACTATTTTTTCTTGGCCAGGTATGGGTAATTGGATTTTAAGTTCAGTTAATGCCCGAGATATTCCAGCTTTGGAGGGTGGGGTTATCGCTGTGGCAGCGGCTTTTGTCTTAATTAACCTTGTTGTCGATGTTTTGTATCGGTTGATAGACCCTAGAATTAGGCTGTCTTAGATTTTTAAGAAAAGGTGTTTATTAGAAAATGACTGTGTCTTTACGACAAAAACAATGGAATTCTTTTAAAAGGCATCGCCCTGGCGTTATTGGTTTGTTGATGATTGCGGCTTTGATGGTGCTTGCGGTTTTTGCTGGACTTTTGTCTCCTGTCGACCCAAATGTGCAAAATATGGATCTTAAATTTCTTCCTCCTATTTGGTTAGACGGTGGAAAATGGCCTTATATTTTGGGAACAGATGTATTGGGCCGTGATCTTTTTTCTCGGGTTCTTTATGGTGCCCGCCTTAGTCTTATGATTGGGAGCCTAGCAGTTTTTACTGGAGCTGTTATGGGAGTTCCTTTGGGTATGGTTTCAGGGTTTTTTGGTGGAAAAATTGATACTCTGATTATGCGTATTGTCGATATTATGCTGGCTTTTCCTTCTCTTTTATTGGCTATCTGCATTGTAGCAATTATGGGGCCTAGCCTAGAAAATGCTATTTTATCGATAGGTATTGTGACCATTCCAACTTATGCAAGGGTTGCTAGGGCATCTGTGTTAATGGAAAAAGAAAAAGAATATGTCCTGGCTGATATTGCTCTTGGACGCAAAAGCTTGCCTATACTCATTAAGGGGATTTTACCGAATGTTTTTGGGCCATTGTTAGTGGTGGCATCTTTAGGCTTTGGCGGCGCTGTTTTGGATGCTGCTGGACTTAGCTTTCTCGGCCTTGGTGCGCAGCCACCGGTTCCTGAATGGGGTGCGTTGATCACAGAGGGTAAAAAATATATATTTCAAGCATGGTGGCTAATTTTGTTCCCTGGTTTTGCCATTTTACTGACGGTAGTTGGTTTTAACCTGTTTGGTGATGCTGTACGCGATGTTTTCGATCCTAAATCAGTAAAAAGTTGATTTCCTTTTAGCATTTAATGCCGCTTTTTCCGAACTCAATACCGGCGCTAATTGTACTTGTCTCGCTGGCTCGCTTAGTAGGATTTTTATATTACCACTTAACTCTACTAATCGAGATTTTAAGCTAGGTAGTGCCTGAACCGTATGCCCAAATAAGATATGGAATGTAATAAAAGAACCCACATTAATAAAAGGTAAACCCAGTATAGTTACGAATACTGGAATTGAAAAAAAGTGAAAAAGCCTAACGTAACTAAAGTTTAAAATTGTGAGGATAAACGTTAACCCTAATACATAGGCTAAAAGTTCAATAATTACCCTTTTCAACGTGTAGTCTCCTAACGTGTGTCCAGAAATCACTTTCGTGGAGCGTAGCTTAATATTCAAGACTGTTCTAAAAACTCTTTTCATTTAGATAGTCGGAGTTACGCCGAGTAACTTGAATATCTATGGTAACTGTTTGATTTATGAGGCTTTTGCAGTATCAAAATTCCCCAGATAAGTAACCTGATCCATCGTACCCATATAATCCACTTTTGCGAAGGACGGTCTTCTTCCTCTTTTGGAGCTGCCGAATTTGGCCGTAGTTCCTTCTACCTCAGCAAAGCTGTTAGCAGATCTTATTTGTTTTAACAAGTCTTTAAAAGACTGTCTTATAGAAGTTTCCATTGCAATTTGATCCATCATCTCATCGCGGTATGGGTTTCCTTGAAACTTATAAATCGCCACCATAATTTCTTTGCCGAGAATTTTGTGATTGACCTCACTTACCACATTCAATAGTGCTCCTAAATGCTGGAGTAGTACGCGGTGTATGTGTGGCTTGTGAGCGTTGTCACTAGAAATGATGAAATCTATAAAAGTATGCAGGAATAAAGCGAACCTTTCGGGTTGTTTTAGCATATAGTATTTAAATGTCTCGTGTAGGATTCTTTGGCTATGTATATCGGCTTCGAGAACGTATGGTAGGTTGTCTAACAGATACCTCAGAGCGATACCTTCGCTACGTTTGCAGAATAAAAGCCCGAAAAGGTGGTCCAATACGGTATGGCCAAAGCGGCTCATAACGCGATTAAATGAAGATTTTTCGCTACCCGATGATGATGTCACTCCAAAATAATGCAGCAAACTAAGACGGATGCAAGCATTATTGCAGTTACTTACACTTAATAGATAGGTTGCGATATGATCGAGTAGTTTTTTGGCATCTACCCATTGCCCTGGGTTTTTTTGGTTAAAATCGAAGATTGAGAGGCCAAGTTCACAAATCAGAACCACGGCAGTTGCAAACATAGCTTCATCATGTCCGCCGCTATCGACGACTTCCGTTGTAAGGGAGACTTCAACTAAAGCGCGTGCAGCGCCTTCACGCCCAGGCTCTTCAAACATTTGATCGATAAACGCATCAATTAAGGCATCAGATCCAGCATTGGACATCCAAATCAATAGGCTTTCGACTAAGATTTCACTAGAAAGCCTCTCGTCACATCGTTCGCAAAGCCTTTTAGTCATATGGCGGATGATTTCACATTGATCTTCTTCGGAAAAATTACGTTTAAGTGTGCGCATTTCTCGCCATTTTAGCAATATCCCAGCATCGATCAAATGTTTTACTTCATCTAATGATGTAACACCTTTCCAACTCGTTTTCTGCTCAACGCCTATTAACATCTGTTCCACCGATTCATCCCCCTTTTGTATGCTATTCTTTCTTCAGATTTTTAAATACGTTTTAAATCTTTCTTTTGCCTAATGTGCTTCTTGTTGTTTGAAGTCATTTTTATTAGTCGTATTGTTTTGTTGATCGACTACCTCTTGGATATCATCAACATGCGATATATCTAAATTTATAAACCTAAGGCCGTAGCCAATAGGGTATTTCGGATCAGTATTAAGCCTGATGACTTCAGCAGTTGTATTAAATTGCTTTTTTAAGCCTTCAGCTTTTACCGTTACACTTAACTTTTCACCAATCTTAAAAATCTGATCTTCCGTTTCGATGAAGATACCTGTTGCAGATATATTCACTCCACTTCCAATTACAAGCTGGCCGTTATTATGGATTATGATACGACCTGATATTGTCGCTCTGGGAGCTCCCAATCGTCGCTTTAAATGATTTGGTGTATCATGGCCATTTTCTTTCTTTTCTAAGCCTAACTGATCGAGGCTTTCCTCAATAGGACGCCAATCTTTCCAACCAACCTTGAAAACATAAGCTTCTTGAGAGATCATATTATTACTAAGTAGCTGCGCTACTTGTCGTGCCTCAAACGGACCGAGCTGTTGTTGTTGGTGGTATACGTACCATAATTGTTCACTCATCTTCCTAATCCTTTAGTAGAGATAGATATTGAATCTTTTAATAAAGTAACCATAAATTCCTTGCTGACTACCATGTTGCAAGATGTTTGTTACAGGATCGGGAATACTTAGAAGTTTCTTTAGCCAAAGTAGTAACTAATATGAATTTTAATTTAATTACAGTATGTTACATATGAAATGAGGTGTGCTTTGTTTGCTAAAATATCAATAGTTTTTATTATACTAAATATGTTTTTTTCTTTTGGCTTGTTATTTGGAGTGGTTGGAAATAACAAAACTGATAACCAGCCTTTTGAAATTCATATACAGCCTAGCAAATTGGATTGGCAGTATTTTATGAAAGCGGATGAAGAATGGCGCCAAAGGCTTTGGAATTATTACAACTCTCAAGGAAAAGGGCTTTCTCAGTGGGCTTGGCAGTGGAGGCTAGGCTGGGTCCGTAAATGTGGAGCTAGCCGGCTGAAATATTGTGATGTGGTATTAAAGTCAGCTTTATTTGATGCAGCCGCTGTTGTTCGTGGTGAGGCTGCAACAAGAATTGGTGGCAAGTACTATGGTAGTAAGGATTCAGCTATTATCGATTTGTTGGCTAAAGCATTTAAAAATAAGTTGAACTACCGTGGCAAGAAGCCGTTATTTGTTCAACAGAGGATTCTATTTGCTATTTGGTCTATTGGGGGAAAACATGGCCATGAAGTGGGGAAGTTTTTAGCAAAGGGTCATACGACTCATTTAGCTTATTGGGATAAGATTTCTAATGGTGCAGGCCTTTAAGTTTGGATTTCTCATAGATTTATAAATGCTTATATAGTGAACAAATTAATTATGAGAAGGCATGATTCCCTTATCGGAGGCACTCTGGGCGCCGCAGTCTTTATTTTATGCAAGGTTGTACGTGCTAAGGCTTCTAAATTTAAGCTTTCATCTTTGTATAAAACCAGCTATAAAGCTTCTTCGTGTTAAAGGAAGCCTTTTGAGGCTAATCTTTTCTAAGGCTTACGGTAGCTTTTTGGAGGTATGTCCAAAGTTTCTTTTCTGGTCCGGTAGCTCAGCTGGATAGAGCACGGGATTTCTAATCCCGCGGTCGTAGGTTCGAATCCTACCCGGATCACCATTTCCACTGGCAGCGCTTGTGCTGTTATCTATACCCTCTTTTTCTCCTTGTGGACATTTACTGCGTAGGCTTTTGCCAAATTTTTGAGATCTACAAGGTCGACTTTAATTGGCAAGTCGGATTCTTCGAGATTTTCTTTGATAAGGCTAATAAAGCCTGTCTGTTGTTCTTGTTTTAGTTCATAGAGAATGTCAATATCAGAGAATTTCTTATAGTCGCCCCTTGCTCGTGAGCCAAAGATCCAAACTTCAGCTCCATGATTTTTTAGCGGATCAATGGCGAGTTTAAGCAGTAATTCCCAGGATTTTTGTGATAATCCATACATTTAAAAATCAATCAATTTTTTTGCTAATTTTTGCCCATAGGATAAAAAGTTTTTTGCCTCGGCATATACTCTTTCTGCTAATTCTTCGTTATAGGTGTGGGAGGACAAGTTTCTAGCTTCCAAAAACTGAAACCATAAGTTGGGATCATCGATCAGGCTAGCCTGGGCCATTTCTCTAATAATAGTTTTAGGAGCCGTTGCATTTGTTCCCATTTTTTTTGGCAGTTTTCCATGCGAGTTCGATACAAAATTCGAACCTTTGTATGGATGCATCTCTGACAATGTCGTTTTTATCTTCTTGTAGCGCCTTGGCTAGTGAATCTAGTGCTTTTTCATATTGTTCGAGTGAGACTGCCATGATTATTACCAAATTGACTGTTTATCAGATTCGTATCGCATCTAACCTTTAACGATAGTAGCAGTTTTTTGCTTGAGGTTCAGCTGAAACTTAGTAATTTGTGCTGTGGCTTATTATTCCAATATTAATCTAGGGCGTGTTGACGTTTCATTTCCTACTACGAGCCAAACCCTTGAGTCACAACGTTGTCAGGGTTTCAAAAATTATCCTCAATGTACATCTAGTACACCTCCGGTAATTTTTGAAACCCTTCCTAGCTGCGACTTTCAAGTATTTGTCTCTCGCTACGAAAATGAAACGTCAACACGCCTAGTGGTATCCATGCTTTATAAGGTATGAACGCGGTCTATATTGAAGGGGTGTTATTATAATTATTGGTTTTATAAATAAAAATTTTACATTTTTGTTAAATATTCAATTTAGCGTAATGACAGTTGATGCTGTTTAGTTGTTATATATGTCAGCAGAAGTATTTTGTCTCTATGAAGCATTCTCATGGATATTAATAGTTTCTATTTGGCCTTTATGTTAGTTGCTTATGGGATATTTGTGGGAGGTCTTATTTTTTTATTATAAAATACCTCTGTAAAACAAGTTGAAGAAAAGGCCTTGTCTTCTTAAAATAGGGAAAATGGCCTTTTGAAAATGTTTTATAGGGGATACTATGGTGAAGCCGCAGCTTGTTTTTGTGATAATCCTATTTTCTTTCATTGCTTGCCGTCCTAAATCCAATAGTCATATTGAATCTACAGTTAAGGGTGGCGATGCTTGTGGTGGTAAACCTGTCCTTTTTGCGATGTCATCATTTAATTATATTGATGTCACTAATCGAGAGGAGAGCTTTAAAGTATCCAACAGGTGTATTTTTACGTGAGTTTACTGACGTTTATCAAGAGGTTCTAAAGGCAGGTTGTAAAGCTGTATTTGCTACTCCTGATGGTCAGTTGCCGACATGGGATGCTAACAGTATGGAAGAAATATGGGCTTATTACCCTTATCTCGAATTTAAAGATAAGGGTGCGGTTATGGTGGATAATGCCCTCAAATTAGCCTTAAAGGCATTTGGCAAGCTGTTGTTTTCAGACGACGTGAAATGGAAAAAGGAAACAGGTTTAGAACGTTTGAGTCCGGAAACAAAGGAATTGGTTGAAAAGTATAGCAATTTATCTAAAAGCTCGGAAGATGTGAATGTATTTTCTTTCGAAGATATCAACAGTAGGCTGTCTGGTGCTGGAGGTTTTCCTTATGCTGGCCTTTTTATTCCTGGAGGGCATGTTCCTGTTCAAGAAACTGTAAATCCTGATAGGTCAAAGCTATGGTCAGAATTATTGGATGGCTTTTTAGATGCTAATAGGCCTATCGGAGCAATTTGTCACGGTCCTGATGTACTTTCGACGAATAACAGATTCAAAAAGTTTAACATGACGGCGGTTTTGCAAAGTGGTGAGGAATTTTTACAGTCAGCAGGCCCTTTGTCAGGTCATACAGTGGACCATTATGTCGATAAAAACCTATTAGGCAAAGGTTACTCAGTATTTCAGCATCCGATATTAGGCTTTCCTTTAATCATGACATCTGAACAGCTTTTAACTGGCCAAAACCCCGCATCAGCTCCATTTATTGGAAAATCCTTTGTAGAGTCCTTAAAGTTAGCTAGTGGCAGTGATTATAAAAATGATTGGTGGCGTGGACGTCGCGGAATATATGAAATGCCAAGTGATAAGTTAGACAAACAGAATGTGTTGGCACAAAAAGTTAAGAGTATTTTTTCAGAGGCTATACGGTCTACGGATAATGATACTTTAATAGCTAGAGCAGTGACTGGAATTAGAAAGAAGATTTTTGGAGAAAATTTATTTACCTCATTAAATGGTATCCGTTTCTTACAGGCTATTCCGCAACTTGTTTTGCATGAAAAAAATAAAATGATGTTACGTTCAGAAAAATATTCTGGTGCAGAAGAATTTGAAGTTTATAGAACTGGTATGCCTGATTTATCTTGGCATTTACCACAGCATAGTGCAAAACTAAAAAACCTCGTGGCTGATGTAACGAATACAGGAACTGATTTTTATACTTATAAGCCTTATTTTGATGATTTCTTTTTTGAAAAAAGAAGATTTTGATATAGGAAAGTGCAATAGTGAAAATAATGGGTTACATGAATTGGTTTCTCTACTTAAGGCAGGTGCTCATAAAAGGCCAAGTCAATTAGAACAATTTGATGGTGCTTCTGAATTTGATGTGCTGAGAGCTGCTGGGGGGACTTTTACTGAGTCTTCGCAAATATGGAAGGCTCAGCAGAGCCTCATACGTAACGCAGCAAATTGCCGTATTAGTAAAGCTGATTCTCACAAACTAAGAGATACTGGGGTCAACATTTGTGGGCGCGTGGATACTTTGTTGCAACTACAGGCACGTTGACAGACGAAGTGATTCAACAGTACATAGCAGGGCACGAAAGTTTTGAAAAAGATGATAGTTTTACAGTAAGGCACGAGAAACTTTAGGCGGCTTTTAGCCGCTAACTCAACCCCACGCCTTTTAAGGAGGCGGGGGGTAGTTGAGAAACGTATATTATCGTATAAATATGGTGCCCGTATCTATACAATTTTTCGTAATTATTATTAACAAAATTAGATGCTGTGCTTTTACATTACATTTGGAGGTGGAGAATCATTATTATTACAAGCTTCGGCTAAGAATCAACTTTATTGATGTTGAGCCTATTTTCAAATTTGGGATAGTAATAATACCGTCTATATCAGCTTTTACTTCACCGCTGGTGTCTCCATAAGACCATTTAATTGTCTCATATGGTAATGTGATAAACTTCTTCGTTCTGCGGATCGTTACGTCTGCTACCACTGGTAATGCTCCTATATAACCTTCTCCAACAACAGGCAGATTTTCATCTATCATTTTAGCTGGAGGATTCGTTCTTATAAAAATTGGCATTTCCAGGTGTATATAATCTTCAATTATGTTATTGCTATCCCAAGATAAAAACCTATTTTTTGCTCCTCTAAGATCATTAGATATAAATTCACCTGATTGCATGTCATATACAGGCGGCTTATTGTCTAAAGAGCTATTGGAAAATGCAGGGAAGGGTTTATCACGAGAAAAATATGCTTCCTCTGGTAAGGAGCCTGTCCACCCATCTGGTAACTTTGGATCAGCCACACCATGGCCACCTTGGTCCCAAAAAACTCTATGCCCAATTTTATATTTCTGTAATGTTTGTACCCAGCTATTATTAGTAATTGGGCTAGCTGTACTTATATGATGGAATTTAATAGTTTGATCTTGCACACCGTTATACGTTTGAAAAGGGATATTTCTTATCGATTTGTCATCTCTTAAGGCACGTGTTATATCATAGCGATCCCATATATTCATTCCGCCATCATCCAAAAGTTGCATTGATCTAGGGCCCCAATATTTTTCTAGAGCATACTTATGTCCTTCTTGTGCTAAGCTCATAGAAGTCATACCAACAACAGCACCAACTTCAGCAAGATGATAACCATATCTAATTGCGAAGAAAATGGAGCCTGATCCCCCCATTGATGCACCAGATATTTTCACTCGATCTCGATCTACTCCGGGGAATGTTCGTGTCACCCAATCCAACAAGTGCAGAATACGTCGTTGAGATGTATTTAGTACTATTGTATCGGGTGTTGGTGTATTTGGATATTTTTCATGCTGTCCAGTCCACCATCCCACATAAGGTTCTGATGGCCCTATTCCAAATTGGTTACCATTTCCATTTCCATATGTTGGAATGCCTCCACTACCATGAAGAGTAATCGATAGTGGAAGTTTGTTTGTGATAGAGGCAGCATCAGGAACGATAACATTCATTTCTATTGAGCGGCCTGCTTGCTCAGATGTATCAAGAAAATTATCGGTTATCATGTTTACTCGGTAAAGCTTTGCTTTCCAAATTTCCTCAACGCTAATAATGCTTGGATCTGGAGGAGTGATCGTATCTAAAATATCAATCATAATGTTCTTTTTGTGTGGTTGTCCATTATCAAAAATATTAACATCGACTGAATAAGCTTTACCCCCTTGTGTAAAATCTGGGTTAAGTATTAGTATTTTATTAAATTCATCAAATTCACTTCCTGCTGGAAGTCCATCAAAAAATATACGAGAAGTTTCTTTCGCTTTAACTTTGATTACAAGACGTTCTTTCTCTTTTATTGATATTTTGGGAATGGAGTCGGCTAATAAATCGATTAATGTTGTTGGCTTTTCATCTGTTACCGGTTTTGGAGCAGGTTCTGTTGGAGGATTTTCTTCTGTAACTGGTGTATCTTCTGTAACTGGTGTATCTTCTGTAACTGGTGTATCTTCTGTAACTGGTTTATCTTCTGTAACTGGTTTATCTTCTGTAACTGGTGTATCTGCAGTTGTTTGAGAATTATTTTGTTTTGCTTGTGTAATGCTCTGATCCATTATTTGAGAATCAGTTTGAGCCTTTACAGTATCTGCTGTTTTTGGGTTTGTTATGTTATCTCCTCTATTATTTATTTCCTCAGAGGAGTTGTAGGAAGAGCACGACAAATAAATAAAGTATAAAAGGCAACCTGCTTTTTTTACATGATTAAGTGGCATTTTTAGACACCTTAAGCTTAAAATTTATGAAATCGGATAAAAGAAATCCGCGCGTTCAAGAATTACAGATCGGTAAATTCTTAAAGAATCTTTAAGAATTTTGAAATTATAATAAATTGGTATTAATTATAGAACGTTATAATAATTTGAGTCAGTGTGCCAATCTTTGTGTGTCAGGAAAACTTGTTTGTCTCTCTCAATGCAATCGAGAGTAACATGATGAAGCGTGAACGCTACAATAATGCTATCAAAAAGCTGTAGGGGTTGACACTTGAGGTGTTTTGTCCGGGTGTGCGTAGTCAAAAGCACACTAGACGGCAGCTATCTTGCCCACCAAAGCATCCTCCACTAGAATGGTGACAGGCAATCTAATGTGTGATTATATATCCAGTTGATACTATCTATCGCCATTTGGTGGGATAATAAAAAGATAAATTTAAGATATTGTTAAACAGCAGCTTTCTAGGGCGTGTTGACGTTTCATTTCCTACTACGAGCCAAACCCTTGAGTCACAACGTTGTCAGGGTTTCAAAAATTATCCTCAATGTACATCTAGTACACCTCCGGTAATTTTTGAAACCCTTCCTAGCTGCGACTTTCAAGTATTTGTCTCTCGCTACGAAAATGAAACGTCAACACGCCCTAGTCAACGTTATTTCAATAATTTTCGTCGCGCTGTAGTCTTGTGCTTTATAAAATTCGGCTAAGCAGCAGAATTTTTTCCTCCTTTAGCAATTTGATTGTTTATGGCTTGTTCAGCAAGTGCCTCCATTGGATCTTTGTGTTCGTCGAATTCAGATACTTCAACCTCAGTGATGCTATTGCCTTCGCTTCTAGTCCATAGAACGTCTAATGAGTTTTCAAATCGGTCGACGATGCTGACGAATAGCTTATCTGCAGAAAACAAGGTATTACAGATACTCATTGTAACGGAAAGAATGATTCCTACGATTGATGTGCTCATAGAGAATGAGACTCTTAAAAGAAACTCATCCATTACTAACTTTGTTCCTTCAATGTCCTGCAAATCCATTTTTCCTAATTCAGGCAATGCGTTCATAATACCCAGAAAGGTACCAAAGATACCTCCTACAATGAATATTCCTGGCAGTATGTTGAGGATGTCATTAAATATGGATGTTGGAAAAACTCCAAAAACTTTGCTGAAGCAAGGGTTGTTTTGAAAAACGATTTTTGCAATTTCTAAAAGTTTTGGGTGATCTTTTTGGGGTTTAAGGTATTTGATTTGTTTTAAGGTGTCTTTTACTAAAAAAGCGGATCCATGTTGGATGAGGAATACTCGGTCCATAATTGGTCCAATTGCATCTGGTTTACGCCGCTTCATTATAGCGCGGATTTCAAAAATTTCGTAATAGGTTTTTTCGAGTATTTTTTTTGTAGTTAGGAAAAAAGATTTTACCGCTACTCCGTGTGTTTCATCGATGAATTTATGTACTCTTTTTTCGAACTCTTTTGCAAACCAAGATTCACGAGATATCGTATAATAGATTAATATACGCATGGCTATTGCAAAGGCAAAAATGGCTATCATCGTCGGCATAAGAAGATCTGTAGAAAATGAGACGATGAATTCGACAAAATCTTGTATTAGGCCTTTTTCACTCATAATACTATTCCTTCATAAAGTTTTAATCATTTAAATTGAATTTAATGATTACTTTCTGTTCTTTTTTGCAATTGTATTGTTTACAATAATATTTCACATCTAAGCCTTTTTCTGCACCTGCACCGCTTACACCTTCGGCAAGAAAACTACGGCCTGTTACTTTTATCTTGGGGAGTAGATCTGATTGGTATTGATAAGTGAATTTTTCTTTGTCGAATATATAGCGAAAAATTTCTCTAGCGCGGTTATAACTTAAGTCAAGGTTGTAATTTACGGCTGCTCTGTCTTCTGGTGCCAGGCTTTTGGGATCAACATACTTTCCCCGATATGTTGGTGAAGCAAATCCAACAATTTCTACAGAAGATATTTTCTTAGCGATCTTCTTATTTTTAAATAATGACTTTGAATATACCGGCATAAATTTTCTCAATATTTTTTTCATACCTTCTTTAAGAGTATATTTTCCAGTATCAAAATATTCGTCGTTGAATGTTAGAAGAACGTCACCAGTCTTTGAGTCAACTTTTGCATCTATCCCTGATCTTCTAAAGTCGTCTTTTATAGACTTAGTAAGCCGACGGCGATCATTGCGTGACTTTTTGACATTATCTAAATCTTTTTTGAGCTCTGTCTGCTGATTTTCGAGAGTATTTATGTAATCTTTAAATTTAGAATTATCATTTCGTGCTTGTTCCAGTTTTTCTTGATTCTCTTTTGCCTTTTGTGCTAGAGCAGATAGTTGTTTTTCTAGATCTTGCTTGTCTTTTTTGACTTGGTCTGCAAATGCTTTTTGTTTTTCAGCCTTTTCTGCTGCTGATGATTTTTCTTTTGATAATGCTGAATCAAATTCAGCCTTTCTCTTTTCTAATTCTTGTGCGAAATTCCCTTTGAGTTCTTTAATTTCTTTATTGTACAACGCATTCGCTTTTTCTAATTCTCCAGTTAATTCGGCCTTTTCTTGCTTTTGGGTATTGATGACCTTGGTAGCTGTAGCGAGTTGCTTGTTGATGTTCGTTAAATCTGTATTTGCTACATTGAGCTGTTTAGACATTGAATGATTCTTGGATTCTAGAGAAGCAATTTTTTGTTCTGAAGTTTTCTTTAAATTTTCTATTTGCCGCTTTAGTTTTGCACTGGAAATTTTCTTTTGCTTTCTTGCGTTTTTTAGTGCATTGATCTTTTTTGCTAATGTGTTGTTTATAGAATCGATTTGTTTGTTGTTTTCTTCTATAATCCTCTTTTTTTCAGCTATGAGTAGCGAGAGCTCTTCTAATTCTTGATTTTTAGCACGTAGTATTCTTTTCTTTTCTGCTATGATATCTTCACTCTTCTCGATTTCTTCTTGTTTGTCTTGGATAATATGCTCTTTTTGATCTATAATTTCATCTCTTTCTTTGATTTCACCTAGTTGTTTTTCGATAGTGTTTTCTTTTTCAACTATTTGTTGGCGTTTTCGTTCTAATTTCACATCTCTATCTTTTATTCCGGCTTTTGCTAATAGATTTACATTAATGATATTGCGGATGATTTGCTGGTATTTGTTTAGTGCTTTTTCTTTCTTTTCATTCTCAAGTGCTTGTGCTCTTAAGTTTACCTTTTCTTTTTGAGCTTCGTCCTGTAACAAGTCTAATTTGGACATAAGTTCTTTATATGTTTCTACTTCTGTTTCAGAAGCTTTGGTATCTAGATATTCATCTTTAAGGGTTTCATATACAGCTTGCTCTTTTTTTAGAGCGGATCTTTCAGCTTGAAGTTGTTGAAATTGTATGTTTTTTTGTAAGCTAAAAGTACCACTTCTCAAGCTTGATGTTACATATAAAAGTAGAAAAACTAGAGATAATACCATAAAGAGGTCGCTATATGACGACCACTGTGAGCCATCATTTTGATTGTCTTTAATTTTATTGTAATTAAGACTCATAGCTTGTCCCATGAGGATTAGGTTTTTGACACTCTTGTTTCGGAGCTTAATGCTAACTCTTAAGTTTACTTTATTTTAAATTTTTAAAATTTTGTAATTTTTTTAATCATTTTCATAAGTTTTCTGATGTGTGTCTTGTTGTTAAAGAGGTTTAGATATTTTTATGAGATAGATAAGAGGTTTTATAAAATCGATTGACTATGCCAGTCTATATTATACGATTTTGTACTTGCCTAAATATAATTTCTGCTTGCAACAAATTAATGCCATACATATATATAGTATTTCTGCCAAGCTTGTTTAAAATACTGTTGGACTATTCCTTTACTTGTTGAACGAAGTAAAGAAAAGAGGTTTGTTTCTAGAGGTTTATCAAGATAAGATGTGATAAGTCTTTGAGGGTCTAAGTAAATAAAATTGAACGCCTTTGCCGTAGTGAAAGAGAGAATTATGTGTGGGATCGTTGCTATATTAAACCCAAAGGAAGAAACCAAAAGCTTGAGGGCTAAAGCGATCAAATTAGCCAAAACAGTGCGTCATCGAGGTCCAGATTGGAGTGGCTTATATATTAATGATAACGCTATTTTGGCACATGAGCGGTTAGCGATTGTTGGTGTGGATAGTGGGGCGCAGCCTCTAAAAGCTGTTGACTGTGTATTGGCAGTAAATGGTGAAATATATAATCACACTGAATTAAGGCATACAAAGCTAAATCATATGTATGAGTTTAAGACGCACTCAGATTGCGAAGTTATACTTTATTTGTATAAAGAATATGGAGTTGATTTTTTAAATGATCTGAATGGAATTTTTGCTTTTGTTCTTCACGATGAAAAAACTGGAGATAACTTAATTGCTCGTGATCCAATTGGAGTGATTCCACTCTATTATGGCTATGATAAAGCAGGAAATCTTTATGTAGCATCCGAAATGAAAGCATTGATAGATTGTGAAGAGGTGCATGAATTTCCTCCCGGCAGTTACATGCATAAAGGTATCATTAAAAAATACTACCAACCGGATTGGAGTAAAAATCAGCCACAAATTCCATGTGATTATTCTGCGCTTGCTAATTCTTTATCAGCTGCGGTTAAACGGCAATTGATGTGTGATGTCCCTTTTGGGCTACTTATATCTGGTGGAGTAGATTCGTCAATTATAGCTGCGTTAGCAGCAAAATATGCCCGTACTCGCGTGGAGAGTTATGGTGAAAAGGCTTGGTGGCCGCAGTTGCATTCGTTCTCCGTTGGATTAGAAGGCGCCCCTGATTTTCATTATGCCAAGATAGTAGCGGACGCTATTGGTTCGATTCATCATGAGGTCCATTTTACTCTGCAGGAAGGCATCGATGCTCTATCTGATGTTATTTATCATACTGAAACTTTTGATACGACAACAATACGGGCTTCAACCCCTATGTTTATTATGGCTCGAAAAATAAAGTCTTATGGCATCAAAATGGTGCTGTCGGGGGAAGGTGCGGACGAGATTTTTGGTGGTTATTTGTATTTTCATAAGGCACCTAATCCAGCTGAATTTTATCAGGAGACAGTCAGAAAGATTAGTAAGCTACATCTATATGATTGCTTGCGAGCTAATAAATCGATGGCATCTTGGGGAGTAGAGGCTAGGGTGCCATTCCTTGATTTAGAATTTATCGAATATGCAATGAATATTAGGCCAGAAGATAAAATGATTATTAATGGAAAGATGGAAAAACAAATTCTTAGAGATTCTTTCAAAGGCCTCATTCCGGAAGCGGTGCTTTTTAGGCAAAAAGAACAGTTTAGTGATGGAGTTGGCTATAGTTGGATTGACGGTATTAAAAAAATAGCCGAGCAAGAAATAAGTGATAAACAAATGTCTGAAGCGAAAAATAAGTTTCCTATTAAGACTCCTAGAACTAAGGAAGATTATTTGTATAGGGAGCTATGGGCACAACATTTTCCAGAGCAGTGCCTTGACTGTGTTGCGTATGAGCCGTCAATAGCTTGTAGCACTCCAACAGCTTTAAAGTGGGATAAGAGCTTTGAAAATCAAGCAGATCCTTCTGGTCGAGCTGTGGCAAATGTTCACGAAAAATCAATCAAAGTATTAAATGGTGTGCAGGTAAAAGAATAGAATTTTTATGCAAATAGACATAAGATTTGTCATACGTGTAGGGTATTAGAATAGAAAGTAAACGTGCACCGGAGTTGTGTTCATAAAAGTAACATAATTCCCGGAAGCCATTAAAGCATGTATGCCGAACAGTTTTCAAAATTTAGTCGTATTCATGATGTTTCTTGTGGCCTAAAAGCAGTTTAGCTTTTAGGTATTTTCTATGATTTCTCACTTGATAGGTTTTTCCCAATAAGTTTATAAAGCTTGAGAACCCGGCTTCCTGTAAAATCCTTATTATGGCTTTTAATTTGGGAGCTCAGATAGAGTTTCGCCATGATCCGGCGCGTCATGGCTGCTGAGGATCAGACCTGAAAGTAATGTTTCCAGGTCGCAAGGTTTACACCAATTGCTTCTGTATATAACCCGTTGTTCATTATTTAGTAAGATACAAGAGTTCGGCATATTGCCTAAATAATTGTGTGCGGTGCCTTCTAGGCTATCTACTAACACAATCCGATCCTTGTGGAGGTATGTTTTTAGCTTCCTCGCATAGCTTATTTTTTGCCTTAAGCTTTTATGTTTGGATACTTTAAAGCCCGGATAGGCTTCTTGGACATAAATAGTTATAAAATTTACTTTCGGAAAGAGATTTTGCAATCGATCTATTTGTTCAGTGTGGTGCATAAACGAAGGACTTGTTAGAGACCCTGCCTCTAATATTGTTGTCCTATGATCGATGATTGTTGAGAGATTAACAAGATTGCCATTGAGGTCTACGAGGCTAGCATTTGGGAAAATTTCCCCTCGTTTTACGGAACGAAAGTTCTGATCTATAGAAGCTTGTTTGAGGTAATGTTGGTCGCTAGACTTATATTGTAGGTGGTTATAATGCCCATTATGCCTACGACCACTATTCCCTCTTTTCGTAGTTAAAGCATTCATAGTTAACACTGAAAGAGAACTCTCATGCGGCGTAATTTGATGGTATGTAATATTCATAGATGCTCCGGACAGCTTTAATTAGGTTTATATAAGTATCGACTTCGGTAGCGGGTGCATCGTAGAAGCCTTCGAAATAGGCTTTTACGTTTTCTGCAAGTTCCTGATCTGACTTTTGGGGCCATTGGCTAATAAGATATTTGGCCTGAGTTAATAGTTCATCCATTTCATCCTCCGTGTTTCTACCTAAGCACATGTTATGTTCTTTAGCTTTGTTTTTGCTATGATCTGTATACCTTGTCTTAGGCGAGAAGCAGCATCTCTGAATATTGCCTCTATGTATGTTTCTCTTACCGAGTTCTCTTGTTAATAATGTATATAGCAATTGTAGTGCCATATTGGCGAAGCGGCCAAATAAGGCTTTGAGGAACAAATTTGATCAAGATATGTTCTTAATTCACTACGATTGAAGCTATTGCTAAACGAAAATGAAACAATGTTGCTTTCATAGGCTGTATATTTAGATGCTATAATTTGTATATAGAATAGGAATAAAAAATAGAGAGAAGAGTCTGTCTAGACATAAAGTTAAAAACTTTTCCATGGATGATAATTTTTGATCAAATATCACCAAATAGATTTTAGCTTACTAAATGCTGTAATAGCGATGAGCGTTGATTCTAAAGTGTATTTATACAGATTATCGCTGGTCTAAAATGGAGGGGGGAAAGCATATAAAATAAGAAACTGTATTAATTTTACTACAATGAGAAATTGCTTGTAATTCTAAAAAATTTAATAATTTAAATATGTTATTAATTGAAAAGTTGATGCTATAGGGCTTGTCAAAATTGACGTAGTGTAGTATCTTCGTTCCAATTTGAGTGACGGAATTTATACAATCGAAATACTGAAAAAAAGGCTTTTTTATAGTGGAAGTTAAAATGAGTGCACACCGAACTAAGCATCCAAGGCATAAGATTCTCGTAGTTGATGATGAGGAAGATATTAGAGCACTGTTTGTTGCTAAACTTGAAGGTGCTGGATTGCCCGCAGATAGTGTTGATACTATAGATGGTGCGTTAGCTCTTTTAAATAAATATGAATATCAAGCTGTGTTACTCGACTTATTTTTGAAGGATGAAAATTCGCTAGATGCGATATCTACTTTTTTATCTACATCTCCTACTACTAAAATCGTTATATTAACTGCTCATGGTAGTATCGACTTTGCTGTAAATGCTATGAATAAAGGTGCTTCTGGATTTCTAGTTAAGACAGATTTGCCAGATACTAATATTGAAAAATTTAAGAAGCTTATCAATTCTGGCTATACTTCTTCGGATAAAAATAAAAATTGCTTGGAAAATATCGGGATCATTGGAAAGAGCGATCCCATGAAAGAGTTAGCTAAAAAGCTTTATAAATTGCGGGAAGTCGATTCAACAGTTTTATTACAAGGTGAATCAGGTACAGGTAAAGAATTATTTGCACGCGCAATCCATAACTTATCTAGGCGCTCGTCAGGGCCCTTTATTGCAATTAATTGTGCTGCTATTTCAGAAAGTATTCTTGAATCTGAGCTTTTTGGTTATAAGAGAGGAGCATTTACCGATGCTCGTAATGATAGAAAAGGCTATTTCGAGACATGTAGCGATGGAACTTTATTTTTAGATGAAATAGGTGAGATGTCTCCAAGTATCCAGTCCAAGTTGCTAAGAGTTATCCAGGAAAAAGAAGTAACTCCTCTTGGCTCTTGTAATCCAGTGCCTGTTAATACAAGAATCATAGCTGCGACTAATCGAAATCTAGAAGCCGAGGTAAAGGATAAAAAATTTCGTCAAGATTTATTTTATAGATTAGCGGTTTTTCAGTTGACCTTGCCTACTTTGCGAGAGAGAAAAGAAGATATACCATTATTAGTGAATTATTTTGTTGAGTATTATAATAACCGTTTTGATAAAAGTGTTGCTAATCCTCCTGAAGGTGTATGTAAGAGATTAAAGGCTTACGACTGGCCAGGAAACATTAGGGAGCTACAGAATGCTATAGAGCGTGCTGTTGCACTTTCTGATAATAATGAGTTTTCTGCAGATGACTTACTTCCATATTCTGAATGGAATGCCTTGAACTCTGTCGATGAAATCCCTAGAATTTCAGATTTGCCATTGAACTATCAATTGGCAAAGAATTCTTTCGAAAAGCACTATATTTCCAATCTTTTGTTAATGACACATGGAAATGTGACAGAAGCAGCTAGAGTATCAGGACAGTATAGGCCTAATATTTATAGGTTGATAAATAAGTTTCAGATAGATCCTCATCAATATAAGGATGGGCTTCACTAAGAGATCTAGAAATTAAAAAGTTTAATTAGACAAATTTTTCTAGAGTGTTGTTAGTTGGTGTCGTCAGTGTGGTTATCTATTACAATGTATTTAGATAATTCCTGAAGTTTGAGAATGTGCAGTAATAGTACGTCTTTCCTGCTTTTGTTTTTTAATTCACGCTCGAAGGCTTCAATAGTAGTAACGATATCGGGAAATCCATAAGTCCCAGCTGATCCCTTTAATCGATGTGCGACTGTTCCTAAGTTTTTCCAACTTTCTTCTTTAAGGCCTTTATGTAGCTCTTTTATGGCGTTCGATAGGTGTTGTAAAAAGGTCGGCAATAACATTCTTAGGATTTCGTCAGATTCCATTGTAGATCTTATTTGGTGGTTTTTACTCATAATATACTCCTTAAAAGGCCTATGTTTTTAGCTTAGCTATATGAGATCTAATCTTTAACCGAGTTGATGCAAATATGTCTAGACTTATCGAGCTTATCTTAATATTGGTATGGGTATATATGTGCATATATCTCTTTTTTTAAATTGAGTCAGCGCTCTACATACTTCAGTAATTGTTTTCTTAACGTTACGAATGTAGTAAGAAGACTGCATTAAATTTCTTAAAACTCGAAATATTTCATGGAAAAAAATTGGCATGAAATTAGCATTTGGTTTCACATAACTAAAAGCTTGTATTGTGTTTTTGTGTCTTGTTGGTTTTTTGATCGTTAGTTGGAATTTTAAGCATTGGACGTGCTTAGGTCATTCTTTGTTTTACGGGAAAAGAAAAAATATGGCTTTCTCAAAATGGAACACTTTTTTGTTGAAGGCATAAGAATATTTTGAGCCTGAGTAAAAATTATGAATTATAGTTGGATTTAAATATGTCAATTTTAGATATGCCGTCAAGCGATTTCAATGGAGAAGAAGCCAAGCGAGATCGAGATATGTTAAAAAAGATTCTCGAATTGAATACTGATGGTTGGTGGATAAGAGACTTAAATTTTCCTGATCAAATCTATTTAAGTTCCTCGTTAAAAAAAAATCTTGGTTATGAGGATGGTGAACTTGAGAATAGTATATCAACCTTAGAACGGCTTGTTTTTGCAGAAGACTTAGCTATTGTTGAAAAAAATATATCAAATTATATAAAATTAAATGAAAGTCAGGTTTTTACCCAAAAAATACGTTTCCGTCATAAAAATGGATCTACTATTTGGATGACATGTAAAGGGCAAGCTATTCAGGATGGGGCAGGAAAAACTATTAAGTTAATAGGGGTCCATTTTGATATTACTCAACTAATCCTGCTGAAAAATAAATTAAGTGAAGCCAATAAGAAATTAAAAGATAAAAATAATGAATTAGAACAGTTAATTTATACTATTTCACACGATTTAAAATCGCCAGTTATAACCTGCGGATCGTTTCTAGGTTTCTTGAAAGAAGATATTGATAATAATAAAGAGGATGAAGCTAAAGAGTCGATTGCTGAAATAGAAAAAGCATTAGCAAAATTGTCTCATTTAATAACCGATCTGATTGAAATAAATCAGATGGGTAAGGTAATTCTCAATTTAGAATTGATTGATACTCGAGAGCTTGTAACTTCATTAGCAAAACAATTGAAGCATCGTGAACTGACTAAGAAAGTTCAAATTGATGTCAGCCAAGACCTTCCACAAATAATGGCTGATAAATCTAAAATCACTCAAGTTTTTGAAAACCTTTTAAATAATGCCATAAAATACTCATACGCAGATATACCAGTATTGATCAAGATATACTCTCGTATTAGCTCTAATGGAGTTGAAATATGTATTGAAGATAATGGACCTGGAATTGATGAGAGTTATCATGGAAAAATATTTAAATTATTTCAGCGTTTAGATAAAAGTAAAGAGGGTACGGGAATAGGGCTAACTATTGTTTCAAGAATAATGCGTCTTCATAAAGGCTCGGTAAGTATAGAGTCTAAATTAGGACAAGGATCATTGTTCTTACTTCATTTTCCTATGGAGAAGATATGACGACTATCAAAGGTACTATGGTAAGATCTACGAATTTTTTATTAATTGAAGATGATGATGCGCATGCAAGGATAATCATGCGTTCAATATTGGAATGTAAGTCGATAAAAAGTCAAGTTACTTTGATAGAAAATGGAGAAAAGGCATTAAACATAATTCAAAACTATACTGTTCATAACAGCTTTACGCACCCTGACTATATTTTATTAGATCTGAATCTGCCTAAAGTTAATGGTATGGATATATTGAAAATGATAAAAGACCATCCATTTTTGTATAGGACTCCAGTGGTTATTCTTACAAGTTCAGACTCTCGACAAGAAAAATTAGATGCGTATAGAATGCATGTGAATAGTTATTTAATAAAACCGACAGAGCCTGGTCGTTTTAAACAGATGGTTAAGGATTTACTTTCTTATTGGAGTTGTTGGAATAAAAATGTTTCTAGCGATTTAACTTATATTGAGGAATCGTCATAATGACTGAAAAGATGACAATTTTATTGATTGAAGATGATGAGCAACATGCGAAAATTATTTTTCGTTACTTAGATAATAAGGCCGGTATTACCGTAATTCGCAAGGAAAACCTGCTGGAAGGATGCGCATATATAAATGATCATAAGGCTGTAGATGTTGTTTTGCTAGATTTAAGTTTGCCTGATAGTAATATAAATAATACTACCGCAAGAATGACAACAACTTTTGCTCATATTCCTGTTGTTGTGCTTTCTGCTTTTGAGGATAAAGAATTTGCAAAAGAGCTTATTCACAAGGGTGCGCAGGACTTTCTTTGTAAAAATAACCTTTCAGAAGATTTGCTTGTTCGTTCGATCAAGTATGCAAAAGAAAGATGGCAAATACAGACACATTTAAAAGTAAATTGTAACTTGAATAAGATGCTTCATAAAATTAGTGAATTAGGATTGAGGCAACGTTCAATACATAAATTTCTCAATGCAGCAGTTAGGTTGGTTAAATGTGCTTTAAATGCAAATGAAGTGTTGTTGTTTGAATATGATGTTACTAGAGATAGTTTTCCTTTAATAGCGGGAAATCTATCTAGTGACTTGAAGTTAAAATCATCAATAGCTGTAGAAAACATATTTGGTGAAAAATTTAAAGTTAATTTGCTTAGTTCTACTAAAAAGATCATTTATAGCACAGAAAATCATAAAGGTAATTATATAGATAATTTGTTTATTCCTGACATATTCGCACGGGCTAACTTAAAATCTGGCATAGCAGTATCGATTTTTGCACAAGATTCAACAATTCCTACCAACTTTCTAGTGGTTTATTTTCAAGATAAACATTTTTCTTCTAAGGAAGAAATTTGTTTTATAAAAGCAGCATCGAATATTTTAGCTGCTGCAATTAAGAGACATGATTTAGAATTAGCTTTACAAGAAAAGATTGATGAGTTGAGTGAAGCTCATATTAAAAAAGACGAGTTTCTTTCAGTTGTTTCGCATGAAATGAGAACACCTTTAAGTGTTATCGTTGGCTATGTGGATGTTTTAAAGACAATGCCACCTCAATCGAAAGAATTTCTAAATGCATTGGATGTAATTTATAAAAGCTCACAGTCAGAGCTAAGATTGGTTGATGATATTCTTGACGTTTCAAAAATCATTACTGGAAGTTTGGTTATGAAAATGAGGTCGATTTCAATTGAATCGATTATTAATAAGGTAATTAGCTCAATGTCATTGGCTTCAAGGGCTAAAAGAATTACTATTTCTGTAGATATTGACGATAGTTTGGAAGGTATGATTGGAGATGGAGATCGATTACAGCAGGTTTTTTGGAATTTGCTATCGAATGCAGTAAAGTTTACTGGGAAAGATGGTACTATTAAGGTTTCGGTTTCGCACTCTGATGACAAGTTGCTTTGTAAGGTTGAGGATACTGGAAGAGGGTTGACGAAAGAAGAGTCAACAAAAGTATTTGATCGATTTTGGCAAAATGATGCTTCTACAACTAGGATTCACTCTGGAATTGGCCTGGGGCTTTCTATTTGTAAATATATTGTAGAAGCCCATGGAGGGTTGATTTCTTGTTATAGTCATGGCTTAGGTAAAGGCACGCAATTTAAGTTTACTATTCCAGTATTACAGGCAGAAACTAGCGAGCAATCCAATTTAGATATCGATGATAAACTGAATTTCAGATCTGAGAAGCCGCGTTTAATGCCCTCAATGCAATTATCTAAAAAAAATATTATATTGATTGAAGACTCTCCTGATATCTTAGGATTATTAGCGATTTATTTAAGACAGGAAGGTGCGAATGTGAAAACCTATACTTCTGCTCAAGATGCGTTACAAGAACTTATTCATGAATTTGATAGTTTTGATGTGCTAATTTCAGATATCGGACTACCAGATGTTGATGGGTATGAATTGATAAAAAAATAAGAAAGTATGAGAAGGAGAGAGAAAAAGGTAGGCTCCCTGCAATTGCACTTACAGCATATATAGGTCATAAAAGTGCTAATAAATCGATGCAATCTGGGTTTGATGCTCATTTAGTTAAGCCGATTAATAAGGACTTACTTATTTCTTATATTTTGAGGTTGGTTTATAAGAGTAATACTTCTTATAAAATTAAAGCATAAAGTTAATTCCCCCATTCAGCAAATTTGCTGAATGGGGGCGATAAGGCTGGCTCCTTTGGGAGGATCCTCAGTGGTACGGATGATTTTACTTGTCTTGGGTCGTTTTTATCCGGATGTAAGATAGATTTTATTTTTATAGAGAATTTTTGTGTTTGTTGTTTCTATTGACGGTAGTAAGCTTGTTTAATTTTTTAAAGGATAGAAATTCTTTTTGATCTAATTTACCATCTGAATTTTTATCAAGAGTTGAAAATTCCCTCACTAAAACTTCTTGATTTTTGATTTCATTTATTTGTAATACTCCATCTTTATCTCTATCAAGTGCATTAAAAATATTATCGTGTATATTTTGAGCTGCTGAGGAATCAGCATGAGCTGTTGATAAAAAAGAAAGATAAATAAAGATATTGATGATAATTATATTCTTCATAATTTTCCTTTCAAATTATAAACGAACCTAAAAACCTATGCTAAATGAGGTTTAGTTTTGCCTTTATGGGCAAGAACGTTATTTCTCTTGTCAAGAGAAGTGGCGATGCAAAATAGATGCCATTCAGATTTTTATGAGAGTGTTTTGATATATCGGAATTTTTAGATTACTGGTATCCCTTAATTGTCGCAAAACACAGACGCTTTTTTGGCCGAGGATGCCAAATTGCACTTACAGAATCGAAGTGAGTGTCGCAAGATGGCAACATATATATGTTTTAGATAAAATAATATTTCTGTGAGCTAGGTACTTGCCATTTAAAAGGATTTAAAAAATTGCAGAATTTTTAAATGAGTCTAGGCAGATATGATGTTTGGAAATGAGTTTGTAAAAATCTGTTCGGTTTCTACCTGAAACGCGTGCAGCTTTGCTGACGTTGCCATCCTCGGCTGCTAGAACTTTGAGCAAATATGCTCTTTCAAAATCGTCTTTAGCTTCTTTTAAAGAAGGGTAAGTGAATTCATTGTTTGATAAAACTTGTTCAATAAATCCCAAAGAAATAATCTCTCCAGAGCAAAGAGCGACGAGCTGTTCAACTGTATTTTTTAAGTGCCTGACATTGCCTGGCCAGTTTTTATTTTTTAAATATTCAATAGCCTCGGGGGAAAATTTTTTCTTACTTGAATTTTGTGATGTTAATGCTTGCGATAAAAAATGTTCTATCAAGATGCTGATATCATCGCGGCGTTCATTTAATGCAGGAATGTCAAATGATACGATGTTGATTCGGTAGAAAAGATCCTCCCTAAATTCTTTATTTATGACAGCCTCTTCTAAATTAACATTTGTAGCGGATACTATTCTGAAATCTAAATCATATTGCACTGTACTTCCTAAAGCGCGTACTTTTTTTTCCTGTAAGACTCGGAGCAGCTTTACTTGGAGTGATAAAGGCATATCCCCAATTTCATCTAAAAATAATGTGCCTCCATTTGCTGCTCTAAATAACCCTTGATAGTCCCTATCGGCCCCAGAAAAAGCCCCTTTTTTGTACCCATAAAGTTCAGATTCGAGAAGGTTCTCGGGAATTGCTCCACAGTTTATAGCAACAAATGGCTTATTACTTCTATCGCTTTGACTGTGAATCATGCGTGCAAAAACTTCTTTACCGACTCCACAGGGGCCTAAAATGAGTACGGCTAAATTTGAATTGGCTATTTTTTTTCCTCTTTTTATTAATTCCAGCATTCTATGATTTCTTGTTATGATTGATGTTTCGTTATCAAAATCTTTATCATTTGCTTTTGGAGAATTTAATTGAATTGCATTTTTGATAGTGTCGAGAAGGAGCTTTGTGTCGATTGGTTTCGATAAAAAGCTATAAGAACCTAATTGTGTCGCCTGGACAGCATCTGGAATGGTTCCATGTGCTGTTATAATAATGAAAGGAAGGCATATAAACGTCTTTTGGGCTTTTTTTAAAAGACTAAGACCGTCCATGTGATTCATTTTTAGATCGCTGACCACGACATCTGGATTTTCAATTATAATCTTATTGAGGGCTTCTTCACCGCTTGAAGCTGTGATTACATTATAGCCAGATGCTTCGATTCTCATTGCTAGTAGGCGTAGTAATCCAAGATCATCGTCGACGAGGAGCACTGTATTTCTACTTTTGTTTAATTTGTCCATAAGAACCTTTCTCTTGCCACAAAGAGTAATGAGGCAAGTATTATATCTACATTTGCATATTACAAGTTATTACCATCGCTACGATTGAGAGCCTCTTGCTCAATTTCAGATAGTTCTTTTATTTTTTTTTCTAATTCATTTTTAGCAGTGAGCGTCTCTTTATACTTTTCTTGTCTTTGACGGGATGTCTTTTCAAAATGGATTGTTGAATTTAATTTATCCCCATAGAGCTCCCAAAAGTTTTTTACGACTAACTCTTTTTTGATAAGAGTATTTAGAATGCCTTTTGCTCGTATCATTTCATCTTGCGATGCTTCAATATTTGTGACAATGACGACGTATTTTAACTGATTATTAAGACTATCTTCTTGTTGTAGTGCCTCTTTAATTTCGTTGAATTCTTCTAATTGCTCAGGTTTATCAAGGTTTCTAATATGGTGGTTGTAATTTAACCATGCTTCAATTGAATTTCTTTGGACATATTTGGGGTTCGAATATGTAAATTGATCTAAATGAATAGTTAGAGCAACTCTATTAGGGATACAAGAAATATAATAATTGCTCATTATAATTATGAAGAGCATAAGGTGTTTCATATATAGGCCTTCGCTAAATGTGATTGCGAATGGGCTTTTTGACAAAGCTCTAAGCTAATAGGAGCAGATATTTCAAAGCAAGCTCCTCTTGCTGGATGATTTCTTGCCAAGATAACACCCCCTATTGATTTAATACACTCACTAGCTACATAAAGACCGATTCCCGAGCCTTTTAAAGGGCCGTTTCTGGTCGCTGTTCCTTGATAAAAAGGGATAAAAATGTTTTCTTTTTCGATTTCCGGAATTCCTGGACCATCATCTATAACTTGAAGATACATTTTTTTATTAAAACTATGCCAGCAAATACTGATGTTGCTTTGTTTCTTAGTGAAATCTACGGCATTTGAAATTAAATTATCTAATGCTGTCTTAAACTTTTGGCGATCAGTCTGCATTTCTATTGATGTACCCATTAGGTTAAATTGGATTTGCTTTGATTCTGCAGAAAGCTTATGGTTCGCAAGTACTTCGTCTACGGTGTGTGATAAATTGAATTTTTCTTTAAATGTTTTATGATTGTCATCTACACGATTATAGTCCAATAGATTATTAATATGCCGTTTTAATTGATCAACATTCATACGCATGATGTTAACTATTTCCATTTGATTTCTATTAAGTGATCCGGGTATCTGATCTTCTAGTAAGGACACACCTTCTTGAAAATTAGCTATTGGTGTTTTTAACTCATGAGACATTTGTTTTAGGAATTTTTGCTTTTGATTTTCTAATTTATCTAATCTAATCCGCAGCCAATTGAGCTTGAAGCCTAAGTTTTGAATGTCTTTAGGGCCGCTGACATAGATTGTCGTTCCTATAGTACGATCACCTAACTGAGAAATGGCACTTTCAAGTTGTTTAAATGAATTTCCAATAAGCTTAATGAAAAATAAAATTAGGATAAGAGTAAGAGGTATAATTAATAGGCTTCCAATGAGGAGAATATTTCGAAATTCTTTAGAGCTACTTTTGACGTGACTGGTTGTAGCGTCTATAAAATTTTCTAACTCTATTGTTACTTTATCAATGGTTTCGTATATTTTGTCGTATTTATTTAGAATGGCGTCAATTTTTTTATTTGTTAATGTTGCGGTGTTTAAATCTTTTTCTAAATAAGATATCTTTTCTATTAGCTTGGATATTTGTAAAGAAAGACTTTTCCTCTTTGTATTTTCAAGGGGGGTTATAGCTATTCTTAAATCAGCTATTTTATTTGACAGTATTGCCCGAATCTTTTCATCACGGAATAACTTGTATTGTTTTATGTACCTTTCAATACCTTGCAGTGTATTTCTTAATTTTTGCTCTGAGCGTGTTGTGGCTGCAATTTCCAACACGATAGAGGTATTATTTTTGGATAATTGTCCTAACGAATGTGCTACATAAATAGACGAGATGAGAAGAGGACTGGTTACGATTAAAAATGCTAGGATAAGTAGAGCCTTGAGTGGATATGACTCTATTTTAAAGCTTTGCCATGACTTTTTAAATGGATATAATTTTTGCCACAAGCTGTCGATGCACATGCCTATTCTTGTGCCTCCAAAACTAAGAAAAACTTGCCTCACTAATGTAGTTGACTGGCAAAGTAAATCCAAACAAATTTTTTAAAATTGAATTTTTTCTAGGTGAAGTAATTTTCTCTTAGTGTCTAATCCACCGTGTGCTGAAAAACCACCAAGAGATTTAGGTGTCGATGATATGATGCGATGGCAGGGCAGCACTATAGGAGTAGGGTTTTTGCCCATTGCCATGCCGATGGCACGCGATGCTTTTGGGGAATTGATCTGTATAGCTAAATCTTTGTACGTTGCTAGCTGTCCGTAGGGAACGAGCTTCAATTTTGTATAAACTTTATATTGAAATGATGTTACATCTAGCTCAAGGGGGACTGAGCTAAAATCAGTTGCTTTGCCTTCAAAATAATCATTTAATTTATGCTCAAAATTTAAAAACCACTTAGGGAATATGGAAGCTTCTTTTGAAATCTTTCCAAACAAGTTTTCTAAAAGCTTATTTTTTGTATTTAGCTTATTATCTTCAGGGAGCTGGATTTTTAATAACCCATGTCGGTTATACACAATACCAAGCCATCCTATGGGGGTTTTGTGTAATTTGTAGTGTAAATGATCCAAGATTCCAGCTTTCTTTGAATAATTCTCTATAGTCTAATAAATCTGCGAATTCTCTATTTTGAGCGAGTATAATTCGCGCTCTGGTCTTTGCAAGCTCAAACTTCGTTATGTCTAAAACAGCTACTTAAGTGATCATTTACCATGCCAACTGCTTGCATGTGTGCATAGATTATTGTTGGACCAACAAAACTAAATCCTCTTTTTTTTAGATCCTTACTGAATTTTTGGGATATAGCAGTTTCGGCCGGTAAATCTTGCATTTTTTTCCAACGGTTTTTAATGGGCTTACCATCTACAAATTGCCATTGATAGTCACTAAAGCTGCCAAATTCTTCTTGAACTTTTAAAAATGCTTTTGCATTTTTAACAGCAGATCTAATTTTAAGGTTGTTGCGAATGATTTCTTTATTGCTTAGGAGAGATGTTATTTTTTTCTCTCCAAATTTAGCCACTGCTAATGGATCGAAATTTTTAAACGCTTCTCGATACCCTTCTCTACGTTTTAATATTGTTATCCAACTTAACCCAGCTTGTGCTCCTTCAAGGATAAGAAATTCAAATAATTTTTGATCGTCATGAACTGGAACTCCCCATTCTTCATCGTGGTATTTGACATAAATTGGATCTTCTCCAGCCCATGCGCAGCGGATATTGCTTTTTTTGGCCATTGGTTTCCTATATCCTCATAGCTATGTATTGAAAAACTTCCATAAATATATCCAGTATAATAGGTTACAAGTAATGACAATCAATTTATGGGAGATCTTGCTGGATTGGATTTTGAAAATTTTGATGCTTTTACCCCATAACTTTGAATAATGGGTAGGTTTCACTAACAAACAGTGAAACCCATACATCCCGGATCCGAATTTCTAGCCGGTTGCGTTGTTGCTTCGTCGTCAGGAAATCCTCATGTATCAACATGTACACTGCGGTTTCCCACCTCCTCGCGCCTAGCACCCGAGCGAACATCGAATCCGATGAAAATACTACAGTTTTTCAAAAAATTTCAGATCCCGGATGCATGTTTAGTAAGACGCATGTATGGGCTTGAGTGTTAATGTTTATAAAATAATTATCGATAGTTATGGCATTCCAAGTGACTACTTTGACTCTGAGGTAATTCGTATTGGGTACAGGCTTCATCTAAGCTATCATCCTCTTCGCTTTCATCTATGATGACTTCGGCATCGCCTGAGCAGTCCCAAGCCTCATCACCAGAGAAGCTTAGATCTTCCTGCTCGCTTTCGTTGGCTGGAGGAGTTGGTAAATCTTGTTCTTTTCCTGCAACTTTAGGTATCCAGGGCGAGCTTGCATCAATGGCCCCCCCTCCACTCCAGCCTTGTTCATAACTAGTGCTGCCGTCTTTTAAAAGAAATGCACCAGCACCAATAGCAAGGTTTTTAAGATTGTAGGTGCTGCCATCAACATTTTTATCTACTAACTCGAAAAACGCCATGATTTGATCAGGATCACTTTTGGTGGTTTGGGTTGCAAATCCCAGAAGGGCTATGTTTTCATCACTTTGAATAACTTTGTATTTATTATAGGAGACGTCGGTGCCGTCACTATTAAAATCATTGCTATAGGTTTGAACCATGGTTTTAAGACCAACATACTTTCCTTCACTATTAACCTTTCCAGTCACGACAGTCCTTGATGTGTAAGATATGCGTTGGGGGCCACTATCATCAACGCCATTGGCTCTTTTGGTGAGGATTGTCACGTTGTTGTCATCATCAATTGCTTTGCGTATATAATGAGTTTGTTTACCTTCTTCACAAGAGTGAAAAATGAATTCCACAACTTTATCATTTTTTTCTGTTATTTTTATTTTGAATCTATCAACCTCTTCTCCATCTTCTTCTATGGATATGATATGTTCATCTCCATCGATGAAGTCTGTAGATATTTCGTTCATCCCTAGAAAAGTACGAAAATCGCAAAGCTGATAATCGGCAGAGGCAGCTTCTTGTAATATTCCACGCATACGGTTTACCATTTCACAAGAGCCGTAGCTTGCATTTTGTACCGAATCAAAATAAGTACTTTCAGTATTTGAGCCAATGGAAACTCCTTGCTGTTCAGTGGCCAATAAATCTAGTGAAATATCTAGGGTTCCAGCTGGACTATCAAAGCTTTGTTCTTCAGTATCGCCATCTAATTGTAAGACCGGATCAGTTACATTGGGTAAGTTGCTTAACTCGCTGATAGCTAAAGTGCCTGGAGTTGAACCTATTGTGGAAGATGAGTTGCCGTCATCGGTAGTTTCATCAGATTTTTTTTCATCGCATGAAATGCTAAATACTAGAATACCGATTATGAATATTTTTTTAAAATAGTTCATTCTAGGGCCCTTATTAAAAAAGTTTGAATTTAAGTGTTTATAAAAGTTATGTTGGTTTTTATCGGCATGAAAATTTGTAAACCAAATAAAAAATGCGGTGAAGTTTACATTTGCTTTTTCTTGATACTTGTTGTTCTTTATTTAAAATTTATTGAATTACTTTAAATTATAGTGAGTTACGGCATCAACTGAGAATTGCTTATTTAATTAGAGATTATGGGTTATTTTAGACACTTAGCTAATGTTTTTACATGTTGATTAGCCGTGCAGAGAATTTTTTTATTTTCCTCTGCAATAACAGATTGTTATTGGTGCTTCATTTTTTGTTTTTGTAGGGTTTGGTACGAAGTTTGCCACACTTATCTTGGGTAATGCTAGATGTTGCCTACACATCTTTTTTCTATATTACTGCTATTTGCATTTGAACTGTAATTGGTATTCAGTGACAAGCTCGAACATTCACATCAATATTAATGACTAAAATGAGGTAAATTGTGAAACGATATTTCAAACCGATATTGCTAATTGCGTCCGTTCTAGCAATTGAGTTAGCTGTCTTCCTAAAGAACAAAGGAATTAAAAAAATTGATGTCCCTACAGCACCACCACCTTCACCGGAAAAAAAAATAGATAGTAATGATCAGATTAAAGTTGGCAGTGACGGATTTGAAAAGGAGTTTTATTTAACGCGTACTGAAGATTCTCTCATGAGAGTACGATGTGATAGAAACGGAGGTCAGTGCGAAACTTATTTTGTTAGACCGTTATCGCAACTATATGCTTCTTTGTCTGATTATATAGGGCTATCAGATCTGCAAGAACAGGTTTCTAAGCAAAGAAATGATCTGAATATGCAGGCTGAGGCAATAAGAGTATTTAAAGATGATGCAGAAATAATGACGCGAAGTGAAAATGAGCGCATTATGGCGATTTACTCTGAGATTGGTGATGTAAATAAGATAATCATTGACCTTAATGAAAAAATATCAATTGTTGAGATGGAGCTAAGTTGGGACCCAACTTCTCAAGTATTATTAGATAAGAAAAAACAATATTTATCTGAGAAAGAGTCAAATCTTTATTATCGTGATCAATTATCTAATGAAAAGCTAGAAATTCTTCGTACGCAGAATGCTAGGGAAGATAAAATTCTGACGATGGATAACGATTATCAAAGAGAATTAGACAGAGTTGATACTTTTCAGGAATCTTTTGTTGATAAAGAGAATGAGTTCGAAGCTGAAAAACAAAAGTTTATTCAGTTGACTTCTGATTCGCTGGTTAGAGAAGAAGAATTAGGTGATTTATTATGGCTGAGTAGCGTTTTAAATATAGTTTTTTCGACAAATTAAATTTTCTGAATAGTAAATCGTAGGAGCCCTTTAAATAGGAACTCCTACGGTTTCTTCTTGAACTTACCTTCGTGTTCTAAATTTCCAAATAGCTCCTTCAGTTACTCCACTGGCATTCACAGCCTCAACTTTCCAGTAGTACCGACTGCGACTTGATAGGCTAGAACGTCAAGGTATATATATTCTGGACCTGTTCCCTTAATATATTCTTGTGTTGCAATCTTTACTTTAGATACAATAGCTTGTCTGTCTTCTGCTAAATTTTTAAATTGAGAGTCGATAGATTTAACGTACCCATGAACAATTACGTTGGACTTATCTATTTTTTCTTCAAGTGTAAGCGGTATAAATCTATGACTATTTGCCTCTTGCAAACTCATCGCAGATGTTGATTGCTGTGAATCAGAACGTTGAAAAATTTTTTCTACTTTCCCACACGAAGCAAAGCCAAGTATTAATGGCGTAATGAGTATTTTTATGCCCCAATTGATAGTTTTTACACGCATGTATCTTGCCCCCCTTAATATTATTATTTTGGTTTGAGCCTCTAGCTACCGGATTTATCGTCATGGTTTTTGGGTATCTTTAAAAAAGGCATATATTTAATTGTAATTAGATAGTTACGTTGATAATAATTAAGAAGGCAGACAATTTTACCTCATGGCTAATCAATACGACGACGATGCGAATAAGATCCGTGCGTATGGTATGAATACTCCTTGAAGTCAACTTGATCGATGACTTGATGTATGAAATCTTAGTTATGCTATGTGGTGAGGTTTAGTTAGTCTAATTTAAGGCAAAAAATTTTTCAGATATCACTAGAATGGTGATATAATTAAGGCCAATTGGATTAAATTATTAAATCAATACTTTAGGATAAGTAATTATAGCCGATTTGTTTTAGTTCGTGTAACTTTTAAATTTAGATAACATGTAATGGGGAGATACTAAGTGAAAATATCATTTTGGTTGGTGCTAATAGTTGGGGCTTTTTTAGGATGTCGTAGCGGTGGAAGTGACAACTCTGTTAAAGATTTGAGTATCAATATTGCCGAAGCAGGTATTGTTGGTGTCGCTCATATTGATACAAGCAAGGGTCAAATTGTTTTTTATGATATAAATCCCGATTCTCTTTTGACTGATAGTAGTAAGCCTTTGCAAGCCTATGCATTTAAATTAGATTCTAGTAAAGGTACGATGGAGATTTTTGAGGGCGTAGAACCAAAAGGATCAAAATTTCCAATTTTGAATACAAATAATGATGTAAATTATGGTTTTGCGGGCGAATGGTCTTGTTTAATAGCTGAAAAGTTACTGGGGCAGTCGGTAAGCAGTAAGGGTAGGAAGTGTAGAGTCGAGCTTAATACAGAAGACAAGTATTGGTACACGTTTTCAGCTTTTTATAAGACAAAGAGACTTCCTTCTGCTGATAATAAATTGATCGAGGATCTGCAGCAAAAGAGGCGACCCTCTAGTCTTCCTACTGCAACGCAAATACCCAGAAGTCTTGATGATATGAATCAATTGATGGCAAATCTTCCTTTAAAGCCCTTAAAAAATATCAATTCTAAAATTGATCCTAAGTTATTGGCAATAATGGAAGGCCTTCACAAAAAGTTTATACTTAGTGATTCTGACAAAGCTGAGCGTAATACTTGCCTTAAAAATGGTAGAGCTAATGGGTGGTTAGATTTACAAGCACATTTTTACTGTATGTTACCCTATGGTTCTCTGAGAGTATGTTATTCTACGGGGCTTGTTGAAAATACAGCCGCCTTAAGAACCACGCCAGGTTTAACGAGTCAGCAAAAAGTAGGGATAATGGTGCAAGCTTTTTGGAAATCGTATTTAAATTGTTTTGGTGATGGACGTCCGTACGAGAGTAGTTTGAGTGACGATGAAAAGAATGCATTTCGGTATGTCATGTTTACGAAACAAAAGTTGATGGATTTTAATATTGATGATGAACAGAGCCTTATTAATGAATTTTATAAAAATATTGGCGGTGATGAGCGACCAAGAAGAGTGATTGATGTGTATCCAAAGTGGAGTTTAAACCAACAACGTTATATAGATATTAGAAAGGCACAGTTGGAACAGATAAAACAGCAGGAAAAGTCAAAATAGTTGATACAAGGTTTAGAGGCTTTTTGTAAGATAAGGATCCCTATCCAGCTATAATTGGATAGGGATTTACTGTTTAGCCTAGTGCAAACAGGGTTAGCCAATATTATACGCTTTTCGGTGTAAATTTTCTCCCATTTGCTTTCTATTCAGCAATTATAAAATTTGATGTTAGTGATACCTAGATAAGCTTTAGTTGCATATTTTTTATTTCTTGTACTTATCTTAATGTAGAAAATTATTTTGGATTCAGATAGTTTTATACTGTTGGCTATGGGAAGGTTGTTTAAACAGGAGAATGAAGTGTATGAGCAGCAATCAACAGATAAAAGTATATGATTTACCTACGCGGATATTTCATTGGATTTTTGCAATTTTTTTTTCCATCGCTTTTTATATTGCAAAAGAAATAGATGATGATTCGATATATTTTCCTTATCATATGATAATTGGTTTGATGATTTGTTATATAGTTATTCTCAGAGGAGTATGGGGGATTTGCGGGAGCCGTTATGCAAAATTTTCTTCATTTAAGTTGAATCCGATGGATTTGAAAGACTATTTTTTCTCACTTTTTGGAGGAAAAACGAGAAGAGATCTTGGGCATAATCCAGCTTCAAGTTACTCTGCAGTAGCAATGATGGTAGTGGCTTTATGCCTTGCTATATCAGGGATTTTAATGAGTCGGGAGGTGAATAAGGAGTTTTTTGAGGAAGTGCATGAACTGTTCGCAAATGGCTTTTTTGTTTTAGCGATTTTGCATATTTGTGGTGTGCTTTTTCACCAGTTAAAACATAAAGACGGCATGATATTTAGTATGTTTACTGGGACTAAACAAAATGTAGAGGGCAGTGTGGGTATACAGTCTACTTATAAAGGGGTCGCCGTCTTATTTGTTGGTTTATTAGTAGCTTTTATTTTATATGTACGTACCCATTATGATCAGGATAAGCGTAATTTGAATTTTTTCGGAGTGTATTTGAATCTTGGTGAAATGTATGACCATGAAGAGGATCATGGCGTTGACGTTGATAGTGGAATAATAGAGTATCATGAAAATGGTGAGGATTGATTTTTTTAAATTATGAATCTTAAGATTATAGAAACCATGGGTAGGTAATCATGTGGATTATAGTAGGTAAGGTTATATTTGCTGCGTTTATAATTAGCTTCGTGTCTTGGTTATCAGGAAAAAAGACTAGTTTGGCAGGATTTATTACTGCACTTCCGTTAACTACTTTGCTGGCCTTGGCCTTTTCACATATGGAGTGGCAAGAAGCGAAACAATCAGTTGAGTACGCAAAAAGTATCTTTGTAGCTATTCCAGTTTCATTACTTTTCTTTGTTCCCTTTTTACTAGCTGAAAGATTTAACTTGGGGTTTTGGGCTTGTTATACTAGTGGAATCCTATTGTTAGCATTAGGTTACGTGCTTCATGTTTACATTATGAAACTACTTTAAGCGATAATAAGTATCAGTGTTTAATTTGAGTGAATGGGCTAGATTTAGATGTATCTGGTAAACAACATTTGTGTTTGTAAGAGGCCTCCCTTGATGATGATAGGGTTGTGAGGATGGATTTGCTTTTGATCTTTAAAGAATATGATAGAGAGTTCATTTTTATTTGGCGGCAGTTTTAGTCCAACGTCTCTGGCAGTTTTTCCTGAGATTGGTGCATAGCGGAGAACTTTTTTCCTATCAACTTTTATAAGAAAGTCGACTGTTTTGTTGCAAAGGTTACAATGGCCATCGAAGAAAATAATATTTTGTTGCATTTTGGCTTCCATAAGACTACCGGACAGAGTCTATCATTTAGACTGAGTAGTTTAGAGGGTTATTTCTAGCCCCAAAATATAAGTGTAAAGATTCTACCCATTCATGAGCATTTAGATAAAATTTAGAATAATATTGAGAAGAAATTGGAGCGGGAAAAGGGATTCGAACCCTCGACCTTCGCGATGGCAACGCGACGCTCTAGCCAGCTGAGCTACTCCCGCTCAAAAGAAAGTAGATGTCTTTTCTAGGGGTATCTGAAGGATATGTCAAGTGCTAGGATGCTAAATAGAGTGAAAAAAATGCAAAACCCTCAAAAACCTTTCTGGACAAGGATTTTAGGTTGGGTTAATTTATTGCCTAAAAGCTCTGATGAAAATAGAGACAGATTAAAGGGAAACCAGCTAGCCTGTGAAGATTATTTTTCTTTTTCGGCTGATAAAGGCACATTTTCAGACAAAACAGCAATCAAAACTCCATTTTTAAATGAGTACCCAAGCCGTTATCAAATTGGAGTGAGTTCGGCCGTATGTGATCTTTACTTTAAGCGCTTAAAAAAGACTATTTACCGGCAACTTGATTCAATAAGAAGTAGCCGTCCCGATGGCGTTGTGGATACACCTTTTATGTTTAGAGAGTCAGGAGAGCTTGAAGGCAAGCGCTATTATTTTTTTCTAAAGCCTCTAGGAGAGCCTGGATGGCTATTCGAAAGGGCTGGTTACGGGTGGATTATTTCAAGGTGTGAAAAAATTTATGCCCAAGATACCTTTGTGCGTAGGAGTACTGCGTGGGATGCTGTGACTTTGTATTCTTCCATCGCTGGAAATGCTCCGCCGAGGGTTGCTTCAATGCGTGCTCAGAATGAAATTATAAGTTTTCCAGTTTATGAAGCTTATATGATAAATAGTTTAGGTATTGATGATTTAAAAAAAGAATATAATAAAGAATTAGCATTATGAAAGTTTTTTTTATTTTATATTTTGTCTGCTTCATATTTTTGGGGCTACCTAAAAGTGCTATGGCTGGATTTTTAGTAGGTGGTGGCCCGACTTGGAATGTGTTCTCGATGCAGCCGGAAGATGATGAAGCAACACCAAACTATCAAGGAATCGGAGGACAGTTTAAATTAGGTTACTCTTTCCAGCAAATATTTGATATTTCTGCCCATGTGCAATATAGCCCTGGAAATGTAGGGATGGTTAAATTGGAAGGTGAAGGTGCTAATTTAGCTTTTTACGGTGGAGAAGTCGCAGCGCGTATTCTCGGTTCTGTATATTTTGCTTTACGTGGTGGTAAAGCTTACTATCAATTGTTAAAAAAGACTCGTGAGGATGAAATTACTGGGGCTTGGCAGGGACCAGCTGGGGGCTTTTCTTTAGGTGGAATTGTTCCCTTAAACAAATATAACTTTATCCAAATCAGCTGTGATTTTTTGCACCTTGTTGCTAGCCGAGAAGGGGGAAATGCAAACGAGTTGGATGAAGAAAGTGGTAAGAGAAGGGTTGATCAATTTAGCATTGCTATAAATTATATTTATAATGGATATAAAAATTCAGTTATCGAGAACTCATTTTTTAGTCAATATTTGAACTCTATTTTATTTTGGGAGTAGTAAAATTGGAACAAGCGGAATTGGGATTTAACATCGTTGAGAAGCTTCTTGCTTTGACATTATTGGGCACCGAGTGGGTTTTGTGGTTATTGTTAGCATTAAGTGTTATCTCTATTGCTATAATGCTGGAAAGGGCAATTTTTTTTAGCCGCATAAGGCTTGATTATACACGCTTCACCAAGAGGCTCAACCGTTTACTAGCTGATGAAGATATTGATGGTGCGAAAAAGCTCTGTGAGGAAAGCCAATCTCTTGAATCGCAAATGGTATTGCAGGGTCTTAATCATGCGGAGTTGGGCGTTGTGGCTATGGCTGGGAGTATGGAAGGTTTCCGTATTGGAGAAAAGCAGAAGTTAGACCGCGGTTTGGTTGTCCTTGGTACTTTGGGAAATAATGCCCCTTTTATTGGATTATTTGGAACAGTTGTTGGGATTATTATTGCTGTTAACAATTTAGCTAAGGATATCGATGGCGGATTTGCCGTGGTTATGGCGGGTATATCTGAGGCCTTGGTGGCTACCGCAATTGGCTTGCTTGTGGCGATACCTGCGGTTATCGCTTTTAACTTTTTTAACCGTATTGTGAAACGCATTATGGCGAACTCAGAGGCTATAAGCCGAGTCGTCTTGACTTATTTTCATGAACAACAAGGTGTTGAAAAACCGTAAGGAATTGATATGGCGGGAAGCACATCAGATGATGAAGATGAAATAACAGGCATCAATGTCACTCCTTTAGTGGATGTCATGCTGGTTTTACTTGTTATCTTCATGTTGACGGCTAATTATGTGGTCAACAGAGCGATAGAGGTTAAGCTACCCAGCGCAGAAACTGGAGATGAAAAAGTAACCACTTTAAATATGGCGTTTCTGCTTGATAAGGATTCAAAGCTTTTTTTGGATGGAAAGCCAGTGAGTTATGATGAAATTGGTGAGAAAATTCGAGGGGTTATTGCTATAGGAGAGGCAAGTGCAAAAAACCCCCAAGCTATGATTACAGCAGATGAACGCACCCCTCATGGTGCGGTTGTCAAACTCATTGATACTGTGAGGAAAAACGGTATAAAGGAGTTTGCCATTAATGTAGAAGTTCCTTCGACTAACGGCTCAAAGAATGAGTAACCTTGATGTGTGAGATCCATGTTTGGCAAATTCAATACAAAAACTGAATGAAGATTGGTGCCGCGAATATATCTCTGAATATGTTTTTAAGCTACGTCCTGAGGAGTATCAGAATCAACATCCTATATGGCCTGGTAGCGTAGGACTTGAGGTGGAAATGCTTCCTGTCATAGCGCAATCAGACGGTTTGCCACCTAAGTTGGTCCCTTTGCAAGGGCATAGCAATACTTTGGCTAGTTGTTTAAAACGCTTATCGCTTAAAAATAATTGGCACTTTCATGAGCAGCCAGGTCCTAAAGGCGATGGAGATCTCCTTATAAAGGTAGCGATGGAAAGAGGGGATGCATTGACGTTTGAGCCTGGCGGTCAACTGGAGTTTTCTTCAGTCCCTTATCCTTGTTTAGGGGACGCCGTTAAGCGCCTACATACTGTACAAGATGAACTTAAAAAGTCTCTTGGAGAATGCGGTATATCGCTTCTACAAATAGGGCAGAATCCCTTTTATGGGGTTGATGAAGTTGGATTGCAGATGCCCAAAGAGCGCTATCAAGCGATGGACCAGTATTTCTCAAATATCGGACCTTGGGGTCAAAGAATGATGCGTCTTACCTGTACGCTGCAGGTTTGCTTGGACTTTGGCCCCCATGAAACTATTATGGCCCAGAGGTATATACTTGGGCAATTGCTTGCGCCATTTGCTACAGCTATCTTTGCAAACTCACCTTTTTTTCAAGAAATTTGACTGAAAGCCTTAGTTTTCGCTCTTTAGCATGGAGAGAGTTAGATCCCTCTAGAACCGGTCTACCAAAAGGGCTTGAGCTAATTTTACGTCAGTTAAATAAAGCCAGCTGTGTCGACGTTTATACGGAAATGGTACTTGATTCACAGGTTATCTTTGTTGAAGCTTTGGGTTATAAGGTTCCTGTAAAACCATTTACGTTTCGGCAATGGTTAAGCGAATCTATTGAAGGTATAAACCCAACGGTCAAAGATTTTGAAACACAGCTATCTTTGATGTTTCCTGAAGTGCGGCCTCGAAATTTTTTGGAAATTAGATCCATCGATTGCCAATCTCAAGTATGGCAAGTTGCTCCAGCAGCTTTTTGTACAGGGATTTTATATGATGATCAAAATTTGATTGAGGCGATAGACTTATTGGCACCAGAGTTGCCACGATTAGACTCATTATTAGTGAAAGCTGCTAACGGATTGAGAGATGAAGTTGTTCGTGGATATGCTCAAAGGTTGATGGAAATGGCTATAGAAGGTTTTTCAAGGCTTCCTTCTTGTTTTTTACTTGAAGGATCATTAAGAAATATCGAGAATTTTAACAAAATTTTTACATCGCAAGGTAGAACACCTGGCGATGATTTAAAAGAAGCTTATCAAAAAAGATCCAATAACCAATCTTTGTACGAAGTGATTTGTTCAGTAGATAGGCGTTGGCAGGAACTAGATGTTTGATAGCTAGGAAAGAGCGATTATGTTGAAGAAAAATTTAGATCCAGAGCAAGAAGAAATGGAAGAGGTGAGGTCAGGCGCTCTGGCTGAGTCTTTAGAATTTGAAAATGAAATGAAAGGCGAAGAGCTTGAAACATATATTTCTGATATAGCTGATACGGTTAAGATAGGATTGGATCAAAGCATTGCAATTTTGACTCCGTGGTTTTTCAATAATATGCCAAGAATTTATTATGCGACAACTCCTCGCGCTGAAAAGACGCGCCATTTGTCGGCAGTCATTACCGGTCATATATTTGAAACCAAGCAAACAGTTGAATTGTGGGATCGCGATCGTTCAAAGGTTACGTATATCGGGCCGGGAGGAGATCGAAAGATTTTAATGAGTATGGCATCGAGGCTGGGCCCCTTAGATTTGAAAATGGGTTCGTTGTATTTTTCTCGTGATCATTTGTTGTTTTTATCTACATTTTTCTGCGATTCCTATAAAGCTGCAGATATCAAAAATAAGTATATTGCTGAAAAAATTGAAACGGCAAAAGACTTGCTTTTGGGGGAGTTTCCAGAGTGCCATGCTAAGATTGATCAATTTCTTGAAAATCTTGATCATGATTTTGTTACTTATGCCACTGCGGCGAGACTTCATATTACCTTTCGAATGTATCACCATATGTTGATGCACGAAGGTGCCCATACAATTATTGAGCCATTTAAAAATTCTCCGACTGCTAGATTATCTATTGGCTTTAGGGACGTTAATATTTCTGACGTGATGGAAAATGTTCTGCGTATTATTAGCCGATTTGGCTTCAATATAGTGCGAGGCTTTGCCGTGCGATTCCATCACAATTTGCAAGAACCGATTCTAGTTTTACATTTTGTGGTTCGCTATACTTCTGGGGAAGCGATTCAGCTAGAGGATTTTTCTATTCTAAAGCTTAATAAAGCTTTGAGGACTCTTGGCTGGGTGGATAATGATGAATATGCCGAGCTTGGGCAGGAACCAGCAGACTTGTCTATCAATGGCGTCAATTTAATCCGTAGTATGGCTTCTTGGGTTCATGTATTGTTGGGCAAAGAAAACCCATACTATTATTCAGAATATAAGATTAGAACGACATTTTTTTCGTACCCTGAACTGACTTCTGCGCTTGTGGATTTGTTTAGATTGAAGTTTAGCCCCAATAAGGGTGATCAACGTAAGAATGATGGCTATGAAAAATTTCGTAATAAGCTTATTACCGATGTCCAGCAGTTAATTGATCCGGTTGAACGTAGAATATTTAGGGAATGCTTAAAGTTTACTGATCATGTTTTGAAAACAAATTATTTTCTGCCAACTAAAACTGGTTTGGCTTTTAGACTGTCCCCTGAAGTGCTGGACGAAAAATATTATCCTAACAAGCCATTTGGCATATTTTTTGTTGTCGGTTTGGATTTTAGGATGTTTCAAATCCGTTGGAAGGATATTTCCAGAGGCGGATTAAGAATTGTGATGCCTCGCAACCCTTCGGACTATGGTTTTGCGTTATCTGGTCTTTTTGATGAAGTTTATGGTTTAAGCCATGCTCAACAGTTGAAAAATAAAGATATTCCTGAAGGTGGTTCTAAGGCTGTTTTGTTGTTAACCCCCGGGGGTAATAAAAAGAGAGCAGTTCGAGGCGCTATAAATGCATTGCTTGATCTTTTGGTGCAAGACGACGAAATTCATGAGGAAAAAGCGAGTAAGCAGGTTTCCTATTATAAGCGTGAGGAAATCATCTACTTAGGTCCTGACGAAAATATGTCAAATGACCTAATTGAATGGGTGCCAGAACAAGCAGCTAAGCGTGGATATCCGTATGCTGCTGCATTTATGTCATCAAAGCCGAGCTCAGGTATCAATCACAAAGAGTATGGAGTGACTTCCGAAGGGTTGAATGTTTTTCTAGAGCACACCCTCAAGTTCTTAGGTATCAATCCTAAGAAAGATGCTTTTACGGTTAAACTTACGGGTGGTCCTGATGGTGATGTCGCAGGAAATGAATTGAAAATACTTCATAGGGAGTATGGCGAAAACCCAAAAGTTGTGGCTATAGCCGATGGTTATGGTGCAGCTTACGATCCTAACGGGTTAAATTGGCAAGAATTGTTGAGCTTGGTCGAACGAGGTTTGTCGATATGTGAGTTTGATAAAGCTAAGTTGAGTAGCTCTCAAGATGCTTTTGTTATCAATGCTGATACTTCTGATAATATTCGTCGACGCAATGAGTTGCATTCATTAGCTGTTGCAGATGTTTTCATCCCAGCTGGAGGAAGGCCTTTCACAGTCAATGAAAAAAATTGGAATAGGTTTATTGATCCATCGGGTACGCCTACGTGTAAGGCTATTGTCGAAGGGGCCAATATTTTCTTCACTACCGAAGCGCGTGATAATTTACAAAATGCCGGAATTATCATGATTAAAGATTCGAGTGCAAACAAAACTGGTGTGATTTGTTCCTCTTTTGAAATCATAGCTTCCTTATTATTGACAGAAGAGGAGTTTGTCGAGATTAAGGATGTTTATGTTCTCCAGGTTGTGGAAATTTTGAAGCAGAAGGCGGGGGCAGAAGCGAATCTATTGATTGCAGAGTATGTAAAAAGTGGCCGACAAAAGAGGCTAGTTGATTTATCGATGGAAATTTCGAAGGAAATTAATTTAGTTACAGATATTATCCATGATGAACTCGATAAAAACAAAGAAGAATTAGTCGAAGCCCCATTATTTAAACATATTATTGAAAAACATTGCCCAACGATTCTTAGAGAGCGTTACCTAGCGCGTATTCACTCTGGATTGCCGATAGCTCATAAAGTGGCAATTATTGCTGCTTCGATTGCGAGTTATATCGTCTACAGAGAGGGACTTGGCTGGTTACAGACAATTAACCCAGAGGATCGTTATAGGGCTACCATTACGTATATGGAACAAGTTCAGTTGACGGATCGATTGATATCTGCAGTTAAAGGATCAAACATAGATGAAAAAGAGAGGATTGCATCGATTCTTAGAATGAGTGCAGCTCGAAATCTGACAATGCTAGAAATGGCAAGTGAGCCGTTGAAGGATATTTAAGTATGACAACTGGCAGTGGGATTTCTTGCTAAGGAGTAGCGCATGGTTTTCTACGAGATGCTTCGCATACGCTCAGCATGACGGTTGTTTGCTCTTGGTGTGACGGTTGTTTGCTCTTGGTGTGAGGGTTGTTTGCTCTTGGTGTGAGGGTTGTTTGCTCTTGGTGTGAGGGTTGTTTGCTCTTGGTGTGAGGGTTGTTTGCTCTTGGTGTGAGGGTTGTTTGTTCTTGGTGTGACGGTATGATAGTTTTTGGCTAGGTGATCTTTTCGTCCCGGTATTGTGGGGATTATGATTGGCCTGAGTTGATAATTATGTGGCTATATTTTAGTAATGCCCAGAATATTTTAAGCAAGATTCTGGCACTTGTTTGTTGTCAAAAATTTTGAGTAATAATTCCGAAGATTCCTTTGGCAATGGGCAAACAAAACGAAATTTTGGACATTTATCTCGATATTCCAAGGTGAATTTATAGCCTGCTGAATTATTTACTTTTACAAAGTTAAATACTTTTTCAATTTTTGTTTTAAGCCCATTCATATGCACGCTGCTTTCTTTGTAATCTTTTTTTGCTGATTCATATAACTTTTTTTGATCTACAATTGTATTTTCGATTTGTTTGATACGGTCGCTCGTTTGATCTATTTTGTTATTGGTTTCTAAGTCGAACTTAGAATATTTTTCTTTTTGTTTTAAGCTTTCTAGCTGCTTTTTTGCCGTAAAAAGAGGTTTTTCTAATTGTTTTAATTTTTGCTGGGTAATTTCAATCAAAGCTTTCGCTCGCTCGTTTTTATCAAAACTGGTAAGATAAATACCAGAGACCCGCTTACGGCAAAGTTCTCTGATATTTGTTTGTGGGATTTGTCCGTAAGTATGGGATTGAGATGAAAGAGTGAACAGACAAAAATACCATATTGATGCTTTTATATGACATCCTTTTTTCATAAACCGAATGCACCTTTCGTAGCAGGTTCGAACTCTTCACGGAAAAAGCAGTATATGAGCTGAAATTTATTATAAAAGTTATCTAAAAAACATTGAGGAATCGTGCCATTACCAACGATTACTAGTTTTTTAGGGGCAATGTTTTACAAACAATTTTCTTTTCTTCTTTAAGTATATCCAAACAAATCAAGTTTGCATATATAGTGAGAAGATAGATCGAAATTTATGGTGTGAAGTTTGCTACTAGCTGGCTAGATTTACCCTGCTAACAATTGATACATATGATAGGGATATATTATGAACAAAGAAAATTTTTTGACTGATAACCCTGATATTCTATTCCATTTAGAAAAAAGGACTGACGTTACAACTTTGTTTGAATGGACTCTACCTGAAGATAAAGAAATACTTTCAGCTAATACTCCGGACGAATATCGTAAAATTTGGCTTGATATGCTTGAGGGCTATGGAGAATTTTGCGGATCGGTTGTGGCTAGTAGCGTTGAGCAAGTTGAAAAAGAAGATTTGATTCTTAAAGATGGCGAAGTGCAAATAGGCCCAACGATGAAAGGGATAGTCGATGGTTTGTTGGAAATGGGGATTCCAGCATTGAGTATTGCAAGCAAGTATGACGGCCTTGGGGCACCTTTTTTTGTAGAAATGGTAACTTGTGAAATAGGCAATCGTGCTTGTCCTTCCATGGTTTTGAACGCCGGTTGGTGGGGACCAATTGCTCATATTATCGAGCAATTTGGCTCGGAGGAATTAAAGTCGGAATATATCCCAAGAATTGCTTCAGGTGAATTTTCTGGAAATATGGCTTTAACTGAAGCAGGTGCTGGTTCTGATTTGGCTGCGATTCGAACCTATGGAGAAGAACAGGCTGACGGTAGCTGGATACTAAATGGTAGCAAACAATTCATTAGTAATGGAAATAGCCAAGTAAGCCTAGTACTGGCGATGAACAAAAAGGGAGCGACTTCTTTAAGTGATTTGAGCTTGTATCTATGCCCTAGTGAGGTGGATGGTAAAAAGAATATCCATGTTACAAAAATAGAGGAAAAAGTTGGTTTGCATGGATCAGCGACTTGCGAATTACTTTATAAAGATGCGAAAGCATATTTACTAGGGGAAAGCGGTAAAGGCTTTAAATACATGCTTCGGCTTATGAACGATGCGCGTATTGCCGTTGGTTTCCAAGGGTTAGGGCTTATGGAAGCAACGTTGAGGCTTGCAAAAGATTATGCGTCCCAAAGAAAAACCTGGGATAAGCCAATTGCACAGCATGAGTTGATTGCCGAAAAGCTATTGGACCTTGAAGTTGAAACTCGCGGATTTAGAAGTTTATGTTATCAGGCAGCGCAAACAAAGGCTTTAATTTATGCAGGTGAAAAGTTTTTACAAGCTAATCCTGATCTCTCGAAGGAAAAGCGTGAAGAAATTAACGCTAAATTAAAGAAATATAACTCTAGGGTTAGAAGGTGGACGCCACTTATTAAATATATTGCTGGGGAGCAATCTTTTAGACATGCGAGGACGGCACTGCAAATCCATGGAGGATATGGTTTTACTAAGGAGTACAGAGCTGAGTGGTGGGTGCGGGAAAGCTTGATATATTCACTGTATGAGGGAACATCACAGATTCAAGCGCTTATGTGTATGAAAGATACGTTAAAAGAAATTGTAGCAAAACCTAAAGACTTTTTTGAATCTGCTTTTGGCCTAAAAGTAAAGGCACTTTCTCATTCTGACCCAATTCGAAAAAAATTATACAAGATGAAGGAAGAGTTTCATAAATCTGTCATGGGCATTCTATTTAGGTTGGTTAAGAGTAATGTCAAAAACTCTTTGGCGGACGTTAGCGGTACTGATTTGATTAAAATGGTTAAACGACTACGACGTGATTTGATAAAATTTGACGAATTACGTCCTGCTTTGTTGCATGCGGAGAGGATATGCGAAATGAAGTCGTTAATTGCTGTAGCTGAGGCAGCGGTTTGGGATATTGAAGATGATCCGGAGCGTAGTTGGATAGCTGAAAGGCTTGTAAATACAGGACTACCTCGGATTAGTTATTTGCACTCCGAGATTGATATGGACGATCCAATTATCGAAGGTATATTAGATAGATACGCGCAAGCATCGAAAGAATCCTAACGTCCTACCTAGTTATTGCTTAAACCACCAACTTTCATTATTTTTTTAGGCCTTCTGGTATGAAGGCTGAGTGCCGAAAGTGGTAGTTAGGCTTTGCTTCCTGTCAATATGTTTTTGTCTTTTCTTTTGACACATCACATCTGTTGTTACAATCCATAAATATTTTTAAACCGATACTTATTATTTAAATTACGAAAAAACAGTCTATTTCTGTTTAGAGCAAATTGCCGCTAAAATCTTGTTATTTTCATACATTAGCCTAGTTAGCTAGCCTTGCTGTAGGTGAAATATCAGTTTAAGTTTGCTTTTGGCATATTGATTGCTTTGCATTTATTTGTGGATAGCCTCACACGAGGGTTATCTATTTTTATGCTTTAATGCAGTATCGGAGATCAGATTATGCCCTCTCTACTTCCCACCTTTCGAATCAATAGGTGTCAGAAATCACGTCTTGGGTTTCTAACCATGTTAGTTGTAAGCTTAATTATCTCAAGTAATTTCGCTTACGGCTATAGCCACTCTTATATTAATACGTTTCGCTCCAGTGCTAACTCTTCAATTTTTGTTTCACAATCATTGGATGGAGAGTATGGAAATTTTACATTGACAGGTAAGCTTGATGACGAGGACTTGAATGAAGCCTCACCGGGTGACACTATTTCTGATCGTTCTTTATGGCGAGGAATTGGGTTAAGTACATCTGTGGGACTGGAGTTGATGAAATTTATTCAATTTAGTGTCGGTCATACGTTTATAAATATGCGTAGTCAAGATGATGCTCGAGAGCAACTTGAGGGTTCACGAATCCATGCTGATACTAAACTAGTTTTTGGTTCCCCAATTGGTAATTTAGAAGCTGGCTTTGGCGCATCTATTATTCGCGCTGATTACCAAAAGCTCTTAGAAAGCTCTAGTTTTGTTGGTAGTGGTTTATTTTATTCTCTTGGCGGAAATTACTTTTTGACTTCTAGGTTTTCCATTTTTGCCCGAGGCAAGATTTTTAAAGATCATTTGATGCGAAATTCTGGTTCTGCTAGAGTCCAACAGATTGATACTGAGACAACTGCAGTAAGCCTTGGTTTTAGAATTTGGATGTAGTGCTTAAAAAATAATCAAATTTTGATTTATTTTAAATTAATTAGCAGCCTTATACGGCTGCTTTTTTGCGCAAAATTTTTGCTCTGAAGTTTCACTCCGTTGGCAAAAGCTTATTGACCCTATATGGTGAAGGGGTCAGACTATTATAACGAAGTCGGTTTGAATTGTGAGGTTGTCAGTGGCAGAAAGTTGTTATCTACGATTTTTTTGCAGTTTGATTATAAAGGGGAGAAGATGATTGGCAGGATTTTAATTAACGCTTGCTCTTTATTGCTATTTGCTAGCTGTTATGTCGATGGCAACGGGGATAGACGCGCCTCTAGAGGAGGCATGGTAGGTGATACGCCTCATAAAAGTGAGGCTCCAAATGTTCATAATAGAAATGAGTGCCACTTTACAATAGATAAGGGGTGTTTTGAAGGTCACGTCTCTCCTGCTATGGAGTTGACAGTCGAAAACGAGGTTTTTTTCGATGCTAATGATTTAGCAGCACGCTTTGCTGAGGCCATTACGATTGAGTCTGATGAGATTGATACGGAAGAGGCTTTAGTTTTAGGTGAAGACTATGAAGTTAAGCTAGTGACTCCTTTTAATAACGATGACTTTTTAAAAGGTTTTGTCGTCTTTGTTAAAGGCGAACAGACTAGTTTTTCTCAATTACGTGCAAAAGGAAACTTCTTTATAGATGACCTTCCTCAAGGTGAATATAAGTTAAGAGTTCAACGTCCGATTGATTTTTTAGTGCGTTATTTAAAGAAAGAAGGTGAAGAGGTCCAGAAGACTGATAAGTATTTTTGTGCCACTTTATATCAAGATCACCCTTTGGAAATCTATCCTAATGAAAAGGCCGAATCGGCAGTATTTGACCAATTTAAGCTTTATGTGAAAAATGTTGAATGTACGAACCCCCACGCGGGAGGAACAATTTTGAGAATATAATATCTCAAAGCGATCTCTCTTTTGGCTTGCCCTTGATACATGGACTGTTTCAAGGGCAGCTTTTTTTGGGGGGGGAAGAATTTGATCCGTACTCGAACAAGCGGCAAAAATTCTGCCAGACTAAATTTTTACTTTCTTCGAGACTCCACTTTCTAAGTTCCGCAAGATAGATTATGGTATTTGCAACATTTGCAGGCTGGTTGCGTTCTCCCCTTATCGGAGCAAGATATGGAGCATCTGTCTCCGTTAGAATTTTCTCCGGAGGTAGTTTTTTCAGAAGTTGTGTAAAACCCTCGTTCTTTCTTGCATTGGCTGGGATACTAAAGCACCAGTCTTCGAATTCTGCAGCATCAAGCGCTAATTTTACCTTACCGCTAAAGCAGTGGAAATTTACTTTTTTTACTTGGTTATGTCGTAATATCTCAATGGAACGTTTTTCGAGTTTACGATTATGGATGATGATTGGAATGGTATTCTCTACAGCTATTTCAATGAGTTGTTCTAGTACCCGCTCTTGTTCAGGAAATGTCTCCTTTCCCACCCAGTAACCATCGACACCGCATTCACCAACTGCAATAATTTTTTTTGCTTCAGCCTGTTCTTTGATGAATTTTATTTCATCAGCGACGTCGAACGGTTTTGGCGCTATTTCAGAATCTTTAGGAATAAGATGATGGATTCCATTGATGGGATAAATGCCAAGAGCCGGGAGCACTATTTTATATTCTTGTGCAAGTGTGAGTATTTGACGATTTGAAATTGGTTCGAGCCCATTGCAAACAATGGCGCCTAAGCCCTTATTAGCTGCGTTTTCAATAATTTGGTCAATATCATTGATAAACTTTTCGTGTGTTAAATGGGTATGCACATCGACGTAATGCATTGCTGTTTTCCTTTCAAACACAATCTAATAGTGGTTTGATAACTGTTCTTGCTGATTTTCCAGTTCCTCCATGTTTTGCAGCCAACGTACTTCTACTTCTTCTAGCTCACTTTGTATTAATTGTCTTGTTTGATGAAGGTTGTTGATTTCATCAAAAGCGCTGGGGTCAATACTTAAAAGGCGTTGATCAATTTCTGTTAACTTTTTATTGAGATTATCTACCAGTTGGTTGTCTTGATGCAAAGATTTTTTTAATTTTTCAACTGACTTAGTCAGCTTTTTATAGTCACTGCTACTAGGTTTTTTGGCTAATGACTTTTCAGATGTATTCGCTTTATCAAACGTATTTGTGCTGTCTCCTTCTTCTGATTCTAACACATTTGGGAACCCTGCTATTTTTGATAAGCGTTCGTAGTCACTAAGATTTCCTGCGAATAACATCGAGCGACCGTCAGGAAGCATTGCAAAAATATGGCTACAGCATGCATTTATAAATGAGCGGTCATGGCTGACGAAGACAACGGTTCCCGTATAGTGCTTTATAGCTCTAATAAGGGCTTCAACACTATTCATGTCTAGGTGATTTGTAGGCTCATCTAAAAGTAGAAGATTAGCATTTTGTACAAGCACTCTTGCGAGACCCAACCGGCCTTTTTCACCACCGGAGAGAACTTTTACTTGCTTAAAGACGTCGTCATTTTGAAATAAAAAAGCACCGAGTATACTTCTTGCTTCTCCTTGTCCGAGATCGGCAGATACGGCGAGGAGATTATCGATTACTGATTTTTTTTCATCTATGGTGTCTAACTGATCTTGTGAAAAGTATGAAATCAATACTTGTTCTGGTATCTTAATTTCTCCAGAAAGTGCAGAAATTTTGCCAGCAAGTGTTTTTACCAGCGTTGATTTTCCAATTCCATTTGCACCAATAATGGCAATTTTATTACCTCTTTCAACTTGTAGCTCGATACCTTGTGCTAATGGTGATGAGTAGCCTATAGATCCCTTGGTAAAAACTAAAGGTATTTTAGGGCTGCGTTTTGGTTCGGGAAGTTTAATTGTTATGGCTGACTCATCCTCATGTATCTCAAAGCTTTTTTCCTCTTGAGCTAGTCGGTCTATTTGCTTCATCTTCGATTGTGCTTGTTTTGCTTTAGTCGCTTTGGCTCCAAAGCGGGTGACGAAGCTTTCAAGTTGATCTTTTTTCTTTTTTATTTGCTCTAGGCTAGCTTTTTCTTGGTTTAATATAGCTTCTTTTTGTCTTAAAAATGCGTCGTAGTTACCTTTGTAATCTTTTAGACCTGCACTGCTGAGATGTAAAACCAAGGTTGGTAAGCGGTTCAATAGTTCACGGTCATGTGAAACAAATAGCAGAGTGCCTTTATATCTAGTTAAAAATTTTTCCACCCAAACAAGGCTTGGAAGATCTAAATGGTTCGTAGGTTCATCTAGAATTAAAAAATCGGCTTCTTTTAGAAAGAGTTTGGCTAGTTCAAGACGCATTCGCCATCCTCCCGAAAGTTCGAGCGGGCTTTTTTCAAAATCTGCTGTAGTAAATTTTAAGCCGTTTAGGATCCTACATGCTCGCGCTTCTAACGTATAACCACCCTTGTTCCTATAAGTAGTTTCGAGGGTTTCATAAGTGTGGAGGTCATTCATCTTTTCATCTGAATTGGCATGAAGAATAATATCCATTTGTGTCTTAAGCTCAAGCAAATCCTCGCGCCCTGATTGACATTCTAGTAGAACCGTCTTTCTAGGGTTGGGATTTGGCTCTTGCGGTAAGTATGCAATCGTCGTTTGTTTAGGTGCTAGCACTACACCACTATCCGCATGGTCTAAGGATGAAATGATATTCAGTAAGGTCGATTTTCCGGCACCGTTAGTGCCCACAAGCGCAATCCGCTCGCAAATAGGAAAATGATAATAGACGTTTTCGAACAGCAGTTTGCTGCCAAAACTTTTGCTAAGATTTTCTAGTCGAATCAAGGTATTACCCTATAGTTTAGTTTAATTTTGTTGAAAGCAATATTATATGCACAATATTTTCTATCTGTATTTTTCTTCTGGGTATTCTTTTACTCCACAGTTGTCATCATATTCAGATAAAATAGCTTTGTATGCAAGGAGAAGGAAGCTGAACAATTGTGTTATAGCAATGAGCGGTTTTTGCTGGATAAGTGAAATATCAAAAATAGCAAATAAAAACAGCTATATATGTATTTTGAAAGTTTGGAGTCAGGCATAGGCATCCTTAAACTATAGATTTTTCCTTTGTTATATCCTGGCTGTTATCAGTATTGCTAATGCAAGTTGTAAGCGAAGCATGCACGAGCCAGAGGAGTTTGAGAGTGTCATATCTGATTGAATTTAATCGTAATTCATATCCTAAGAATCCGAAGACATTCTACTTGCTATACACACTTGCATCTAGCATGATATGTCATGTTAAAACCTGCCTATTCAATACGTAATTTCTATGATGGGCAGTCTGATTTTTAAAATACAAAAATGATGAATTTAAGGATTCGGTCTTTATGGGATTTGATACAAAGATACTACACCAACCCTTGGAATCTCTTTCTGGTAGTAATCGGCCACTGGTTATGCCGATCTACCAAAGTGTAAAATTTACTGCAGATACTTTCGAAGAACTGCAGGAGGTCTTTACAAAAAAGGAAGGGCGTTACGTATATTCGCGGATGTCAAATCCTACCGTAAGGCAGCTTGAAGTGCTTTTAAGCCAATTGCAAGGTTGTGAAGATGGCCTTTGAGTGGCTTCGGGAGTTGCATGCATTAGCACGGCTTTCTTAGCACTTTTACAGGCAGGTGATCATATGGTGATGTTTTATGAGTCTTATAAGCCATCACGAAATCTTGTAACTAAGCTGATGAAAAAGTTTGGGGTGGAGACAACTTTTGTTGGTATTGCTGATATTGAAGGCTTTCGTGCAGCGATTAAGCCAGGTAAGACCAAATTAGTGTTGTTTGAATCTCCTACTAACCCTGTTACAAGAATTGCAAATATTGAGGAAATTTGTCGGACTTGCAGGGAAAATAATATTATATCTGTTATTGACAATACATTTGCAGGTTTTCATAACCATGGTCAGTATCCGATCGATCTTTATCTTCATAGTTTAACTAAATTTGCCAATGGCCATGGAGATAGCCTAGGTGGCGCTCTTCTTGGCAATCGATCCTTGGTAGATAAAATCAGAGAATTTGCTATTGATTTAGGACCAAGTTTAGCTCCTCAGAGCGCCTATTTAATTTTGCGAGGCATGAGAACGTACACACTTCGTTATGAAAGGCAGGTTCAAAATGCATTAAAAATAGCTAAATTTTTGTCGACACACCCACTGGTGGAAAAGATTTTATACCCTGGGTTGGAGAGCCACCCTGATTATGAGCTGGCATGTAAACAAATGAAAGATAGTGGCACTATTATGGCTATCTATCTTAGCTCTCAAGCACCGGATATAGCATCTTTTATGAATTCGCTGCAATATTTCAGTATTAGCGCAAGCCTTGGCTCGACGGAATCGCTTGTAGCTCCTATCGATATTTTTTATGGTGGTAATTTGCCTGAGGAAATCAAGCCAGCTGCGCATATTCTTCCAAATGCAGTGAGGCTTTCCATTGGAATTGAGAATGTAGAAGATTTAATTGCCGATTTAACTCAGGCATTGATAATTAGATAAAATGTTTCTTTAAAAAAGGCTAGGTTTTCCGTTATTTTGAACCGAAGGCGAAGAATCACCGGCTTCGTGTTCGTGCTTAACAATTTCGAGATGTTTCGTTTCACTCAACCTGACGGGATTATATATTAATAACTTTATAGCGATTATGATCTTCTTCGGGGGTATAGTCCCACTTATTGGACTCTCCGCGTTTTATTTCAATTTTTATCCCTAAACTAGTTAAAAAATCCCAAGGCATAACAGTACCTGCAAATACAAATATATGGTCGTTTAAAAGCACGGTACTTTTTCTACCATATTTGATTTCTATTTTGTCTTTTTCTATTGCTGTAATAGCTGCATTGTAGATTATACGTAAACGCCCTTTGTTTGCAATTTTTGTTACAAGGTCTTGGTTTATCTGATTAGCTTTTCTCATGTCCTTTCTTACAAGCAGTGTCACACGATTTTTGTATTTTGAGTCACTTAGGTATTGGGCAGCTTCTAAAGCCGAGTTACCACCGCCAACAATTGCAATATTCATATTTTGAAAGTCTGCGGCATCGATAAGCCGGTATGATACCTTTTCGCTATCTTCATTTTTTAGTCCAAGCTTTCGTGGGCTGCCGCCGACTCCCATAGCCAGCATCACCTTTTGTGCAGTTAAAATGCCATCATCTGTGTTGATTTTAAAATGATCATTCTCTTTGATAAGGCCTAGAAACTTAGTTTGTTCGCTAATATCTAAATTCATTTTAGATTTAATATCATACCATGTATGCAGTAACGATTCTTTAGATACTCGATGAGACGAAAATTTTGTTTTGCCATAACCATAGAAATCGCAAGGTCTATTCATTACTAATTTTCCTCTAGGAAAATTGTTTATAGTTCCTCCGAAGCTGTTTTGTTCTATCACTAGATAATTTATTTTTTTGCTTGCTGCAACGCAAGCCATGGCCAAACCTGCAGGGCCAGCTCCAACTATTAGCATATCGACATCACATGAATGTGGGTATTGCATGTTTTCAATGGCATCAAAGGCTGCGAGTGTTCCTTGTCTAACGGCATTGGCTATTAACCCCATGCCGCCAAGCTCTCCCGCGATATAAAGTCCAGAGACATTGGTCTCGTAGTTTCTGAGACTAAAGGAATTTGCTTAGGTTTGTCTTTACTGCCAAATACAAGATCAATCGCATCATAAGGACACATTGTGGCGCAGAGGGAGTGGCCTACACATTTTGTGGGGTTAACTAATACTGCTTTGTGATTGATGAGTTTTATAATCTCGCCTTCTGGACACGCTTTTACGCAGGAGCCACACCCTGCGCATAAATAGGGGTTGATAATGGGGTGCAAAGTGTGTGGAAGGTGTAGATCTTTTTTTATTGTGTTTTTGTACTCTTTGCTAGCTTTTTTGCTAGCTTTATTAGATTTGAATATTCTATATCCAATAAATATGAGAAAGAAGATAATTGCTATGCTTGTTATATTTCTCGATAGAAATTGATAAATAATATAACTCTCTTGTTTTTGGGGAGTGAAAGACTGCCTAGCAGTATTTGGTTTTAAAGATGATATTTTTTTGTATTTTATGCGCATTGAAAAGGAAGGATTTTTTCTGATCATTTGCTCTTTTTCTTTATTGCTGATTTGCCAAAAAACTTTGGCGTGGAATAAGTTCTTTTTGTTAATTCTTTTAGTGAACTGTGGGTCTATATGGAAAATTATTTTTCCTAAATGAAAGAAGTTCACTTTCAAAACTTGGCTATTAAATAGAATGTTATTTATATCTTTCGATAATTGTATGACGCAATGTTCTCGCTTTTCGTTGGGGCTGCATTTAATAATTTTGGCATAGGTATTTTCTTTAGCAAATAATGGATTGCTTTTTGTAAACTCGATTGTTATGGCAAATAAAATATATAATATAGTAGTAAGGTATCGAGGAAGCTTACGAGTGCGAGCAATGGAAATATGTCTAATTATGAACATAGTGCTACCAAGTAAATACTGCTTTTAAGCTCAATTTTCTGGAGTCTCTGTAACTCTATTGACTTGAGAGTTAGGAGGCAAAATTTGAGGATTTGAGCCAGATGAAATTGGTTGTGGAATATCCATTTTTACTTTTTCAGTTTGTTCTATTACTAACCTAGCCTTTATTTTTCTTTGAAGTTTTTCAATAGCTCTTTTTAAAGCCAAATCTCTAGGCTCGAGCTCGAGAGCGCGTATCCAGGATTTTTCTGCCATAGGATAGTTACCCATTTTGTTGTAGACGGTTCCTTTCATTTTATGGAGTTTTGGGCTATTAGGATAGAAAGCTAAAAGGTTGTTGATTTCTATTAGAGTATATTCAAAATTCTTTCTCTTATACTGACGATTGATCTTCGCAAGTCCTAAAGAGTAGCTAGGTGATTGTTGTGGACCATCTATCCTTCCAACGCCAAAGGCTTTGTCCATGAATGCAGCTTCAGCTGGATTTGTAGATTCGACGCTAGGAAGAGCATTTACCATTTCGCGATCGGTCATCGTTGGATTAGCTAAGTTTTTGGGGCGATCAGGCCCTCCCATTGCCTTGGAATCCATGGAAGCGAGAGGTATTTCTATGTCATAATCTCTAGCAGCACCTGGAATTTCGATAGAATACTCACTTTCTCCAACCGCAGATCTAATGATGAATTTTTCTTCTTTGCCATTTTTACCTAGAGGGTTAGTTCGATAGAACGGATAGGATATTGAACCATGGGCTATTTGCTCTTCGATACTTGGCTTAGTAGAGGAGCAATGTATTAATGCAAAAAATATATATCCATGAAAGAAGATATTTATATTTTTAGTAATTAAACGAAACTGTAACACTGCCTCCAGCTCCTCCTTTTGTTTCTACGGTTTCGCTTCCAACCAAGACTTTTGATGGTGCCAAGTACAATCCTGTAAAGCTTGTTACAAATCTTCTGCCAAAAAATATATCCCATCCTATCGCTGCACTTCCTGCTAGGTAGCCAGATGAAATAATCCCGCCGAGGCCAAAGTGAATACCTTGCCTTACCTCATTGTAAGATTCTACTGAGCCCAAAAAGTTGTGGGCATAAATCCCGTAGATCCCTAGTGCTGTCTCGAAAGGTTTTGGCCGTAGCGGCCCATCTTCTTCAGTTGAGGAGGTGGATTCTTGATTATCACCACCTAATGTAGGATACTTTGACATCAACGAATTTAGAGATTTATGGATGGTGAACATCATACCAAACTCTGAACGTCGAGAATCGAATCGCTCTGTAGCTCTGAACTGGAGGTTTAGCATCGAAGAGTCGCTATTATCTCCGCCGACATTGGGTATACCAGATCCTCCAAGTCCAACCAAGAGACGATATTCGGGGACGTATTCTTCTCCAGGGCGAGATTTTGCCACTTGGCTATAGTCAATGGCCAATTTCTGATAGCGGCTTTTAATTGTTTCACTATTGTAGGTTCGGTCCCATAAAGACTCGTTGGTCTCTGCATTAAAAATTTGGAAGGCTAATACCATATGGGTTGTGTGGTAGACCAGCACGATGTCCATGAAGTTTTCTATACCTAATTGATTTGCAACTGACTTGAGCATGGCAGCATTGGTTGAAGGTGAGGTGATAACGAGTTTTCCTTCAATTAATTTTGATGTTTTAGTTGTGCAAGGCGTACAGTTAATAAGACGTATGGTTGAATTTTCTCTTATCCTTTCTGAAACAAGTAATTTTGTATATTTGCTGTAGGTCCTTGGTAAAGCAGATGATACATCTACTTTACGGATTGCCAGGTTTTTAAGCCCTTTGAGCTGCCCTAATTTGATGTCATAGCCGAATTCTGCTAAAAGTTCGTCAAGCACTTCATGAAATTGTCTGACTGTCCTAGAAGACGCATTTCTCAACCTTTCGGCTTCTACCGCTTGTTCTGCTTGAAGTTGCTCTTCTTGTTCTGACTCTTCGTCTGCTGCATAGACTGTATTTAGATGTAATGGCATATAAACTAGTAGATAAAAGATAAATTTTGCTATGAGCGTTGATGATTGAAGAAAAATTTCTAAGCGCGAGCTTATTTTAAACCACTTTGGATAAAAAATAGATCTATCTTCAATTGTTGTCCATCTTAGCTGCATACAGCTTTCTCTAATTAGAAAATATTTTTAGTAACAAGGCTTAAATAAATTCCTGCATAGGATCTATCGGCGTGAGTTGGAAGGCTTGGATGGGCAAGGAGTGCCTATATAATATGCATTAGCTGGGTTTTTATGTAGGTTAGATGAGGACAAGAACTTAAATATTACTTATAAATTAAAAGGTTATCGTGGTAGTATGGGCTGGAAGGTTGAAGGAAGTTTGCTGATTGGCAAGAGCTTTGTTGAGAATTTGAAATGGTATCTGTATGTTAGGCTTGCAAATTTATTGGATTGGAGAATGCCATTGGATACAAAAGATATAATGTCGCGTATAGTTTCTCTATGTAAGAGGCGTGGCTTTGTTTTTCAAAGTAGTGAGGTTTATGGTGGCCTTAAATCTTGCTATGATTACGGTCCGTTAGGAGTTGAGTTCAAACGTAATATTGCTGCTGAATGGTGGCGCAATATGGTTTATGAGCGAGACAATGTCTATGGCATGGATGCGTCGATTATGATGCATAGCGATGTCTGGCGATCCTCTGGGCATGTGGCTAATTTTTCTGACCCATTAGTTGATTGTAAAAATTGTAAAGAGAGATTTCGTGCCGATAAAGCACCTAAAGCTGAGCCTGGGAGTGCAGTCACGTATGTTGTCGGCGGCAAGGTTAAGGGAGAAAAAAAATCGGGAACAGTGGGAGCATGCGGCTATGTTTGTCCCAATTGTGGTAGTTGCGACCTTAGTGCCGAGAGAAACTTTAATGGCATGTTTAGAACCACGTTAGGCCCGGTTGACCCAATGAGTGATTTGGTGGAAAAATTGGCTTTGCGTCTGGAAGATAAAGGCTTAAGCAGAGTAGAGCTAAAGAAACTTGTGGCTGATTCTATAGATGAGAATGCTATTTATTTGAGGCCTGAAACTGCTCAAGCGATGTTTGTTCAGTTTACAAATATTCAACAAACTACATCCGCAAAGGTGCCGTTTGGAATTGCGCAGCAAGGTAAATCTTTTAGGAATGAAATTGTTGTTGAACATTTTATTTTTCGTTCATGCGAATTTGAGCAAATGGAATTAGAATTTTTTTGTGAGCCAGGTACGCAAGAAGAATGGTTAAATTATTGGATAAATGACCGTTTGCAATGGTTTCAAAAATATGCGAATCGTCATGAAAATTTCAGGCTGAGGCGTCATGATAAAGGTGAATTGGCTCATTATTCAGATGACTGTTATGATATTGAATACCAGTTTCCATGGGGTTGGGATGAGTTGGAGGGAGTTGCTTCTAGAACTGACTATGATCTTAAAAAGCATGGACAAGGTTCAGGATCTAAACTTAGTTATTTTGATCCACAAAAAAATGATCCACAAACTGGAAAGATGGGCTGGCGTTATATCCCATATGTTATTGAACCGTCTGCTGGTTTGACGCGTGCTTTTTTGACTTTCTTATTGGATGCGTATGAAGAAGAAACCCTAGTTGATGCAAATGGGAAAGAAAAAAGTCGTACTGTCTTGAAGTTGCATCCTAGGTTGGCGCCAATTAAAGCAGCGATATTGCCTTTAGTAAAAAAAGACGGGCAGCCTGAAAAGGCTTTGGATATTGCTAAAAGATTTAGAGAAGCAGGAATCAATGTCAGCTATGACGATGTGCAGTCGATAGGAAAGCGCTACGCAAAACATGATGAAATTGGGACACCGTATTGCCTAACAGTTGATAATGAGAGCCTTGCCAATGATACTGTTACTATTCGGGATAGAGATACCACAAAGCAACAACGTATTCCGGTTTCTGAGGCGATTTCTACTGTTTTAAAGCGCCTTGATGAAAAAAAAGCATGATGCGACTGAGATATGAAATAGGTTGGAGAAAATGGAATGAGCCGTAAACATGCCAATCGTGGCAAGAGTGAGCGGAAAAATAGGTCGAATTCATCACGTGGTAATCGTGGCAAGGGTCATGGTTCTCCGCAAGAGAAAAGGTCAAAAAACGCTTCTTTTTCTAGAGGGAACGGGCAGAGCGGAATGAAGGAGTCACAGAATATGGAAAATAGTAGTGATCTTCATGTACAATCCGATAAAGGCGCACTTATTGCCAAAAGTACAAAAGATTATGGGGTTTATCAACCAAATGCAAAAAAGAACTTTACTGTACTGTTCTTTGATACTTTCAGGGAGGCTGAAGCTGACCTTGAGGTGATCAAAGAAAAGTGCTTAAAATATGATCAAGTTAATGTTGTTGTGCGTGCCGAGGGTGATATGAATAACCCTAAAATATTGGCGGTAGATAGTAAAGTAAAGCTTTATGCCGGAGAAGCTTGGGCATTAATACACGATCGAAGAGTTGAGGAAAATTGGTATGATACCCCTCATTAGACGCAGTTGTGTATGGGGCTATTGTGTTACTGTTACTTTAGCAGGGAGTATAACTTCTTAGACGCTTTTTTATTACGGTTTGATTAATCCCGGATCCGAATTTCTAGTCGGTTGCGGCGTTGCTTCGTCGTCAGAAAATCCTCATGTACCAACATGTACACTGCGGTTTCCCACCTCCTCTTGCCTAGCACCCGAGCGAACTTCGAATCCGGTGAAAATACTACAGTTTTTCAAAAAATTTCAGATCCCGGATTAATAGCTTCTCCAATATTCTTGTTATCGAGAGCAAAACCTTTAATATTTTTAGCAACTAGAACTGTTTTGCCACTGTATTAATGTATTATTTTCTCACTTTCTGAGAAAATCTTGTCTGATAGATCTTATTTGCTGTATTGAGCCGGGGGATTTTTGGCTATTATTCGGTTTTATACTTGACAGGCACGACGCTTTGAGAAGAATCTGCCACTTGAGCCTCAGTCGAAAAGGAGAACGAGCTGGCTTTATCTCCCATTGTTTTAGTGTTATCTAACCTAGCATTTTTACTTGGACCCCTGGTTTCGCGGGCCGCCAAGAGGTGGAAGCATTTGCATTTTACTCTTAGTGGGTTTGCCTGTGGAGCAATACTACTATTTTCTTTTATGCACTTACTTCCAGAGATTTTTGGTAATCGTGATTTTATAGCCTTATTCGTTTTTTGCCTTGGCTTTTCATTCCCATTTTGCCCGGGAGCATTAGGGAAAGTTTTTTCAAAGCAAAGACAAGACTTTCTTATGGGTCTATTGCTATTGCTGACAGGTTTGGGTTTTGCTTTTCACGTCTTTATTGAAGGAACCGCTATTGCTGCCCATGAAAATACAATGGATATACATCTAGGTATGGCGGTAATTGTACATCGCTTTACAGTGAGTTTGTTATTATTTAGATATCTGGTTTATACGCAAAAACATTATGCATTGGCAGTCATCGTGTTTATTGCACTTATAACTGGAACAACGGCAGGTTATTTTTGGGGACAAAGTTTAGTTACCAAGTTTTCACCTAGTGCTGCAGTGATGTCGGAAGCATTTGTTGCTGGTACATTGCTACATTTTTTATTTAGAGAGAATCAGGTTACTTCTGGTGTCTACCGTCTACTTTTTTCTTCTAAATTGAGTAAACTTGGTTTTATTAGAAGCCAAACAGCAGATATCCATTGTCAAAGCTCTAAGACTCATTCACGAACGAACTGTAAGGACAGTCCTAGCTCAGAAGTTGATACACCTCTTGATTCAGTGCGCTTAGAAGGTTCTTTCTATTACTTTACTATTGGGCTAGTGCTTGCATTTGTACTTACATTGTTTGATGCTTAAAACTTATTTGAAAACTTATTTGTAATAAGTTTTTTAAAATGGCAGCCCATCGGATTTTGCTTGTTTGGGAAATTCGAAACTATTAATTTCCCCATGATCGAATAGTGACCGATAAAAATAGCATAATTGACTGTTGTCACCTTCGCACCCCTCTCTAATAATTTCTAAATCAATGAGAGGTACTATAGTACTTTCTTTTGGGAAGATGCGTTCAGAAGAATATTTTACAACTCCATCTGAATATGCCTCAATTTGCGTATAGTTTGAGTGGCATAGATTTGCACACGCAGGCTCTCCGCCGCCAAATACTGACCGAAATGGTGAATTTTCTTGTAGTGTCTCTGTAATTGGGAGCTCTAGATCCCCTTTGATGGATTGATTGAAGGTTGTTGTTTCTGCCAGTTCAATATGATTTTTTTCTGGTCCATCTGGGACGAAGGTCAAGACGAGGCTTTTTAGTTGAATAAAAATTCGTGGGCTTTTTTGGCTAGTAGCTCCCTGGGCACTAAACCTGTTAGAAGTTGCGGTTATTTCTAGAGGCCTCTTTAATGATTGTAAGACACAATTGATCGTAGTAGGTTTTGGCAATAGGTTGAGAAGATCGATGAATTCTTGGATCGAGCCTGGCTGGGCTAAAGGGGAGTCGGGAGACTTGCATACTTCCATAGAAGTTTGGGTGGTTTTACAGCCATCTCCTTCACATGTACTTTCATCATTTGATGGGTCTTTTGAAGCCGTTTCATCATCTGTAGTGCTGTTTGTAGCAGCATTACTTTTCTCGTCCGTGTTTCTATTTTGCTGCGTTTCTTGCGAGCATGCTGATAGAATGGCAAGGCTGATCTGCAACACAGTTTTGAGTGAAATATGTAAAAATTCCAAGTTGAACTTCATTTTGTCTACCTATAACTATGCGGTTAAACAGATTTAAAATTAACGAGTTCACTCTTCACCTTATCGGCGTGTTAATATTAGCCTTTAACCTATAAAATGCGTATATTTTACTGATATAAAATAGAAATTTTAGATATCGGGACAAGAGTAATTGCTCTCGACACGTTAAATTATTAGAATGTAGAATTCTATGGTATAGTGCTGTTTTTATAAGGTAATTTAAAGGCGTTAACCTATGATTAAAATTCAATTTTTAGGTGCAAAAGACACAGTCACTGGAAGTCGTACCTTGCTAAGGTTTAATGGTAAGGTATGGCTTATAGATTGTGGGTTGTTCCAAGGACCTAAAGAAGTACGTGATAGAAACTGGGAGAAGTTTGATATTTCTCCTCACGAGATTGATGGGATTATTTTGACTCATGCGCATTTGGACCATTCTGGATATTTACCGCGAATTTGTTCGCAAGGTTATAACGGTCCAATTTACATGACAAATGGTACGGCAGATTTGTTGGAAATTTTATTAAACGATGCCGCTAAACTAGAGGAAGAGCAGGCTAACTATGCTAATAGGAGTCGTTATTCTAACCATTACCCAGCCAAACCTCTTTTCACATCGCGCGATGTCGATAAGTGTTTACAGTTACGAAAGTCAGAAAAAAGGCATGAATGGATTGCATTGGATGCTAGCCTGAGTGTTCGCTTCTTAAATGCCGGGCATATCGTAGGTGCTAGTATGGCACAGTTTGCTGTAAACTTGGGTTCGATTACACGTTTGTTAACCTTTAGCGGTGATGTTGGTCATGAAAGATCATTTACCTTGCGGGCACCAGAGCCAATAATTGAAACAGACATTTTGGTTTTGGAATCGACCTATGGTAACCGCTTGCATCCCAGAAATAGTATATTGAAAGAGCTTGCTGAGGTTATCAATCGTACTATTGGTAGAGGAGGGGTTCTGATTATTCCTGCTTTTGCTGTGGGAAGAGCCCAGGAGGTAGTTTATCTGATTAAGCTACTTGAAGAGAAGGGGATGATTGCAAAAGTGCCGGTTTTACTTGATAGTCCAATGGCGAATGCTGCTACAAATATTTTCTTAAACCATCCTGAAGATCAAAATATTGATACTGGCTTTTTAAATAGTGAGATGCCTTTTAGGCCTGCTAAATTTGAAATGATTAGTAGTGTAGATGATTCGATGCTTGCTTGCATGCAAAATGACCCAGCTATTGTCATCAGTGCGTCGGGTATGCTGAGCGGGGGGAGGATTTTACATCACGTTAAGCATAGGATTGAAAACGAAAAAAATACCATTCTATTTTCTGGCTTTCAAGCTGAGGGAACTAAGGGGCGTTATTTGCAAGAAGCGCTAGAAAATGGAGCCGATACGATTAGAATCCATCACGAAGAAAAGCGGATTGAAGCTGAAATCGTAACCTTAGATTCTCTTTCTTCGCACGGAGATTATCAGGACTTGTTGGAGTGGCTCTCTAAAATCCGTAAATTTCCTAAACATATTATTTTGAACCACGGTGAGATAATAGCTCAAGAGTCGTTTAGGGATAAGATAAAAAGTAGATTTGATGTCGATGTTAGATTGGCCAGCGAAGAAGAAATTTTTCGTTTTTGGCAATAGTCAGTGCTAACTTTGTTGAAGGTAAGTTGTTTTTAATTTGAAGAAGGGGGAAAAGGATAATGATAGAGTTAGAACAAATACACCATGTGGCGTACCGTTGCAAAGATGCTAAAGAAACTGTTGAGTTTTATAAGTCGGTTTTAAATATGGATTTTTTAGTGGCAATTTCTGAGGACAGAGTTCCGTCTACTAAGGAAGAGAACCCCTATATGCATGTCTTTTTGGATGCGGGAGCGGGCAATATTTTAGCCTTTTTTGAATTGCCGGACTCTCCAGATATGGATCGAGACCATAATACACCTTTATGGGTCCAGCATATCGCCTTTCAGATAAAAGATGAGAAAGCCTTGTTGGAGGCTAAAGAGGATCTTATTGCAAAAGGCTTAGATGTGATAGGCCCTACTGATCATGGAATTATTAGGTCAATATATTTTTTCGATCCCAACGGTCATAGAATCGAGCTAACTTGTCGAACTCATAGGCCGGGACAACTGGAAGAATTAAAAAAGATAGCTCCGGCAATGATAGAGGAGTGGTCTAAAACTAAGAGAGCTCCACGTCATGCAGCGTGGCTACACGAAGGTGAGTTTAATCAAGATGGCTAGATATTGTTAAATCGCTTGCCGTAAACGGGATTTATATAAAAGCTTCTTGTGTGTGAAAATGCAGGCTAGAAGCTTTTGACGACTTGCCTCAGAGTAGTGTGGGCTTTTATATTTCGTGCAATTGTTCTGTCACTTCTTTAAGGGGTTCTTTTGAGCCTACAATGGTGAGCGTATCGCCATAGCAAAATTTGTAATTTCCGTTTACTACAATGTTTTTACCACCCCTGTGTGCTGCAATAATCAAGATTTTGTCAGGTAATTTGATATCTTTTAAATATGAGCCGACAACATATGAACTAGTAACATAGATATCCACGACGTCTTGATCGTCTTCCCAATTGAGTAGAAGGGCAACTGCGGATGGAGAACGGACAAAATGATCGAGAAGGCTGATCATTGCGGTGGATGGTAAAACCGTTGTGACATCTAATTCGTGGAATTTATCTTGGTAGGCTCGGCTGGAAAGTTGCACAATGAGGTTAATACCTACAAAGTGTTGTCTTATCAATTGACATATTGTGTAGTTTTCTTCATCTGAAAATAAACACACAACAGTACCGGTTGCTTCTATATTTATTCTACGCAATTCATCGATTGTGAGTTGTGATATTTGACTAAATTCGATATCTTCTCCAACGATATGCTCTATCTTTCTTTCTTTTAAATCTATGACTTGCACATGCCAGTTGTGCAGATGTAACTGTTTTGCTAAAGCTAAACTTGTAGAGTCATTTCCAAAAATCGAGACGTTGTGAATAATATTAGGATCTGTCTTTTTAGCTTTCGGGCGTGCTTCTCCCATGATAAAAATAGCCATTTTTAAGATAGTGGGTCCGATAAGCTGGTTTATTACGATAATTGCTATGATAAGGGTTGCGAACTCACTGCCCCAGATTGGAAAATTCAGTTCTACAGATTTAGCTAAGCCAATACCAACACCCGCCTGGGTAATAAAGCCCATCCAACTTATACAATTACTTTTCATTGGATCTTTAGCGATGGTTCCGCCAATTAGTGAACCGATAAATAATCCAAGAGATCTTACTAAGACTAAGGCTAGGGCAATAGGCCATACATCACGAATGACACTTATTTCTAACCCCAATCCTGTATAAGTAAAAAAAGCTATATAGATATAAGAAGAATATTCATGCAATACTTTGTCAAATAAAGCACGATAATTGGTATAGTTTGTGACGTAAAATCCTGCAACCATACAGACCATGAGAGGCTCAGGAAAAAATCCTGGTCCAATAATTTTTGCGATAAGCAATCCTATTTTTTCAATTGATAAAAATGAGATGTATCCAATGATGATAACAGCAATAGGCTTATATTTATATTCGAGTGAGCTAGCTAGCAGCCGTGATAGAGTTTTTCCTAAACCAATGCCTACGAGGGCTGACAGGAAAAAATTGATTAAAATTTCTAGGAGGAAAATTAAATTTACCGAATTTTCTGCATAAAGTGCGGCTGCGATAGACGTGCAAATGGTAAAAACAGCAATGACAAATACATCGGTGAGAACCGTAACTCCCAAGATTGTTTTTGTAAAAGGGCCATTAGCACGGATTTCTTTAACGACAGCTACTACCGAAGAAGGCGATCTAGCAACGAGAATTGTACCTGCTAGGATAGCGACAGCAAAGGTACCTGATTGGCTAATACCTTCTAAAAATCCCGATTGGCTTAATAAATAATACGTTGTTGTAGCACATAACCCAAATATTACTAATAAATGGCATATAGTAATCCAAAAGATGGATTTAAGTCTTTCTTTGTAGGTTGCTACGTAAATTTCTGAACCGGCCATAAATGCTATAAAAGCAAGAGCACAGCTGTCAATAAAGGAGAAGGGCTTAATGATATTGCTGCCAACAAACTTAAACGCATGCGGGCCGACGAGAATACCTGTCAGCAAAAATCCTGAAATAACGGGCAGCTTGATCTTATCAAAAATGTTGCCTACTTGCCTGGCTGAAAAAATAATAAGCACTAGCTGTATTGATAAGAGTAACCAGCTATAAAATGAAACCGAATCTAGCATGCTACCTTCAATTTAGAGTTCTGTCGAAGAAACCTGCTAAAAAGAATATCATATTTTGATCAGATTTATAATTAAATTTAAGTTAGATGTTCAGGTGATTAGAGTTTCTTCGCCTTCGTCTCAGAATGACGTTATCGTCATGTTGAGTGAAACGAAATATCTCAAAATTTGTATCTGTCCAGATTTTCTTCTCCATCGTCTCAGAATGATGTAGTCGTCATGTTGAGTGAAACGAAACATCTAAAAATTTTGTATCTGTCCAGATTTTCTTCGCCTTCGTCTCAGAATGATGTTATCGTCATGTTGAGTGAAACGAAATATCTCAAAATTTGTATCTGTCCAGATTTTCTTCTCCATCGTCTCAGAATGATGTAGTCGTCATGTTGAGTGAAACGAAACATCTAAAAATTTTGTATCTGTCCAGATTTTCTTCTCCATCGTCTCAGAATGATGTTATCGTCATGTTGAGTGAAACGAAACATCTAAAAATTTTGTATCTGTCCAGATTTTCTTCGCCTTCGTCTCAGAATGATGTAGTCGTCATGTTGAGTGAAACGAAATATCTCAAAATTTGTATCTGTCCAGATTTTCTTCTCCTTCATCTCAGAATGATGTAGTCGTCATGTTGAGTGAAACGAAATATCTCAAAATTTGTATCTGTCCAGATTTTCTTCTCATCTCAGAATGATGTAGTCGTCATGTTGAGTGAAACGAAATATCTCAAAATTTGTATCTGTCCAGATTTTCTTCTCCTTCATCTCAGAATGATGTTATCGTCATGTTGAGTGAAACGAAACATCTAAAAATTTTGTATCTGTCCAGATTTTCTATATATAACGGGAAATTAATGGGCCATAGTTAGGTTCTGGACTTGCATGATCTGGAGAATTTTTTTATTTTCGTGTGTGGTGATACTACCACTAACGTTGACAAGTCCAGGAGCTTTTTCTAAGGCTTCTATAAGATCCACATCCTCGACGAGTCCTATAAATTTCTTCCCAGTAGTTGTTTTAAATTGAAGTGTGCAGGCGATGAGACAATCGTCTAGTTCTCTGCGTTTGAATGATACTGAGTAGATACTAAAAAGGCGATCGGTTGGATTCGTCTTTTGTGTATATCCCTTGCGGATAGCTGAACTCGGAGGTAGTGAAGCGCTTTTTGTTTCTATTTTATTTTCTCCTGGAGAAGAAAAGCTTCCGGATATGCTTGTATTGAATGTTTGTTTTAGTGGTATAGTGTCTTTGGCTTGTGCTTGGTTGGTGGAACTAACAATCGCAGTATTGTAATTCTGAGGCGGTGCAATTTGACTTTTGAGAGCCATGGGCCTGACTATAACAGCTGTTTTTTTCGCGTTAGTGATTGTTTGGTTTAGTCGTGGATTCTGTTTTCTTGTAGTTGAGGAATGGTTTGAAGCTGTCTTATGTATGATTGCTATAGGCGCTTCTTTTGTTGTCTTTGGCATTTGTTCTAGTTTTGTGATATTTGCAACCGCCGCGCGTTCCATATTTTTCGTTTTATTTGGTTGCGGTGGCCGTCGACTGAATTGCTCGACATTTTCTTCTGTATAAATAATGTTATTAGCTAGCAAAATAATGCTGAGGCTTGAAGCTAGAAATAGAGCGAAGATGTAATTGACCATTTCTTGGCTTTTCGAGTCTTCTAATGTAAAAATTTCACTTTCTAATTGGCTGATACTTTTTTTTCTCTTGGGTAAAAATTTAGCAAGAGGCCGCCCTGTAGGAATTGTATCAAAATCTGATAGTTCAGAAAGCTTTGATATTTCGCGTGTCTTTAGGGTTTCCATATATCCTCCAAAAAGTATCCCTATAACTTAGTGCGACTTGCCGGCGTGGCATGCTTGCTATCGTCTTATCTCTAGGTAAAATTTAGAAAAATTAGGAAATAAACAAAGTATTTATAAAATATATCATAATATCATTAAGTTAATGTTATAAACTGGTGTGACGCCTTCCATTTCATCATTATTAATAAATTTGATTTTTGTATGTAAGAAAATATGCAAAATCTGATACTTTTATGTTATCTTTCTAATATGTTAGTAGGGAATGCCGTGGGCGCTTTTGTTGTTATATAGAGTCGTTATAGGTCCTGTTGAATATAACTCGTTTTCAGCTGGTTCTTTAGATGCTTCGAAATGAATTGAAGGAGATTGATATGAGTGAGCTTAATCCAATTGGACTTGATGGTATCGAGTTTATAGAGTTTTCTTCTGCTAGTGCAGAGCGTTTGCATGAATTATTTACTGAATTTGGTTTTTCTAAAATTATGCGGCATGAAAAAAATAGTGTCGATTTGTATAAGCAAAATGATATCAGCTTCATCTTAAATACACAGGCAGGCTCATTTGCGGAGTCGTTTCAAAAAACTCATGGACCTAGTATCTCTTCTATGGGATGGCGTGTAAAAGATGCTAAAAAGGCTTATGAAGAAGCTATCCGCCGTGGTGCAGCTGCTGCTAAACATGTTGACTTTACCCGCAATGGACAAGACATTCCGGCTATTATGGGGATTGGTGATAGTTTAATATATTTTATTGATGCTTATACGGATGGCTTATATCCATCAATGGGCTTTATCAACCATCCAAATCCTGTAAAAGTAGCGAATAAGGGCTTTCTGTCTATTGATCATTTAACTAATAATGTTTATGAGGGGACCATGAAGGAATGGTCTGATTTTTATAAAAATGTTTTTGGTTTTACTGAAGTTCGTTATTTCGATATCAGAGGAGTTAAAACGGGCTTAACATCTTATGCCCTCAAATCGCCTTGTGGTAAATTCTGTATACCTATTAATGAAGGAACAGAGAAGCGCTCTCAGATTAATGAATATTTAGATGAGTACCGAGGCCCTGGCGTTCAGCATTTGGCTTTTTTAACTGGCGATATTGTCAGCTCTCTGCGACAGCTTGATAGCAAAAAGGTTGAAACTCTGGATATTGATGACGAGTATTATGATACTGTTTTTGAGCGTGTTCCTAACGTGACCGAAGATCATCAAGTTTTGCGTGAAATGGATATTTTGGTAGATGGTGATGACGAAGGGTATTTGTTACAGATTTTCACAAAAAATGTAGTTGGCCCTATTTTTATCGAAGTGATTCAAAGAAAAAATCATCTTTCATTTGGTGAAGGTAATTTTGGTGCATTGTTTAGGTCGATAGAGAAAGATCAGGAGAAGCGTGGTTATATTTGATGTAGAGATTCAAGATTTTTAGCTGAAATTTTGTTTACAAAAAATCTCCCTAATGGGAGATTTTTTGTAATTGCAATCTGAATATCCCTTTTAAGGTCCTTTGCCTAAGAGTTTAAGAAAATAGCTGTCTGTAGAAAGGATAAATTCACCCTTTGCGCTAAGTGTTTTTTTGTATAGTTCCAAATTTTTGGAAAATTCGTAAAAGCCTGGGTCAGAGCCGAAAGATTTAGCATATATTTCTATCGCCTCTGCTTCAGCTCGACCTCTTATTTCTTGCGATTTTCGATAGGCTACCGATTCAATCTGTTTTAGATCACGATTGAGTTTGCCTTGGATTTTCTGCAATTCTCCTTGACCGTAGGATCTAATCTTCTCGGCGATTCTTTCTCTTTCAGAAATCATCCTTTGATAAACTTTATTTTGGACACTATCATCATATGAAATGCTACGCAGTTGTACATCTATTAACTCGATTCCATATGCGTTTAATATTTTTTTTGCTCTTACTATGATGAGATCAGTTAATTTTTCACGTCCTGCTTTGATACTGCTGATTTCACCTGTGATCTCTTCGTCGAGATGGTTCGAGTCGTCTATATGCAGTTCTTTTTTCTCTCCCGATATTTCTTTTTCTTCTTTGCGCTTATTAATGGTGTCTAGGATAGAATTGGAGTTTCGTACTGCTTCTACAAGGTTGAAATTAGAGATGATATCACGTGTTATGCCGTCAAGAATATCATCGATATTTGAACGTGCGATATTTTCATTTTTTAAGGCTTTAGTAAATTTCAACGGATCGGATATTTTCCATCTAGCGGTAGTATCTACCCAAATATATTTTTTGTCTTTTGTTGGGATTTTATCAGCATCGCCATCCCAGCTTAGAATGCGTTTGTCAAAATATCGGACATCTTGAACAAAGGGGATCTTAAATTTGAGCCCTGCCTTAGTTATAGGCTGTCCTTTTACTTCTCCAAATTGAGTGATCAGTGCTTGCTGCCCTTCAGGCAGTAAAAAGGCTGAGTTTACAAGAGTTAAAACGGCAGCTAGTATGATAATTCCTATACTCAAAAATTTCATATTCGGTGAGCTCTCCTTTCACTAACAGAGTGTTTTGCAAGTCTATTATTGAGATTTTTTTATTTCATTTGCTGAATAATTAAATACAGGCAAGAGCCCTTTGACTTTAGGATCTACAATTGTGAATTTTTTAGCTTTGTTGAAAACCTCCTGCAAAGTTTCTAAGTACATCCGGCGTCTTGTTATCTCAGGAGCTTTTTTATACTCGCTACTTACATTTTTAAATTTGGCAGCATCACCTTTTGCTCGGTTTATCAACTCGGTGGCGTAGGCTTCGGCTTCAGATAGAAGCTTGTCAGCTTTTCCTTTTGCCTCAGGAATAACTTTATTATATTGCCTCTCTGCTTGATTGATTGTCTGTTCTTGCTCTTGCTTAGCGGCATTGACTTCGTTAAATGCGGTGCGGACTTCTTCTGGAGGATTTACATCCTGCAAGAAAATACTCTTAATGGAAATCCCCATATCGTAGTGATCTAACGCTTTCTGAGTGAGAATTTTAGCTTGATCTGCAACTTCTACACGCCCTGTTGTCAAAACATCACTGACTAAGCGGTCTCCGACAACCCGTCTCATTACTGATATAGAGACATCTCTAATATTTTTGCGTACATTCTTAGCATGGTATAAATATTTCCATGGGTCGGTGATTTTATATTGGAGGATCCATTCCACATCTGCGACATTGAGATCTCCTGTAAGCATTAAACTTTCGGAGCTGTGGGAATCTTTAGAGTATTGGGTGCGTGTACCTTGTGGTGTGCTTTTACTGCGAAAACCAAACTCCTCTCTTATGACACGACTTGAAGGAACTTTAGTGACTTGATCGATTCCGAAAGGCAATTTAAAGTGTAAACCAGGGTTTGTAGTCGTGTGGTATGCTGCAAAGCGAGTGACGACGCCTTGCTCTTCAACATCTACAGTATAATAGGAAGTTAGTGTCCCCCAAATTCCAAGGAAAATAATAGCGAACATAAGGAACGCTGTAGCTTTTGGCTCATTGCCTTGTCCATGATTGCCACCGCCATCCCTCTTGCCCATTTTGGATAACATTTTGTTGAGGTCTTCCATGACATCCTCAATGGATTTTCCTTTACCATTTGTAGCCATTTTTCCTCCAGATATGAGTAAAGGTCTACTCTTGCATGGATAGGAAAAGGATACAATGCATTTAAATTATACATAATAAATAAGGAGAGGCTCACTGTAAGCCTCTCCTTAAGTTAAAGTAATAATTAATAACCTTTTTGACTCTACATATTACCTTAAGGTGTTGGTAGAGGTAAGTCTTCGCACCATGGCAGCTCTGGGTTCATTAGACACATTAATAAGCAGGTGTTTGGATCTTCAAATGGGCAAGCTTCACCACCACCGCCGCCGCCACCATTGTCAGGAGTGGATCCTACATATATCTTTTTAGATTGAACTGTTGAGCCATTAGCATCAGTCATTGTTAACACTGTTTCACCATTTGCAACTGCTTGCAGTTGACCGCTTTCTGTAACAGTAGCTACAGCTGGGTTAGATGAAGTAAATTTATATGGCTCAGTTCCACCGATACCAGTAAATGTTTTTGTTGCTTGCGCAGCAAGAGTCGCAGCCGCAGGGACTACAGCAATTTTATTATCTCTGATAAAATTAACTGCTTCGTTTGCGTCAACACGGCAGTCGCATGCAGTTTCAATATTCACAGGTGCGCCAGTAGTCTGCAGGATGGATCGTGCTTGTGCGCCATTTAAATCTCTGCCTTCAGCCATAGCTTGTGCTTTCATCAAGCCAACTAGACCAGCGACTAACGGAGTTGCCATAGAAGTTCCAGAAAGTTTACCATAGCTATTAGGAAGTGTGCTGAGGATATCTTGTCCTGGTGAAGCAAGGTGTACTGTTGCCTTTCCATAGTTTGACCAACTAGGCTTGCCATCTTGTGGATCAGAAGCAGCTACAGAAATTACGTTTGCAGATTTTGAGTTAGCAGGGAAAACAGCTCTCGTGTCGTTGTTTTTTCCATCGTTTGCAGCAGCTGCGACAAAAATAACACCAGCCTGGTCAGCTCTTTCAATAGCTTCCAAGATTGGCTTAATTTGAGATTCTTGTACTGCAGCACCCCAGCTAGCGCTGATAATGTGTGCTCCATTACTTACAGCATAATCAACAGCTTTTGCACCTGCCATTAAGTCCCCTGATCCATTAGCCCCTAGAAAGCGGACAGGCATAATAGTGATTTCTTGAGACATTCCGGAGATGCCCGTATTATTATTACCAACGCCGCCGACGATACCCGCACAGTGCGTTCCATGCCCAGGGTTTTGTTGGCTTGTTTCATCCATTGGGTCATTGTCACCAGCGTTGAAGTCCCACCCATGTACGTCGTCAACAAAGCCGTTATTGTCGTCATCTATGTTATTACCAGGTATCTCTCCTGGGTTGGTCCAAATATTGTCGCTTAGGTCTGCGTGATGCCAGTCAATACCAGTGTCAATTACTGCTACGACTACGTTGCGGCTACCTACATTGGTATCCCAAGCTTGAGGAGCATTTACTTTTGTTAAAGCCCATTGCTCTGAAAATTTAGGGTCATTTGGAGTATCAAACATATGTAATTTTATATTCGGTACAATATATTCCACTTCAGGCATTGCTGAAAGTTTTTGCAATATTTTTACATCTTGATTTTCTTTGTTTGCACCTGTGTCGATAGCGACTAGACGCCCAGTAGCATGGGTGTCTTTTACCTTAATGCCATCTAAATTTTTCATCTCACCAGCAAAACTGCTTACTGATTTTTCGGCTTTGAGCTTCACAACATACTCAGCCGCAAAAGAGCTCGTTGCTAAACCTAGGAGTGCTGTTAGACCTGTAGCAAGGCTAGCAGCTCTGCCTCCCCATGAATTTACGCGTTTCAACATCATCTTTTTCCCCTCCTGATCGATCGCATTCACTACTATCCCCAGACAAACGCTTTGGTTAAGCTTCTTGGGTGCACAAAATACGATAAGATAAATGATTCGTTACGAGAAAGGTATCCTCTCTAAACTGATTGGCAATATTTTTTTGGCCGTATGGTCAAATTTTTTGTTCTTTGAGGTCAGATGTTTAAAAGGAATTTAAAGTAACTGTTTAATTATATAGGTTTTTTTGAATACTTCTCAGCTATGTTGGAATGCTGGTCGATAAGGCAGATTAAACATGAATTGTTAGGAACTTACTATTTTGTTATGCCTCCGACCGATAGCGTTATTAACCACACTTCTGTCTTTTTGTGTTTTTTTTACTCCTCATAATGCTATTGCTAGAAAAACGAATGAACCATTTTATCAAGAGCCTTTCGATCTAGCTGCAGGTGGAGCTTCTCTAACTAGAGCAAGCAGAGCAGGGCGTATATTTTCAAATCCTGCCTTAATGTCTTATGGGGGTGGCTTTAGTCTTTGGATAGGATCCACCACTTCTATTTTTGTTAATGACGGGATTTGTGAGTTGGCAGGGTCGTCCTGCCCTGTTTCGGCAGATGATGGAAGCGCCGAGAGTGAATCGTCAGATATTTTGCAGCTTGCGTTTAAAAAACCTTTTCGTTTAGGGCTAAGCCAATCATTTGCTATGATATTTAATCATATTGGCTTTTCAGTATTTAGCCGTAATGAAATTGATTTAAATGCGAAAAAAGTAGGTCCATCGGGAACACCTTCAGTTGCTTTCTCTATGGAAAGTTATTCAGGTTTGCAGGTGGCAGCAGCAACACGTTCTCCGATGCGTTGGCTTTCTTTAGGGGGAGCGGTTAGGGGAATAATCGCTTCAGAGCCTGAATTAGAATTGGGCTTAGAGGTTTTAGATCAGCTGCAAGGAGAAGGTAGCCAAGAATTTTTTCAGCAACAGATGCAGGAGCGTTTTACGCCGGTTTTAGGGTATGGATTTGATATAGGAACTTTGTTTTTTGCGCAAGGACGGCATGTTGACTACTCCCTTGCAGTAAAGGTCGATGATGTTGGTAATACAAAGTTAACACCACAATCGGGTTTATTTGGTGCGACGGCAGAGTCTAGCCCAGAAGAGCAAGAGCCAGTTGAAAATATCAAAGAGTTTAAACAAGTAGTAAGTTCAGGATTGGGGTTTACTTTACATACTGGCATGGATCAGTTGCATTTAAGCATCGATTATCGAGATTTGTTGGATGCATACAATGATCCCTTATTTAAAAAGATTTATATCGGTGCGAAGGCAACATTGAGACAATATTTGGGTTTAGCAATGGGACTGCATCATGGATATAGTAGTGCAGGAGTGGAGCTTAATTTTTTGCTCGTACAGATATCTCTTATAACTTACGCCCGTGAGTTAAGTGACAAGCCAGGCTTGGACCCTAGGCGTTATTATATGCTATCTTTTAGCATGGGAGGCTAGAAATACGATGAGGCTTCTAGTATTGATAGCTTTTAGTCTAAATTGTGCTTGCGCTGGAAAGGGGGCGGCTGAAAAAAACTATGCCTCTTGTGCTTCTGATTCCAAGAAGGCTATAACTGAGATAACCACAGTTGATGAACTAGAATCGATAGAAAATACGAATCCTTCTGCTACGTGTGAGAGGTTGACATATTTTGATGATGCACGACTATTGCTTGATAAGGCAGCACGTGAAAGTGATTCGACAAAAGCAGCATCTCTTTATTTGCAAGCAGCGGAAATTTTAGATGCATTAGTTGGTTTTTATCCGGAAGAGTATTCTTACTATAGCCTTGCCGCAGCTGCTTTTGCTGGAGGTGTTGGGATTGAATTAGCTTCTTTTCTCGGGCAGATGAGCGGCGGTGATGATTTTTTTTCATTGGGCTATGAGATGTTTCCCGGACCAAGTGATGACAGTTATATATCTACTAAGAATTATCTAACTTTAGCAGTAAATTTAATGGATCTAAAAATTGAAGCTCTTGGAGAAACAAGTGGAAAGGGTGATTTTTTGCAAGTTTCTCTATACAGAATGGCGCAAACGATGGTAATTGCCAATGGCTTTCTCGTGCCTGTCGACAGTGGTGGATGGGATCAAGAAGCGCTAGATAATGTTACGGTCGAGGATGTGGATGCTATTATTGATAATATGTCTGCTATTGTTGCGCAAGTAGATGATCCTCAATTGCAAGAAAAGTTTTCTGCTTTTTCGGATTCTGACCAACTTACTGATGCAGAAAAGAAAGAATTGATAAAGGCACAAATCAATAAGTGATTTATTGTACATAAGCTTTGTTCTATTTATGAAAAAAACTCCCTTATTATAGATAACATCTTTATATTACTCTGACTTTCTTTTATACGCCTCAATTCTAAGGGATCAATAATAGTGGCTGCTTTTATGAAATTCTATTAGACTTAGAGTTATATATTTCTTAGTATGTGCTTGGTGTTGGACCTTATTAAAACCGGGATCTGAAATTTTTTGAAAAACTGTAGTATTTTTACCGGATTCGAAGTTCGCT
>JAWKNZ010000014.1:0-93038 GCA_041391425.1 Bdellovibrionota bacterium
GATAGAAAATACTGGATCTAGGCAGTGGTCACGGGAGCAGCGAAAAGCTGCTACAAAAGAGCAGCCGCCAGTAGCTAATGAACCAAAGCAATATGGTCATTTGCGCGTCATAAACTCTTCGCATTAAACGTTCTTTCATCTCTTAGGCGGATTGTGTGTCGCCTGAGAAATTGTCTAAAAAAAGCCCAAGTCCAAATACATGGACCTGGGTCTTTTTCTTGTCTTTGATCCCCTCTGCAATTTGCTTCGGGGATGATGGGTTTGGTGGCGATTCTGATTTTGTCACCAAAATTCGTCACCAAAGGGCTTCAGCTAGCCGTAACTAGCTGAAGTCATAGGTAGAATCCTACATCATTCCACCCATGCCGCCCATTCCACCCATGCCACCAGGCATTCCAGCTGGAGCAGCGTTAGAATTTTCCTCTGGCTTGTCAGCGATCATCGCTTCAGTAGTTAGAAGTAATGAAGCAACGGAAGCAGCATTGATTAAAGCAGTCTTAGTTACTTTAGTTGGGTCGATAACGCCGGCCGCGTAAAGATCTTCATAAGTCTCAGTTAGGGCGTTGAATCCATAACCGTGATCTTTGTGGCTACGTACGTTTTCAACAACAACTGCAGGCTCAACTCCAGCGTTGAATGCGATTTGACGAAGAGGCTCTTCGATAGCGCGGCGGATGATGTCAACACCAAATTTTTGCTCTGGGTTGTCAACTTTAACTTTGTCCAAAGTAGCTTGAACTCTAACTAGAGCTGTACCACCACCAGAAACAATACCGTCTTCTACAGCTGCGCGAGTTGCATTTAATGCATCTTCAACACGTGCTTTTTTCTCTTTCATTTCAGTTTCTGTTGCAGCACCAACTTTAACTACAGCAACGCCACCTACTAATTTTGCTAAACGCTCTTGTAACTTTTCTGTGTCATAGTCAGAAGTGCTGTTTTCGATTTCAGCGCGGATTTGCTTAACGCGTGCATCGATGTCGCCTTTTTTGCCTTTGCCATCAACAATAGTTGTGTTGTCTTTGGTTATTGTAAGTGACTTAGCTTCGCCAAGCATATCAACTGTCATAGTTTCAAGCTTGTAGCCAAGGTCTTCAGAAATAACAGTACCACCAGTAAGGATAGCGATGTCTTCCATCATGGCTTTGCGACGGTCGCCAAATCCTGGAGCTTTAATAGCTGCGCACTTAAGAGTGCCACGTAGCTTGTTAACAACTAAAGTTGCTAATGCTTCGCCATCGATGTCTTCAGCGATGATAACGAACGGACGGCCTGATTGAGCGATTTTTTCAAGAACAGGAAGCATGTCTTTCATGTTTGAGATTTTTTTCTCGTGGATAAGAACATATGCATCTTCTAAAATACACTCCATTCTTTCTGAATCAGTTACGAAGTATGGAGATAGGTAACCACGATCGAATTGCATCCCTTCAACGACTTCTAGGCTGGTTTCCATTCCTTTAGCTTCGTCAACTGTGATGACACCGTCTTGGCCAACTTTGTCCATTGCTTCTGCAATGATGTCGCCGATGTCGTTGTCGTTGTTAGCTGAAATAGCACCAACTTGAGCGATTTCGCTGCGATCTTTAGTTGGGCGAGAGATTTTGCTAAGTTCTTCAGTAAGGTGCTTAACAGCCTTGTCAATACCACGCTTAAGTTCCATTGGATTGTGGTTGGCTGAAACTAACTTGGCACCTTCACGGTAAATAGCTTGTGCAAGAACAGTAGCAGTTGTTGTACCGTCACCAGCAGTGTCAGAAGTTTTTGAAGCAACTTCTTTTACCATTTGCGCGCCCATGTTTTCGAAGCTGTCTTCAAGCTCGATTTCTTTAGCAACACTAACACCGTCTTTAGTGATAGTTGGAGCACCAAAGGATCTTTCGATAACGACATTACGTCCTTTTGGTCCTAAAGTAACTTTTACTGCGTCAGCTAGAGTGTTTACTCCGCTTAAAATTTTGCGGCGAGATTCTTCGCCAAAATTGATGACTTTGCTAGACATATAAAACATCCCTTATTATTAAGTTATAATAAAATTTAGCTTCAGTACGAAAACCATATAATATTGATATTAAAGAAAACCTGAGATTATGGCTCGATGATACCTAAAAGATCATCTTCTCTCATCATAAGACATTCTTCGCCGTCAATCTTAACTTCTGAACCAGAGTACTTGCTGAAAAGTACAGTGTCTCCCACTTTAACATCCATTTTAGAATGTGTTCCGTCTTCAAGACGCTTGCCGTTGCCTACTGCAATGACTTTACCTTCCATTGGCTTTTCTTTGGCATTATCAGGAATGATGATGCCGCCAACAGTCTTTTCTTCGATTTCTAGACGTTTGACCAAGATACGATCTTGTAATGGTCTAATCTTCATAAAGGGCTCCTAACTAGATAAATAATTAATCTAAATGGAACTGAGTCCATACTTAAACTTAATGATCAAGCTGCAAGCTATTACAAAAATAGTACACTTGCAATCATCCATTTATTGGAAAAGAAGCTAATACCGGATGTTAAGAAGTCAAGGGCTGAGGAATAAAAAAATATAGAAATTTTATTTGAAAGGTGGCATGTTTAAGGTATCTACCTAAAATTTAATAGATTTTAGAATGATAATAGGTGCTGCTCATCGATTTTGATGTTGCTGCGGTCAGTGTGTATGGGCTCGCCAAATATGGTGTTGATTTCCTTGATCAGAAAGCTCCTTGCACGGATAGATGTTGTGCCAAAGGATAGGTCGATTTCAATAGGGCGAAATGATTTATTTTTAGGCATTAAGACCAGAGAGAGGGTATCGCGGTTGTTAGCAAATGAGTGTGCTAAGTAGATGGATTCGATCTCTTTCCAATCGAGTGAGTGAGTGAAAGCGTGTTGATACTTCAAACTTTTGTGTTAAAGAGATAGAGCGAAGGGATTTAACCCATACTAGTATGGTTCCGATCCATGGTATGAGGACAGAAATGACAAATACAGGCAATAAAACGAGGGGATTTTCTAAACCAGGATAATGGATGGTGAATCTGGTGAATACTAGAAAAACCACACAACCGACTAGCGCTAAGAATGTAGCGCGTATAAGAGCACTAGGGTAGGCTAGAAAGCGCCTTCCGCCACCTGGTAGGTCGTCGGTAAAATAGAAATGCTCACGGTCTTCGATGTGGCGTAAGCGGAAATAGGTGATAGCGTCTTCATCTTCTGGGTCGATGGAAACGACCCTTTCCCAAATTTCATATTCGCGGTTAAAACGGCCCTGTTGCTGAAAAATTAAGGCTTTAAGCTTTAATGCTTCTGTGTTGTGTGGCCCCAGTTCTAATAGGATGTCGATAGCTTCCCCAGCTTCTGAGGTTTGGCCATGGTCCAACATTTCTCGAATTTCTTTGACATGTTTCATAGAGGGTGCGTCGGCTTTGATGGTCGAGGACTTTAGGGAGAGATATGCCTAGATAGAGAAAATTTTTTTGTGAATTAGATAATTTTTACATTAAGACAATGCTATTTATAGGGGTTTTAGGCTTTTAAACATGATTAATTGAATTATTGACAAAAATTATATTTTTGAAATTTATCTAATGGATTCTAATAGGGTCTATGAGAGGGTCTAGATTTTTTACGGATAAATCCAATTAGCGAATGCGAGTTAGGTGGTGAAAGTATAAATGGATCGGCCAGTGTTATTTAGTGGTAAGGCTCCTGGCAATTCTTTAATATAAAGAGTCTATTAACCGAAAAATTAATCTCAGTGGTAAGTTTGTCTATTTGCTTGATTATTTTGGTACTAGTTTTGTCGAACAGGCCATTCGGACAAGAGGGATCGAACACCTGGATGCTTTGAAAGATCAGATAGGGAAGCTATCGTATAGTGATTTTTTCTACGTTAGGAGATGAAAGCAATTTTAAGCAGGCCCAAGAGCGGCTTATAGGTCTTTTAGAGCAGGCGTTGCAAGAGTCTTTGGTTTCTAAAAATTAGAATTTAGGATATTTCTTTGTTTTAGCAGAGCTATAATCAGACTGATCAGAAAGCTTTTTTATAATAACATACCGGCAAAACAAGCAGTCATGAATGCTGCGAGTGTTCCTCCAATCATGGCTTTTAATGCGATTTCTGCAAAGACGTCCTTCTTTTCTGGAACTAAAGCGCCAATACCACCAATTTGAATTGCTACAGATGAAAAATTTGCAAAGCCGCATAGAGCGTAAGTGGTAATGTCTATAGTGCGTTGTGATAGGGTGCCAGCTTTGATTTCGTCTCCTAAATGTACGTAGGCTATGAACTCATTTATGACGGTCTTTTCCCCAAGGAGTTTGCCAATGGTGTAGCTTTCTTCCCATGGAATCCCCATGAAAAACGCTAACGGCTGGAATAAATATGCAAAAAGCCCTTGTACGGTAGTTTCTGTGCCAATAAATCCTGACAGTTTTGCTAGAATTAGATTGGCAAATGCTACCAGTGCAGTAAAGGCGATGAGCATAGCTCCGACGTTTAGGCAAAGGAGAAGCCCTTCGCTAGCTCCTTTGCAGGCGGCGTCGAAAGCATTAACTTCTTTTATTTCTAAATCTATAGAGACAGATCCCTTGGTGACGGAATGTTCTTTTTCTGGGTAGATAATACGCGCAATAATGATTGCAGCTGGAGCTGACATCAAAGACGCGGCTAATAAATGTCCTGCTGAGACACCAAACCCGACGTAGGCAGCAAGAACTCCACCAGCAGCTGTTGCCATGCCGCTTGTCATCATGGTCATGATTTCACTTTTTGTCATGGTTTTTAAATAGGGTTTGATAAATAATGGTGACTCTGTCTGTCCGCAAAATATATTTGCTGCCGATACCAATGCTTCTGTACCAGAAATATTCATCATGCGATTCATGATTAGCGCCATAGCTTTGACAAATTTTTGTATAATACCCCAATAAAAGAAAAGATAGGATATGGATGAAACGAAAATTATTGTGGGTAAAATTTTAAAAGCAAAAAAATGTTCGCGAAAGCCTTCTCCAAAGAGAAAAATGGCGCCTTCATCGGATAGGTTGATAATATGAGTTATCGCATCTTTAGCATAACCAAAAAACCAACTGCCCATTGGTGTTTTCAAAAACAGTAGGGCCAGTAAAAGCTGTAATAATAGACCTCCGCCGATGACTCTCCAGTCCATTTTCTTTCTATCATCCGATATTAGCCAAGCTAATAGCATCATAATGAAGATACCAAAAAAAGCGGTGATCCTTTCCATTTCTCACTTCCTTCTAAAAGCACTTGCCTTTCTGTCGCTAAAGTTCAAATCAGACTATGTTTATGGCAAAATATTTTTCACCGGTAGTTTTTCTTTTGCTGTAGCAAGGTCTTGATAAAGGTGCTGGTATTGTTTGGCAAACTCTTCAACGATTATAGGAATCGTTATGTAATAAAAATTTTCATAATTGCTTGAAAACGCTGATTGCGTGAAGTTTCCAGCCCCCGTCCATACGCCGTATGGGATATTATCGCGATAAAAAATCATGAATTTATTGTGGTGCAAAAGATGGCTAGATGGGTTGGTTTCAACATATTTTAGAAAGGCCCCATTAGATGCGAAGTTCGTTACAGTTCGGTATTCATCAAAAGTATTGGGCATATCAAATCCAGCTGTATCGTGTACACCGCGCCAATAGATATCATCGTCGACGACAATTTTTAGTTTGAGCTCAGGCAGTGATTGATTGAGGGCATTGATAATGAATTTGTTTTTGATTCGGTGAGCTGCCAGATCGATTTGATCGGCGGTGTTAATTTGCTTGAGGATTAGCTCTGTTGCAAGTTTGCCATCTGCTACGTTTTTGTTATTGGTTAGCTTTCTTTTAGCGGGAATAAAAAATGTTTTGACATCGGATTCTTCTTGATAGCCAAGATTTTCTATTATGTTTTGTCGGCATTGGCTGAGAAAATTTGCATATTCTGATTTTTTAGCGCCGTGCTTTAGCATTCCTTCTTTTAAACATAGGTGTATTTGAGCAAAAAAAGTATTTTGAGGGATCGTTACAAAGTGCCAATTTTCATGATGAAGAATCACTCCAGATGAAAGATTGGCACTGCCAAAGGCTAGTTTTATAGTGGTCTCACTTGGGTTGATGATAATGAGTTTATTATGGGCAAAACCGAGGCTGCCTTCCTTGCCACGCAAGTGGATATTGGGTTTTATAGTAGCTCCAGCAGCATCGATAAAAGCGCATTGTTCTAGCTTCTTGGCGTACTTGAGCTTATTCTTGATAGCTTCAGCATCATTTCTACCGCTGCCTTTATATGGGTTATCCATGACTAAATTGATGATTACTTTTCTTTCCTTAGATGCATTACAGAGGGCGTTATGAATCACTGGATTGGAGTAGGATAGGAAGGCGAGAAAAATTTCATGGGTATCTGGATCTTGAATCATGTCTAATAATTCTGGCAAAGGTGCGTTTTCATGGCTTGCCGAGCTTGCATCGCTATATTTACAATAGGCGTTTTTAGGTTTGTGCGTTAATAGCGAACCATCATTCGCCTTTGTTTTCCTTTTATATTTGTAAGTTTTACAATGAGGGTTGGTAAAGCGTACTCGATATTGTCCCTGAGATTCTTCCCAAACTGTAGGTTGGTGGCTGGGATCTGTATGACTTTGGCCAAAAGCTTGGCAATATAGAAATAAAACATGCAGTTGTATTGATTTTATTATAAGCTGCTTATATTGTTTAAAGAAACACATGAATTAAATGCCTATATATAAATAAAATAATTAATCGCAATATATTTAGGCGGCTTTTATACAATAAATTATTATATATATCAATATTATTTAATTTATATTAAAATTATTTTAATGTTCTTTATTGGTTTAGCTTGAGCCTAAGTCATTAAGGATACATCTTTCCTAAGCTGGAGATGCCATTGGCATGAAATCATAGATGATAGTTTTTGGATGTTATTTGGGGTCAAGGGTTAAATCAGCGGTTGGAAGTTCTAAGTCAGCTTTTGAGCTGTTATCGGTAAATGTTTTTTCATCGACTGTGAGAGTATGGGTTCCTACCGCGGCCGCAGATTCTGCCCATGCATCCGATAGAGAAATACTTAAGTTGCGCGCTGCAGTATCTTCTGGTTTTAGGCCGAGCCAAGCAAATTCTCCTTCTGAATGCCTTAGGTAAAGGGGAGCTTGAGAAGACTCTACGCATATGGGGTCAAATGACATTAATTTTTCCCCCTTATCAGTGGCTTGATAGACCATACTTGTGCCATTAGCAAAACTATCGACGATAAAATAAAGTGTATGAGATTGCCCCGGAGTAATAGCAATGTTCCTTTCATTCTTTTCGTCAAAGATTGCTTTACCTTCTTTTAAGCTGGTAATTTCGGCGAGCGAAAGCATTTTCGATGTGTCATTTTTTATGATTAGAGATTGCAATGCTGATGAATGTTTGAAGTTTTCAACGCAGCCGTATTCACTTTTCAATGGATCAAAAACATCATCGGTATCTTCGGGAGTGCGGCAGCTACTATATAACATTAGCGTTAAAATTGTGAATGCGATTGTTGCGCGGCTATGATTTAGTAGATCATTTCTTGAAAGCTTCATGATACGAGTATTCCCTCATTTCCTATTTGTTTTGCGCAGAGGTTTATTGTTTTTTTATAAATAATATTTTATCGCTTGTGATGCTTAAAGGCAAAATTTTCAAGTATTCATGCTCTTTTGGAGAAAAGGTTTGGGCAGGTGTTTAACTATTATACGAATTGGCTCATCTGATTTTACCGTTCTGTGATATCAGGCAAAAAAATTGGTATTCTTCTATCAGAAAAATGGCCAAACATTTAACAGTTGGGATGGGCAATTTTCTAGCCTCAAACCAATGTACGAAAACATCGAACTTAATGAAATGCAGTCATATAATATTTTCTCGGGTAAATTTGGCGACTTAACTGGAAACTTCAAGCTGTATTATGGATATAAGGCAAATGGATACAAACATGATATGTTTATTAGCTATAATCGCACGTCTGATATCTCATTTTCTATTGTGAAATAGGCTAATTAGTTAGAAAACTGATTAAGTTAAATATCTACAAAATGAATTTTTATAATGGTCAAAAACCAGCAGGATCACTGCTGGTTTTTTAGGTGAAATGTCAAACTTTTTTTCAAGCGCAAAATCCTTATGCATATACAAAGTATTATGCAAATTTGGCCTCGAACTGGAAAAATTTCTGTGATTTTAGTCCAATATAGTACGTGTTGGTAAGTAGTATTGTGGCGAAAACACCGGCACCTTAATTGCATTGATACTAGGTAGAGTTTATAAGCCACATAGAATCCCATCATCTAAAGTAAAGGTTGCAGGAAATTTAAAAAACCACTTCGGTTGATAGATTTATGGTTTGATAGATTCATTTTTAGCGAAGATCAGTAGATAAGTACTACTTTAAATAAGTATGGGGAGTTAAATATGGTTTTTGTTCGCGACTTTTCTCAAAGGCTTTTTTCGATAGCCACTGGAACAATGTTTGGTCATAGTAGTGTAAAACTTGCTTTGACCGTTTTTTTTATGACTGGTCTTCTTTTAGAAGCTCCAAATGCTTTTTCCCAAAGGGTATGGGAGTCAGAGGCAAAGTTAAAAACTAGGTCTTTTCTAAGAGATATTGCTGATGGAACTAGTAATGTGACTGCATTCAACTTGAGAGTAGGTGGTCGCAGAACTAATGAATACCGCTACAAAGTAGGTGCTGCAAACGCAGTCGATTGTTTAGTGGAACAAGGCTATTCAGATTGGACATCGACTCGTGAACGTTTAATATTTGATCTTAGTCAAACTCTTGATGAGGCTAAGTCATTGTGTTTGTTAGGAAGGTTAGTGCGAAAGAGGAGAGGGGTTGTTGTTGAGCAAGATATTGCGAAGGCTACCAGTTATCACTGGGCTAAAGTTACAAATGATACTGTGCCACCCGAAAATTTTTCTATCATAGCTCCAACGGGTACGATAACGACGGATACCCCTACTCTTTCTTGGCAGAGTGCTAATGGGGCAGATTATTATGATGTTATACTTTCACAAAACGATTTATGCCAAGATCCGATACAAGAATTTTCTGGCCTTACTTCTACAAGTGTAGCCATTTCTACACCGCTTGCTGATGGTGCATATTTTATTTGTGTGGGTGCTTTTGATTTTGCTGGCAATGCAACCTCTGCTTTAAATAATCCTTTAAGTTTTATTGTTGATGCAATCGATGATGTCCCGCCTGGAGTTTTTGATATTACTGCTCCAACTGGTACGGTAAATACAAGCATGCCGACAGTGCAGTGGACAACATCAACTGACGCTGTTGCCTATGATTTGACAATTGCATTTGACACTTCGTGTTTTCTACCAGCAGTACGTTATAATGATTTGACAGGAACGTCCTTTACACTACCTACTTCTTTGCTAGATAATACTTATTATGTATGTATGACTTCAAAAGACCAAGCTAATAATATGACTACTGCGTCTAATAATGGCTTGCAATTCATCGTCGATGCTATCGATGATGTGCCACCGGGACCGTTTGATATATTAGGACCCGTAGGTACTTTAGATATCGATGCTCCAACAATCTCTTGGACAGCTTCGCAAGATGCAGTTAAGTATAATATCTTTATTGCTACAGATGCAGAGTGTATTAATAGAATTCAAACGATTTTAGGTGTGATTGGAACTAGCGTTGGAGTAGTGGCACCATTACAAGACGGTGATTATTTTACCTGTATGTCTTCAGAAGATTCGGCTGGCAACCAAACAGCTGCTACCAATAATGGTTTAGCGTTTACTATCGATGCTGTTGATACAGCACCTCCCGGCCCGTTTGATGTTGTGGCTCCAAGTGGAGATGTGTTGACACAAACACCGACTTTTAGTTGGACTGCTTCTGTGGATGCAGTAAGCTATGATTTGACTATAGCTTCAGATGCTTCTTGTACGACTCCTGTTTTAGTTGTTACCGACATTTTAGATATTTCTCATACGCTTACGACTGCCCTGGCGCCAGATACTTATTCTAGTTGTGTGCGTGCGTATGATCAGGCTGGAAATTTTACCGATGCTACGAATAATGGTTTGGCGTTTACAGTTAAAGCACCGCTTCCTGCTCACCATGAGATTTTTGTGACATCTGCTGTGACAGGATTAGATGGATCGCCTGCTTTTCCTCCTAGTTATCCTGAGTTTGGTCATTTGGATGCAGCCGACTGGATTTGTAGCTTTGCTGCAGCTGATGGCGGACGTAATCCAGGATGGGATGGTCTTAGTACTCCTTGGAAAGCTTTGTTATCGGTTCCTGGTGTTAATGCGAATTCGAGGATTTTTGTTCAGGCTCCTGTTTATAATACAAATGGCGACTTGCTTGCAGCCGATTACCCTGAGCTTTGGAGTGGAAGCTTACAAGCTCCGGTGCTTTATGATGAGTTTGGGCAGGCGATTACCCATACATTTGAGGTCTTTACTGGGACAAACTATAATGGAACTACAGTATCTGATAGACATTGTAATTTTTGGAGTAGTACAAATTCTACCGACTTTGCTACTGCTGGTGATGCTAGGCTTTCGGATCAAGAGTGGATGGAGGGCGCAGGGGATATATCTTGTTCTCAAGGAGCTCGATTGTATTGTATAAGCCCGATGATCCCAGCTCAATAATATTATAATAATATTCCAAGTTTAAAATATATTTTGATGACGCCACTCTAATTGTTATAGAGTGGCGTTTTGCATTATAACCTTAGGTAAATACTCGAATATTTTTTTAATTGGTTGCTATACTAGAAAATATCATATGCAATCACAGATGCTTAAAAAAAAAATGAATAAAATTAAGAAATTCCCATTAATTCTCCGATAGACATGTAAGAAAGCCAAGGAACGGTTATCTAAAATTTTGAGTCGAGCTTGTGGAAAGTGGCTTATGTCTATTGTTTCGCGTGACTCTATTTATTTCTGATTCATTTTGTCATTGCAAAAGCTTTGCGCTGTCATTGTTCTTATTTTAAGGGTATGATTTGCTTATTAGTACTGAACCAAGGAGGTTAAAACACGATAAGGCAACTCTGCCATTTGGGCTTGCTATTTCCGCGTTTTTAGTGACGGCAGTCTTGATGGTCTTATTACACCTTTCTCCTGGGGCGAAGCTTTAGAGCGTTTTGTCGCTTATCGGACCCTCTTTAGTTTGCGTGATACTTTAGGAAAAAGCCCACCTTTGGATCCGAGGATTAAGGTTTTTGCTTTTGATGATGCTGCGGTTGCTGAAGTAGATGATAGAGACTTGCCACTGAGCAGTTGGCTTTCGATTTACCAAGCTATTGCTAAGTCTGAACCTGCCACCATCCTTATCGATCGCTATTGGAGCAATCCTGCCGGTCTCAAAGATGCGCCTTTGTTTCGTGATGAAATAAAAAAATCAGTGATCCCCTTTATCGCCGGAGCTCATGTATGGCCGCATGCCATTTCTGGGCGCAAAAAACTACCTTTAAGCCACAAAAGCTTTGATGCTGTATCTATGTTTAAGGGAAAAAAGTTAGATTTTATTGCGCAACAGGCTATAGAGCAGCAATCAGATGATTCTACAGCTGGCGTGCTTTACGGGCCGCACCATGCTATTGCAGACCCTTTGCAGATAGGGTTGTTGAGTTATGAAAACGATTTTTATGTAAAATTATTTCATTTTTTAGCTCCTGACCGAGTGATTGCCCATTTGAGTTTGCTGGCTGCCGGTATGCAAAATATTGAGGTAGAAAAAGGAGCATTAAAAGTCTCAGGGGCAGTAGTGCCGACTGATAGCCTTGGCAGAGTGCTGGTGAATATCGCTCCACAAAAGCGTTATAGTTCGAAAGTGTATTCTCTAAAAGGGGTTATCAAACGCGTGCAAAAAGGCAAAGGCCTTGGTAGTGTTGTCAAAAAAGGGGATGTGGTGATCTTGCTACCTTCATACTATACCGGGCATGTTGATATGGTCAGTACGCCTTTGGGTGCGATGCCGGGGGGAATATTGATGACCGCGATGGTCAATAGTGTTTTAAGTGGCAAATGGCTTAGATCAGTAGGGGGTGATATTCCTCTGATTTTCTTGTTTTCATTATTGGGGGTCGGCCTTACGCTTTATTTGCGAACGGTATGGCTTTCGATTACACAGATTTTAGTTTTATGCACATTTTTTGCTGTGGCAAATATATCTTTTTCTTATTTTTCGATTGTGATTCCTTGGTTTTTTCCTAGTATGGCATTTGTTTTCACATCAGCGGCACTTTTTGTTGAGCGCATCCGCCGTCATGAACAGCAGAGTCAAAAAATTAGTGATGCCTTAACTGGATTTTTGTCGCCTAAACACCTTAAGCAGTTTTTAAAGCGCCCTAGCTCGTTGCAAGTGGCTCCGGTAGGGCGCAATGTTACGGTGATGTTTATCGATATTACTGGATATTCTTTGGTGAGTGAAAGGCTTGAGCCTAAAAAGGCATTTTCGCAGTTGCGAGAGCTGTTATCACAAATTCGCGAGATTATATTTGCTTATGGTGGCGTTGTGGATCGTACCTTGGGCGATGGGATGCTATGCTTTTTCGGTTATTATTATGATGGCTCAAAAAGTATTGAAAACCACGCCACTCAAGCTATGGACTGTGCTATCGAAATTCAACGGACTGTGGTGGCGAGAAATATTAAAGCATCAGAGGCTGGTAAACTTGTTTACCCTTTAAGGATAGGTATAAACACGTCCTATGTATATATTGGTAACCTTGGTGGTAAAGATCATTTTGATCTAACGTTAATCGGTGACGGTGTCAACTATGCCCAACGCCTAGAGACTGCCTGTGAAAGCAATTGCATCATGCTAGGGCAGGCGACTTATAATAGCCTTTATCAGATATATGCTCGCGGGTATGCGATTACCAAGCGGCAGATTCAGATCAAACACCATGATGGTTTTATGACAGCGTATGAGGTGGATCCATTTGCAGAGAACCCGGAACAGAGGCGGCTGGCGATCGCAGCGTACCGAGATTTTGCAAAAATCGACCGTGTTACTGCTCGTTATGATATACCAGAAAACATCACGATTGCTCTTGAGTCAGCTATCTGTGGAGGAAAGTTGTTTAATTTTTCTTTAGGTGGTTTTTGTGCGGTGATGCCTGAATATATTGGTAAAGGTTCAACATTAAGTATTGTGGTTGGCGATCCCAATGATCCACTACATCATGAGTTGAAAAAGTTAGGGCTTTCACCCCTGGTTTGTGAGCTTAGGTGGGGTAGGCGTTTTGGAGGTAACTTTATGCATGGGTTTATGGTCAAAAATCTCAGCGAGTCGCAGAAGAAATGCTTTGTTGAAACCCTAGAGAAGCATGTCCAGCAGCTAGTGCTAAAAAGCCGTAAAAAAGGTGCTTGATATGATCTATGGGCTTCGGTTAATAACTTCCAATAATTTTAGACACTTGTCAAAAGTTCTCTACATCCCGCTGGCCCTTAACAGAAAACCCTCTATTCTATTTACTTCAACTAACTGAAATTTAATAATAATTTAACTTTATTGCCAAATCCTTAAGATTCTTGGAAGTGCTCCCGATCGAATGAGTGTCGGTAAAGAAAGTTAATTTTATGCGGACTTTAATTTCTTAAGTTTGTGGTATTTTGTATGTATGTGGATTGGGGGATAGCCCTGTGAAGTTGCAAAGGATAAAACATAGCTGCGGTAATTTGCTTACCATAACCAAGGTGATGCCTATGTTACTATGTATGGGTATTTTATTTTCAGCTTGTGTTAAGCCGAGCCCACAACCACAAGATCAATCTGATGATGATGCTATTGAGCCTGCGTCCGATCCTGAGTTGATAGCAGGTATCAACTTGCTTTCATGCCAGCCTTTTATACCTAATGAATCTGGCGATACTGATGCTATTGGTAATACTGCGCAGTATTGTTCTGAGAATGTTTGCGATATTGCTTGTGGCTACCGGGATGCTGATGGGCAAAAAACTCAAACTTCTTGGGATCAATTGGATATTTCGTTGAAGAAAAAAGATGGCACTTCTGTAGAAGTGAGTCCTGAATCTGCCGATGAACGCACCGATTGGCATTTTATCGTACAGGTCTCTCCCAGTGATTATCAAGAGCTTTCTATGGTTGAGGCAAAGCGTATGGTAGGTGGTGCGGAGTTTATCGATCAGGCGGCGCTATCGGTACCACTTGTTAGTGCTTTGTTAGCGGCGGAGCCTAATGCCTTAGATTTTGGTATCAGTCCTTTGCGTGCGACTAAAAATGCTGAAATCAAAGTGGTCTATTCTGGTGAAGTTGCGGCTCGTATTGTCAGTATTGGTGCGCTAACAGATGGGTTTCAATATAGTGGAGGAAGTTATCCAGGTTCCACGGAAGAAAAGGCTTGCCGGGGAGATAAAATCTCAGATGAGGCAGCATCTGGATGCTTGCTAAAGGTTCAATTTAACCCTGAAGTCTTAAAACTTTATGAAAATAGTCTGACAATTGAATATAGCAATGGTCCGAGGATTGAAGAGTTGACGGTTGATATCTCTGGTGTTGGAGGATTGGTTGCAAATACGGTGATTGGTCAAGATAGTTTATTGGCTGGAAATACCCTTGCAAACAAAGGTGGAAGCCTATGTTCGAGTGAAACGGTGAATAATCCGCTTGGTCTTGAAGTAGAAGAACAGTTTTTATATTTAGCAGATAACAAAAATAACAGAGTTGTAGTTTACGATTTAATGGATAGCACTGGGTCAGCTATTCACTCTTATGGAGGTGATTTGAATGGAGCTTGCGTAGGGAATGTGTCGTTAACTGCATCTGTAGTGAATTTGCCTTTCTCAGTTTCTGTGACAGGAAATATGCTTTATGCACTTTCTAGTTTTGACCGTAGAGTGCTAGTTTGGGATGATGTTGATAATATAGTTGCTGATAGGGTTGTAGGGCAAGCATCTTTTGATTCAAATGCTATGGAGCTTTCACAAGTTGGGTTTAATAGGCCATTTGATGTTATAAGCACAGCTGACTATTTTCTTATATCTGATAAGGATAATAATCGAGTTCTATATTTTGATAAAATACCTTCTGGTGTAGAAGGCACGTCTTCGGCTGATAGAATTGCAGCAGATGCGGTTATAGGTCAGAGTGATTTTACTAGTGGTTTGGCAAATAGAGGAAGCAATCCAACTGCATTGTCTCTAAATAAGCCGACGGGGTTGCTTGTTGTTAACGGAAAGTTATTGATTGCAGATACAAGCAATAACCGAATTTTACTCTATGATAGACTGCCTATGGCTGGCGAAAATAGTTTAAGTGCTACAGTTGTTATCGGACAAAATGAGTTTAATGAATCAACTCCAAATCATTTTGGTTTAAATACTATTACGGCAAAAGGGCTTAATAATCCGATTGGTATGGATAGCGATGGGAAGAGGTTATTTGTCGTCGATCAAGTAAACAATCGAGTTTTGATCTGGCTGAGTATACCGACTACTAATTTCCAAAAAGCTGACTTGGTATTTGGTCAAGAAGATTGTAAGACTGGTACCGCTAACCAACAAATGGTGGGCTCTACTTTGCAAGAAAATCAGCCATTGGATAGATCCTTAAAAAATCCTACAGATCTCAAAATTTATAACAATACGATGTATATATCGGATAGTGGCAACAACCGCATTATCGGAGTGCCACTGCCCGAAACATGGGATCAAGTTTCTAGTGGACAGTGTTTATAATGGATTTCTTTCAGCATTATAGTATTGTTTTTCTGACCATATTTTTTGCTGCCTGTAGTGAAATGTCTATGGTAGGGACAGACTATGTTCATACTAAGCGAGAGAAACGTGTCTCAGATCCGATTGTTTCAGATAAAAATTCCTTGCTAACTGAAGGTGATACGCTTTTTGATCTCAGTTGTGAAAATGATAGTGCTATTGATGCTCAGGCCTCAAGCACTTATCTGCTATTAGGCTGTCTCTTGAGTAAAAAGGATAGTGGCGAAGCACCAGTAATAAGTGCTGGCAACGTCTTTTTTCGTACGTCTAGCGGAAGTAATTTATCAGGTGGTATTCTCGATTTAAGCTCCGAAAGTTCGTATGATTTTGTGATTCATGTTCCTAAAGATTTGGTAGATAATCTGGAGTTGATCACAGTCGAACTGACTGTAGATAGCGTTGGGTATCGTTTTAATGTTAATTTTAGTTTTGCTGATAAGACTGCTTTATTAACATGGAAAGATGGTGGAACCTTGTCTTTTGATGGGGCACCGCTACATACGAGTACGACCAAAGAGTATCAAATTATCTATAATGGTTCTTCTGAAATTACTATTGGATCTATTGAAGGTCTTAATGACTCTCTTTTCTTTGTGGGTGGAAGTTACCCTGGTAGTGGAGGGACTTGTGGAGATATTATTAGAGAAAACTGTATGGTTCGTTTTGCTTTTAAGCCGGAGGTGATTGCTGGATATAGTACCAATCTGATATTGAATTATTCGAACGGATTGGAGGATAGGCAACTCTCTTTAGAAATAAATGGTCAGGGAGCTTTTGTAGCTTCTGCGGTTTGGGGGCAAAGTGATTTTTCGACTTCGCTTCTTAATAATGGGCAGGATCCAAACGCAGGTAGTTTAAATCGGCCTGCTTCAATATATTTTGATGGTACCCGTTTATTTTTAGCTGATGCTTTAAATAATCGAGTGCTAATTTGGAACTCGATGCCGATAAATTTAGACGTATTGCCTGACGTTGTTCTTGGCCAGTCTGATTTTGCTTCTAATCTTTCAAATCGTGGCGGTAGTCCTAATGCAAGTACATTGAATACACCGCAAGGAATTTATTCGGATGGTACGAATTTGTTTGTAGCAGATACTGAGAATCATCGGATTTTGGTGTGGACGGGAATGCCTACGGTTAATGGACAAAGTGCAAATCGAGTTTTAGGTCAAGTTGATTTTTTAAACGTTGCAATTAATCGGGGAAATGGGAGCAATGTCCCAGCGGCAAATAGCTTAGCGGGGCCTGTTGGAGTTTATGGAGATGGAAATCAATTATTTGTCGCCGATACCCTGAATCATCGGATTTTGGCATGGTCGTTAAGCTTGCCTAATAATGATATGTCGGCATCATTGGTGTTAGGACAACCTGATTTTGTTAGCAAAAATACAGGAGCTTCAGATAGGGAATTATTCACACCACGTAGTGTCTTTAGTGATCAAACTTCATTAGTGGTTGCTGACACGTTTAATCATCGAGTGTTGATTTGGAATAATATTCCTACAGTAAATCAAGAAGCTGCAGATATCGTAATTGGGCAAGCAGATTTTGTTTCAGCACAACAAAATAGAGGTAGTAGCGCACCTTCCGCAAATTCAATGTATTCACCACAATCGGTGGGTATTTATAGTGGCAAACTCGTCGTGACTGACCGTCGAAACCATAGAGTCTTATTATGGAATACTTTGCCAACTACTAATGGCGAATCTGCGTCTTTAGTTTTCGGACAAGGTGATTTTATTTCTGGACAGGCAAACCGTAGTAAAGGACAGGCTGCGGCAGATTCTTTGTCTTATCCTAACAGTGCAATTATAGTCGGAAGTAGCCTCTTTGTCACAGAAGAAGAAAACCATAGGCTTATAAAAGCTCCTCTCCCGTGATTCTCTACAGCTTCAAGAAAGCCTTCAAAAAATTATTAGAGAAATTTTCCTTAACTTACAGTGGATTATCTCCCTATAAACTTAGATTTTTTTTGCACGTAAAAAAGCATAAAAAATCGATTTGAAGCGCATCTATAACAGTAGCCGTAACTTACTGTAATTAAATAATAAAAATCATATTTTTAAGTTGTTATACATGGCGCCGATCGGAATAGAAGGGTAACTCATAAGAACATCTAATATGGATTAGATGTTTCGGCTGATTCGATAGGTTTTTATTAGTTTTTAAAGTGGGGTGGATGTTTATGGCTTGCTTCTCTAAACATAAAAATGAAGAAGCTTTTAGTTTGGTAGAGCTTATGGTGGTTGTGGCCATCGTGAGCGTTTTAGCTGCAGTAGCGACAACACGCTTTGATCGATTTCAAGCAAAAGCTAGGCAGTCGGAAGCAAAATCAAGCCTGGCACAAATATTTGCTTTGCAGCAGTCGTACTATGCAGATAAGGAAATTTATGCTGCCTTGCCTGGCTACGGTATGAATGGTGCTGTTGCGGTGTGCCCTGCTAATGATTTGGGCTTTAGATTAACTGGCTGTGCCTCTGGGAAAATGCGTTATTACTATGTGACCAATCCTATAGTACCATTATCAACCGGGTTTCAAATAGATGGGCGTTCTGGGACGGGAAATCTCAATAAGGTACTTCCCGGTTGTGCTGCTCCTGATGTTTGGTCTATTAATGAGGATAAAGAACTAATACATACCACTAATCCATTTGATTTCTGTTCATAATATTTCTATGCATTGGTGAGGATAAGAAGGGTCTTTTCTATAAAAGAGAGGCCCTTCACTGCGTTCAGGGTGACGGCAGGTTCGTCAGGGTGACGGTAGGTTCGTCAGGGTGCGGTAGGTTCGTCAGGGGAGGGATAATTAGTTTGTCATGTGTGGTGTAATTAGTTCGTCAGGGTGACGTGATAAGCTGTTTTTCAGGATGATGTGAAAAGTCGTTACGCAGTGTGCGATGATCTGAAAAACCGTAATGCCGTGAGTGTTGCCCTCGTAATGCCGTGAGTGTTGCCCTCGTAATGCCGTGAGTATTGCCCTCGTAATGCCGTGAGTATTGCCCTCGTAATGCCGTGAGTATTGCCCTCGTAATGCCGTGAGTATTGCCCTCGTAATGCCGTGAGTATTGCCCTCGTAATGCCGTGAGTATTGCCCTCGTAATGCCGTGAGTATTGCCCTCGTAATGCCGTGAGTATTGCCCTCATTAATGCCGTGAGTATTGCCCTCGTCATGCCGTGAGTATTGCCCTCGTCATGCCGTGAGTATTGCCCTCGTCATGCCGTGAGTATTGCCCTCGTCATGCCGTGAGTATTGCCCTCGTCATGCCGTGAGTATTGCCCCCGTCATGCTGAGCGTAAGCGAAGTATCTATTTTAGTGTAGGAGCTTTGAAGAAAGACTGGTGGTGTTGGCGTGGAGTATAGCTTTCAATGCTTTTCTAGCATCCATTCGGCCGCTGTTAAGTCTTTTTTTGCTGTATTACAATCTTTGCAGGCTGTGACTATATTGCTCTTAATTGAGTATCCACCACGGCTTACTGGAACAATATGATCCATGGTTAATAATTTTTTCGACCTGCTTTTGACAATAGTAGCAAAGGCCCCCGGCAAGTTTGTTTTGCCACCAATTTGTTTTCTCAAAGCTTGGGCTTTGCTACGTTCTTGTTGTATAAACTCGCTTGTGATCTCAAATAGCAAGGGTATGCATTCCTATCTTCTTTATTACTTAGAGCCCTTTTACACCGCAAAGTATATAGCATATTAAATATACATTTGCATGGAGGATTTCTTATCCGTCTAATATACTTAATAAATTTATTTGTGTTTTTTAAGTGTTTATACTTAATTTAGACAAGAAGGTCCTTTTACGGAAGATAAGGCAGGCTGCAGTCATCAGGAGTGCAATGAGACTAAGGCCATAAACGGCATTCCACATGAGCTCGACACCTTGTAATTTAGTTGCGTAGCTGACAAGGTATTTGTTGAGATTAAAGCGTTGAAAATCCCAAATCCAGGCGCTTGCTTCGACAACAGTGCGGGTTAACTTTGGGGTGTCAGGTGCTAACGCTGCAGCAATTTGAGCACTAGTTAAGCCCACAAGCCAGGCGGAAAAACTCGAAAATAGCGCCGTAGCATGGCTACAAAAACTGGCAAAGAAGATGGCTACAGCTGCAGTGACACACCAGCCGAGGTAGACGTAAAGGAAGACCATCAACTGGTCATTAGTCATCTTACCTAGATAACTATTGGTCAGCATAACAGCTTGCCAGAAAGCAACTAGGATTACGGCTATAAGGGTGAGGTTTAAAATCAAGCCAAAGTATTTTCCTAATAGGCAGACTGGTCTGCTTATAGGGGTTGATACTTGCATTTCTAACGAACCTTCAGAACGGGCGTCTGAAATAGCTTTGGTTCCCCAAAATATAGCGACAATACTGCCTATTATGTGAAAGCCAAAGGCTCCAAGGTCGAAAAGAACCTTGGCGTATTCTTCAAGGGTCCAATCGCTAGCGATATTGGCCAAAATAGTTAAGATAATGCCACCGAAAATTGCAGGGATAAATACCTTATCACGGCGCATGAGAAGAAAAGAATCTTTAGTTACAGTCCATAATCCTGTCATCTAGTTGGTTCTCCCTTCGAAAAACTGCAGCAAGAATGATTCGCTTCTTTTGCCGTCGCTGGTGAAGTTGATGATTAGAAACCCCCGCTTGATGCAGGCGCTTAACCATTGGCAGGCATCTTGGTATTCATCAAACATTAGCTTGCTTGACCAGCCTTCTTGCTCGAGGCCTTGCCAAGGCTTTAGAGAGAGGCTTGATGCCATTTCTTGTAGGGTTTCCTGGGATGTTCCAGATACATGCAAAATATAGCCGCTATCAGGCTCGGGGCGATCCGTAACCTCAACATCTTGAGAGGAATAGACGAGATTGCCATTATTTAATATATGGATATCGTCGCATAAGATATTAACGGACCAAAGTTCGTGGGTACATAGTATAATGCTGACATGGCGTTTTTTTTCTTGTTCTATCCATGCTTGCATTTCTTGTCGGCCCAATGGATCCAAGCCGGAAAAGGGCTCATCGAGGATCAAGAGTTCAGGTTGATGGATAGACGCTTGCAACCAAGCTACACGCCTGGCCATACCTTTGGAAAGTTGTTTGATTTTTTTATGACGGTGTTCCCATAGTTTTACTTCTTTGAGCTTGCGTTCTATGAGTTGCTGTATTTCCTTTTTATTTTGCTTTCTGAGAAACAAACTGCTGTGGCTTTTGAGCACTTCTAAAGGCGTTAAGTTATGGGCTTGCTTATTTACTTCTGGCATATAACCAATTTTAGCACGAGAACGGGTGTTAAGTGGTTTGCCTTCAAACAGGATTTCGCCGCTGTCAGGAAATAGAATGCCTAAAATAAGCCTTATGGTTGTTGTCTTACCCGCGCCATTGTGCCCGAGCAGGGCCGTACATTTTCCTGGTTCAAAGCCGCAGCTAAGATTGGTTAAAGCTGGACGTTTTTTCTTGAATACTTCATTTTTAAACGTTTTGCTCAGATTCTTAAGTTGCAAGACGCGATTATTAGAAGGCGTCGATTCAGAGGCTGGTCTGTTAGTCATCTTGTCCATCCATCTTTGGCTCTGCTTCGTTGTGTCTTTTCATATTTGTATTTAAAAAATCTGCAAATTTCGAGCCCCCAGGCACTTTTAGCATTAAATCCAAAGCTTGCTGTGTTTCCTCTGGGGTAATTTCTTCGCGGTTGATAAGTTTTTTAGCTAGGCTTGCAACATAAGGGGGAGAGTCTTTTCGTGAAGAAGCTAAGTTATAAAATGCCGAAGCTTTGGCTGGTAACTTTAGAAGATTCAAATAGACAAACCCCTGTGTCATTGGCAGCCGCCAACTTTGTGGAAAGGCTTTTAAGCCATCCAATATAATTTCTTCACAAAATTGTGGATGCTTTAAATCTAATGCCATGCTAAAGCAAGCAATCATATAAATCGCTTCGATTTTAGGATGCAGCCTTGTTACTTGTAAAATCGTTTGATTGAGCTGTTTAACATCTAATGTTGGCAGGGATTTATCAGCCAAGATTTGTAATAACCAGATATTGATAAAATCATCATACAAGCCTCGATGGCCAATAGTGAGAATATCAAGGGATGCAGAGGTTAACTGTGAAAAAGGAGGCGCATCTAAAATACTATAATGGGATTTAGATACCTGATAGGATTTCTTAGAGCTTAAATAAAACAAGCTTATAACGAGCACTATCCATATGGCTAGAAGGATTTTCTTCATCATAACCTAACTAAAACAGTTCTTGTTGTAGTGTGTTGAACTTTTTTCTTTAAAAAGCTACTTCAAGCTGCGCTACAAAGCCTAAAGGAAGGTTTCAAAGGTGTACTTTTTTAGTAATGCCTTACAAACTAACCTTTATGTGCCAGACTGTCGGTAGCCTCTTAAAAGTATTATCGCATACTGTGTAAAAATAATGGAATTATGCCATTTTGTATAAATACAATAATTAAAATAACAATCATGGGTGCCCAATCTAAAGGGCCGGGGATTTTTCTGGCAAAGCGTCGGAATGGTCGGTAAAGCGGTTCTGTGATTGCATGTATCATACTGACAAGAGGATTGCTAGGAGGTGCTTGCACCCAGCTAATCACCATTGAAGCTATAATTACGAATGATAGCATGTTCAAGATGTAGTTTAAAGTAACGCCAAGGCCATATAATAGTTGTCCCATTCTTATCCTCAAGTCTGAGTTTCGTATGGAAATATTCTAGCATTGCCGATGTTGAAATGCATCGCTTTTTTTATGATCAATTTTACTCGAAGTGGAATTTTTTAAGCAAGGCTATTAGGCAAGGTTTGCTTAAAAAGTATGAAGAGGTAGCACATTTAGTGTGGATGGATGTTCTTTTAGTTACCGCATTATTTTGGTGCCTGGTTTTTTCTAACCCCGTTCTCCCAATAGAGCTGTGCCAATACGAACGCAGGTTGAACCCACGATAATAGCAGACTCTAGATCTGCACTCATGCCGAGTGATAGCTTGCCTTCTCCTACAGTGACAGCTGTTTCCGCTATTTTATAGTAAAGAGAAGGAATATTGTCGATACTAGCTGATCGTGAAACTTCGGCTGGTGGGATAGCCATGATGCCCATAATCCGGAGGTTTGGGCACTCGTTTTTGATAGTTGCAGCTAACTGATTTGCGGATTCAATGCTGACGCCACTTTTACTGGCTTCTGCTGCCGCATTTACATGAATATAAATTGGATAGTGTGTTTTACCTGCGGCATAAGAGTAGCGTTCAATATAACGGGCGTGTTTAATGGACGCTACCGTCTGGATTTCATCGGCGGTTTGCACTAGCCGCTGAATTTTATTCGATTGCAGCTGCCCAATATAAACCCATTTCGGCTTCTCTTTATGGTTGAGGAAATGGGCCTCTTTTTCTAACAGTTCTTGTGCATAGTTTTCACCAAAACGACTCAAACCTAAATCGATTAATGCTTCTATTTTTTCGATGGGTTGATATTTAGTCACTGGCAGCAATTCGATATCTTCAATTATGCGGTGTCCAACTTTTGCTGCTATCTTTATGCGCTTTTGAATGGCCTCAAGGTTTGCTCTTAATTCAGTCTTTATTTCTTGCATTTTGTTGGTATTTTTACTTCTTGTTATAGATAAGTTAGTTGCTTTTATCTTCTACTTTAGGTTGTAGCTGCTTTTCAAGTTCTGAAGCATTAGATGATGGTTGTAGGTCTTTGGACGATGCTCCATTATTGCTGTTTGCAGTATTTTTAATGTCTGTGGTGCGTTCACCCTCAGGCAAAGGGCTTGGTTTTTTATGTATAGGGATCCTTGCCGTATGTTGCTGGCCATTTTGATCAATGGTACGTGCTTGTAGTTTGCTCAAAGGAAGAAAGGTTTCTTCTTCATTGACTTGATAATGTGGAGCAATAACGAAAATATCTCCACTCTCGTTAATATGAATCGATACATTTTCTAAATCTTGATTGAAGGCATTAGAAATATCGATGCCGTTGAGGTAGATATTTCTAGCGTCAGCTGGCGGTGTGGCTCCGATTAGGCCTAGTGTTATGCAAAGAACAAGCAGAGGTTGAACAGTTTTATTATTTTTCAATGCTTTATCCTCCTTGATGTTGTATTTTTACTATGACGAAATGTTTTGCCTATGATTAACTCATTTTGAATTTGGATAGAAAGCTATCTGTTACATGCGATTTTTGCTATCCTGGACAAATAGCTGCTTTTTTAGGGTTATAGCTAAATATGGTTGCCACTATTTGCTGCATCATTATTATATATAATATTATAGCATAGATTGTGTACATCAGATAGTTTCTTAGTTGTTTCCAGTTGATTGAGGTTGGGCTTTGGCTTTTTTTACCGTTTGGTTTGAAGCTAGGCTGGATATAAGTGTCTATTGGATAGGTTTGTTTTTTAATTAAAGGGAGAAGGTTCCAAATGTTAAAAATTACCAAAAGTATGCATACACATGCCCCTGTTTTTTTTGTCTTGTCACTACTCACTTTAGGGTCTGCGTGTACGAAAAGTTTTGAGGGTGAATATTCGGATCCTAGTGCAGTAGAGATAGTTGATGACCGTTGGAATGAATCGGATGCCCGTAAGTCAGCAGAAGTATTAATAAAATCTATGTTGGTGAAGCCCTGGCTTAAAAACTTTAAAAGCCGGCATGATGGTCAGCGGCCTGTTTTAATTATTGATGATGTAGAAAATAGAACCGATGAGCACTTGGATATTAAAGCTTTAATGGAAGCTATTCGAGATGAGTTGATCAACTCTGGTAAAATTCGTTTTGTTAATGCATCCAGAAGGCAAAAAATCCTGGATGAAATAAAATATCAGCAAGAAAGTGGCAGGGTATCCTCATCTTCGGCAAAGAAAAAGGGTAGGCAGACTGGTGCGGATTTTTTGCTTGGTGGTGCCATTTCTAGTAGTGTCCATTCCATGGATGAGTTAAAGACCGTCACCTATCAAGTTAATCTAATTTTGACAAACTTAGAATCGGCAGAGATCGAGTGGAGTCAAAAACATTCTATTAAAAAGCGCTTTAAACGAGCTGGGACAGGCTGGTGATAATAAACGTATCTGACGTGGGAAAATCTAATTCTTGCTTAGTTGCTATCACAGTTATCCTTTGTTCTTTATTTCTTGGCTGTGCCTCCTATACAGAAGAAACACGTCAAGTGCGCGTTTACTATCAGGACCAGCAGTATGCCAAAGCTTTAAAAGAGCTTGAGGATTCTAGTGTGAAAAGCCAAGCGAGGAATCGGTTGCTCTATGCCTTAGAAAGAGCATTGATCCTCGATAAAATGAATAAACGTCGGCAATCCCGTGCCCTTCTCATTGAAGCCGATAAAATAGCTGATGAATTGTATACTGTGAGTGTCTCTAAAACAGCCACATCATTTTTATTGAATGACTCAACGACAGATTATTCTGGTGAAGATTATGAAAAAGTAGCAATTCATATCATGCTGGCCTTATCATTTATTGAAGATGGTGAATACGAGTCTGCACAGGTTTCGGCTCGTAAAATCAATCACAAGCTGCTCGAAATAAATCAACATTATGAAAAAGGTAAGAACCGCTACGGCGAGGATGCATTTGCTCGTTATTTAAGTGGGATTATTTTTGAGGCGCGTGGTGATTGGGATGATGCTCTTATCGATTATAAAAAAGCACTCGATTTATATGATGGAGGCTATAACCTTTTCCATCGAGGTGGTATACCAGAGTCGTTAGTTAAAGCATATTATAAGCTTGCCTTATTGCGTGAACGTTCAGGGGTGGCTGCGAAGTTACTTAAGGCATATCCTTCTATATTAAAAGGTTATGATAAGAAATTGGAAAAAATGTCTGATTGGGGTGAGCTTGTCGTGATCCATCGAGTTGGGCATATTGCTGTGAAGACCAATGAAGAGTTTGTTCTACCGGTTGGACGTCAGATTGTTAGGTTTTCATTTCCGGTTATAAAACCAAAGACTCACTTTTGGGGGCGTTATGATAAGACTGGCGTCGAAGTGGAGCAGGAGCAATTTTTTGCAGCTGAAAACTTACAAAATTTTAGTCAGATTGCCAGCAAGACTCTAGAAGATAGGCGAGGGCGTTTGTTGCTAAAAGGGGCGGCTCGTTTAATAGCAAAAGGGCAATTGACTGAGGCTGCTTATGACAAGTTTGGACCTTTAGGGGGACTTTTAGCCAATATTTATTCGGCAGTGAGCGAAACTGGAGACACACGGGGGTGGACTTTGTTGCCAGATGAGTTGTTTATTACTAGAGTGCCTTTAAAACCAGGCAAGCATAAGATTTCGATTAAGTCTCTTGACCGACTTATGGATCTAAAGACTATTGAAATTCGTAAACGGAAGATATTGATATTAAGTGAGTAGTTTGAGATTTTCATGCCATATAAAAAGCCCTCGCTATGCGTCGACAATGAGGGCTTTTTTACTTAGCTATATACGAAGAAAATCTTTTGGTCATGATGCAACAGGTTTTGGGTCCGGCTCCATACCGAAATCATTTCCATGGTAACGTTTTACAAAGTCTTCAAGAATGTTTCTTTGCTCGCTAGAAAATTTTTCGAACTGTACTCCCATTCCTGGAACCAGGTCTTCACGCCCTTTTACTGGTGGTTGTACCCAGATAACCGTCCCTCTTGTTTTGAGGGTTTCTTTACTGTCGGGGATGGTAAAAGTTAAATCTAATGTGCTTCCAGAGTTTTGCGGACTTTCTGTTTCGATGAATACACCACCAGAGCCTAAGTCTCTACAAAAATCGAAAAGGTAGTGCCCATCGCATTTATAATCGACAAGGAGTTGGATCGGTATGCGATTCCCAGAGCTTCTTTTTTCTGTTTTTTTGCTCGTACTTTTTACCGACTTTGATTCGTTACTAGCTTTACTTGGTTTGCTCGTACTTTTCTTTTTTAGGTTTTTCTGTGCCGTCATCGCCATCTCCAAGTGCTGAGGTACGTCTCCTAGTTAAAAATTATCATGATCTTTAACAATAATTCAAATCAAATAACTAGATGCTTATTTATCTTACATTGGCTTTTCGGCACTTAGGTGGCTTATTAAAGTGGCAAATAAAAATGCATTATAGTATATTTTGCAATTTATTTGCTTTTTGCTGTTATATTAAGCTGTTAATTGCGAAGTTTTAGTTGCCACGTACCAATTTTTTTACATATTGGTTATGTTCGTCTAAAGTTCGTGAGAAATGATGGCGGTTTTCAGACCCTGGTTTACGGACATAATAGTAATAGTTGTAATTTGAGGGGGCAAGGATTGCTTCTAAGGATGAAATGGAAGTGGCTCCTATTGCTGTTGGTGGCAGGCCTTTATGTATTCTCGAATTATATGGATTTTTGCTATCGCGTAAATCTTTCCATTTGATATCACCATCATAGTTTTTTATTCCGTAAATCAAACCTGCATCGATTCCTATGGGCTCTCCTCTCTTAAGGCGCCGCCAAATAACTTCGGCCACCAGAGGTTTTTCATCTTCGTGTGATGTTTCTTTTTCGACAAGAGATGCAAAAGTCACAGCTTGATTGAGGCTAAGTCCCATTTTTTTTGCTCTTGCTTGATAGTCTTTTGGAAGGCGACGGAAAAATTCGTCAATCATCGTTTCGAGAGCTTCTTCTGCACTGGGTATTTTTTTGTGGAATTTGTAGGTGGCAGGGTAGAGGTATCCTTCTAAGCTCTTACTATTTATCTTATGGCTTTTGATAAAACTTCGATTAAATAGGAGCGCGTGGATGCTTTCTTTGTCTCCTATGCCGTGCCTAACAAGGCGATCTCGGATCTGAAAGATAGTAAACCCTTCAGGGATCGTATATTCAGCTGCTATGGCACTAAATGTTTTACCTCCGGTGATAGTCTTTACAATATCGTCCGGACTAACACTTTCCTCAAAGCGATAGACTCCAGCCTGAAAGCGGTTATATAAGCCTTTGCTTCTAACATATAGTCTAAATAGATAAGCATTATCGATTAGGTTTGCTTGCTGTAGCCTTTGTGCAAGAGTGGGAAGGCTGGTTCCTTTTGGATAATCGAGGTCTGCTGGCTCAGAAAGGCTGTATTTTGAATGGCTCCACTCTTCAAGCCTGGAATAGCCATAACCTACTATTAAGACTCCACCGACAATTAATATGGTTAATGCACTGATAATGCGGCGCATTGAAGCTCCTCTCCATGGTATGATTCCAGTTACGATACTTGTATCCGTAATGGCTTATAAGGTCATATCGAGGTCTAGTATACTATACTATTCGAATGCTGGGTGTTCTTTGGTAATTCTTTAGGTTCGAGGTAGTCTTTTAAAGTTGCATACTTAAGTTAAATTAATGTATTTATTAATAAATTGCTTTATAACATTTTAATAAAAATATTGTTTTTTTATTAAAATGTTATATAATCCTACTCCTATGCTTGTATCCGGGGTCTGAAACTTTTTGAAAAACTGTAGTGTTTTCAATGGATCCGAAGTTCGGCCGGGTGCTAGCGCGAGGAGGTGGGAAACTGCAGTGTATATGTTGGCACATGAGGATTTCCTGACGACGAAGTAACGCCGCAACCGCGGCTAGAAATTCGGATCCGGGATGTAGTATTTTCACCGGATTCGAAGTTCGGCCGAGTGCTAGGCGCGAGGAGGAGGGAAACCGCAGTGTACATGTTGGTACATGAGGATTTCCTGACGACGAAGTAACGCCGCAACCGGCTAGAAATTCGGATCCGAGCTGTATGTCCGGAATCCGGCCTATTTTGTTTGCTTCTGATGTTTGATAGCTGTGATACTTAAGACAACTCTGAGAAAGCTGTCTGAAAGTAAGGTAGCTACTTTTAGAAGGTGACGCTGGGGATACCCAGTAAACTGAAGCGTATTTTGGATTTAATTAAGTGGGAAGAAAATGACAGAAAATATAAAGCAACGGGTTGTTGTCGCGATGTCTGGTGGGGTTGACTCCAGCGTAGCTGCAGCCATTTTGCTTGAAAAGGGATATGATGTAATCGGTCTTTCAATGCAGCTTTATGATCACGGTGATAGTGGTGAGAAGCGCTTTGATAGTTGTTGCTCGATAACAGACTTGCATGATGCTCGCAAGGTTGCTCACAAGCTTGGTTTTCCTCATTATATTATTAATTATGAGCAAGAGTTTCGCGATGGTGTGATCGATTATTTTGCCGAAGAATATTCAAAAGGGCGGACACCGAATCCTTGTGTCATGTGCAATGGACGTTTGAAATTTGATCATCTTCTTGTAAAAGCCAAATCTTTGGGAGCAGATTGGGTTGCTACAGGACATTTTGCAAAAGTCGTGCATTACCAGGATGGCAGACCATCGGAATTATACCGTGGTTATGACTTAACTAAAGATCAAAGTTATTTCTTATTTAGTGTGCGTAAAGACTTTTTAAAGCAGGCATTATTTCCGCTTGCTGACCTCAGTAAAAGCGAAGTTCGTGCTTACGCGAAAAAGTTAGGTTTACATACTTCTGAAAAGAAAGAATCGCAAGAGATCTGCTTTGTAACAAGTAAGCGTTATACCGATTTTTTAGAGCGTGAATATCCGCATAAAGCGGTTGGTGCGGGAAATATCGTCGATCGGGATGGCAAGGTTCTTGGGCAGCATCAAGGAATTTATCGGTATACGGTTGGACAGAGAAAAGGATTGGGTATTCGGACAGAAACGCCCAAGTATGTTTACAAAATTGACGCTGAAAAAAACGAAGTCGTGGTTGATGATTTGGCGGCCCTTGCAACTGAGTCACTGAGAATAAGTATGATGAATTGGTTGGCTGCACCAGAAGATATTTTAGATATGGATCTGCACTTAGTATCTCGTTACCATGGCAAGCCGATTGCAGCAGAAGTTACACCGGAAGCTTCAGGAAGCTGTATTGTGCGTTTGATACAACCAGCAAAGTGGGTTTCTCCTGGTCAGGCTGCTGTCTTATATGCTGGTGATCGTGTTGTAGGGGGGGGCTTTATTGACTCGGCAATTCATTGAGATGGCTGGAAATGAAAATACCTTGCAAATGTCTCTGTGGACTGATTTTTGGCAACAATTTCCTGAGCAAGTAGTATCGATAGAAAGGTTGCAAGAAAAACTAGGGCATGCTTTTGAGCGTAAAGAATTGCTTTTTGAAGCATTAACACATAGATCTGCTGTCTCAGATTTTGATACTAGGCGAAAAAAAAGGGGTACGATTCAAAATGATTTTTCGGCCGGATTAGAAGTTGAACTATCATGGAACGAACGTTTGGAGTTTTTGGGAGACTCGGTTCTAGGGTTTATTATCACAGATTTTCTGTGGCAGAATAAGGGAGAAAGGACCGAAGGAGATCTTTCTCGTATCCGCGCTTCTTTGGTAAATGAACGTGTTTTAGCTGATTTAGCACGTGAAATTTCTTTGGGAGAGTGTTTAGCCCTTGGAAAGGGAGAATCACAGCAAGCGTTAGAAAAATTACGGGACTCTCTTTTGGCGGATGCCTTAGAAGCACTTATTGGATCGCTATACTTAGATGCAGGTATTGAAAAAGTAAGAGTTTTTGTTAAAGGTCTTTTTTCTCAATTGCTTGCAGAAGATTGGGATACTTTGGAACGTGATTTTAAATCTAAATTGCAAGAGTTGACCCAAGACCTTTATAAAATTACCCCCAGCTATAAAGTGATTGAGAGTATAGGCCCACAGCATGCAAAGCAATTTCAGATTGGTGTTTTTTTAGAGCATGAAATGCTTGCAAGTGGTGATGGGGCTAACAAAAAAGAAGCCTCTCAGGAAGCGGCTTATAAGGCATTACTCGTATTGGCAAATAAGTTAAAGAGTATCGATGGGCAGAAGGATTGAGGTAAGTTATGATTAAGGGTTTAGTTGCAATTGTAGGACGGCCAAACGTTGGGAAGTCGACGCTTTTTAACAAACTTACTGGTGATGCTGCTATTGTTGATGACCGCCCGGGTGTTACTAGAGACCGGTTGTATGGCACCGCCTATTATGACAAGCATAAAAAAACAGATGGTTTTATGGTAATTGATACCGGTGGTTTTGAAACGGATGATTTTAACTTTCAACCGTTTGATGAAAATGTTGTTTGGAGGCAAACAGAGGCGGCTATTGCTGAATGTGATTTGGTGTTGTTTCTTTTAGATGCAAAAAATGGCCTGCATTTTCATGACGAAAAGCTTAGCCGCTCTTTGCAATTACAAAATAAACCCATGATTTATGCAGTTAACAAAGTCGATGGTCTTGAAAAAATTGAGCAGGATTTATGGGATTTTTATTCTCTCGGTACTGATGAATTATATCCTATCAGTGCAGCGCATAGTCATGGAATTAAAGATCTTGTAGAAGTCATAAAATCTCGCCTCAATGCTATTTCGACAGCTTCGCAAAGAAATAGCCGTGAAGATGCAGTTAAAGTGGCGCTGATTGGTAAACCTAATGCTGGAAAGTCGTCGATCCTTAATCGTTTAGTTGGGGAAGAACGTGCGGTTGTCAGTGAAATTGCTGGGACGACTAGAGATTGCCTTGATATAGAAGTTGTATACCACAATAAAACCTATGTGTTTATCGATACTGCCGGAATTAGGCGAAAAACGCGTATAAAAGAAAAGCTTGAAGTTCAAAGCGTTGTGAGAAGCTTGCGTTGTATTGAAGAGGCTGATGTAGTTTTACTAGTGATTGACGCCTTGGAAGGTATCACGGATCAAGATGCTCGTTTAGTTAACTTAGCCATGGATCGACGTAAACCGTTGCTTATTGTCGTGAATAAATGGGATTTGGTACCAAATAAAAATGCAAATACCGCGAAGCAGTATGAGAAAAATATCAAAAATGTTTTTCAAGACCACTCGTTTTTGCCAGTAGCATTTGTTTCTTGTCTTACTAATCAAAGAATTCATAGCCTCTTAAATCATATTGATAGGCTAGTGGTTACTTCGTCTAAACGCGTATCTACGGCTCGGATAAATGAAGCGTTGCAAAATATGGTAGCAAAACATACTCCTCAATTGATCAAGAAATATAGCAAGAGGGTAAAATTTTATTATGCAACGCAGGTGTGTGCAAACCCTCCTACTATTGTTGTGAAGTGTAATATCGAGAACGAGATTCAAACTGCTTACCGTCGTTATATGATGAACTGTTTTAGAAAAGAACTTGGCTTTGCCGATGTTCCAATCCGTGTTTATTTTAGAGGCAAAAGTGAGACGGAAAAAGGAAAGCGTGCAGAAAGAGTGCATTTACAGAAAGTTCTAAAGGATGACGTTGCTTCTGGTCGATCTGATCAATTCTCAGTAGAGAATTTGCCTTTTGGAGAAGGTGGAGAATTTGACCTGGATTAATGTTGTAATGTTTGCAAATCTTTTTGCTTGTGAATTTATTGGGAACTGAGTTTAGCTCTTAATAATTAAACCCGTATCCGAATTTCTAGCCGGTTGCGTCGTTGCTTTGTCGTCAGGAAATCCTCATGTACCAACATGTACACTGCGGTTTCCCTCCTCCTCGCGCCTAGCACCCGGCCGAACTTCGAATCCGGTGAAAATACTACATCGGATCCGAATTTCTAGCCGGTTGCGTCGTTGCTTCGTCGTCAGGAAATCCTCATGTACCAACATGACTGCGGTTCCCTCCTCCTCCATGGGTTTCCTCCTCCTCGCGCCTAGCACCGGCCGAACTGAATCCGGTGAAAATATAATCGATCGAATTTCTAGCCGGTTGCGTCGTTGCTTCGTCGTCGGAAATCCCTGTACCAACATGTACTGCGGTTTCCTCCTCCGCCTAGCAGGCCGAACTTCGAATCCGGTGAAAATACTACAGTTTTTCAAAAAATTTCAGATCCCGGATTAAAACTAGTTATATGCCTTGTTGAAGTATATACCTATGGTTATACCTAGCCAATATGCCTGTCTTTGATATTGATGTCTTGTCTTTTGAACCTTGTAAAAATGCTCAGTTTGGCTGTATGGCGCTGTCGGCAGTCATTTTTAGTCGTTGTTCTTTTTGCAATAACATGCTGAAAATATATGAATAAACGATATTACTAAAGTACGAAAAAAAAATCCCGAACAGTTGTCTAAGAAACCAGAGTAATTTCATTCGATTTAGGTATGGTGAAAACAGTGGGCAATATGTTGTACGTAAGCGTGATTATTTTGTTTTTAGTCTCGTGTGGAAATGGCGATCGTAAGGTTACTGATATTGAACAGAGGCGGCAAAAGCTCGAAAGCATAACTAAACAAAGTGCAAGTGACACTGCTGATAGTACACTCGAAAATTCTGAGGCAAATGATTCTTCCGGTGAAGGCGATGCGATTGTTGCCACAATAGACGATGCTTCTTCAACTGATAATTCTATAACGACTGACGTGGCAGGCGATACAACTTCCGATACTGATAATACCGATAATAATAACACAAATAATAATGGTGGTAGTGAAAATCCGCCACCACAGCCACCGCCAGTCCCATTACCGACGGTAAATATTCAAGCACTTCCATTGGATGTTGAGTCGATGGAAAGTGTGACTTTTTATTTCTCTGCTGAATCTTCAGTTGGTATCGATTCTATTGAATGTAGCTTAGATTTTACCAGCTGGAGCGCTTGTCAGGACTCTTTTGATACTACTGGCATGCTTAACGAAGGGATGCATTCATTTAAAGTAAGAGCGATTGACACGCTAGGTAATACGTCGTTGGTTTCCGAAGTTAAGTGGACCACTAAATATCCAGATATTTATTTTGCGAAGAAGACAATTTATCTAGGTTTAAACGAGACACAAGGGCTTGAAGTGTATGGCGGCGTAGAGCCTTTTGAGTTTGCAACGGTAGGTATCGGCGCATATGATGCTTCGAAGCGGATGTTTTTCTCATTTTCGCAGGAAGGCACTGGAACTGTGCGAGTTACTGATAAGCATGGGAAGGTTGCTATTGTCAACGTACATATTGTTGATTTTTCTAAGTTAGCTGGTCTCAAGTTTTGGTTGGATGCCTCTAGCTTCATAGGATTTAGCGATGGAGCTATAATCAATAAATGGCAGGATTTATCGGGCAATGGATTTATTTTTACCCAGTCCAAGCCTGGAGTGCAGCCCCTTTATCGAAAACAAGGTACTTTAAATAAAATGCCGGCGTTGCAGTTTGATGGTGTAAATGACCAGCTAATAAGCACTGCTACTTTGGGATCAAATACAAATCCGCGGACATTAATTATCGTGGCTGAGAGTAGTAAAGCTTACGGACATGATCGTACCGAAGTCTTGGCTCAGTATGGACACTTGTATACTTTTAACGATTCTTGGGGGATAGTGCATGTGTCTAACCCTGCCGTCTCTGGGGGAAGGACAGGGATAGGTTTAGCAGTAAATGCACCTTCATATTCAAACTCAGATACACAATTGGGAGGTTCAATTGCTGCTAGCGATGAAACTCAAATTATTGTAGCAAGGTATGACGGTAATAAGAACGAAGTCTATGTCAATGGCGTTTTAGCATATTCAGGTCCCAATGCTCATGCAACCAGTGAAACTATGGCACTGCACCTCGGTACAGATATTAAAGGTGCTAATGCTTTTTCCGGCAAAATTGCAGAAGTCTTGGGGTTTTCTAATGCGATTTCAAACCTTGACAGAGAAACGATCGATTGTCGTTTAGCTTTAAAATATGGGATTAAACTTAAAAATAGCTTATGTGACGTCGGAATGTTGAATCCAACAATTGACAATTTGTTAGTTCAGGTTAAGCAGAAAGTTTCTTGTGAGTTGTTTGGTGCTATTAAGCCAGATTTTTCAGTGGCAAATATGTCTTTAGGTTTGGTTGACAGTAATGGAATGTTTACGGCGTCGAGCCAAGCAGGTTCTACTTCAATTGATGTGCAAGATATAGATTCTAAAACTGCTGCGATTAAAGTTGATATCGTTAACCATAAGGTGCCAAAGCTTTGGTTACAGGCTGACTCCTTGCAAGGTTTTAGCGATAGTCAAAAAGTGCAGCTTTGGGAGGATTCCTCAACAAATGGTAATCACGCTTATTCCGTATCTTCGGTATCGGCACCGATATTTAGGTCAAACCGAATCAACGGTTATCCGGCAATACATTTTGACGGTTCATCATATTTAACCACTAATATGATGCAGATGACTCCTGGAGCTATGCCGAGAACATTAGCGGTTGTGATAGCAAATGGAAGCGCAACTACTGCGAAAGCTAGTTCGGTAATTTCTTATGGAAATTCATTTTATTATAGTCAGATTTACAGCCTTTATTTTAATACAGGCTCTTCTAGTGCTGCCATTGGTGCTTTGTATGGAGGCTCGATGCTTGAAGGAAACAAGGCGCCAACCACCAAACCTACTCTTTTATTATTACAGTATAACGGAACAGTTGACTCTCTATATATAAATGGCGTCCTTGCTGGTCAAAAAAATATCGCTTTAGCTACCGCCAATAGCTATTCTTTGAAGGTTGGGGCTAACTTTCAGGGATTGGGAGATTATTTTGATGGTGACATAGCAGAAGTTATGCTTTTTGATGAAGAGTTAAGTGATAATGACCGTAAGCAAGTGGAAGCATACTTAATGAGTAAATATAATTTATAGCCATATATTCAGAGGCTCTACATATATCCCGGATCCGAATTTCTAGCTGGTTGCGGCGTTGCTTCGTCGTCAGGAAATCCCCATGTACCAACATGTACACTGCGGTTTCCCACCTTCTCGCGCCTAGCGCCCGAGCGAACTTCGAATCCGGTGCAAATACTACAGTTGTTCAAAAAATTTTCAGATCCCGGATATATATAGCCTTTTTTGTCTATAATAGCCTTTCTGTGCCTTTTACTTATGATAATGAGATCTACTGATCGTTTGTTCTCCATTTATAAGCTTAAGAATAATTATCGTTTATTTCATTGGCTGGCTGGCCAGAATATTGTATACTTCCCCATAAGTAGATCTTAGATTTTGGTGAAATAGAGTAGGGGGAGCTATGATTGCGAGCAAATGTTTAAGAGTGTATATGGCGGGTCTCGGTGTTCTTTCTATGTGGGGATGTGGGAGCCCATCTGTTAAGGACAGCCAGTGGGTTACCATTGATGCCAAGACAGCCTCGTTATTAAGAGCTGAACTCCCTGATTCCGTTCAACTGGTAGATTCTTCTCCTTCACGCTCTGTTATGACCATTGCTAATGACTCAATTGGTAAGGTTGGTGCGTTTATGCATGAAACGACACACCGCTGCGGCGGTTATTTTGCCTTTGATAATGAGGAAGATGCGGTTGCTTTTCATTTAAATGGAGACAAAATGGAGCAACATTTGGTGGGGTCTAGTTTTACTTACACTATTGACCAAAACGAGGTGGTAAACTCCTTGTTAGCGCAGGTCGAACCGCAGTCTATCATCCAAACTATCAATCACTTGTCGTCTTATCATAATCGTTATTATACTGCTGCTAGTGGCTCGGATTCGCAAAACTGGCTTTTATCTCATTGGCAAGAGTTGGGCCAAGGGCGTAGTGATTTTAGTGTCGAGCTTTTTCAACATAATTCTTGGCCGCAGCCTTCTGTTATTGCAACAATACAAGGCACTGAATTTCCAGATGAAATCATAGTTATCGGTGGGCATGGAGATTCGATTTCTGGTTGGTTTAACCAAGATAGAGCGTCAGCGCCAGGGGGAGACGATAATGCTTCAGGTATCGCTTCGATTACTGAAGCCTTGCGGGTTCTGCTTAAGTCGGATTGGAGGCCGAAAAGAACGTTGAAGTTTATGTCATATGCTGCTGAAGAAGTAGGATTGAAAGGCTCTAAAGAAGTAGCGCGAAGCTTCCAAGCATCTGGTAAGCAGGTTATGGGTGTTATGCAGCTTGATATGACTGCTCATGTCGGTGCTAGAAAATTAATTGGATTGATGAGGGACCACACAGATGATGGTTTAAGTGATTTTACTGGTGCACTTCTCAATGAATATATCACCGAGGCTTGGATTAATGATCAATGTGGTTATGCATGCTCAGATCATGCGTCGTGGACAGCAGCCGGTTACCCATCGGTGATGCCGTTTGAGGCGACGTATGACGAAACAAACTCAAAAATACATACAGCAAATGATACTATTAGCAATGCAGATAATACAGGTGAGCATTCGAAGAAATTTTCTCAGCTAGCAATTGCCTTCCTCGTAGAGATTTCAAAGTAAAGGTTTGCTTTGCATACCGTTTGCAGGTTTATGTATAAAATATCAGCACATCAAAAAAATTGACGTGCTGTTGTTGTTTAAGAGGCGTAGAGGGAAGGCTACGCGACTTTGGCTTCTGGGATGCTATTGAGCGCTTTAGATATTGCCTTATGATCTTGAGCACTTAGCACTTTTGCGATATCAAGAAAGAGTACAAGAGATTCTTTCTGTCTATATATGGCCTCGATGTAATCGTTGTTTTGCTTGCTATCAAACCTAGGGACATCTGATATATCCGCTGCCTTTGGTGATAGTACTGAATTTACCGAATCTACAACCACCCCGAGCACTATTGATGATAAGTCACAAATAATTACCGCATTTTCCTTTGAATCGTTGGGTTTGATATCGAACTTTTGTCGTAAGTCTATCACTGATATAATTTGCCCCCTTAAATTCATGATCCCGAGAAAATGCTTCGGCGAATATGGAACCGGAGTTAGTTGCGGTATTGCTATGACTTCTTTGACTGCTAGTAGTGGAATGGCAAACTTTTCTTCTCCCAGCGAAAATTCTAGGTAGCGCTTGCCTTCTTCAAATTTACCAGGATTTTTTATTTGCTCTACTTTCTCTTCTGCCATTTCACACCTCCCTCAATGAAATATTTTATTTGCATTCTCAACGTGCTCACCATATTGTTACGGCGGTGAATACTCTGCCAACTTTAAGGTATCGAAATATTTAAATTTTTTAGTCTTAATAAACATCCATAAATAATAGCATCAGGGGATGGCATTACTTTATAGCTATTTGCTTAAGTTAGTCTCCATTCAATAACCGCCATCGGTATAATGAATTTAAAATTAAGTGAAAAATGCAAAAAAATATGTATTTTTTATAATCATTTTGATTTTAAATAGAAGCATTATACTTTTTTTAGTGATAGCAGTATCTTAAGTGAGAGTGTGGTGGCGTTTGTTTTTTGCTTGGAAGTCGTTTGTATATAAGAAAATATCTAGGGCGTGTTGACGTTTCATTTTCGTAGCGAGAGACAAATACTTGAAAGTCGCAGCTAGGAAGGGTTTCAAAAATTACCGGAGGTGTACTAGATGTACATTGAGGATAATTTTTGAAACCATGACAACGTTGTGACTCAAGGGTTTGGCTCGTAGTAGAAATGAAACGTCACTACACGCCTATGTTTAAACTAGTTCTTATATTAATTAAAAGTAGGGCATCTGTGTTTGAGACAATGCATCCATCTTTGAAAGCTAGAAAGATCATCCATGTCGATATGGACTGTTTTTTTGCTGCTGTAGAGATTCGTGATAATCCGTCTTTATTGGGGCAGCCTGTCATAGTTGGAGGTAACCCAAAAAGCAGAGGGGTTGTTTGCACATGCTCTTATGAGGCAAGAAAATATGGGATTCGATCTGCGATGTCGTGTGCGCAGGCTTACCGGCTATGCCCTAGTGCTGTTTTTTTGCCTCCAAATTTTGAAAAATATAAGAGGGTTTCTGAGCAGATTAGATCAGTATTTAAATTATTTACTAATTTGGTTGAGCCTGTATCTTTGGATGAAGCTTATTTAGATGTTACAAATCATGACCTCTATGCAACAAAAATTGCTGTGTTAATTCGAGAAGAAATTTTTGCGAAGACTTCTCTGACGGCTTCGGCTGGGGTTGCGCCTAATAAACTCATTGCGAAGATTGCTTCAGATTTGAATAAACCTAATGGGTTGGCGGTCGTTCAACCGCGGCAGGTTCCGGGCTTTATGGAGAAGCTACCACTCAGGCGTATTTCCGGGATCGGGCCAGCCACTGAGCATAAATTGCATGAGAAGGGTTTGAGAATTTGTTCTGATGTTTGGCCCTTATCTATTGTTGAATTGGAGGCTATGTTTGGAGGACGGCTTGCAGGTTGGTTGTATGCACGTAGTCGTGGTATTGATGAACGTCCAGTCAAGGTAGAACACATTAGAAAATCACTTGGTAGTGAAACAACATTTCCTAGTGATGTTCTTTCTTTTGAACAGGTTATGACGCAGATAGGTAAACTTTCGCATCAAATTTCTAAAAGTATGCAAGCGAGAGGGCTTGCCGGTCGAACATTAACTTTGAAAATAAAATATGCAGATTTTAAGCAAATTACTAGGTCTAAGACCGTCACCTCTGCTATCGAAGCTTCTCATGATATTTTTGAAGTTGCGAGAAACTTGATAGTGAAAACTGAAGTGGGTAAGCGTCCTATAAGGCTGGTGGGCATTGCTATTAGTAAGTTGGAATCCTAATTTTAGTAGGTAAAAACTTCCAGGTTTGATTTTAAAAAACAATTGTAAAATAAAGACATCTAGCAAATTGTTGTCGCTTCTGTGTTTTTCCTTTTATCTGCTCATCTTGTGGTTATGGTTTTGTAAATAACGATTTTCAGACGCTTATCTTTTTATCTATTAAGGGGAGCAAAACCTATCATACTGCGTTACGCCTAAAAAACATTCGTCACTGTACTAAAGGTACTATCTCCTCATTTTTTTTAGGCAAGCCTTGTCTGATAGGTTTTGCTCCCTCTTAATATGTAGACCAGATCACATGTTGTCTTCGGTTGTCTACGTTTTCTTGACATTATTGCTTTTTAAAGGGGAACATATGGATTTTCTCATTCATGGAAATAGAAGGATAAAATTCTTTACTCAAGTAATTACCGCCGCTTTCACGTGGCATGCATTGGCTGGGGTTGGTTACGCACAATTTAACCCTTCGGAAGACCAACCATGGCCTGTTGATGGTTTGGCTAATCCTTATCAACTCGAAGCAGCTGAGTTCGATGCAGCGATTCGGAAAGGAAGGATACATGCTTTGCAATATCCAGTTGAACTTACTGGATTGAAATTTCCTTATCGGCCTCTCAAAAATGCTTTAGACCATCAGACGCAAATGCCATATAAGAAATTTGCTCTCGCTCTAAGTAAACATTTTACCGGAGTTGGCTCGTATTCTGATCTAATGGCTTGGGTTGGGCTCTATGATTATCCTGAAGATGAGGGAGAAGGAGCTTATTATATTCCTTTTCCAAACGGCAAAAGGCCAGATTTTAAAATGGGGGAAACATTTTATCAAGATGGCGGCGATATAGCTGCCTCGGTAAGTTGTGCAGGTTGCCATTCTGGGAATTTGTTTGGGCGAAAAATTTTAGGAATGACAAATAGGAGGGCTAGAGCTAACGAATTTATCCGACGAGGGGCTTATTTAGCTAAGCCAGTGCCCTCATGGGTATTTAAGAAGGCCTCTAGGGCGACAGACGGTGAAGAAGCAATTTATAGAGATTTGCGAGAAAATATTTATTTTATTGAGAGCCGTAAACCTAGTGCGCTGGGTTTAGATACGTCATTAGCGCATGTGGCTTTGTCGCTTTCTCATCGCGAGGAAGATGGGTTAGCAACAAAAAGCACTAGATATCGAAATCACCCTAGGAGCGAAGCATTAAGAAGTTTTGTTGCTGATAGCAAACCTTTGCCCTGGTGGAACGTTAAATTTAAGAATAAATGGTTGAGCGATGGCTCTGTGATTTCAGGTAATCCAATTTTTACTAATATTTTGTGGAATGAGATTGGTCGAGGAACTGACTGGCAGATTTAGAGGAATGGTTGCGAAGGAATGGCAAGGTGATTGAGGAGATTACAACTGCGGTTTTCTCGGCGCAAGCTCCTCGTTGGACTGATTTTTTGATCCGAAGACGATTAATTTAGAACGTGCTATTCGAGGACAATTTCATTTTAGAAATTACTGCGGTCGATGTCATGGTGATTATGTAAAAGAGTGGGAGGATAGAGAACTAAACGAGCATGACTTTTTGTCTCCGACTGCAGAGCTTTTGGGAACCAAAAAGGTGAAATATTTTGCCAATACCTTCACCGTGGATGTTGGCACAGATCCAAATCGTTGGCAAGGCATGAAGTCTTTACTACAGCTAAATGATCTAAATATTTCGAAAGAATATAATATTGTGATCAAAGTGCAAAAAGGGTATGTGCCCCCACCTTTAGTAGGCATTTGGGCGCGGTGGCCTTATTTTCACAATAATTCTGTGGCTTCTCTTTGCCAAGTCCTGACGGTATCATCGCAACGGGTGAATGGATTTTGGATGGGGCCTGCGAACGATGCGCAAAGGGATTTCGATTCAAGTTGTGTAGGCTATCCGCTCGGTGCGGAAACTCCTAAAACTTGGATGCGTTCACGGGAGAATTATTACGACACTAAATTGCCGGGTTTATCAAATGCCGGACATGATCGACGGATTTTCCTCGATCAGGATGGAAATGAAATTTTCTCAGAGCAAGATAAATTAGATATTATTGAATTTTTGAAGACGTTATAAGCTAATTGCAGCCATAATCGTTGTTTGCACTATCAGATTTATAATATCCGGATAGATATAGAGTGCTTTCATTGCTTTTGGCAAAGTCAATTACTTTGTGAGTTGCATTTTCATTGTTTACGTCATCACTTTGAAATTCGTATTGATCATTATTTGAAGCGATGATTCTAATTTTACATTTTTTGTCTGTTTTTTTTGTTTGAAGTTTTCCAACAAATGATAGGATGATTTTGTAATATGTTAAAGGCTGAGTCGGATTATTACATTCCAATTCTATTGTTTTTTCCATTTGTTTTCGAGCTTTCGTAAATTCGTTCTTATTTAATAAAATCGTATTACTTTCTATGGCTATGGGAAGTGTGCTGGTTTTTAAATTATTAGCGCAGCTGTTTTTCTTCTCTGAGGGAATAAATAAGATGTTTGCTCTTTCTATCGATTCAAATTTTTCAGTAGAGCGGTGCTCGCCGACATAGCCACGGATGATTAGTCTCACTTGCTGTTGTGTATTCTGAGAAATTATAGAGTTTGCCCGCGAATTATCCTCACGTGCTGATCTGTCAGCTGGCTTACAGTTATTTATTGCATATGATATAAGAGCCCAAATCAATATTTTCTTTGCTTGGTACATTAGGAGGTCTCCTGTAGGTTAATATGCCAATTAAGAAGTTTTATTCCGAGCGTAATTACAACATGATTCAATAGATACGAGGTAGAAGAGGATTATCTTCTGTCTACGCATTTTTGAATATATATTTATAATGAACAGTTTATTAAAAAGATTTATTTAACGCTAATCTTAATTGTTGATTCTGTTTCAGTAAGATGCCAGCCACGTTTTTTTATGGCATATTTAAAAGCCATATATGATTCGCTTGCAGTGGCGTTTATTGGTAGAGCGATCTCAACAGGACCTCTAATCTGTCTATTTAAAATAATTTTTTTATCTGTCCAAACAGATACATCGGCGACTAATGCCATGATGTCTATTTTTTCAGAAACACCATCACCTTTTTTACCATGATCGGTTTGATTTTCTTTTATAGACAGGGTGAGGGTGGCTTTATCGTTCTTTTTAGATGTGCCTTTGTAATATAATGAGTTATGGCTGTTATTGCTATTGGATTGGTTTTGTTGCATTGAATTTTGAGAAGAAACACCGCAAGAGTTGAGTAAAATGATACTAGATAGACTAAAGCACCTAAGTATCTGTTTCATATTTACTTCAACCATGATCTTACTCCTTAAGTAGCGGAATAACCCTGCTTTTTTCTCTTTCAGCATTTAAACACTTCGCACATCAGACGGCTCTTTTCGTGAGTCGCTTCATAACAAATGAAGTTGAAAGGTTTTTTTTCACTTCTACAGGGAATTCTAGCATAAAAGATCTATGCGGTCATGCTTTTTTATCTGTTTTAAAAATTTATTAAATAATTTTAGTGTATTGATTATTTTTATGATGTTTTAAATAGAATTTAATATTAATTTATTTGAAAAACATAATAATATAAATTATATATAATTTTATGTGTGTGAATTTTTTATCATCTATAATATTTTTTATAGTTATCGCATTTAATAACTCATGCTTCGCGTTTACTGAAGTTAGTGTCAGAAAGACTGAAGTGTTAATCCTTCTATCAGAAGGGGATGATTTAGGTCATGCTGTAAACTCTATATCTTCTTTTGAGGATGGCTTAGCTAAGTCTGTTTTGGCGGGTGCTGTTTGGTGGCAGGATAATAGGGAAGGGCTTGAAGGTTGGCAGAAATACAATTTTTCGAAGAGGGCATTTAACCGCTTAGAAAGCGGAGCTTTAACACTGAATAACCTGTCTTTTAAGCAAAATTTTTGCTCTTTTTTATCGGTAGTGGCAAGAGAATTTGACCCTACATATCATAACTTCATATTTTTGAATTTAAATTATGCCTCTAAGAAGGACATGCAAGACTGTCTGCAACAAGCGCATTTAAAATTAGGTATGAATTTTTCTTTGCTTCTTACTAGTTCTCAACATTATAGAGGGTATGAGGTTTTTTTGCCGGCTTCTTCAGGTGCGCGTCTTGACTTTAAAAATTATAGATTAGGACGTATAAAGGATTTACCACTTACAAGCTTGTTGGCGGTAGGTTTTCTTTCTTCTCGCATATACCACTATTTTTTAGCACAGAGTTCTAATCGCTTCGCTAGGAAATTATCTGATATTAAGTTAAGAGATATTTTGATTACTGTGACGATGCTGTTTCTAGCAATGCTTGTCATTTTCTTGGCTTATGAGCGTTTGTCAATGCGCCGTAGACGACGCACTATCGTTTTAGAAAGGGAGAGTTTGGAGTTTAAAAGGCTTTCTGATTTATAAACGAAACTTCTAACTACGAACCCGTTTTAGCAGGATATTCCAGTCTTGATAACGGAAGTTGTTGCGATCAATTGGTAGGTTATTGTCCCTTTGGAATTGTTCTACTATTACAGTGGTGTCGTTGCCGTAATAGCCATCTACGGTAATCGGGTAGCCAAGATATTTTAATAGACTTTGTAAAACACGTACATCTTCTGATTTTTCAGGGCGTCCTTTGCTAAATCCGTCCAAGTATTTTAAATAAACGTCGTCTAAGCTGACAATTGTTTCCCCATCATAAGAGGATTCTGAGTTGTCATTAAATGTTGTTGAGCTACTGCCTTTGCTTTCTTGGGCATAAGATTTACTGTTATTCAGTCCAAGTTTCTTCGCAGTATTCATGACTTTATCAGCATATCTTGAGCTTCGAACTCCAGGCTCACCGTTATAAAGTCGTAGAGCATGGATGTATATCGAATTCATTTGGCGGTTGCTGGAGTAAGTATATGCCAACAAGGTTTTAAGCATGACAGCGCCATAGACTAATGCACGGTTGGAATCATTTCTTAGAACTGATTTTATCTCGTTAATACTACGATAGTATTTCCATAGGTGCATGGCTGAATTTGATTTTAGTGTTGTAGGGACACAGGATGCAATGATTTTATCAAAATAATTTGTGACTTCTTTTCTAGCGTGGCGTGTTCCCCTCGCACCTAGTTGGTCATTTACCTCTCTAATTCCAGAACTGGTAAATTGTGTTAGCCCAACAGCTCCTGTAGGGCTTACGGCTGATATTTTAAAATTTGATTCTGTATCGATAAGTCCTGCGTAGATAAATGGATCGATTCCAAAGCAATCGGATACACTAATGATTTTCTGCGCAAGCGTTTTTGACGAGCTTGCAGATGATTTGCTTTGTTGTTGAATATAGGCGCTAAGCATGTTTGCATTAATCGAAGAGTTTATTGTCATATTTTGGTTTACGTTGCTTTCTTTGACAAAATAACCTTTGACTTTGGTGTTATCGTCTTCTCTAACTGGTTCGTCATAATCGCTGCCACACGAATCTAAGACTAAAACTAAAGCCATCATATATAATGGTTTAATCAGTGAAAGTGTTAGCGTTTTTACTAAGCACTCTTTAATCGCTATTAGTTTACACAGGATTAATTTTGCTTGAATGGAGAACATAACTAGAACCTCAGGATCAACTACAGTCAGCCGTGGGGGTATTTCAACATTAACTATTGAACGCAATAGCGCGTTCAGTCCACTTATCGGTAAAATGGCGTTTTTATCGCATAAATGCTTAGGTTTTTAAAGAAAACATAAACAAAAAAAGGGCCTTACTGGAATTTAGTCTTTTCATTATTATGGCAAATTTTTGCACTTTATGTAGCTAACTTCAGGCCTAAGGTGAGTGATATTTGAACCATTTTGAGTTATTTAACACTACTAAATTTTGTTAATTATTTAGAATCATTGTATCTATTCGTATTTATACCGTTGTTTGCTACTTCTGTTTTGGCTTGCTATTTGCAGCCATACTATCCGGTTTTATAGATGCTGGTTAGTTTAAATCCTTTTAAATAGGAGACGGTATTATGTTTGGCTCGAGAAAAAACCAATTGGCCAAGCGTCGCTTGGGGAGGCCGCTTTCTTTTGAAGATCGCATGCTTGAAGATCAATTTGATGATTATTTTGGCCGGCATCTTCTTTCGTCATTTGAAGGATCGAGGTTGGATGGGATGAATTTTAATCCTGATATCGAGATGACAGAAAATCAAGGACAGTTGATGGTAACAGCTGAACTTCCCGGGATGGGACGAGAGGATGTCGATGTGCATTTAGAAAAGAATTGTTTGGTTATAGAAGGGAAAAAAAGTTTTGATGAAGAGCGGGATGAGGAGGGAAGGTATTATTCTGAAAGATCGTATGGTTATTTTAAGAGAGAAATCCCCATTCCTTTCGAAGCGGATGAAGAACGAGTGTCTGCAAGGATGAAAGATGGTGTATTGTCAATAAAGCTAATAAAGCGTGAGAATTCTCAAGATGGAACTAGACGAATTGATATCCGTTGATAGGGCTTTTAGAAAGGAGGGGGTACTCTTATCTGCTTACTATCAGAGATACTCTTAAATAGTTAGATGCTTAGCTTGAGGGAGAAAAATTACTCTTGTATTTCGAGTAGTTTTCTCCTTTTGTTGTTTTGTTAGTAGCACATGTATTGAAAAGACTTGACTAAGATTTTTTGCTATGCCGCGATTATACCCTTTATTTTAAGTAGATTACTATCACTTTTGCTTTTACTTAATGAACTGTGATGCTCGAAGGAGGTATTTATATGAGCTTTTTAAGCAAGCGTTATAGAGATCAAAAAGACATGAACAAAGGAAGACAAGCTGAAGATAGTAAGTCTGAAGCAGGAGTTAATGTTTTTTTGAGTCGAGCTTTGCATCATCTGGCAAATATTCAAGATGAGTTGCACATGTTTTACTGCTTGCCTAAGCGTGAGGTGAGGGTTCAGCTAGTATTAGATAGTAATGATAAAATGAAGGTTTTTGAAGGCTTTCGTGTTCAGCATAATAATGCATTGGGCCCTTATAAAGGCGGACTACGCTACCATCCTACAGCAAGTATGCAGCATTTTCGTACCATGGCCTCACTTATGACCTGGAAGTGTGCTTTGGTCGGGATACCTTTTGGAGGAGCAAAAGGTGGGATCGCTTGTGATCCTAAAGCCCTTACGGCAGAGGAGTTGGAGACTCTTACGAAAAAGTATGTGGAACAGATGATGCCTATTATCGGTCCTAAAATAGATGTGCCTGCACCAGATATGGGGACCAATGCTCAGGTAATGGCTTGGGTTTACGAGGAATATTCAAAAATGCACGGAGACGAGCCTGCGGTCGTTACGGGGAAACCTCTTGAGCTTTCCGGGTCGTTTGGTCGCGAGTCAGCAACGGGAAATGGGGTAGCGTACATAGCAAAGTGGGCTACCGAGGCATCGGAGCTAAGCCTTAGCAATGCAAAAATTGTGATCCAAGGATTTGGTAATGTCGGACAGTTTGCAGCAAAAAAATTGGTGGAGCTTGGAGCACAAGTTGTTGCTATCAGTGATAGTAGCGGTGGGGTTTATAGCTCTTCAGGCTTGAATGTAGAAAAATTATTAGAATTTAAAAACTATGAAAAGGGCAGTTTGAATGAATGGGATGGTGAATGTGAGAAAATTACAAACGAAGATTTAATGCAGCTAGAGTGTGATTTATTAGTGCCTGCAGCGTTGGGTAATGTGATTACAGATATAAATGCCAATGCTATCAAAGCAAAGATGATAGTAGAGGGTGCGAATGATCCGATAAGTGCAGAGGCTCAAGATTTTCTTGAATCAAAAGGGGTTGTTATTATTCCTGATATATTAGCAAACGCAGGGGGTGTTCTCGTTAGCTATTTTGAATGGGCGCAAAATCTCCAACATTTTCAATGGAATGTTGAAAAAGTTGAGGAGAATTTTCGTGAAATGTTGAAAAAGGCTTGGAAAGAAACTGCAGAAAAACATAGAAGTTTAAAAGTTAACTACCGGACTGCCGCGTATTGTATTGCTTTAGAGCGGGTCCATAAGGCAAGTCAGTTGCGTGGATACCATGGTTGATTTAACGGGGGCAAAACCTATGATAGCTGCGTTGCTTTCGTCTCTGCGCTGCTCATGTACCCATATGTACACTGTGCTGCTCGTTCCTCTGCGTCTTGCTCTTCATAGGTTTTACTCCTGTTAATAAGACGAGAGGATGAGTTTTAAACTCTATTCTCTCGATGTTTTTTGTGGGGTTTTATTAGAGCTCTATGTTAGCTAGCTTCCGGTGAGCTATCTTGCAGCTCAATGTATATCTGTTGGCTCTTATTTCTTGAAGTGAAGTCACAGTTGCCATTCCTGGTTGCGGTTTCACTTTAGCAATAGTTGGGATGTTCTTTATCTTTTTTTGGCTTTAAATCCATAAAGCTCGGCTAATGCTTTTTCGTCTTTGGCAATGATTGGCCTGGGTGGATACCAACTGGCTTGGCTGTCGAAGCTTTTTAATGGGTCACCTTCTCGCATTCTGCGAATAAGCTCTAAGTTATGTTTTTTTCTAAGATCTTTAGTGCTTTTAATTGGATTTTTTCCCATGCGCTTAACCCTCCTAAGACAAGAGGCCTATCGGAATGAAGTGGTAAAACTTTAATACTAATTTCATAAGATTTCTGATTATTTATTTTATTTTAAATGCTTATCTTTATCATTTTATTGTTTATCTTAGGTTATTGAGAATGATATTTGTTATCATATCCCCATTTCGACACCGCCTACCAGGCTTAAGGATTTTTCTTTTCCGTGGGTGCTCATCTCAAAGGTTTGCTCGTCATCTGCATCTTGATTGAGGGTTAGGTTACTAGCCCAGTTACCCCTCAGCTCAGCAATAAGTCCAATTCCAGGCGCGGTTGCGATTCCTAGTCCAATTGCAGCAAAGTTGCTGGTTTTTGCAAATTTTTGGATACGGGCTTGATTTGTTTCTTCTGCATATTGGGCATTAAGTTTTATCTTATAGTTTCCTTGAACAATTCTTCCGCCTTTGACATATAAAGCAAATCCTCCTAGGGGATACCAACTCATCAACTCCAAGGAGAGCGCACCACTTTCAACAGAGTCAATATTTTTTCTTGATATGTTGCTATTTGGGATTGGAGTATCTTGTTCGTAGCCTAGCCCAAAGGCAACTGGCAGTGATTGGAAAGGATTGATATGTAAGGTTATTCCCAGACTTTGTCTTTTAAATTTGTAATTTTGACTGTCAAGGCTGTCTTGAGAAAGTTCACTGCCACTGGTGCCAGATAAGTTCAATCGACTTTGTCCCAAGCCACCAAAAACTTGGATATCGAAGAGGCAAAATGCATTTGAAGAGTATAGAAAAAACGACGAAGCAATGGCCACAGATTTGAAGAGCTTTTGTTTCATAGGTGCCTCTTTACAAGGTTTTCTTTAGCTTGAATAGGAAGCTATATCTGATAGCATGGTCTTTATTTTTTGGGAAATTCTATTCCTGATTTTAATCTGTTTATTATTAACTTTACCATATGATTATATAACCTTAGCGAGGTCAAATATGCCTATCACCTATGGCTAATCTTAAGGTGCATAAAAATTTTTGAAAATAAGGAAGTTTATAAATCTCTACGGCTTGGAATTAGCCAATTGGCGACTAAGATTGAAAAGCTAATTGTAAATGCAACAGCCAGGGCTGTATAGAGGTGTTCTTCGGCACTGCTACCATTTCGTAGCTTTAATGACTCTATAGCGTTGAGTATTGATAGGCCTGGAACAAGAAAAATTACTCCAGGGATAATAAAACTTTGGGAAGGGCTTTGGGTGCGGCGAGCAAGGAGCTGTGCTATTGTTGCTACGACAAATGCAGTAGCAGCGACGCTAAATAGGTGTGAATATTCTTTTGACATGTAGCGGAACATAGAAGATGAAATTACACCAATAGACACTGCGTAGATTAGGTGTCTCCTTGGAGTGCGAAATAGAATTGCTAGACATAGAGATAACACGATTGAGAAAGTCATGAAAGCTATAATGTCAATTAGATATTGCATGTTTTTACACTTATAGTTAACGTTCAAAAAATTTCTAGGAGCGCTGTAGCGACACCGATACCAAAGGAAATACGAGAGCCAATAATCAATACTTCGACAGTTTTGGCAGCTCCGGAAACTAGGTTTTTTTGTGCGATTTCATGTATGGCATTGAGAAGAACTAGGCCAGGGAGCAGGAGTATCACACCACCGGTTATAATTCTATTTTCATTTATTCCTGATATATATTGAGCTAAGCATCCCGATATAAGTGCTGCCGCTAAGCTTGAGAGAAAATCCGCTAAGTATCTACGATTTTCTCCTGCTGATAGTTGTTTTTGTAGGGTAGCAATTAAAACTCCCAATGGGAAGGATATGAGAACTTCAAGCCTATTTCCCCCTAACATATAAATCAATGTAGAGCTGGCACCACCACCAGCTAATGCTGTTAACCAAGCAGGGTAGGAGCCGGACTTTCTTCTATGGCTTTTAGTGTTTTTAAAGCCTCTGATATTTCAGGTTTTTCGCTAAAAAATAGATCGACCGCATCGTTAATTTGCTGGATCTTGTCCAGATTTATCTGCCAATTTCTGACTCTAGACAGCGAAACAGACTGCTTGCCATTTTTTTTTACCATAATCGAAACCCCAGTTGGGAGGGCGAGGGATTCAACTTCGAAATTCCAAATACCACCTAACTTGGCGAGGAGGGATTCTAACCGGTTAGACGAGCAGCCGGATTCGATCAATAGCTTTGAGCATTCAGATAGGAGTTGATTAAACTGTGTAAGTTCATCTTCTGAATCCAAGAATGCACCCCAGCGAATAAATGAGCAGAACGATATAAGTTGTTTAAATAGTTACCAGCAATAAATAGCCCTAGATATGGGATAAATGCTGTAGATAGATTATAGCCATTTTTTTATTTTTAGCCAATAAATTCACGTCCATACATATAAGGCTGCAAGGCTTTTGGTATTCGAATGCGTCCATCCTTAGTTTGATGGTTTTCGAGTAAAGGGATCAATATTCTTGGACAGGCTATAGCAGTATTATTGAGTGTATAAGCCAAGTATTTTTGATTTGATGTGTCTTTGTAGCGTATGCCTAGGCGTCTGGCTTGGAAATCGTAAAAAGTAGAGCAACTATGAGTTTCGCCATATGCTTTTCTGGATGGCATCCATGTTTCAATGTCGTGCTTTCTAACCTGCCCTTGACCAAGATCTCCTGTACAAACATAAACCACACGATATGGCAGCTCAAGCAATTGCAGTATTTCTTCGGCATTGCTTAGAAGCTCGTTATGGAGTTGTTCGGAAATATTCTTGTCCGCCGGGGCTAATATAACTTGCTCTATTTTTTGGAATTGGTGGACTCTGTATAGGCCTTTTGTGTCCTTTCCGTAGGTGCCGGCTTCTCTTCGGAAGCAAGTACTCTGTGCTAGTAGTTTTAGTGGCAGCTCTGCTTCTTGGAGGATTTCATCCGAATGGAAACTGCATAGAGGGACCTCTGAAGTACCGACTAGTGCCATTTTATCTTCTGGCACACAATAGGCTTGATCTCGGCCAAGGGGAAAATACCCGGTTCCTTCCATTGCAGATTCCAGAACTAGCACTGGAACAGACATAGGTTTATAGCCTTTTTCTACGAGTAGGTCATAGGTTAATCTTAAAAGCGCCTGTTCTAAAAGGGCGCCATCACCCGTTAACACGTAGGAACGGCTACCAGAAAGTTTTACCCCCCTTTTAAAATCCATGAGGCAGTGTTTTTCACCTAACTCTATATGGTCTAAAGTTTTGAAATCAAAATTAGGCTTTTCTCCCCAACATTTAATTTCCAGATTGTCGTTATCATCTTTACCTATAGGCACATCCTCACGGGCGGGCTGGGGGACAAGAAGCAGCAATTGTTGGAGTTCTTGTTTATCCCGTTTTATCTGTAATGTGAGCGTTTCCATATGTTCTTTGAAGTCTGTCACTTGTTTTTTAAGGCTGCTCTCGCATCAGGGGTCGAGCTTGCTATCATTTTTGAAATGCGATTTCGCTCAGCTTGAAGGGTTTCAAGTTCGTGCTGTAGAGGTCTTATTTTGTTGTCTAACTCGATAATTTTATCGACATCGACTTTAAAATTCTTATTTGCTGCAGCTTGTTTTACTAGTTCTGGATTTTCTCGAATGAAACCAATATCTAACATAAATTTCTTTCAATCCCACATATATCGTTTGATCGTTTTAGCAGATTCAGATTTCTAGCCATGATAGATATCAGATATCCTACTTTGGCAAGGGGTGATTTGCTACGCTGTCCGGAACTATCATAGGAGTTTTCATTGTTTTTTCAACTGGATTCTGAGTGGGTGCTTTTAGCTTATATGTCTATTTTTGATCCCTTAAGGATGTGGCGGTATTGGGGGTATAATTATGGAAATTCTGAATTTGAGCATGAGTATAGCCTGATTGATTGAATGGCATAGCTTTAACATAGCTGGATATTATCCAGCTATCGAGGATACTTCAACTTGTTGTTGTTTTCCGGCAGCGATGTCTTTCAGTATGCCGCGACAATATAAGTACTCAGAATTAGAAATAATATCGGATTCTGAGCCAACAAAATCGCTTGCTTTTATGCAAACCGTCCGCTCTTTAGAGCTTAAATCTGATATAGATTGATATTTACCTGAAGTTAAGAATATGTATGCAAACTTAACTGTAATCAGCCTTTGAAACTGTTTTCTTTGAAATTTCCAAGCTATATCTCCGCCGTCTACCACTACAATACCATCGGTTCTAAGGAAAGCTTTGAACATTTTGATGACCTCCCACTTCGGTTAACTTCTAAGTAGAGAGTTGCATATCTGATGCCGAAAATATATTTATAAAATTAAATGGTTATACTTAAAGGCGCGTTCAGAGATTCGATTTCTGTCTTAAATTTAGACATTTTTAGGCCTCTTGATCATATTTGTGTTTCTTCTTGTAATCTTAGATGAATTTAATGCCATAATTTTAGAAAATGGAGGTAGAGGCTATAATGGTGAGAGGTGTTTGAATGGTTTTGTATCTGATATGAGGTCACTGTGGTTGAACAGTTAAAAAAATCTGATAGTACGTTGATGTCACCTGTGGATGGCCTTACTTTGACAATTCATAGTTGGGCTCCTTTTGAGGGCGACCCTGAGCAAATATTGGTTATCCATCCGGGGTTTGGTGATCATGCCCAACGCTATCTGAATCTAATTAATGGGCTAAATGATAATAAGACTCTATTTGTGGCAATCGACGCGAGAGGGCATGGAAAGTCTGAGGGGATTCGCGGGCATGCAAATTCTTTTTCTGATTTTTCGCAGGATTTGGATTGCTTGATAGACCATTTGCGAAGCCAGTATTCTTTGCTACCCGTGACTTTGTTTGGCCATTCAATGGGGGGAGCGGTGGTTTTGGATTATGTCCAGCGCGATGGAAGTCAGAACAAAATACATGTTTTGGTCGTAAGCGCACCTGCTTTAAAAATTAAATTAACTCCAGCTAATTTACTAAAAAAAATTATTGGAGAAAACTTGGCGCGGTTTTTTCCTGATCTAATTATAGCTGCGAATTTAGATGCAGATGCCATAAGTAGTGATGAATCAGTGATTAATGACTATCTTGAGGATCCTTTGGTTCATGATAAAATCTCTTTGCGATTGGGATCGGAATTGCTTTCTATAGGTAAAAAGATCTTTCGTGACGCCGAAAAGATTAATCTTCCCGTATATTTAATGCATGGTACAGAAGATAAAATCGCCTTACCTTCGGGATCAGAAGAATTGTTTGTGAAAATTACTAGCGCGGAAAAAAAATTGAGCTTGTATCCTAAGCTTAGGCATGAATGTTTTAATGAAGTGCCAGCGGCAAGAAATGAAGTTTTGGCCCAGCTGAAATCATGGCTTGATACATATTGGAATTGAAAGTTTTTGAAATTATTTATAGTTGCTACATGGATCTATCCATAAAATGCCCAGCTTTTTAACATGTACCCTCAATTTTTATACCACAAATCTAGATAGTTATAAAAAATTGGAGAATGTGCGTTTTTGAGGAGTTTTTTCCTTAAGTTTTTGATGCTTGCTACGATTCTTCTATATAGGCGGAAGGTTTTAATAATCTTTGGCCAGATGTTTTGCCAAAAACAAAAAAGGGAGATGGCCATGAATATAGAAGAAAATTTGCCGTGTGCAAAAAAGATGGTGTTAATCGATGACGATCCTATTTATAGGGCGATTATGCTTAGAGCAGCAAAGAATGAAGGAATAGTGCTGCATGCCTATGACTCTCTCTTGTCCATTAGTATTACAAGTAATATGGAAGATTATGATGCTGTTATAATTGATTATGATTTGGGTGAACTCACCGGTGTCGATATCGCTAGTTATTTATCTTCTGTCTTCGGGGATATTCCTATGGTGCTTGTTAGTTCGAGTTTGCGTGAGCAAAAAGATGGTGGGAAAAAATGGCCGAAGCATATCAAAAAGTTTGCATTAAAAACAGAAGGATATAGCCCGGTATTGGCAATGGCTAAGGAACTTGCGAGTACTTTGAATTACGACCAGCCTATGCAATGAAATTCTTACTGTGTAATTAGGCGAGTTATAGGAATAGGGAACATTCTTAAACAACGCGTAGGTGTGTGTATGATCGTAGAAGGATTATATGATATTCTTATAATTGAAGACGACCTTGAATTTAGATATTATTTAGAATTGCAGATACGTAGATCAGGATTGCGAGATGCTAATATCTATGGGGCTAGCTCATTATCGGCTGCTAAGGAAATATTAGATTCCCATGATATTAGCATTGTTCTGACAGATCTAAATATTATTGACAGTCGAGGGATTGAAACGTTTAGGTCAATCCATACAGAATATCCTTCATTACCAGTGATCGTATTATCAAACCATCCAGACAAAGATATTGCTAAGACTGCTGTCCATGAGGGAGCGCAAGATTATCTTGAAAAATCAGAGCTGGCGCGCACATGCCTTAAAAAAAGCATTGAGTATGCAATCGAACGTGAGCACTTGGTGCAAAAGATTAAGTTAGCAGAAAAAATTGAGAAAGATACATCGAAAAAGAAAACAGATTTTCTTGCAAAAATGAGTCATGAGATAAGAACTCCTATGAACGGAGTTATTGGTATGACAAATTTGCTAATACATACCTCTTTAACATCAGAGCAAAGGGATTATGTTGAAACAATTCGAAGGTCTGGAGAAAATTTAGTTGAAATTATTAATGATATTTTGGATTTATCAAAGATGGAGAGCGGTCGTCATCATGCCTATCATTCTGATTTGAATCTTCGCTGGCTTGTAGAAGATACCTTGGCTCTTTTACTCAACAGGCAATGCAGCATGGTATTTTTCTGATAAATCTTGTTGATTTCGATGTTCCCTCGAGTTATTGGGAGATCGGCATAAATTTAGACAAGTTTTGACAAATTTTATTTCAATGCCATGAAATTTACCAAAAATGGTGTGATTCTTATTAGAGTTTCGCTTGTTGATGGCAAGCATATTGAAAGAACTATGCATGAAAAAATCAAAATTAAGGTGAAAGTGCAGGATTCTGGAGTTGGTATCGGTGATGCTGTGATCTTGAATCGTTGTTTGAGCCTTATAAACAATTGCATCAATATAAATACGAATCTAATGGCAAAGGGACAGGCTTAGGGCTGGCAATCTGTAAACAACTATCAAAGATTTTAGGTGAGAAATTGGAGTTGAAAGTGAGCAAGGGAAAGGTAGTACTTTCTGGTTTACTGCAGTTTTTAATTATAAGCCTCAAAAAATCATAACTAGATATCCTTTGGAGAAAATTAAATTGTTATTGGTTGGTACTGATTCTTCTTCAAATCAACTATTGAAGAGCTGATTAGTATGAGGAAGATTAATGTTGCCACAGAGTCTCCGATCAGTAACTTAGAACAGTTTCATCAGCATATTTTATCTCTTTCTAGAGAGGATGAAATAAGTTTGGTTTTGATTAATGGTCATAATATGGAAATAGAGCAAATTAATAAGTGGATTGTAGAGATAAGAGAAGTTTTTGAAGCTTCCTTATATTGGTATTTTGTCCGCTAATAATAAACAACTTAGCTTTGATAAAGAAAGCAAGGAGCAAATTAAATTATTAAACTTTCCTGTCAGGCAATCGGGATTTTACTCACAATTAGAGGAACTCTTTAATTCTCGCCAAAGTGCTGAAATATCAGATAACTACTTGAGAAGTATAGATTTTTAAACCATTAAAAAAATTAAAGAACCACAAGGTTTTGGTGGTTGATGATAATATTATTAACTTAAAAGTGGCGACTAAGACATTGGAACATCTTGGTTATGCCTATGACACGGCAATGGATGGGCATCAAGCAATTCAAAAATGCATTAGCACTCCCTATGCAGCAGTATTGATGGACTGCCGTATGCCTATTATGGATGGATTTGATGCCACTCAGGCGCTAAGAAAGTCCGAACATGTAGCCAAAGATTTGCCGATTATTGGATTGTCTGCCAATTCGATGGCGATTGATGAAGAACAATGCATCGAGGTAGGAATGGATTGTTTTTTAACTAAGCCCCTTGAAATTGATGTTATAGATAAAACATTGAAATATTTAATTGCGGGAAATAATAAAGAAGGGAAGGAGAAGAAGTGCTAAATACTAACTTTGACGAAACTGAGTTTGACGATGTATTAGATTATAAGGTTTTGCATCAACTTTCTCTGTTGGATTCGACAGATAATAGTTTTATACAATCGCTTATAGACACCTTCTTAAATATGGGACCCGGAGTTGATTGATGAGCTCAACTCAGCTTGTGATAACTGCGATCAAAAATTACTCAGTCAATTTGCCCATAAGTTGAAAGGCTGTTCTAGGAATTTAGGGGCATATAGATTGTCATAAGCCTGTGAAGAATTAGAAATATGTCAGTCTAAAGATTCGTCTGATTTTATCGCAAAGGTTGAGAAAATTGCGATAGAATTTTCGCATGCAAAAAGAGCTCTCACCTCAAAAGTTTGCCTCTTGAGTGTTTTATTTTATATCAGTCCAATGGGATAAGTTTTTCTAGTTTGTTTGAGAAATGGACGGCTCCTTCTTTGAGGTATCCGTGCTATTTTGTACTGGATTTTCATAACGGATTTTAATGTCTACTAATGTGCTGTTATCGCCAGTAATTTTTAATTCGGTATCTTTTCGTATCTGCGTAAAGGAGCCTTTTTGTGGGATAGGCCAATATTCTGTTGTACCTACTTTTAAGTCTTCTCCAAAAATATAAATTGCTTGTTTTTTTCATATTGAGTGATTGTTATCTGTATCGATATATCTTCTTCTTCTGCTTTGAGGTCTTTCATTGCTGTGGAAACTATTTCCTCAATTTATCGCCACTAATTTTTATTTGAAGCAAGTTGCCATTTTTCTTATTGGCTACCCATCGGTCTAAAGATTTTAATTCTACCGAACCGAAAGTTTCACCATTAATCGTCATTTCATTTGAGTTTTTGTCTTTCGTATTCTCCCCTTGTTTTCTTGCTGTGAAGTTTGTCGTAAAATAGTATTGGTTTGTTCCAGAATCATCCTGGTTTCCAGCTCTGATGGACATAATCTCAATTTCATGGCTGAGTTGGCTATAGTCCAAGTATTTTCTTGAAGATATAGCGTTTTTTTGAGCATATAAGGAATTATCGCCATAAGCCGACAAGAAGATAAGGAAGAGAAGTGTTGCAATCTTTATGGATTGAAGGTGGCTCTTTTGCAAAATCACGTTGACCTCGAAGTGAGTTGTGTTTTTTTGATTATAGCTAATTGTTAAAGAGGAAACAAAGTTTAACAAGGATTTGAATGTGGTTTTAAATAAATATTACAAGTATTATGGCAAGTTATATGGGTAGCCCTTATGACGAGATCTTCGCTATTGGTGATATTCACGGCTGTGCTCGTGAATTACAGAAGCTATTGGAAGTATTACCATATACTGACAATTCCCTTATTGTGTTTTTAGGGGATTATGTTGATAGGGGGCCTCACTCCTCTACGGTTATAGATATAATAATTAACCTTAAAAAGACTGCAAATGTTATTACCTTAATGGGCAATCATGAATCGATGTTTTTGGACTTTTTGCGTGAGCCTCACTCAGCTGCAGCGGGGCGATTTATTTTTAATGGAGGCGGAGCGACTCTTGCTAGTTATGGGGATGATTCAGGTGGCTATATTATCCCTGAATCACATTCACAATTTTTGGGGCAACTTTTACCATTCTATGAAACAGAAGAATACTTTTTCGTTCATGCTGGTGTCCCAGATATTGCTCTTTCAGAAATAGATGTCAGAAAACATGGATCTTATTTATTATGGGCACGTGAGCCATTTCTTTCAAGCGATTTTCCATGGAAAAAAATTATTGTTCACGGGCATACACCAGTAAAAGATGTTAGTATATTTTCTCATCGCATCAATTTGGATACAGGCTGTGTTTTCAATCATAGGCTTAGTGCTATAAGGCTTTCGGATCGTAAAATCTTTAATGTCGAAAAAATTAAAGATCCGGCAAAAGCTATATTAAAAGATGATAGCTCTGAAAGACGCGGAGTCCGGTTTAAGGGAGCTATTCCGATTCAGGTCTTTCATAACTCGACTGCAATCGCTTTAGAAACGTTAGATTATAATGAATTTGGTTTTTTTGCCGTCGATTTTTCTCAAGATAAGTCTTTACGGCTTAAAGAAAATGAAATTATCGATATAAAGATAAACACTAGTCCAAACGCCATTACTTCTCATAAAGGTAAAGTGTTACGAGTCAAGAAAGAAAAAGAAGGTATATATTATGCTGTTAAATTTTTAGAAAATGCTATTGTTAAAGATAATTAATTATTCTACCTGCTGTTTGTTGAATTCCGGTAATGATTGATAGTAATCCCAAACATCAAACACGGAATCTCCGTATCTGCTATCCATTCCAAAACATAGGAAAAAAGGTTGATCTTCGATTAGAAATTTTACCCTTAAGTAGTACCCTGGGTTTTTTAAAGTATATTTTGAATTGCTTTTACCTGCAAAATCTCCGTGAAACACTCTTTGTAACTTATAACCATATTCGCCACATTTAGCTAATAGCGGCCCACATATTTGATTGAGGAGTTCACCGCAAGTGTCGTTTACCATTTCTGCTGTGACATCTTCTTCTTCCATTCCCATCATATGTTTAAGGATATCACATCCAGTTTTATAAGGAATATCCAGCATAGCTAAAATATTTCCTTGAAATCCTGAGGCATGAAAAAGATGAATAGAATGGGTTTCGTATAAGTCCATTGATTGTCTATTTACAAGAGACCAAGAAACATTTAAAGAAAGATTACTGGAAAATGTTGTGCAAACAAGTTCGATAATGTCGTTTAGCATTCTAATATCAAGAAGCGGTTTTCCGAAGCCTGCACTATCATGCTCAATTTCACTTATGCTAGCGCGATACGTATTATAGCAGAGTTTAAAATTAAATTTTTCTCTATCGAGGGTAAATGGTAATGTGTAGTATATACCATTTGAGCTGGAAATCCCCCAATGTTCGCTGCCACCAACCACTACTTGCATCGACGATTTTAATTCGTAGCCGACTTCTGAAAGTTCAGCACGGACGACACCGAGTATTTGATTTGCTAGTTCTAAAAGAACATCTTCCAAAAGTTCTTGGGTTAGGTCGTTTTCTTCACATCCTAACATTTTAAGTGCCAGCCTATGAATAAGTGCGTCCGAGGTAGTGACTGTGGCTGAACCAAGAAAACCATCGCCACAGAATGCCACGACTGCAGAATATTCTTGTGAACTTCCCTCGTCCTTGCCTTCAAAGAGTTTTCCTGGTGTCAGATTTTCTTGTGTGTTGTCTCTGATAACTTCCATAACTCCATTTAGCATGCTCTGAAAGTAACGTACATCAAGTTTTTGATTTGGTGGAACTATAAAATTACGTAAACAGGTAAAGAGTGAGTTGCGGTTAAATTCTGTTATTTTACACAAGCTAGTTTTGGGAATCATTTCTTTAAGAGCTAAAAAATTATCACCTGATACGACTAATATTGGTTTGTTCTTAGCCCTTTCAAAAATACCAACAAGACTGTTTAAATTGGCTTTGTCCAAAGGGTCTTCGCAAAATATGATTTTTGCTAGGCCACGTTCTATCATTTCAGCGCAGGCAGTTGGATTCTTAAACTCATGGCTATTAAGTTCGACTGAGAAAATCCCCTTCATTTTTGCAATGGCATTTTGGCCTGCCTCTTTTAAATTTTCATTTGGCCTTAGAAATATGATATCATCCAATTGTCGGGACCTTTTTGTTGAATGGGTACCGCTATGAAACAGTACTTTTATAAATCTAAATCTAGCAAATATATTTTATCTATTTGCTAGGGCGTGTTGACGTTTCATTTTCGTAGCGAGAGACAAATACTTGAAAGTCGCAGCTAGGAAGGGTTTCAAAAATTACCGGAGGTGTACTAGATGTACATTGAGGATAATTTTTGAAACCATGACAACGTTGTGACTCAAGGGTTTGGCTCGTAGTAGGAAATGAAACGTCAACACGCCCTAGATTTAATCTATATTTTAGCGGACACATTTACTGCCTTCAGGACGAATGTCATTAACTTGAACATCTGATTTGACGTTAACACCTAAAACACTTGGTGCCTCATTTCCAGAAGACTTAATTTGAATGCTCAGAGCACTATCAGCTACTTGTGCTCTGCAGTCTAAGTTGATAGTGAGTTTAGACTTAATATTGGTGTTTAACATCATGCAATAGTAGCCATTTGGGTTTAATAGATTGTAAGTTACTTTACTTCCTACGTTTATAGCAGCGGCAATTAATATAAGTTCTGGTTCATCTGTATGAGTAGTATCATTTATAGCAGTTCCGGAACCGCCGATGTTGATTGATGCCTTAATTTTTTTGAAATTTGTAATTGTTTCTTCGAATGGTGAATCTTTAAAATTTGCAAGGCAAGATTTTAAAGATTCAAGTTCTTCTGGTGTTGCGTCGGGTATAATGTGATCTATTTGTGATTTCTTATCTGTCGGATTATCAGTCTGTTCACTACTATCAGCTGAGCTGTTTTCTTTTTCTAGCTGGTCATCATTATTTCCCTGATTTTCAGGAATTTCTTCGACAGTAGAGCTGGAGGAGCTGGATCCTGATGATGATGTTAACTTTAATGGCTTACCTTGGCCTGAAAAAAGAGGGCCATTGCCACAACTGCTTGTAATAATAAATATGCTTATAAAAATTATAAAAACTTTGAATTTAGAAATAAGATGCATGATGGTTCTCCTCTAACTAAGATGGCCTTAAACAAAAGGTTGAAACAAGGCCAAATCCTTTTCGGTTTTGATAAGAGAAACCTTAGCAAAATTTATTAATTTTTTCTGGCTTTAAGCATTTTTAAAAAATATAATTAGGTATGCTTTAGCATCAATTTTTGTGTATGTTCAATTTGTTCTTGAGCTCTTGTATAATTATTGGGTGCTTTAGCTAAACAAGTCTGGAAATAATGTAAGGCTTTTTCATAATTATGTGCTTTTTTCATGCAAAGTCCAAGATTTAGCCAAATCTTGTGTTCATCTTCCTTAATAAACTTAAGAGCATTTTGATATAGCCGCTCGGCAGCATCGAATTGCTCTGCGGCAACTAAGGTAATACCTTTTAAATTGCAAATGCGGGTAAAGTCAAAGCTCATACTGCTGTTTTCAATCGAAGTCTTTACTGTATTGATATTTCCTTCAATAAGATCGACAACCACCAATCCTTCTTTGGCTTTCTGGCTATTGGGATCGATTTTCAATGCCGATGTGAATGCATTTCTTGATGCTTCTGTGTTGCCATCGTCTAGATAAGTATCTCCCCAATGGATGAGGTTGTTTAAGCGTATTTCTGCGAGTTTTTCTGTCGTTGCTAATACTTCCATGCCTTTCTTCTGATCTCCCATGCGAAAGTAAGTAGCCGCCCTTAAAGATCTCGCCGATAAGGAATGAGGCTTTTTAGAAAGTGCAAAATCAAGATTTTCTAATGTTTCTTCATGCTTATCAAGGCCGTATTTTACTTCGGCCCTTAATAAATCTATTTTAAAATGATTATCATAAAGCTTTTGGAGCTCTGGTAAGATTTTTAAAGCTTCTTCGAATTTTTTTTCTGATAGTTTCTCTTGTACTTGTTTGCGAAGGGACAAAAGTTGCTGATTGTCTTCAACAAATTTATTTATTTCTTTTAAAACATAATAAAATTCACTGCTTTTAAATGGTAGGGGAGCGTACCAAATAAATTCTAGATCATCGACCATTAAATTGGCAACTTCTGATAGCTTTCTTGATAAGAATAGTATCGGCATTGTGCAGTATTTTAAATCATTTCTGAGGGCTTGCATGATTTGTAACGCATCTAATTGTTCAGGGCATTGATTGTGGACTAATAGAAAATCGGGGGTTGCTTTATGAATTTCTTCGATTGAATTAACCGAATAGCTTTCAAAATTGAGTTTAAAGTGTTTTTGAAACTCTTTGATAGATTTATTTAAATTTGCAGATGCTCTGATGGTGGCAAGCTTAAACATGTTGGGTAGCTTTATTTAAAAACATAAATAGACTTTCTCTATTTACACACTTTTAACTGCTGTCTAAATCTAGTTATCCACAAGGCTTATTGGAATATACTCTGTATTTTGGGAAAACTGTCACTTTTAGAGCAAAGGGTATCAATTAAATAGGAGCAAAACTCATGGAATTGGCATTTCTTTTACTTTCCATTATCACAACGCGATACCCGAAGGTGCAGTGCTTGCCTCCCCGTACTTAAAGGACTTACTCACAATCATAACAGATCAATTATAAATTTTTTTATAAACTATTGCTATGATTTTTTAAATTTTTGGCAATGTTATCGATTAGATCATAGTTGATTGGCTTTTTTAGTAAATCAATGGCTCCTTTTTTTATAACTTCCTCTTTAGAAATCTCAGAAAACGCAGTCACTAAGATAACACCGATGTCTAAATGGGTCATTTTGTTTTTGATTTCTTCTAATAGGAAAATGCCATTGCCATCATCAAGCCTTAAATCAGTAACTACTAAGTCAACTTTATTTTTGCTAATAATTGAAAGGGCCTTGGCAACACTATCAGCGGTGAGTACTTTATGACCTCTTGGCTCTAGATTTAGGATAGAAAGTTCAAGAAGAGCTTCCTGATCATCGACAATGAGAATGGTGGCGTTGGAGGACATGACGTAGGCCTTTGCTAGAATTTAGGAAATATTGTCTACATGTACTCTACTATAAACAATATGAGTTTATCATTCCGGGCTACATTATAGTTCAATTTTTTCAATAAATCTTCTTTTTTTGATTCTATAGTCAACAAAAACGATTTATTAAAATCATTGGAAGTACAGATAAAAAATATCTAGTGGGTATGGCGAGTGTTGGACTACAAATTGTTGTGAAAAAAAAGTATATGGAGTAAACAGTTTGTTATATTATATATCACTTTCTTATTCTATGGACATGCATTGTTACAGAGATACTTAGCTTTACCACTTTTAGTTCGTAAAACCGTCCAAACTGATGTCATACGTAGCATTATAGAAGGTCCCATCGTAGCTGGCAGCCAAAGTTTAGCGCTTTTGATTCTGCTAAAAGGCAGCCTTCAATCGCGAGCTGAGGGAATGCATGCAGATATGTTGCAAGCCGTACTTTTTGGTGGCAGCTTTCTTGGAATGATGCTTTCTTTGGCTGTTTTACAGGGAGCAGCAAGATTTCGTATTAGCAAAAGATGGATGATGGCGGGCCCTTCTTTTGCCTCATCAGCATCTATTTTTTTGGCAATTATTTTTTATATGCGTCCCATAGCCTTTAGTGTGTGCTTAGGTTTGGGGTTTCTTTTTTTGGCATTGCGTTTACCTGTGCTTACTTCAATTTATCATGAAATATATCCGATTGATAAAAGAGGGCGTTTGACTTCTATTAGCTTTATGGCCTACCAGCTTTCTACCGTAATTTTTTATTATTTTGCTGGAGAGCTCTTAGACCGTGGGATGGAATATGCGCCCTGGCTCATGGGTTTGTGGGGTCTTGCTGCTTTTTTATCCGGTCTTGTTTCATTACAATTGCCGACGTCAGAAAGATTGGAAACGACTTTTAAGGCAGGTAAAGCGTTTCTTTTACCTTTTATTGATAAATGGTTCGGTTATGTATTGCTTGTTTGGTTTGTCTTTGGGTTTGCAAATTTATGGATCTATCCCCTTCGCGTCAAGTATGCAGTGGCTGAGTTAGATCTTAAACCTTCCACTATTAGTTTGGTGTTAGGGGTTATTCCTGAAATGACCCGTTTGATGTTCTTGCCTTTTTGGGCATATTTATTTGATCGCATAAATTTTATTTTGCTTAGAATGATTTTAAACTTCTTTTTGGCTTTAGGAATTGGTGTCCTCTTTTTTTCATCTACTGCGACTGGAGTTGGTGTGGGAGCATTCATACATGCTGTAGGCTTTTCCGGTGGAAAGTTGGCATGGTCACTTTGGATTACGAAAACAGTTTCAAAAACTCGCTCTGCTGAGTACATGGCGGTGCATGTGTTCTTTACAGGGGCGAGAGGGGCCTTTGGCCCTATGCTGGGGGCGCTGGTTCTAGGTTTTTTAGGCAGCTATGGACATGCCTATCGTAACATTAGTATGCTTTCGATTTTTATGATTTTATTGAGCATTTTAATGATGATCCCAATATTAAAAGATGTGAGCAAAGAACCATAACCTATTGTTATTAAATAAATCCCAACATATGCCTTTTTTTTAATCATGTTTTTTGTTAATATCCCAGCCTTGTATTTGTTTATTTTTATGCTACCTAAATATTATATAAGACGGTAATGATTTATATGGATGTTTTTTAGGTGTTGTTTGTGTATCTCGGTTGAAAAAACTGGCTTATCGAGATACCATCCCCTTTTGCAAAATTTCATGTATGAGAATCATAAAAATTATGACTAAAGAATTGAGACTGTTAGGAGCGAAAAACATAGCGACACAAAAGTATTTTGTTTTTCTTGAGCATTGTGAGCGCAATCAAATGAAGCTGATAAATCCTTTAGGAAAGGTTCTCACTGTCCCTGCCCATATCTTTGAAAAGCCAGAATCGATTCATACTACTGATTTTTCTAATTATTTTACGAAGGAGCAACTCGACGCTGTAGAAAAAACACTTAAGCCAACATCTGCTCGCAAAGTAAGCACAACAAGAAAGAAGAAAGTCAAAAAATTAGGGGTCAAGACCGGCTTAGGTGCAACGTGGAATGCCCCCAACCTTATTTTCTACAAATTTCATATCGAGCCGTTGGATCCAAAGCAAAGTTTTCGTATTAATTTAGAATCTGGTAAAGTTTTTGAAATGCTTAAAGAAGAATTTAATAATGTCTTTTCAGATATTATCCTTTCTGTTGAATATAGCCGAGAGGGTGCTTTTTCATTTGATAAAATTCCCGATCGAGCAATTAAGTATTTGAAGGACAGCTAGTTATACTTACTTGCAGAGGCTTTTCTGTTTGTTCAAGCTTTCATTGTAGTATTTTCATAAAATTTTGTTCTTTTTTCTTTGTGCCTTTTTTGAAACTATCAGACGGCTTCAAATTTTTTTTGAATTTTCTGGTAAAGGGCGTTTATGAGAGAAATAGATATTGATAGTGAAGTAAGGCGTCGCGCTTGGGCAAAGCAGCTTATCCGAGAATTCGAAGATATTTGCTACCAACATAGTCTTAAAATTATTCCTGCAATAATTGAAATCAGTAGTTCTAAATGTCAGCTTGGTTCATGGGAGCCTTTTTATAACAAGATTTCTATCTCCGAACATCTTATAGTAAATTACGATTGGTCTGTGGTTATTGAAGTGCTTAAGCATGAGATGGCTCATCAAATAGTATACGAGGTTTATAGCGATAGGGATGAAAATCATGGGCCTTTGTTTAACAAGGTTTGCGAGCAGCTTGGTGTTGAAAAATGGGCAAGAAAAGCTCAAATTGATACGGAGGGGATCTTAAGTTATTGGAAAAGTGACCAGATGTCTGCGCAGGAAGAGGTTCTCTGTCGTCGCGCTGAAAAACTTCTTGCTTTGGCTGAGTCATCTAATGAGCACGAAGCTTTGTTGGCGATGGAGAAAGTGCGTGAGTTATATAGTAAGCACCACCTCGAACAAATATCTAAGTTATCTCCAGATGACCATGTATGTCTGATTATAAATCATAAAAGAAGAAAAATTTATTCTTATCAAAGTAAAATTTGCCAGATCTTGTCCAAGCATTTTTTTGTGAAGCTTATCTATACTAGCCTATATGATTCACAGTTGATGGTTTCTCATAAAGTTGTTGAATTGATGGGAACCCGTGAAAATGTGCTGATGTCTGAGTATGTTTATTGGTTTTTGTATAATAATCTAAATTCCTTATGGAATGAGCGTAAAAAAAGCCTAAAAGGTTCTTCAGGGCTTGTAAAAAAGAAGAACAGTTACTTCTTAGGAGTGTTGACTGGTTTTGATAAAAAACTGTCTGAAAATAAGAAAAAATCGGCAATAACTACTGAAAAAGATCCCAATATTCATGATAACCAGCTGCTTGTGATAGGGCAGGGCTATTTGGATCAATACGCAAAAAAGCGCTATCCTAAAACGCAGTCGCGATGCTGGGGAGCTACAAGTGGTGACTCGAACTCGTTTTATGCAGGAATGGGTGATGGGCAAAAGCTTAACCTCCATCGGGGCATTCATTCGAGGTCAACCGGAAAAGCTAAACTGTTGAGAGCCTCACTGCAGTACTGAACACTATTTATCCGGGATCTGAAATTTTTTGAAAAACTGCAGTATTTTCAACGGATTCGAAGTTCGCTCGGGTGCTAGGCGCGAGGAGGGGGGAAACTGTAGTGTACATGTTGGTACATGAGGGTTTCCTGACGGCGAAGCAATGCCACAACCGGCTAGAAATTCGGATCCGGGTTTAGTAAAATAGACTTACATTCACATGGATGTTAGAATAGCCTTCATCAATCTTCAAGATGGATATGGAGGGAAATTGTATGATGCGCTTTCGCCTGCAATTATGTCCAATGAATGCCTTTAATATTATGATGCTATTCTCCTTTAGCTTTTATTTTAACATTAGTGCTCTTGCTAATGATCCCCTTACTGAGTTGTCGATTAAAAGAGAGCAGTGGTTAGATGTTGTCTTAGACTCTTCTATGTTTCCTTGTGCACCATATACTCCCAGCAAAAAATTATGCCACCCGGATGATAATATTCTTCCGGCAGGCGATATGGTGTTATTTAATGCTTTGCTTTGTCAGAGTGGATATCAGGCTTCTTGCTTTGCGGTGCTAAGATCACAGGAGGCGAGCGGTCGTTGGCGTCGTTCACCGTTACATGTGAATAAGCCGGTGCATCATGAGGCTGGAATTTTTTCTAAGGATCATGTATTGGGCTTACTCATTTATTTTCTTACAACGGAAGATCGAGAGAGTGCTACGAAGTGGTATTCCTGGCTTGAGAATGTATCGCCACGCACCTTTCCGTACGCTATGAAAGTCTGTGAGAAAGTCCACTGTGTTATAACTCCTAATCTATTTTCTCTGATGTTTCGCGTATGGAGGGAGCTAGGGCTTCGTCCATCTAGTCAGATGTCAATGCATCGTTATGCTGCCAATGATAGAAGTTTGACTTTAGAAGCAAAAAGACTTTCTGGCTATCAACTGCACTTAAAGGCAGTGGCGGCCTTACTTTTGAATCTATTAGATGAGCGCCCACAACATTTGATTAACCTTCTTATTAAAAAACAGCCGGATAATCCATTTTATCAATACCTTGCCGAAAGCCCTAAGGAAGGTGTTGCTGAGAATATGTTAGACAAATGTCGCGTTATTACAGACGAAAGTTATCGAGAAAATTCTGGCCATCAATGGAGCTGGGAGCGTGATACAGAAGAGGAAGCTTGGAGATATTCTATGGGTTGGGACTGTATTTTTATGGCTAATACACTCCTCGGCTATTAAAAAGTGTTGTGATTATTGCTCGATGCATAGAAATCTGAGGGCATCACACGAGAGTAAAATATTGATGTTGGTATCAATCCATAAGGAAGCGCTATTGATGGCAACAGCCTTAACCTCCGAAGCGCTGTTTGACCAGTCATTACAGTTTTTGGCTACTGTACCATTTGGAAACAAGCCGACTGCGGCTAAATTGCTTCCTCTTTCTTGCGACCATGGGGCCCCCGTCTCATCATAGTTCACACCATTTTCGGCGTTTGCTCCATTGAATAAATCTTGCACGTTTGCAAGAACCGTTTCATCAGCAAGGTTTTTTAGAGGGACTGGAGAGTTATAGATAAAACGCGAAGCTGTGCTTTCCATACTTGTAGAAATTAGAGCTTTCCATGTACCGCCTAGGTTGCCTTTCTTTGCTAAAGAATTACAGAAAGTGTCGGCCTGATTGAGTGAATCCCATGCCCCAGGATATGTATTTGAGGTAAAGAAGATTCTTTTTGCTGGACCTGGAGCTACATTAGTCGCTGTGGCTGTCTGTTGAGATGTTGCGGTTGGGAAATAACATTGGTTGATTTCAGACGATGTTACCTGGGTGCTAAGGCAAGAGGTTAGGGTTTCTCCTGAAATATTAAGCATTTTCTCAAGAGCTTCTAGTAGTGATTCTCTATAATTGCCTTCTCCATTTGTTCCTTGCGAGCTAATTTCTATAATAGCTTGTGCAACTTCTTCTGGAGATGCTGGAAAAATGAATTGACTGACAACCTCATCCTTTTTTACGTCAGAACCTGACTCAATAATCGTTTCGTTATAGATAACTTTCCAAGTATACGAGGTATTATTAAGAGAATTGGGTGTGCTATTTTCACTGGCATGCGATTGAACATGGCATTGTACTAAAACATCAGTGGTATTTTCTATTATATTTAAAAATTCACATCCTAGTAAGTTTACACCATTAATCCATACCGGTTCGTCGGTTCCTTGAGCGTCGGCGGATGCTAAACCTTTATCTGTGTCGTTCGTATCTTCCGAAATTTCATTGCTTTGGGATGAAGATGCAGAAGAAGAAAAAGGCGCATTTGCTGGGCCATTACATCCAGTGTAAATAAATATAAATCCTGCATACAAGAATGGCTTTACTGCTGATGATAGAAAGATTTTGCTTGAGCTAATTTTCATTTTCATAGATTCCTTCCATACTGTCTCTTCGGTTGGCGTAAGGTTAATCTTTAAAATCTTTAATTTGTTGAATATTATTAATAAGATGTGGTGCAGTATTGTTGGCCGTAGAGATTTGCAGCAATTTGGGTACAGAAACTTATTTATCTATCAAGTTTTGGATTTGAAAATCCGATAGAGGATTCTGATGGGGGTTTATCGTTAATAATGAGGTCTTTTAAATGAAGAGTATTAGTCTATTATTGATCGTGCCTATTTTTATTATTACATCATTGGCATCATGTTCCAGTGGTAAGGTAAAAAAACGCCCGAGTTCTAAGACAAGTTCTAGCTCCCCCCAAAATAATACTGATGATGCAGAAGGAACAAATTTTGAGGTGGATAAGTCATCGGCTGATAACTGTACTGATGGTAGTTCCAGTACTGACGGATGTTCTACTGACGGAAGTGATACTTCCAGTAGTGGATCTGGAAGTGATGATGGTTCAGAAGTGGATTGTAGTAAGTTAGAAAATTTACTTAGTGTTCCTGAGTGTAAGCCTGGGCCTAACTGTGACAAAGAAAATGGTTTTGCTGAGATAAATGGTGAATGTCAAAAAGTGGATTGTAATACGATGATAGAGCCGACGCCGTGCTATTTTTCTCCTGGGAATGGGATTGGAGATTATTCGCGTAGTTGTCAAAACGGCACATGGATTGACGATGTCACCAGCTGCCGTTTGATTGCTTGTACTGAGTCTGGCTATGAAATTAGTTCTGATTATTCTTCCTGTTCAAGAAAGTCTCTCAGTCTGACGCTTTCTAAAACAGCGAACGGTCCGTCTACTACTATATTTTCTGCTTTCGAAGAAATTTATTTTAAATTGGATCATGCTTATGCAGTTCCGGAAATTTGTATCGCCGAAGAGTTGAATATAGATAATTGTTCGTCCAATGGTAGTGGTTGGACAGCATTGACTGAAGATGGGTATATTTTGAGTGGAGATACATACCGCTCTTCTCCGTGGTTTAGCCGCTATACTGTTAGCAATGGAGGAAATTTTGAAATTTTTGCTCGGATAGGAAGGCAAGATGATACGTTAATTTCGTTAAAAGCCTCTGTTAGAACGGCATCGGCTCCAAGTTTGACAATTTCCAATACAGAAAATGGAACCCTGCAAACGACAGTCTATGCTTCAAAGCCTATTTATGTCTATGGCGGTAACCTAGGGTATAAAGTCGTTGCGAATGGCACCGATGCGGGCTTTGTTGGCTCAGCGGTTTGTATATCTTATGAAGGAAATAAAAATTGTAGTGATCCTGCAAATTATTTAGACCTCGTTGAAGGAGGGGATTGGGTGTATGAGCCTACATATAGCGGTGGTATTGGCCGTTGGAGTGCTAAGTTAGCTGCAAATACAATTGCACCAGGGACATATATAGTCAGATTTTTAAATAAAATTAGTAATAAAATGAGTCCAAATACTTCTGTCACAGTTAAGTAAGTGATTAAGGGATCGATTGGAAATCGTAGGCCTTAACCGGATCGAATTTCCAATCGGCGACAAAGTTTATAATTGATTTTTGTGCCGAGTATATTTCTCGATTCATTAAGGCAAGATTTGCAACCTCTTCTTGAGGAATTTTACTAGATCCAGCGTCGTGAGTTATTTTCTCAACTAAATCATGATAGTGGACTTCATTTGATTTTTTGAGCTCTATAAGTTCATCATAAAGCTGCAACTCTGAAACAATGTTAAGAATATGAGTCAAATTGGTATAAAAATCTCTACTTTGTTCAAAAAACAGATCGCTATATTGTCTAAGCCTTGAATTTTCCGAGTCTGCAAATGTGTCAATATTGTGTTTTATGTCTTTTATCCCTTTGATGCCATGCATTAATTCGCTAAGAGCTAATGAATACTTTCTCAGTGTATCGTGAGTTAAGCGCTCTTGTCCTTCAAGTTGAATGCGGGCCATAAACGTAATCAATGCTCCTTCGATTTCTTTTATTTCATAATATAATTTGGTGAAAATGGGTTGATTTTCGATTGCGGAAGCTTCTAAGCGGAAGGCGATTTTGATACACTTTATAACCTTGTTTATAAGGCTTCCTAATTCGTTTTTTATAGCGACAATGGAAGCTTCCGCAATTTGTGGCGAGACATTATCGATAAATTCGAGGTAAGTGATGCGTTTGCTTTGAAAACTTTTTGCCAAAAGCCTGGCAAAACTTTCAGTGAATGGTAAAAACAGTAAAATTCCTAAAAAATTAAACGTACTATGAAATGCGACTAATATATATAAAGGATTAGCTGTTAGCATCATACAAAACTGTATAAGAGGTATTAGAAAAGTAAGTGCGAGGATACCAGTGATAATATTAAATGTTATGTGTGCGAATGCGGCTTGCTTTTTAGCTGCGGAGCCACCAATGCTCCCTAATAACGTAGTCATTGTGGTGCCTATATCGGCTCCGACAGCTAAGGCAGCAGCAGCGTGAATATCGATTAATTGAGCGTTAAGTGCGGTTAGCGTTATCATCATCATTGCCGAGCTAGACTGGATTATCGCAGTAAAAAAAAGAGCAAAAAATGCATAGATAATAAGTGGATAACCTTGTAATGCAGCTAGATCAAAATATTGTTCGAGAGAGACCATACTGTTTTTCATAAAGTCTAGGCCGAGAAGAAGCATTCCCAGAGCTGCTAAAACCTGGAAAGCAGTAGAAAGATTTTTTCGTTCGGCAAGAACAACTCCTCCTACTCCTCCTACAGCAATAAGAGGAAAGGCTAGGGTTTGTACGTCGATTTTAAAGCCAAGAGTGGCGACGATCCACCCCGTAAACGTCGTGCCTAAATTAGCTCCAAAAATGACGCCGAGAGCGTTATGCATCTCAAGGATTCCAGCACCCATAAAAGCCAGGACCATTAAAGTGACGACCGAGCTACTCTGCATTATAGCTGTGGCAGCAGTTCCAGCTATAATGCCGCGAATTGGGGTGCTAGTAAAATTTTTTAAGGAGTGTTTGAATTTTTTTCCTACGAGGTTGGTTAAACCTCGCTCTAAAAAAGACATAGCAAGTAAAAAAAGTCCGAGTCCACCTGCAAATAGAGTCCATTGGTGCTGCACGTATTTATATCCTTCTATGGTAAATCTTCATTGGAAGCAGGGCTTAATTAAATAAGTTTCCCAAGGCACAATTTTTATGCTTGTTACAAGAAAATGTACCCTAGTTCAAGTAGGGTTTTTGTCGCTTTTTTCTTTTAAACCTCGATATTCTGTCTTATAAACAGCTATAAAGCCAGAAGTCATTGCAGCGAGCTTACATTAGTTTAAATCCCGTATCCGAATTTCTAGCCGGTTGCGTCGTTGCTTCGTCGTCAGGAAATCCTCATGTACCAACATGTACACTGCGGTTTCCCTTCTCCTCGCGCCTAGCGCCCGGCCGAACTTCGAATCCGGTGAAAATACTACATCCCGTATCCGAATTTCTAGCCGGTTGCGTCGTTGCTTCGTCGTCAGGAAATCCTCATGTACCAACATGTACACTGCGGTTTCCCTTCTCCTCGCGCCTAGCACCCGGCCGAACTTCGAACCCGTTGAAAATACTACAGTTTTTCAAAAAATTTCAGATCCCGGTTAAATGTACCTAGCCTTTCCTCATTAAATTAAGGGAAAGGCTAGGGCTAGCTGCTAGGTTAAATGCCCCAGGGTAGAAACCACTAAAATTGGCAACTCTAAGTTCAGCATACTGTAGAAAGGGATTCTTCCAATTGAAAAAGGCCTTTTATGAATTAAATGATGCTGTCCGAAAACGACTAAGTCCGGATTTGTCTCTTTGATGACCTCTTGGAGTTTTTCATATATATCGCCAAAGGCAATTTTTCGGTTATAGTCAACCTTTTGCATTTCTAATATAGCTTGTGATACCTCTAAGCGTTTTGACATGCTATCTGTAATTGCTTTTTCTGTATTTGCTACAATAGTTTCTTTTTTTATTGGGAAATCAAATTGCAAGTCCCGTAAGGTAGGAGTATATGAGGCGACTTGTTCTGCCCATTTGATAAGATTTTCTTTAGATTCCTTATGAATATGCAAATGCAATAGTTCGGATTTTTTAAGTGCACCAGCTAACTCAGCTGCTGTTGGCAGTGCATCATGGCTTGAAGGGCTTAGATCGTCACAGACTAATATGGTTAGTTTTTTTTCTTGCTTTTTATCACCAGCAAAGTCGTAAATTTTTTCTTCCGGAAGCGCTAGGACTGGAATTGACGAGCTGGTTATAAGTTCTAATGCAGTTGTGAACCCTTTGGGTACGAACTTGTGGGCGATAGGTTTTATTCCACAAACCAATAGAGAGGCTCGAGAAGTTAGGGCTTCACTTTTTAAAGTTTCTGCTACTTGGCCAATATGTACTGAGGTTTCTATATCGTATTCCTTTAAAAACGGTTTGATCGCCTCGTCCAATCGTTTTTTCGCAGACTTGAGTCTGCTTTCTTCATTTAAAGTTGATAATCGTTGAGTAGGAGATGTATTAGAGTAAACCATGGGTCCTTGATTCCAAGGTTCCACTATATGGGTAAACTTGAGGCTCATATTGGAGCGTCTTGCTAGGCTTATGGTGCTTTTTATATAATCAGTAGTGGTTGGAGTGAATTTTATTCCAGCAACAATATGGCGATTTTTTCCAGAAAAACGGTCAAACATAGGGGGCCCCCCTTCTCCAAATGTCTTGTTAAAAAACTATCGCGCTGTTATCAGAGCTTTCAAGTGTCTTGGCTGAAAATGCAAGTATTGATCCATTTTATTCCCATCACCCTTAGGACTTTCTTAGCATCAGTCCGGCTTTTATTTCTGCCAATTCCTTTGCCAGACTATTACTAGTTTCAATTGCTAAAATATCAGGTCCTATTGGAATAGTGCCCTCTTGGAGTAGATTTTCTACTAATTCTGGGCGTGCTTCTGATAGGCTTTTCCCACTTGCGAGGCGTTTGCTTATTCTTTCTTTGCTGATTTGGTTGTCGCAATGGCACCAAATTAAGCGGTAGTGGGCTGTGTATTTTTCCACAGTTTGCTCGACTTGATGCCTAATTGTTTCGGAAAGGAAGCTACCATCGAGCACAACAGTTAAACCTCGATCTAATAGATCGTCCAATCTACGGATGAGTTCTTGATAGACTGATTGTCTGTTTTCCTGAGTGTAAAGGCCTTCGCCGAAGAAATTTTTTTCGCTATTTTCGCTAAAAAGCTCTTTTCTAATGGCATCAGTTTGAAGAAGCTCAGCTCCATAGCGTTTTGCTATGGCTTCTGCCAGTGTAGATTTGCCGGTGCCCATTCCCCCACCAATGACAAATACCCATTTGCCTTGTAAGCGGCAGGCATGGCGGTAGGCTATATTGCAATAATGGTCTACCAATTCGGCCTGATGTTTGGCTACTGCAAAGTCTTTGGTTTGGTGGTAACGGATTGCTGCAATTTTTGCACGTACTGATGCTCGATAAGACTTATAAAACTCGGCAAGTCTTGGGTCTTTAGGAAAATCATGGCTGCGTTCTTTGTAAGCATGAAGGATATAATTACCGCATTCTTCGTTTCCCATGTGCTCGCATTCAACAGCTAGAAAGGAAAGCTCATCCAATACGTCTAAGGTTGCAAATTCACGATTGAATTCGATGCAATCAAAAATTACCGGCATCGAGGGTTGTAAACAGATATGTTCTGGACGGAGGTCTCCGTGGCCATGGATAATATGTCCATTTTCTACTCTTTGGCGTAATTGGTCCTCTTCAAGGTCGAGAAACATGAGCTGGGCACTATGAGCTGCACGTATTTTATCGCGAATATGAGGAGCTGCGTTGTCGAGAAGCACGGTACGATTTTGTTCGACGTGATTATGAATATAGGTAAGATAAGCATCGGCATCTTCTAATATTGGATGTTGTGCCATATAAAAGTCACTAAGAAAACTAGAAAGCTGTTGAAGTTGGGCAACGGTCAATTTGTCCGAACTGATAAGTTGATCGAGCATTAAGTGTGCTGGCAACCTTTTCATCATGATAACTGGCTCAATTTTTTTGCCTGCACCGTTGATTTCTAATTCACCACTTGTGTTTATGGTGATAAAGACGATTTGCAAATAGGTGTCGGGAGCAAGCCTTTTATTTAGAAACAATTCGTCCTGACAAGCTGCCAGACGTTTTTCGTACGTCGAAAAATCCAGAAAATCGTAGCAGGCATCTTTTTTCATTTTGTAGACAAAATTCTTTGTTAAATATACCAAAGAAATATGTGTTTCTTTAAACTCTACAGCTGATTTAATTTTTTTCTCAGCTTTTTTTTGCGGCTTATCTGTTGCTTTATTAGCCTTATCTTCTAGTTGCCAATATGTGTCCGGCTCTAACAAAAACGTATGAATTTTTGCTTTCATTTCGTCATTCATTAGGAGACCTCCCTAGCTTTGTTCAATTCGGTACTACAGGTTCAGATATACTATTATATTTGAACGTACATTTATCAAAAAATACATTGAGTTCTTTAGGAGCTTTAAGCTTTTTGAATACTTCTTTAAGTTCGTCTTCTTGCAAAGTTTCGCGTGTTAAAAGTAGAGCTGCGCTTTCCTCTAAGAGTGTCCGGTTTGTCGATAAAATTGACTGGGCAGCTTCAAAGGCGCTTCCAATAAGCCTGCGTACTGCCTCATCGATGCGGATGGCAGATTGTTCACTATATGCTTTGACTCCAGCAATATTAAGTTCATTGCCGCGTAAAATGAGTTCCTATTTTCTTCGTAGGCCACAGATCCTAGAGCGTCGTCCATACCGTATTGGGTTACCATTTCTCGTGCAATATGAGTGGCTTTATTGATATCATCGACTGCTCCTGTCGAAAAATGATCAAAGATTATTTTTTCAGCAGCTCTTCCACCTAAGAGTACTGTCATTTTACTTTCTAGCTCTTCCTTAGTCATAAGATAACGATCTTCTGTCGGTCTTTGAATTGTATAACCTAGCGAGCCGATACCACGAGGGATAATGGAAACCTTATGCACTGCATCAGTTCCTGGAATCATTGCAGCAACGAGGGCATGGCCCATTTCATGATGGGCTACGATGATTTTTTCTTCTTCGCGAAACAGCCTATTGCGTTTTTCGAGGCCAGCTATAATGCGTTCTATCGCAAGGGTGAAATCATCTGTTGTCACGGCTTCAGCATCACGCCTTGTTGCCACTAATGCAGCTTCATTGGCGAGGTTAGCAATATCAGCGCCGGTGAAGCCGGCTGTTAAGGCCGAAATTTTTTCTAAATCGGTGTCGTCGGCGAGGAAGATATGTTTAGTATGGACTTTTAATATTTCCAGGCGTCCATGCTTGTCTGGTCTGTCCACAAGCACCTGCCGGTCGAAGCGTCCAGAGCGTAAAAGAGCCGGGTCGAGGATTTCCGGACGGTTGGTTGCAGCTAAAAGCACAATACCTGAGGTAGAATCAAAGCCATCGAGTTCAACTAAGAGTTGGTTTAAGGTTTGTTCTTTTTCGTCATGACCTCCTCCCCCTAAGCTTACGGATCTTGAGCGCCCTAAGGCATCTAATTCGTCAACAAAAATAATACATGGTGCTTGTTTACGGGCTTGCTCGAATAAATCTCTAACCCTAGCAGCTCCTACGCCAACAAACATTTCGACGAACTCTGAGCCGTTTATGGAAAAGAAAGGCACTCCTGCTTCACCTGCTATGGCTTTTGCTAGCAGTGTTTTTCCGGTCCCTGGGGGGCCTACCAAAAGAACTCCTTTGGGAACCCGTGCTCCAAGTCTTCCAAAGCGTTTTTGATCTTTTAAAAAATTAACGATTTCCAGTAATTCAACCTTCGCTTCATTGACTCCAGCGACATCATCAAATTTTACTTTAGTATCAGTTTCCACGTAGACTTTAGCTTTGCTTTTCCCTATGGACATTAGTTGATTGCCCACACCTCCACGTGTCATCCCACCGATGATGAAGAGCCATAGACCGATAAAGATTAAAGCAGGCAGGATCCAAGAAAGGATGGTTTTTAAAAAGTCCCTTCAACAGACCGTGAGTATTCAACACCTGCATCTGACAGTTTTTTGCTAAATCTCATCCACTAGGGTAGTGATAAACTGTTTTTGGCCTTTTTCTAACGGGTCTTTTACAGTTCCATGAATTTGATTTTCATTTATAGTCACTTTAACTATTTGATTTTTCTTTAGAAGGGCCTCAAATTGGCTATATGGAATCGTTGCAGTTTGGACAGATTGCTCCCACATTCCTTGTAATAGATAGATTGCGACTACTGTCAATATTATATAAAACATATTGAATTGGCCTGGGTTTAGTTTTGGGCTTGTTTTTTTTTCAGGTGGCAATGGCTTCTCCTTCCGCTTGTGACTATGGATATAGCTCTCATGCAATAGAGTACGGAGTCTTTTTAGCATAAATGAGCACTGCTTAAAGTGTTTTTTACGCCGGCAATTGAATTTTGTTTGTTGCGCATTTTTATAATGAATTTCATTATCTGTATCTGATTAGTTATATTGCGTATAAGGAAGGAATAGGTGTGCTAGATATTTTACTGTATTGCGCTTTTTTGTGTTTAAAATAGATACATATCGATGGAGTCGGACTTTCTATAAGACCGGTGATAATTCGTTGGTATAACTGGATTGTTTTGTATTATGGTAAGCAAACTTATGGTGGAATACGACAGTTTTTTGTCTTTTTAATAGGTTAACTCTAAAGGACGAAATACATATATTTGCCCGCGGTCTACACGCTCAATACCGGCTTCCTCATCTAGGCGGGGAGGGATTCCATTGAGGACTTGGGTGAAAAAGTCCATGATGTGAGGATATTTTTTAACATCATTATACAGATAATACCGATGGTTGAGCTCGGAATTTGAAACTTCGATATATTTTGAGTTGTTGGCCAAATCAAAGTCATTTCCAAGTTCGCTAGTGAGCCCTTTTCCCAAGCGTTTGTCTCCTAACAAAACGCCTGCCGCTCGAAGTATTGAATCATTTTGGTTTATCGATATAAAAACCTGATCGGAGAATGTAATTTTTTCAATCCATGCAGCATGGGTTTGTGCAGATGAGGCTGCTGAATTTATCATGATAGTATCAAAGATGATCTCATTTTGTTGCAAGCTGCTATATCCTAAAGCTTCTTCAAGGACGAGGCTTCCCATGCTATGGGTGAGTAGACTAAATTTGATTCCTGCTGTGTCTTCTGGATGGTTGCGCTTGTAGTTTTTAATACCTTCTATAACGGTCATGAGGTCTTTTCCAGAAGCTCGTGCTTTTTCTTCTGGAAACTCCCAAGGTTTTGATTTAGATGGCCAGTGAAACATGATAACTTTGGCAGAATAATTTTTTTCTAGGTTTTTGATCAAGGCTTTTTTAAATGCCTTTTCTGGATGATCGCCGCGTCCATGTACAAATAAAATAAAGTTATCGTATTTTGAGCTCGCATGAATTTTTCTTATAGTTTGGTCTAATACGTCTGGAAATTCTTGAATAGGCTTAATGCTTTTGTCGACCGTAACAATAGCAGATTCAGCGACAGAGCTTTCTGCATATGCTGTGGTGCTCATTATTAATTGTGTTGTTAGAGAAAGAGACAGAAGCAGTTGGCAATTGAGTTTGCTGCTTACTCGTGGGAAAAGACACAAAACATCCATCATCGTTGCGCCTCATATATATTTGTTGGTATCTTAATTATATATGAGAAATGTAATCGGAAGTAGTGGCAGGATTTTCCTATTCGAAGTTCGGTCGGGTGCTAGGCGCGAGGATGTGGGAAACCGCAGTGTACATGTTGGTACATGAGGATTTCCTGACGACGAAGCAACGCCGCAACCGACTAGAAATTCGGATCCGGGATTAAAGCTGTTCAAATCCTAATGTCATGCCTAGGATCACACCGATATTGATAGTAGCCCAATGTCCATGCTTTTCAGTCTTTGTAGGTAGTGAACGTGGATTACGCCAATCTTGTGGTTGGTATATTGGAATATCTTTGTGGTTTGTAAGTTCGACAGACTTAAGATTTTTGTCTTTTGCATATTGATGGGCAATGGGGTCATCTTCCTTGATCCAGTGACTTAATTGATTGTAGGCACTGCGTTCATTTTCAGGTTGATAAGTTCTAATCAATGCTGCTACCTCGTCTTCGAGTCTATGGCTTCTAGGATGTAAGTTATAACTGGTGACTAGGGCGTAGCCGACATTTTTCCCATTCTCATTTGCAAGTACTGCCATGTATTTACTGTGCAAAGTACTAGGGTGTGATTCTTGGGTTAGATCGGTCAGGTTTGTTAGGGCGCTAAGTTTAGTTACTGTTTTTATATTGTGGTCTAAGTTTTGGTAACTATTAAGAAGGTCAGGCTGTGACAAATTACTGTAGGGATTTGCTGTTATTTCTTTTTCGGCAGTGCGTACATAGCGTGCTTGTCTGAGCTTTACGGTAATCTTTCCCGGCTTATTCTTTGCGTTTAACTCAAGTAACTCTCTCACGCTTAAGAGGATTGGCATCGTTACTGCTGGCTCATCGCTGGTATTTGCTGAGTTTGTATGGATATAAAAATTGACGCCTCTATCCACTGCACTTTCGATAGCTTCTTTTAGTGGCGGCGTTAAAATGAAGTAAGCATTTTCTATATATACTGTGCTGTTTTTTGCAGCCTTTTCGATCAAAGCAATATGTGCGGCGAGGATGTAATCATGGCCATCGCTTTTATGAGCTAGGCCAAACCCACGGTCATTGAGATTTCGCATAAATTCTTCTGGCTTTTCAAAAATATTGCCGCTATATGTTTTTCTTGATGGAGAGCTATCTAAAAAGGCGATGTCGTCGATGCCAGTGATTTTATCGTAAAAGGCTTTGTTGTATTTTTCATCATTGAGGGTTGATTCCAAGTAGGGAGAGCCATTGAGCTTCTTTCCACCGCGGGTGAGGACCGCTTCTTTAGCTGTTTTGGCAAATAAATTTCCTGCTTGGCCTGCAGCTGGTCCAGCAATTAAAATGTCGGTGTCTCTCCATAGCTTGCTATATTCTACCCCAAAGTTACGCCCCCCCATAACCATGAATTTACCGTCGACAATTAGGCCTTTTCGGTGCATGCCTGCACCGAGGTTATTACTTGGAGAGGTAGAACCTAATAAGCGATCACCCATGCCTAATAGGGTTTCAGCGGAGTGCTGATGGTGGTTTTTAGTTGCGACATTTTTATCAATAATCGCGTAGGAATTTCCTTGGTTTTTAAAATACTGTGAGTACCAAAAGCCCATAGGCTCATCATAAAAGCCCCACATCCAGAGAAAATTATATGGGGCTGTTTTTCTGCGAGCTAGGTCTCCAAAATGGATATTCGAGGCACTTAACATAGTTGAAATACTATTATGTAGAAGGCTTGGATCGGCCATCAATATCGCCGCGCGTGCATCAAAATAGGACGGGGTTCCTACAGGACTGTTTTTTAATAAAACTACTGCATTGTTTTTAGACCATTTTGATGGGGTTGAAAAAATATTTTTTACTTCTTCGTCGACTAAACTGTTTATGGTGATTTTTGACCAGGGTGTATATTCATTGCTTGTGCATTTTTTTTCGCTTGGATCTAAAAATCTTGATAAAATTGTGGGGAGGCGGATTAATTTTATACCAATTCCGCGTAGACAAGCTTCTCCGGCTAATAAACCAACGATTTTTTTAGCCTGAGCAATCTCTTCTTCTCTATCGATTTTGGGAACCTCTTTACCAGCTGCTGTTGCTAACATTTGTGCAGCTTCCATCAGTCCAACTAGGTAGACAGTCATCTTATATTTACTCGATTTATCGGCGAAGACTTGATAGATATCGTTCACTTTGTAGCCGAACTCGTTGTTTCCTTCTCTATAATCGATAAATAATTTATTGAACTGTGTTGCCATTGATGCTTCATAACTTCTGTTTTCTTCAGCTTTTTCAAAAATTCCCAGGGCGTCAGCTTGTATTTTTTTTATAAAAGCCATCAACGCAGCTTCTGGTTTATGCTCATCTTTGGGAGGGTTTAAAAAGGCCTGGACGATTTCGTTTCGTTCATTTTCATTTAATGAAGCTAGGCTTTCAAAGCATTCTTTTACCAGGTCCTCGTTGATTTCGATTTCTTCTCTATTGTCGAATTTAATATTTTTACAACGCTTTTGCAGAAGTTCAGTCCAGCTTGCACCTTGCCCTTGAGCTTCTTTTCCTTGTGACTGAAGGGGTGAAGGCTGGTGTTTACAATGAATCATGAGGCTAAAAGCTAATAGCGTTAAAAACGTTTTTTGTCTTAACATATGATCACTCCTAATATGTTGCATACTGATCCATGGTAGATCTAAATCTTTAGCTTATGGCCTTGTCAAATCATTCTCATTTTAACATCACTGGATAAGCAATTCTAGGGCGTGTTGACGTTTCATTTTCGTAGCGAGAGACAAATACTTGAAAGTCGCAGCTAGGAAGGGTTTCAAAAATTACCGGAGGTGTACTAGATGTACATTGAGGATAATTTTTGAAACCTATTTTAACGTTGTGATTCAAGGGTTTGGCTCGTAGTGAAATGAAACGTCAACACGCCCTAATTTTATTAAACTTTTTAGATGAGTTCCAGAGGGTGGAGAGGAAATTTATTACGCAATCCTCTATATGTTAGATTTTTGTAATGAGTCATTTAGTGTAATCTTGCAAGTACAGACATTTTTATTCTTTTGTGTATAATAAAGTTTTTCTATCGAAATCAAACAGCTTATCTCCCGTTTTAAAACGGGAGTCTTGTCTAAATTGATCAATGAGTAGCTCTTTTGCTTTTGTACTATCTGAGCATGTATAGATGTTTGCGGTAGCAGGATGGATCTCTATAGGAAGCTTTGGAATGATGCATTTATGCTCTGGGGTGCTTTTTATGATGACATATTCAGTAAATCGATCAAAATGAGTCATTTTTTGTGGCCCTTGGCAATATAAAAAAAAATTGTTTATAAAAATAAATGTAAAGTATACCACTTATTTTCTTATAATATACATTAGTATGTATATATAAATTAAATTTGTTTATATTATCAAGCTGAAGATATCAAGATTGTATTTTTGGCTGTTGGATAATGATTTATCTTTTCGAAAGCGGCTCTGTTTTCCCAATAGCTAAATTTTTGATGTGAAATGTTCATAAAAATTGAATTTTTCTATTATTACAGTCTATTAAGGTTGAGTTTGAATGCAACTAACTATAATCAAAATAGAAATATGAAGATAATTCGTGTGGAGGCGCCGAGCGGATTCGAACCGCTGTAGACGGATTTGCAATCCGCTGCCTAGCCTCTTGGCTACGGCGCCACAGGAAGAATGATACTTAACCATTTCGATGCTATATGATCAAGCGTAAAATATAAAGCTTTTCAAGAAGATGGGCTATAGTTATCCAAACCCTTGGTCCACAAGAAGTTTTATATATTTGGGAGAAGCATTGCAGGGATGGTATGATTGTATTTTGATCACTACGAAGTAGAATCCCTCTTTTCATTATGGTTTGAACTAAAATACATGTGTAACCTACTGTAGAGTGATAAACGCCCGGTATCTATATAGTACCGGGCCTTTTATTTAGTCTTTGTCTTATTAGGTTAAATTAATAGATATTTGATCTTATCCATCAATTTCCGATAGCTCATCAATATCTGATGATTCCTTTTGTTGAGCCTCGTCTATTTCATGCTCTTCATTACTTTGTTGGTACTCTTCTGACCAGCAGTCGATATGATCCTCGTTGTGGTCTGTTTCGCAAGCATCATGCTGATCTTTACGGTCTCCTACCATATTGATGACGAGGTCATTATCAGCCGAGCAGTCCCAAGCACCTTCACCAAAACCTTCAATGCTAAAGTTTTCAGGTAGGTATTTAGGAACATCGGAATCTACTACATAAAGAGATCCACCATCTTGGAGTTTAGTGCTTGCGTCTGCAGCAACAACATAACCTTCAGAATTGAAGTGTCCACGGTGGGTCCATTCAAATGTTTGCCCTTCGTGGCTACCGGCGCTAGAGAATAGGACTTGCCCATATTCATTGTCGGTTTTTGCGGCGCCTGCCATTGAAAAGGTTTGACCTTCCATAGATCCACTGTTTGAAACGAGGATTTTATTCGTGCCGTCTTTAACTAGGTCTAAGATAAGCTGCCTTTTAAATTTGTTAGATGCAGAATCTTCGTATAGATCCGATGCTGAAATAAATGCGCGGTCTGTTTCAGAATAGCCAACATCAAAGTTGCTAGAACGATAGAATTCGCCACCCTGCTCGTCATCTTTAAAATGCATCTTTACAGCACCTTTTGCACCATTATCACTAACACCTGTGATGGTGATCACCTGCGATAATTGGTCTCCTTCGCAAAAGTTGACAACGAGTTTATCAGAAGCTTTTTCAGAGTCGTCGATCCAAATCCTGATATCCTCTTCTTCTTCACCTGTAATGCTTATCTTATATTTTTTGCCAAATTCGATTGAATCAGATTCCACTTCTAAATGGCAGAACATATTACCTATGGATTCTAGAGATTGTATACCTTCTTTTACGCTTCTTCCTACTTCGCAAGCTTCCATCGATTTCTTTGTCGTATCTCCCTGCAGTGCTAGAGCAACTTGACTAGCTCCGGAAGAGTCTAAGCTTGATGGTAAAGCAAGATTAAATGAAGATGATAAATTTAGCTCATTTAATTGGGTAGCTTCGGAAGCTTTGTTTTTTTGAGCTTGGGCTATTTGCTGCTGTGTCATTCCGCTTGTTTCGTCATCGTCGTCACTATCGTCTTTTTTAGCGCTTCCACAGCCTATCAAAAGTGAGATGGAGCCAATGAGTGCCCAACGGAATGCCTGATTTTTTTGTCCTATGTGTTTCATTATACGTACCTCGTTGTTATCACAGGAATAGTTAAACTTGATCTTTATCACCATGTTGTATGGTTGAATCTTTAATATTTACGCTTAAGCAACATTCAGGTACCTATATTCGGATGGGCTTGAATAAACATTAAAAATAAATATAAAAATAAATAATTATAAAGTGTTATTCTATTAAGATATGCTGTCGATTTGAAATATTTTCCGGCTTGGGAGCTCTAAGCCACTAAGTTGGCCTCCATAGCAACACCCTGAGTCCAGGCCTATGGTATTTTGCCTTACTGTTAGACCCATCGCAGCCCAATGGCCGTATATAATAAGCTTTTCTTCGTGATAGAGTTCAAACCATGGGGGATTTTTGGGATTTTGGAGGTCTTGGCCTTTCCCATCCCAAGTTCTGATGGTGGTAAGAAGGGTTGCTGGCATGTCGGTGAGTTCCATATTAGGACAGATTCCGGCGTGGACAGCTAAAAATTCTTTAGTATCGATAAATAAAGGTAGTTTTTCGAGCCAGGAAATCCAAAAATCTAGCGCATTTAGTTGGTTTGTTAATGGGTGTGGTTTGCCTTGTTTTATTTTATGTAGAAAATCCAACTCATGGTTACCAAGTATTGCTTCGCATTTGTTGTCATATATGAACTTCAGAACTTTTTCTGAGTGTGGTCCTTTATTTGTCATATCACCTACGAATATCAAACGGTCTTTATCTGGCATATAACCCATGGTTTTAAGTAGGTTAAGCATCTCGGCGTAGCAGCCATGGACATCACCGATAAACAGGACTCTTTTTTTCTTATCCATAGATAAATCTTCCTGATTGATGGTTTATAGAGCTCTACTTATTCTGGTCTATTATCTTCTCGGTCTAACATCGTTTATCTAGATGGTCTTTAAGTGAAAAATTTGTCGTATTGTCTTGATAATTATAAATAAAATTATTGGTAAGAGTAACAGGGTTGCTGGGATTGGAGCCAAGAAAGATGTAAGGCCATTCTCTAGCAATGCTCTTCGAAAATTTTCTTCTAACATGGTTGCTAATACCATACCCAATACCACAGAGCTTACTGGATATGAATACGTTTTTAGGATCCATCCTAAAACTCCAAATAGAAGACAAGTAAAGGCATCAAATAGTGAGCTGTTGATGCTATAACATCCGATAAGCGCTAGCGAGAGAACGATCGGATATAAAATGTTTTTTTCAATGTGGGAAATCTTTGCGAAAGCTTTTGAGCTTGAAAGACCCAATATGAAAATTAAAATACTAGCTAAAAATAAGCTTGAGAAAATACCATAAACGATCGGAATTTGCTCGCTCATTAATAAGGGGCCAGGATTGATGTCATGCAGCATAAATGCACCTATTAGGACAGCGTCAGTAGCACTTCCTGGAATTCCTAACGCTAGCAGCGGTACGAGGGCGCCTCCGACTGAAGCGCTATTGGCGGCTTCGCTAGCGACGACTCCTTTAAGCGATCCTTTGCCAAATGACTCTTTTTGTTTACTTTGAGCTTTCGCCATATCATAGCTGATAAAAGCTGCTATTGTTGATCCTGCTCCCGGAAAGATGCCAATGATGGTTCCAATAATAGAAGATCTTAATATGTTGAATTTTTCGTGGAAGAATAGTTTCCAACGGTCTTTTGCTGCTATATCTTTTGTTTTGGGAGTATCTATTTTTATTGTTAATGGAAGCTTTAAGTCTATTAGGATTTGTGAAACGGCAAATAGGCCGATTAATGCGGGGATGGTTTGAAAGCCAGAATACATTTCCTCTAGTCCGAATGAAAAGCGATTGGAGCCTGAAATGGGATCAAGGCCGACGCATTTAACTAGAATGCCAAGTGTTATGGCAATGATATTTTTGCTCTTATTTGCATTCATAAGGACAACCGACAGAAGTCCAAATGCAGCTAAACTACAATAAGAAGCTGAATCGAATTTCAGTGCAAATTCGCTTAAGGGAGTTGCTAAGGTTATTAAGATAATAATGCCAATAAGCCCACCGAAGGTCGATGCTATTAAAGCCGCATCAATTGCTTTTTTCGCATGTCCCTTTTGAGCCAAATGATAACCGTCAATCGCAGTGACAGCAGCCGCTGGTGTTCCAGGGGCGTTTAAAGTGATGGCTGTAATGGAGCCTCCAAAATTACTTGCTAAGTAGACAGAGCATAAAAATGCAATACCAATGGCTGGATCCATTTTAAAACTTAATGGAACAAGAAGGGCGACTGTTGTCGAGGGAGATAAACCTGGTAATGCTCCTCCTATAATACCGATCATACAACCAAATAGTAGAGTCGTCATCCCAGATAAGGATAAGAACAGCTGCAAACCACCATTGAAATTTGAAATAAAAGTTTCCATTTTTAAGGGAGCTCAATTTGCAGTATTTGATCGAATACGATAAAAACAAAGGCTATCCAGCCTCCAAGTAGCATGAAGTATTTTAGCTTACTATCGATTTTGAATATGATGCAGAGTATCGTTAAAAATAAAATAACCCCCAAATAATAGCTTATAAAGTGAAGTGAGGCTATGAAAAATAGGGAGTTTAAAGTTACAAGCAATGGGATAGAATTATCTTTTATAAATTGCCATTTAATTTTTTCTGCTGGACTGTAGTCTTTGTGGGTATTCTTATTTTTTATTAACAATCTATATAAGCATGTCGATATCAGAATTAGACTACATATTAGAGGTATCAAGCCCGCTCCAGCAGACGAAACATCATAGTTTAATGACACAAGTGCAGTTATAATTGTAGTTGTGATGATTGCTGTAAGAAAAAGACGCTCACCAGAAAACGTGTTTATCATTTAGCTAACCCTAGCTTCTTACCAATGGATGAAAATTCTTGATAATTGTTTTCTGCATCCTTTTTAAAAGCGCTGCCCTCGACAAGTAATGCGGTTGCTCCTGACTTTGATATGAATTTGTTCCAATCAGCATCTTTGGTAACTTTGTTGAGCAAGTCCTTATAAAATTTGCTAGCCTGTGGATCTAAGTTTTTAGGTGCGACAAAACCACGCCACATATCCTCACCTTCGAATCCAGAAATGCCTAATTCTGAAAGTGTAGGTATGTTCGACCACTCGCCTTTTAAACGTGCTTTATTGGCAATTGCAATAGCTTTAAGATTAGGCTTTCCAACGATGTCACTTACATTGCCGACATAAACATCGCCATGGTTGCCTAAAAGTGCGGTCATCGCTTTGCCGCCGCCACTATATGGTATCCATTTAGCTTTTAGGCCTACTTTTTCCCATAGTTTTGTAGCAAAAATATGATCATTGCCACCAGGAGAGGGGCCAACCCAAAGTTGATTGCCATTTGAAGATTGGTTATGTTGTACTACTTTTTTCCAATCATTTAATGGGGTGTTATTATTTACTATGATGGCTTCCGGCTCTGAAACCAATAGACCCAACCAGGTTAAAGAGTCGAGCTTAAATTCACCAGCATTTGTTGCCATTTTGCCGATGACAGATTTTGTGATGGCACCTATGGTATAACCATCGCTTTTGGCTGCCTGTAGCTTTTTCATTGCTATAATCCCACCTGCGCCTGGTTTGTTGACAATGAGTATTTTTCCTTTGTGATATTTTGCAGCTATTTTTTCAAATTTACGAGCGAAGACATCAATAGCTCCACCAGGCTTGGTGTATACGATTAATTTTATTGGTCGCTTGGGAAACTCCTGTCCGTGAGCTACGTTTTTCGCAACGAGCTGAATGGCGAACAGAGTTGAGAAGAAGACAGGAAAAATTGCCGTTGTTTTAGCCATTTTTTGGATATCCTTTGATAAGAAATGTGCTACTAGAGCTTATGTAGCCAGTTATTTAAATATTCGATGGTAAGCTTTGTTTTACTGTTTTGTAAGGCACAACTTTTTAAGCCTAAGCTATTTATTTTTTCCACTAACTTCTTGCGGTTGGCGGTGAACTGATCTGTTGTATCTTTAAAAGAGAGCTCTACGATTGTCAGCGGATATTTATTCCGGTGCTCTAGTTTAAGTTTGATCTTATTCTGCCCTACTTCTTTGAGGTTATTTTCGAAGCCTTTTTTCTCAAAAATATGTGTAGGTACAGGTCCAAATTCTTGTAATAAATTCCACTGAAGCGGTTCTTTGATGTGGTGATTTAAGTATGTGATTTGGGCATTTGTCAGAAGCTTTTTGATGCGTTCAATTGTCGGTAGGTTTGGAAAACTTTCTTGTAATGAATATTTCTTTTTTATTGAACACGATTGAACTGACCTATTTATATAATGGTCGTGCTCACATTTAATTTCTTGTGATGACTCAGGTAGGATATCTTTTGTTTGTTTCTTACGAACCTTTATGGTTAGGTCGACTTTGTCGGTGGATTCTCGAAAACGAATGATAGCCCCTTGTTTTAAGTAGCTTAGGTTCGTAGTGTCAAAATATGAGATAGCTTTGATTTCTTTTGAGCTTTCTTGGAAGCCTAGGCGTTTAGCCGCTTCGTTTGCGGAGATATTGCATAGTTGGAGGTGAAACTCATCGGCCAAGGCAGATGAAGGAATGGTGTTAATCGTTAAGGTTAAGAGTAAATAACGAAAAAACATTATTAAGCTCCAAGTATAAAATAGCTACTTCTATGTTCTAACATGCAGGGACTCTAGCAACTTATCAATTTTGTGTAAATACTACTAACAATAATCTAATAAAATTGATATTTGTAATATTTATCTATAATTTAAGACGCTTACATGCCAATTGTGGGGTTTGCAATTCTAATAGAAACCTATCAGAGATAGTATTTGAAATGCCTTAATCTTATTCTAACGTATTCAATGAGCTAAAAATGTGATGTAACCCATGCGGTAAGGCGAAGCAATTGTTGGATAAAAAGATCAGAGGTTGGAGGATGAAGAAGGTTGAATGGGAGCAAGATAGTAGGGGTAGAAAACTGGATCATGTTTATTATCGTGGAGCTACGGTGCATAAGTCTTTATTAGATGAACAAACGAATTCATTTGATCATCCGCTGTTAACTATTGAAATATCTTACGATAAAACTGATGATTTGAAACAGTGATTGCTTGAATTTAAGCTAGCTAACTCTCAAATAACTTGCTTTTGTTTGAGAGTTAGCTTTGTCTAAAGCTTGAGGGTTAGTTCTTAAGCCTTTTGGCTAGCTGCACTCGCACTTTTTCCCGATTTTAGTGTTTTTTGAGATGAAGGCTTATTTGCTTGGCTTGCTTGGGGTTTGCTTGTAGCCCCTTCTAATGGCTTTTCTGCTGTTTGGTCTGTTGTTTTGATCATGCCAGTGGCTTTTTTTACATCTAAGTCTATTTTATTGAAGATTTCTTCGTTAGATTTTAAAAATTCCTTGACGCTTTCACGGCCTTGTCCTAAGCGCTCTTCCCCATAAGAGAACCATGAACCGCTTTTCTTAACCACACCTTTGTCTACACCTAGATCTAATAGGTCTCCTATATAAGACACCCCTTCATTAAACATAATATCAAATTCAGCTTGTCGGAAAGGGGCTGCTACTTTGTTCTTAACAACTTTAACACGCACTCTATTTCCGATAACTTCGTCTGCTTGTTTGATAGAGGCTACTCTTCTAATATCTAGCCTTATAGAGGAGTAAAATTTTAAAGCGTTACCACCAGTCGTTGTTTCTGGACTGCCGAACATAACACCAATTTTCATACGCAGTTGGTTTATGAAAATGACTAAGCAGTTAGAGCGAGAAACTGAAGCTGCAAGTTTACGTAAAGCTTGAGACATTAGGCGTGCTTGCAAGCCGACGTGCCGATCCCCCATTTCTCCTTCTAGCTCTGCTTTTGGAGTTAGGGCCGCTACTGAGTCGACAACAATAACGTCGACGGCATTGCTTTTTACAAGCATGTCGACGATGTCAAGGGCTTGTTCGCCTGTATCTGGCTGGGATACCATTAAGTCGTCGATGTTTACTCCAATTTTTTTTGCATAGGATGTGTCGAGTGCATGCTCGGCATCGATGAAGGCACAAACTCCTCCTTTCTTTTGTGATTCTGCAATCGTATGTAGGCTAAGAGTTGTCTTGCCACTTGATTCTGGACCATAAATTTCAATGATACGGCCTTTTGGCAGTCCATTGATTCCCAAAGCTAAATCTAAAGATATGGATCCTGTTGGGATGGCTTCGATGCTAGTTGCAATAGCATTCTTGCCTAGACACATGATTGAGCCTTTGCCAAATTGCTTCTCAATAGCACTAACAGCAAGGTCCAGGGCTTTCGCTTTTTCTTTTTCATTCAATGATTCACCTGTGTGCATTAGCCATTCCTTTTTCTAGTAAGTTATGTTTTTGTAATGCTTTAACCGATAGCATCGTTCCGCCTGCTATAGCCAAAGGCATTAAAATAAATTGTATTAATGGTATGAGTAGCCACAAGCCGAGTCCTGTCACTGCCCAAAAGTCTTTTTTAACAAAGGATAAACGGTCTTTAAAGCTCCAGCCCCTGCGGAGGAGTGAGTAGTCATAAAAATCCCAGCTGATCAGAAAAGCAGTTATGATAGTGGATATGATATTCACGCCAGGGATGAGTAAGAGGATTATAGAAAGGAAGAGAATAAATGCGACCTTTTTAAATTCTTCTCCCATAAGCTTCAAAGAATGTATAAAGCTTAGTTCTGGCGCCTTTTTATGTGTAAGGTCTGCTTCTACTACCATTGAAATATATTCATAAATAGGGGAAGCTAAGATATTCATAACAAGAATACTAGAAGCGAATCCAAGCAATATGAAACTGATGTAGACGAGAGTTTTCATCAAGTAATATAAGCCCACCCCCCACCAGCTTTCAGGCTTGGTGAATAATGCCCAATTTAAAATAACATCGTCGTATTGAATAAAAAATGTCCAAGCAGAGATTAGAGCTATGAGTCCTAGCACCATCGGAATAAAAACAAGCAAGAGGTATTTAGGGTGGTTTTTTAACCAGCTTGCTCCTGAGAGGTAAGTCTTTGCGCCGCGCGCTATTTCGGTCACAGGCGATACTATTGATGATATATTTGGCAAAGTTGAGACTCCAAAAAAAGCTATAAAATCGCCTGTGAGAGGTATATTAACCATAAATATGTATGGCGTCAATGAGTAAACCGCAAGATAAGCGTGAAACGCCAACACACTCTAATGAATTCCTCGCTGTTTTTCATAACAAAAGTACCAAATTTTTTCTAGATCACAAGAGTAATTGTCAATGCACGGAAATGGTGTTGTTAGTTGTAGTTAAATTGGGCACTAGTGATGGAATTCGTGCTTCAGAGGTTCGTTTTAAAAGTTGTCAAATGTATTGTGTATCAAAGAGTTTGATAAAAAATTGAAGCTACATAATTACAAGGATGCATTTTTTTAAATTATGCAGAAACCTACCAAAGTTTTTTGAAATATGGACTTTATTTGGGCTTATTCTTACTCATAAGTATGTTGGAGCATCATGCTGAGTGAGGCGAAACATTTCGAAATGATTTGAGGATTAGTATAAGGCGGAGATTCTCCGCCTTTGGCTCATCAGAGTGGTGAAATCTTGACCTCCAATCTATTTGTGGCTCATGGCTAAGAGTAATTATTTTGGAGTGTTTATCTTTTACTATCAACTTAAGGTCAATAGTTTGACGTGATTGACCGATATCTATTGACGGATCTACCAATTACATTACGGAAAAAGAAGCTGTGAGTTTTAATTTTCTTAAAAAGTTTTTCTATTGCTTTGCAGCCATTCTATTGCAGACGGCAATAATTCATTGTCAAGAAACTTTATATGCTCAAGCATTTTTTCAACAAAAATTAGTGAATCAAGAAGATTTACCAGAAGTTGTTGTGATGCCTTGGCGGACTATTGGTATTGACGCCAGTACAGAAGTAACTTGCGCGAGAGTTTATTCAGAGCCAGCAATCTTTAGTAAGTGCATTAATAACTGACTCCGAGAGTTTAACGCGTTATCTATCATCAAAACAAAATGGTGAGAAAAATAGCTTGTTAACGCAAAATATGATACGGCTTAGTGATCAAATATATGTGGGACGAGCAAAATCGGCATTGCCTGCTCCCATGGCGGTGGAACCAGTTCTTTGCTCGCTTTTAAATACTAATTTGGTTTTTTTGACTTTTACACATGCTTTTCAAAATATACTAATTGCTTCGAGTCACTACCGTATTGCTACTCTCAATGAAAAAAAGCCCATTGATTTAAAACTTCCTTTATCTGTGTTGTTGAATAAGACAGTAGAAAAAACGGCCTCTGCACCGATAGCACCAAGTGCATTGAAAATAGGTTTTTCTGTTGGTCAACAAAATCTTAAGGATGGAGAAGAGTCAGCTCTTTGCTTAAATTTATTGTTAGAGGAAAAGCTTGCTAGTCAATATCGGATAGTAAAATCAATTGGCAACGAGTCTTTGGTGACCTTTAGGAATTTGCTTAACCCTAAGGAGAAAATGCAACGGGCGACTCGACGTATCATTGCTTATTGGCGTCAAAAGGAGAATGTTGCAGCTCAAAAAGATTTGATAAAAGCAATTCTTAAGGCTTCTTTTGCAGAAAGTGTTTTTGCTAATCATATTCCTCTCGAATACCAAGGAGAATTTAGTTTTGCTTTTAACGGTAATGCGATTGATTTTCAAATCGAACAAGAATTAAATGATTTTCTCAATGCGCAAAAGCAATCATTGGATCTTAATGAGTTTCCTAAAATAGCCCATATCAATCGTGCTTGGATTTATTTAGATAAAGGTAGAGCATGGGGATTGAAAATAAATGACCGCCTGATTTCTCAAGAACTTCCTAACGAGATACAAGGGCATGTTGTCGGATATTTTGGTCCTGAGATGAACTTAAAATCTCAGTATGGACACGGTATAGTTGAGGGTGCGATTGTTTATATACGCAAAGGACAAAAGAAGGTTAGAGTGGGGCAAACATTTATTTTTGATCGTAAAACCTACCCAACACCGTGGCCACCTCAAAAAACAAAATAGAGTTTGTTGTTATGTAGGGCCGAGAGCGAAGCACCTTTATAGAAAAAGTTACTCATCGCTCAAATCAGCAATAAAATCAGATAACCTTTTTTGTTCCTCAGCTTCGATATCAGTAATCATGATCCCTACGGAGTAATCATTATGATTTCTAACCCATTTTGCTAAAAAATTTATTGGGTTTTCTTTTTCTATGAACAAGCTCACCTCTAAGATACTAGCTGCATTCATATGGCTTAATCTATTTATTTTAGAAGTTAATAATAAACCTGATTCGCTAACGTTTTCTGTCTGAAGTTCATAAGATTCTTTTGAACCAAAAAGCCTTATTATAGCTTTTGATTCTAATTTAATGCGATGTCGGGTTTTAAGACGGCGCTCTTTTAACAGGTTTCTTTCCATCCGCTTATGACCTCGTACTTATTTATCTTTTTCAGTGAATTAGGGTTTCTTGCTACTAAACTTTGGCAAGAAAATACTTATTTTCTATTATACTCAAACAAAATAAGTTTGCATATAAGCTCTATTAATAATGGTTTCTCAAGTATTTGAAAGTTAACATTCTTCTTAAATTTTTGATCT
>JAWKNZ010000015.1:0-77220 GCA_041391425.1 Bdellovibrionota bacterium
TGACTCAAGGGTTTGGCTCGGAGTAGGAAATGAAACGTCAACACGCCCTAGATTACGATTTTAAGAACAATAAACGAGAAAGCTTTCCTTAGAAAATAGATACTGTTATCTAAATTAAGATATTGAGTATTGTTTGGTCATCCTATCTGAAAAAAATAGTTACTGATACATCACGAATAGTATAAAATAACACTTCATAATAAATTTTCAGAATTGTTATTTTTGCATTCAATTTATTAAGGGGAGCAAAACCTATCAGACAAGGCTTGCCTAAAAAAATGAGGAGATAGTACTTTTTAGTACAGTGACGAATGTTTTTTAGGCGTAACGCAGTATGATAGGTTTTGCTCCTTTTATAGCTTCTTTATTTTTCGATGTAGAAGGACTATGGAAAATCGGATTATTGGCTTTATAGCAATTGTTTCCTTGCTAATAGCTACATGTGCACCTGTTAGAAAAGGTGAGTTAAAATATTTAGCAAAGCGTGTCGATCAATCCGCAGGCGGGCAATTTTATCTGGATCACGTAGAGCCTGTTTTGAATTCGCGTTGTGCGGTGTGCCATGCCTGCTATGATTCTCCATGTGAGTTAAATCTTTCATCCCCAGAAGGCCTAGCAAGAGGCCTTATTAAGCGCGATTCTTATGATAACCGTTTATTCGATTCAGAGCCACTTCGTATGTTCATTGATCATAGTAATACTGAGGGTTGGCGTCGTCTTGGGTTTTCTTCCGTGATTGGAGATGAGACTAACACCTACAAGCCTAAAGGAAGCTTACTGAAGGCAGTCTTGGATCAAAAATCTAAGTACCCTCAAGTTCAAGAAGCTGTATATGACTCTTTTAGTTCTCGAATATGCCCAACATATGTGCAAATTGAAAATAACAGGGCTTTGCAAAAGACCCCAAAAGGAGCTAAACACCTATTTCCAAAGCTTGGTGGCTATGCCTCGGTAGTTAAAACATTTCGTCATTTAGGAATGCCTTATGGATTCCCTGAATTATCACCAGATGAAAGAGAAAATATTTATAAATGGTTAGAAGTTTATAAGGCGGAATTACCAACAACTGATACTTTCTCGTACTTTGACGTTGAGGCTATTTTAAAGTGGGAAGATTTTTTTAATAATGTGCCCTCTGGTGTCGATGTGTTTAAGCATCAGCTTACAATGAAGTATCTTTATGAGCATTTATTTATCGCTCATATTAATTTCCATTCAGAAATAGAAAAACATTTATCATCTAGTAGTGAATATTATCGTCTTGTTCGTTCTCGAACACCATCTGGTAAGAATATCGAAGAGATTCCTACACGTTTACCGACTGATAAGATAGAAGGAAAGTTTTATTACCGCTTTAAGAAAATCACATCTCTTATAGTTGAAAAAACACATATTGTATACCATCTGACTGATAAGAAAATATTAAGATATAAAGAATTATTTTTATCAAGCGAGTGGATTAAAGATCAAGATGGAGATTACCTCGGTTATAAAAAATCTAAAGAATTGTTTTCTGATGCAAAAATATATACAAATCCATATAGCTCATTTGCCCCGATACCTCCTTTTTCTCGATATGCTTTTATGCTGGATAATGCCGAGTTTTTCGTCCGTTCTTTTATTCGTGGCCCGGTTTGTCGTGGTGGCATTGCAATAAATGTTATAAATGATCATTTTTGGATATTTTTTGTAGATCCTCAGAAAGATTTACTAGTGGATAACGAGACTCTCTTATTTGACTATAAGAACTTGCTAAAAGTTCCAGCTCTAGAGGATGATTTTAAAAATATTGTCCATTCATCTTTGCTTCTCTACAGGAAAGACGTCAATGATTTTTGGGCGAAGCGTAAGGAATTATATACTGCTCAGTATCCAAATGGTCTTTCCACAGATGTGGTTTGGCGTGGGGATGGGGTTAATCATAATGCGCTATTAACTGTTTATCGGCATTTTGATAGTGCTTCTGTGGTTCGAGGATTGCGAGGCAGGCTGCCAAAAACAGCGTGGTTGATAGATTATCCGACATTTGAGAGCATTTATTACAATTTGGTTGTTGGTTTTGATTTATATGCATCAATATTTAAACAGATCAATAACCGTCTTTATATGGAAACATCACGTATTTCTTCAGAAGATATGTTTCTTAATCTCATGTCTACAGATAATCGACTTGCAATGAGACGTTATTGGAGCAGGGACGCAGCTAATAGAAATGATGCTGCTAAAAATGAAGAAATATATCCATTTGAAAGTATTGGAGGAAAAGTTTTAAATCGAAATATTGCCCATGCTTCTAGAGAAGAAAATGAATCGATTATAAAGTCCACCACATTGGAGATTATGAAAGGTATTTCTAGTGAAATATTGAAGGAGTCCAATCTTGATGGTTTAAATTGCCCAGATTGTATCGACTATGATCCTAGCTCAGAGTTTGAAGTACAGGCGAGGCTCGCGCTTGATCAAATTTCTGGTGTTAGTTTAGAGAAATTTCCAGAGGTTAGCTTTGTGCGGGTGAGAAGCAAAGATCAAAAGTCGAGCCAATGGTATACCTTAATTAAGAATGTTGCTCATTTTAATGTTGCATCAGTTTTTTCTGAGGAAGCTAGACTGGACCCATTGAATAATCAGTTAGAAGTGCATCGTGGATTTTTAGGAGCTTATCCAAATTTATTTTTTTCCCTCAATGAGGGTGAAGAAAAATCTTTTTTCGAAATCCTTGTTCGGGAAAATAATGTCCAATTAAATCCATATGTAATTGGACGGTATCATAAGGATTTTTGGTCGTTCTACGATGATGCAGTTCAGGCTCATTTAGATGGAGCTTATGGCCAAGGGCATCTAGGTGGTGTCTTTGATTTAGGGCGTTATTTAAATATTTTTAATCGTTAGCTTCGATCTTTCTACCTGTGATTGAAGCCAATAAAATTTACTTATTTACAAGATTGAATTTTGGCCAAATTTTTTTTGTCTTATAATCCTAATTATTTTTGATTCGTTAAAACCGTATGGGAAGTTTAATTTATTTTTTTGTTGAAGTTGAAATATTTTTTACATGTTTGTAAAATAAAAAAAGACCCCCATCATGATTATTTTAAACTTTTGTGAAGTTGCTTGGCTTGTAAGCCCAAGACGCAAAGTAAAAAGTATTGAAATTGTTTAATGAGGGTTTTTCTTATGCATGCCAGACTATTTCTTATCGGAATAATTTTTTCCGCTAGTTAGTTTATTTTTATATTAAAAGTATGATCGTACGTTTATTTCTTATTGTTATGCAGGCAGTATTTTTTAAATCCATTACAAATAGTTAGATGTGTTTTTAGCAGAATGGGGTTCTTTGTAGTTTAAGATATTTTTTATAGTTGTCAGTCTTTGAAAATAGTACATAAGGAAAGCAATACGTGATTTTTATGAATCGATATAAATCTTGGTTATATTTATTTTTGCTCATAAATTGTTTTTTTATTCCTGGTTGTCGGACTTTAAATTCAGAGAGTGATTCTAAATCAAATCAAACACTGAAAAACACTTCAAAAAATTTAAGTTATTCTGATGTGCTTAAGAAGTTAAATATTAATCTTGATGACCGGATGAGTCGTGAAGAATTTAAAGAGCGAAGGGTTGTTATCTTTTACATTGATGGTTTAATTAAGAAAGTCATGGAAGATATGGCATTTTATGGTGATGCCATTGAGCATAAACATAAAGACGGGCGTAGATTCTATTATACTGAAGAGTTACTTGAAGAATACGGTATATCTTCTGAGGCGATACTTAAGGATTATTGGCAGCACTTTAAATTAAAAGAAGGAACACCAAGTACGCAATATCCAGAAAGGTTTGATAGATATGTCCGTACGCAATTTTTGCAGCTGAATAATATTAGAAAGTACTTTATAGAAAATGCTATTAGTTATGATAATGCATATACAGTCTTTCCATCTTTAACGGTACCAGCAAATGGTTCGATGTTTACGGGTGTGGATATCGATCGCCATGGCATTAAAAGTCAGGCTCAAGTGGATCGTTTTGCTTTAAAAGAATTTGCCGCAGGGAAATTAACTGATATCAAGTCGATAAGCAACGTTCGTTTTAATCTCGATTCACCGCCGAAAAACCATGATGCTATTCTCGATATGGGAATACCAACAATTTACGAGATTTTACGAGATGCTTTACAAGGAAATAAAGAAGGACAACCGTATCACTTCCAGTGGCCAATTTTAGCTCCTTCTTTACCGATAAATCCATCTCCTGTTACCAAGAATTTTGTTCTTGGATCTGCCAATAAGGGCTCTATCGATGCTTATGCTGATGTTGATAATATAAATTTCAAGGGTATTAACTTAGATTTGGTTAAAGATAACAAAGTATTGGTCTTATGGTTGCCACAGGTTGATCATTTGTCACATGGAGAAGACCAAGATCGTATGAAAGAGCTTGGTCTTTCTGATTTTTAGGAGAAGGCCAGTATGGACCAAGCCTTCGCATGATTCTAAAAAAGCTGATATAATTATCGGGCAAATTATGCGGCAGTATGAGATTACAATGGTGAGTTACGAGGGGAGTAATGATAGGCACCCTATCGCAGACGATACAACATTTATGTTATTAGCGGATCATGGTCATCTTGGAGGGCGTGAATTTGGAAAGAAACCACAAAACGTTAGCCCTCTTATAAATAAAAGGTGGGAGGTAGGTCCTTTTCTGAATGAGCTTCTTACCACAAATGTATTAGTGCCAGTTTGGGATTTATATAAAACAGAAGATAATTATTTTTTTAAAAATGCCGGTGCTCCTGAGACAAGTATTGTTGCTGTTGATCAAGAGGCATACGGAGTTGCTAAGGTATACTTACCTTATAAATCAGTCGACTCAAATGATTGGACTCATAGGAATACCTATAATGATTTGCGTAATTATTTACCTTCAAGCTTTAAAGATGTAACGAATACTAAGCCACTTGATTTAATCAGTGTTTTGTTAAATGGGGTGAGGCAAGATACTGAAAGAAATGTTATTGATGATGGTAGCGAGCCGGTCGATCTTATCATTATGCCTAGGTGGGATATAACTAGGGTGCCTGAAATATGCAATGCTGAGCCAGCTCAAGTCTTAACAATATTTAGATTGTTTAGAGAGACTAGCTCTGAGGGCATGACTCGTGTTCTAGAATCGGATATTACTTATTGTACTGATAGTGAAATTGCTTATTATGACAAGATGGTGGCAGCAAGTAGAGATGTAAGATCCGATTATTCTCCTGTTGAAACAAGTGAAGATGTATTGAATTGGAGAAGCTCTGGAAAATTTCCAGAAGGATGGTTTGCCAAAGGGCATACACTTGATGAATGGTTTAAGTATTCTATCGATACACAATATCCAGATGCGATTCGAGCATTTATTCGTAACTCCTTTAATAGAGAAATCAGCCATAACCCTCTAGAGCGAGAAAAAAGATACGGTGCAGATTTAATTTTGACAGCGCGGGAAGGGTGGGATTTTCGTACAGAAAAAATTCTTTCGACGGGACATGGATATCCGCTGAAAGGGAGTATGCAAATTCCACTAGCTTTTTATAATCCTAAAAAAACTACAGGCCATGCTATGAAAATATCAAGGCCAGTTAGAGTTACCGATATTATCCCAACTCTTATTCCTTTACTAGGGTTGAAGGCATCCGGTTTTGCTGATGAGTGGTTTGATGGCAAGGTTTTAACTGAAATAAGCAATCGTGTAAATGATTTTAGCAATTAAATTGCTGTAATTTTATATTTTTTAAAATTTATTGATTTTGGTGATTAGCTGGTTTTTAGCTAAGTAATAAATGTGAATTAAGGAATTTTAGATTTAAGGGGTATGCCTTTGAAAGGTTTAAATAGCTTAAAATTAATTGCTTTGATTTTAATGTATTCGATTTTTGCTAACTGCCAAGCAAAGAAAGAATCAGATGTTAGTGGTATTATTACTACAGATAATAAAGGCCTTACTTCCAAGCAAAGAAAAATTTTGAATTCAATACTTACTGCAACTAGAGTCGAGCGTGTGCGTGATGATATCGAGCGTTATTGGCGGGTGTATGATGATGATAAACTAGACCCTTTAGTTTCAGCGTGGCAACCTCACTATTGGGGGCAATCTGTCATCAATGCCTAGCAATTTTATTTGTTTTCCTATATATTACTATCTGCAAAATTTAAATCGTGGAAACATTTTTGCTCTTGATGAAGATGCCTTCAGAGATGTGACTGGTATGGAATTAACGGCAGAACAAAGGATGAGAATTAAAGGTGCACGTGAAAAATACTCGTCTTTGATTCAAGAAAGCATACGTAGAGTGGTTACAAGATTGAAAGTAAAGGAAATTAGTGTAGGTGATGCAGTGTCCGCGGTTTTTCCTTTAATCAATGGACTTTCCTTTACGACTCTTGGGAATGGATTTCTTAGGTCACATATAGCGCAAGTAGCCCAAGAGGCTTTTATTGATATTCCTAATGAAATCAAAAGAAACGTATGTAAGATTAATGAGTGTGATTCTGATCAATTGATTGCTTATTTATACGTAGTTAGTGAGGTGCGGCACTTTAGTGATAAGTTTATCGTTAATAAAATTACTTATGGATTTACTCGGTTTTTTGGCCATTATTTTCCACGGGCTATGGTTAGTGTCATGGAGTTTCTACACCCCGGTAATATGATTACAAAGATAAAGCAGTTCTTCAAAGATCTTGTTCCTGGTGAAACGCGAGAAATTGAAGTTGACGAAAAAGATTTGGCCTACATACATCGGCAGTTATTTTCATTTTTAGGTGTGTATTTGGATAAAAGCCAGGTCTTCACTGACAACGGCACGACATTTGGTGTAAATGAAGGTTATTATAAGGTTATTAATAAAGAGTCTAGTATTGAAATTACTTCTAATAAGCGTTTGCTAACCTTTTTAAACCAAGATCATCAAATTGTAGCGGAAGATGATAATTCTAAAGATTGGCTGGATGATAAGGTATTAGTTGAAATAAGTTTTGATAGTGATTTGGATGCTGGAAGTAAGGCAGATGGAAAGGCGACAATTTCAATTAAAGTTATAGAAGATTATTATAAGTATCATAAGCATATTTGGGATTTAATTGAAAAGAGTAAGGAAAAGACTAAAGACTTCGCGAATGATGAGGATAAAAAGTTGATATCGGAGCAATCTAAAGTGGAGTATCCGAGTCGATCTAATCTTGAGTTTGATTTTGTCGAGACACTATTATCAATAACTAGATTAAACATCTCCATCTGGGACGGTAGTAAGGATGAAAATATTAAGCTTATCGAAATGGTTGATTCTGAGCCAAAATAAAGTCAGAAGCCTTAATTTCTGCATTATATATAGTCTTACTATGAATGCTTTTATATATTGTCTTAGCTCTTGACTATATTTTGAGTTTTTGAGTCTTAGTTCACTAGCTCTAAGATTCTAGTAATAAACTCCCTTTCTTCCACTGGTTTTGATAAGTGAATATTAAAACCAGACTTTATCGCTTCGTCGCGATCTTCTTTGCGAGCATAAGCAGTCAAGGCTGCAGCAGGTATCGGCTTACAGCCATTTTTTGATTCTTTTTCTCGTAATATTTTCAAGAAGGTATAACCATCGATATCTGGCATCCCTATATCACAGACAAGTACATCTGGCTTTCGCTTGCAAATTTCAATCAAAGCTTCTGAAGCTGAAATCATGGTTGTAACTTCTGCACCATGCATGGATAGCACCGTTTTAACGAGCATAAGAATGTCGTAACAGTCATCAACTACCATGATTTTCAAACCGCGTAGCGGTTTTTTTCCCTTACGGTGGGAAGATTTATGCCTTGAATCAATTTGATTTTTAGGTGCAATGCGGATGGCTAGTAGTGGTAGATAAACTTTGAAGGTCGTCCCTTTTTTAAATCCGTCGCTGTGCACTTGAATCTGACCACCGTGTAGTTCGACTAGCTGCTTTGTTATAGCCATTCCTAATCCTAAGCCGCCAAATTTTCTCGCTATCCCACCTTCTTGCTGCCGAAATCTATCGAAAACAAAAGGTAAAAAGTCTTTTTCAATTCCCTTGCCATAGTCAGTAACTGCGATCTCGACTCTAGATTTTTCTCTTTTTAGCTTGATCTCAATTTTGCTATTAGAAAAAGAAAACTTTGCAGCGTTGGAAATTAGGTTGACCATCACTTGCTGTAACCTATCACTGTCACCCAAGATCATTGTCGCTGAAGGATCTATTTCTTTGATTATGCTGATTTTTTTTGAGTCGATGGCAACACTTTGAGTATCAATTGCAGCTTCTATCACTGAGGCAAGGTTGATCGTATTGTTGTCAAGTTCGAATTTACCATTGAGGATTCGAGACATGTCCAATAAATCGTCAACTAGGCGTAATTGATGCTTTGCGTGCCGGTAGATTACTTGCGCTGCTTTTATTTTTGGTACTTTGATTTCGGATGCTTCGTCTTGGCATAGTAATTCTGCGTAGCTTTGAATGATACCTGCGGGATTACGCAACTCATGCGAGAGAGTTGATAAAAATTCGTCTTTAGCACGATTGGCGGCTCTCAATTCTTCTAGAATTTCTTTTCTTTCTATAGAATATCTAATGGTTCTTAAGATAATTTCGCCGCTCATTCTGGCTTTACAAATATAGTCTTGCGCACCTTTATGGACTGCTTTTAAGGCAAAATCCTCATCGGAGATCGCCGATAAAACGACAACTGGTGCTTTATCAGCGAGGGCTAAGACAGAACTTAGGGTTTTTTCTTTATCACTTCCAGGAAGTCCGAGATCAAGTAAAATGACATCAAAATTGTTTTTTTCGAGAATATTTAACGCGCTCGAAAGGCGATCTACCCATTCAATGGTGAGGTGTTTTTCTTGGCTGGAGACCAACTTTCTAATCAAGTCTGCATGATCACGCTCATCTTCAACTAAAAGTATTTTAAGTGGATTCATGGCTTTCCCTTTCTTTTTTTTGGAGCAGCATTTACGATTCCCCAATATAAGATAAGTTCGTTCACCATGTGTTCAAACGTCTTGAAGTCAAGAGGTTTTACAAGATAGCTATTGGCGTGCTCCCGATATGCCTGTTCTCGATCAATGTCAATATCTGACGTTGTTAGCACGACAACTGGTATATGGCGAAATTTTGGGTCAGTTTTAATCTCCTTTAGAACTTGATGGCCACTCATCTTCGGTAAATTTAAGTCTAATATTATAACATTGGGTTCGGCACTATCTTTGTAGTTATCTTGACGCTTAAGATATTTTAATGCTTCTGCACCGTCATTAACATGAATTACCTTGTTTGTTATCCTATGTGTTCCTAAAGTTCTTTTAACTAACGTAGCATGATCATCATCATCTTCAACTAATAAAAAATTTATAAACTCTGATTCTTTATGTGTGCTCTCCATGTTGACTCCTTCCGGCTATAAGGCAGTGGATTCTCTGCTCTTATGTATATGTTTTGTGAAAGATGTCACATTGCGCCTATGTATGATCATCGTCATGCATAGTTAATGAGAAAGTCATTAAATTTTTTTGTCTACTATCGCTCATTCTTATGCTCCCTTTCCTCATAAGAATTAGGAAAGGCTAGTATAAATGTAGCACCATCACCTAATTTGGATTCAACCCAGGCTTTACCGTGGTGCACCTGCATAATTCGCGCCACTATGGCAAGACCTACACCAGTGCCTTCAGGTGATTCCGACGAATTTTCTAAACGTTGGAATAAAGCAAAAACTTTTTCATGATATTTAGGGTCGATTCCTGGGCCGTGGTCTTTTATAAATAGTTTGGTATACTTATAGTCATCTGTTCTACTACCAATCTCAATTTCAACTTCATCTTTATTACGGCCGTATTTTAAAGCATTTAGCACAAGATTTTCTATTGCTTGGTAGAGTCTTTTTTTGTCAGCTACAATGGTAGGCAAGTTCTGAACCATAACGTTTGCGCCAACTTCTTCAATTTGGCTAGCTAGGTTTTCCAAAACGTTAGAGACGACTTCATTACAAGCTATCTCTTCAGCATTGACTTCTAAACGGCCTACACGACTTAACTGGAGGAGATCGTTGATTAATTGCTCCATGCGTTTATTCGCTCTTTCTAATCGAAACAAAGAATCTTCAAGCTTGTCATAACGTTTAGCTTCTATATCTTGCCTTAAAAAACCTAAAAAGCCTGTACTAGTTACTAGTGGCGACTTCAAATCGTGGGTGACAGTGTAAACGAATTGCTCCATTTCCTCATTTTTTTCTTTAAGGGCATTAGATGATTGTAGGAGGTTATTTTCAAGTACCTTTCTCTTTGTGATATCAACTATTGAGGCTAGTACATAAGTGCCATCATTTGTCATCATAGGATTGAGGCCGATTTCTATAGGAAATTCCTCGCCATCTTTACGTAAACCGAAAAGGTCGCGACCTACGCCCATTTGACGGGTTTCTGGTGATTCAAAGAACTTCTGTCTATGAGTAGAGTGGGCTTCGCGAAATCTATGGGGGACCAAAACTTCCATATGCTTGCCTACTAATTCATCGTGTGTATATCCAAAAAGTGCTTCACAATGTCCATTTAGTAATGCAATGATCCCTTTCTGATCCACCATAAGGATACCTGTTGGCGTTGCCTCGACAACTTGTTTGAACCTTTCTTCTAAGTTTTTTCTTGTCGATATGTCTACAACGGAGGCAAGGACAAACATGCCTTCTTCTGTTTCTAGTGGATTAAGCCCAATTTCTAAAGGCACTTCAACGCCATTTTTTCGTAGTCCAAATAGCTCTCTTCCTGATCCCATTTGCCTAGTTTCCGGGTTTTTGAAATAATTTTTACGATCTTCTGGATGGCGTTCTCTGTATTTTTCCGGGATAAGAATTTCTACATTTTTACCGATCAGCTCATTTCTAGAATAACCAAATAGGGATTCAATTTCTGCATTACAAAGGGTGATTTTTCCATTCCGATCAACCATAATAATTCCATTAGGTGTTGCCTCGATTACTTGCCGTAGACGAGATTCATTCCTTTTGATTAATATTTCGGAGCGAAGCTGCTCACCAAGATCTCTTGCCGAAGCGGTGAAGATAGGAGGGTTATGCGTATGATTTGTTGCCTTAATGAAAATTTCAATCTGTATTTCTTCGCCACTTGCATGCAGGGCCGGGATTTGAACTTTCTTTTCAATTAATTTTGATGCGCCAGTTTCAAGATACTTTTTAATACCATTTAAATGCTGCTGTCTAAGCCTTTTAGGAATGATGGTATCGACTAATTTTGTATGCAAGACATCGGCGCATTTAAATCCAAATACGTCTTCAGCTGCTTTATTCCATTGGAGTATGTCACCTTTATGATCAATTGATATTATTGGATCTAACGAAGCATCAAGAATGGCTTTATATTCATTACGAATATCTTTTTGTTTCAAAGCAGCAATAGTTGCTGGGCCAAGGCGCCCGAGTCGATCTTTATGTAAATAATCAGTTGCGCCCATGCGAAGCATTTCAGGCATAATCTCTTCATTCGATTCTCCACTTATGATGATAAATGGAATGTCGAATCCACGTTCTTGAAGAATTTTTAAAGCCTGAGTTGAATTAAATGACTCTAATTGATAAGAGCAAAATATGATATTTATTGATCGGTCTAAAAGTGAATGAAAATTTGTTTCAGTTGCTACACTGATATGTTCGATCTTAATATTTGTTTTATTTAATTCTCTTACGATCTGATCAATGACTTGATTACTATTTTCTACAATCAACGCTTTAATTTTTGAGTTCATGTGAAAAACACTCCAGGACTTATTTTGCGTAGCGAGTCCAACGTCTAGTTGTAATATTATTAATACCTGATCTCATAATCGTTAGAACTTCTTTCCTTCTTTTTTACAAAGTGGCTATATCGATGTTGAAGTTTATTCTCTATATAATCCTTTGCAAGGTGATGAGAATAAAAATAATCAATAATTTGAGACATGGTATGCTGTGGTGCCTTTTGTAATGGTGGTAAATTTGTAAGAGTTTTTTTTAATGTAGAATGCCTTAGCCTTTTAGATTGGCTCTCTAAAATATATGAATTTCCGAGCATTAAAATCTTCGAGTAACAGTCAATATCTAGAGCACCTAGAGATAGCTTAGATAGTGCTGCTAGTGAATTGGTGATTCTATGTACTAAACAATTTTCCATGCATATGAATCTAGCAGAAAAATTAAAATTTGCTAGGTCGTACTAAAAAAAAATTGTTTAGTTGATTAATTTTCAGACCACTTACTAGAGCTAATGTATGTTTGGGTTGCAGATAAAGTTTTCAAAGTGCTAATTTATAGGCACATACTTCAAATTATATTTATCTACTAAAGCTTTTATATTTCAATGCATACAGATGATTTGATTGTTTTTTAATTAATTACGGAGTGTTTGAGGCTAACGGAAATATAATCAGGCTGTTTTTCGAGTGGAAATGATGTGAGTGACTTTTAATCACAGTTATAGTCTATTAAGATTGAAAAATAATCAGCAATGCCTTTTCATTTTTGTATAGGGTCCTACGTACCGATGTTTAACAAATCAACTGCAAACAATACTAAATCTTCTTCTTTAGATTTACTGACTAAAGATCTAGACTCTTCTATAAGCTCCATAATTCTTTCACGGAGGATTTCATAGTCTTTTCTGGACATCGAATGTAAGCCTGTATAATGTAGATTTTTATCTTTATTGATTTGAACAAGCCTAGACACTTCATTTCGCCAATTAATATGATAGCTGTTGTATAATGGCGAGTTAGCTGGAATATGAAGGTCGAACTCAAGAACCTCCCATAGACCTTCCGCTGTTTTTGTAACGATTCCAATCTCATGCAAAACCTTAAGAGCATTGAGTACTGTTTTGCGTGGAATATTTAATTTGGCAGCAATTGCATCAGGCGTTTTATATTCTGGGATGGTGAGGATAATGTGAACGGCACTATAATACCAAGCCGAATAATATTTTTCTGCTAACTCTTTTAGGTTTTTTTCTGTTTTGAGTCGATTTGATAACTTCGTCGACTTGTCTCTAAGGTTTGCTAATTTTGTGTGATAATATTGGCTTAGAGAGCGGCTTCCTGAACGAGAAAGAGAAACTAATGTTAAAAAGTACTCTATCTCTAAATCTGACCAACCCAAATATTGTCCAATCGCAAATGCTTGATCTAGGCTTAAATCTACTTTTTTTGATAGGACCTGTGACAGGTGCGAGGCATGGCATTTTGCGGCTATAGAGAGTTTAGATTTTAAGCCTTTTGTTGGAGAAGCCAAAAGAACGTTATTCAAAATCTCGACATAGCATTCTTCATTAAACATTTAATTTCCGATATTTATAGTTAATATAAAATTAATTAATCTATTGAAAATTAATAAAATAAATCTATTTATGCAAGGTTTTTTAATCTAGGATGTCTATGTAAGAAGTTGCTGGTATGCAGTTTATTTAAGGTGTATTGGAAAAATGGTTGATTTATATAGTGAGACTGTTTTTCTGAAGCAAGACCTATATTCTGTGCACCTATCAAGTTCTAATGGGTGGCCACCCTAAATACCTATAATATTATTTATCTTAAAGGATATTTTTAATGAAGACTTTTCTAATAACATGCTTGATTGTAATTTCGGCCAATGCCTATGGAACAGGTGCTACTTCAAGCGGTGGTGGCAATTCATACAACAACAGTGTGAACCCTTGGTTTATACAAAATAAGCCAACGGTAAAATACTGCATCGAAATGGATGAACAAAATTTCGGTGTTTCTATGCAAGAGGCACATTTACAGATCAAAGCATCTATTGAGTTTTGGAAGCATTCTTTTTCCAGTGCTGAAACTATAAAGTATGAAGATCTAGAACCTTTTCAGGCAGTAAAAATTGCTACACAGTCATTCATTTTTTCTCAGTGCGGTCCAGAGACTGATCTTAAGTTTTTGCTGGGGACTTTAAGTGAGGAGGATAAGGCTTTGATTGGCAATCCAAATGATTATATAGGAGTAGCGATGCGTACTTCTTATGATGAAGTCAATCTTACTGGGCGAGGCTTTATCTATATAGCTCCTGCATATGGTGAATTACGTCCAGATTCTAATCATTTTGCAGAAAATCCATGGAACAAATTTGCTGGCGTATCGCTTCAAACAGTGGTGACCCATGAGCTAGGCCATGTCTTTGGCTTGGATCATAAATTAAATAGTGGGATTGATATCATGTCCGCAAAAATTCCGGCTATAATAACCAGTAAACGGTCAATAGCCGAGATGGAAAGAGAGTCTACTCCAGAAATCATACGCCGAAGGCTTTTCCATCCATATTTTCAAATAGAAATAAATAATTTTCTTCGCGCTGAGCTGGATTCTGAATGGGATAAAAAAGCTCGGCAGTTATTAGGTTTTAAAGAATCTGAAAAATACTTAATGATAAAAAGCAATATTGGCAAAAAGTCTGGAAAAGGTCTCTATGATTTTTTTGCCGGAGCGAGCTTAGATAATATGACAAAGATTGCTTCTTTGTGTCTGACGATGGAGAGTACAGGAACACGAAGTGCTGCTGTTGGTGTTTATCTGACTTCAAAGCAAAGAGTTTTTACCCGCCTCCCTTCCCAGTATTTTTATGGTGTATTAGATGCTTATCTATGGGAGGAAGATTTTGAGCTTTCAGGATCGATTTGTTCTACGAGAACAGATGTGAACATACCCATTGTATTGCGTGGAAATAGGGAGAATAGGTTTGTCGATATGTTGGTAGATGGATTGATTAAAACCGAATTTATTAGGAATAATTTTGATTTATGGTAATAGATATTTATTTTTTAAAATGTAATAAATGTTATCTGTTTTCTCTTTGATGGCGATGAGAATGAAATATAGACAAATATAAGAGACAGCCACTCTTAAATTGAGTGGCTGTTTTATGAAGTGCTTTCAGAAGTTATTTTTTTTTCAAGTCCACATGGCGAAAATTTTCAGTACTTTTTTACACTAAATTAGGTGTATGATAGCTTTACTTATTTAATGGCTATTCTTGACATTGGCCAGGGAAAATAGAGCAAATTAATCGCGGGAATTTTTTCTTAATCTCTCGGTATGCCTTTATCATCCCATTTAGCGCATCGGATCGCTTAGAATAGTTGAGTATTTCTTTAGTGTACTCATCTTTAGATAATTCAAGAGTAAGGGAACCATTATCGATATTTGATTTTTCTTGAGATAAAATGCTATTAGAATTCATAATAGCAGTATTAATATCGAAGGTTGCTGTTTTTGACATTTGGTCTAGTATCAAGCAAAATATATGCCTTTACTACCCGATTCAATGAATACGAATAAATAATTAAGCAATCACTAATCACCTAAACTATCTTTTACTTTTATAAGTTTCTATTATGGCTGCAAGTAATTTTGATAATTAGCCGGATAGTTGACGCTAAAGTGTGAAATTTTAGCATTTCGATTAAAAGGCCATTGCATAATAAATCGAAGTTTTAGACCATGCTTTGATACAGCATCGATAATTTCCTGGTATTGCTTTTGATCATTATAATAGGTCTCTAGAATCGCTATTTGCTTGTGACCTTCACCATTTTGATTGAGTTCTTGTTTTACGTGACGAATAGCTGCTGTCGGCCCTAGAGAGTCCGTTGAGCTTCCATAAATATTGATCCAATATTCGCTTGGAAGAAAATCTGTTGTTTTGAGGATTCTTATTAATTTATCGAGTCGTCTAGCTGAGTATGCTATGGAAAATCCTGCTGGTAATGCTGGGAAGTTAATTTTAAATTTCTCCCATAGCTTTATTATATATTGACTAGTGTATCCGGTGTCGATGCCACCAAGTTCGAGGCCAAGGTCGTAGGCTCTTCTAATGCTTGCATCTAGGGTTTCTTCCATTTTGTTAACAGTATTGAGTATAAAATTCCAATTCTCAGCGAATTGTGTTTTGTCCCATCCATTCCAGTTTCCTGGGTTGGCACTTCTTTGTGGAGCAAAACGCAAAAAGACTTCATCATAACCAATGGCATTAATTTCGTTTAAGATATTTTCTAAATTGCTTTCTTGCTGATCTGGTAGTTTATATTCATTGCTTCTGACAATGTTTCCAAAGGTATTGTCGGTATTTTGCTGGGGAAAATGAGTGTGCCAAAGTATAAGGGCAATTTTTCGCTGGCCATTTTGGTACATGGTTTTTAATTGGTTTTTAACCGCATCAGGGTCCTGATGAAAATCTCCAATAACAAGCTTGAGATTTCCTTCATCAAACCAAGCTCCAGATGGATCGGGAGCGTTTAAGTAACCACTGACATCGTACATGGGGTAGTTTGATCCACCTATTTCTAGTGGAATATTTTTAGATTTATTATTAGTGAAGCCGTAAAGGCCTATCATGGCAACAAGAAGTCCGGCTGTTTTTATATATAATTTTCGTAAGTTCATCACCTATATACCTTTCTGGTCAATATACGAACTGCTTCCTATATACATATTTCACTCAGAACCTTCAAGACTATCCCATGGTCTATCAATCTTTATCGGAAATTTGGTTTTGTCGAATGCGATGATCAAATGTTGGAATATCTTACACCGTATATTAAAAGTGAATTGCAGATAGGTATACCTATTGAAGACAGGGTTTCGATGAAGCTTGATTTAACCGAATTTGATTAGGTATCCTCGTAAGTCAATTTTTCTTATTCTAGTAATATTTGCAGTAAGTTATGTTTTGTAGTCATAGGCTTCTTCCCCATCCAACATGGGATATAAAAGTAAAATACCTCTGGCCAAAAGGTAGACTTGCTGATAAAGTCGTCACGTGCTTTGACGCATTTCGGTCTGCGTAGTATTAGATGGCCATCTGTAAAATTTTCATCTATTTATTCACCCCAATTGAATTCCGCCTTGACCGGTCCAGGTCGATATAATCTTGGTAGGCTATTTCAGGAGTAACAATTTAATATGACATTTTCAAAGCTCGGTTTAAGAGCCGAATTAGTTCGTGCTGTAAGTGATGAAGGGTATAATGAGCCCACACCTATTCAACAGCAAGCTATTCCACTAATAATTGAAGGCAAGGATATTCTTGCAGGTGCGCAAACTGGTACTGGAAAGACCGCAGGGTTTACCTTGCCACTTCTTCAGCGTTTGGCAGATCGTGTTAGGCAAGAAAAAAAGCGGCCAATACGAGCACTTATCCTGACGCCAACACGCGAGCTTGCTGCGCAAGTAGGCGAGAGTGTAGAAAAGTATGGAAAATATCTTCCTTTGAAGTCTGCCGTTATTTTTGGTGGCGTCAGCATCAACCCGCAAATTGCAAAAATCCGCCAAGGCGTAGATATTCTAATTGCGACTCCAGGCCGTCTGTTGGATCACGTTGGTCAAAAGACGGTCGACCTATCGCAGCTTGAAATTCTTGTTCTCGATGAGGCTGATCGTATGTTGGATATGGGCTTTATACGCGATATCCGTAAGATTCTAGCTTTATTGCCAGCTAAAGGAGAAAAGGGGAGGCAGAGCTTACTTTTTTCTGCAACATTTTCAGATGAAATTCGTCAGCTTGCGAGTGGACTGTTGCACCACCCGACTCATATTGAAGTTGCACGGCATAATGCACCTGTTGAAACCGTGGCACAGGTGGTTCATCCGGTAGATCGCAAGTGTAAAAGCGCCCTGTTATCTTATCTCATTGGTTCAAAGAATTGGCGTCAAGTCTTAGTTTTTACACGCACTAAACACGGCGCTAATAAATTAGTTGTTCAGTTAGAGCGTGATGGCATTAGTGCATTAGCAATCCACGGCAATAAGAGTCAGGGAGCCCGCACCAAGGCTTTGACTGAGTTTAAAGCAGGAAAGGTGCGTGCTTTGGTGGCGACGGATATAGCTGCCCGTGGTTTGGATATCGATGAATTACCGCATGTGGTGAATTTTGAATTGCCAAATATTCCCGAAGATTATGTGCATCGCATAGGTCGTACAGGCCGTGCTGGCAACGTTGGCGAAGCACTATCTTTAGTCTGTGTTGATGAGCTTAATTTTTTAAGAGATATCGAGCATCTGATTCAGCGTGTGATTCCAAAAGTTGTTATCGAAGGTTTTGAGCCAGATCCAAATATTAAGGCTGAACCTATATTCAAACAACGTCAGCAGAGGTCTGCTCGTGTAGGAGGTCGAGGTAAGAAAAAATACAGCAAAGAAAATAAGTATAACCAATCGGGAGAAGGTAGCCAAAAAGGTCGTGTGTTACAGCGTAAACATCGTCCTAGTAAAGTAAATACCGGCATACAAGGGAAAAATTTTGCACAAAGATAATATTAAAAGTCTTGGGTTAAGACCAGAATTACAAAAAAGCTTAGATCTATTTGGATTTTCTAAATTGACGGAGATTCAGGCAAAAGCATTACCAGAGATTTTGGAAGGAAATGATATTATTGCTCAAGCGCCAACAGGTTCTGGAAAAACTCTTGCCTTTGGTCTGGGGGTATTATCCGATATCATTATTGCGGACTATTATATCCAATCACTTATTCTTTGCCCTACCCGTGAGCTAGCAACTCAAGTGGCAACAGAAATCAGGAAATTAGCTAGATTTAGCGAAAACTTAAAGGTATTGCTTTTATGTGGTGGTACTCCTATTGCGCCTCAGATAAATTCACTTGAGCATGGCGCGCATATTATTGTAGGAACTCCCGGAAGAGTGCTCGATCATCTGAGTAAAAGGACTTTAAAAATTTCAGCTATTAAAACTTTAGTTTTGGACGAAGCAGACCGTATGTTAGATATGGGCTTTGGTGAAGATATCAGGAAAATTATTAATCGAACACCAGAGAGGCGGCAAACACTCCTTTTTTCAGCTACTTTTCCCGATGATATTAAGGCTATGAGCAATGATATTCAAAGAAATCCTTCTCATGTTATGGCTCAAGCTACGGTGCAAAATAGTGATATTGAGCAATTGTTTTTTGAAAGCAAAAAAGAAGAACGTTATGATCTTCTTCTTGCGTTGTATGCTGAGTACAGGCCAGAGTCTAGTATTGTTTTCTGTACGACAAAAATTCAATGTGACGAGGTGGCTCGTTTTTTAAGGGAATGTGGTTTAACAGCATTAGCTATTCATAGCGATTTGGAGCAAGAACAACGCGAAGAGGTCATGGTTCGCTTTGCGAACAAAAGTGCTTCTATTCTGGTTGCGACTGACGTGGCAGCAAGAGGCTTAGATGTTAAAGATCTAAATGCAGTGATTAATTTTGAATTATCAAAAGATCCAGAAGTTCATGTACATCGTATTGGTCGTACTGGAAGAGCAGGCCAAAAAGGGCTAGCGCTGAGTATTTATAATCGCTCTGAAATGTTTCGCATTAAAGCAATCGAAGAATTGATGCAGATAGAGGTGCAAAAAAAATCTCTATTTAACAAGCTTAAAAATAATAAACTAGATCTCAAACCGGAAATGGCAACTCTTAAGATATTTGCGGGTAAAAAGAATAAATTGCGACCGGGAGATATTCTTGGAGCATTGGTTAAAGAAGCAGGAATTGAAGGGAAATATATCGGTAAAATTCACACATATGATCATATATCCTACGTAGCCATTCATAAAAATCATATGGAAATAGCTCATAGCCGGTTATCAAATGCGAAAATAAAAAACCGGAGATTTCGCCTGCAAATTTTACGTTAAGCGTAAAATTATCAAATATGGCCTTTATACGAAAAGAATATTTGAGTTTATGAATTTAAAAGTAGTCGACAATTGTAGTACGCATGATCACACTTTAAAAGCTATTCATCTATATACGGATGCAAGTTATGATCAAAACTCAAAAAAGGGTGTGGCTGGTGTAATGGTTGTTAAATGGCGAGAAGAACCTTTTACATTTGATTCTAATCTTGCTTCAGAAGCTATAATTAATATAAAATTTTTCGAAAATACGAACTGTACAAGTTTAGAATTTGAGGCAATTATTTGGGCTATGGAAGCATTGAAGGAACTTGCGCTCGAAACAAAAATAAGAATTTATACAGACTGCAAATCGGCAGTAGATTTGCCAAGAAGAAGAAAACATCTAGAAAATACACAATTTATAAGCAAAAGAACGGGAGCTTTATTAAATAACACTAGCCTTTATATAAAGTTTTTCAAACTTCTTGATTGTTTAAACCCCGAATTGGTTTGGGTGAAAGGCCATAAGCCGGCTGTTGAACGCAGTCTTACAGATCATCTTTTTAATATGGTTGATAAGGCGACTCGCAAAGCTTTGCGGGAAGTAAAGTTAGGGAAGTAATATGGGAGCCCTAAAATAAGGCTTATTGTGTTATTATGATGCATGTAATGTCTATATTCATTGATTTTAAAATCACTCTTTCAGTGATAAGCACCTCACCATCTATGAGATCAGCATGGTTATCTATATTTTTTATGATTCGTACTTGCCTGATCCAATCCTTTCTCCAACGTTACGCCCAGTCACTAAAACGGTTCCTTTTTGTTTTAGATGATAAAGTTCCAAGCTGGCTTCTTTTCTCTGGGAAACGACAGTTTCTGTTGTTGCTTGTAGTAAATAGAGTTCGCCACTTATTCCTTAGCTAATCCTTGTGTTAAAGAGTTGGCAACTATGATGTGACTAAGGCTATCCAAAAATTTATATTTCATCTCTTCCTCACTTAATAACGTAATAACGATAAGCAAGAAATTTGCCAAAAATGATATATCCGGGATCTGAAATTTTTTGAAAAACTGTAGTATTTTCACCGGATTCTAAGTTCTGTCGGGTGCTAGGCGCGAGGAGGTGGGAAACCGCAGTGTACATGTTGGTACATGATGATTACCTGACGACGAAGCAACGCTGCAACCGGTTAGAAATTCGGATCAGGGATATGTGTAATGATTTTGTATGCAGATATTGTAACAATATATTGCGATAAGATCCTATGATGGCAATTAAAGTATTTAAAAATTTGGTGTGGTAATTGCAGTTATCAGCTTGGCTAGTAAAAAGGAATGTGATAAATGGACATGCCGGGTAACATTGATTTTAGGAATATGCCTGAAGAAAAAAGGCGTTCGACGGCATGTTGAAAGATTGTTGCGGCAGCTAGAACATCAATTCGATGGGATTGAAAATTTTCATGTGTCTATTGCCAAGCCTTATCATCACCGTTATTGCGGGCATCCTTTTGAGCTACGAATTGAAGTAACTGTATTTGGTCAGAATTACAAAGTCACTAGAATGCCTTCCGCAGATGGTTCTTGTAATGATTTGCATACCTTAATCAGAAGCGCTTTTGATGAGCTTTCTCATAAGCTTGATTACGCTTCCATTGGAATTCATTATAAAATTAAGCCAAATGTTGGGCAATGGGGTGAATCAGAAGCTCCAACACGGCATTAGAATATTTAAAATTTGATATAGAAAAAGGAATTCTGATGAGGGTGGGGAGCGAGACTGGGAGTGAAGCAAAGTCACAAGTAGCTTTAGGTGTATTTTCAGATCAAAAAAAAATTTGTTGTTATTTTGCATCCAAACACAGAAAAATTTCAATTGCAGAAAGTTTTGATGGTGAAAAATTTGCACTCAGCGATGGATATTTGCCGGTAAAATCATGCATAAAAATTCATCTTAGTAAGCTTGATATTGGACAAGTTGCAATAATTGAGTCATCTAAGGGGAAGTTGTCGTTGGCTTTCTCAAAAAATCTTAAGGAATGGAAATCACTTTGCCATTTGGAAAGAAGAAAAGTTTCAGATGCAACAATCGTCCCACAATTTCAGCTGGACGGAAAATATTTAATGCTTGTTGGTGGAAAAGTCTTGAAATTATGCTGGTCAAGAAATGCTTATTATTGGAATTTTAACAAGTTAGTGGAATTAAAAATAAAAGTAAATGAGAATGATGAAACTATTGAGTTAGATTGTGCAGAGCTCATTGAGTGTGGAATTTTGGTTTGTTATCGAATTTTGCGGACCGGAGAAAAATTTCATACGCATCAAATATATTTAGCAATTCTTGACAAAAATGATCCGGAAAAGGTGATTTGGAATTCACAATCATTCATTTGGGAAAGTGATCCGGAATGGGGAAGGTGTCAACCGGTTGGAGCGGTATTATTTCATTCGGGAATTTATGGATTTTGGAATACCTTTAAATTTGGTTTGTTGCAGGTTCGTTATCCTACCAAAGAGTTACCATTTACATTACCAATAAACAGAAAAATTGGTTTAATTAAATCTCAAAAAAACCCTATTATTTATCCTAGATCGCAGTATCAATGGGAAAAATTTTCGACTTTTAATCCAGCTGCTTTTTTAGCTGATGGCAGAGTACATATCCTTTATAGGGCTCAAAGTGATGACCTAATGTCGAGTATTGGCTATGCTTCGTCGAGTAACGGTATTGATATTGATGAAAGATTTGAATCACCAATTTATAAACCTCAAGAAGTTTTTGAATCTTATGAGGGTAAGGATGATACTGTAAAAATAAATTCTATATATGCATCTGGTGGAGGAGTTGCCGGGTGTGAAGATCCTCGGGTAACTTTAATTGATGATACTGTATACATGACATATGTTGCCTTTGATGGATCTAATCCACCACGCATTGCACTGACATCTATTTATCTAGATGATTTTTTAGCAAAACGTTGGCGATGGAAGCGTCCGGTTCTTATTTCGCCTCCCAATATAGTTGATAAAAGCGGCGTCATTTTTCCGGAAAAAATTGATGGAAAATTTGTAATTATGCATCGAATTTTTCCTAATATTCTCATAGATTTTGAAGAATTTTTAGACTTTGATGGGCGTCGATGGCTTAGAGGAGAATATCAAATTCCTATCCTTGAAAACAGTTGGGATAGCCGTAAAATCGGTGCTGGAGCTCCACCTTTGAAGACAGAAGATGGTTGGCTTCTTATTTATTATGGAGTTGATGATAGAGATGACCGATTTTATAAGATTGGTGCAATGTTACTTGATCTAGAGGATCCTACTAAGGTTTTATATAGATCTTCTAGCCCTATTTTGGAGCCCGAAGAATGGTATGAAAATTCTGGTTTTAAACCTGGAGTTGCTTATCCGTGTGGCGCCGTTATTTTGGAAAGTGATTTGTTTGTATATTATGGCGGTGCTGATAGTGTTGTGTGTGTTGCCCAAGCAAAACTAAAAGAATTTATTCAAGCTTTAAAGGAAGAAAGTGAATTAAATTTTACTGTCGCTGAAACTCGAAGGGTCAATTATGATGCACCTTACTCGTACCACTAAAAATCCTATACTGACACCGGATGCGAAAACTGAATGGGAAAGTTTTGCTACATTCAATGGCAATGTTTTCTTGTGGAAGGGCTCATACCATATGGTATATAGAGCACTTTCTAGTATTCGTCGGTTTGAGGGTAACGATCTTCGAATGTCATCGGTTGGTAGAGCTGTTTCTGTAGATGGAGTCACGTTTACTCGAGAAGGTCTTTTTCTTAGGCCTGAACCTTCATGGGATCGTTTTGGCTGTGAAGATCCACGGGTCACTATAATGGACGATAAAATTTATTTATTCTATACCGCTATAGGTGCATATCCATTTGATCCAGCTCATATTCGAGCAGGAGTTGCTGTTTATAAGGATCTAGAGGAACTTCCAGAAAGGCATCTTTTAACTCCCTTTAACGCAAAAGCTATGGTAATGTTTCCTGAAAAAATTGCTGGGAAATACGTAGTTTTAGTTACAGCTAATACTGATTTACCACCTTCGACAATTGGTGTTGCCAGTTTTGAAAATATCCAACAGCTTTGGTCGAGAACTTTTTGGAAGCACTGGTATCATGATTTAACATCTCATGAATTACACTTAAAAAGATTAAATACGGATCAAGTTGAGGTTGGCTCAGCCCCACTAAAAACTGATCAAGGTTGGCTTTTAATCTATTGTCGTATTCAAAATTATGGTCATCCAGGCACAGTTTTTGGCATCGAAGCTGCTTTACTAGATTTGAAAGATCCAAAAATAATTATTGCTCGAACTAGAGGTCCAATTCTTGTTCCGGAAGTCGGTTATGAAACCCATGGCACGGTTCCCAATGTAATTTTTCCTTCGGGAGCTATGATTGTTGGTGAAGAATTACGAGTTTACTATGGAGGAGCTGATACGGTCTGTGCATTAGCAACTTGTAATTTGGATATGCTTCTTAAGAGTTTGACTCCTGAGTGTATTAGCTTTCCGCGGTTTGTCCGCTCTTCACAAAACCCGGTGTTAACATCAAGATGGGATTGTGATTGGGAGCGTCTCGGAGTTTATAACCCGGGTGTTCTTCAAGATAACAATAAAATACATGTGATCTATCGGGCACAAGATAATTCAGGGACATCTACTTTTGGTTTAGCTAGTTATACTAGTAATGGCCTCAAATTGCAAGAACGAGGAAGGACTCCTATATATGTTCCAAGAGGTGATTTTGAAATAAAGACTTCATCTAATGGATTCTCGGGGTGTGAAGACCCACGTCTTACTAAAATAGGGGATGACGTTTTTATGCTTTATACAGCTTATAGAGGTGATAGTCCTCCTCGTGTAGCACTGACTCAGATTGAAATCGAAGATTTTCGAAGTAAAAATTGGCAAGCTTGGAAGCATCCAATTTTGATTTCGCCTCCTGGTATTGCCGACAAAGATGCTTGTTTTTTCCCGGAAAAAATAAATGATAATTTTGTGACGATTCACAGAATTGAGCCTGATATTGTTTTTGACTATCGGCCTGAGTTTAATTTTGATGGCAAATCACGTTGGTTGGAGGCTCAAGCAAGTATTACACCCCGTAAAGGCAGTTGGGAAGGCATTAAGATTGGAGCTAATACCCCTCCACTTAAAACTGAATCAGGTTGGCTATTGTTCTACCATGGGGTTGGAAGTCATGATCATCATTATCGTCTTGGAGCTTTGCTATTAGATTTGAAGAATCCCGCAAATATTTTAGGACGAAGTTTCGATCCTATTTTAGAGCCTGAAATGCGCTATGAAAAATTCGGTCAAGTACGCAATGTAGTTTTCCCCTGTGGTTTTGCTGTGGTTGAAGATGATATTTTTATTTTTTATGGTGGGGCTGATACATATACCTGTTTAGCATCCGTTTCTCTTTCTAATCTCCTTTTGTACCTTAAAGGTTGTGGAAGCCTACAATAGCTTATAGCAAATATATAGTATGCGAATCTTTATAGGTAAATACAGTACTATGCAAGTTGGATTTGGAATAAAAAATGCATTTAAGTACGTTGCCAAGCGTTGTGTAAGGTTCTTTATTTATGGAAATTTATGAGGAGTTAAATGATGGAAAAACAAGCTGATTTACAAATTAGAAGCCAACTGACATCAAAATGGCCAAAGTTTTCTAAGGTTGAGGTAGATGACATTTTAAGCCATCATGACCATTTAAGAAACTCGCTAAAAAAGCACTATAAAATGGACGATAAGGAGGCAAAGAAAGAAGAAGAAATGTTTTTCAAAAGCTATGGTTCGAAAAAGACTTCAGCTTGTGGCTAACATAAGAAAAGATTTCTAAGTTAAGATAAATTTGTGATGGAGAGATAGAATCTCTCCATTTTTCTTATTTTCTGCAAACAGGTTTTCAGGGCTGGATCTGATATTTGTATTTTATTTGTTATCAAGAGTATTTGCTATTTTGTCTACATTTTGTCGAAATACATTTATTTGAAACTATTTGATAGCAATTATTGGGTTAGCAGGATGCATGACACCGATGAGTACTCAAGAAATAAAGGTTTTAACTAGTTGTGGTCATACTAAACTAGATTAAATTCGGAAGAATTTGTTAAAAAATGGATTCGAAATATCTTCCCAAAGTTAGAAGGCTTTGCAAGCTAAGTTCAAAGGCATAGAAACGATGATTAATGGAAAAATTTCCAAGCGTATGACAATAATTAAAGGGTGAATTATTGCTGATTAGAGATTATTGGAAGCATTGAAATAGTCTATTACAAACCGATCTAGTTGCGAGGGAGACAATTTTCCTAATGTTATTGTTTCGGAGTCCAATTTTGTTCCTAATTGGCTATGTTTCTGGATTTCATGTAACAGTTCGTCCTTGTTGAGCCAGGTCCGAGCAATACAATGCGGATTGCATTATCAATCAATTCTATTATGTTTTGAAAATATTTTTTTTTGATTTCTTCTCGCCAACGGTGTTCATTATGCTCGGAAGCGAGGGAATATTCTGCATATGGCCGATTTGCATGGGTTCCACCTGTAGATTTTCGCCTTTTAGGAAAATTTGATGGAATTGTTATCCTATTTATGCTACTGTTTTCAACACTGAGAATATGAGCTGTTTTATGATCGAGCCAAACGGCAATAAACCTTTTAGGCTTACTTAAATGAGGTTTCTTAGTTGAGCGGGTTTTAATATCTTGAGTGCGTAATTGTTTGTACATTTTTCCTCCTAAGTAGTGATCCTTATGATTTGTTTGAAGGTTTTGGTGAAGGTCTTTTTATTTCATCAGGATAGTCAATCGATGGATGTTTACCATTTTTAGGAAAAAAACGATCTTCTTCATGATTTTCAATATCAGGAGGTGATTTTTCATTGGGGCGAGTTTTTTTTCTTTTTTTTCCTTTATCCACAAAATATTTTTCCTTTAGAACATTTGCATTGATTTGTCGATTATTCCATAATGGAAAAGGTCGATAAATGGATATATGGACTTTCATTTTAACGATTTACTCCATTATTTATGATTTTTAGTGTAATAAACATAAATTCTCCATTACGTTCAATTCTTACGTCGACGATTTTCTTATTACGTGTTTGTTCTCTAAATTGGTGAAGCGTATTTACCGGTATATGATCAACATCAATAATGACATCACCAATTTGAAATCCTGCACTGGATGCTAACGGTCCATTAATGATACCTAGGTCTTGCGTTATTGCTTTACTAGTTGTGCTAACGGCTATCGATTCAACAGTCCCTAGATCTTGGGTATTACATGCGACCAGCATTGCCAATAAAATTAATAAAAAATGGGTATTCAATAGCTTCACCCCCCCAATCAGTTATCGATATGACATGCAATATCTATACCTTAACTTAAGTCCTTTATGTAAAAGATGGTCGATTCATTTCTTATTTGATTGACAGCATCCTTGTTTGAGCGTAATGGAATAATTAATACGAAAAACATATGAATATTGATGAACAATTGGAAAATAGAAATTTGCCAATTGTTGTTAGCAATAATTTGGGATAGATGTGTTGATATAATAGTAAATCCTGGATCTGAAATTTTTTGAAAAACTGTAGTATTTTCAAAGGATTCTAAGTTCGGCCGGGTGCTAGGCGCGAGAAGGAGGGAAACCGCAGTGTACATGTTGCTACATGAGGATTTCCTGACGACGAAGCAACGCCGCAACCAGCTAGAAATTCGGATCCGGGGTAAATTTATATGCATCCTCCATTGTAAGAATATCTCCTCACAATGCAACTCTTCTAACTGCAACAGTATTGTAGTTAGAAGAAATTTCTATTAAGTTATTTAAATTGAGAGCAAATTAATGAACTATGCTTTTCCGTAGGTGTTCTACTACCAGTACAGCTTTTGAAGGACCGCCATGATTGCGAAATAGAATAATTTCAGGTTTAATCTTTCCTTTGTAATTGTTGGTGGAAAAAACTTTCCTAAGAACAGATGATTCAGTCTGAAAAACTTCTGCTAGCCAGTTAGCTCCTTCTGCCATATTATAAACGTGAACCCATCTAACTTCTAAATCATGTTTTAAAAAATTTTTAATATTATGACCTCTATTCTCTGCTAATTTCCGATCGCCCTTAGGTAAATCATCTCTAGAATTAGCTGGAAAAGGTTGATCTGACCAAACTGCAATTTTAATTTCTTGAACTTTACCTTCGCTGCGTGCTTTGTCAATTAAGGTTTCTATCATTTCTTTACTTTTTGCAGTTAATTCATTACTGTCCTTGGAGAATTCAATTGTCACAACTTTGAGAGTCTTGATTTGATTATTATTTGTGTTTGGTCTTTCTTCTGTACCTTTATCAGTATTTTGTATCTCACTTTGTGCCGAAAAGCTGCTTAGCATGGTGACCATCATTAATGATCCGTGTAATAAGGCCGAGTTTAACTTCATTTCTATTCCTCCTATATAAAAATGCAAGATGAAAGCAGCAAGAAGTAGGCCAATTGACTGATTATTTGAAGCTTTAGGATTTGTGAATAATTTGTTTGCGTAGTTAGATTTTGTTCTTCAAAATTGTAAATAACTTCAATTCTTATAATTTGAAAAATTGTATTAAATGTATTTTCGGGGGTATTATTTGAAAAATTTAGATTATAACTTGGGTTTGAGGCCCGATGAGCTTGTTTTGTGTAAACTCATTGTTGATTTTCTCATGTATAGATAAGATTGATGGTATTGCTATACGTATGATATCTTCCATTTCTTCGACAAAATGGAAATTTATTTCTGATATGACTGTCTCAGGTATTTTATCTAAGTCTCTTTTCTTTGCATTAGGTAAGACAATGTGCCGGATGCTTGCTCGGTGTGCAGCTAGAACCTTTTCCTTTATGCCACCTACAGGAAGAATGAGGTATTCTTATATTTGTTAGTTGTTCCTGTAGTACATTTATTTCTTCCTTCTCTTCATTTTCGCCAAGCTCTTTTTGAATTTCATTCAGTTGCCTTCTCAATACATATTCTCTTTGCTCTTTCCTTAAGTCGCCTGCTACCCGATTTGAAATTTTTTCTCTTATTTTTTGTACGCTAAGTTCATTGGCATATAAATTGCTGGCTTTACTTTGAATTATTGTTGGGGGGAACTTATGAAGCTTAGTATATATAGACCATTATTGATTATGCTAAATCTTTTTTATAATGCCAGTTGTGGATCAATGAATGCACTTGAAAATGGAATTGCCGGTAATAAAAATCGAACTTCCAATGAAAAAAGAGACAATTTCGGTAACAATTCACCTCAAGATTTATTTGACGAACTTGTATCCTCAATGAAACGAGAAAAATCGCGAATTATGCAAAGGCAAATGGAGTTATTAAATGCTCGGTATGATCTAAGAGATGAGGCTCGTAATGATGTTTTTATGTTCAGAGGTAAAAGGATACAATCAGGTGTCCGTGTCAAATTACCAAATGGTCTATCTTGGCAATCTCTATCCAATATGCTTCCATCAGATATAAAGGAAAAAGGCTTTTTCCCTCGTGGCTTTATGCCTTTACCGCATCCTAACCATGAAGAAGGAGGTATGGTCTTTCCAAGGATGCAAATTGACTCTCTTCTTAGACAAGATGAGAGGGACCTTACCAGGTTTGATTTGGATTTTGATTTGCCAGAATACTTCCTTCCAGAGTTTCCGCCTCCAATGTTTCTAACTACAAGACCTGATCTTGGAGATGTTACAAATGGACGATTAATATCACAAATAAATTTTTGGGAAATTTTTGATGGCATCATTCCTCCAAAACAATTGGATGGATTACGTTTGCTTGTCATGGCTTTTCCTCAGCAGCAATTTAATCAAACATTTGACCGTCGCACTGAGCATGCACATCCTGGATTAGCTTGTTTTGACTGCCATGTAAATGGCCATACCAATGCAGCAACACATCTTGTTGGAGATATACGTCCTCAGTCGTTTAGGCATAGAATTGATACGCCTACATTGAGAGGAGTTAATATTCAAAGATTGTTTGGCTCGCAGCGTGCACTAAAATCAATTGAAGATTTCACTGAATTTGAACAAAGGGCAGCATATTTTGATGGAGATCATACTTTAGCGGCTAAAAAAGGTGTTAATACATTAAACAGAGCAGACCAAGTTCATCATATGGCAGAGTTTCAAGAAATGCTAGATTTTCCGCCTGCTCCTAAACTAAATATATTCGGCTTGCTAGACCCTAAACTTGCTAGTGATCAAGAGTTGAGAGGGCAGGATATATTTTTTAATAAGGGAAAATGTGGTATATGTCACAAACCACCTTATTATACTGATAATTTAATGCATAATTTAAAAGTAGAAAGGTTCTATAAACCAGCTTTGATTAATGGAATGGAAACTATTGCCGATGGTCCTATAAAGACATTTCCATTGCGAGGAATCAAAGAAAGCCCTCCATATCTTCATGATGGTAGGTTGCTTACTTTGGAAGACACAGTTGAGTTTTTCAATCTTGTTACCGGTTTGAATCTGACAGAGCAAGAAAAAGAAGACTTAGTCGTATTTATGCTTGCTCTTTAATTACCAAGGTTTGATTTGCTAGTCTGGGTAGAAAATAAAAGATGAAGAAATATCTTTTTAGCTACAAGAGATATTTCTTTCTATTTTGGAAAAAACTATCTACTGATTAATTAAGGAAATGCCCACTTAGAGTGGTACGATCTTAGGATGATTAACTGATATTAGATTACAAATCATTTACGTTGTCTTCATGCCAGTTTTAAAATGTTCCAAATGTTGCAGGTGTTTGAGACGACTCAGAGCTTCCAAGAAATCCGTACTCACATTCATTATATTCCCCAATGAAATATAATATATTTATTATCTAATTTTTCATTATAACTTGGTGCGTTTATCCATGGAATATTTACTACTTTGAAGTAAATGATTTGAATTAAGTGCGTTTATATCGCACTTATAATTATCTATCACTATGCGTTAAGTGGACAGAAATTTCGTTTGCAATCTGACTCAAATTGGAAGATTACAATACAACGGTCTTGCGATTATGTTTGAGAATAAAGTTAATAGAATTGCTCTTTTCTTTTGCTTTTTGGTAGTAAGGGAGAGAAATTTATCTCTTTTTAGAGAAGGGGCTGTCGCCCCTCCTAGCTTGGCTTTGATAGTGGTAATCTTGTTATCTTTGCTGTCCTTGTGCATGATCAAGCATATTTGTAACTAAATTTGTAAAGACTTCAGCATCTAATTTTATAAACTTAAGTGCAAAAGGGTCGTTGTTTTCAAGACCACGCAGAATTTCTAATATTACCGGGCGTGAAGCAGCATAAAGGCTTTTGCCAAATTTAACATGTAAATCTCCAGCAATATGCACTTTGTGTGGCGTTACAGATAATTGCAAACCTGTTGATCCTAAAATTGGACAACCATCAAATGCTGGGGCTTTAATTTTAAAACCTTGTTTAGTAGGTTTCAAAATAACGCCAGAGATGAACTTGAGAACACCTTTAGTTTTTGCAAGTTCGCCAGATAGAAGTGCGGATACTTTATTGGATTTATCTGAATGTTGTCCGGCAAGCTGGTTAAGCGCTTTTTTTAATTCTTTTTTGTATGCAATGACATCTGCTTTATGAGTCGCAAGCTTTTCTTTGAGTAGATCATATAATGCATCGACAGAATTAATTTTTACAAGTTTAGCGACGTATTCACAATGCCTTTTCCAGAGAATTCCCATAATATTGTTTGCACGTGGATTTAAATTGCACTGAGAAATATTAATGACTTTATATTTAAGCATTGCCAGAGCATCCGTTTTGTATGTTGCATCGATGGCCACAGTAAATCCTGGCTCAGATGTACTCGCGATGTCTGTATAAAACCCTAGTGATCCATCAGCATCTAAGCGACCTTCAGACCAAGGTGCCTTTGGTAAGGCTAAACTGAGATCTAAAAAATAGCGATCTTGATCGATATTGGTGTGCTCAGCATTGAACGAATACTGAAAAGATTCAATGGCATCTGACTGAGCGCTGAATTCTTCCAAGGCGAGCGAAAGAGAGGCATTGATTTTTTCAAAATCGAATGCATTTGTCTCGGCTATTGCATAGTTTTGCCAAGAACAGATGATAAAGGTAGCACAGAATCCTAATACTCTTGAAAAGGTTTTAAAATACATACTCATCTCTTAATCCTCCTATCTTTTAAATGTAACCATGATAATAAAACACTGGTGGAAAACAGCATTGCAATTGCGGTACCAATAGTACAAATTTCTTTTGTAGAATGGATAAAAGGTATTTTAAATAGTGGGATGTAAGTAGATTGTAATCATCATATTGTAAATTTTTGTTAACAGCTTTTTAGATCGTGAAATTGATTGTTTGAATTTTGGGTTCCCGGCAGAATCTGCCGGGAACCCAAAATTCTTTCAGAAGTTATAAATCGCCAAACTATTTGATAAGCGTAACTAGAAATTTTTAATTAAGGATAAGGTTTACATATCTGGCTGATAAGATACTTGATAGTCTCCAGAAACTTCACAGTAGTAATCAAAAACGTGACTTGCTTTAGAGTGTTTTAGTTTGAGGTGAATTTTACCATTACCATCTAGTAGCAGTTCAATTTGCTCAAATCCTTTTTGATTTACCTCTGGATATTTCCCTAAAATTATCCCCGAGATAGTATTAGGAGAATTTACAGGTTCTTCTATTGATGCTACAATAGTAGCGTTATAAAACCCATCGGACATATCATCTACAATATCTATCTGAATTGAAGACCCCTTCGAGTTTAATGAGTCTACCTGCACTGTTTGATATGGTCTAAGGCCTCTTAATTCCGTCGGCGTTGAGCGAACAGCGCACCATAGCGCACCACGGGTATTACTTTTATCAAGTATCGAATGGTTGGCTTTGCTAAGTTGTTTACTAGGCATTCCGCAGGCAACAATAAAGAAATTTCCTAAAAAATAAAGTATTACTGTTAGCTTTTTCATAGAATCACCCAATTTTATTTATTTTGGTTATTGCCAAGCATTATGAGTTAAATCTCGCCTTGCTAAGATTAGCAAGGCGCATTGTTTAGAAAGATTCTATAACACATGATTAAAAAATAGTCAACGTCTTGCCATTCATGCCTAGCCTCGCAAAGTTTAGCTGAGTGACATTCTGCCATAATTTCCACAGTATAGGACTCCACTCTTAATTATGGGGAAAAAAGATAGGATTTAGATTTTAAAGGAAAAATAGAAGTTTTTACTAACTTTTTTTAGAGAACTTAAATAAGGGTACCTTACTTTCAACCGATGTAACTACTAATATCCATTAAGATAAATAAGGAAAAATGAAAATGAGGCATCGAGTTGTAGTAGCGTTTATCATCTTATCAATATCATGTGGCAAAAAAGATAAATCCAATGATGATGAGAACGGCAATGGTGATGGAGATAACACCAACCAACCTGGCACTCTTGCTATCTCGGAAATAAATCCATTAGCCCCAGTCTATCCATATGACTTGCAAGCTGCATCACCGACAACTGCGACGGGTGCTGAAGTTGCACTTCCTGGAACCTTGGTTGTCAATCTTTTGGATCAAGATGACCAGAGTTATGTCGCAAAAGTGGAGAATGCGATTGCAGTGGTTACTTCTGATAGTGTTGATGATTGTATTCCAGAGCTAGTTCTTCCTACCACTCCCATGCTTTCTTGTTATAGCAAAACTGTAACTGAAGATGGTGTAGGCGGCACGGCGACTTCGACGTTGATTAAATTTGGTGACATCAATCCTGATCGAATTGGATCAGAACCAAGCGATCCGACGGCAAAAAGGGTGCTTGATGATTCTTCAGGCATCATTTCAGCCGAAGAAGAAGGGCAACCTTGCAGTGCAAAGGTAGCTGAAACGATCACGGCTGCTACTATGGCCAGTGTTGATCATGCGCAACAGTTGATGGCATCTTTGCTTTGTGTAGCTAAAAATGTAGCAAAAAAAGAAGAATTACCCGGTACTGGCGAGATAATCAATCTTGCCGATGCTGCGAACTCGTCGTGGGGATCGGATGTAGATGTTAAAGCAGCTTCAATTGCTAGACTTGCTGAGGATATAGATGGGAAACCGTCTTATCAGTCCATAGTTTCAGTCGTCAGAAGAAATTCACAAGGTGATGAAACAAAATTATTGGTTGATCTTGTAAATGTTGTTGACGATCAGTCAGGTAATTATGAGGGAAGAGCATTCATATATGATCAACGCAGGTCAAATGGGGTAACAACGCCAACTGTGTTAAGCTTACAATTTAAAAAGAGTACAACAACAGTTGATTTTGTTGTCAGGGAAGCTGGACTGAACTTTGATGTTGAGCCTTCGAAGGTCCAAGACTCTTCAACTGGGCTTTTAGATTTTTCTAAACTTGCTGCTCTCAATGGAAATAATGCTTCACCATCGTTGACTCAATTTTCTCTCAATACGAAGACTGGAGTTGGTACAGTAGCATCAATGAGATCTCCAGCGATTAGCGGCCAGGAAGTTTCCAACGTGATAGCTGTCACAACCACAGTTTCTGATAATAAAGTCACAGGATGTGGGCTCAGTGGTCATACCAAGTCATTTGCTGATGAAAATAATAATATCAGATCTAATGCCGTCACTGTTTCAGGTCTTTATTGCATGAAAAACCAATCTCTTTCAGGTGGGCCGTCCTATGGCAATGATCTTAACGATGACCAATGGCCTAATTATGAATATGTGCAATTTCAGTGTTTCGAACGTGGTGCTGATGGTCTTGTTATTACTGAAAATAGGCTAAATTATGCCGTTGCTGAAAAATGTGGTGTTGGTGACCCAGATTTTTCTTCACATGTTTCTTTGGAAGCCACATCTACGGCTCTAGAAATGGTGGAATTGTCGGCGGCCTTGGATGCTCTGACAATTGGATCTCTTACTCCCGAGTATGGGCAGGTATTTAGTGAATAATTTCTAGATTAATCTTTTTTGAAAACGCATGTTCAGGGCTATTATTGAAATATAAGGTAAAAATTATGAAAATAAGAAACAGTATAATGACTAGTTCATTTATTGTGGCCTTGATGATAATTCAATTTATTGGATGTAAATCTCAGCTGGCTAATATTGAAGGCAGCAAAATAAATGAAGTATCTAATAAAGAAGGAGCATATCAAGATTCAGAGCTATTAGATGATGTTACCAATCGAGAAGAATTTAAGTATGTGATTCAACATGCAGATGAGGTAGCGAAAATATCTGAACTTAGAATTCCTGAAAAGGTCAAAAATTCAATTGACCAGACTTTAACGATGGAAGCTGCTATATCTTTGTTGCCGGAGCTTCTTCGTAAAAATATTTCTTTGAAGCATGGTTTGAATTTTATCGGATTAAGAGGGCATTTAATTGACGAAGGGTTTAGCCAATCAGCCGATGTTATCTATCCTAGGGTCATCCTTTGGGATGAAGAAAATGGATTTAGTTTATCATGGAATGGTGGTTTGCCATGGCAGATCGCTTCTCATCAGATGGACGTTTTTGATTTTGATCATAAGCAAATGAAATTTCATCTGCACCAAATCGATTTTCCGATAAAAAAGAATGATGTCGATGGTATTTTTCCATATGCTATGAAGGATAATTCTAATTTATCTTCTGATGTTGCCTGTTATCAATGCCATGGACCAAATAATAGGCCTATATTTAATATGTATCCGGACTGGGGAGCTTTTTATGGATCGGATAACGACGAGATCACAACAGATGGGGTTTCGCCTGCAAAGGAAAGTAATCAGCAGAAAAGGGAAAAATTAGAATATAAGTTTAACTACCTCTCTCGAGAAGGTAGTTTTTATAGATTATTTAGAGAAGGAATGGATATAAGTGATGAGACAGGATTATCGAAGTTCAAAGATAATTTAACGCAAGTATTCAAAAAATATGTTGATGATACCAACTTGTCGGATACATTTAAGAGCAAAGCTCGAGAAAAAATGAGTAATTTAAATAAGGTCAGCCTAGAAGCACATGAAAATGCTATCAAACGTTATGAGCCTTTACTAAGAGTGCTTGATAGCCCTTATTATAAAGGGTTTTCTGACGACTTTAAAGGTCATATAACAAGTGCAAAAGATCACTTCCCATTTCGCCCTAGTAACGAAGGGGCCATTGACCATCAAAGTAGAAGTTTTTTCTTTAGACCTAATTTACGGGTAGGTATTTTATATAGCCGCCTAAATGCTAAGTTTATCTATTATAATTATTTAAAGCCATCTTTCTCAGGAAGCATAGAAAATGGAATCTTACGAGAGACATTTTTATTTTCAGCTTTGGATTGTAACTGGCAAGATCATGAAGTGCTTTATAAAAAACTTATTGAAAAAATGCATTTTTCTTCATTTAAGTCTCCAACTGGACGCCCTCGTGTTCACTTTATAGAACTGTTGAGGAAATTTCAGCATAAAGATAGTGGTGCAGTGCTGCGACTTAGAGATTACGATATTCGCTTGGCTTATAATAATTCATCTTACTCAGATATTGACCCTGATAATGGTAAAGAATATCTAAAGAAATTTACAACAAATGTTATGGGACTTGGATATTATATAGTTGGTTCTGATAGTTCTGCTCAATTAGAGCGCTATGGAACTAAATTTAACAACGAATTTTATCAAAATGGCGATTATTATTTTAATTCATATTGGGATGGTAGTGCTACGATTAATGAATACCTTGCGGCTATGATCATAAGCGATCCTGAATTAAAAGCATCCGGTCATAGTTTCGATGGTGTTCGAAATTTTCTTTTTAAATATGGCCGTCTCTTCGATCGATTTAATCTTGATAAGAAGTATTTTTATGCAATAGATACAATTTTGTCTGAGGATATGGAAAATAAATCAGTTATTGGGTGGGTCCCTGCTCCTTATCCAAATGATATAGGAGGTGAACATCATCGAGAAGGCTTTACTAAACGTGATATAGAGTATTTTCCATTTTATGGGGAAGATGGAGTGGATTTAGAGGTTAACAATAGAACGAAAAAGAGGACTACCACTAGAGACAGTCAAAATGTACACCAGCAGATATGTAAAAAGTCTCTTTCAAATTTGGAAAAATTGTTATCAAATTGATTGAGATGAGAAACTATGATGGTAAACATAGAAAATGCTTTATTTGATGGAAAACACTATCAAATTAGATATAAATAGGGGTTTTGTAAGTTGGAAAAACTCAGCTATCTTATTGAAAAAGGACAAATGTTTTCGTCTGAATATCAGCTAGGCGATTTAAAAGGGGTTTCAAATCATTTGCCTATGTGTCTATATGCAAGGTCCAAGATTGGAGCTACGGATGATCAGTTGGCTTGGTTTTATGAAAGATATATACCAAAGCTTGAATTAAAAAACTCTCAGTTGCAAGAAATTAAATGGCAAGAGCAGCTTGGGAAGCATAAATTTAACTCTGATTACCTAAAATTCTTTACGTTGAAATGCAAAAGTACGGAACTGATGCTTTGTTGCTAGAGTATTTGCCACTTCTTTTAGAGGTGTTGGAGGAGGGGCTTTTCATCCTCTTATACGACTTGCCTACATGTAGAAATGGGAAGTAAGCGAGATCATCGAGGCTCTGGCTTCTTGGGCTATGGGATGTTACCATTGAATATTTCCACTTTGGAAATCGAAGGGACTACTGCTAAGCCTTAAGAAATTATCTAGTTTGGGTTTTGATAAAGCTAAATATCAACAGACACCTAGCGTATTTAACAGAATGGAAAGCAAGTCAGGACTCATTATTTCAAGAAAATATTCGAGTGCCTTTTGATCTTGACTTGAAATCACTAGCGGATGCTGCAATTCAAGTATTTCTCTCTTGTCCCAGTTTTGCCTGTATACATCTGGTAACTTCAACTCACGCTTTAAGGCATGTCATTCCTTTTGTAGGTCAAACGAACGATACTCTTAAACATTTCTGGTTGGCGTTCGCAGCTGTTTTTGTATCTGAAGGAGCTCCAAATATGAAAACTCCAATAGTTACAAAAAGTCGCTCTTGGGGTGAGCTGTCTAAGCAGGCAATCGAGTCTGAAAATGATCATTGGTGTAAATTTGTCTACACTTGCATGGAAGAGGAGAAGCATTACAAATCTCCATTTTATCTGCAGGCTGCAAATTGCTAACGATTGATTATTTATATCAAAAAACTTGATTACTACTGCAAATAAATAACTAGGGAAAGGATTTCCGGGTAAGGCGGGCAGACTAGGTCATCAGTAAAATATTCTCCGTTCTCTTTGAATTAAGTTTAAATGTTGGCGTTGCCCTAATGATCAGTTTACCAGCTAGAGGGGCCCAACTCAGATCAATTTGACTATTCATCTGTCGCAATTGTGCGCCACAAGCCGGTACAGTATTAATTTTTACAATACTTAGTTAATCAAGCTTGGATTTTTAAGGATTAAAACTCCAGCCATAACCTTGGCAAGATAATTGGTATTATTTTCATACCCGGATTCAATCAATACCCATGGATCTCTGCTACCAGTTTCATTATTCTTTGCTGGACTCGCTTACCTCCTGCATTGTAACCGAAAAGTGCTAAACGCCAATCGCCGAAACGATCATGTTGATTATTAGGCGCAGCATGGCATCAGTTTCTTTTTCGATATCTAACCGTTCGTCAGTTACTTTGTCGACTTTGAGGCCATACCTCCTTGCTGTGCTGGGTATAAATTGCCATAGGCCTGCAGCTCTTACCGGATTTAGATGTTCCTGGTAAATTACAGAAATCCAGACTCTATTAATGCAATTGCTTGTAGCTCCTCTGGTGCATCATGGCGAGCAAAGATTCGATTCATCATATCGAGGTATTGGGTTCTTCGTCCTATTGCTCCTTTAATAAACTCTCTCCCCCTGGGGGTGCCTACATAATAATTGAGTTGGCCTAAGACGGCCTCGTTGACCTCAATCGGAAATTTGCTTTCTTTAAAAGACTTGGCCAACTCATGGGCTTCTACTAACGTGACTTTTCTATCATAGACAACTCCACTTGTTGCTAAGGCTACTGATGCAATTATGGTGGTCGTTAAAGAGCCCATTATGACAAATTTTTTAAACTTATTTTTCACATCGTACCGACTCATCATTTCTACTCTCCATTTAAGTTGTTGCGCTGAACTTCCCATTGACATACCTGTGGTACCAACAAGTCTCCTTTGAGAGTTCAGTGCATTTTCAGCTACTGTCAATAAACAGTAGCAATATTGATGTGTGTTGACTCCCTTGCGGCCGATAAGGGCTTCATCACACGCTAACTCTTGAACTTCTGAAATTCGACTATGAGCTAGGTGCACAAGTGGATTCCAGAAGAATAGAGACTTGATAAAATAGGCAATATGAGACCAGATGGTATCGCCTTGCCTATGGTGTTGAAGTTCGTGTTTGATTGCCAGTTGTAAATGGCTTAGATTGCTTATGAGAGATTCGGGTACAACAACGTAAGCTTTCCTAAAAGTGCGATAGGCAAAAGGAACATCTGAAGATCCACTGATAAGGACTTTGACTTTACCGATTGATCGCAATTCTATAGATGAATTCAATATACGATAGATCTTTCGGGCATTAGCAAGGTATCTGCTAAAATACCACAAAAATATAAGACAAAGGGCTATTATACCAATTGCCTTATATGGAATGGTATCCTGTGATACAGGCATAACTTTGTTTTTGTAATGAGTCACCTTAGGGTGTGATTTAAGTATCTGCTGAGGGCTATCAAAAGTTTGAGCGGAAACTACGGTAAAACTATGATCGGGGGCTGCTAGATACACCAACGGCGATAATGCTGTCATTAGGGCTACAAAATTGCAAAACCGATGAATCAATATGGGCTGGATAGATATACGGGATATGATAGACCGTGAAGTGCCAATCAAGATAATGATAGCGGCCGTGCTTATAATGATCGCTAAAAATATATAAGCAGTATCAAAACTCATGGATCTAACCTCTCTAAGAGAATTTTTTTAATCTCTACCAGGTCAGATTTCGATAGATCCATTGTATCTACTAAGGTTCTGATTAGTGATGATGGAGTGTCTGAAAAAACATTTTTGAGTAGATGCCCAAGACTTGCCTGTTCGTACTCCGACTTCATAATCTGTGGGGTGTAGATGTAGCTATTTCCATTACCTTTACGGCTAGTCACAATCTCTTTCTTTTCGAGAATCCTGATAATGGTGGAGACCGAAGTGTATGCAAGTTGGCGCTCATTTGGCAAATGCTGTATGACTTCTTTTACAGTTGCTTCACCAAGGTTCCAGATGATCTGCATCAACTCTAATTCTGTTTCCGTGAGCAGTTTCTTCTCTTGTTCCTTTGAGGGTTTTTTCATTGAAGACTCCTTTTAATTCTAAGATAACTAAAAGCTTAGTAGAAGTCAACTAAGATTTTAGTTATATTAGAATCATTGTCATTCATGATCTATACAGCTTAGTTTGAGTATTCTTGATGGATTAATTTGATATCTTCTGATTGGACATAGCGGTAGCGAGTTTGTTCTAATTGGTAATGCTAGTTGTCGGGATACCTAAATTTATTCTACGGAAAATTTCGATATGAATTATTATTCCTTCGTTGGTAAGCCCAAAATAAAGCTTTCAAGTTGATTGAGATGGCCATCGAAAACAAGGCCCTTTGCAAACTCTTTTGATTGAATAGTAGATCCTCCTTTAGATTGACCATTGGCATCTGCGATCACAATTTGGCCACCACCTTCCTCAATGTAAACATCATAGTTTGATGCCTCGTTGTTTATAATGCTCATCTTGAATAAAAATCCATCAACAGGTCTAGCATCATTAATACAGACAATATTTTTGTTTTCTCTAAAACATTCAATGAATGCATATAGCTGCTGCTTTGAGTCAATTATTTTTGAATCTTGCAATCGTCTTGTTCTAGAGTAAATATCATAAAGTCCCTTCTCTTTATCCACTTGAATTAAAGTCATTTTAATATAATCGTCGTTGCTATCTAAATCAGAAGTCGATGTAAAAGAAATAGAGCTATCTAAAGGCTGATCGTCAAAAAAGATTACATGGGATAAACTAGTAACTCTACCATCATCTAAAGTATATTCCATGTCAATTAGAAGAGAGCTTGGGTCAGCCGACTTATGATAAAATTCGTTGGCATCCAAACCATTTCGCTCTTTTTCATATAATTTAACCATGTCTTCTTCTGTCTGGTGGAGATATGATCGATCTTTATTATTGTCAAAGCAAGTAGGGCAAATATTTTTATCGAACCACTGTTCGAATGTTTTTTCGTCAGGTATAGGGGCAGGGCTAGTGCTATTAGCATATGCAATGATCTTAAAATCTTTCTTATAAGGTATTTCTACTTTTTCACCTTCTTCTAAAATATGAGCCTCAATCGTATCACACCCCTCATCGATAGGTCGATAAACTGGTCTTACGTACTCCCCATCTAGATAATAATTTCCAAAACCTAACCTAGAATTGCCGTTATCGCCGCCATCCAATTCATTTATTTTCCAGCCACGTGCAGGTCCGTCAGTGACATCATAATAAACTGAAACAAAAAAGGGGTTGCAGCTATGCATCGTTATTCTCTTATTAGCTTGAAGAAAAATGTTCTTTTCACTATCAATGATAAACTTGATGCTTTCTTTTTCTTCATCGTTCTTATTTTTTTTGTTTAGCAACTCTCCACAACTTATATTTACGGAAATCAGAAAAATCAATGCTACAAAGTACTTCATCATAACCAACGCCTCCTAAACCAAATATTTTCTAATAAAGGGGATATTTCTTTATCGGCTTAAAGTGAATTTTTTAGCCATGACTTAATCAAAAAAACGTATTCAAATGTATTCAAAGTTAACGAATCCAAAATTTAGGGCGTGGCATTCAATGAATTTAATACATTGATATTAATAGATTATTTTCTGTCATTATACGCTATCAATTATTCAATTTGCTGCAAACTTTATTGATATGAAGGATGATTGTCTGTTAATAGTTAGTATTATACTTAAGGTGTTTCTGAAAAGATTTTTTCAGAAAAATCAATGATACCAACAAATCTTAAGTTCTTTTTCAAGATGTGCTCTTTACTTTTTAACAACTAAGCGTTCTCTAAAATCCAATTTTTCATCAATTCTTTAATTTTAGTCTGATAAGGAATATTTTCTTGATCTGCCTTAAATCTAAAAGCCTCCAAAAGAACAATCGGTATCTTAATGCATATTTTATTATGTAGCCAGGTCGGTAGGAATTGAGTCAAACTAGTTAGTTTAGAACAGGTTATTAATTATCGCTAATATTCCACTAGAAAATTTGCTGGTTAACAATATTTATGTATATCCATAATATTTCCAAAGGCATTTGAATGATAGTCAAAGTATTATAGGACGCTCTTACACTTATTTATTATTTACATTCACAATACATGAGAAAAATACATGCAATAGTTTTCAGATTTTATATCATGAACCTTGGTTTAGGAATAGTTATATGATTACACCAACTTTCTACGTAGAGTTGAATCATATTTTTAGTAACCGCAAATTCAAATCAGAATATAAGCGCACTTTCCTCCAAATTGATTCCGCACTTTCAGCAGAATACGCAGACAGTTTCAAAGATTTCATCCTTCTGCGCTAATAGCACTAAATAGGCTATTTAGATTGCTGAGATTTAAAATACATGCTGAATCGTTTGTAGATTTAGAAGTGTTACTTGGAATGGTTAGCCTCTTTTTCCAAATTTTTCACCAAGATTGTAGTTTTAATGAGTGTATCGGGACTGAGTGATATGCTATTAATGCTCTCTTTCACTAAAAATGCAGCAAATTCGGGATAGTCACTTGGAGCTTGTCCGCAAATTCCAATCTTCGTTCTTGCGTTACGCGCCTTTTGGATAACATCTGCAATTGTGCGGAGTACTGCTTCATTTCTTTCATCAAAGATATCAGACAAAAGCTCAGAGTCTCGATCGACACCCAGAGTCAATTGGGTAAGGTCGTTAGAACCGATGGAAAACCCATCAAAGATTTCGGAGAACTTATCCGCAAGAATGACATTACTTGGAATTTCGCACATAACGTAGATTTCAAGGTTGTTTTCCCCACGGGTCAAGCCATATTTTTCCATTTCCCACAGTACTTTTTTCCCTTCTTCGACAGTTCGGCAAAATGGGATCATGATTTTTACATTGGTTAGACCCATATCGTCTCTTACATGTTTTAATGCTTTGCATTCCAAAGAAAAGCCATCTCGATATCTGTCGTTGTAGTATCTGGATGCACCGCGAAAACCAATCATGGGGTTTTCTTCATGGGGTTCGAATTGTCTGCCTCCGATAAGGTTTGCGTACTCATTTGTTTTAAAATCGCTTAGCCGAACGATGACATCTTTCGGGTAAAATGCTGCACCGAGCATGGCAATACCTTGGGCTAGTTTTTCAATAAAATAATCTGGTTTTGAAGAATAGCCGAGCGTCAATTTTTCAATTTCATCTTTTTCTTTTTGATCTTCTATTGCATTAAATCTTAAAAGAGCCATAGGATGAATTTTGATATAGTGGTTGATGATGAATTCAGTTCTTGCAAGACCGACGCCGTCGTTTGGCATCATCGATAGCCGAAAGGCTTCCTCAGGGTTTGCAAGGTTCATCATGATTTGCGTTTTTGGGCGATCTTTAAGTGCATCGGCATCAATCGTTTCTTTTTCAAAATCTAGCAGACCTTGGTAAACTCGGCCGATTTCACCTTCAGCACAAGAAACTGTTACTTCATCACCATCTTTGAGCGCTTGGGTGCCGTCTATAGTGCCTACAATGGCAGGAAGACCAAGCTCTCTGCTTACAATGGCGGCGTGGCAAGTGCGCCCACCCCGGTTTGTGACAATAGCGGAAGCTCGCTTCATCGAAGGCTCCCAATCGGGGTCTGTTTTATCGGTCACAAGCACTTCACCATCATTTAGATTTGCAAGGTTGGTGGCGTCTTTTATAATGCGAACTTTTCCAGAACTTATCTTTTCTCCAATACTACGTCCGCTCGTGAGAACCTTTCCTTTTTGTTTGATGTGGTAAAGTTCGAGAGTGGCTGCCTTTCTTTGCGAGACTACGGTTTCTGGCCTTGCTTGAAGGATGTATAATTCACCCGTTAGCCCATCTTTTGCCCACTCCATATCCATTGGAGTGTAGTTGCTATTTACCTTAGAATAGTGGTCTTCTATGTCACACGCCCATCTTGCAAGTTTCAGGATTTCATCATCTGTTATGGAGAAACGCTTTCGATCCGAAGCAGCAACGGGAATATTTTTGACCATCTTGCTACCACCGATATCGTAGATTAATTTGTACTCCTTAGTTCCGGCGTGCTTTTGAAGGATGGGGCGCTTACCGTTTCTTAGTGTGGGTTTAAAAACATAAAATTCATCTGGGTTCACAGATCCCTGGACAATGTTTTCGCCAAGTCCATACGATGCATTAATCAAGACGGCATTTTTAAAACCCGTTTCCGTATCAATGGAAAACATCACTCCCGATGATGCTAGATCAGAACGCACCATTCGTTGCACACAAATAGACAGGGCTACTGAAAAGTGGTCAAAATTCCTGTGTTCACGATATGAGATAGCCCTATCGGTAAATAATGATGCAAAGCATTGTTTACAGGTCGATAAAAGAATTTTTTCAGTGCGAACATTAAGATATGTTTCTTGTTGACCAGTAAAACTAGCATCAGGTAAATCTTCTGCTGTAGCACTACTTCGAACTGCTACACTAATGTCTCCATTATGATTTTCAGCGCACAACACTTTATAGGCTTCATTAATTTGATATTCTAAACTTTTAGGAATGCTGGCATCTAGAATAGCCTGTCTGATGGACTTGCCAACTTTTTGGAGCTCAATAGCTTGGGAAAGATCCGCGTCATCCAGGGTGCTTTTGATTTGATCAAGAATATTATTTTCTTTAAGAAATAGCCAATAGGCAGATGCGGTAATGCCAAATCCATTGGGAATACTGATGCCTTTTGCTTTCAGGTTTTGATACATCTCTCCAAGCGAAGCAGTCTTGCCTCCTACCGTCGGGATATCCTTGATCGTTATCTCATCAAACCATCTAATGTATTTTTGCCGGCCTTTGGTAAGCATAGTCGCTCCATGACATTCTAAAAAAAAGTCGCAATAAACCAAAGATCCGAAAGCAAATGCCATGCCACTATCAGTCGTATTTTAATGGATATGCTACTATTCGAAGAGTTTTTCTAGGCGTAAACAATTCATTTACATACTCAGATCATTTTTGTATGGAATACGTTAGCTAGGGCGTGTTGACGTTTCATTTTCGTAGCGAGAGACAAATACTTTGAAAGTCGCAGCTAGGAAGGGTTTCAAAATTACCGGAGGTGTACTAGATGTACATTGAGGATAATTTTTGAAACCATGACAACGTTGTGACTCAAGGGTTTGGCTCGTAGTAGGAAATGAAACGTCAACACGCCCTATAGTCTCAAATATAAATCTTTTTTCTGACAGACAAAAATCAATGGCATGAACATTGCTTACAAATCACCCGATGATTTTCAAACGCAGGGATTACCAATGCCTTTGATTACAAAATCGGATGCTCAAAAATCAGTCTCAAACATGCGTGACTATGAAGCAACTTATAAAGGCTTTACGTGGGAAGCTGCCAAAAGTGAATTTGTTCATATGCCATCAGGGGGAATGAATATCGCCTATAGCGCCGTTGACGCTCAAGTTGAGAAATTTAGTCGGGGAAAGAAAACAGCCTTAAGGTGGTGTTCAAAATCTGGTGAGCAAAGTGACTTTAGCTATGCAAAGCTCTTTGAGCAAACTAACAGATTTGCGAATGGTCTTGCTAGACTGGGCATAGGCAAAGGGGATGGTTTTTTTGCTCTTATGCCGAGGCAACCTGAGCTATATATTGGGATGTTAGGTGCTCTTAAGCGGCAGTGTGTATTTTCGCCATTATTCTCTGCATTTGGACCTGAGCCCATCAAAGCGCGTATGGACTTGGGATGCTGCAAGGTACTTTTGACGACAGCTCATTTATACAAGCGCAAAATTGTAACGATAAAAGAGAGCCTCAAAGATTTGCGCTGCGTCATTATCGCAGATGAGTTGGATCAAAGCTTAGTCGGAATACCGGGTGTTGTTAGCTTTCGTGATGTTATCGAACATTCTGATGCAGACTATATAACTAGATCAACAGACCCAGAAGATAATGCTCTACTTCACTTTACCAGTGGAACAACCGGATTACCTAAGGGTGCAATTCACGTTCACGGTGCTGTCCTGTCCCATTATGTGACGGGTCGGTTTGCCTTAGATTTGAAAGAAGAGGACGTATTTTGGTGTACAGCAGATCCAGGTTGGGTAACCGGCACTTCTTATGGCATCATTTCGCCTTTGACCAATGGTGTGACTATGATTGTTGATGAAGGGGAATTTGATGCAGAGCGTTGGTATGAGATTCTTGACAAGCAAAAAGTTACTGTTTGGTATACGGCACCAACTGCTATCCGGATGATGATGAAAATGGGCGAAGACCTCGTTAAGCAATTCGACACAAGCTCTTTAAAGTTAATCGCCAGTGTGGGAGAGCCGCTTAATCCTGAGGCCATACGTTGGGGATTAAAAGCGTTTGGTTTGCCGATACATGATAATTGGTGGCAAACAGAAACTGGTGGCATCATGATTGCTAATTTTCCTTCTATGGATATTAAACCAGGGTCTATGGGAAAACCATTACCGGGTGTAACGGCTACCATTCTTAAGAACAAAAATGCTGACTACGTTGAGGCAGAAATTGATGAGGAAGGTGAGTTAGCGCTCAAAGTTCCTTGGCCTTCGATGTTTCGCGGCTACCTGGGGCAGGAGGAGCGCTACAAAAAATGTTTTACTTCTGGTGGTTGGTATCTAAGCGGTGACCTAGCTAGGAAAGATAGCGATAACTATTTTTGGTTTATTGGTAGAGCGGATGACGTCATTAAGTCAGCAGGTCATCTTATTGGTCCTTTTGAGGTTGAAAGCGCACTAATTGAACACGAAGCCATCGCAGAAGCAGCTGTTATTGGTAAACCAGATCCGATGCTGATGGAAGTGGTGAAAGCCTACGTTACTTTGAACGATGGCTACTTGGACTCTGAGAATCTAAGGCGTGAAATTATGGGCTTTGCACGCAAAAAATTAGGTCCAGCCGTAGCACCACGAGAGATTGAAGTTAAAGATTCACTACCAAGAACACGAAGCGGCAAAATTATGCGGCGACTTTTAAAAGCACGCGAGTTGGGACTACCTGAGGGCGATATCTCGACACTTGAGATTGATCCTACGGTTGCCAAAGTTAAGAATTATGATTGAAAAAGAGCAAAGTCATCATCATCTTTTAAAACAGATGCTTCGTATTCGAATGTTTGAGGAAGCATGCGCCGAACAGTATTCGGCCGGTAATATTCGTGGATTTTTACATCTTTATATTGGAGAGGAAGCGGTAGCCGTAGGTGCTATGGAACTTTTTTCGTTGGAAGATGCTGTATTTGCAACTTATAGAGAGCATGGTCACGCTTTAATGAGGGGAATTTCGGCAAGGTCTATTATGGCTGAAATGTTTGGCAAAGCTAGCGGCTGTTGTGGTGGTCGCGGTGGCTCCATGCACTTATTTGATAAAGAGACTTTGTTTCTTGGTGGTAGCGCTATCGTAGGTGGCGCGCTGCCCATCGCCACGGGACTGGCATTAGCAAATAAGTTGCAGAATCGAAATCGCCTTTCTGTTTGTTTTTTTGGGGAAGGCGCTATGGCCGAAGGCGAATTTCATGAAGCTATGAACTTAGCTGCTTTATGGAAGTTACCAGTGCTTTTTATTTGTGAAAATAATCTTTATGCCATGGGAACAGCTTTAGAACGATCGGAGTCAGAAACCAATCTTGTAAGGAAAGTTGAGTCTTATCGGGTTCGCTGCGCAAGTGTGGATGGAATGGACGTCCTTGCGGTACGCGAAGCAGTGAAAAGAGCGATTCGGGACGTGAAAGAACTGGGAACTCCTTATTTTTTAGAATGCAAAACATACCGGTTTCGAGCTCATTCCATGTTTGATCCTGAACTTTATCGAGATAAAAGCGAAGTTGAGGAATGGAAAAAGAGAGATCCAATCGATTTGCTCTCAAATATATTGAGATCACAAAACTTACTTGACAATACTGAGATTGCAACGATGAGATCCGTCGTCAAAGAAGAAATAGACGATGCTATTGCCTTTGCTGAGCGAGAACCCCTTGAAGACGTCGATAATTTGTATCGATTTGTCTATGCGGAAGAGTCTTTAGATGGCTGAAGAAGTAACCTATCGTGAAGCTGTGAAAAGAGCTATCGATAAAGCTCTGGATGAAGACGAACGTGTATTTGTTATGGGAGAGGATGTTGGTCGATACGGCGGAACCTATGCAGTTACACATGGATTGCTTGAAAAATATGGACCCGATCGTGTTCGAGATACTCCTTTAGCAGAATCTGGGTTTGTTGGTGCGGGGATTGGAGCGGCCATTGGCGGCATGCGGCCTATCGTTGAAGTCATGACGGTCAATTTTAGCCTGCTTGCACTAGATCAGATTGTAAATAATGCGGCGACACTTTGCCATATGTCGGCCGGACAATTCAACGTTCCTCTTGTTATTCGTATGTCTACTGGAGCAGGTCGGCAACTCGCGGCGCAACATTCCCATAGTTGGGAAGGATGGTACGCGCATATACCTGGAGTTAAGATCTTGGCCCCAGCAACTGTGACGGATGCTTATGGCATGTTGCTTTCTGCCCTCGAAGAACCAGATCCAACCCTGATTTTCGAACATGCGTTGCTTTATAACATGAAAGGTCTTTTGGACACAGACGATTTCGGAAACTTTAATATTAAAAGTGCAAATGTCGCAAAAGAAGGGAAGGATTTGACAATCTTGACTTACGGTGGGTCGTTACCGAAAGTCATCGAATCAGCGAACGATCTTGATGCTGAAGGTGTCTCAGCTGAAGTTATTGATCTTCGTGTTTTAAGGCCGTTGGATGATGAGACAATCCTAGCTTCCGTTAGAAAAACAAGTAAGGTCTTAATTGTCGATGAAGGCTGGAAATCAGGTAGTCTTTCGGCAGAACTTTGCACGCGTATCGTTGAACATGCCTTTTTTGATTTAGATGCGCCTATAGCAAGGGTATGCAGCGAGGAGGTCCCTATTCCTTACGCCAAACATCTTGAAGAAGCGGCATTACCACAAGTAGAAAAAATAGTTGCAAAAGCCAAAGAACTTGTGGGGTCGAAATGATCGAATTTAAGATGCCATCTCTGGGTGCGGATATGGACAAGGGGACTTTGGTAGCGTGGCATTTTAAACCTGGAGACCATGTCAATCGAGGCGATATCATAGCTGATGTTGAGACTCAAAAAGGCACCATCGAGGTAGAAATTTGGGAGACTGGAACAATTAGCGAAATGCTGGTTGAACCTGGTAAGGAAGTTCCCGTGGGGACGGTGCTTGCCCTTTTGCAAAGTGAAAAAAGTGTAACTGATGTTCCATCGATTTCTATGATCGAGAGAACTCCACCCTCTATTCAAGAGCTAAGCATGCCAACCCCACTTAGGGAATCTGGACAACAAAGAGTTATTCCAAAGGTCATTTTAACTGGCCCATCGAGGGAGAGGCGGCTCAGGGTTACTCCTCTTGCTCGAAAAGTTGCCGTAGAAAAGGGCATTGATCCGGCCCTGGTTCATGGTAGCGGTCCGCAAGGCGCTATCACTAGGTTGGATGTCGATCAATACAGTGGCGAGAAAATTTATGCAGAAAAGAAACCGTCAAAGGTTGATGGTATAGAAAAAAAATCAGTGGCAATGAGACAGGCGATTGCGACTAGCATGAGCCGTTCTAAAAGAGAAATTCCACACTATTATCTTCAGACAGAGATCAATATGGAACCTTCTCTCTCTGTGCTTGAAAAAGTTAATGCTGAGAAGTCAGTAACTGATCGGATTCTCTCAGCAGCCCTATATATCAAGGCGGTTGCTAAAGCCTGCGCACGCGTCCCAGAAATGAAGGGCTTCTGGTTAGAGGGGCAGTTCCATCCAGTGTCTGCTGTCCATATAGGTGTTGGCATTTCGTTACGTCACGGAGGCCTTGTAGCTCCAGCGATTCATGATGTTGAAACAAATCCATCCAAAAGATTATGACGGACCTTTTGGACTTAGTCGCTCGTGCAAGATCTGGGAAGATACGAAGTTCAGAAATTTCTGATCCGACGATCACAATTACTAATTTAGGTGATCAAGGTGTAGAAACGGTGTTTGGCGTAATATATCCTCCCCAAGTTGCGCTGATTGGTTTTGGTAAAATCAATTCAAAACCATGGGCTTCAGATGGAATGATTGGTGTAAAACCAGTAGTTACAGCAACGCTCTCAGCCGACCATAGAGCAAGTGATGGGCACAGAGGTGGGATTTTCTTAAATCTTATCAGCAAACTATTATCTGATCCAAAAGAGCTAGATTTTGAGATTTAAGAGGTGTTTATGAATGAGATGCAAATCAAAGAGAAACTAATTGCGGTATTGAAGGATATTGCTCCCGAAGTCGAAGAATCAGATGTAGATGATAAGATTAACCTTCAAGAGCAGTTTGATTTGGATTCGGTCGATGTAATGAACTTTATCATTAAGGTGCAAAAGAGATTTAATGTTGAAATCCCTAATAAGGATTTCCGTAGCTTTTTGGTTATTAATGAAGCCACAAAATACTTACGAAAGTTAGTGTGATGATGATAGAAATCGAAAATAAAAACGAACTCCATCCTGAAGGTCGCTCTCCCTAAAAAAAGTTCTACCAAACAGACGATGGAAAGTACCAAATGTCTCGGATGCCTATAATCATTTAATGTGACTAAGGCTGTAAGCATTTTGTTATCAGAATCTATTTATTTACTACACTGCTTGCGAAAATGCCCTGGAACAAACGTACTGAGGTCAGTGTATAGTCTATAGCAGCTCTCATTACCCTAAATCGCATTTTCGCTATGGCAGCAACTCCAGGTTAAAATTTTAAGTAATGGAGTTACCAGCGTAGTAAACTCAAGTTTGTCGTGAGTTTTTAATATAAGCTGTATAGATAGGCCTTATAGCGGCTGCAACTGACAGAATTATATATGTTTGCCAGCTTAGCGATAGTATCGATTCCCACACTTTTGCTAAGAACAAAGTGAAAAAGAGCACCGACCATTTGATTAATGCTACGTCAAACCAATTAAGTCGCTTTACTCTATCGTTAGCCCAGTTATTGAAATTCAATTATACCTCCGAGAGTGAGCTATTTTAGATGTCCAATGTTTGAAACTATCATAATAGGGATATTCAAATTCAACATTGCATAAAATGGAACTTTGCCAATTGAGACAGGATGTTTGTGAAGAAAATGGTGTCTACCAAATACAATCAAATCCGGATTCAAAGATTTGATAGATTGAGTTAATTCATCAAAGACGTCACCAAAGCGCACTTCCTGCGTATAGGAAACATTGTTCAAATTCAAAAACGATTGAGGAATCTCCAACCTTTTGTCCATTTTTTTATGTATGGCCTTTTCTGTGTTAGAGACGATCGAGTGTTTGTCAATTTCAAAATCATATTCAAGGTCACGAGTAATCATCATTTCAAATACTTGATTGGCCCAAGTTAAAAGTTGTTCCTTTGATTCTTTGTGGATATGGAGATGGTGCAACGTGACATTACGAAATGCACCAGAAAGTTCACCAGCAGTAGATAGAACATCTGCACTTGTTTGGCTTAGATCATCGCATACAAGTACAGTAAATTTCTCACCATTAAAATCGTAAAATTTACCTTCTGGAATAACTAATACGGGTATAGAAGATTCAGTCATTAGTTCTATGGCGGTAGAAAAACCTCTCGGAACAAATCTGTAGGATACTGGTTTTACACCGCATACGATCAATGAAGCTCGGGAAATTAGCGCATCACTTTTTAGTGCTTCTCCAGGACGTCCGACATGTACCGATGTTTCAAATTCCCCTTTGCTAAGATATGGCTTAAGTGTTTTCTGAAGTTCGTTAGTGGCTTCCTTCGTCCTTTGCTCCTCGGCAGCTTTTGCTATTCCTGATGAAATATATTCACCTGGGTAAATGACTGATGCGGAAGTCCATTGTTCAACAACGTGAGTAAATTTAAGGCTCATATCTGTGCGCTTGGCTAGACTGATAACGCTTTTTATATATTCATCAACGATTGCTGTGAATTTGATACCGGCAACAATCTTTCTTTCTTTGCCTCGAAATCGTTCGAACATGATATTGCACCTCCGTTTTCAAATTAAAGTCTGCAAAGATTAAGCCAACTTTGTATTGGATGCATTTTTCTAAAAAGTTTTGATCATTCGAAATTTTGTGTAAGTAAAATGTTTACACCCTCATAACCAGCTAGATGACTCAGCGTTTAATAAAGGAAAATAACATAAAAACTGAAGCTACCGGATGCCACTATCAATAGAAGAGCTATTCATGGGAATCGACATTGGAATTTCTGAAGACAAACGAAAGAAAATTGTAGCCGGTTTGGCTCGTTTACTTGCAGACTCATATACGCTTTATCTAAAGACTTACAATTTTACTAGAGACGAGTTGTTAACTCAGTTGATCTTCTTGCCTGACGAAATAATTGCCTCGATTGAGGTGGCCTCCATTTTACCGGACACTCTAAATAATGTATGGATTTTGTTTACATGAAAAATCTCTTCATTGGGCGAACAAGTTTACACTTCAGTATTACTATGGTTTACCAATGATTTGTCCTATCGAAATCAATCTTGGCTTTATAATTGCAATTGCTTTCGATGGATATTGTTTAACTTAACCTTTTAGGAGGATGAAAATGACTGCACTTGATGTTTGGAGAGGAGATCGACCCTCATTGCTTAGTTCATGGGAGCCATTCTCGCGAGATTTTGACCGTATGTTTAGTGATATGGAGCGTTCGCTCGGTTCGTTACGTGGCTGGTCCGCTAACGGTCCTGAATTTGTTCCCGCATGTGACATTGAGGAAACCGAAAGCGAATATCATCTCTCAATGGATGTCCCTGGTTTGGAAAAAGATGACATTAGAATTGAGGTAGTTGGCAATTCTGTCAGCATCTCGGGTGAAAGAAAGCAGGAGAAAGAAGAAAAAGGTGCAAATCAGTACCGTCTAGAGAGATCTTATGGGAAGTTTAATCGTACGTTCACACTTCCTGATGGTGTCAAAGAAGAAAATATTGAGGCCAACTACGATAATGGTGTCCTTTGTCTAACACTGCCAAAGTCTGAGAAGTCTAAGGCAAAACGTATTAGCGTTAAATCCGGTAAGCCAGGATTTGTTGCCAAGCTTGCAGGCAAAGGTAAGAACAAAGCCGCCAATGAGTAGGTTGATCTCTTTGATGCAGGTAAGCATTGCGTCATCGGAATTGTTCGCAAAGCAGAGGAGAGAACCAGTGACTTTTAACATAACCAGTTCCGCGTTTGAAAATAACGGTGAGATTCCGAAAAAATTCTCCGGCGAAGGGGAGGATTTATCGACGCCACTCCATTGGCAAAATGTTCTAGAAGGAACAAAAGAGCTGGTCCTCATCTGCGATGACTCTGATGCACTTGCAACGATACCATGGGTTCATTGGGTGATTTACAAAATTAATCCCATTATCAATCAACTTCCTGAAGTGCTGCCCAATAAGCTGTCATTTGATCGTCCGATTCACGCGGTTCAAGGTAAGAATTCTTGGAACAAAACTGGCTACGGAGGACCCATGCCCCCATTGGGGCTTGGGTGGTGCCGCTACATTTTTAATCTATATGCAATTAGTGAAGTTGTGAAACTGAAATCAAATAACAACAGCCGATGTTTTGCGCGAAATGGTACGACGCGAGGTCGAGGAGAGCACGTGAAAATACGTGCCGAAAAAATTGTCAAAAAACCAAATCGATATTCCCAAGATCCGGGTATGGAAGGAATGATATAGGTGGAGGTTAGAATATGATTGCTGAATTTAGTGTTTATTTGCCAAATCAGGTGCATATGTCTTCGAGTCTTGCTGAAGTTCTTTCTTTATTAGATAAAAGGGGCATCGAATATAGTCTTGGTGCCACAAGTACAAGCATTCGTGGCGATGCAAGAGATGTTTTTGACGCGCTTAAAGCATGTCGAGATCGTTTGAAAGAAAACTCCGACGAACTTGTAATGAATATTAATATCGTCGAGCGTAGAGAAGAGCGTCACACGCTTGGGGACAACATTAACGCTGTGCTTAATGTTAGAGGGGAGAAAAAATATGTGTAATGGGTTGTTATTATGCTTATATTTGATACTAGCCGGTTTTTCATCTGAACTATTAATTGCTGGTCCAGGTTCTGGTTGGGGAATGAGCTCTCGCTACAACCAGATGTTTGATACAAAATCAGTTGTTGAAATTGAAGGTACTGTTGAGGAAGTGCTGTACCGCTCTCCTCTAAGAGGAATGTCCTCGGGTGTTCATCTTCGCGTGAAAGCTAAAGATAAAACGTATGAGGTGCATCTTGGTCCAAAGTGGTACATTGATAATCAAGAAGCAAAAATTGAAAAGGGTGATCAGATAAAAATAGCCGGTTCAAAGATAAAATTTGATGGTGCAGATGCAATTATTGCGGAAAGCGTAACGAAAGGTGATCAGATGCTTGTTTTACGCGATAACAGCGGCCGACCTAACTGGGCCGGGTGGCGCAATTGCTGTAGGCCATGATTTGTATAGTTTCAACTGGTAAGTGCAAATGCCTCTGTCATGCACTTATTGTTCTTATAAACTACATTAAAAAAATCTATTTTCGATATGAGGTTCTTTACTTTTTCGGGTACCGTCCGGAACTCAATTGGTTTGACGAGAACGTCGTTGCTCCAGCCTTTAGAAAATTACTTTTCGTTTTTGACAATCCGTCACCAGTTAGTGTGGCTATCGTGGTGTTCGGATGTATTGATCGTATTTCTGTTACTAATTTTTCTCCCAATCCATCAGGAGTTGATGATTAATGATTTGGCATATAGGTTGCACTATAAGAACGGATACGTTCTAGACCTGTATTTTGAGGTTATCGTGGCGACAAATGCGGAAATCGCGGATTCACTAAATGAAATTGCAACGATGCTTGCGATTGAGGGATCAAACCCATTTCGCATTAGAGCCTATGAAAATGCAGCACGGGTCATTTTTGGGTATCCAAAGTCGATCGAAGAGATTGTCAATTCTGGTAAAAGCCTTCCCAAAATTCCTGGTATCGGCAAAGATTTGGAGGGAAAAATTTTAGCGTTGGCTGAGAATAAGCCACTACCTTTAATTAGGAAATTGGAAAAAGAGATCCCCAAAGACTTAATAGGTATGACAAAAATTCCAGGGCTTGGTCCTAAGCGAGTTAGGGCTCTGCACATTGCGTTAGGTATTACCAGTTTTGCTGATCTTGCCAGAGCAGCTAGAACGGGACAAATCATTCAAGTCAGAGGATTTGGTGAAAAGATCCAAAATTCCATCAATATCTTTCTTTCAAATAAAGCTTTGAACGAAGGAAAATCCAAACAAAAACGAAAAAGTTGGTATGACGTTCGTGAGATCGCTATTCGCTTAGAATCTCAGTTACGAGCCATTGACAAAGTTAAGCGGGTGGAGATTGCGGGTAGTTATCGGCGAAAAAAAGATACAGTTGGAGATCTGGATTTTTTAGTTACCAGCGGTTCCGGCCAGTCAGTAATTGAAAAATTCACAAAACTTGAAGAAGTTAAGGCTATTACTAGCATGGGTACAACAAAGGCAACCGTTATACTGAAATCCGGTTTGCAAGTAGATTTACGCGTTGTTCCTGAAGAAAGCTACGGAGCTGCTTTACATTATTTTACAGGTTCAAAGGAACACAATATTGCTATCCGACACAGGGGACAAGAGCGTGGTTTGAAGATAAATGAGTATGGGGTTTTTTCTGGAGGAAAACGTATTGCCGGCAAAACAGAATCTGAAGTTTTTAGATCAATAAATTTACCATTTATTGAACCTGAGCTAAGAGAAAATAACGGTGAAATTGAAGCGGCTCAGACAGGTAAGTTGCCACATTTGATCGGTTTAGAAGATATAAAAGGCGACCTTCATGTTCATACCAATGCGACAGATGGCAATGCTACACTACGAGAAATGGTCAAAGCTGCAATTGCCAAGAAATATTCATATATTGCGATTACCGATCATAGCAAAAGAGTCAATGTTGCTAATGGACTTAGCGCGGATCGCCTTCTCAAGCAAATCGAGGAAATTGATGAGCTTCAGATTGAATTTCCATCAATAAAAATTTTGAAGGGTATTGAAGTTGATATACTTAAGGACGGGAGCCTTGACTTACCCGATGCTATTTTGAGTCGTTTGGATGTTAGAATTTGCGCAGTTCATTATGATCGCAACATGTCTCGCTCTCAAATGACTGACCGAATTATTAGGGCGATGGATAATCCTCTCTTTAACGTTTTAGCGCACCCTACAGGTAGATTGATCGGATCTAGGGATGCATATGAGGTTGACTTGGAGAAAGTCATCATTGCAGCAAGAGATCGAGGTTGTTACCTTGAGATTAACTGTCAACCGATGCGCCTAGATCTTATTGATTATCATTGCCAACTTTGCACAGATATTGGGGCTTCTGTTTCAATTGCAACCGATTCCCATGACGTAAATTCCCTTGATTTAATGGTTCTTGGTGTCAATCAGGCGCGTCGGGGTTGGGTTGAGAAGAATGATGTTTTAAATGCTCTTTCTTCCGAACAGATCTTGTCTGCTTTGAATCGATGATTTTTTGTCGTAAGTCTATCAATTCATCTTCTATACTTTGAATTGTGTCGATAACAATCGTACCAGGCAGGTTAAATCCCACTCTTGTTTAGCTATGTTAATTAATTTGTTTTTTCTATCCAATGCTTTCGCATTTCTAAAGATTTGCTCTGGCAGGGTGCGCCAATTAACGCACTGAAGGCAGAAATTGGTATGCAGGGCGTATCGTTTTGTTGCGAAATGTACCTATTTAGCGACATATTGGTATTATTATCTAGTTGAAATAGTTAGGTTAATCCATGTTTTTTGATGTAAATGCCAAATTGGCATTAAAATTGCTGAAGAAATGCTGGATTTAAATAAAATGTTAACACGTGCAAGTTAACAGAAAGTTTAGAGGAACTATCTATGAACGCAGCAGTTCAAATTTGCCCTGTTTCCCATCATAAAAAAGTCTTGCTTATCGATAAAGATCAAAATTTTTGCGTCACTTTTAAACATCGAATAGAGAGGCTGGGAATTGACGTTGATCAAGCAAGCAGTATTGAAAATCTCGAAAAGTTTTTTTCAGAAAATCATAAGATTGAAGCTGTTTTGGTTGATTCTGACTTTGAAGGTGCGTCCGGGTCAAAGCTGATAAGAGCTATTGTACATAAGCTACCTCGAACGAAAGTGTTTGTACTAATGAGCGATTATGCAGTTCAAATGGCACCCAGTTTCCTTGAAAATGGCGCCTCCAATATTTATCCTTTATCTTTAGGAGCTGACAAAATTGCTGAGACAATTTCATACATTCTTAACGGAAAGAATAGCCAAGAATCTGTGGATCATTGCCAGGATTACTCAGCTTTTGTCGGACAAAGCAGAAATCATATTGCGGTTTTAGAACAAATTAGCCGTATTAAAGACGCTTCTGCAAGTGTCTTGATTACAGGTGAATCCGGAACTGGTAAAGAGTTAGTGGCCAGAGCGCTTCATGAATCGTCACTTGTTAGATCAAAGGGAAAATTTGAGGCGATAAATTGTGGAGCTATTCCTGAGTCACTGCTTGAATCCGAGCTCTTTGGTCATAAAAGAGGTGCTTTTACCGATGCGAAGGCTGAGAAAAAGGGACTCTTTGAAGTTTGCTCTGATGGTGTCTTATTTCTAGATGAAATTGGTGAGATGCCGTTACAATTGCAGGTTAAGCTTCTACGAGTTTTACAAGAAAAAGAAGTAAGGCAACTTGGCTCAACTCAATCTGTTAAAGTCAACACGCGAATTGTTGCCGCAACAAATCTCGATTTATTAAAGGAAGTTGAAAGGGGGCGCTTTAGAAAAGACCTCTACTACAGACTTGCAGTGCTAAAAATTCATATGCCATCGTTACGAGAGCGACCAGACGATATTCCTCTCTTGATTAACCATTTTATCGACAAATTTTCTGAAGATAATGACAAAACTATACGCCCCCTTAGTGCATCTCAAATGGGAAGGCTAAAACTGGCTGATTGGCCTGGAAATATTAGAGAATTGCAAAATGCTATTGAGCGAGCAGTTGTTTTATCAGCTGATGGGCAAATTAATTTAAACGACATTTTTGAGGAAGGCTATTGCGGAACTGTCTCACCCGAGGAGTTTAACTTTGATAGTTCAGTTTTAGAGCTCCCACTGCGCCACGCGGACGCTAAAAAAGTATTTGAATCCGTTTATCTCAAAAACCTTCTAAAACATTCTAAAGGTAATGTTACTGAGGCAGCTAAGATGGCTGATAAAACGCGGGTGGAGTTGTACAGGTACCTTGCTCGCAATCATATTGTACCTGCAGAGTTTAGAGCTTAGACTTTGGGCACAATTTTTAGAATCTCTTTATTTAGTTAGAGGTTCCAAAAGGTTATAATTGCACTAGTTTCCGAAATAATTCAAAGCGATGTGCAGACGCGAGACGATGAGCACAGCAAGGTTGCTGATGTCTACTCGAGGTCAGGATTGGATTGCCAAATATCTCGCTATTTCTTTAAAAAGGCCTTTAGAGTCTGAAATTTACTTTATTGGCACTCAATACCACAGTTTTTCTAGAACGGAATGTTGGCAAAAGCTAATAAGTGTAGGTATTGGCGATATCTTTTACTAGCTGATTGTACCTTACTTTCAATGAAGGTAGACACAATTGCCATTTTCACTCTGAGCGCTTTCCGTTTAATACTCTACGATGAACTATCATGGCCCAATCAGGAAAATTAGCAAATTAAATGCCAACTTACGTGCTTATTTTATCATGCCTGTAGTTCACCCTTACTCGGCTCACTTAGTTTTTTACCAATGCGTAAGCCTGTATCATTAGCAAAATTATCCATTAGCGTTTGAGAAAGATTAGGCATCATTTTTCCTAGATTATTCATCAATTATTGCGAATGGATGTGGGGCTTTATAGTCTTTCCTTTGTTCAGTTGTTAACGCTCGTACTGCTGAGGACTCATCAACCCATACTATCTCATCAAACTGATGTGGTAGTGATACATCGAAGTAGTGACTCAATCGTTCGGTTTCGGGACGATAAATAACGCCAATGGCTCGTTCGAGACGCCGTGCCGCGAGGGCGGAAACCAATTGACGATCACTTGATTTGGCCAACGGCAACAAAAATGTCTCGATTCCCGACTGGTGCATTAATCGCTCATAACTATCTGGATGAGAGGAAAGAACCTTCTTAATCTCCAATGAGCCCTCCCATTCAGAAGCTGCTGCCACCGTGCCGTGATCAGTACACTGACCTATCGAGTAAACTTTGTCGCCAAACTCCTCTCGACATAGTTGGCCAACATTAATTTGACCATGTTTACCAAACTGAGTTGCGGCAGCGTTTCCCAAATGTGAGTTATGTTCCCAAACAATCCCCTTGGATCCGTTGCCATAGCGTTGCAAAAGCAATTTTAAAGTCTGGAACATATGTCGGTCTCGATGATTCCATGACGCATCGGAGCCGTAGTACATAATTCGATAGTACTTTTCAGCACTAGCAACTAGTTGGGCATTTAATTGCGCATTAAAAAGTTCTTCACCGTCATGAGTTGCTGTCTCGACGCGACGGCCAAGTATGTCTTTGAGCATTTGAACGACATCTTCTTCACAATTTCGATATCTACCTGACAATGCAGCCCGTCCATAACTAGCAGGATCTAATTCCCAAGGGGTAAGGCAACCATATCGAAATCTCGCAACTTCTGCTGTTTCTGGATCTACACTGTCGAGATACTCCAGCACTGCATGAATTGATGTAAACAAACTGTATAAATCGAGCCCAAAAAACCCAACTCTATTCTTTTCTGAACGAGAGTTTAAATTGAAGTCTCTAAGCCAATGAATAAAATCGTGAACTTCCTCGTTACGCCACATCCATGTTGGAAATCTGCTAAAGGCTTCCCAATCGCGAGGTTCGTCTCGCTCTTTGTGCGTAACAAAATCGTGAATTCGGTAGGCATCTGGCCAATCTGCCTCGATCGCTATGAAATCAAAGTCATTTTTGCGTAAAAGAGCCTTAGTGATTGCGGTACGGATGCGATAAAACTCGGACGTTCCATGCGTAGCTTCGCCAATCAATACTAAGCGGGCATCGCTTATTCGTTCTAGTAGTCTATCGATGTTTGGCTCGTCATAAGAGGATACCGGTTCTGCGGCTTTTCTAATCATCTCAGGAATTATCTCAGGCTTCGGTTTACTGATTTTTGCTTTGGTTGGCTTAACATTTTCATCTTCATGCCAACCTGCTTCTCCTATTAGAGGAACAAAGCGAACTCCTCCAAGCTCCTCATGTTCGAAACCTTCCTGCCGTTTTACGATGCGAATTAACTGCTGTGAATCTTTGCCTTGTCCAATTGGAATTACAAGTCTTCCCCCGACTGCAAGCTGGTCAAGAAGCGGTTTTGGTATTACTGGCCCTGCAGCTGCTACGACAATTGCATCATAGGGGGCATGATCGGACCAACCCCTTGTTCCATCAGAATGCAGCAAATATACATTATCGTAACCAAGTCTTTTCAGTCTGGTTCGAGACTTCTTTGCTAGCTCTGCTATTCTCTCTACAGTGAATACTTCGCGTGCTATTCTCGATAAAACTGCTGCGGCGTAACCTGATCCAGCACCAATTTCAAGTACTCGGTCATTCGGTCCAAGTTCTAGTGCTTCAGCCATGAGAGCGACAATCAATGGTTGGGAGATCGTCTGGCCACTTTCGATCGGTAGAGGGGCATTCCGGTATGCAAATTCGCGCATTTCCTCTGCAACGAATTCCTCGCGTGGTACTTCCTTCATTGCTTGTAACACTGACTCATCACGGATCCCTAGAGTTCTTAATTCTAGTTCGACAAGCTGTTCACGTTCATCCTTGAATGATTCTGTAGATAATACCGTCACAGAAAGCTCCTCACATAAACCAAATCAACTCGCTGTTCCATGTGCAATCTAGATGCCAAGTTCATAGATATTAAAAATAATCTGGATAATGTTGACTACTGTGTAATATAACATCCCAATTATCATCCTATCAGTGACAACATATTAGTCTTAGAGTAGATTGCTAAGAATTTAAGATGAAAGATAACTATCTAATAATATTTATAAATTCACCTTGTTACTATTCAATACGGGAGTGTCATAGGTCGAATGTAATCTCACACAGTAGTGGGGTCCAACTCCTATCGGTTATCGGTCTGACTAGTCTATAAAGCCTAGAAATAGCCATCATGGAATCTCAATAAATTTAATTTTTTGGCATTATAGATTAATGGCATTGGCTTCCATTTATTACTATCGATTCTTTATTTTTGATCGCATATGATTCAGGAAAGATTGAATATATATTTTCTCTAGCCATTGATCCGATATTATCCACTAGCTCGGCTGTGTTAAGAGGAGTTAAATAATGATATCCATTTTGATTTGATTCGTCAGACCTCCTACGCATATACATCGGAAAATAACTAATTCCATCTATTAATACTTTTCCTAACGACGTTTTTCGCAATCCTAGAAATAATATAATGCTGGCCCTTCTTGGAATTTGAGATTGATTAGAAACAAAATTACCTAATGAGTACAATACAAAACCTTCTCGCCCATTATTAATTATTTTTTCCCACGGTTGTAATACATGGGGATGAGATCCAATTACGGCTAAGGCACCCGCACCGATTAATTGTTCCGCAAGTTCAGACTGTGAGCGATTAGGTCGTTGTACGTATTCGACTCCCCAATGTGGGGTAACAATGATTGCATCAATTGATTCCATATTATGTAAATTCTCCACTAAATTTAATAAAAGTGGATTTGGTCCCCCTCCGCCTCCATTTTGGCGAAAGCAGTACAAAATTTGCTTCAGAGGGTCATTGTTACCATTATTTGAGAATGTGCAGCTTACCCAAGCTACTCGAATAGAATCTGATCCATTTGAAATGTTTGTTATAGTGTAAAATTGGCTTTCCTCAATTTCGTCCGACTTTATGGATCCAAAGTAGGGGAGTCCAACGCGTCTCAAACCTTCGATAGTGCGGTCAACACCGAGGACTCCCTTATCTAGGGTGTGATTATTTACTGTTGATACAATATCGAAGCTGGAATCTACTAGATTATCTAGGATAAACTCAGGATAATTGAATAATGGATAACTACTGTTTTTGATATTAGCTGCTGCAGGCCCTTCTAAGTTTGCATACATAAAGTCAACTTGTGATATTAATCCTTGTACTTCTTTCCAAAGGATCTTGAATTGTTCCTCATGACTAAATGCTTGATTTTGCAAGGGCATATGTAGCAATACGTCTCCAACAAAGCCTAGGGTGAATTTTGAACTGTCCATATCATTGCAAGCATTGGTGAATTTCAATTGTCTTTGCATAATGGTGCTTGGACTTGGAGTTGTGGTCCTATCGGTATTAATTGATTCAGATAAGTATCCGCTATGCACAAACAATGATGTAATCTGACAATTGGGGTTTATATACTTCTGTAAATTTGTATCTGAGTCTATAACTAATTTAACCCAGTTCGTATGGTTTATTCCTAAAACTTTTATTGTCCTTGCTTAGGGTTAAAACCCTCGCCTTTAGGCGAAACCTTTAGGATATGTTAAATTCCTCTTGGAGGAATTTAACATGGAAAACTATCGCAAAGGCTCTCATACGATATTTGACTGTAAATATCATCTAGTTTGGGTAACTAAGTATAGATATCAGGTGCTTATGGGGGAAGTGGGAGTTAGGCTGAGAGAATTAATCAGACAGCAATGTATGAAGAATAGAGTTCAGATTTTGAAAGGGCATGTAGCTCCTGAACATGTTCATCTTCACGTATCAGTTCCTCCGAACATAGCTATAAGTAAATTGCTTCAGAATTTGAAGGGTTACTCGTCGCACAAATTGTTGCAAGAATTCAAGACACTGAGCAAACGATATTGGGGTCAGCATTTGTGGGCGCGAGATTATTTTGTAGCTACGACTGGAACTGTAACTGATGAAGTTATTCAACAATATATCGCTGGGCATGAAAGTTTCGAAAAGGATGACGGATTTACGATTGGGCACGAAAGACTTTAGGCGGCTTTCAGCCGCAAATCCAACCCCTCACCTTTAGGTGAGGGTAGTTGAGTTTTTTATCTCCAGGGAGAGTTCCGCAGATTTGAGATGCTTGAGATGGTTTTTGACGAATATTTAAATCACTAGCCGCGACATAAACGAATTTTTGACCATCCATTATTTTGACACCAGTTAGTTGATAAGTTGATTTAGTATTTTTCATGTTAGATAGCGTCCGGCATCCAGTAGAAACAAAGAATAATACGTGGCATGAAAGAATTATATATATTGTATTCAACGAGTTCATAAATTTTGCTCACCTATCCGTAAAAAAGTTAATCTATGTATTTTCTGCGTTCAGTTGAAAATATAATACCTAATTACTTGTTAACAAAAATTTTAGCACTGTTGGTAGAAAGATTTAAAAAATTAATAATTTGATATTATACAAAAAAAGATTGATTTCACGATTTATTTTAAAGGAGTGTCTCCTTATTTTAAATATCTGAAATTAAATTGAGGAAGTGACAAAATGTACGTTATAATCGAATTTAATAATCTATATGTTTGATTTGTTTTGGATTAAGACTTGTCCCAATCTGTGATAATGCAATTTATTACGTACAAATAACCATTATTGGAAATGGGTATAATTTTCCTTAAAAATGATACCGATAATTTAAAATTGAAAGAAAAATTTATTTAAACAGTAGAAGAAAGATTATCGAAGTTCTTTTATAATTATTATAATAAAAAATATATTCTGCTAAATTTTATAATCATCAAGGTGATGAGGTTTATGATTTTTACGCATATATCTACTAATCAAGTTATCGATTTTTTTGTAAACTCAACTTTTAATCCCAAAAATTCTGTTTATTTTTTATGTCGGCTATTGGTACAATTAGCATACAAAAGTTGGATTGAACGCGGTAGTAATTTATCCTTAAACTTCAAAACCATAACTTATAGAGTGTCAATAATTCTCGCATCAACAAGCTAAAATGAGATATAAGTTTTCTAATATGCAAATTTACTTAGGGTGAAAATAGCTCCATTTATCTATACTCTTGGCATGAGGAAATCATGATTCGATATAAATATTATTTTTCAAATCGACTATTTTTTAGTTATCTATCTTATTTTTTTATATTAATTGGCGTGTCTTCTTGTGTGCGTTTTAGAAACGTGGGACTTGATGACAGTTCAGGAGGAAAAGCAGTAGGAGAGTCTGGTTCATTTTATGAGGAGCAAGTTTCTGTCGGAAATGAATCTGCAAAACCTTTGGATGCTTCACAAATTCTCGAGTTGATTGATATTAGGGGAGTTGGCGATAGTGGTTGGGTAGATCGTAGCGCGAAGCCAGAGAACGTTACAGGAATACCAGTTCAGCCAATGTTTGGCCAAGCAATTAAGGAGATCGATCCTGAGAAAATTATATTTGCGTCAGATCTCAGTTTTATTAATTGGGAAGCCGTTATTACTCAAAAGTGTAGTTTTATTCGAAAATCGGTGTCATTTGCATTCTACTCACACCCTGAAAATATAATTCAAGCCGCTGAGCGTGGATTTAATTTGTTTGGAATCAGCAATAACCATTCTGGTGACTGCGAAAAAGATGAAAATGGTTTCGAGCGAGCAGATGCTTTTAATCCGAGTATTCGTTATATTGAGAAAAAGTTAAAAACACGTATAGCTTTAGCTGGAGCAGGTGAGAACTTTGATGACATTCAGATATTTGAAAAATTAATTAAAGATAGGAAAGTAACTGTAGCATTTGGAAGTATTTCATTTTTTGGGTGGGATATTCCAAAGACAAATGTCGTCACTGTATCAAGGCGAGGGTATGATGACTTAAAAGTTAATCGGTACTTAAAAAAATTTGATGAATCAAATGCAGATATTAAGATTCTTTCCATTCATACCCAGGATGGCTCAAACTCTACTATTGAAGCTGAGGCTTTTATTGCTGCAAAGGAAACAGGTGAGAAATTTATCAAATATTTTAGAGGTAACGTAGTTTTTGGCCATGGCCCTCACACGTGGGCTGGTGTAAAAATTGTCCATAGGCTAGATGGTACTCGGGGTGTTTTGTTTTCCAGTTTAGGGAATTTTGTTCATCAAGGTTTGTCAATTCGAAAAGATAATTATTTGGGTCGTGTTTTATTAGATCCAAATGACAATTTTACAGTTAAGCAAGTTTATGTTTTTCCACTCGTAAATAAAAAAACAACGATCTCATTTTATTCAGATAGAAATATCATTCCAGCACCAATCTCTAATTTTAGTTGGTATAAGGGAGCATATCAGAACGGTAATTTGGCTTTTTATTTTGCAGATTTTCAATAGACGTTTTTTAAATTGTTGAATCTGGTTATTATCGCTGTGCAGCGTGTCGCTCGTAGCGTCCAACAATTCGAATACACTGAGATTACTAGACTATTTCTCGACATTAAAAGCTGGCATTTTTCCAGTTTTCTGCTAGCTTTAGCTGCATGATGAACGACTGCCTATTAATTGTTAGTGTGATACTCGGAAAATTTCTGAGAGCCCTTTTTGGGCATCGACGAGACCAAGAAATTTTGATGTTAAGAAAAGAACTGCAAATCCTAAGAAGAAAAGTGAAACGGCATAAGCTAACCAGCTGGGATAGAGTTTTCTTTGCCTCTTTATATAAAGCTAACCCGAAGGTAGTTAATAACCTTGTGACTTTGAAACCAAGCACCATTATCGCATGGCACCGTAAACTGGCTAAGAAAAAATGAGATTATTCATCAAAACAAGCAGGAAGGAAACCAACACCAGATAAAATCAAGCAATTGATTTTAAAAATGAAATTAGCGAATAAACGATGGGGATACAGAAAAATCAAGGGTGAACTTAGAAAGCTTGGCATTAGTGTGAGCAAAACTACTATTGCGACTATACTTAAAGCTGCTGGCTTTGACCCGCATAAGGCAAAATACGAAAGAACCTGGATCAACTTTATCACAAGTCACACAAAGAGATATTTTGCCTGCGACTTTATGACCGTTGATACATTATTTTTGAAGCGATTGTACTTATTCTCCATTATGGATGTGGCAACAAGGCAGATCATGCTATTTGCTGTCACAACAAACCCCACCAAGAATTGGCTAGAAAACGTTATCAGAACGGGGCTTTGCTGTGGGGATAATCTCCCGCATGTTATGGTATCCGATCGCGACGGAGTGTATGGAAATTGGCTAGCGCCGTTTTTGGAGGAATACTTTGAGATGGAGTTAATCCGCACGCCAACTAGGTGTCCAAACTGCAATGCATTTATTGAACGTTGGCACCGGAGCCTAAGAGAAGAGGTGTTGGATCATTGCCTGATTTTTGGGGAAAAGGACTTGCGACAAGTCGTATCCCAATTCGTCGATTATTATCATTTCCATCGTCCCCACCAAGGGCTTACTCAAGACTCACCAATGAGAAAACACCCATCTTCTAGTGTTAAAGTTCTACCTAAAATCAACCATCAGAAGATGGTCGATGGCATTATCACAAATTTTGAATTGGCTGCATGAGAAAATGGACATTACGAGAGTTCATCACTCTATCGACGGCAAAATGCCAGCACAGATGGCTGTTTAAATGAATGTTCCTATAGTGAAGTTGCAAAATTATAAGTTTCAATCTTATTGTCTTGGTGCCTTTAAAATACCAATTGCGATATAAATATCAATTCGCACCCTATAGGGCTTATAATCTTTTCGATTTGAAAGAATTTTTTGTAGCGGATATGTTCACAGGTCAATCAATGAAGAGTTTTGTTTCTTCCTCTGAGGGAATTCGGCAATGTTCCTTTTTTCCAAAAATTCTGTATCGGTTTTCTGCGATCAGATCATATAAAGCGTTTAAGAATCTACGAGGAAAAACGGAAAGAGAAATTCCAAGTAAGCGATACGCACCACCTAGTTGTTTCAAGATTAAAATGACCGCATCTGTCTTGGTATAAAATTTTCCATCAGACAAATAAACAAAGCTACGATCTGTTTCCATGTTTTTATGAACGATCGTTTTCCTTGCGAAGTTGCCTTGCAAAGACGAATACTTAAATTGCTTTTTTCGATCCATTTTCAGTAGGACACTTACTGAGAAATCACATAAGTTACATACGCCATCAAAAAAAACCACTTTGTCAGGTGTGTTCATTAATCCGTCCGTCGAAATAGGAGGCAAGATAAAGACTTGGTATAGCTACAAGTCCATTAATTAGTCCATGAAGAGATACCATGCTAGGCACATCGAGAAACACAAAGGGTGGCAGAAATCTTAGTTCATTAGATGCCGCAAGATATAGTGTAAAAAGTATGCTGATAAAGCTGATGGCTGAGAAATAAAATGGGGCTCTTCTACTTTGCCAAAGAGAGAACGTGTAGTAGCCAATTAATAGTGGAGCCATACAAACAACACCCATCGTCCCAATTTGTTTGATATACGGAACGCCATCAATGCCAAATGCAATTAGCAAAAATAACAATAGAAATACAAAAGCACAAGTCAGGTAAAGTGTGTTTATTCGCCCCCAAAAAGCACGTGAAATTATGGTAAATAAACCCACTAGCATCCACCCCAAATAGTTGCCGTGAAGTGCAGCATAATAACTCCATTCTCTATTGTAGCCCAGTAGAAATAAATCATTGGCTCCGCTAAAAAGCCAAATAGATGCAATGATGCTAAAAACAAAGGGAATACATTCAGCAAGTTTCTTAAGGTTAAACAAATCGCTAAAATTGTTTCTGAGGAAGATGAGAAATCCAAACAAACAGAAAAATGCCCAAATAAGATAAAGTTCATGTACAGAAAAAGTAAAACCAACGGCTATAACCAAAAAGGCGATTAGGTGTGCAAAGCCATAGATTCTTGAATTGCACAAAAAGAACTTACGAGTCATCATAGGTCCCAAAACAAGGGCTACAGCCAGTAAAAAGTTGAGATAGCTCAGTTCATCAGTCAAAATATGTCCTCTATTCTAAGTTGATATTATAGTTGATTGCCCAGCCTATTCAAAGTTGATAAAATCCGTCCTATGGACAATAAATCTAACCTCAAAAATGAAATCTTCAGCTACCACCTCGTCGAATTGTCCTTTTTTAGTGCTTTGAAACTACTCTTTTTTCCTCCGACTAAGCGTAAAGTCCCTGGTCTAAAGTTTTCCCTTTGTCTTTTTGCGATGAACCTTGGGCAAAATATTTTCTCGTTTTCAAGGTATAGATTTAATACCTTAGCTTTTATAGCACGGTGGAGTGATGAAGAGTCATTAGAGCGGTTCCTCAGCAAAAAGGCAAATTCATTTGGTAGCGCAAGTGCTTGGCACATCAGAATGAGGCCTTACAGGAGGTGGGGTAGCTTTACTGGCCTTGAAGCTGCTTACCTGTTTGAAGAGTTTAAGAATCCTAGAGGATCAGTTGTCGGACTCACTGTCGCGAAACTCCGACTTTCACAAGTTCGAAGGTTCACAAAATGGGGTAAACCAGTTGAGTGTCAGGTTAAGAGTAATAAAGGTAAAAAACTAGCTGTAGTTTCAATGAAGCCACTACGATTCTTCTCAACATTTAGTATCTGGAGAACAGAAGATTCAATGTTGAGCATGGTTAACGGAAACAAGGAACAAATGGATGGTATGAATCATAAAGAAGCCATGCAAGAAAGGTCGAGAAAACCTTGTCGCTAGCGAATTCCTATCTAAACAGCAATTGGCATCTTATAAAGTCCACTACACCAGTTTTTCCACCCATAATTCTTAAACCTCGCTTGAACTACATTCAGCTCGCCGCCCCATTGATTAGGGAATTGTCCACACAAACTTCTATGAACGCGGCCGTTATTATAAAATTCTTTGTATTGATCGAGTTTTCTTTTCAAATCGACGTCGTTCCAGAAAACCGTGTTATTTAGGAATTCACGCCTTATGGAACCGATGAGCCTTTCTATGAATGGGTGTGAAGTCGGAACTTGTGGAACAGATCGAATTTGCTCGAGTCCATCGAAGTATTTAAGTATGCGCATGTTTGCTTGAAACTGACCAAATCGGTACACCGGGTCATTGTCTCTGCTTATATATTTGGGAATGTTAATATCTGATATAATTTCATTGAACATTCTGCAAAGGGCAGGGCCATCAACCGCTCCTAGGTTCACGCCAAATCCAATGATTCTCCTGGTGTATTGATCCATAATGACTAAAACCCAGTGTGTCTTTAAAGTACTGGACTCGCAAACAAATAAATCCATACTCCAGAGGCTATCTTTCATCATGCCAATAAATGCTAACCATGAAGGACCGCTGACACCGCCTTTTGGCCTGTAGTGTTTTATGAGGACCCTTCTAACAACTTCAGGCTCTATGTCGGATCCAAACGAATTATTTACAATGTCAGCAATCCGAGGGCACCCAAAGCTAGGGTTATTGCCTTTGATTTCAAGAATAAGTTTGATCAATTCATCCCCAGGACCTTTTGGTCCAGGTTTTTTTCTCGTTTTAGCCGAATACAAAAGTGAATATTTTCGTCTGACGAGCGCCTGATGATATTTAAGTATTGTAGCGGGCTTTAGAATTACTGCTATTTTGTAGAGCTGATCTTTGCATAGGAAGAAGGAAAATAGTCCCATTACAAACCGGTCCATCGGTTTAAGGTCGGGTGCTCTTTTTCTTGATTTCATAGCGATTCGCGCCTGATGCTTTACGCAACCTGCTGCGCAACTACCCTGGGCAAACCACCCGGTCCAATAAGCTGAGCGAATGTAACCAAAATGTCCAAAAAAATGTAAAGTAACGTCGTCATAGGATGGCATCCTACAGCAATTTCTCAATTTTTCAAGTCTGTCTAACCTCTTGATTTTCTAGCAGCGGCTCCCGGTGGGAGCCAATAAAATTCAATAAATTTATGCCATTAATTCTAACATTTCAGATGACGCACTCCTAGCATGCTTCTTACTCTTTGTCATATTTACAATGTATTGCGCTCAAAAATCAAAGATATAATTTTGATTAAGGGGGTGGTTGTGCAACTAATTTGATATCACCAGCAATAACTGATAATAAGAATTCCCAATTTTCTATTACAATCATACGATAGCAACTCAGCATGCTTTGACAAAACGCATTAAATGTACGTCTTCTTACAAGCGCTTTTTGAAATACGTTGCAGCAAAGCTTTTGAATTTGATCGATAGCAAAAGCTAGAAACATCAGTATGGCAAAATTAGTACATAAGTTTTGATTGCCATGGCCATAGTTATGTTCAAAGTTATACCCTTGATTTTTGAGCGTATTAAACGTTTCGTTCTCAATTTTCCACCTAGCTCTCCCTCCTCGCATAATTTTCATCACATTTTCTTCAGTTATTTCAAGATCAGTTACCCAGCTAAATTTAATGGTCTTTTTCTTTTTTTCATCGTATTGTTCATACTCTAAAAAGTTTACTCGGAAATCTTCGTTCGCCTCGTTTAATCCAAGGTTATTTACATAGTAAAAGCGATGCAATAGATTACCTTCATGAACTTCTATGAATTTTCTATCACTACCTGCAAGATGGGCCTGTTCAAATAGATACTTATGGTCACCAGGCTTTGCCGTAATAATATAAGAAAGATTATGCCGTTTGAGTAAACGCAAATGGGGAGCATTGGAAGCTAAACCATCTTCTAGAATAATAGCTTCAAGTTTAGGGTGGTCTTTTCTAAATTTCTCTATCGCTCTTTTGGCAGCGTTGCGTTCTGAATCGTTTTTGCTTTGACCATCTTGTTTTAATATGGCTTCTGGACATAAAGGCAAGACAGATTTGCACTCTGGATGAAGCAATACCATACCGAGCATTTGATGGTAATATGTTTTTTGACCTGTCTTGCGGCTTTCTTTTATCATGCAAGATGAACAGTGGACATCATGAGAAGAAAAAAGGCCGGTGCCATCCATAGATATCAAATATTTATTGTCGATATATTTAAATTGCTCCAACTCTTTCCCTCGTTGAACTTTTGAAAACAATTCTTTGAATGCAATACGAAAGTCATTCGGGTTTATCAGATCAATAACCTCACGCATATAGGTGTCGCTGGGGACTGAACTAATTCCAAAAAGGGACTTCAAGTTAGCGCGTTCTATTTTGGACATCCGACATTCTTTATCGAAAGCCAAAAGCGATGCATATTTTAAGGAGAAAACTGCATATCCGCTCATTAAAATATCTGTGAGGGGTATTGAGGGCGCTTTACGCTCGTCTTTAATTTTGCAAAATTGATTGCGCAAACTGTTGATTAAAGCATCGGCACATAAATCTTTTCGCAATTTAGGCATCCTTGCCTCCTATTATAGAAAGAGCTTTGCGAAAAGATATTTTTACTTATTTTTTAACTAATTGAAATTATTATTTTAAATTTTTCAGCGGGAACCGCTGCGTTTTCTAATGTTTTCTCCCCTACTTCAATCAATTTAAGTTGATAACTTGCCAAACTCACCAATTCCTCAATGTTCCTCTCGCGTTCACTCAGATATTGGTGACGATCAAGATCAATCTTAGATTTTTCAAAAATAGCCTGTTTGTGCTGAGCCGATAATTGAGAGTCCTCTCCCAATGCCATAGAAAGCTTCAAGCCGATAAATATCTCATTACGATTAGACTCTAAACCAAACTGAGTAGAACTATCCTTCAGAGCACCTACCATAACACCTAAATCAGGACGAGTTGCATGATCCACAAGTGAAATCTTTCTTTGAGCAACTTTTTCTTTTGAAGCAAGGCCAATCAATCTAACATCTTCAAAATCTCGTTTACCAGCAATTAGCTTCCCTAGACTTACATTATTTTTTGAGTTGACCAGACTTTTAGGAGTTATGATGCGTCCTGACATGGATTTAATCAATGTTTCAAAACGATGTAGATCGCTTCTATATTGATCCAACTCAGCTCTTTTCACCAATACTTCATGATTCGCACGGGCTTCATCAATATTTGATGCAATTGCATCTTTAACTTTACGACTAACCAACAATAAAAGCTTTTCAGCATCATCCAATAGCTTTCTAGAGTTACCAACGGCGATTAAAGCAAGTTGATAGTCAAAATATAGATTTATTATGGCTTCTACCCTCGCTTCAAAACGTTCTAAAACTTCAGATTCTAATACATCGACCGATAATTGCGCAGACTCCTTCGCAATTCTATAATCTTCTCCAAATGCATTTTTAATAATACTTTGCTCATAGGCAATACTAGTTGTCTGTTCATCATTTTCAAAATTGTTACTAATCAAATGAGAAACTTCAACCTTTGATCCCAAATTATTAAATGGCTTAGTTATAGTTGTGGCAATTGAGTAATCGGAAGCTGAGCTGTTTATTTCTTTACTATACTTGGAATTATTACCAAACACGAAGTGATCGGAAGGTAAATTCAAATCCACTACATAAGCAGAGCGATTCAATTCATTTAATATATTTTTTGTTTCTGGATCTAAGGAAACTATTGTTTCAGTAAATTCTTTAATCCCAATCTTTTCCTCATTAGCAATTGCGATATTCGCAATCATTAAAGATAAAATTAATATACTAAGAAATCGCACGGAAATTCCTCCATGCCAATCGTATTTGTGCGAAATAGCTATAAACACATGGCAAAAATAATAGGGTAATCAAAGTGGAAAATATAAGACCCCATCCCATCGCCAGCATCATTTCAGCCAACATCGAATCATAACCTGCAATTCCATATGCGGTAGGAAATAAACCAGCAACAGTTGTAATCGAGGTAAGTACAACAGGACGCAATCTGGTAGCTGAAATTTTTGAAATTTCAGAGCGCCAATCTGAATTCGACTCAGGAGGCCCTAAATCTTCTTCTAATTTTGCAACCATGACAATAGCATCGTTAATCACAACACCAATCATACCTAACGTGCCGACAACCGCGAAAAATCCATAATTATTCATTCCATGAAAATAGAAAGCAAGAACCACTCCGATGACTCCGAAAGGTATAATAGATGCAATAACAAGCGGAATAGTTAACGAATTATACAAAAAAACCAAAATTACGTAGATAAGAACAATGATAAGAAGAATTGAAGCGCCGAAATCTGATTGCGATTCACGTGAGTCTTCAATCTCTCCTCTAAATATAAAATCAGTTGTGGGAGCTTGCGCCATCAATTGAGGGAATATCCCTTTCTCTAATTTTTCTGCAATTTCAAGAGGTGTAATATCAAATCCATCTTTTATATCAGCATAAATGTTTGTCGTTCGTTTAAAGTTCGATCGTTGGATATTAGTTGGCTTAACACCTTGCTCAACCTTGACAAGTTTTTCGATAGGAACAAGATACGATTCTTTATTGCTGGCCCGAAGAGAAAGTAGTTTTTTTATATCGGACTTATTTGATTCGGAGCTACTAAGCCTAACATCGATTTCTTCGTCTCCGCTAGTAATTGAATAAATAATAGAACCTTCAAGATATGTGCGCAAACTTGATGAAAGCTCAGTTGCACTTACGCCTAAACGGTTTGTAATATCATCTAAAATAGTAAGTTTATATTCTGGCTTTTTAATAGGGCGTTCAACCTCAACATTCGACAAAAAATCAAGACTTTTCATGCTTGACACTAAACTATTTACAGCTTCTTCTCTATTTATATCATCATTTTCTTGAACTTGAATTTCTATAGGACTGCCGCTTTCACGTCCCCATCTACTTTTCATAAACCTAACTTCTTCAAACTGTTTAAACCCTTTCGCTTTATTCTCCCAAACAGCCATCGCTTTTCTAAGAGAAATAATCCGCTCATCTGGAGGCAAAAGTTCGACCGTCAAAGAGGCTTCGTTTTCCTTCACAGCACCACCACGCCTACTGACACCAATTCTTGATTCAACAGAAACTACTATTTTATCAGCAATAAACATGTCTTCTAGCGGTTCAATAAGTTTTGCCATTTCAGATTTATTTGTACTTTCAGGTGCATTTACTCTAACAGCAATTGAGGTTGACTCTTCCCGAGGAAACATGACAAATCTCATTTCTTTCTTAAAAAGAAGAGCTGAAAGAAAGAGAAGAGCCACGAAACATAAAATAACGACAATTCTAAATCTTAAAACATGAAAAGTTAATTTTTCATAATACAATTCAACTTTATGAAGTAGTCGATTTCTGAGACCATCGTTATTCAATTTACTTCTGGTTCGGATATGCGAAGGAAGAACAAGCGTTGACTCGATCAGGCTTGCTCCGAGCATAAGAAAAATAATTGGTGGAATATACTTGAGAAGTGCCCCAAACCTTGCTTCAAAAAAATAAAGAGGAATAAAAGCGACACATGTAGTCAAAATAGCTGCAATAATAGGATTTATTACTTGTACCGTTCCAGTTACAGATGCCTGAAGCGGTGTTTCACCAAGCCTCATCTTACGGTCAATATTTTCTGCAATAATAATGGCATCATCGACAACTATTCCAATTACAATTATAATAGCGCAAAGTGTCATATTATTTACGGTATAACCGATTAAGTAGGCAGAAATAAGCGTAAAAGCTAAAGCAAAAGGAATCCCCATGCCAACCCATATACCGGATTTGAAGTCAAGAAAAACAAAGAGGACCAAGACAATTAGGACAAAGCCAATAATGCCATTGCTTGATATCAGATTGATTCGATTCCTAACATCGTACGATTCATCATCCATAATTTGGATTCCAATAGGTGAATCGCGATGAGTCATTTGAAATTTCTCTATAAAATCGATAATTGCTTTTTGGGCACTTAATATATCAGCTGAAATGCTCTTTTTTATATTAAAAATCACGGCCTCATGACCTTGCACTTTTCTCACACTAGGGTTTTTTTCAAATGCTCTAGAGACTCGCGCAATCTGGCCAAGTCTTACAGTTTGACCTCCATAACCACTTCTGACAATTAAGGACTCCAAACTCTCGACAGTTTCTCTTTCAGATAATATGGTAACCGAAGATTCTTCTTTATCACTCATACTCCCTACGGGAATTCTTACATGTTGTTCTCGAATTTTTTGCCTGACTTCTGCCATAGTCAGTTCAAACATTGCAAGTTTTTTGGGATCCACATCAATTTGAATTTCAGGCTTCAAGTAACCTGTCGTATCAACACCACTTACTTTTCTAAGATTTAGAATTTTTGATTTAAACGCTAATGCATATTTCTGAAGCTCCTCTCTTTCTTTTACATCAAGAATTCTAGAGCCTTTACGGTATAAAGCTATATCTATAATTGCTTTTTCCGCAGTGTTAAATTGCTGAAAATCAGGAGTATCTACTTCATCAGGCAGCTCAGCTCGACTGACAGCATCTTTTACATCTTGAAATTTTTTTGCCAAATCTTTGATTCCGGATTCAAACTCGACTCTAATAGATGTATTTCCAGAGCTGGCGGTGCTTGAAATATCTTTTATACTGCTGACACTTCGCAACTGCTCTTCAATAGGCTTTGTCACCAACAACTCGACGTCTGCAGCAGATGCACCTGGATACCTGAGAGACACCCGCAACGCTTCCCGTGCAAATTCAGGCATTTCTTCTTTACCAATACGTTGCCAGGCAAAAATAGAAATAATGACCGCCCCAAACATTATAATGTTACATAAGAGCGGACGATCTGCAAAATATCGAACCAGGTTTGTCATTATCGGTTTCGGTTCCAATTGTTAGAGGCAACAGATTCAGCTAACTGATCCCAATTCACATATGTATCACTAATTTCAGAATCATTCGTACCATTCAAATACAGTGCATCACTAAAAATCTCATCAAGTGAGTCAGCATCTTCTAACCGCGATGAAGGCGGGAAAGACCAAACAACGAAAGCAAGAACTGCTGCAACAGCAAAGGTCGAAACTAATACTGTTCGAATGAATAAAAATTTCTTTAACCCTTGTTTTGCAGCAACAAAGATAAGATCTTCATGCCTACTGCAAGCTATCGGCGGTGACGGTGCATTTTGCCTGATAAAATCATCTAATTTTTCAAATCTATCTTTATTAGTAATATTCACAAACAGACTCCCAACTTTTCTAATGCCTGCTGCATTTTTTCTTTCGCCCTATTCAAACGAGATTTTGTTGTACCAACAGGAACCTTCATTAAGACTGAAATTTCATCAAGGGTATGGCCTTCTATAACATTCAAAACCAAGACCATGCGATGATTTAAAGAGAGTGTTTGCAAAGCTATAGAAACGGCTTCACGATCTTCAAATTTGCTATGTTCAAAATTTTCTGGCAGTTCATTAAGCCCAACCTGTTGATACTTAGCCGTTTTGTAGAAATAATTATGAGCTTCATTTATAGCAATCTTAACCAACCAAGTTTTAATATTAGATTGCTTTTTGAATTTTGCGAGATTTGCCCAAGCTTTAACAAAAGTATTTTGGACGACATCATCCAAATCACCCACAACGCCAAAGCGAAAGAGAACCTTTCGTATCCTGTCATGATTATCTTGGTAAAAATCTCTAAATGAAGAGAACTCTCCATCAGTTCGCTGATCCAAAAGCGAATCGACATCTCTTTCTACTGTAATAACCAAGCTCAATTTGCAACTCTGAGAGAATTTTTTGATCTATGGATGGTTCCCGTCACTATGTCTACCCCTTTTTCCCCATTTCTTTTTGTGGTGCTCTTTCATATACTCTTGAAATTTACTTTTTTGCTCAATATTGAGTACAGATCGAACTTTAAGCATTTTGTTTAACCTAGAACGCATTTCATCTGCTTTGGCAGCAATCATAGCTTCATGAAGTTCTCTTAAATTTTCATCTGAAGTAGCTGGATCAGACATGGCTTTATAAAACGCACCCGCAACTTCTCGCGACTTATCTTTGGCTTCTCTATATTTTTGCTTTTCTACTTCATATAGATTCTTAATTTTGGTTTGTTGGTCCTTAGTAAGATTTAGCTGCTCTAAAACTTTCTCCATATAATGTGCGACTCAACGACCATAAGAAGTCATAGACATTGAAAAAAGT
>JAWKNZ010000016.1:0-73087 GCA_041391425.1 Bdellovibrionota bacterium
AGGCTAAAATGCTTGCCTCCCCAACTTTAAATGAAAATGGTAGTTATAGTAAAATTTTGGTGATTGATGATGATGAAACGATACGTGTAATGTTGGAGTATTTTTTAGCTGGCGCTGGTTTTAAAGTGTTACAATCCAACACAGGGCAAGCGGCTTTCGAAGCAATATTAGATCAACCGGATATAGCAGCGATTATTATTGATCATTATATGCCTAATATGACTGGTTTGCAATTTGTGCGTATGATGAAAAGATTACAATTGCTGCCAAATGCAGCTTTGATTATGATGACAGGTAATAGTGAAGCAAAGTTTATTAAAGAGGTCGCAAAATCCGGTGTTAGTGCTTTATTGGTTAAACCTTTCGATAAGGAACGTTTGTTCACGGTATTGCAAAAGTCTGGAGTGTCATTGCCATTAAACTCAAAATCAGCTGCTTAGATGGCTTCTAAGTTTCTGGCTAATATGGCTAGCAGCAATTCCATAGGCAACGCCAACATTTAAAGAGTTCTTAAGTCCATAAGTTGGAACTTCCCTTACATCATTGCACTCTTTTAACAAAGAAGGATGGAGGCCAAAACGTTCGTTTCCGACAACAAGTGCTGTAGGCCCATCTACTACACAGTCGTAAATGCTTTGTTCTTTTCTTGTTGTTTCTAATGCGATGATCTTTATGTTTTCTTGCTTTAATTTTTTAATTGTATGGATAGAGTTTGTTTTCCATTGCCATTCTATATGTTTATCAGTACCCATGGCTGTTGCTTCAGTTTTTTGATGTTCAGGTGTAGCAGTATAGCCACATAGATAAATTTTTTGCATAGAAAGGCATTCACTGGTCCTAAATATGGATCCTACATTAAATGCTGAACGGATATTGTCTAAAATTGCAAACATTGGAACAGTCTGTGTGATATGATTTTTTTTATCTTTTGATGTTATCAAGAAGTCATGATCAACCGGACTATGGTGAACGATTCTTTCTATTGCTATGAGAATACTTAAATAATGATTTAAGGTTAAATCTCCAGAAATCATGTTGGTATATTTTGCTAAACGGCAGAATTCTGGCTTTTTAGAGGTTTCGAAGGATTGTAAATAAGATTTAATGGATTCTAAATATCGTTGGTGTTTTTCTCCACCCCACTCTTTTTCACAATATTTAGCGATTTTTAGAATATGAGAAATTTTCATTTGTTCATTCAATTTCTCATATTCACTTATTGGTAAGAAGAGATTAGATTCCATTCTTTATCCATTCGCATTTAGACACCAATTGTGATCTTCTTATGAAATACGCATGCCTGGCTTTGCTCCTGAATCCGGTGATAACAGGAATATATCTTTGCCGCCAGGACCTGCTGCAGTAATCATGCCCTCCGAAATTCCAAACTTCATTTTCCTTGGCTTGATATTTGCGACCATCATGACCAGCCGTCCTATGAGCTCGTCTGGTTTATAAGCCGATTTAATGCCAGCAAAAACATTACGGGTTTGATCTCCAATATCTAATTTTAGTTGTAGAAGCTTATCTGCTCCAATAACTTCAGTTGCTTCTATTATCTTTGCCACTCGAAGATCTACTTTAAAAAAATCGTCAGCACTGATTTGTTGTGCAATAGCTTCAATATTATCATTGGGGCTAGGTCTGGATTCGATAGCTAAATTTTTATTTTTGTGGGTAGCTTCTTCAGCGGATTCGTCACACATTTTCTTTACATTATCTGTATCAATTCTTTGTAATAAGTGCTGGAAAGGTGCTAATTGACCAGAGGTGACTATCGTTTTCAGTGAATTCCAAGTAAAAGATTTTTCCTGAAATAAATCCTCGACCCTTTTACAGTAGCTTGGAAGAACTGGTTTTAGATAGATTGCCATAATCCTGAAAAGATTAAGCATAGTTGTTAAAATAGCTCGGGTTTTTTCTGGATTGTCTTTGATGAGTTTCCATGGTTCGTAATCATCAAAATATTTATTAGCGCTGTCGGCAATAGACCGTATTTCAAGCATAGCTTTGTGAAAATCTCGTGTTTCATAATACTTTGCGATTAAATCGCTCTTGGCTTGTGCTGCTTTAATCAAGGTCAAACCGTCATCTTCTAATGGGCCTAGATGACCATCTAATTTTTTTTGTAACATTTGAGCGCCGCGGCTTGCAACATTGGTGATCTTACCAATGAGGTCAGAATTAACTCTGGTGCTAAAATCATCTAAATTTAGATCGATATCAGCGATGCTTGAATTTATTTTGCACGCTAGGTAGTAACGAAAATACGTTGGGTCTAAATGTTTTAAATAGGTTCTAGCTTTTATAAATGTCCCACGAGACTTTGACATTTTTTCGCCATTTACCGTTAGCATGCCATGTACAAACACTTCTTTTGGTGTATTCCATCCCGAATTTTTCAGCATTGCAGGCCAGAAGAGGGTATGAAAATAAATGATGTCCTTGCCAATATTATGATAAATTTCACTTTTACTATTTTTCCAAAAATCTTCGACAGAGCACTGATTTTTTTCACACCATTCAGCAGTTGATGAAATATAGCCAACAGGGGCATCAAGCCAGACATAGAAATATTTATCTTTTACATCAGGTAGCTCAAAGCCAAAGTAAGGCTTATCCCTAGAAATGCACCAACTTTTTAATTCTTCATCTAGCCATTCACTTAACTTATTAGTTACTTCGGGCGGGGTGTGTTTTGGGACCCATTCATTAAGAAAGTCGTGAAAATGTTCTAAGACAAAATAAAAATGTTCAGACTCTTTTTCAGTTGGTGGATTGCCGCAGAGAGTGCATTGTGCATTTTTCATTTCTAGTGGTGAGTGGGTATTCATGCATACTTCGCATTGATCACCATATTGATCTTTTGCACCACATTTTGGGCATTCTCCTTTTACAAAGCGATCGGGCAGAAACATCTGATCTGATTCACAGTACGCTTGGCTGGTGGTTTGCTTTTTAAGATGCCCATGTTCTTTCATGCTAAAGTAAATTTGATTGGCAAATTCTCTATTTTTTTGTGTGTTGGTGGAGGAATAGTGGTCATACTCCACTTCAAAGCCATCTAAATCTTTGAGATGATTTTCTAATGATTCTTTAATTAATTGTTCTGGTGTGATGCCGCGGTCTCTCGCTGCGATCATAACTGGCGTGCCATGGGTATCATCAGCGCAAATAGAAAGACAGCGGTGTCCGCGCATTTTTTGAAACCTAGACCACATGTCGGTGATGAAGTGTTCGACTAAATGTCCCAGGTGTATATCGCCATTTGCATAAGGTAATGCTGAAGTGATAACTATTTGCCGCTGCTCTGTCATATGTATTCCTATTTGTTTTTCTTTTTCTTTTTTGAGGCTCCAGGCCTTTGTTTTTCCTGCTTGAGCTCTTCGGATTTTTTACGAGGCGGAGCCCAAGTAAAAACCTTAAGAGCTGGGTTTCGTGTTTGTCTGCCTGTCAGCAAATACAGTCCCATCATAATGAAGGGTATACTTAACATTTGTCCCATGTTTAATACCAGGTCTTGTTCAAATCGAACCTGATTTTCTTTGAAAAATTCGATAAAAAATCTCGCCGACATTCCTAAGGCTAGAACTAGCCCTAGGAAGGAGCCTTCTTGCCATTTTTTTCTATATTTTTCGACTGCGAAAAAAGCCAGAAAAGAGATCAAAAAATAGGCAGCTGATTCATATAGCATTGATGGATGCCGAGGAATCATATCCACGCGCTTAAATACGATGGCCCAAGGCACGTCGGCTGGTTTACCGATGATTTCCGAGTTAAAAAAGTTTCCGATGCGAATCAAAGCCCCGGTCAGCATTGCTGGAGCTGCAACACGATCTGCCAGCCAGAAAAAGGAAAGCCCACCATGTTTTCTTGTAAAGATAAATAGGGATAAGGCGACTCCAATGAAACCACCATGGCTTGCCAGCCCACCTTCCCAAACCATAAAGACTCTCCATGGATGTGTCAGGTATTCTAAAGGTTCATAAAAAAAGCAATGCCCAAGCCTTGCACCTAACAATGTACCCAAAAATGCGTGGGTAAATAAGCTTGATACTATATCTGGAGTATCTTTCCCCCAATTGTTCCTTGCAAAAATGCGGAGCATATACTGATACGCAATTAAAAAACCAATCATAAACGAAAGGCTATACCAGCGTATTGCTAGAGGACCAAATTTTATTATTTCCGGTTCTACATCCCAAATCATAATTGTCTGACCTTTATCTTTGAAATCATATCTTGTTCATTAAAAATTACCTTGGGCGCTAGTAGCACTTTTAGGTGCAGCGGTTTGGATTCATACTTGAAAAACAAAATATGAAGCCAGTAGATATTATTACGAAATTTTGTATCTAAGTGCTTATATAATTTATCTTGTTAATATTCAATAGTTACAATACTTGCGGCCTTGAAAAATTTACTAGTTGACATTGGTAATGTCTGAAACGCTACTGTTGGCTTTACTTCGTGGAGGTGCTTCTTGTTTGTGCATGATGATAGGTCATGGTCAAGGCATACTAATTTTTTTAATGAACCCACCGAAAAGAGAGCAACATTATTTTATTATTCGTATGCAATATTAGGAAGCAGCTATGAGAAATGTTTTTAGTTTGTTGATTTTGTTTATTACTATGGTGTTTTTTTTGTTTTTCCCTAACGCGTATTGCCAAGAAGCGACAAAAGTTCAAGGAAAAGGCCTAGCCGATCAGGATGGAAGCTCAGCTAGTCGGTATAGAGGTAAAGAAAAACCGAAAGAAAGCCAACGTGCCAGTTCGTATGAGCTTATACACGAAATTAGCTCTGGGATTAATTATGGAATGTCTGCAGGAAGTGTGAAGACGGCTGATCAAGATGCAAAGACAACCTTATCTGACAACGATTTGAAGGCAAGGGTTTCATATGGGATCATACTGAACGATAACATTGAGCCTATTATTGAAGCGCAGTATAATCAATCTAAAAGGAAAGTTGCTGATTTTATTGAAGATGATGTGAGTTATACCTTTGCATTGGGATTGTTGTTAAATCTGCCTATAGAGTCGAGCAGAAAAGGTAATAAAACAAGCAGTAGTTTTTTAAATGCATCATGGGTTCCATATCTGGGATTTTTACTTGGCGTAGGCTCTTTTAACAGTAAAACTGGTAATGAAACACTGGTATCGTCTACTGATGCTGGGACTTATACAAATTTGATCTTTGGAGCTCGATATTTAATTTATCCACATGTTGCAATCAATATGTCACTTAGATTATTGTATGAGCAAAATCAAAATGAAGCGAAAACAACTGACGAAATAGGAGCGACACGCTCAGAACTAAAGATCGACTTTCGTTTATTGGAGCTTAGTCTATTTATTTAGAAATTATTGACTTGCTCAATGCTCTTAATATAGCTTTTGAAACAATAATTTTGTATCCCCGGTCCGAATTTCTAGCCGGTTGCGTCGTTGCTTCGTCGCCAGGAAATCCTCATGTACCCCGGATCCGAATTTCTAGCCGGTTGCGTCGTTGCTTCGTCGTCAGGAAATCCTCATGTACCAACATGTACACTGCGGTTTCCCTTCTCCTAGCGCCTCGCACCCGGCCGAACTTCGAATCCGTTGAAAATACTACAGTTTTTCAAAAAATTTCAGATCCCGGTTGTATACCTTGCTTTGCCTACATGTGGTGCAGGCTTAACCCCTAGAGGTAGTATTCCTATTTGACAGATCTTTCTGACTTAGGGGAATACAGAGTTTTGTGGCATAGATGTGAAGCTTAAGCGCTCTGCGCCAATGTCGAAAAAATTATCTTTGAATGCATAATTCACATCATGATTAAACCTACATTTTCGTATTGAATTATATTTTGGCAAATACTGACTAAAATTCTGATTTAAGGTTAAAGACCAAGGAATTAGCCCTATGGGAAGGTAAAAAATAATTGTATGCTGGACGAATTTCTATTTTGTAAGTATTTTCTGGTTTTTGCGAACCTACTAAAAAATCTTCTTGTTCTGACATTTGCAAGTTGCTTGATTGTTTTCTAGGGCGCGAAGGTCTTCTCTTTCTTCTTTTTTTTGTAGGTTTGGCCGCTTCGTATTTGGGGGTGTTTAAAACGGCCTCTAAAGCTCCTATAACCCATAATCCTGCAAAGGCTGCAATTCCTATTTGCGCTTGTTGGCGTAGAGAATTGATTTCATCTTCCGCCTGCGTAGCGTAGTCTTCTGTTTCTTTTTGATAATTAACTTTGTCATCTCCAGAGAGTGTGCTTTCTTCTAGAAGGCGTTTGTCAATCTCACTATTTGTTGCATCAACTTCTTGGTCCGCTTTTTTTGAGCTGTCTAAGAAATAATAAATAGCTCCCACTTCTAAAAGCGCGAAGGTAGATCCGAGAATGTAACTATTATTTTGAAATTGTCCGGCGCCGAATGGAAGAAGAGATACTATGAGCGATTTTTTCTCATTTTTATTAGGTACGATTGACTCGATATTATCTCTGTGTTCGAATTTACTCTCCTTCTTTTTAGCTTTGCCTTTTTGCTTTAATCGTTGTTGATGGTTTTTTAAATTCCGTTTTTTCTCTTCCCTTTTAGCATTTAAGACATCTTTTGCCCGTACTGTGCCATCTTGACTTTTTGCTTTAGCTTCAGCCAAAGCTCTAGAGCGAGCTTGATTTTGTTCGAGTCTCTCTTTGCTGCCAGCATCTCCCTTCAATTCTTTAGGAGGCTTTACTAAGGCTACAGCGTTATCATCGACACCAAATGATGTTTGTGGCTTAATATCTATATTTGTTGGAATTTTATCTTCTTTTTGGTTGCTCAGTTGCGGCGTGATATTTTGTTGGGGAGGTGCTTTGTGTAAGGTAACGCGTAAGTAGTTGGTGCGGTTTGCGATAATAGTCATGTTTTTATTAACTGTATCATAGCCGTTTGCTAAAACGCTGATATTTATAAATCCTGGCTGAATATCGATGTTCTCATTAACTCTTCCTATAGGGATACCACCTGCCATAACTCCTGCGTCTTTTATATTTGCTAGTACTTTAATTGTGGTTTTTTCTATGACTGGTGGTTTTGCATTTTTCTTTGGAGAAGGTTTTGGGGTGGTGCTTGCTTTTTTTGCAATAGCCTTTGCTTGCTTTTTTACTATCGTTTTAGGTATAACTGGTTTGCTGTCAGCTTTCTTATTCACTGTTGTTTGCTTTAATGAATTGAAAAATGGCAAAACTGATTCATCAAGAACGTCTTTTGGTGAAATTTGTAAGCTTGGATTTAATTTTAAGGCAGTTTTAAAGTTTTTTTTCGATGAACTCATATCTCCTAACATGTATTGACAAATACCTAACATTTTAAGTATCGTTGCTTTTTTTCTTCCAGTGGCCTTTGCGGCTGCGGCTCTAAAATCATCTTCTGCATCTACTAAATCTCCGACGCGGTACTTCTTCATTCCCGACTCGAGGCTTTGGCTAAATCCAGTAGAGCTAAAAAGTAAGGTGTGTATACTTAGATAAGCCGCTACAACCTTAGCGATAAAGTTAATGGTTATTAAATGTTTATTGTGCACGATTGCTGCTCAATTAGATTTTTATTTATTTTGCGATTCTAGGGCGTGTTGACGTTTCATTTCCTACTACGAGCCAAACTCTTGAGTCACAACGTTGTCAGGGTTTCAAAAATTATCCTCAATGTACATCTAGTACGCCTCCGGTAATTTTTGAAACCCTTCCTAGCTGTGACTTTCAAGTATTTGTCTCTCGCTACGAAAATGAAACGTCAACACGCCCTAGTTTATCTTATCGGTATTATTATTGGGATTTTTAGAAAAATCGACTCTTCTTGCTGAGGGTACAATCTATCAAATGAAGCTCCTTAAAAATATGAAGGTATAGCAGACTTCTATAATTTGATGTCTTTTTAGATGTAGCTAAGTCTCATGAGATTTGCCCTGAAGCTGAAAATGTGCTTTCCTGAAAAAACATGAAAAATAAGTATATAATTAATTGTTTAGAAGTGTTTTTTGGCGCCTTCGAAATTGAGTGATTTTATTCTGATAAAAGATCTATATCAATTAACTATTCATAATTATTGCTAAAATTATGGATTTATTTGATCTAAGTCGTTGTGCTCGATAAATAGATCAAGATTTTTTTTCAATTATTTTACATTTTAGGCCGACAATCTCTTATAAACTCGGATCAGACACTCTTTGCATTATTAAAACCGGGATCTGAAATTTTTTGAAAAAATGTAGTATTTTCACAGGATTCGAAGTTCGCTCAGGTGCTAGGCGCGAGGAGGAGGGAAACCGCAGTGTACATGTTGGTACATGAGGATTTCCTGACGACGAAGCAACGTTGCAACCGGCTAGAAATTCGGATCCGGGTTAAAAGTTAAATACTCAAAGTTAAGGTTTAAGAGAAGCTCATCCATGAGGTAACTGCTGGATAGGAGATGGTTGAATTTTGCTTTATATGTGATTTTTACTTTTCGAGTGGATAACAAGAAGATTCTGATCTAGATCATTTGTAACTATTCAACGTATTTTTTATCTGATCGATTCAAAGCCTTGACTGCCCGTCATCCTGAGTGAAGCGAAGGATCTCGAAATTGCGAAATAGTTCCTTCGCTTCACTCAGGATGACGATGTATCAAGCGACATATTGAAGGGAAAAGATACGCTGAATAGTTACGATCATTTAAGTTGAAGCTTTATTATTTAAGATCTTCTATGTATATGTTGGAGTTAATAATTAGATGAAAAATAGCAAAAAGTTTGTGTTAAAACAGGCTACGAGGGATCGTTGTAATATAATCAAGATTGATGATCAAACGATATTGCGGCGCTTTTCTCCTGTTAGCTCTGAGCTGTTTCATTTCCTTTATGAAGACCATCAAGTTGACTTTTCTCTCTTTTTCCGAATGCATGATGAAATGGTTGAATTTCTGCGCCCTCGTGAATTTAATAAAGAGGCGTTAGATTCTTTGTGGGCTGCTTTGAACCATTCTAGTGACACGTTGCGTTTGTATGTATTAAAGGGGGAAAAAGCGAGATTTGATCATTTTATCCAGTCCATTATGCAGAAAAAATTACAGAAGTTTAAAGATGCTGGTGGGGATGTTGATGAGAAGACATTAAGCGTATATGGAAATTTAAGTAGTGCCAGCCAGATGATTGTAAGAGGTGGGGTTGACGCAATCGTAGCTAAACATGCTAAAGCTTCGACAGCAATATTGCTTAATAGCCAGCTTGATAGTGATGCTGCTACAGATACAATAAGTAGGATGATTAATCACGATCCCACACTATACGATCATAGTGCAACTGTTGCCATGTTTTCGGCAATTATAGCAACCAAATTTATGCGTAATCCTCTCGACCAGAAGTCTGGACATATAATCGCTCAATGTGGCTTGTATCATGATGCAGGTAAGACATGTGTTCCAGGGCATGTGCTAAATAAGCCAGGAAAGTTGGATGAGGGTGAGTATGAAATTATGAAAACTCACACGAATCTAGGTCGTGAGGAATTAGAAAAGGCGATAAAGAATGGGGCAGATATAGAAACAATTGTGCCCTTAGTAGCTTATGAACATCATGAGCGTTTTTGTGGTCATGGTTATCCGTTGGGCAAACGAGGCCGGGCTGAGGACGATTCGATTAATGGCATCCATTTATTTACTAGAGTTGTAACGATTGCTGATGTATATTCCGCCCTTCTGATGAAACGGGTTTATAAAGACTCTATGGAATCAGATAAGGCGTTAGCAATTATGATGAATATCGCTGAAAAAGAATATGACCCGATCATATTTGAAGATTTTGCTTCTGGCATAGCAAGTAGCATCAAGTATAGAAGAAAGCGAGATAAGGAACAATATGGAAAAATTAGATTAATAGGCAAAGATGAAAGTTTCCAAAAAGCTTTAATCGAAAGAAATAGTGAAAAACAGAAGCGTAAAAAATCCAGCTAAAATAGCTTTTCAATCGATCATGCTATTCTAGAAAACAGGCCCTTACAATGATAAAAATTCTAGTTAGAATGAGTCCAGAACTTACGATTAAATCAGATCGAGTCCGACGTAAATTTCAAAAAATTTTGGTTAATAATATCAATGCAGCTTTTACTGACGAAGGCCTTAAATTTTCGTTACAAAATAGTTGGTCACGTATCTATTTAACATTGGAATCAGAAGAAGGAATTGAAGTTCTAAAACGTATCTTTGGAATACACTCATTCTCAATTGTCGAAGGCGAATGTGTTTCGAATTTGGATGACATTATAGAGATGGGTTTGAAAGTATTTCGTCCTCAAATTTCGTTAGATGAAAGTTTTGCTGTCAGGACTAAAAGATCAGGGAAACGATTACCATTCACCTCAGTAGATGTTAATCGTCAGTTGGGGGCAGCTTTAAACGTTGGGGTAGACAATGTTGACTTGACGAATCCAGAGCGTAGATTTTTTGTTGAGGTTAGAACTGAGACTACATTCTTTTTTTCTCAATCAATTAAGGGTGCTGGAGGGTTGCCGCTTGGCTCGGCTGGTCGGGCGGTGTGTTTGATTTCTGGCGGATTTGACTCACCGGTGGCTGCTTGGATGCTTATGAAACGAGGCGTGCACTTGGATTTTGTATTATGCAATATTGCCGGTGCTGCCTTTGAAAGATCAGTGCTTGAAATTACTAGTGCACTGGTAAAACGATGGGGGTATGGAATGAATAAATCTCGTTTTTTTTCCATACCTTTTGATACATTAGTTGTAGAGTTAAAAGAAAAGGTGGCTGCGAAGTATGTTCAAGTGATTTTAAAGCGCTTGTTTTATAGAGCAGCTAGTAAAATTGTCAATGTTTACGATGCAGATGCGATTGTAACAGGCGAAGCAATTGGCCAAGTCTCATCACAAACTATGAAAAATCTGCGAACGATCAATGTAGTAACTGATCTACCTGTTTTTAGGCCATTACTTTCATTTGATAAAGAAGAAATTATTGAGCTTAGTAAGAGAATTGGCACCCATGATTTGTGTGTAAGTGTTCAAGAGTTTTGTCATCTGGTTCCCGATAAGCCAGCCACTGCTTGCTCATTAGAAAACGCTGATAAAGCAGAGTCTGTTTTCGATCTAAGCTTGTTAGAAAACGCTGTTAAAGCAACACGCCCGATTTTAATAAAACGTCTTAATGCTGCCGATTTGATCTTTCCTTATGTTAGTATTAACTATGTGCCTGATAACTCAGTGGTGGTTGATTGCAGAAGTGAGGAATTGTTTGAAGAATGGCATTTTCCAAAAGCTTCCAATATAGAGTATCACAAAGTTTTAGGTGATTTTAAAAACTGGGATAAAAGTAAAACTTATTTGTTGTACTGTCCTATAGGGATGCAGAGTACGGTGTTGGCTGAAAAAATGCAATCTAACGGGTATCTTTCATATAGTTTTAAAGGTGGTGTGGAACAACTTAAGCAATACCTTAAATCGCTAGAAGAATAGTTTTATTAAATTCTCTCGAATATAGCACTTTTTTACATACTATCGTCATCTTCGCTTAGATAACTGTTGTCAATATTTTCTTCTACTGGCAAGCCGTCACTGGCGGAATCTTCTTCCTCGGAAATTATATTTTTTGATTGGAGATCAGTGCTTTCATCTCTTTTTGTCGCGATAGAATGAATCTTTTGCAAATAACGCCTTTTTTGGAGAAGGTGATAGCGGTTTATATTGTCTATTTGTTCTAAATCTATCCTTATAGGTTCACTTTCTTCATCAATATAATATTCAACAGTCAAATCATCGTTTGTAGAAGGTGAATTTTCAATGAAGTCATTATAATTAACCTTTGGAAAAGAGGAGGATTTGCTATCGACTGTTTTATTTTTTGCTATGCTAGGAGAGCCGTATTTTAACGTAAATGATTTACCGTTATGCTCAACAACAACTTGTCTTCTAGCTATTTTGATTATTTTTAAGCTATTATCAGCTCCAATCATTCCTCCAAGGCGGACTGTTATAGATTTATGAGTGGAATGGTCGCGGATAACGGCAATATCTTGTTGATTTTGTATACCGGATATAATGCCAACCACAGTGTAGCGATCTAACACACTAGTATTTTCGACGCTATATGACTTCGAAGCATTGAACATTATTGTAAAGATGAATAAAATTTGCCATAGCTTATGCATCGCTATCACCTCACAGGGGATTGTTGGGTGATAACCTGATCGTCCAAAATAAGAATGATTTTATAGGTAATCTTAGCCTAGGTCTTATTGCCAGTAATGCTGCGCTATATTAGAGCCATCCTGCCAAAAATAAAGTGAAGCTATTTAGAAAAAACTTTTTATTGTTTTAAAATAGGAATGAATAGCTTTCAGAAATAAGCTTAATAATAAGTATTATTATGGTAATTTGTAAATATTTGGAGACTTACTGCTGATCAAATCGATCCACTTCCATAATTGATCGGTTTCTTTTTCCGTAACATCAATTTGGTTTGGCATTTGCAAGCCTTGCTTAAATGCTGTGGCTTTAGGATACTTAACAAAGAAGTGTAAATTTTTCTTACCTCTTTTCTTAGATATTTTAAGAGGGTCTGCATAGTCCCAACCAAAGCTTGCTCCAACTTGTTTTACTCCATGGCAAAACTGGCATCGAGCCTTAAAAACTTCGAATCCAGCAATAATTTCTTTGTCTTTTGAAATTTCAAATTGATTAAAATAGGCATTTTCATTGACAAGTTCAATACCGATTAGTGAGTTGCAATGATTCCAAGGAGAAAAATTGTTTATCTTTCCTTTATTTAGTTTTTTTTCGGCTAAGTTTACGACCTTATTGCCGAAGAACTTCGTTGGGTTGGGGTCTTTGCGATAGTATATGTCATCTATTTTTTCTAGTTGGGGGAAGTCGTATGACCATTTTTTATTTTTCTTGTAGGATAAAGCGATGAATATATTTTTTAGATCCTTCGAAGTAGTTATAGGAATAATCATGCCGTTGGCAAAATGTAATAGCGCTGTATCTACACCGGCTTTTTTAGGATAACCATCAAGGACTTGAGAAAGGTAGACTCCTCGGTACTGCATGTCTTTATCATATTGAGCATCGTATATCCTTAAGGCCCTAATCTTTTTTGACAGTGATGGTTGAGAAATTGTAATTTGATTAAGCTTGCCAGGATTTCCGCCGTCGATATAGCTGCCTGATTTTCGCACCCAGATGCTTATGCTTTGTTGTTGTGCGTATGATAAATTGGCAGTTTCTATTGAAAAAATAACGCTCAAGAATATAGCAAATGTAATTCTTTTCATAGACCCTCTAGATGATGGAAGTTTCGTAGTATTATTGAATAGTAGATAGAGGCGATACTTGCAAGGTGATTTATGATAGTGGGTATTTTACATTTCTAAAATTCTGCAAGATATATGAATAGACTCTTTGAGTTAGAGTGGGAAAATTTATTTTATCGTCTTTTCATCTTGAAAATTTATTGAAATATTGCCAATTGGAGAAAGAAATTCTGCCGAGGCGACTATTTTAGCAGTGACTTGTTGTTTCTTAACAAAAAGTAATTGAAGTATTTTCGCAGCTTCTTTTATTTCGATATTGATGGGTAAATGTAGGTTAGAATGTCCTTTGCTGGCAATACTGATGTCTTCTACAAGCTTACCTGAGGCCAAAATACTGTCAGTTACCGATATATCGTAGGTTAAGTTGGAAAAATCTAAGTCGAAGATATTTGGATTGTCTACCCGTATTTTAACATAGAGTTTAATTTTTTTATGATCAAAAGACTGTAAGCGAATGGATTCTACCTTTGCTATAGGTGGAGTTGGCTTGATTCCTATGGTCTCACGCAAAAAAGTGCATGAGGCCATTAGAAACAAGCAAGCAGTGATTTGTGTGTATGCTATTGTTTTCAAATAGTTTACCTGTGATTATAACAACGTTAACAGTCGATCTTTCCCGATTTCTTTTAAAAAGCCAGGGAGTCGAGGGCCTTGATCTCGTCCTATAAGCTTTTGGTATATTGCCTTAAACCCTTCTTTAGGTTCGCAGTCTGTAGCATGGATAGCTTTTTCGTAAATAATCTCATTCAGTTTTTTGCTTTCTATACTAGTTAAATCGTATTCTGAGACGATTTGTCGTAAAGATTGCAGGCATTGCTGTTGTTTTTCTGTTAACGAGATTTCAACCCTATTTTCATAGACACTATATTTGAACTCTTCGGCTGCATGCTTTTGTAGCCAGTTTAGGCAACATTGGGCCCTCTGGTTAAAATGAAAAAGGTCGGTTTCGCTTTTAATATCGTTCTTATAATAACGTTCGATAACTCGATCGATATCGCCGCTACATATCTGAAGGCGATTTGAAAGTTCTCGAAAGCCGGCACGAAAAGGGACCTTTTCTGGAACTTTGCCATCAACGAGGGATAGTTCGTATGTCCTACGTATTAGTGGCCATTTCCCTGGCTTTTCTGGACAAGGTCCTAAGGCTGTCCTCTCGGCTCGATCAAATTCATCATAAATTTTGATAACATCTTCATCAAATGCTAAAGAGAAGTCATGGTTTGGGCGGTGGCCGGCGAAGATCCAGCGGACAATTTGTGGGTCATAGACATCCAAAATTTCCGATAACGTGAAAAGCTCGCCAGATGACGAAGACATTTTTCCAGTACCACCTTTTATCATGACAAAATCATATTGTAGGTATATCGGTGCTTCTTCACCCCAAACTTCTTTAACTATTTTTTTGCCAGTATCATAAGAGCCCCCCTGGCTTGAATGATCTTTTCCCCCGGGCTCAAAGTCTACTTTCTCGAAAGCCCAACGCATCGGCCAGTCGGTCCGCCAAGCTAATTTAAGGTTTTTGGTTTGATTAATTTTTGTCGTGGTTTCAAATGAGCATGAAGCACATTTATAGCTATAGTCCCAACCACCATCATATTTTTCATATACCATTTCATCGCGCTCACACTGTTCGCAATAAATGGAGGTTGGGAGCCAATTTTCAGGTAGTGGCGTGGTCTTATGTTCGTTCAATATTGCTCTAATCGTATCAACATTCTCTAGTGCTTTGCGGATTTGATTTGCATAGACACCGCTTGCATACTGTTTTTGCTGGTAAATATACTCTGGAAATATACCAACTTCTTTTAACTCATGCTCAAAATTAACAATACGGCCTTGTGCGTAGGACTCTGCATTTGCCCAAGGATCAGGGATTCTAGCTATAGGCCTGCGTAAAAATTCTGTGAATTTTTTTGGATCTGGAAGATTTTTAGGCACTTTACGAAAGGTATCAAAATCATCCCAGCTATAAATAAATCGAACAGACTTGTTGTGATCTCTAAGGGCACGAGCGACTAAGTCTACTGTTATCACTTCGCGAAAATTTCCTACATGGATTTTTCCAGATGGGGTAATTCCACTTGCAACCACATAGCAGTCTTTGTCACCGCGCTGGCTAATAATGCGCGATGCAGTGATGTCGGCCCAATGGGGAGATTGTGGTTTCATAGGATATAAGCTCCATAAAATTGCATTAACTATCTGATATTACAGTAAAAATTAACATGCTCTAAATTGTTCTCTTCAACTGGCCGAACAATTCTAAAAGATAAGCGGTTTTGCCTATTTTCGGCGCTCGGGTCAATATTTCGAATCTTGGTTAGGGCCAAATAGTAAACCTTAGATTGTCAATGATCTCAACTCAGAAGTGGTAACCATATGAGATATCATAGCTTATTTTCAATCCAGTGTGCTACAATTTTTGCCACTTTATCGATTGTTCTAACTCTTACTACCGCGTGCAGCAAGAAGAAAAATAAACGCAATAGTGGTGGTGGGGGAGCTACCGTAGGTACTACAGAAGAACCGACTGAAGAGCCAGAGCCAGCGCCAACTCCAGATACTGGGAATCCAAGTGTTGGCGAGGAGGTTCCCCAATCAAAGGCGAAGTCTCCACCATTGATTCTGGGGCGAAAATGGAGCTGAAGCATTTAATCTTTCAAGCTAGCACAGCACAAGAAGAGCAACGTTATCTATCGGAGTTTCTAATTGTAGTACGAGCTAATACCGACTCTTGCATCCGCTTGAAAGCCAGACCAACAGCGGGGCTAGAAAGCGAAATATCTGGAGATGCGGTTAATGCCGAGGCCGACGTCGGGCCCTGCGAAGCCTATAAAACAGAATCTACAGATGAATCTACAGCGGCTGAGGATTCGGCTACAGATCAGCAGTCTGCAAGCTTACTTTCTTTAAATTATGGATCGAGCTCAGGAGGCTTTTCTCTCACTGAATCTACTAATCTTTGCGATATTAGGATTTTCCGGATGCCTAGTGGACAATCCACCCGTTTAGGACAACCTTCCGGACTTGGACCAGTCGTGACCAAGTCGGCGAGGTTAGCTGTGATCAGTCCTGGAAAAAAGGTAAAGATTTGGGTTGATGAAGAAATTGGAAATATATGCTCATCTGGCTCGGTGGGAGATTTTCCAATAACTGCACTAGGCCCCCTTGAACAAACCAATAGTAGCTATGCAGGGCATAAAGACCAGCTTAAGGTGGAGCATCTAACAAACTTAGCTGCCGAAGTTGAAAAGATCTATTCTACTCTAACAACCACTTATGGAGCTATTAGTGATCTTGACACCAATGGTGCTGTTAATCTGTTTATCTCGCCTGATGTGAACCGGCAGTATTTTATACCTAGTCGTACAAATGTGGCTGATCGCTTTAGAGCTACTATGATCGAAAAGCCAGAAGATTTGGCTTATTATAACTCTACCACAAATCCTTTGAGCAATGAGGGAGAGGTCTTATATTTATGGGCGCCTGATCCAGCCGGAATATTTAATTATGGCTTGTTTCCAAGCGGTAACTCTTTGACGAGCAATTATGCAAAGGGTTACTTAGCCACTCAACTTATGAATCTGATCAACCATAACAGCCATTTGCTCACTCTAAAAGGTAAAATAGAGGAACGTTGGTTACGAGAGGCCCTTGCTCAATTGGCTTCGGCTTATGTTGCTGGTAATGACTATACGGGATTGAGTCTAGGGCATTATTTGAGCTCAAGGCCGCAGGAATTTAGTTTGACAGAGCCTATAGGTGAGCGTATTGAAGCCGACTATAAACACTATGTAAGAGAGAGCCAATTAGGCATGCGTGCAATGTTTGGCTGGTTTTTGCATTCAAAGCTGTGCGGCGGAACCAGTATAGCACCATGCGCGAAAATTAAGTCTTTGATTGCAACTCCGAAAGTGGGAATTGCCAATGTTGAAGATATCTTGCAAATGAAGTTTGCCGAAATTCTTAAACAGTTTGGGCTATCTGTCGGTGTGGCTTTGGCTGATGATCCAGTGAGTGCTGCGGCGTTAGTGAAGAATAATACGGAAACTCCAGATCCAGTCCTTTTGCCTAAATTAGAGTTTATATTTCCTTCTAGTCCGCGAAAGACTTTTTTAGTCAATTATAATGTTACGGCTAGCACAACCGCCAATGATCCAGCTTTAGCAGGTCCATTTCCGAGTAAGGATAGTATGTTGTTTCAACCTATTCTGCCCGACAATGATATGGACCTAAAGCTCGAAAAAAATTCCGTGACCTATATCCTCTTATCTGGAATTGTCAATGCCGAAACTGATATAACTGCATATTTGGGTCCTAACCTAAATGTAACTTTTGTGCCCCTTGGTGAACGTAATGGTGCTAACCGCCGCATTCATATGGAAAAAATTTCTGAGGCTGCTCATTTGGACTTACGGCCTATCAATTTGACATCGACAGCGGAGGCAGATCGAACGAATTATGCCCCTCCGAGCCATGCAGCATCGTATACTGTCAATTATAATAGAGAAGTTTGGGTAATGGGCTCTATCGATAATTTTAATATTAATGAAAGTGGAGAAAGCAAGACAGTCGGTGATACCGATGCCTATACAATTGAAGTGAATCCTTGTGAAGGGGCAACAGGTGCAGACCTTACAGCTTGCCAATCCCAGAGTTATCGTAGTGTCATCGTTCAAGAGTGATATCGAGGGACTTTCATAAAAATCTTACCCCGATGTTTTATTCGACGACAAATAGTCCTGATATTTATAGGGGGCGTGTGATTTGGGCTGCCTTAAGTGATCTTGAGCCACAAAGTAAAGACAACACAGAGGATAATATTGCCTATGCTTTATGCCAATCGGCAGGGAATTTTGGTGGTAATCCTGGTGACTGTGCAAATGGTGGTGTCACTCCAACAGATTATGATGCCATTTGTACCCAATTTGCAAGTGATGGTATCTGCTATAAAGATGAGTTTAATAATAGAATTTTAGACCAAGCCACTACATTTGACTATTATGTTTATAATACTTATAGCAATGGCACTGGGGCATTTTACGATAATTTTCTTCAAGTTGGCCCATTTGGGTATCCATATTATACCCATGGTACTATCACGTTTGTCGACGCTCCTGATCGCGAAGATATCAGACATTTCCGGCCTGAAGAAGTGCATAGGCAGTTTTTAAATTTTACCTATATAAAAGATTTAAAAAAATGGACCTATATATTTTATCCGGTTATTGCCGGTCAGGATAATAGCGGTGATGGAAGTCTTGTGTTGAGTGAAGGTGTGAATTCGTTAACAAGTGAACAAATCGATGGATTATTAATAATAAAACAGGCGATCGATAATGGGGCTTTGCCAGTCGGGGACGATTTAGAAGTGTATGGATCGACATGCACTGGCTTTTTAGCCTTACCGCAGAGTGTTTGTTCTAATATTCCTGGCGGTGAAGCAGCACTTGATAGTGCGGTCAAAGCTGCTTTAGCAGAAAAAAATGTTAGAGTTTATTGTTTGTCTTTTGTTTCGGCTTGCCCTGGTACCGCATTGAGCCTTGCAGGTGCTACAAGTACGGCATGGTTACCGGCCGAGAGGATTGTTAGGCGCTTAGATAGCACGCCATCAAACAATCTAGTGACTTATTATAGGCCTGTTTATCCAGCTACCAGTGATAAGGTTTGCCAAGGAGAAGATGTTGCCAATGCCGGTAAGTTTCAGGAATGTGCCATCAATAAAGATAAGCTCGTAAGTGACAGCGATATTCGCACGCAGCTGAATGTACCGGCAGCCAAACTAAGAGCTGGAAATTGCGATTTGCTGACTTTTGTAGATGATTTTCATGCTTGTGGTGATTATTACAGTTATAGGTTTAGTAAAGCTTTTGAGCAGGCAGACGAAATGATTCCTTTTACTTATTCGAGCCAATTTGTTCCAGAAGCGCTTAAACGTGTAGATGATCACAACTCAAGGCCAATTTTAGCAGGGATGCAGGCAGGTGAAGTGTTAGGATTTCTTGCTAGGACACATTATCAGATTTATTATGTACCGACCGCTACTGCAAGTAAGATTAATTTATTGATAGGTGGGCTTGATGAAAGCCAAGGAAAGTACTTATTGCGGGTGCGCATGCACGACTTTAGTGACCCTGTAGATAAAAGGTAAATGAAAATTTAAACCACTATTATAAACATTATTTTATGCAGTATGAGTAAGAACTAACTATACGATATTGAGTGCATTGTTGTCGTGAAAAAATTATGTGAAATGGCTTTTGCTGATATTAAATATCTCAGTGATTTCTGATAAATATCAATAATTAAAATAGTATAACTTATTTTTTAGTTGTTTTTTGCATTCTATAAAAATCAGAGCGGAGACCTAGCTTTTACACCATTTACCAAAAAATCGGGGCAAATGGTGTTTACTTGTAGAATACACCTGCATACGCTAATTTCATCTAACACCTCTTTTTTCGACCGTAGTTATCCGAATAGTAGTAATATTGCTTGACTATTTAGGAGTGAGGTATAGAGGTATGAAAGTGATTCCAATCGCAACTTTGTTTTTGATTTTATCTGGTTGCAGTGTTGTCGGTAAGATATTTCCCGGTATGGCAGATGACAACAGTAAACCTAGAATCATTGGGGATCAATTCCCAGACACGGACGAAAATTATGATAAGTCAGGATTTCATTTGACAGTGGAAACTTATGAAGATTGTTCAGCTTTGCAAACTATGGTTTATGAAGCCCAAAAAGCCAAGCTTGCAAATGACTGGGAACAGACAGTGTATTATGCCCAATTTCGAGGTAATTATGTAGAATATCAAGAGGATGCCATATTGACTCCAAGTGCTAGTACAGCCGCCGCCGAATCTAGTGCTGAAGTTTCCAAATCTGATAGCGAAAGCTTTACCAACAATCAAGAAAAAGGCATAGACGAAGCTGATTATATAAAAATAGGAAATTCACAAATTTTTGTTCTAGGTAGCAAGAAGATCGCAGTTTCTAATCGAAGTGGTTTGCAATATGTCGGTAAACTCGACTTGGACGGACTGAGTTCTCCTGTCATGTATACACCTAAAGATAGGCTGATACTCGCTGGGACTCGAAGTAAAGCCATTGAAGGCAAAATAGAGACAAATTTGCCAAACTATTCTTACTATAATACCAATAGTGAGACAGTCGTTCGTGTCTATGATGTTGCGCAATCACAGTTACCAAAGCTTGCTAAGGAATATGTCTTTAACGGGAACTATGTTGATTCAAGGCTCACTAAGGGAATCTGATACTGGTAATGCAGGGATCTTTAGAGTTTAAAGATGATGCATTTCAAACTGAGACGGTAGAATATAAATCCGAAGATTCTATTATACCTCTGCAGAAGCAAACTATTACTTCCGATCCTTTAATGATAAAAAACAATGCTATTGCTGGAGTGCCTTGCCAACAAATTGTAAAACAGCCAAGTAGAGATATGGATTTTAATCTCACTCAAGTTGCTTCGATAGATGTGACAAATTTGGATGCCGCCCAGATAAAAGCTGCATTGGGTGGTGGTGAGCAAATTTATATGAGTAATAAAAGTTTATATATTATCAAATCTGGAGTTAATTGGCAGCCTTGGGTACGCCCAAAAGATGAAGAAATCACCGATAATAGTGCGAGTGCCACCGTATCGGTAAGTAACAGTAGTTACTATGGACGCCTGCAGGAAGGGTTAGCTATCTTAAAGGCGGATATTGCAGCCGATAGCGGTGGTATAGAATTTGTTGCTGCCGGAATAGTACTAGGACAGGCAAAAGACCAGTATTCTTTCAAAGAATATGCTGATGGATCTCTTGCCGTTGCCACCACAACATATATGCCACTTCCTGAGGTAGCAGTTGCCGCTGACGAAGATGGCAGTAGCAGCGCATCTGAGCTAGTTGAATTTGTCAACAGCGATGAACCATGGAGTCAAATTGTTGATGATACGCGCGGACGCAACCATTTATGGGTTCTTGCGCAAAAAGATAAGTCGCTAGAAGTGGTGCGTGCTGCTAAGAATTTTGGTGAGATTGGAGAAGATATCCGTTCAGTTCGCTTTATGGACGGCTATGCATATATTGTAACGTTTAAAAAGACAGATCCACTTTATTCTTTTGATATGTCAGTTCCTAGTGAGTTTAAAATGGTGGGTAAATTGAAAATTCCAGGATTTTCGATGTATATGCATCCTGCAGGCGACCAGATTATTGGGGTTGGTTTTGATGCCGATGATCAAGGAGAATTTGCGTGGTATCAGGGAATACAGGTTTCTTTGTTTGATGTCAGTGACCCAACAAATATGCAGCGCACTGATAATAAAATTCATGGTCAGCGTGGATCGAGTTCAGAAGTTACAAGCGATGCTCATGCGTTCTTTTATAGCGAAGAGGATAATATTTTCGCTTTACCGGTCGTGGAATTGGCAGGCAAGGAAGGCAATATCGGATCACAATATGGAAGTGAATTGCAGTTCTCTGGCGTAGTGCTTTATAGCATTGAAGGAGAAAAACTACAGGAGAAAGGAAGAATCAGTCACTTTGATTTTATCCCCAGCGAGTGTCAGAGTATATTGAAGCAAGGGCAATGGTGGCAAAATAATACCCGTTCTTTGGATATTAATAGAGTTTTCAAAGTTGATGAAAAAATACTCACAATATCACGCTACGGGATCAAACAGTATGGATTACTCGACTTTTCTACCCCCATTGCTATGACGCATTTTCCTGAGGCAGATGGCTGTTCGACCGATGCCTTTATCGATTAGGAGACGTTTGTATAAGGCCAATTTCTCGCAGTCTTTCCATGAGAAAGTCTTGTGCCAGGATATCCTCGTATCTTGCACCTGCACCTCGGCATGATTCAATGCATGTAAGCATTGCTTTTGGGTGTGGGTGCATAAAAAAGGGAATTGAAAAGCGGTCGGTATTTGCATCTTCTGGATTGACGACCCGGTGAGTGGTTGCTGGATATATATCATTGGTAATACGCGCTAGCATATCTCCTGAGTCGACAATAATATCATTGTGTTTACTTTTCACATCAAGCCATTTGCCATCACGATCCTTTAGTTGTAACCCTGATGCGGTGGCACTTACTAGCAAAGTAATCAAATTAATATCTTCGTGGGCTGCAGCTCTAATTGACCTTGGGTCGGCTGTCGGTGGAATGGGTGGATAATGTAAAATTCTAAGAATAGAATTTCCATATTTTGTCATGGTATCAAAATAGTCTTTAGCAACTTGCAACTCTGAAGTAAGAGCTTGTAGTATTATGCGTCCAGAATCTTCTAAGGCTTTGTAAAGCGCTGTGAAAGTCTCTTTAAAAGTAGGTAATTCTTCTGGCCAAATATTATTTACATATGATTCTTCATAAGGATGCCCCGAAGGCAGCATCTGCCCGACATGCCAGAACTCTTTTAAGTCAGCTACCTTAGCATCTTTGGCATGCTCGATTCCAAAAGGGGTGTAGCCTCGTTGTCCACCATTATTTTGGGCTGAATATTTGTTTTTAATCTTTAGATCTAGCTCGAAGAATAACCTCGCCTGTTCATAAGCATTATTTAATAATGTTTCAGAAATAGGGTGGTCGCATAGGACAATAAAGCCGTATTCTTTGAGGCCTAATGCCAATTGTCTAGAAAAGAACTCTTGGTCCGTAGCATTTCCCTCCAAATAGGACCGTAGTGAGAGCCTAGGGACCTTGCGTACTGATTCTGGCATTTTAACCTCTAAAAGCTTCGTAGCGTTATGGTTTAATATTTTTTAAACCTGAGCTATATGGTAACAGGAAGGCTGTTATGGAAACAAGAATATAGCCTTTTTATATATAATATGTTGTTAATACTATGATTTTTTTGAAAAACTATGCTTACTATTTGAACATAAAGAAGGATGCAAAGCTAGTGTTGGTGGCTTTCTTAGTACTTTTAAGCTATGGTTTGCAGTGTATTTTGAGTCTGTTTTGCTTTGATAATAAAGCACAAAATTCATCTTCTAAGTTGTCTTAAAGTTATTAGGAGATGGTATATTTGCTACAGGAACAGACGTCTTAAGTTGTGGCGTACCATGAAAGTTTTTTGTTCTTGGCAATAAGAAGTTTTCAAGTATGAGATTAAGCATGAACACCCAGAAGAGGGCTTCATTATGAGAAGTGCATTTAGTGGTAAGTTAACCCAAGCATTGCAAGATATTGGTTTGGATAGCGAAGAGAATCTTTCTTCTCTGGCGACGGCTTGTGCGTTAGCAGTGGCGAAGCCTTGCTGTGATGGTTGGGGAATACAGCTCTCGACGCACGGATCTAAAACGATAGCGCAGCTATGTAGGTGTGTAAAAAAATGTGCGACTTGTTTGGGGCATACTAGCAAATTAGATAGTTCGGGGCGTTCTCATTCATGTGTTAAGCATTCTCCGAATAAGATTGTTAATATGATTAATTCTGCAGATATTCCTGCGCGCTATAAAGATGCTAATCTAAAAAACTTTGATAATTTGAGTGGTAATGGTGAGCAAGCAGTAAGAGAAATCCAGCAGTGGATCTCGGGTTTTAGTAAGAAGAATGATATTAAAGGTTTAATTCTAGGGGGCCCTGTTGGGGTTGGTAAGACCTATCTTTTAGCTTCGATAGCCAAAGCTTTAATCATTAAAGAAATTAGTGTGAAGTTCGTTGATTTTTTCCAGCTGATTACAGAGATCAAAGCTGGCTATAGTGATCGTAAGTCAGACTTATCGCTAATAGCACCGTTATTAGACGTTGACGTTCTAATTATTGATGAACTTGGAAAAGGGCGGAACAATGAATTCGAGCTAACTATCCTCGATCAGCTGGTGATGGGCCGCTATAATGCCAATAAAGTAATTGTTGCTTCTACCAATTGTTCTTTTGTGGAAACAGCCTCACGCTATGCAGTTAATGTTCCTTTGGATCAGGAACGAAGTCCCCATGGTTATTTTGCTCCTGAAAATTTTGGTACTTTGGAATCTAGGGTAGGTAAACGAATTTACTCTAGGCTGGCAGAGACAACCCACTTGATTGAGCTCAGTGGCGAAGATTATCGACGTAAGAACTGTTAAATATTCTAAAAGCTACTAGCATGAACAAAACGAAATGCATTATGTCTTCCTTGTCCAATCCGCAATTATCGGGATTATTGCCGGGTTTGGATTATTCAGGTGTGGTTTTAAAACCATCATCAAGAGATTTTCGCTGCTGCCATGGTAGTGCAATGATGGTTCGTGCTGATGGTCAGGTGCGACGTTGCGATTTGCTTTTAAGAGTACAGAGGACACAAAATTTATTGGACTACCTTGAAAGTGCTTGGGGAGAGGAGCTTTTCATTTTGTTCTCAAAAACACTTTGCCTAATGAGTATTTTTTTGGTTGAAAGCGTATGAAAACGAAACCATCGCAAAAGGCCATTGTATAAAAGGTAATCGCAGACAAACAACAGCTAGCGCACTCTGGACACTAGCATTTGCGGCAACTTGGCGATTTGCCATGCGTGTCCACATCGTTAATTTTGCACGTTGCAAACCACAAGATCTTCTACCGGAAGAGCCAACAAGTGGCGATTATTCTAAGTTAATCTTTTTGGTTGAAGGGGTAGATAAACTTTGGATGCCGGAAAAAGCCTTTCAATATGAAACCATTGTTTCCTGGTGCGAAAGGGCGCAAGTGCCTTTATGGTCGGAATTTCTTATGAATGATCTGAATAACGGAACTAGTGAAAAGCCTCTTTTTTTTAAAAAAAGTAGTTTTGAAACTAAGATAGCTGCTAAGAAAAATTTGCCACCACTACGATGGCTTGCTCCCGATTGTTTGTCTAGATTAGGTGATGTTGCATCTGGAGTTGAGAGCTTTTTTTGAAACGAGACTTAATAGTTTTATATGTAGAGATGTTTTAGAAAGAAATTTTTGCGAGTCTGAATTTATATAAATTTTCTCTGTCGGGGACCCTAAATTTTTTCTTAGTGCAGTTCCTTAATCATCCCAGTTTCTACTTTGTGATTTGTCATAATTTTTATGGCAAGAATAGCAGTTGCCAAAACCTTCAAGGATATAGGTTAGAGGATTATTCGTACCATGCTTAGTTTTTCCCTCGTTAAAGTGGCATGGCAGGCAAAATGTTAGCTTTGGAGTGGAATGATTGAACTCCCAAGTATTTTTATTTTCAACTGGGGTTAAATGGCATTCACTACAATCTTTACCCAATAAATGCCCTGAACCATCATCTCCGTCTTGATAGCCTAAGGGAGGACCTTGATTAGGGTAGGCCCTATTATATGGATTTGTTGGCCTGGTATGGCAATATTCACCGCATGATTCTGGTTTGGGGGTATGGCTAAAAAGAGCATTCGTAAACGACGGAAATTTATGACAAGACTTGCAGTCACTTTCTTGAGGGTGAGGGAACGTCGGGCGTTGGCTTTCGTGGCAAGTGACACAACTTTCTGGTTCAGGTATATGATCAAAGCTAGCTGCTCGTTTCCAATTTGGGAAGGCATGGCAACCTACGCAATCTTTTGTTTTTTCATGTGGCGAGCTAGGCCTATCTTTTTCATGACATGATATGCATGAACTGGGAATAGGATCGTGTAATGAAGCAGTGTCTAGGCGCCATTGTGGATAGCTATGGCAACTAGCACATTCTCCTGTCTGGGTATGAGGCTTTTCTGGACGACTGGGCTCGTGGCAGCTGTTGCATGAGTTTGGCATCGGATCGTGTTTGAATGAAAGAAGATTAGTCCATTTTTTTGTCTTGTCATATTTATGGCATTCACTACAATCTTTTCCTTCCCCATGGGGGAATTCATTTGTCACAGGAAAGCGCTCCATTTCATGGCAGCTTATGCAATTTGAGTTGATGCCACTATGATCTATTGTCGGGATGCTTTTTGCTTCTGAAACTTGCGGCTTTTCAACTGGAAGTTGGTCACATGAATAAAACACCATGGCAAAGAAGGTTGTGCCAAGAAGCGAGAGAAAAGATGACGGTAAAGCCTTCAAATATAGCCTACAGATTAAAGAGTGTATTTTTGTTATCTATTTTTTCAATGCCGCTAACTTGCATTTGCTTTTAAAGTTAGTTGCTATGCAGGGTGTCAAGAAAGAACACGAGTTGTATCTGTATACTAAATACTAACTAAGAACACATTTTCTAATATAATTCATGCCCGTCATATAACCCCATACGTGTGTACTATCGGCGTAAATGGAGAAGTACTTTAATTTGCTCATTAAATTAGATGATAATTATAAAATATTATATTTTTCGCTAGTTGTCGCGAATAATGGTGAATGAGCAATTAAAAGCCTCGTTTCTACGGAGGGTGATAAGTCCGCTACCATGTGTGTTATCCTCTCTTGAAGAAACAGCATTTGGAAAGGAGGTCCAAGGTTCTAAGCAATAAAAGTTTTTATCTGCTAAACCCCATAACACCCAAAAAGGCATTGAATTTGATACTAATGTAAGGTTAGTCCCCTTGGTAATATCGATTAATGATACTTGATCCAGGTTATTTAAGAGTTCCTTTTTTGCCAAGATTAGGTTTTGAAAAAACGGATTTTTTGCTTCGTAGGGAGGTTTTAGAAAGTTGTTGCTAAGTTTTCCTGCACCACCGTCCTCGGTTACATGGTGAAACCGTCTATCTGTTATAGCTATTTGGCAGTGATTTCTACTGTCTGCTAACGAATGATCAAGCTTAAAGTATGGATGAAAACCAGGACTAATAGGCATAATGTGATTTTGTTCAGTATATTGATTATCTGAAAGCGGTTTATTAGAATTCGTGGTCTTTGTAGAAGTTTTGCCGAAGTTAGAGATGTTTAAAGTTATGGTAAATTGGTTCTTTTCTAATTTGTAGGTAATGGCCAATTCGTACTTCCAAGGATATACGGCGAGCGTTGACTCCAAATATCGGTAAGTTAAAATGAGTTTATTATTAGTTGGCTGTTCGATTACTGGCTGACTTTGGTGGTATTGAAAGCCATGAATCGGCATCGGAAATTCAATGCCATCCCACCTATAATGTCCTTTATTATTTTCAGTCCAAACCCTACCAGCAAATGGGAATAGGATGGGTATACCACCTCCTGGCCAAAGATTTTTCGAAGGGTTTTCAGTAGATGGAGTTGTTAAGTTCTGCCAGTCTAATTGGAATAATAACTCATCAGGGGTCAATAACTTTAAAGATGTTACGGTTCCTCCTAGGGAGGGGAGGATTTTGGCTCGACTTGCTTCTGAGCTTAATACTATTTCATGAAGTTTTGTCATTTGTAGCATATTTCCATCTTTTGTAATTCCAACACCATTGCTCTGGATAAAGTTTGATGGCTTCTTCTATTTGACTTGCCATTATTTGGCAAAGTTGCTGCTCGTCACTTATTGAGTGATCTGCAGGTATAATCTCTTTACTAATAAATCGGTATTTCATTGTACCTTCTCTGACACAAAAAACCGATATGATAGGTGCTTTAAAGCGTATACTCATCTGTGCAGGACCACTGACAAAGGCAACTTTTCTATCAAAAAAACTGACGGTGGGGCCGATGCGGCCTTTTGGTTTTTGATCCATGACAAAAGATAACCATTGCTTTTCCTTTAAGGCAGTAAGCATTTCCTTTACAAATGTATTTTTATTTGTCCAAAGGACTTTGATTTTCATATTCTTACGATGCTGTTCTAAAGCTTTGGTTATAAGTTGGCTTCGTGCTGGTTTTGCTAGTGCGTAGAAGGTCTTATTTGTAGAGTGTGCCATGCAGTAGGCGATAAGCTCCCAGGCTCCAATATGGCCGGTAATAAGAATTTGTCCTTTTTCATAGCTTTCCATATTTTTTGCTATTTCTTGTAATTTTTCTAGCCCTATGTAAGTGATAGTATTTGGCCGTTGTGTCCCTTTTATAGTTTCTAAAGCGGTGACAATTTGGCTATGAATTACTTGCATTTTAAATTTTTTTGCAAATGATGAGTGCTTCGGGAGTCCATAAATATGAAAAATATTTTCCTCTAAAATTCTCACTTCTTTCTTGGCAAGCAGTACGATAAGCGGTGTCACTGCTGAAGCGATCCATTCGAGGAAGGTATTAGGCAAGATACTGATGCTTAAAAGAGAATATTTTAGAATGATTTTAAATGGATAACCTATCATAACATGCCTATTGAGTTTGTAAAAGGTAGCTTGACGCCGAACTTTAGCATACGCGACAAAGATTCTATAAGATGATACCGTGGCGCATCATTATGACACCATCCGCTTAGCTCTGATAGGTTTGATTTTTCATAAAACACAGTCATATCAAGATATTACAGCCGCTAATATATTGGTCTACAACTTGCACAGTCAGGATGCTGTTTTCTATAGCTTTTTGCAAATACATATGGAATGTAATTGTAGCTGAATCTCTTTAAAATAATAGGGGAAATAATGATGAGTTCTTCAATAATTGCAGGCTTGGCCGCTTTACTTCTAACATCGACAGCATTGGCGCAGCGTGGGCGCGTTCCTGGTGGAGGAAGAGTATCGTTACCTGGGTCGACACCATATGCTGCAACATTAATTTTCTATAGTGAAGGCTTATGGGGTGATCAGTACTCTTATACCTTGAAAGCTACGTCAACTAAAGAAGCTAGTGTCGCGATTCCTGATTTTACCTTGCGAGCAAAAAATTTGTTGCATCGCATTAGTACGGCGAAATTAATCTGTGGGCAGGTATCAGCTACTGTTGGGTTTTTTGATGGGGATAATAGCACTACAAATATGGAAACTTGGGGTGGCAACTATCATGCGATCAGCTGTGAGCCCGGTAATACGACTACAGTTGATTTCCATTCGATACAAGCCCGCCCTTCAATGGAAGATATGGGTGATAAGGTTACTTCCGCATTTATGATCGTTAACTCAAGACCCTATAACGATTTTCCATTTTCTATGACTTTTAAGAATAATTGGGATGCTGAGATAAATGATACCCTTGGTGATAATGCTGAGCCTAGAGGTGACGTGCAATTAACATGGATCAATACGAAAACATTTAAATTGAGACAAAATGTTCGTATTAAAATTAGTCTATGGCCTGACTATGATGCTTGGTTTGAATATATTGTAACAATTGGTACCAAACAAGGTACAGGACCAAACGCCGAAATTGGCCCCGCAAATTTCCGCATTGTTAAGCAGAATATTTGGGTGGCGCCAGGGCGTTTTCATGATCGAGTAAAGTTTGAATTTAACCGCGAAATTCTATCATCTCATGCTGAGTTTGAGCAGCGACTTAATGAATCTTTTGCCCCAGTGTTTGGTCAAAATCGTACCTATTACTTTGTACCAGGTTATACCATTGATCAGTTCTTTGCGGCTTATGGTGGCTAAGAAAACTTGCTCTAACACTGAAGGATTTCCCCCGATAGGCTTTTGTAGCCTGCCGGGGTTTTTTAATGGGAAAGTTTGTGAGATTCAGTTATTCTTACTACATGTAGCAGCAATTAAGTCTTTTTGGCATAGCTGCCATTGTTTAAATAGTTCTCTTGTATAACAGGCTTATTTTTAAAAATCAAAGATGGTGCGCGGTAATTAGGCGTGTCAACTAATCAGTTTTTTCGAATCTGTAACTTTCCCGATAAAATATTCGAACCCCTGGATGAGAAATATGCCAGTGTATTTGGGTTATTGTCTGTCTTTTGGCTTTAATAGCTAATTAATTATTAGCTATTTTACTTACCTGAATATTCTGGTTCCTATAATTATTCTCAGTGTTCTTTAACGTTATTGAATAATAATAAAAATATGCATATAGTGTGCTTATTATGTTTATAATTCGGAGCTTTTTATAATGAACCTTTCGGATGCAGAGCAAAAGTTCACTTCATTTAGGGCTTGTTTAGCTACAAATAATATTCTGCTTGAGCGAGCACCACTTGAAATACTGCAGATCAATGTGGGTAAGCTTTGCAATCAAGCATGCACTCATTGCCATGTGGATGCTGGTCCGACGAAAACAAGAGAAAATTTAACTGAGGCGACTGCTGAAAAGTTAATCGAGCTTGCTGCCACCTGCCCGACGCTAACTACGGTGGATTTAACTGGTGGTGCTCCAGAGATGAATCCTCATTTTCGCCATTTGGTTATGGAATTTAGAAGGCTTGGATTGCAAGTAATGGATCGTTGCAATCTTACTGTTTTGTCACTTGATGGTCAGGAAGATACTGCTGAGTTTCTCGCAAATAATCAGGTCACAGTGGTGGCCTCGCTTCCATGTTATACCATAGAGAACGTCGATAAACAGAGAGGTAACGGTGTTTTTGAAGCAAGTATTAAAGGTTTACGCCTTCTTAATGAGTTTGGTTATGGGCGCGAGGGGAGTGGTTTGACTTTGGATTTGGTATACAATCCTATTGGTGCAAACTTGCCTCCACAGCAAGATAAGTTAGAAGCAGATTATAAAAAGATGCTTCTAGAGCATTTTGGCATTTATTTTAGTAATCTTTATTGCATCACTAATATGCCAATAAAGCGTTTTAAGGCTTTTTTAAGAAGGCAAGGAAAAGAAGTCGAATATATGAGGCTACTGCAAGATAACTTTAATACAGATGCTGTAAAAAATGTTATGTGTCGAAATTTAATTTCTGTTGGTTGGGATGGCCAGATTTTTGATTGTGATTTTAATCAGATGTTAGGCATGCCGGTAGGCGGACAGAAAAGAAATATACATGAGTTAAGCTCGCTGAATGTTTTTAATTCTGGTGATATTGCGTTAGGCGACCATTGTTATGGATGTACAGCTGGGGCCGGAAGCTCTTGTAGTGGAACTTTACTTTAGAAACATACTGCTTTTGCAGTTTAACCAATGAAAGTGAGGAAGGGCATGAAAAAGGAGTCGCTTAATGTTGATCAAGCGGTGAGGGAACGCTACAGCGCTGCATCTCAAGCAAGAGAGGCTGCATTATGTTGTCCTGTGAGTTATGACCGTAAATATTTAGAAGTGATCCCAAAAGAAGTGATAGAAAGAGATTATGGCTGTGGTGATCCTTCACGGTATTTGAAAAAAGGTGAAACTGTTTTAGACCTTGGCTCTGGTGGAGGTAAAATTTGTTTTATTGCTGCTCAGATCGTTGGGGCTGAGGGGCGAGTTATTGGTGTTGATACGAATGATGATATGCTGCGTTTAGCTAGAGATGCTTCGATGATGGTATCTGAAAAAATTGGCTATCAAAATGTCGAATTTAGAAAGGGTATGATTCAAGATTTAAAGCTAGATAGAAGCTTGTTGAATCAGTGGCTAAGTGATCATCCTGTACAATGCGAAAAAGATTTGCGAGAGCTGGAGTCTTATATTGCTGAATTAAAGCGAGAAAAAGTGATGATCGCCGATGAAAGCGTTGATGTTGTTGTTAGCAATTGTGTCCTCAATTTAGTGGATACAGAGAAAAAAGATCAGATGTTCAGTGAAATCTATCGGGTGTTAAAGCCAGGAGGTCGTGCCGTAATCAGTGATATTGTGGCCGATGAAGCAGTGCCTTTAGAGTTGCAAAATGATCCCGAATTATGGAGTGGCTGTATTTCCGGAGCTTATCAAGAAGCAGAATTTTTAGAAGCATTTGAAAGTGCTGGGTTTTCTTGTGTGAGCCTAGATAAACGCGATGCCGAGCCATGGCAAATTGTAGATGGCATAGAGTTTCGCTCAGTAACTGTGGTCGCCTATAAGCCTCTTAGCGAAGAAAAAGATAGCGATTGCAATGAGGCGCTAATATATAAAGGTCCGTTTAAAGTTGTTCAAGATGATCGTGGTCAGGTGTTTTTGCGCGGAGAGAGGGTTGCGGTTAGCCATGAGATTTTTGAGGAATACACTCGAAATGATTTAGAAAAGCACTTTTTTGCCATTTCTCCTGCTGATAAGATTGATGTCGAAGATGCTCCGGAGTTTATCTTAGAAGAAGGGATTATGCTAAGATCTCCTCAATCTACGAAAGCAGCAACCACTTCTAGTAGCAGCTGCTGTGGAACAAGTGAAAGAGATAGTGATCATAAAAGAAGTCCAAGTGGTGGGTGTTGCTAATTTGTCAAATAGGCATGAATTAATAAACCAAGATGAACCCATGTCTGATGTGCAGGATATAAAAGTTCAGAAAAGAAAGGCATCAAGATTAAGGCATGGTGAGGCTTTTCTGCAACGGTACGAAGATGGAGTGTGTCAGGCTGCTTCTGAATTGAGGCTGTCTGTTGTAATTCCCATCGGAAGTAATGAAGATACTTGCTGGCTTGGATTAAAAGAGAGCCTTTTGTATTTACCGAAAGAAACGGAGGTTATTTTCGTTCTTGCAAAAGGTTTCGAACGGGCTCATTTTGATACCATTTTCACGGAACTATCACATTTAAAATTTTCTGTTTATACCAGTGAGCCGGGGCGTGCTATTCAGCTTAACCTCGGAGCGCTAAAGGCACGCGCTCCTTGGTTGTGGTTTTTGCATGCTGATTGCCGCTTTTCAAAGGTATCGGCTCAAAAGTTATTTCAATTTTTAAGAGACAATGCTGATCCAAACTTGCTTTTATACTTTGATCTAAGATTTTTGTCTGATGGTCCTTTATTTATGACAGTAAATTCTATTGGCGTTTGGATACGTTCACATTTATTAGGATTGCCATTTGGCGATCAGGGCTTTTGTATGCGCAAAGAAGTTTTTGTTAAATTAGGCAAGTTTCCTACTGGATGCCGTTATGGCGAAGACCATTTGTTTGTTTGGAAAGCAAATAGGTGTGGTGTTAAGGTCCGATCGGTGGGGGCCTTTATATATACGAGTGCTCGTAAATATAAAGATAAGGGTTGGGCTAGAACCACATGCTTGCATCTTTACCTAACTTTTAAGCAAGCCATACCGCAGTTGTTGATGCCTTTGTTTAGTAAGTAAGAAAGCTAAAATGTGATGAATGGAAATAATAGTGTTACCAGTGCAGTTGCTGTTTTTGTTAAGACTCCAGGAAAGTCACCATTGAAAACTCGTTTGGCTCAAGGGATTGGCCGAGAAGATGCTGATAGGTTTTATGAGCTTTCATGTAGCGCAATTGCAGAGTTAGTTGGGTATTATTGTAAGAATATAGGTCAAGGTTTAATTACTCCTTATTGGGCAATTGCTGAAAAAGAGGAAGTGTGTGGGAATTATTGGAAAGATTTTTCTCATATATGGCAAGGAGATGGGGGATTAGGTAACCGATTGTTTAAGGTTTATAATGAACTTTTGTGTCAACATCCTCATGTGTTTATCATTGGTTCTGATTGCCCGCAAATTTCTCCTCAGTCTTTGCAAATGGCAGTCGAACTATCGCATGCCGAATCGAATTTTGTAATGGGTGAAGCACGGGATGGTGGTTTTTGGTTGGTAGGTGGCAGCAAACCTATAGCCCAGCATTGTTGGGAGAGGGTTACTTATAGTGCTCAAGATACTGCTTATGAATTGTGTAGACAGTTGGAACCTTTGGGGGAAATTTCGAAGCTTAAATGTTATCAAGATGTTGATGAAAAAGCTGATCTGGAAGTATTGAGAATAGAGCTTTTAGCCAATGAGCAAAGGCTTGCCATGCAGGATTATCTGCTAAAATGGCTGAGCCAATTCGATTGATCTTATTTGCATTGGATTATAATGTTTCTGGCTATCCTTTTAAGGTATCTGCGGAAAATGAAAGCATGCTGTCGAGTTTTGATCCAAATGGATTATCCCCTACAATAGTATTGAGCTTGCCTTCCTCGCCACTAAGAGCTAGATAGTTTGCAACGATGAGTTTGGTTAGCAATTCGACACTATTGGATACTGGATTAATGCTGTCGTTGACTGCTCCGATGTCGTTAAATTCTCCGATTTGTCTGAGTGAGTTCCTTATCTTTACTTTACCCTTAGGGTTATAGGCAAACAAAACAGCAGCTGAGCGCTCGCTGTTATCTGAGCCACGTCCATAGCGGCCATTTTGTTCGTCGTTGCCAGCAAAAGAAACTCCACCGTCTGTGAATAGGTATAATACGACGGGCTTGTTTTTTTGTGCGGCAGCTTCAAAAATTTGGCCGATTTGTTTACCTGCGGCAAAATCTTTTGTGCGTTTTACTGTGTTGGCACTGCCATGATAGTCATAACCGCCGAGCTCGATAGTGCCAGCTCCAGCTAAACCATCTAGAACCAGTTTTACAACTGCTGATGCTTTAGCATTATCGCCATTAAAATTGTTGCCAAATGCAGAAACAATGGCTGAATCTTTGGTGGGGTCTAAAGCTTCGGGGCCATATTTGGATAAGAGGCCTGAGCTTGAGATATATCCACAACTTACTAAGTCTTTTATTTTTTGTGCCATGGATTTTTCACTAAATTTTGCTATTTGTGTCTGGCTCATGGTTGAAATAGCTTTCATAACTTTTTCGGCCTTTTCGACAGAGAGCAGATTAGCTAGTAACCCAAGGTCGACTAATGACCCCGTGGATCCAGGAGACGTCATTTGTACAGGTTTTGCTGCTGGATTAATCGAACTTTCTGGAGCTGCGGCACGCCCGCCTGAGGGCGAACTTGTTGTCCCTACTAATGGGACGAGCTCGCCGTTTAATCCCGCTTTATTGATCCAGTACATTGGGTTATGAGGGTTTGCATTGGTGTCATCGATTGAACTTGTACAAAAAATGGCACCATCGACATTGGCTAGGGTGCTTTCTTGCGCCGCTGATTTTATGCCTGCTAGAAGCTGGCTATCTGAAAGAAAAATAAGCCCTGAATCGAGGTTGCCACCATTAATTGTGGTAATGTTTGCTGACAAGTTTTCGCTAATTGAGGGAGCTATACTAAGTGTGGAATAATCAGCTATGAAGTCTTGCTGCCCCCCAGCTTTGCCAACCATGACGTTACCACCTGGGATATTGGCACCTCCACTTAGATCGATTGCTATAAAAGGTGTTCCATTATCTTTTACTTCAGGTTGGCATTCGATTCCCATAGCCCGTTGACTTAATAAAGATAAAAAACTTGGCACCATCACGGTACCTACACCTGAGATAGCTCCTTGTGAGAGAAATTCTCTGCGAGTCCTTGGCTTTTTGTGAAACCTACCGTATTCGATGACAAGATCTTTTTCATTTATGGAAGCCTGGTCTTTCTTGTCTTTCATAGAGAAATCCTTTAGCCGGTGTCAGTGTTGAAAATTACTGATAAAGTTAATTCTAGATATTGAATTGCCTATCTCAGGTTTTATCGGCACATCATAAAATAGAAGTGCGTATTTTCGAGATGGTTTTAAATCAATCTTTCAAATCCCCGTGACATGTTACCTATCGGAAGTTTTTATAAAAATCTGTAGTTATTTGTTTTTTTTCTTTTATCTTAATTGGATAGCAGGATTGAAGATGAGTTGTGTCAGCAAAATAGTTACTTTAGAAGGGCAAACAGCTGAATTTACAGGCACTAAATATAGGGTGAGTGAATAGCCTAAAAACGCAAGAATTTTGGATATCAAGACCTTGATGAGTGTTTTGGATTTAAAGAATCAGCTCCGAAGTTCACATAAGCTTTCACATAGGGAAAAATATTGAAAACTGCAAATTATTGTTAGTCATTAAAATTATCTTGCTGTGTAAGAATCTCACCGCCTTAGGAGACTTAGTTGCTTGATCGAGATCCTCCTATTAATCAGGCATACTAGAGATGAGCTTACATTCACACTGCGAAAATGTTACGATGATAGGTAAAGGTAGTAGTCAGAGATAGCATTCATGACGGTTTGTATATTGTATCATATTGCTGATAGGTGAACCTATTAGATAGGGTCGACACCGTATGATAGGTTACGCATTTGCAGATGGCTATCTTAGGTTAGACAATTGACGGATCTTTATGGGAGATTAAAACTGGCATGGATTCGCCTCAAGTAATGATTGTAGATGACTCTCCCCATATAGTGACTGCTATAAAAATGACAGTAGAATCATTAGGCTATGGTGTTGTTGGAGCCCATGACGGTGAGTCTGCTTTATCTTTTCTAAGATCTCACCCAAGCATACAACTTATTTTTTTAGATATTGGTATGCCTGTTATGGATGGCTTTCAATTTATTAAAAAGATCAGTAGATTGAAGATTGAGCGTGAGCTTAAAATTTGTTTTATTTCGGGGCGTGGTGAAAAAGAATCTGTAGTGCAGGCAATCCTTTTAGGAGCTGATGACTATATCGTTAAGCCTATCGACGAACCAATTTTAATTGCAAAGTTACATAAGTTTTTGACAAATGTTGAAAAGAAGGATGGTGGCTTTGCTAAGCTATCTGTTAACCTCCAAGCTTATATGCAAAATGCTTCTATTAGGCCCGATCTTTATATTACAGTTTTATCAGAGTCCCATTGGCAATGCCGTTGCAGCGCTAGGCTAAGAGAAAGCGAAATTTTTGAAATTGCAGTTCCTACCCTTGACAGCCTTACTGGAAAAAAAACGCTTTATTATTGCCGTGTCGTACATTGTACTAAAAAAAGATTTGGCCTTTACTTGACTCAATTCGAATTAGTTGGTCTTCCAGAGCAAAATGCTATGTCTATCCGTTCGCTTGCTATTAAAGGAAATTTTATTGGTGATCAGGAAGAAGAGCAGGATGATTCTTTTTCTAAAGAGTGATCTTTTATAATATATCCTTATGACTCAGACAAAAAAATATTGCTGTCAAAATATTATTTTTTTTGTCTGAGTGGAATTGAATTTTAGTAGGTGTATTTCGGCGGAATGTGAAATAAGGCAATTACGGAGTAATGAGGTCATGCAAATGTAGAGTATCCATATATTCTTTTACATCAATCATTTTGCTATTTTTGACCTTAATTAAGAAGTGGTATTGGTTGTTATATTTTTTGCCATTAACATGGGTTCCGTGTGAAATTACTTCTGCTGCGACGCTATCGCCTTCCGCAATTGCGCTTACGACTTCCATTTTAAAGCCGGTGGGAAATCCCTTTGTTATTTGACTTACGACGACTAAATACTCTGACTTAGTTTTTGTACCAGAAAAAGGCAATGTGCCTGGTACCCACCAAGAGACGTTGTCGTCGACTAACTTGAAAGCCGCATCGATGTCGCCGTTGGTGACGTTTAAAAAGAATGATTTTACAATTTCTTTATTAGTTTCTAACATTTGAAGGGATTAAATTTCGAAAGTTGTTTAAACGTCATCCGTGCTGGATTGATTTGGGGCGGATTTTGGCTGAAAAATATATGATCAATCGTGATAGTAGAGAAAAAACGTTGTTAATCGAAAGTGCAGCTGAAAGATATCAAAGTTTTTTACAACAGCATGCCTCACTAAAAGACCGTTTATTAGAATATGATATTGCATCGTATCTGGGGATTAACCCAGCGACGTTAAGTCGTATTAAACGGAAACAATAAATCCACCAGATTTGATGAAGCATTCGCAAGTAGGCCGACCTTTATTTTGCTACGGTCTACATTCGGCTATATTACAGACGATTTAGTTAATACAAGGTATTGATAATATTAGAAAATATTAGATATTTTAATATGGTCTAAATATTTGAGATATTTGTGACGATAAGCGTCCATATGGAGTTTTAATATCAATCGCTTAGGAGTGCATATGCGCTTATTTGGATATAACTTTGTAGTACTATTGGCTCTAGTTGGCAGTTTGTCAATTATTTCGTGCTCAGAGAGCAAGGTTAAAAAAGCAAGTAGTAGGCAAAAATATGATGCGTCGTCATCTGGAGAGAAGAGTGGTGATGCTGTTGCTGACTCTAGTGATTGTAGTAATAAAAATGAGGCAGGTGAATGCCTTGATGAGCCATCAATTGTTAAGGAAGTGGCTGATATAGACTGTACAGATCAGCAGCTTACTGCTGATGAACAGGAAATGTGTCAAGAGGAAAAGGATAAAGGCGTTTTTTGTGATGTGGCAAATGGGTATGTTAATGAAAATGGCGAATGCAAAAAAGTAAGCTGTGATAGCACATTAGATAAGACTTCTTGTAAGGTCGCTCTAGGCGGTGGTGAAGGAATGTATGAACGTAGCTGTGTGAATGATGCATGGCAAGATGATACCAGTAGCTGTGTATTGTCGAAGTGTAGCGATACAAACTATGTACTAAATACTCTTGTCAACACTTGCGATAAAATTGAAATCTGTGACACTGATGCTGGCTTTGAAATGATTGATGGAAAATGTGTGAAAGTAATCTGCGATACCTCGGTACCACGTACTAGCTGTAGTGTTTCGACCGGAGGAGGGATTGGTGAGGTCCCGCGTTCTTGTGTACAGGGTGAGTGGGTCAATGATCAAAAGGCATGCCTTCTGACTAAATGTAATGATGATAAATATTCTTTAAGTGTAGCCACAAATAGCTGCGATTTGAAGCCATTGGTACTGACAGTCTCTACCTTTGAAAATGGGCCTTCCAAGAGTACATTTGCTCCTTATGAGCCGGTTTATTTTAAACTTGAGAATGCTTTTGAGGCTGCTGAATTATGCATTACAATGGAAAATGATCTACCAGCTTGTGCTAGTGATGGGCCAGGATGGGAATATTCCTTGGATAATAGTTCAGGATATTACAAAGTTGGTACAACTTATAAGTCGTCCCCTTGGTTTAGTGCATATTCCACCCCCGCAAGCCAGCGTTACATAATTTTTGCCCGACTTGTAAATCGCAAAGAAACGACTGTATATGTCAATGCAGCAATTGCTAAGGCTATTATGCCGGTCGCGAGTGCATCACTTACTGCTAGTGGTAGTTCCGTCGTGACTGTGGATAGTAGAAGAGCTTTTTATGTGCGCGGAGATAATTTAGGTTATGAGTCGATAAAAGCTGGTATGGATACAGGTGAGAAGAACGCTGCTGTTTGCTTTGCTGTAGAAGGGGATGCTAAGTGTGATAATCTTCTCAACTTTACCGATCTAAGTATAGATGCCTCTTGGAGCTATGATCTCAGTTATGCCGGTGGCAAAGGTCGATGGACTGGAAAATTTGAAGCTAATACTGTTCCCCCCGGAATTTATAAAGTTTATTTTTATAATAAACGTCATAATGTTAAGAGTACTTTACTTAAAGTAACCGTAAAATAGCCTTGAAACTTGGTATTTGTCCTTGATATACTCTGCTCCAGATAAATTCAATAGAATTGCTGGAGCATATGACTGATATCTTTTCTACGGAAATGTAACTATTCAGCGTATTTTTTATCTGATCGATTCAAAGCCTTGACTGCCCGTCATCCTGAGAGAAGCGAAGGATCTCGAAATTGCGAAATAGATCCTTCGCTTCTCTCAGGATGACGATGTATCAAGCGACATATTGAAGGGAAAAGATACGCTGAATAGTTACGAAATTATTTTTTCATAAATTGCAATACCCTTGCCTTTCTCATGCCTTGAACCTCTCATGCCTTGGCTCTCTCATTATGGCTATAGTCAGATAGAATGGTTGCAGCTCAGATAGTGAGTGATTTTTATGAGTTGCCGAGATTTCTGGCTGAGAATAATAGTCGAATCCTATTTGCTCAAGCATAAAATATAAAAATATTGAACGTTATATCAAAAACATAACGTTTCATAAGCATCGATTAATCTTTAGGTAAATTTAGGCATGATGTTTTTGTAACAGTCTAAAATAATTGATTTGAAATATTTTATTTAACTTTTCTTAAATTCAGCCGATCACTTCGTTGCGGTTTTATTAGAGGAGTCCGCAAGTGCAAGAACAAAATCCAGAAAAAACAAATACTAACTTTTCTAAAAAACTTATATTTAGAAAAGGAACGCGTTATTTCATGACACCGCTCTTTTGTAGATTGAAGAATGTGGTGTTGATTAGAATTTTATTGGCAAGCACAATTGCGTCTTGTTCAGGTGGAGCGTTTGGTCCAGAAAGCATGCTTAATCAAGGAAAGAAAAATTCCTCAGATTCAGAGGCGAATCAATTGCCGGAAGGAGACACGCAAAAGCCAGAAGAACAGGGAGATGAACCGGAAATTACCGAACCAATTTGGATTAATGGTGTTCTATTAACCTGTAATTGGCGTGGTGTCGAAGGGGAGCATGGAGTGGTTGTCGGTTGCGAGGCTCATAAAAATGATGCATTTATCGCCAAAGAGCGTGAGCAAATTATAAATTTTGACTGGAATATTGTTGATGTGCAAAGAGCCAATGTAAAGCATCTTTCTGAAGAAGTTGATCCGCAAAATCCAAATTTTGTCGAATTTGTTATCGACAGCTCGACTATAGCCGAAAGTCAGATAAGTGTTAAAATTAGTTCAAATGATAGTGAAGCCACTTTGTTGCTACCTTTTAAGGATGGGTTAGTTGGTTTTGAAGATGGGAGTTTAGAGCAGTGCTTTGCTAATGAGAATATGACAGCAAGTGAATGTATGATCGCAGCCGGACTTATGAGTCGGCAAGGTGAGGTCTTAGATCTAACTTGTCCAGATGGTTATGTGCTGATACAGCCGTCTCCTGATGTTGGTACATATAAAGAATTTTGCGTGGCGAAATTTGAAATGAGCAAAGATTTGACTAGTGGAAAAGCTATAAGCCAGCCTGGTAATTTACCTTGGACATCTATTAACCAGGCAAATGCGAAAGCGGCTTGTACAGACTTGGGGTCTAATTACAAATTAATTGCAAATGAACAGTGGATGACAGTCGCACGTGCGGTTGAGAAAAATCCTAAAAATTGGGATTCTGCAAATGATGCGACTAAGCAACTGCCACAAGGAAATATTTTAAATAATGAAAAATTACCAGCTGGAGACGACTTCAGCCCTTGTAGTGGTCTTGATAGCTGTATAGCATCAGAGTGGACGGCAGTAAAAAGGACTATGGAGTTAGCAGATGGTCAAGTTATCTGGGATCTTGTCGGCAATGTTGCCGAATGGGTAGATTGGAATCCAGGCCTTGGTCGAGCACTAACACCTGGGTCGCTTTTAAATCCAGATGGATTTTATGAAATCAAAGACTCTACTGATGGCGTAAATATGCTTGGAAATACCTTCCGACCAGAAAATTTAGGCTTATCCCATAATCAAAATAAAATTGGAAAGTATAGTTCTGGTATGTTGGCTATAGAAGGCGCAGCTCTGCGTGGAGGTGGGTATCGAGATACTAATTCTGCTGGCCCGTATTTTTTAAGCTTTAATTTTACTTATCTTACTGCTAACGACAATATTGGTTTTCGTTGTATTTATAGTCCTTAGCAGTTGTCAGATTCTTCTGCTATAAATGTATTATCGGTACACTATGCGTTATATAACCCGGATCCGAATTTCTAGCCGGTTGCATCGTTGCTTCGTCGTCAGGAAATCTTCATGTACCAACATGTACACTGCGGTTTCCCTCCTCCTCGCGGCTAGCACCCGGCTAGAACTTCGACTCCGGTGAAAATACTACAGTTTTTCAAAAATTTCAGATCCCGCATATAACTTGGCGTTAATGCTTCTTATCCATTAGAAAATAATACATTCTTGAGATTGTACCAATATTTATCGAGCTTCTTTGTGTAGTTCTTGCAAGGTGTGAGAAATTTGCGTTAAAGCGTACGTGCATTCATCTTTTGATATTGTTAATGGAGGTACGAAGTAGACCGTGTTTCCGAGGGTGCGGAGCATGAGCCCGTTCTTAAGAGCAATTCTAGTGAAGTTGTTCGCTCGATGTGAAAAATAATCGCCAAAACCAGAGCCTGGGAGTTCGAAGGCTAAAATGGCACCAATACACCGGGGATTCTCTAAATTTAATTTTTTACCTTCACTCGAAAGCCAAGATGAAAAATGTTTTTCAATATCTTGGGATTTTTCTATTAGATTTTCATTATGAACGATATCTAATGTAGCGAGAGCAGCACTGCAAGAAATTGGATTGGCAGTATAAGAATGTCCATGTAACAATGCTTTGGTTTTTGACTCATCTAAAAAGTGCTCGAAGATGCCATCGTGAGTAAGAGTTAAGGCTAAAGGCAGATTGCCGCCTGTTAAGCCTTTAGCGATGCAAACTATGTCTGGCTTGAGGCTCGCCCGTTTAAAAGCGAAAGAGGCTCCTACTCTTCCTAAACCAGTGAAAACTTCATCAAATATTAATGGCAGATCGAATTGATTAGCCATTTTCTGCACTGCCTCTAAAAAAGAAAAGGGCTGTACAAGCATACCGCCAGCTCCCTGAACTAGAGGCTCAATGATAATGCCTGCTAACTCGTTATGGTGTTTCTCTAACAATGCTTTTAGATCTGCTATTTTGTCTTTTAGATCGAGTTCGCCATTTGGACAATAAACTGATTTATGCATAGTTGCAGGTTCTGCCCAGATAGTTTCAAAAAGCAGAGGTTTGAACATCCCATGAAATCCATCAGATTTACCGACGGACATTGCACCTAGAGTGTCTCCGTGATAGCTTCCTTTAAATCCAAGAAATTTTGTACGCCCAAGTTCGCCACGATTGACAAATTTTTGAAAGGCCATTTTTAGGCCGACTTCAACAGCTGTTGAACCGTTATCAGAAAAGAAGACTTTGCTAAGATGGCTGTCGGCTAATGTGATAATTTTTTTCGCTAAATATATAGCTGGTGCGTGAGTGGCGCCGGCAAATATGACATGATCCAACTCTTGTTGCTGCTTTTTTATTGCAGCAGCGATTTCAGGACGTCCATGACCTATGGTGTTGACCCACCAGGATGAAGAGCCATCGATGATTTTTCTACCATCTTCTAGCTCAAGGAAAATACCTTTTGCTTTTTTTAATAGAAGAGGAGGAGATTGGCGAAAGTGCTGGGTATATGGATGCCAACAGTGTTTTTTATCTGTAAGCAGCATTTCTTCGCTGTTACTGCTAGAGTCTCTTAATTTATCTAACTGCGTAAAGCAAAATGAAGCGAGGCTTTTTCCTTCATTTTGTAGTTCGGCGAGCCCATCTGGAGGTAGCTCCTTGAAAGAGAAAATAGGTATACCTCTATGTAATTTGAATGCTTTCTAAGTTCTTGGGATTGTCTCCTCCACTTAGTATAATGCCGGCAATATTAAGCCCTCAGCTTGCAGGAGCTTAATACTTAAAGACGTATGATTGATGACGCCGAGTTTATTTCTGGCTACTAAAATAGTTGGAATATCGGTGGTGCGAAGGTAGTCGATCCAAGTTTCACCATGCTCATTGATGGGAACTTGCAGACCCCCGCACCTTCAATTACTAGAAAGCTATCTTCTGGAGTTGTTGTTAATATTTTAAAAAATTCACTGCAAAGAGTTGAAAGCTGTGGAGAGGGAGATTTTTCTAATTCTGCAGCTTGATCAGGGGAAAGTGGAGCTTGGTATTGATAGCAACTGGGTATATGCTTGAGGCCTTCGATTTTTTTTTGTACTTCTTTGAGATCATAATTCGCACCCCCTGATTGAATGGGCTTGTGATAAATAGGGGTTAGATGAGGCGCATTTTGTTTAATACCATAAATTAAGGCAGATGCAATTAGTGTCTTTCCTACGTCAGTATCGGTTCCGGTTATAAAGAGGGATCTTCTCTTTGCGCCTTTATATCCTGCTTATTTGTCGGCTTTTTTGTGCTTTGTTCAGATGAATGCATAGATTACTCCCATGATGCAAGCACTTGTTATGCCAGCAATAATATCATCTAAAAGGGTTCCCAAGCTCCATGAACTTTTTTGTCAACCCAACCGATAGCTAGGGTTTCCATATATCAAAAATCCTAAAGAGGAGAAACTAAGAAATAGGTTTAAAAAATTAGGTGCGAAGATAACGCAGGCAATGGCTTGGCCTATGACCTCATCACTGACAATACGTTTGTCATCATGACTTTTCCAAATTCTTTCAGTCTCTTTAATGCTCCAGTAAGCGATAGCAGATAAAATAGCAAAAGAGATAAGCAGTATGATGATACTTTCTCCACCTAGCGGATTGTGTCTTTCCGATGAGAAGAAATTTGCTATGCCAATATGAAGAAGGGCGCCTAAAACTAAGCCAGGAAGGGAGCCAAAGGTGCCAGGAGCTTTTGGTATAAAACCAATGCCGCATGCTGTTGCAATAATAATGGCAGGTGATATTCTTTTATCATCACTTCTAAATATGTCACTCATTTTATTTTAGCCAATAAGTCATTTACGTTGACTTGGTCTCCTTCGTTTATTTTTATCTCACTTAGGATTCCCGCGATTGGGGCTATTATTTTATTTTCCATTTTCATTGCTTCGATTACGAAAAGAAGTGAACCAGCCGAGACTTGCTGATCATTCTTTGCTAAGACTTGCAATACTTTGCCAGTCATGGGGGAGCGAAGTTTAGCTCCTTTTGCTTGCGCTGCTTTGTCTCGATTATCTTGACCAAAAACATAGCGTCCCACTTTACTATGAAGGACAAAAGGAGATCTGGTAGAAAATTCAATATCGATCTCGTGTTTGCCACTATCAATATTTTCTCTTAAATTCAAATAGCGTAAAGGCAAGGGACGTTCATATTTTTTGCCACTTGCCGCCTCTTCTATAAGGTAAAATGTGTTGGTATGCTTTTGCCAGCGAATGTGGATGACTTTACCATCAATAGTTGCTTGAAACGGCAAGTCATCAGAAATACAGCTAGGTAGATTTAATTTGATATTTTCATTTTTAATATTTACTTGCCACTGCATATAAAAATCCCTAATTGAAGCGGTTCATCTCAAGCCGTGCCTTTTGCAACCATGTTTGTCGATAATCATGAGTCGGGTGGTTCGGAAGGCATCCTTGTTGGCTGAGTGTTAAAACCGCAGACAAAGCTGCGGCAACATCGCTAGTGATTGTCTCATTATTATTCATTGCCGATAGAATATTTTCCCACTCTTCGACAATTAGGTTTGTCGAAAAGTTTCCCGAGCAAAATTTATTGTTACTTAGTAAAGCTTCATGGAAGCTAGCAGTTGTGGGAACTCCTATGACCTCCATATCACTTAGAGAACGACGCATCCGTCGAAGCGCTTCTTCGCGATCACGTCCCCAAACTATTAGCTTTGCAACCATAGAGTCATAAGCTTCCGGGATTTTGTAGCCTTGATATAAGTGGCTATCGATGCGAACATGTGGGCCACTTGGGAATCTTAGACGTCTTATTTCTCCTGGAGATGGCATAAAATCTTTTTCCGCTATCTCTGCATTAATGCGAGCCTCCATCGACCAGCCATTGATTTTTAGATCGTCCTGTTTGAAAGGTAGTTTTTTCCCTTGGGCGACATTTATTTGTTCAACAATAAGGTCGACACCTGATATCAGTTCTGTTACTGGATGCTCTACTTGAATTCTAGTGTTCATTTCCATAAAATAAGCTTTATCTGGACTTTCACAAATGAATTCCACCGTCCCTGCATTTTCATAACCCGCAGAAGCAGCAACTCGTACTGCAATATCACCTAAGCGTTTTCTTTGTTCAGGGTTTAAGTAAGAACTTGGTGCCTCTTCAAATAATTTCTGGTTCCTTCTTTGTACACTGCAATCGCGCTCGAATAGATGAACACCATTTCCATGGGAATCAAAAAGGACTTGGAATTCAATATGGCGTGGATTTTCAATAAAACGCTCACAGAACACATCTGGATTGGCAAAATAAGCTTGAGCTTCTCGTCTGCATGCGTCAAAACTATCTTGTAGGTCTTCATCACAGCGGACAATCCGCATCCCACGGCCACCGCCACCTGCGGCTGCCTTTAAAATCATAGGATAGCCAATGCGTTGCGCCTCACGTTTGAGGTCTTCGACACTATTTAGCGGATACTCAATGCCTGGAACAATGGGAATGTCATTTTTGATAGCCATTTCCCTTGCCTGAATTTTGTCTCCTAAAAGCCGCATAGATTTGACACTAGGGCCGATGAATTTAACACCTGCTTTGCAGACTGCATCGGCAAATTGAGAGCTTTCGGACAAGAAACCATAGCCAGGGTGGACAGCATCTGCACTGGTGGTTTCAACGGCTTCTATAATCGCAGGGATATTAAGATAAGTGTCTGATGAAGATATCCCTGGAATGTTTACAGCATAATCAGCCATGCGGACATGCAGGCTGTCTTTATCAGCATCCGAATATATTGCTACGCTTTCTAAGCCTAGGTCACGTATCGCACGAATAATTCGAACCGCGATCTCACCGCGATTGGCAATTAAAATTCGAGAGATCGTCTTGTCTCCAGCCATCTTTTCCCTCCGCTTTTTATATTCGTTTTCTTTTTGGTTCTTTTGGTTTCGTTTTGCTTTTTATGGCATCAAAAGACTTAAATCGTTAGAGCGGTATATTGCCATGTTTCCTCTTTGGGGGATTTGTTCGTTTTGATTTAAGAGCATTAAGACCGGACAATAAATATTTCCGTGTTTCTTGCGGAAATATTACAGCGTCTATATATCCTTTTTCTGCTGCTGTATATGGATTAGCAAATTTTTCTTTATAATCTGCAACGAGTTTTTGTCGCATTGCATCTGGGTTGTCGGCATTTTTTATTTCATTCCGAAAAATAATATTACATGCCCCTTCTGCACCCATAACAGCTATTTCAGCACTGGGCCATGCTAAGTTCAAGTCACCGCCAATGTGTTTAGAGCTCATTACATCGTAGGCGCCTCCATAAGCTTTACGTGTAATGACAGTTAATTTTGGTACGGTCGCTTCGCAGAAGGCGTAGAGGAGTTTGGCACCATGACGGATAATTCCTCCTTTTTCTTGATCAGAGCCGGGAAGAAAGCCTGGAACATCTACTAAAGTTAGAAGAGGTATATTGAAAGCATCGCAAAAGCGTACAAACTTTGCTCCTTTCACTGAAGCATTGATGTCCAAGACACCTGCAATGTGATTTGGATTATTAGCAACTACGCCTATTGTTTGACCCCCAAGTCTTGCAAAGCATGTCACAAGGTTCATGGCATAGTCTGGCTTAACGGCAAATACACTATCAGGGTCGACAATGCAGCGGATAACCTCGTTCATATCATAGGGTTGATTAGGATTTTCCGGTACTATAGTGCATATCTTTTTTTGTGCTTGTTCTAATACTGCAGTTATTTCGGCGTCGTCTGCTGATTCTGGGCTAATGGTTTGCGGAGAGGCATCCAAATTATTAGATGGAAGATAAGAGAGCCAACGCTTGACCCCTTCGATTGCCTCTGCTTCATTGGCGTATCTAAGATCGGCTACGCCGCTTTCGGTGGTATGAGTTAGCGATCCTCCTAGCTCATCAAAGCTGATATTTTCTCCTGTTACGGTTTTAATGACATCGGGTCCAGTTATAAACATATGGCTAGTATCATCCACCATAAATGTAAAATCTGTCATGGCTGGTGAATAAACAGCTCCGCCAGCACAAGGTCCCATGATTAATGATAACTGTGGTACGACACCGCTAGCTTGGACATTCTGATAAAATATATCTGCGTAACCTCCAAGGCTGGCTACGCCTTCATGAATTCTAGCACCACCCGAGTCATTTAAGCCTATAATAGGTGCTCCACTTTGTACTGCAAGTCGCATAACTTTACAGATTTTCTTAGCATAGGTAGCAGAAAGGCTACCACCAAAAACGCTAAAGTCTTGAGCAAATAGATATACAATACGTCCTTGAATGGTTCCCCAACCAGTGACGACTCCGTCGCCTAATATTTTTTTTTCTTGCATGTTAAAGTCTGTGCAGTCGTGCAGTGCGAATGCATCTAATTCGACAAAAGAGCCGGGATCCAGTAGGCAATCGATGCGTTCTCTTGCTGACATTTTACCACGCTTGTGTTGCGCTGCGAGTTTATCTGCTCCGCCTCCTAAAAGGCTTTGTTGTCTAAGAGTTTGTAGTCTTTCTTTTGGGTCCATAGTAGTCAAAGTGCTATTGTCCTTGTTATATATCCACTGTTATTGAAGCGTTTCCTGTCTATTTTAAAACGCTAACTAAAGATCTAAATTAAAAAATCAGTCGACCGGGGAAATCCTTCCAAAGCGTTTGAACCAGAAGCCTCTGAAAGATTTCATGCCATTGGGGGTATGTAGGATTTTCCTGAGGCGGTTGTAGTGCTATTGCTTTATTTGAGTTTTCAGTCAATCTTCCTGCTGACCATAATAAATCACCATTATTGGAATCTATAAGTAAAATAGTAATACCGGCACTTCGTCTTGCCATTAATATGCCGCGATCATTAACAAGCTCTTGATTGGTAAAAAGGACAAAAGGAAGTAATACAGCATCACTGTTGCGAGTCGCTTGGCTTAATCCATTTAACCATAATTTCCAAGCTGGATTTTCTGCAACTGAAAAATTGTAATAAGAAGGCGGATTTTTGCATGCATTGCATGCATTCGCCTGTTCTGACCAAATACTTACGATCTGCGTAAGAAGAGCTTCTTTATTTTCTCTTTGCAGTAATTTTTGCACTGCATTTGGGGTAAAACCTTTCATGTAAGGTTGGTCGTTGAAAGCCTGAATGACGGATATATCTAATTGACTGCATAAATCGTCTTCAATATCCTTCCCGCTATTACTCGACTGTAGTCCTGCGAAGTTGGCAAGTGCTGGCCAAGTTATACATGGAAGCACAGCGATCCTCGCTGGCACATATCCTAAATATTTTTCATTCATGCCATAAGTGGTAGATGGCCTGGTGGTTGTACACCCTGTTAGTAAACAAGCACTGCCAATTGTAATACAGGTCAGTGTAATTTTCATATAATGGGTAAATCTTTTGCAATTCATCATTTTTATCATGCTTATTATGAACTACCAACAATTTATGATATTTAAGATATTTCGTGGCCAGCATTCACTTGCGTGCTGAACATACCCTGATTGAATTTAGATACAATATCACTTGGGAAAGATCAAGGCGAGTAACTATTTAAAAATATTGCAAAAGGATTATTCTTGTATCCGGCTGTTTAGCGCCTTTGTTTGGCAAACTCTTAAGCGAGGTAATCACTGTTGCAGTAAGGGGCATGCGGGGCAATGTACATGCAGGTGCAAAGTGAAATGCTGTAAAGTAATGCAGTTTTATAGGTTTTGTTTTTAATAAGAAGTTGTAGGGTGAGGCTAATCCTAACAGAAGGGAAGGTGTGATAGTGTTATCTATCTATAATAAAATACTTTTTTGTGAAGCAAAGGAAGTAATAATATATGCAGACAACATCTAACTAAAGAGCGTGTAAGGCTAATATTGAATTGAGGTGGAGGATATATGACGGTTAAGGGGGTGAAGGCGAAGCCAAAAATTGTGTTGATTACTGGCAGTGTCCGCCCTAACAGTCTGACAACAGCAAGTTTGCTTATAGCAAAAGATGAGTTTTTAAAACTAGGTTGTGATGTCAGCTTTATCGATCTAAAAGATTTGGATATGCATTCTTTTTTGCAAATGATTCCTGTGGATCAAGCCAATAAGTACTCGAAACTTGTTGAAGTGGCTGATGCCGTTATGCTGGCAACCCCTGAATATAATGGAAGTTATTCGGCTGTAATGAAAGCTATTGTCGAGGCCTTGGGTTTCCCATCTCCTCTTGATGGCAAGCCTGTTTCACTACTTGGAGTCGCTGCCGGTGCTATCGGAGCAATTAAGGCCTTAGAGCATATGCGTAGCATGGTGGCACACTGCGGAGGCATAGTGCTACCATTTGCTTTGTCTATTAAAGAAGCGCATTTGCTTATCGATGATTCAGGGCATTGCCTCGACCCTTTATTGGAAAATTCTATTAGAGAACAAGCTCGAAAATTGGTAGAGGCTATTTCATAGGGATATAGAGGTTATTTCCTAAGGTGGTGGAGAGTGGGTGTGAGCAGTTAGCATGAAATATGTTGAGTGAAATTTGTTAGTTAGGGAATTTGACTTACTTTATATTCATGAGTGTGCTGGGACGTCATGCTGATTGAAACAAAACATCTCAAAGTTGTTAAGGATGAGTACGGGGTTGGAGATTCTTCGCTTTGCCTCGGAATGGCGGAAACTAAAAAACAATTGTATTTTTTATGTACAAGTTTTTATTTAATCGAAGGGTAGAAAATGCAGCAAGAAGTTTTAAAGACCGTATATTTGAAAGACTATCAACCTACACCGTTTGTGATTACTCATGTTGATCTGCATTTTGATTTATATGAAGAGAAAACGGATGTCAGAAGTAAAATGCAAGTGAAATTGCGGCAAAAAGACTTTGTTGGTAGCCCTTTGGTTTTGACGGGAGAAAATCTAAAACTTATATCAGTAAAAATTGATGGCAAACTAGTTGATTCCAGTCAATACAGCTTGACGGAAGAAAATTTAATTTTAAACGAAGTGCCAGAGGACTTTATTCTTGAAATTCATAATGAGATAAAACCTCACGAAAATACTTCGCTTGAAGGACTTTATAAGTCAAATGGGAATTATTATTCGCAGTGTGAAGCTGAAGGATTTCGTAAAATTACTTTTTTTTATGACCGTCCAGATGTGATGGCTACTTATACTACAACGATTGAAGCAGATAAAAGTCAATATCCTGTTCTTTTGTCAAATGGCAATCGAAAGGCTTCCGGAGATAGCAGTAATGGCAGGCATTGGTGTGTTTGGGAAGATCCATTTAAAAAACCTAGTTATTTGTTTGCTTTGGTCGCTGGTGATTTGCAAGTAAATCGAGACTCTTTTATTACCTGTACAGGTCGTAGTATTAATTTAGAGATTTATACACGCTCTGAAGACGCTGATAAATGCGATTTTGCAATGCAAAGCTTAAAGAATGCCATGAAGTGGGATGAAGAGGTTTATGGCCTCGAGTGCGATTTAGACCATTATATGATAGTGGCGGTGAGCGACTTTAATATGGGAGCTATGGAGAACAAAGGCCTCAATATTTTTAATACTTCCGCAGTGCTTGCTAGCCCTAGCTCAGCGACTGACCGTATATACGAACGTATAGAATCGGTGGTTGGACATGAGTATTTTCATAATTGGACTGGAAATCGAGTTACTTGTAGAGATTGGTTTCAGTTGTGCCTAAAGGAAGGTCTAACTGTTTTTCGAGATCAAGAATTTTCTTCGTCCTTAGGTTCGAAAGAAGTCAACCGGATTAAGATGGTTTCTGAGCTTCGTTTGCGACAATTCCCAGAAGATGCAGGTACAATGGCGCATCCAGTGCGTCCTGATTCATTTGCATCTATCGACAATTTTTACACGGCAACAGTTTATGAAAAAGGGGCAGAAATCTGTCGGATGTTGTTTGTCGTTCTCGGACGTGAAGGTTTTCGTAAAGGTATTGATTTGTACTTCGCCCGCCATGATGGTCAGGCGGTGACGATTGAAGATTTTATCGCCTCTCTTTCTGATGCGAATAGTGTCGACTTGCAAGAATATTTGGATTGGTACTATCAAGCGGGAACGCCGGAAGTTAAAGCGCATGGAGCTTATAATGCTGATCTTAGAACATATACACTAACTCTAAAACAAAGTTGTAAGCCTACCCCGGGTCAATCGATAAAAAAAGCATTGCCTATACCTAATTTAATGGGGCTTTTAGACCAGCAAGGTCATGATATGCCTTTGCAACTTTCTGGTGAGGAAAATATTTCTGAAAGCCAAAAACTAATAGTCTTAAGGAAAAATGAGGAAGAGTGGACATTTACTAATGTGAAGCAGAAACCTATACCATCTTTGTTTAGGCAGTTTTCAGCTCCTATTAACTTATCGTTTGATTACTCAGATGAGGAGCTAATATTTTTGCTTGCAAAAGATAATGATAATTTTAACCGCTGGAATGCGGCGGGAATTTTGTTCGAAAAAACAATCATTGGATTGAGCGACTCTTATGTTGAGGGTAAAAGCTTAGTTGCTCCTGAAATGATAGCTAATGCCTTGAAGTCGGTTTATATGGATGAGTCGTTAGACCGTTCGTTTAGAGCTTTACTCTTGAATGTAACGAGTTTGGCAGAAATTTCACAAAAAATGCAGGATATTTCTGTCGAAGGTTTGTACCAAGGACGAAAGTTTATGTTGGAGTCAGTGGCTAGAACAATGGAAGATTGCGCCTTAGATTTGTTTCATAAAAATCAAGATTTAGGCCCCTACGAATTTAATATCGAGGCTGTTGGCCGCCGTGATTTAAAAAATCGTTCTTTATTTCTTCTACGTCATGCTAATGGGGAGAAGGCAAAATCTTTAATTTTAAGCCAACTGCAAAATGCTACAAATATGACTGATGAATATGCTGCCTTGTCTTTATTAACTGACATTGATTGCGCAGAAAGGGAAGATGCTTTAGATGCATTTTATCAGAAATGGAAAAATAATGATCTTGTCTTGAATGCTTGGATTTCCGCTCAAATGATACCTATGGAAAAGGACTATGCTTATGAAAAGGCGCAAGAGCTTTTAAAACACCCTGCTTTTAACGCGTTGAATCCGAACAAGGTATGGGCTCTAGTTGGTGGATTTTGTCTTAACTTTGTCCAATTTCATCATGCAAGCGGTCGAGGCTACCAGTTTGTAGCATCGCAGATGATTTCTCTTGATCGTACCAACCCACAAGTAGCGGCTCGTTTTGCGCGTGCGTTCTCTGATTGGCAAAGAATGGATAAAGGACGACAGCAATTGATGCAAGGTGAGTTGCATAGGATTCTTGCTGAAAAGAATTTGTCTAAGAATACTCGCGAAGTTGTATCAAAGGCTTTAGGGTGATTTTTTGATGAGAGGTAGTAGAAATTTATGAAAAGATTTATAAACCAGGATGTCGAAGATTATGCAAAAAAGTTTTCTAAAGAGGAGCCAGAACTTCTCCAAGAATTGAGCCGTGAGACTTGGCAGAGTATGGAATGGCCGCAAATGCTCAGTGGTCGCTTATCAGGACGATTTTTAAAATTATTGGTACAGATAAGTAGGGCCAAAACTGTTGTCGAAGTTGGTATGTTTACCGGCTATGCCACGTTAAGTATGGCAGAGGCTCTAGGGAATGATGGCAAAATTATTGCCTGTGAGCTTGATGAAAAAAATGCTGCATTTGCACAGAAGTATTTTGCCCGTAGCCCATTTAGCAGTAAAATTGATGTTAGAGTCGGGAAGGCATTGGATACCATTGCAAAGGTAGAGGCTCCTATCGATCTTGCTTTTATCGATGCAGACAAAGAAAATTATAAAAACTATTATGAGGCAATCTTAAATAAAATGGTGTCAGGAGGTATTATTGTTATTGATAATTGCTTATGGAGTGGTTCGGTATTAAATCCTCAGGAACCTTCAGATATCGCCATTCATGAAGTTAACGAGCTGGTGGCTAAAGATGAACGAGTAGAAAATGTAATTTTAACTGTTCGTGATGGTTTGAATTTAATAAGAAAAAAATGATTTTTTGATAAGTTATGTTTTGTCGTAAGTGCTCCTAGGAGCAAATATGGTGCGTGCTTGACAGTTCTCAAATACTTGCCTTAGGCGCTTAGGAGGATAACTGTGTCGAAAGCTAAGACGATTTTGATGCCTATACCTAGTCGAGATTTCGACCCTAGCGAAACAGGAATTCCGTGGAGAATTCTCAATGCAGCGGGGGTAGATGTTATTTTTGCCACCCCTGATGGCGAGATGGGTCAATGTGACCACTATATGCTGACAGGCAAGGGCTTGGGGGTTTTGGCGCCTCTTCTTGCTGCCGATAAAATTGCTCGGGAAAGCTATGCACTCATGGAAGCCTCTCCTTCCTTTCAGGATCCTCGTGAGTGGTCTGAGTTAAATGCTGCAGATTTTGATGGTCTAATTTTACCAGGTGGTCATGCAAAGGGTATGATTGAATATTTAGAATCTAAAATTCTACAACAGTTGGTGGTGGACTTTTTTCGAAAAGAAAAGCCGGTAGGGGCAATATGCCACGGTGTGGTGCTTGCTTCTCGTAGTATAGGTGATAATGGTCAGAGTGTTCTCTTTGGCAAGAAAACAACGGCCTTATTGAAAACGCAAGAACTTGCCGCCTGGGCGTTAACAAGTGCTTGGTTGGGCCGTTACTACCGTACCTACCCACAGACTGTTGAAGATGAAGTTAAAAGTGTATTGCGTAGCAAAAGTGATTTTTTAAAAGGCCCGAACCCACTTTTACGTGATAACCCAAAAGCACTCTCTCGTGGTTTTATCGTTGAAGATGGGAATTACATTTCTGCTCGCTGGCCTGGAGATGCGCACCTGTTTGGTCATAGTTTTTTAAAGTTGTTGGCTGACGATGCCTGCTCATGAGCCGCGGTTGATAACATGCGATCACCAGCTGCTTTGAGGGACCTGCTAGTTTTTAGTAGCTCATATATATCGTCGGTCAGATCTCTAATCGCTTCATGAGTGGCAAAATAGCCGAATTTAGACGGCTGCATGCGTTCTAGTATAATTTCCTCAATGGCCACACGCGTGGCAGTTTCAAATGGGGTATGCATATTAAATTCTCCAAGTTTACCGACAACGTCATTTTCTCATATTTTTGCAATTTCCTCAAAATAGCGGGATGAATAAGGACGAGGGGGCGAGTCGTTTGAATGTCTCTTGTTGTGTTCTCTCCCTCTTCAGCATGCTTAGCCTGCCGTCATGCTGAGCGTAAGCGAAGCATCTCCATCCTTATTTCGTGCCTTGTCGTCATGGTGAGCGTAAGCGAAGAATCTCCATCCTTATTTCGTGCCTTGTCGTCATGGTGAGCGTAAGCGAAGCATCTCTAACTCGAAAAAATGTCCGAATCACACGTACATATTTGTATGTTATTTCTTATTTTCCCAATTCAATCTTTGCAGATAAAATAGCTATCTATCCGGTGTTTTAGCTTCAAATTTTATCACGAGATATTTAACTAATGTTTTTAAGAATGAAGGAAAAATAAGCAATAAAATAAATAAAAAACAACGAGTTAAAGCATGGAGGGCTTAAGTATAAGAATATTTTACACGAAAGTAAGTGTGAGCTAAGGCTGATTTGTTTATTAGCTTTTGGTTAGATATAATTATAACAGAATCTTTTAAAAATATCCTTATTATGTGGGGGAGGGATGACGCCATCTCGATTTTCTATATATTTCTATATACTAAGTGGATTACTTCTAACGCTTAATTGTAAACCTTCGAGGCGCCCCCTACAGAATACCCTCCAAAGTGCTAGTGACGAGAGTCAAGAGAGATGGAACAAGGGAAAGCAATGGGAAATCCGCACGGATCACCAAGAAATTGTTGTACCTGATATCTTCTATGCCGATAAAAGTCAGAATGAACAGTTGGTACCGACTGATATTGAAATTCCTAAAACATTTGGATCTGGCAAGGTTAAATATGGTATCGATCATTTGATCTATCCTACCATTGGTAATCCTAATTTATATACGCGTGAAATGGGTGGGAGAAATCCAAGGCCAGACTCATTTTTGGTTGTACTGCGCTTAGACCCCAAAGTGAGTTTAAGTAACGAGAGATTGATTAAGAATGTCAATGATAATTTTAATGTTCGACCACTTTCTAGTGGTGGTGATAAAGTAGTAAGACTGCAAGAAAATGAAGAACTGCATTTTTATTTGGTCAAGCGTGAGAATAAAGATAATAGGCGATGTACTGAGTTGGTAGATCGCTCTATTTCAGAGTTTGATGAATGTAAAAAAAGCTATTTCGAAATTTTTCCATCGAAGATTATAAAACAGAATGAAGAAGGGTTACCCGAAGTACTTACTGTCAGATCTACATTTACTTTTATTTTTGATCATGAGTCAATGGCAGAAGTTGATGGGGTTAGTGACGATAAAAAAACTAGGCTTGATGATACTAAATTGACCGGTTTATATGATGTCCGTGTTGAAAGTTTTAAAAATGGTGAGAAAGTGTGGTCTGAGTTTCAATATAATGCTTTAAGGGTTTTTGAACAATCTCCGGATAAATCTTCAGAGTCAGGTGAGTACCAGGTCTTAAACTTTACTGATACCCAAATGTCTATAAGTAATAAAGTAGATGGCTTTAGGGATATATCTTTAGGGCAAGTACAGAAAATGGTATTTTTCTTGAGCAAAACATATACTGCAAGGCCAGCAGCAAGAGCTAGTTATACGCAAATTGAGAAAGATAGGCAGTTAAATGGGGTTAGGCTGGCCGATTTTATATCTTTTAATGGTGATTTGCACAATGGTGGCTCTCCTTTGACCGCATTGGATATGGATGAGGTGATAAATACTTATCGAAACGAAGCGGTTGAAATTATCCAGGTATTGAGAGAGCTGCCTTTACCAATTTTTTTAACAATAGGAAATCATGATGGCTATGCGAGTGTAGGTTATCCTCCGAAACAGTCCATGCGTGATAAGTTGGTAGGTGCTTTAGGTCGATCAGGTGCAGATGAAGGGTTACGCCAATGTTGGAAGTATTGGACACGGAATTTTGCGGAGAAGGGAAGTGAAGATCGCAATATGCCAATGCCTAAAGGATGTGGCTATCCCGACAAAGGCTTTGCTGTCGAAGGTGGTCCGAGTATTGATGGTAAGCACCTTAATGTATTTCAAGGAACTTTTGTAAGACGTTATACTAGCTACACCAATGAGGGGACTGTGATGAAAACATGGCACGAAGTTCCCCAAAATGAGAGAAATATTTTTGTTTATGATGGTTTTAATCAGTGGCGGCGGACTTATGGTCCCACTTATATGAGCTGGATGCACGGCAAAAACCATTATATCAATTTAAATACTTTTGATCTTAGGCAGCATCGTAGAACAGGATGGGGGATGTATACTGTCAATTATGGTGGCGGGATTTCAGGATTCCAAACTGCCTGGTATAAGGAGCAAATTAAAGAGGCGAAAGTCTTTGGACGTGATATTGTTATTTTAGGTCATCATGATCCGAGAGGTGGGCATAATGGGCATGACTATCCGTTTTACTTCAAGCAAGTCGATTATAAAGGTATGGGTGAAGTTAGTAAAAACTATATTGCTGGAGAAATATTACAACCTAAACTTTGCGGCATAGTTCCAAATTATATAAAAACTGATAATTTTAAGTTGTCGTGTTTGCATGATGGTCTACAAGAATGGATGCGGGCAGATTCTGAGTTTGATTGTGAAGAAAAGTACTTACAAAAAATAAAAGGTCAGAGAGAGTGGCAAAGAAAATGTGATACTGATGGAATGAAAGGAACTAAGGGACATCCTTTCTATTCAGGGTATCAATTAGTAGATGATATATCAGCAGAGCCTTTTATCCGTACATTATTGTTTGGCCATACTCACTATTCCAGTGTAGAGGTCTATTTGAGGGGATCTCAGTTGATGCCTAAAAGTGTTATTTTGGATGCAAAGTCTAGGGAGCGTTATAGCCGGCTTGCCAGCTTAGAGCAATTCCAAAATCCAGGTAGGAGGCTTAGTTTTAATATCGGTAGTGAAGCGATAGAGAAAGATATCGAAGGTTTTATTACGGTCGACTTGAAGAAATTGGGCCATAGTTTTAAGAACAAGGTGGAAGCTGAAAGTCTTGCTATCCTTAGGTTGACCTCGGCATCGAATATGTCGAGTCAGCAATATGATGGTCAAGATTACTATGGTTTTTCTCTATTAGGTTTTAAAAAAGAAAAAGGTGATCCTACTGCTATTTTAAGAGATGTTACGTTATTCCAAGCTGAAGGGATAAATGCTACTAAGTTTGGTATTGTTGGAGTAGAAAATGGAAAGGATAAAAGCATAGGAGAATTTACCATCGATCGTAGCAAAGATATTCGTTACAAGAAGATGAGCGATATCAGGAATGAGTTTGAAGAAGATTATGAGTATTTGCAAGAGCGTACCGGAATGAATGGTGAAAATCTCGAAAATGAAATAGACAACAGAAACCCACTGAGAAGGCTAGGCAATGGTTTCAAACTAAAAACAGAGAAGTCCGATAAGTAAAAAAATCTGGCTAGAAAACAGTAAGCCGGCTAATTAATAATCCGGGATCTGAAATTTTTTGAAAAACTGTATTATTTTCAACAGATTCGAAGTTCGCTCAGGTGCTAGACGCGAGAAGGTGAGAAACCGCAGTGTACATGTTGGTTCATGAGGATTTCCTGACGACGAAGCAACGACGCAACCGGCTTGAAATTCGGATTCGGGTAATAATGTTAGTCGGCTTATTTTTTGTCTGATTAGAGCGGATCAGTCATGCTGGCATTCGGAAAATATTTCGTCCGAAAATAAATGCCCTAGCATGTTTTTTTTGGCTTGCAGATAGGCTCTATTGAATTCTTGTACCGGTGCATGCGAGGGAACAATGCTAGCAACGTTAACTCCCAAAGACTGCAGAGCTTTGATTTTATCGGGATTGTTGGTGTTGAGGTCGATAGATGTGATGTCCATATCTTTTAGAATAAGGGCGGCAATAGAGAAGTCCCTTAGGTCGTTGTCAAAACCTAGTTTGTGATTGGCATCGATGGTGTTAAGTCCGGCATTTTGTAAATGATAAGCTTTTATTTTATTGCCAAGGCCTATGCCACGCCCTTCTTGCCTCAAATATATCACTAGACCCTGCCCTTTGGCTGCAATGGTCGCTAGGGCCATATCTAGTTGGTCTTTGCAGTCACATTTTAAAGAGCTAAGAACCTCGCCAGTCAGGCATTCAGAGTGGATACGGGTGAATATTGACCCATTATTATTAGCGTTTTTTGCTATTCCCATATGAATGGCAAGGCTTTCTTGTTTAGAAAGGCTATCGCGGTAAACGGAAATGTTAAATTTCCCAAATCTAAGGGGAACTTCGGCTTCCGAATATTTGCTGATGGTTAAAGTCTGTGTCATGTGTGTGTTTCGAACCTGCTAAATCTTAGAAATAGGGGTTTAGGTGTATCAAAAATTAACCATCTTCGCTACTATACTCTAACCTTAATTTTTCTATTTTTTCTTTGGTGGTGCTAAGGCGCTCGCGCATGGTTTTGACTAATAAATAACCACGCTCGACATCCTTGACCATATCATCGAGGTCGATTGCGTTGGAGGAGATTTTTTCTACAATGGTTTCAACTTCTTGTAGCATTTTTTGATAAGACTGCGCCTCACTTTGCTTTTTACTCATAATTTATCCTTTTTTCCAGTCGGTGTGCTGTCCGGATTATGCTTGTCCTTTTTACTCGCTATTTTTGTGTTGTGTGGATTCTCATCCATTATTATTGGAGAGATATCTGAAATCTGTAGGGTCATATTGCCATCAAGCAGTCTGGCTTTTAAGAGCTCTCCCACGTGTAATTTATGAACTGATTTGATCGCTCCTTCTTTCGACATGGAGCTTTTAAAGAGTTGTGTCCACCCCTGTTTTAGCCATGGCGATGGGTCTAAGGCGGTCAAATTTTTATCTAGCAAGGCAAGCCCTTGTTCTAGTTTAGCTAAGCTTTGAATAGCTGCCAGGGTGAGGCGTTCTCCTAGGCGATTAAAGCTTTGTAATTGGGTTTGCAATTTATTTTGAAATGCATTTTCCAACCTAGAGCTACTTTTAAAGATAAGCTCGCTATGGGTATTTAAAGATTGTTGCGTTGTTGCTAGTAATTTTTCTCGCAACCTACTCAGCCTTTCACTATGTAGTAAAAGATTGCGAGAGACTATATCGACAATTCTGTCAGTGAGCATTTCTATCTGTGTTGCAGTCTGGTTAAAACGATCGAGGATAAAGTCGGCAGCAGCTGTTGGTGTCTTGCATTTCTGAAATGCTACAATTTCTGCTACTGATTCGTCATCATAGTGGCCGATGGCAGCAATTATTGGCACTTTGGCGTTACAGATTGCATAGGCTACCTCTGAAGCATCAAACCATCTAAGGTCGGCAGCGCTACCGCCACCGCGGGTGAGCACGATGGCATCGCAGCCATATTCTTGCAGTTTTTGTATAGCTTTTGGAACGTCCTTTATTACCTTTTCTCCCTGTGTAGCCGCTGCCGCCAATATTAACTGTCCGCAAAAATCGTTCTCAAACAAATGGTTGGTAAAATCTGCTAATGCGCGTGAGCCTTCGGCGCTAATGAGCCCTATTTTAAAGGGAAAGCTAGATAAGTTAAGTTTTTTGTTTTGGTGGATGATGTTTTTAATGGTCAATTCTTTTAACAAACGCTCTCTAGCCAACGCTAAAGCACCTTTGCTATAAGCGATGTCGATGTCGTTAATAGCAAGTGAAAGGCTTCCGCGCCCTCGGTATAGACTCACCTGACATAGGGCTCTAATTTTGATCCCATCGGCGAGGATATCTTGGAGTTGTTCTCGGCCATGCCGTTGCTCCATTAGGCGCAGGGCATTACTCCAAATAGTTGCAGATAGGGTTATAGTGGCAGCTTCACTAGCACCATCGACACCTTCGGCTAGTGCTAGATAAGTAGCATTGGCACGCTTTTGTAGATTTTGTATTTCCCCTAAAACCCAAATGGGTTGAGGAAATGCTCTATTGATGCTTTGAAATGCCGTTTCAATCAACTGTTTAACTGTGACGCCTTGCGGCTCATTGGAGCTTAGGTGTGGGATATTAAATTCCAGCCCTAAGGGAAGAATTGGTTGTATAGAAGAAGTATCAGCTTTGTTCGGCTCAAATTTAAGGCTTTGAGGTGGCAGTGGGTCGGCGCGGCGTGCCACGGCATCAGGAACGTCTTCGGTATCTTCCGCCATAGTCTCTAAACAGCCCCCTCCGTGGCGTAAGCATAGCGAAGATACTTGCTCCAGCGCGCTTTCTGAATAAGAAATCTGCCAGACCTTACGCTGACCTACAAAATGGCATCCCAACGAGCGGATGGCTTCGCGATGGGGGTAAGTCTGTCCTAAAATAACGATGTAGTTTCCTTCGCGGCGGTAGTGGATGCTCAAAAATTGAACCTTAAATTCTTTATATAACGGTTAAATCAAACAGATTTCCTGGCTAGACTACCTGAGGCAAAAGTGAAGGACAAGTTGTGTTTAGAAGAGTATTTTTTAGGCAGTTTTATGGCTGGTTTACTCTACTTCTTGCCAATCATCTTCCTGATCGCTGCCTTGTGAAGAGGATGGAGAGCTTGTGGTTGTGGGACTTAGATTTTGTTGACCTTCTTCTGCTATCCCCTCTTGGCGCGATAGCTGTTTTCTTGTGGCAGCCCTATTTGCACTCTTGTTATTATTGACAAAATAAGGGGCGATTTCTGGATTAGCCTTTAAATTGGCATATTTTGCAATTCTTTTCTTTGATGCCTCAAACAAGTCACGGCTTAGAGTTTTTTGGGCAGTGAAAAGAATGCGTAGCGCTGCGGTAGCAGCGTACTCGCTTTGCGGCTGCATGTCTATATAGAGGTGATAAAGCTCGTTAGCATCTTTATAGTGGCCAAAATCAAAAAGAGCGGTGGCGCTGGCAAAATAGACTGTGGGAGTATCTTTGCCTTTTGGGTTCAATTGTACATAGATTTTACTACAATCCACGAAAAGTTTGCGGCTAACAGGCAGTTTAATTTCTCTTGTTGCCATACCTGGCTTAGGAAGCGTGTACTGATTTTTATCGGCATCCATGTAGCTTTGCGCTGCATAAATCATAACTTCAGAAGCATCTCTGTTGAATTTTCCTTTCGGATATTTTTCGATCATGCGTTTCAGAATGAGCGCTGCGCCTTTGTAGTTTTGCATCTGATTGTAAAGCTGCCCTAGGTATAGGCGAATATCATATGCTTTGTTGGATTTTGGGAATGATTTTAAAAAAATACGGTAAAGCTGTGCTGCGATATTGAAATAGGACTTTTGTTTTGTTTTAACACCTTCCTGGTCGAAAGAAGTGGCGTATTCGAATAGTAAGCTTTCAGCATTTTTATGAGCGGCGTGAATTATTTTTTTATCTTGCTTTTCAACCCAATCAGATTTTTCATCTGCATATACGTTTATATATTCACGTAAGTTTTTAAAAATTAGATCGGTCTTATTCATTTCAGTCGACAGGCGTATCATCTTTTCGGCTATTTTGTAATTATTGGCGTCGATCTTTCTTTCTTTTAGAAGTTCTTCGTACAGAGCATAAGCTTTACTGAATTCTCCGGCATTGATTTGAAATTCTGCCATCTTTTCTAATAAAGCATAATAAGTATCCATACTATCGATTTGCTTTAAAATCCGACGTGCCTCTGTTGTGTCTCCTATAGCAGCAAGAATCTCTAAAATATCTTTTTTGACATTTTCACTTAAGCGCTGCATCAGCTTGTTGCCTTTTTTAGCCTCTTGTTCGACTTCGAGTAAACTACCGACTGCTTGCCGTTGTTTGAATTTATTTTTACTGTTTAGGGCAAGGGCGAAGTCTAACCAAGATAGTTTGTATTTTGCATAGGTAGATACATCTTTTTTGCCATTTTTTATGACATTTTCATATTCGTTACGGGCTTTTTCGACTTGTTGGTTGTCTAGGTAAAAATCCCCAAGAGCTAACGAAGCTTTGCTAGCAAATTTATGTTTTTTGAATTTGGTCATGAGCGTGTCAAATATATTGACTGCCAAGGCGTCGCCACTCAAAGCTAATGATAGGCCGTAGTAATAGAGAGTATGGGGTTTTTTCTTTTTATTAGCCGCAACTTCTAAGTTGCGGCGCGCGTCTTGGACGATAGAAAGAGAAATTTTATGATTTAGCACTGGAGGTTTGGCCTTTGATGATCCTCTCTTCTCGTAAGCTTTTAACCGCGCTTGGTAACGATCGTTTTCATATAGGTATTGCAGGCATCCATATTTAAGCAAAGAAACGCCAACCGCAAAATCACCGGTTTTTTCCCTAACTTTGCTGCTAGCTTTTTCTACCGCTTCTCGTGTGACTTTGCCTGCTCCGCAATAGAAAGTCCATTGATCAAATAAAGTTGGTATTGCCATGGATTGAGATGGGGATAAAAGCAAAAGAGCTAAAGAGAGGTAAAGACACAATAAAGGTATCTTTTTTTGTTTTAAATTAAAAAATGTGGCCATCATGATTTGACTTAACCTGCCTCAATATTTTTTTCCCATGTATAGGATTATATCATAATTATACTCAGGTTAAAGGGGTGGTGTTGCCGAAGGCTATTCTATGGGAGGATGAGCCCAGACATAATACTTACGCTAGAGCTTGTTCCTAAGCGTGTTGCACCAGCAGCAAGCATTTTTTGCGCATCTGCAACATTTCTAATACCGCCACTGGCTTTTATACCAACTTGTTGACCAATTGCTTTTCTAATTAGAGCTACGTCAGAAGCTTTAGCACTATCAGACTCTTTCGACGGAGCAAAGCCCGTACTGGTTTTGATAAAGTGGGCTCCACCATCGACGCAGAGTTTACTTGCGGTGATTTTTTCATTGATACTTAATAAAGAGGTTTCAATGATAACCTTGACCACACGACCAGCAGCAGCTTTGACCACGCTGTAAATTTCATTTTTAACAAAATCATAACGTTTATCCTTGAGTGCTCCAATATTTATAACCATGTCGATCTCATCAGCCCCTTCTTCAACGGTCTTTCGGGTTTCATATTCCTTTATTTGAGTTGTTGTGGCTCCATGTGGAAAGCCAACCACGGTGCAGATGTTTGTCGGCGTATTTTTTAATAATGACTTTGCATAAGATATATATGCTGGATAGAGGCAGACTGCGTAAAAACCATAGTGTTTAGCCTCGCGGCAAAGCCTGTCAATATCACTTTTTTGTCCGTCTGGACGGAGGAAAGTGTGATCGATAACCTTTGCTAGGTCAGGAATGGGCTGTTGCATTGACTGTATCGCCTTTTAATAATTATGATCTACACTACCGATCTTTTATCTATATTATTTGAATTGCTTGAGTATTGAGAATAGAAATTTTACATGAATGATAAAAGCTCAGCAATATTGCATTTGGGGTTTGAATCTTTGCCAATGATTTCATTGGCTTTCGTAGCAGTTTTTTCTGAGCCATGTTTTTTTGACAAAGTATTTTGACCTTTTGATAGGAGTATTTAAAAACCCACACTGTCTTGTTTAGCATCTTTAAAGTATGCAAGCCATACTTTGGCTTGTTTTCTTGTCTTAAGATGTTTTTCTGCTTGTGTAAAAGCTTCTACTGCACCTTTTGAATCTTGTAGATGATACTTTACTATTCCCATCATTAATAAGGCTTGTCCACTATCTTTTAGTTTTCCTTTAGCGAGTCCTTTGGCTAAAGCATTATAGGCTCCCTGCCAGTCTTCCAACTCAGAGTAAAGCTGCCCTTGTTTTACAAAGTTTTCACCTGTCTTTGCCAAATTCCCAGCTTTTTCATAAGATGTGATTGCTTTTTCGTATTCCTTAGCCGTAATCCAACAATTTGCCGCTAAAACCCAATTTTTTTCGCTACTTGGTACTTTCTTGTCAGTAAGGGCTTTTTCGATGATATTACCAGCTTGGTATGGTAGCCCTTGATCGAGTAGTAAAATGGTCAGGTTTTTTAGATCTGTGGCAGCAGTTATAAAGCCCTTTTTATATGCGAGCTTCATAACCGAAAGGGCTTCATCCGGCTCATCTAAATTTAGGTAAATACCTGAAAGTTGTTTCCAGTAGACAGGATTATCGGGAAATTTTGAGATAAGGGTTTGCAGAACTCCAGAAGCTTCTTGGAAGCGCTCTAAATCGTAGTAAAGAGCCAATAAATACTGTAGCCATTGTTCCTTTGGATCTTTACTAATATCAATTGCATGTTGGACGGGTTCGATAGCTCGTTTATATTGCTTTAACTCACCATAAATGGTTCCCAGTAGAATATAGGCTTGTGGAGATGGGTTTTCTTTATAATCGAACCAGTCTAAAAGCATTTTTAGCGCTTTGTTGTACTTTTGCGTCGCCACATAGAGTTGTGCAACGGTGTGCATTGTCGATAGGGTTGTTGCAACTGGTAATTGTTCTAAGGCTAATGCTTTTTCAAAATATTGAATGGAAGCAGCATATTCTTCTTTTTGAGCATAAAGATAACCTAGAGTCTGTAAAGCTTGCGCTTGTTCAAAAGGCCTTTCTGATGATGTTTTGTATAGTTTTTGTAGTATATCCAAGGCTGAATCGTAATCTTTATTACTCAAAAGATCATGAATCCGTTTGAGCTTTCGGTGGGCATGCTCTGAGATTAGTCCCGTTTTTCTGACCATGGTTTTTCGCGGTGCTGCCTGCGTGGTTTGAGCATCGCTAATTATCATAAGTGGTAACAAAAAGAATGGAATCAGAAGAACTGGTAACATTTTTTTCTTTAGCAGGTTAGGGCTGCGCATAGTTAATACCTTAATATTTTTAACGACTTTTTTAGATTAGGCAGCTATAGCTGTAGTGGCTTTAGCTACAAAATAAAAAAGGTTGCAAGAAATAATCCAGAGAAAATGGTCGAGTAGGCCAATATGACTCAACCATTTTAGGCATGAAGGAGTTTATACCAATACAATTTGAAGATACTATTAAGGGAGTGAAACCTCTCTTATTTTAGTAGTAATGCGCTATGAATAGTTTTTGCTTCCTTAAAGGTTCTCTATTGGTCTAGCTTAAAGTCTATGGTTACTTTTAGTCCCTGTCTTACAACTGGCTTTCCATCTACCAACTGTGGCTTGTATTTCCATTTTAATAGAGCTTGTCTAGCGGCGCGATCGAATAGATTCTTTGGCTTCGCATTGATTACTTCGACATTTGCAGTGGCACCTGTTTCTAAAATATCAAATTTCAAAGTCACCCATCCTTCTTTACCACTCATGGCAGCTTTCCTTGGATATTGCGGTGCTATACGCACGAGAGGTAAAACTTCTTGATCACCCGAGCCATTAGCATCACCGATTTGCCCTCCCAGAAAGGGTCCATCACCCAAACTTAGAGGAATATCCATTTTTGGAGTATCGATTTTAATCTCAGGGGTTTGCACTGAGTCCTGACTTGAAACCGCTAGTTTCTGTGGAACCGGAGGTTGCTTTAGCGGTGGCGGCTTTTTGGGAAGTTCGCGTTTTCTAACTTCTAGCTGCGAAGATGGCTTCGAGCGCACAAACTCGATAAAGTTTTCATTATCGTCAGAACGTGGAAGTTTGCCGGTAACCTTGACCAGATGTGCCATAAAATAAAAGAGCGCAATGGTTGCAATGGCTCCAGTTAGTATTGCAGATATAATACGCATGCTTAATCCTTATTGGGACTTGCCGCTATCGATATATTAAAAATACCTGCAGCTCGAACTTGGTCCATCACTTTCACTAAAATTCCAGATTTTGAACCTTTATCTGCTTGAATCACGACACTGCTTTCCGGTGATTCTGCTCGTAGTTTTTCGACATTAACGCGCACTGAGCGGATATCGACTTTACGCTTTTGCATCCAAATATCATTGTTTTCATTGATGGCAATAAAAATATTGGCACGTTCTTTTTTTTCTGCAGTTGCTGCAGAAGGTCGATTGACTTCGATGCCGGACTCTTTAACAAATGATGTGGTAACGATAAAAAATATAAGCATTATAAATACGACATCAAGCATTGGCGTCATATCGATGCTGGCTTCGTCATCTTGATTTCTGCGTCGGTAGCGTAAAGCCATTTTACCCATCTCCATGTTCGTTTCTAAGCATATCAGCAAGCTTTTCTGTTTCGTATTCTGCCCGCTGCTCTAATTTATTGCCAAAATAGAGTCCAGATAAAGCGGCTACCATTCCTGCCATAGTTGGAATAGTAGCCATGGAAATTCCTGAAGCCATCATTCTGGCATTGCCAGTACCGGTTAATGCCATCACGTCAAATACTGCTATCATACCGGTTACGGTTCCCAATAGCCCTAACATTGGTGCTACGGCCACAAGTGACTTGATAAAAGAAATAAATCGGTGCAGCTCTAAGCTGGCTTCTGATATCATCGCCTCACGAATGCGGTGCGCATGCCAAGAGGCTAAATCAGAGCGATTTTGCCATTTAGTGGTAACTTGGTTTACCAACTTCGGATATCCTACCTGCAAGTAAATATAACGTTCAATAATAAGGACCCAGAGCAAGAACGTAGCATAAAGGATTACCCAAAGGACATGTCCACCCGTTTCTAGAAAGGTGCGGATATCGGTGAAAATTTCTATGAGAAACTCCACTAGGCTAGTACTCCTTTTTCTTTTTCAGCATGTGTTGCAATAAGCCCAGCACTTTGCTCTTCGAGAGTTTGGATGAGTTCATTGCTTTTATTTGAAATTAGACTGTGAGTTAAGATTAGAGGTATGGCAGCAACCAGCCCTAATACTGTTGTTACTAGTGCCTGTGAAATTCCTCCGGCCATTAACTTAGGATCTCCGGTACCAAATAAGGTGATAGATTGGAATGTTGCTATCATCCCCGTCACTGTCCCTAGAAGCCCGAGTAGCGGTGCTACGGCAGCTAATACTTTTATGTTTCTAATCCCTCTTTCCAAAGGCGGAATAGCTTTAAGTACGGCTTCGCTTATTTTTAGTTCCAAAGTCTCATAATCATCTTTGATATTGGCCTTATAAGTACTTAGTATTTTACCAAGTGGATTTGCAGTATCGATAGAGTTGGAATCTATTTGTTTATAAATTCTTTTTCCCACTTTATTCAAATAGAAAAGGCGTTCAACAACCATGGCTAGCCCAAGTAAGAGCACTGCTAAAATGACATAACCAACTATACCCCCTTGCTGGACCCGTTCGCTTAGGCTAGGTGCTTGTACGAGCATTGATAATATGGTTCCTCGCGAAGGATCGATGGCAAACTTGGTAAAGCCCTCTTTTAGCTGCTCTAGGTCTTCTGCCATACTTAAATAACGTGATTGTGGTTGACGGCCTAGCTCTACTAATTGCTGTGTTTCCGGTAAAAAATTTAAAAATTTGCCATCAACAACCGCATTGAAAACGCCAATCCTAGTGACGTTCTTTTGTTCTTTTTTACCATTTGCAAATGTAACGGTTGCTGGGTATTTAACAACTTTGCTGGACTCGGTCATTTCTCTCTGCAATTCAAACCAGATTTTTTCCAATTCTTTAACGTCTGGAATTGCTTTGGCACCGGCAAGTTTCTCCATAAATTTATGGCGTCCTGGGATTTGCGATGAAATGATAGAGCTTTCAAATTGAGCTTTGCTATCTCCGGCGACTTGTCTTACGACACCAAACATTTCCCCAAGGGTACCCATTGTTTGTCGAAGCTTTTCTTCAAGATCGGTTAGCTCTTTTTCATTCTTGCTATATATATCTTTCAGCTTTGCTGTTTGTTCTTCTGCAGCTTTTAATTCTTGCTGTGCATTATTTAAAAGCATTTCTCGTTGATTCTTCTGGGCGATAAATTCCGCTTCTCTTTTTTTGTTCTCTTGTACTTCTTTTCTCTGATCGCTGAAGACTTGCTTTAAAAGATCATCCAAAGGGTCCGATTGCGCCTTGATAGGCTGGCTTATACCAAATATAAGCAAACTGGCGAAAAGCCCCGATAGATAAGATTGTGGTAAAAATTTCTTCATCGGGATGCCTCCGCTGCTTTGATCGGTAAACTGATTAAATCTGGAGCTGCTTGTTTGCGGGCAATTCTAAGTCCATCACGGATATCTTTGCGGTAATCATCGGATAGTTTTTTCCAAGCTTTTGATTTCTGATCCCATAGACCGGTTTTTAGTCCGTCAATGCTTTGATAGGCTAAGAGAATCCTCCCAACACGAAGAAAATCGACGGTTAAATTGTTTCCATCAACTTGTATGCTATCGCGGTAGGCTTCAATAGTGCGACCGTATTCATTTTCAATTTGAAATGCTTCCATAATGCGGCGGTATTTTTCGGAAGTGCTGACATCGGCGCGATTGAGCATGGATTTAAGGTCTTCAACCCTTTTCTTTCTTTCTAGTGGTAAAAAGGGAAGGTCTAAAGAGACGAATTTATCCAGCGCATCCACCATGCGAATCATTAAAGGAACCACCGCCTGATGGGTATCCTCAATGGAAGCAATCTGTTTCGCAATAGTTGCCATTTCTTCTTTCTGTGATTCGAGCAGATTTTTAATCTGCTCATTGTATGCTTTGGTGGTTTCGATACGACTTAAGGTGCCGCGGTACTCGTCGAGCATTTGTGCAGATTGATCAGCTATTTTATCGATTTTTTTCTGTGAAGACGCGCCTTCTTGGCTTGTCTTCGCTTCTTCATTGATTGATTTTTTGAGTTTCTCTTGTCCCGCAGCTAGCATCGAACTACTAGTAGGTAATGAAAGTGCTGCACTGAAAAAGATGTATCTAAAACGCCTCATTTATATTGTCCTTTATCTTTAACAAAAGAAATTCTCTATTACTTTACGTTTTACATATTTTTCTAAAAGTCTTGTGAAAGCTTTGCATACAAGAAACGTCCAGCATTACGGTAGCGCCCTTGATCGTACCAGGGCCATCCACCTGAGACATACGGGTCATAGGCTGGCTTTTCATCGGTAACGTTGTTGACGCCTAAAGTAAGTTTAGTTCCCCAACTTGCGCTATAGCCAGCTTGTAGATGCAACTGTGTATTGCTCTTTACTTTGTACTCTGTTTCAGGTTGATTCGGAGTGCAAGTTCCATCTTCGAAACCACCATCGATTGTTTTATAGCCGCCCCAATAATCTGCTTTTATAGAGGCACTAAGGACTCCATTAGTCCAACTTGTTCCTACTTTTCCATCTACAGGAGATGCATATTTAACTAATTCACATAATGGCTGGACTGCTGATGTTTGTCTTTTAGCTGAAATACTTTTACTGAGGTTTAAGTCGGCATCGATATCACCAATCGCAGTCTTAATCCCATAGCGAAGGCCAAGCTCAAGGCCTTTGCCCTCAGCTTTTGCTAGGTTTTGTAGGGTTGCTATGACAACGGCATCATTTCCCTGTAAGCCACCATTAGCATCTCTTTTGATAAACTCGCCGTATTGTTTTTCATTATTAAGAAGTTCTTGAGTGGAAAGAGAACCTATCTGATCTTTTACAGAGATAGACCAAAAATCAAGAGAAAGAGATAGCTCTTCCATCGCTTGCACAACTAATCCTGCTGTTAAAGACTGAGATTTCTCTGGTTTTAAATCTGGGTTGCCTCCGCTAGTAGAATTGATTTCAATAGGAGAATCACAGTTAGCTTTAATTTGCTCTTCATCGCCAATATCTTTAGCAACATCGCAAAGTTTTGTGTCGATAGCTCGTGTGACTCCAAAAGACTCTCCTAAGTATAGATCATGGAGGTCTGGAGCTTTGAAGCCAGTACCGTAAGACGCTCTTATTAGGATAGGATTTATCGGTCTAATCGCAGTTGAAGCTTTGTAAGTTCCTTTTTTGCCAGTAGAGCCCAAGTCGTCATAGCGCGATGCAAGATTGAGTTCTAAAGCCGATATAATCGGTGCATTTAATTCGACAAATGCAGCTTTACCTTCTCTTTTTCCGCCGCCATTACTGCCTGCAGACCCTAATATCTTTCCTGCTGAAGAAAGCGCATCGGAACGATCCTTAAATTTTTCTTGGCGAGCAGAGATTCCAGCTGCGTAATTGAGAGACCCTCCTGGTAGTTCGACTGGAGTGGGGCCGCTTATGTTTGCATCGATTGTCTTTAGCACAGTGGTACCTTCTCTAAACGTGGCCGTATCTATTTCGTCTCGAGCTTCTTTCTTTTCATCGGTATCAAATGTGTTGATGGTGAAGGGGTCTAGGACTCCAGAATTGAAATATTCAGAGGCTGCATCACCATTGACCTGTCCTCCTGCGCCGACTTGGCTATTGCGTACATAAGCTCTACCCATTGTAATTTCCCAGTCATTAGCACCGAGAATTCCTTTTAGTCCAACAGTTGTCGAAAGAATGTTATTGGTATAATCAGTACGCCTTGGCCCAAAGTCCAGATACCTACGTACGACAGTAATATCTTCTCCATATGGATTAGTGGGGGCATCTTTGCTAAGAGCAACTCCGCCTGGAGCAGCACCATTTGCTGTTTTGGCAATTGATCTAGAAAAGTTAATCTCTCCAAAGAGATTGAGGCTATCATTGAGCTCGTGGTCGAAAAATCCAAAAACTGATTGACGTTCACTAAATGGTTGGACTTGATATAATGGCCCGAAGTCATAATAACAAGTTTTTCCAGCAGATCCTAAAGGCTCAGGTTTTTGGCAGCTTTTCCAAGCTTCGCTACTTCCGTCAGCCCGGATGACTCGACCAGGAATGCCAGTTGGACTTCGTCCATCTGTGCCGTCAGGGGCTATGGCAGATTTTATAAGCGGTCTATTGGCAGCAGCAATAGGTTCTCTTTTAAAATAATCATATGTGATCAAAACATTGGTTTTGTTAGTAGAAGAACCGGTTACAATTTGATAGCCCTGCTCAAAACCATGTCCATCATCAGTTTGCCCTGTTTGATAAGTCACCGAAGAGCCATTATAGTCTTTTTTGGTAACAATATTTAAAACACCTGCGACGGCATCAGCGCCGTAAATAGCGGATGCACCATCGGATAGATATTCGATCCTTTCAATCGCTGCTAAAGGAACTAAGTTTAAATCGACGAAGTCAGCACCGATTGCATTGACTGGTAAGCGCCTACCGTTGAGTAGAACTAAAGTGTAGGACGGCCCAAAACCTCTGCCGCTAAAGGCTGACGCTCCACCAATTTGAGAGAGGGTTGCATTTTCTGTACTAAGATCAGCTGAGGCACTAGAGCTACGTAAAAAATCGGCGACAGAAAGTTGTCCTGTACGGGCGATATCTTCTTTTGAGTAAACTGTTACTGGTGAGGCTCCTTCTATATCGATACGTTTGATCCTAGAGCCTGTGACTTGAATCTTTTCTATCTTTTTATCCTCTTGCGCGCCGTTTTCTGCATTTTCTTGGGCTAGAATGGGCTTAGACATGCAAATAAAAGCCGAAACGAAGGCAAGGGGTAGATAATAGAAAAAAGCAGTCTGTTTGGAATTTTGTTTTTTAAATCTAATATTCATTGCCTATCGCTCCTCCCAAAATAGTTATAGAAACCATCAAACCATTCGACTTGCCTGAGAGGCAGCGCTCGGTTTATGAGGAGGTTAAAAGCAATTCTTATGCCACGGCCTTCATTAGGGCTCGAACATAACGTACAAAGTTTTTGGATATTATTTTAGTTATCTCAGGTGGCTATATGCATATTGGCAATGCCTTTTGCCTCGTAATTAGTGATAAAATGTGGGTCAATATGGCTGGGATAAAAATACTTTTTGCCGAGTCAAATCATATAGCTGGTATCATAATGATACCACTTTAGGTATTAGGATTTGATCAAATATAGATTTTTATGAGGTTCTTATTTTTTGAAAATTGCAGACAATCTTCGTAGAACTGCATAAGGCAGATGATGCTTTCGTAAGATTTAACGAGTAGTTAAATTGAATAACTATTGGCCTTGATGGTATTAAAATTATTCTGGACTTTTATTATTTGAAAGACAGTTAATAATGCGAGTGCTAGCATGCAAATCAAAAGTATTTAGCACCTATGCGAGATCTGCAATCATCTAAAAATTGACCGTAATTTTTTGGTAAAGGGTGTATAACTAATCCTCAACCATATTGCTTTTCTAGCATGAACGTGCTTATTTTTAAGAGCAAGCAAAATGTCTTTGATCAAAGAAAAATTTATTTTAAAAGCAGTAGCCGTTGGCTTGTGGTTAGGGGTGGGCAACTGTTGATAGCGTCACTATAAATAAAGAAGTTCCAAAAATCTTTGCAGGACGCTATCAATCATTTGTCCATGCCTATCCACAGCCTCCCATAGCTAGGTCGTGACAATGCAAAACTATGGGAACTGTGGACTGCCATGGAAAAACGTTGAAATCATCTGAAAAGTTTTTATTAAAAGCTCCATCCTAGCGATGATTCCAACCTTTTCCCACAGCACCCCACAGTAAAATTACTACTG
>JAWKNZ010000017.1:0-67206 GCA_041391425.1 Bdellovibrionota bacterium
GAGGATTTGGCTGGTGGCGCCAAAAGTCGCTGGACGACTTACGTTGTTGAGGCAAATACCGAGCTTACTGGTGAAGATGTTTTTGATGCTAACGTGGCGCAAGGGAGCGGTTTGGAAACAATGCCGCATGTGGCTCTTCAGTTTACCGGTCCTGGAGGCAAGAGATTTGCTGATATTACTGGTAAAAATGTGCAAAAGCGCATGGCTATAATTTTAGATGGGGTGGTCGAGTCAGCTCCAAACATACAGAATAAAATTAGTGGTGGAAATGCTTCTATTACCTTAGGGGGAAATCGACCTTATAACGAGGTAGTTCAGGAGGCTGAGGATTTGGTTTTGATCCTTAAATCTGGCTCAATTCCTGCGGATATTGAAGTTTTGGAAGAGAGGCAAGTTGGTGCTAGTTTAGGCCCCGAGTTAGCTAATCAAGGTGTGAAAGGTGTTATGGTAGGGCTAGCATTGGTACTCGTCTTTATGTTTGTCTATTATAAGCGTCCTGGTTTTGTAGCGAATGTAGCGCTTGTTCTTAATGGTCTTTTTCTTTTAGCATTAATGGGTGGTTTTGGTTTTGCTTTGACCTTACCTGGGATTGCAGGTTTTATTTTGACTCTAGGTATGGCCGTTGATGCCAACGTGTTGATTAACGAGCGTATCAGACAGGAATTACGGGAAGGAAAGAGTGCTAAAAAGGCGTTAGAGAATGGCTTTGACAAGGTTTTCTGGACGATTATTGATGCCAACGTTACTACTTTGATTGCTGCCATTGTATTGATGGAAACCAACCCTTCAGGACCAATTAGAGGCTTTGCTGTAACTTTAATGATTGGACTTGTGGTTTCTGTATTTACGTCCTTATTTTGTTCGAGAGTTTTCTTCGAGATTGTTTTGTCTAGGAAATCGAGCGATAAAGCAGTACGCGAATTTTTAGGTGGTGCCAAAATTGATGCATCGAAGCCTGTTTTTGCTTTTGATTTTCTTAAAAAAGGGCCATTTGCTACTGGGCTTGCTGTGGCATTAGGTGTTCTTGTATTGATCACAGGTGCTGTGAAAGGAGTTAACTGGGGCGTTGACTTTGCTGGTGGTACTGAAGTTGTTGTGGGATTTGATAAAGACGTTGAGGTTGGTCAAATTAGAAAGGTTGCTAGCGAAGCCTCTGTTGATAGTTTGACAGTTCAAGCTTTGGGAGGAGGCAAAAAACAGTATCTAATGCGCTTTGATGCTGGGAAGGAAGTGACTGAAAATAAAGATCTGTCTGCTTCTGCAAAAAGTGGCAAGGCTGTTGAGATGTTTGCTGAGTTTAAAGACAAGATTATGAGCGGTCTTGCTTCCTTTAAGCCAGATATTATGCAGGTTGACTTTGTCGGTCCGCAAATTGGTCACGAGCTTAGAAATCAAGGGATTCAGTCAATTTTTTGGGCGATCTTAGGAATTTTTATCTATATTTTGATGCGTTTTGATTTGCGTTTCGGCCCCGGTGCTGTCGTCAAAATGGCATTAGATGTCTTGATTATGCTTGGATTTTTTATCTTTTTTCAAAGGACTTTCGACCTTACATCTGTGGCTGCTTTTTTAACTGTGGTTGGTTACTCGGTGAATGACACGATAGTTATATACGATAGGATTCGAGAAAATATTTCTTTGCACGGTCGGCGCACTTTAGGTGAAAATATTAATATTTCAATTAACGAATCGCTTTCTAGGACTATCAATACTTCTGTAACCACTGTTGTTGCACTAATTGGAATATTGATTTTTGGAACTGGGCAAATTTGGAATTTCGCCATGGCAATGACATTAGGCGTTATTGTCGCAACCTTATCTTCGACATTTGTCGCTAGCTCGTTTGTGGTTTGGTCGGAGAAGTGGCAAAAGAAAAGAGCTAAAGCTAAGAGAAGTAGCGCCTCTAGTTCTTCGCAGAAGCCGGCCCATGTCCGCTAAGTATTCAAGAAGTATTGAGCAGCTTTAGGTTTTGTAAATAACTTCTTGCTAGATACTAAAGGCAAAGCTGATAGCTGCTTCTCGTTCAAAGGGCTCAGGCTTAGGGAATTTGTAAAAGAAGAAATTGTATTCGATCATGCCATACATTCTTCTTGTGAACTTAATACCTAAGCCTACACCTGCGTGGGGTTTGTAAGTTGGCTCAGGATCGACTTTACTGATTAACTGGTCTTCTTCGAAGACTTCTATTTTTCTTTGTGTCGCGGTTACACCTGCTTTTAATCTAGCGATAAAAATCCAAAACCCAGGATCTAGGACAATTGAAAGTTTGGCTTTATTTTGCGTATCTTTTATCTTGGTTGACTTTCCAGGGGTTCTTGTTGAGGTGTCAAGCTCTGAGTTAAAATCAATTTCATCGTATTCATCTGTTATTTCTTGTTCGGTCGTTGTTGTTGTCTTAAAATTTTGTCCGACTGCTAATTGTAATTTAAATAGGCGCCAGAAACTAATCCCAGCTTTAAGTCCTTTTTCTTCTCGTTGGGATATTTTTTCTGTTTCGGTCCCTTGGCTTTGTTTTGTGGTGATAGATTTTGTTGAGCTTACACTATAATATGGAGCTATGGTAATCCCAGCATGGCATACTGCCGGGAGCAAACCCGCTAAGAAAGTTACCATTATAAGATTTGCTAAGTCTCGCATTTGGAACATTATAGAGCCTCATTTATAGCGTAAGTTATCAAAGTTATTCGAACTACCCATCTACTTAAATACTTAAATGAGGATCGGTACAAATATGGATTGGTTTAGAAGTTTTGTCGCTTGGGGGGAAATTGTCTGAAATTAAAGTGAGTTGAAATTAAAAAGGGCCTCTTATAGTCTCTTATAGATTGACATCACGATTAAGAGAAAATTCGGCCCCATATACCATGGTTATATAGGATTTTCGTGTAGAAGGAATCGAATTGTGATCTTTATAGGAGCTCCATGTCGGTAATATGGCCACCGCTAAAAGATTCTGAATATTGGAAATCTTTTGTTGGCATAACTCCGTTTCTAAGTCCTTTGGTACGAAAGTTTAGAATATAAACTTCACATTGAAAATAGTCCGATTCTCTTGTGAATGGATATTTGACGCAATCATAGGTTTCACCCGGAGCTAATGGTGCTCTTTTGACCGGCTCTGAAACAGGGCGCCCCCTTCCTCTCGGTTTGGTATTAACTTCGGGGTCGTGTTCTTGCCCTTGCTTGATTTTCAAACCACAAAGATTTTTAAATTCAACGGTTTTTTTGTCATCTGCAAGCTTTCCATGTCGCACGTGGTGCGGGCAACGATTGCAACCCATGATCCATTCCTTCCTTGGTTTGTATGTTAAACATACTGAGAAATTACCTGGATATTGCTTGTATAAAAGTCATGTAGGGCGCTGAAATGATACCTTGCTATATAGTAATTTCTTCTAAATAAGATGCCTTTAACTTCATTGTTTGAAGGCACTATTGATTAAATTACCAGCAGATTTTTGGCATCTTGTCTTTCAGCTCCTTTTTTGAGACCTTTGCTTTAGCCTAGAATTTTGATAGGGCATACAAGGCCCAAATCAGGAACACTAAGCGCTATACAATCAAGCCTAGGTGCTTTGCTATTCTCAGCACTTTGTTAAAGCCAGAGTTATTAACTTTTTAATTGCTCAAAATGGATTACTAGAGATACTAATGCACATAGGTGTGAGAATGCAACGAAAAATTTACTGTTAGTACTTGTTTTTTTAGGAAAAATTTATTTCTATGGTTTACTAAAAAATAGATCTTTGTTAGCGTTTTTAGAATGTTATATCTTGAGTTAGTAGATTATTTTTTTCATTATGAGGTCACCATGGGTTGGGCAAAAATAGAAAAAGCACCTCTTTCGAAAACTGAGAAACGAGATACGCCTGATGGCCTTTGGCAGTCATGCAATCAATGTGGTGAAATTGTTTTTCGTAAGGATTTTGAAGCGAATCAAAATGTTTGTCCTAAATGCCAATACCATTTTCCTTTAGCGGCGCCTGAGAGAATTCTTTACTTCTTGGATCCAAATTCGTTTAGTGAAAGCGATAGTGAGCTAAGTAGCACTGATCCGTTAGAGTTTAAAGATAGTAAGCCATACGCTAAAAGGATTGAAGAGTCTCGAAAAAAAACTGGGAGGAATGATGCATTTATTTCTGGTGAAGGGTTACTTGAAGGGAAGCCAATTCAAATAGGAGTTTTCGACTTTCGCTTCATGGGTGGAAGTATGGGCTCTGTTGTTGGAGAAAAAATAGCACGTGTATTCAAGCGTTCATTAGAAAAGAAGCAGCCTGCAGTGATTTTTTCCGCATCTGGTGGAGCGAGAATGCAGGAAGGAATATTGAGTTTGATGCAAATGGCCAAAACATGCACTGCTCTGTCCTATCTAAAAGATGCTGGCATTCCTATGATTTCCGTTATGACAAATCCGACTACAGGAGGAGTTGCTGCGAGCTATGCTATGCTGGGCGATATTAATATTGGCGAACCTGGAGCATTAATTGGTTTTGCGGGACCCAGAGTTATCAGACAAACAATTGGAGAAAGCCTTCCTGAAGGTTTTCAACGCTCAGAATATTTGCTGGATCACGGTATGCTCGACCTAATTTGTCATCGAGAAATGCTGAGATCAACTATAAGTCAAATTTTATCTATACTATACCAACCAGCTAGTGATGGCCTTGGGAAATGAACTCATCTTCAGAAAAAATAGAGCTTGAATTTGAGTGCTTGTTCTCCAAAAGAGCATCAAAGATAAAGCCTGGATTGGAGCGTATCAAATCAGCATTAAGCTTTTTCCCATTTTTACTAAATCCATCTGATGACAACGGTAAGAATGTTTTTGGCATTCAGGAGTTTAAGTCGCTAGGAAGTGCAGTGGCTAATTTACATAAGTTTGATGAAGATATTTTTTCACCTAAGCAAAATAGAAAACCCGGAAATAAGGCAGCTTCTAAAAGGCCGTATAGGATTTTAGTCGGAGGTACGAACGGGAAAGGTACAACTTCTGGCATGCTATTCCATCTGCTTTCTAATGCTGGTTATAAAGTAGGGTTATTCACTTCGCCGCATATATGCCATTTTCGTGAACGTATTCAGGTGACGGGTGAGAATATCGACGATTTATCTCTTTCGTCCTTATTGAACGATATACGTGGAATACTTCCAAAACAATTATACGATGACATGTCTTTTTTTGAAGTATCCACGGTAATGGCGTCTCTGGCATTTTTCCACCACAAGTGTGACGTCGAAATATATGAAGTTGGTTTGGGTGGGCGTTGGGATAGTACAAATATTTTTGATCCAGACTTATCTATCATCACTTCTATCGGCTATGACCACCAAGCTTGGTTAGGAGAGACATTAGAAGAGATTTTGAATGATAAGCTCTATATTGGACGGAGTGGAAAGCCTTTGCTTTGGGGAGAGCCTTGTCTTGGAAAGGACAGGCAAGGATTATTAGAAATCCTTACGCAAAGAAGTACAACTGATGGATTTTTGATACATAATATTTGTGAACTGGCAAAAAAAGAAGGCAATAGTTTTAGCCTCCATTTGCCAGCTATCAAGAACATCTATTTTGATTTTCCAAAATGGTTTGACACTTCAGCTCAGGTTATCAGAGACAATTTTCTTTTGTCTTTTTCGGCAATGATTTATTTTTTAAGCGATATTGAAGGTAAATCTAAGGATTGTACTGTCTCTATATCCCGAAACGCTTTGAAAAAATTTGCGGGACCAGAGACTCACTGGCCTCCTAGCCTGATTGGAAGGTTTCAGCCGCTTACCGTCAAGGAATCATTATCAGGTAAAGTGTTTCCTATGATTGTTGACGTGTGCCACAATATTGATTCTGTTTTAAAGTTGATAGAAAATATTAATAAGCTGGCGAAGGACCAAGCTGCTGAGGCACAAGGAATTAGGGCGGTAAAGCCATATATGCATACTGAGGATGCCTTTCGCAGAGATCAGACGCATGGTACTGATTTTAATAGGGAGCTTTGCCTCTCAGGTAAAAAAAAGTTACCCGGCATCGTCTCGATAGCGAAGGATAAAGAAGTTGTAAAATTACTACAACATTTACGCAGTGTTTTAGATCCAATTGTGGTATTTAAAATGGATAACGATCGCAGTTTAACACGCGAACAAATCAGCCCGCTTGCTGAAAATATGCACTATGCTGACAGTTTTTCGGCAGCTTGGCGTTTTGCTACAGAGCACTTTGACGTTTTTCAGACACCATGGGTTGTCTGCGGGTCATTTTTTGCTGTTGGTGAGGTTCTTAATTATTTTGATGCTTTTCCAAAAAAACCGCAAATGCAAACAGCCCTGTTGGGTTCCTTTACATCTGAATATCCTTTGGATGTCTTTAGCTAGCTATATCTTACTTGCCAATATAATGCTTGCACAAGAGTCTGCTGAGAATATAGGGGCAGATGATAACAATGCTGAAATGCAAGATACTTTCTCTCCGCTTGCAGGACCACAAGTTTTTTTTGATGCACAGTCTTCTCGTTTTAGTCGTGATGGGACTAAGCAGATTTTTATGGGCAATGTTATCGCTATAACAGCGAATACATTTGTAGGGGCTGATAAAATCGAAGTTGATCGTACCAAGAATTTAATTTCAGCGGAAGGTAACATCATTGTTTTAACTTCTGATCAAGTCTTTCTGGGATCATCAATGCAATACAATATTGCCAGTGATGATATTGAGATTCAAGATGCAGTGCTGACAACAAATGATAGCAGCAAAGTTGCAGAAATAAAGAGAGATATTCTTGGCTTCAGTGACGAAGAATTAAAATTTGAAGCGGCAGTAAAAGAAAGGCTGTCGGAGATTGAAACAGAAAAAATTGATTTGAAGGAAAGGTTTAGGCGAGAGCATCATACGGCCAATGAGCAACAAATTCAAAATATGATTGATCAATATACGCTGTTATTGGAACGAGAAAAGCTCATTAGAACGCAGGAGAATAAAGTTTTATTGACGATGCCAAATGACCTGCGTAATTCTTATAAACGTAGGCGAATTTTTATAGAAGCTAAAAGAAAGGAAAATTTTAAAATTGCCAAGGGAGCTTTAGAAGCCACTTATTTTAAGCTTAAAGGGAGCAGGATTACCCGTGTAAATAAGAGTGATATTGCAGCAGAACAGGCGTTTATGACTACTTGCAAATGTGACGATGATGAAACCCCTGCTTGGGGATTTAGAGCGAGTAATATAGAAGCGCAAGTAGGAGGGTATGCAGATTTAACACATCCGGTCTTGGAAGTTAAAGGGATTCCAGTCTTGTATCTACCTTATTTAAAGTTGCCTCTTAAGAATCAACGACAATCTGGATTCTTATTGCCGGTATTTAATTATGAAAAAAAAAGCGGAACGATTTATTCTCAGCCAGTGTTTTTTGCATTTAGCGATTCGACAGATGCAACTGCGAAAATTGATTGGATAGAGCGTCGCGGTACCAGATTAGGCTTGGAATATAGGCGGCAGATACGAAACTATAGTGGATGGACGCTACAGCTCGAGGGCTTAAGAGATCGGCTGTGGGTGGATGAGATGACTGCTAGAAGGGATCTCATTGATATTTATTCAGATGGTCTGACTGAAGCTCGTAAGGTTTACTCGGGGCAGAGCGAACAAGATAATTCAGCAGATAATGAGATAGGTAAGCCTGCCTGGTGGGAGCAAGATGGTATAAAAAATGACAAATTATTCGGCACATGCTTATTATCAGAGGAAGATGAAAAATATTGCCAAGTTGGCTTAAAGAAAAAAATGGGAGCTCCCCTTAATGATTGGCGAGGACGGTTTTTTTGGCAGGGAGGTTTTTTCTTTGCTCCGCGTTTATCGTTGGTGAGTGAAGGGGAGCTACTGTCAGATCACCGCTATGCTGATGAACTTTATTTTGCTGAATCGCTGCAAGATGTTTTAAGCGAGCAAGAGAGGGCACAAAGTTTTTCTAAAATAAAATGGTTTAGTCACTTAGATACACGAAATTTATATTTGGGAATTGGCTCATTTTTTGGTGACCATATGTATTTGGATGGGCGTTTTTCTGGGCAACAGATCCCTATAGGCTTCAAAGCACACAGCAAATATGTTTCCATATTACCTAATAATTTTCCTGTAACCACATATGGCCAGGCACATTTTGATGGTTATAAGATTGAGGATAATGAATCTCTTGAAGAGGAAGGTATAAGTCCAAGCGTTGCCAATGAAAACTCCCTGAGTAATGGCTATTGGCAAAGAGCTCGGCTGCGTCTTTTGACACCACTTGTAACCCAACAAGTTATCACTATGAATCATTTTGCAGATTTTGAAAATAGATGGATCCACCACAGTGGTTTAAAGACTAAGTCGAGTCGGATTCAAAGTTGGCGAACAGGATTGAAGTTTGATCTACCTCTTGATGGCAGTATGAAGTTGCCAAAATGGTTCCAAGATAAAACTCTTTTACCCGGAGAGTTAGCAAAGGAAAGCTACCTAAAGCATGAGATGAACTGGGGAGTTGTGCTGTCTTTACGTCCAGTTGTGGTTAGAGAAGGCCTTTATGGAAATGTTTATGACTTGCTGGGTGAAAATGGACAAGCATTACCTAATAGCAAAAGTTTGACGTATTTTGCCTCTGATCAAAAGGTTTTGCCAGAAGACCATGAATTCGCATTATCTGAAGATTCAATGATTCCTGAAAAAAAAGTGATTTTTACCACTAACCATAGTTGGAGTTTTTTCGATCGAGGGTGGAATCTCCTTCCGGCTAAAACGAAATCTAATAGTAGTTTAGCCTCTGATGATAATTCCAACACACAAAAAGATGGCCAAGGTAAGGATGCTGGCATTGACGCAAAAGCTGAGCAGAAAATGTCCTTACATGAGATCGCCCGTGATGAATTGCTTTATAGCTTAGATAGGCCTGTTAGTAGTAGCGAGGATATGTTTGGGGATGATAAATGGTTTATCAACCGCTATAGAATGGTTGATAGCGGAGAATTTAGACCGCTGAGCTTTTCGGGAGAAATTAGTTACGATTTTTTCTTAGAAGAATTGAGAAAAGAACAAAAACCTTTATTTGAAGAAAAAGTTCGTCATAATGAAGATGTCGATAAGATTGCTGATAATGTTTTGAACACTGATCCAGATAACCCAGAAGTTCAAAAAGAAGCAGCCGAGATTAGAAGAAAACAGAAAGTTAAGGTGGACCCCTTGCCACAGCCTTGGTCGACACTAAAAACAAATTTGCTTTTCCGCGTGAGTAATTGGTCTTTGAGTGGCAGTGTTAATTATAATTTATATGAAAAGAAGGCCACTAAGGTGATTTCATCTTTAACTCTTCCTGTTGTATGGAGTACGGGGGTAAGTTTTGCCTTTCAAATTGATAACTCTTCGGGCTTGGATAGTTATGGTGAGTTTACCGATTCTATCGAGAAGACTCGATCGGTAAGCATAGTGACGAGGCCTATTAAAAGGATCACTTTGTCGACAATTATGGCCGACAAAACTAGTGCTAACCAAACATTATCTTCGCAAAAGAACAATCGATATTTTAGCGATAACTATCAAACAGCTGTAGGTATGTCTTATTTAGATAGGTCTGAGTGTTGGGGGTTAAGCTTTTCTAGAATTAAAAAATATGAGACTGATGAGAGGCAGGCAACATATTTGATTCAATTAGTAGTGAATTTCGCCGGGCAAACGAGATCTCTGCCCAATATGTCTCCTGGAATCATCAGCTCATTGCCGGTCGGTGAATCACAGGAATAATTAGATCAAAATGACATAAGGTGCTATATTTGTAACTATTCAGTGTGTTTTTTATCTGATCGTACCCGTCATCCTGAGTGAAGCGAAGGATCTATTTCACAATTTCGAGATCCTTCACTTCACTCAGGATGACGATGTATCAAGCGACATATTGAAGGGAAAAGATACGCTGAATAGTTACCATATTTTGAATATAGTATCACGATCGAGTAATGGTGTAATTTTATGTGTATGAAAATCGCAAACTTATGTCTAGTGATTTATTTTTTATCGATAGCTGGTTGTAAATTTTCTACTTCAAAGTCAAAATTTACTCCTGCTGCCGTGTTTTCTAAAAGTCAATGCCAACCTGTCAAGCAAATGGATTCTAGAACATTTTCCGAGTTGCAGTCGTTTAATATTGCTCTTATGGCTGCTGAGAGAACTTATTTAAATAAAAATAATACTAGTTTATTGCCAGAGCAAAAGGGTGAGCTGTTTATAGGTGAACTTAATAAGATAATTGCGGGTTCAATTGACAAAATCAGTAGAGCTTTAAAGACCGAAGTAAAGGAACTTGATGATATTGATAGGATCGAATCGGGACCAGCACGTTCAATTATTGAATCGATGATTCAATATAGGATAGCTAGGTATTTAGTCCACGAAACTATAACTTTTGAAGACCAGGCATGGGGCGGCTTAGATTATTTTTTAAAAAGCTTTGATAACTTTGATGGCTTGGGAAGAACAGGTAAAAGACTTTCTGATGCGTATGAGGCTTTTAATATAAGAATTACGGATTATGTCGAAAACCAGAGGGAAGGCCAGGAGTCAAGTTACCGAATCTATTATGCTATTAAATTGAAAAGTTTGATCTTGCGTTTGATGAATTTAGAAATTGAGCAGATAAATTACCGCAATAGACAAATATACGATGATTGGCAGGAGATTAGAGAAAATTTGGAATATATCCCGTGGATATATGGGGGGAGTGGCCTTGTCTTTTCGTATGTTTTTGTTGCCGGTAATATTATTCATCAGGCTACGAAAATTGGACTTAGAACAGCACTTAAGATTATTGGCAAAAAAATTCCACATAGTAGTAAAAAAATAATCGATTGGGCCTCACGTGCTGGCGCTGCTACTGTGATAGGTGCGAGTGGTTCTGCTGGTGCTATGGTTTCAAAGCATTATATTGAAGCTTTTCAGACTGCTAAGGAACAAGCCTTTATTAAAGGTAGTTCTTACACCTGTGAATTAGCTCATTATGCGAAAGAAGCTGCGATTCACAGACCAGAAATCTTGTTGGACTCGATGCTTACAGGTAGTCTATTTGGAGTCGGCGGTTCTATGTTTTTATACCCATTTAAATCAATTGCTTTGAGGATAGCTGGAGTATGGGGAGTGGAAATTGCTGCTTCTACATCTGCTGCAATTGTTACCTCTAAGAGTGCACTTGGTTTCTTTACGGATATGTTTGAAGGGTGGAACCTAGAGGCACTAGCTAACAAAGATTATGATGAATTGAAGTTTGATGCATACCAACAAAAAATGGAGCAAGCAAAAAGTATTGCAATTCGTAAAGCACTTTATGCTCAAGAAGCAATTTTGGTCGGAGCTTTGGCTCAACATTTAGCCTTTCATTCTGTCCATGCAATCAAGGCCGGCGCGGCAGCTATGCACGCACTTTATGCTTCTGGAGTTGATACGGTACCGACAGCGGTATTTGGTATGTGGGACATTTTTTTTAAACATATCGAAGAAAACAAAATCGAGGCGTGCAGTTTTGATTCCAAATATAAAAATAAGTTAGTTAAGTACGCTGGTTATGCACACGGAGCAACAATTTTTGATGCTGCATATAACCAAGAAAACGAAACAAATGTGACGACCAGTGAGCCCCACTGGAAGAATTTATATACCCATCTAAAAGAATGCCTTTCTGAGGATTTAGCTGAAGGGCTTTTGGAAACTATATCGGGATTGCCGGCGACGAGTTTTGCAACTATCAACCCTACTGAACTTAATTTACCCAAGGGTTATGTCGTATCTGAGCAATTTAAAGATTTAATAGAAGGCAATTCTGACCGTTAGCTTACCTGTACAGTAGGTCCATGATATTCTTATTGTTTCAAGCAGGGTTGTGCTCGAGTGCTATCTATTTCCTAAAAAATCTCGGACAATTGCGGCAGAAATGTTTTGACTCAGTTTGGTAAAATTTGTCTGGAAGGCTTCTTCTGCACGTAAAAATTGGTTATCTGTAGTTGTTGTGGCATTGTCCAGTAGTTTGTAGCTTCTTCCTAATTGGTAGGTTTTTTGAAATAATAGTTCTTGTTTTTTTAAGTGCCAAATTTTTATTTCGACCTTGATATTTTGTATTTCTTTATCGGCTAAAACATCAGGCTGAGTAAGTTTGTTGTATTGGCTTGGTAAAGCAGGATTAGTGGGATCAAATATTATCTCGTCTTGTTTTTTGGGTAGGGTTGTTGGGCTAATTTGCTTCGATGAAAACTGGCTTAGGTGTATTTGAACAAATGCGTCGGCCTTTTCAGGTTTCGTAATTCTTAATTTTCCATTCGCTGCAAATGCCTGTTGAATGCTCTCCCATAATATCTCATGAGGTGCGACTTTTTGACTGCTATCAAAGACGGACTCAAATGCGATAGTTTTTACATCTGCAGGCGGATTTGAATGGATATTAGTAAAGCGGTAGGCGCAACCTGTACAAAATATAATCAAAGAATAAAAGGCTAAAAATGGCAAAGGGTTTCTTAAAGCCGGGTGGCATATTGAGACCATTGAACTTAGCTTTTGATATAGAGTATTTATAACAAGCACCTATTTTGAAATTTTGATAAGATAATATCTTAAGTAACCTCGGTCTGTTGGAGGTCTATCGAAATGTATAACATGGACATCGAGGCAAGGCCAAAGATTCCGGTCATAGCATCGCAGCTTAGTGCGCATAATATAACTCAGCAGTGGCTGAAAGAAAACGATTATAGTGTCTTATTGGATGGAGATGGCTCATCTTGGGACGTGGAAGTTCATGCCAAGGAAGTGCCTTCGCCTCTAAATCCCCATGGTTTACTTTGGGAGCTTTCTTTGATTTTAAAGATGGACCTTACTGTTGACGAAATGCTCAGAATTGGCGTCTTTAATCAGGAGAATGATAGCAGGCTACTAGCTATGCTAGAAGAGGAGAAGATTCCGTTATTAATCAGGCCTAAAACGTTTCAGGGGGACACAGACGAAGATGCACGGCGTAAGCTAACTAATGCTTTACCTAAGGTTCGAGCGGATCTAGTTAGATCTAACCTTTTGAAAATAAAAAGAAATCTCGCATGTCGATGGATTGATGAGTCAAGGTGTTTTGCTTTCGAAAGGGTGTAAGAGATACTTTGTCATATAAGGGCATTAACTTTTCGTTGCAATTTAGGCTCTTTTTGACTACCTGTTAGACTTGCGTTTTGGCGGACTTTAGCTGTTGAGAATAGGAGTTGATCAATTTGATTACATTGGTGCCCGAAATCATTGATGGAGCGGTTGTTTGCAGTCTAATTGAGGCGTGTGATTCTTCTAGTGGTTCTGAGTGTGACATCTGCCATGAGCAGACGGTTTATTTACATAACTGGCTTGTTGAAACTGAGCTGAAGTATTTAGTCATAGATTTGCAAGAGGAGAAGGCTATCTGCAGCCCCTTTATCGAAGCTCTTCTGCATTTACGTAAAAGGTTAAGATTTCCATTTTTGTTTGCTGGGGTGATAGAAAAACCTAAGCAAATTCTTATGCGTTATGATTATACGGAATTTCCATTCTTCATTTCACCTGAGGATGCAGTTAGAGCCCTTCGGATGGCTTATCCTTCTATTACTGAGGTCTCTTTGGAGCATATTAAAATGGGTGAGCCTATCGGGGGCATCAGACCCGCCGATGAACCCGAGGATGAAGAGGATTCGGATGATGATTAAGATTCTTAGGATTTTTCTTGAACCATTGCTCTAGCTATTATGCTGGTTTGAACTAGAAGACGGGCTTTCTTTAGATGGAGGGTGGTTCGCTGCTTCGAGAAGTTTTCTGTGGCGTAATATTTTTCTAATACCTCCGGCATATTCGCTAAGTTTTACAGTTTCGATGACAATCCCCCCGAATTTACTATTTTTCTTCGAGGCTGTAGCATGGATAATACTGCCTGTCCCATCTTCATTGTTTTCCAATAGTAAAACAATGTGCCCTGGATAAAGGATCAAGTCACCTACCTGAGCTTGTTGCGGATTTCTTCCAACGTAGACAAGAGAATATAGGCGTTTAAGGTCTTTTGCGTTTAACTTAAGGAGATCTTTGGTGGAGCCATATGGCACTGGTAAGTCAGATTTTTCGAAGATTTTATTTACTAAGTGGCTACAGTCGATGCCGCATTTACGGCATGCTTTACAAGCTGTAAAGCGTTTTTTTATGGATACATTTCTTTTCTTTATACATTTTTTGCACTGGCTGCACGCATTAGAGTTGCCTATCCCAATGGTGCCACCTCCCCAAATATAGGGGACATATGCTAATTTAGCATAATTAATGGCGTGGTAGGTCAATTCTTCTTGTGTAAGAAAGTTTTGCGTAAGCTCGTAGTCAAACTGGCGAAAGGTTCGCGCTGGGTTTGGATAGGTAGACTCAAATCGAGCGTAGTTGTCGAATTCGGTTATCTGATCTTCTGCAAGGCTTTGAAAGCTTATCATAAGAAAAAGGCTGGATAGAATGATTGAAAGTAAACTAGCTATGGTTTTCGAATTGAAAAAACATGTTTTGAGGTTGGATGATGCTTTTGGTAGACGACTCATTTTTCCCTCCTAATTGCATCTTTTATTCTTATTTGTAACATATGAATAAAACAGAATTTTTATAGCTGGACTTTTTTTCTATCCAAAAGTCAGTAATAACAGCAGGTTAAATTTGCTTAATCATCCAGCAGATGCCAGACTATAACGGCAAAGACTGTGGGATGCAAGTTTTTTAGGCAATAAATATGACTTTCTTTAAGGCATTTGGTCAGGTGATTTTATATATTGCTGAAAATAAAGAGTTTTTGGCAGGCAGTTCGAGTTACAACGTTTCTAAAATAGATTGCTATTTGGCTGAAAACTGAAAAAAGTTGATGTACTTATTGGGTCCGGCTTGCGTTTGAAATGCGAAGTAGGTCTCGATTGATAACTGACAGGTTTTCTCGAACTGTTGCCAATTGATCGGCATTTGGAAACTGTTGTAATGCATCTTCCAAATGTTTTTTAGCTGTCTGTAAATATTGAGCTTTTGCAGCAGGGTCGGACACGGGGATAGCATTTTGAAATGCTTTTGCAGCTAAACGCCTTAAGTCTTGTACGGCCCTATTACTTGCTTCCCGGATTTTTTCCTGTGCTGCTGCATATTGCGGTGAATCTTCTTTAAGTCGCTCCAGCAGTTCTACAGCGCGGCGGTATAGTTTTTGATCGACAAAGTTCTGCGCTTCTTCCAGGATCGATTCATCATTACGAAAGCTACTAGCTCCAAAACGAAGCGCTGGTTGAATGCTGTCGTTCTCTTGTGATTTGGTTTTATCAATTGAGGTAATCTTGGCAAGCGGATCTGATGTTAGCCCTAAGTTTTTTCCTATAGTAGCCCAGTTATTGACCTGGAGTTGCATGGTTTCTTTGATTTTCTGACGAAAAGGTTTGGAGTTATACGTAGTTTCAAGTGCTCTGACAATAAGGGAATAGATCTTGTCCGTTTGTAATAGGGGGTTATGACTTAATGCCGCAATTAAATCGACTTTTCTTGCCTGTGCAGTCATTTCGATAGAAGGCCTTTTTATTTTGGCTATAACATCTTTCCAGATTGTATTGTGAGGGTAAAGATCAGACTCTTCGAAGTCTTCTTTTTCACTATTCTTGCTAGTGGATTCATGGATGACGGCCAATACCACAACAGCCTCTTCATAAGGTCCTAATTCGCTTTTACTGACAATATTATCAATGATAAGTTTATCTTGTAATGTATAAGCTGGTGTAGGCCCGCCAAGGCGTAATAAAAGGCTTGGGATATTTATTTGACTTAGATCGACATTTAGCTTTTTTTCTTCAGTTTGTTCAACGTTTTGTTGCGGCCCGCTGAGATCGGTGTTTTTGTCATCAGTGGTAGTTTTTGCCCCTTTGGAGCCCTTTGATCTATCTTTTATTTCAGCCTTACTGCTCTTTTTTGTTTGGCCAATTGGATGCTCGCCCTTTAAGCGTTTCCCGTGAACACAGCTTTGCATATAGAAAGTTAACAGGATTGGTAGAACGAATATCTGCTTTACTAACAAGTTTTTCATATCTGAAATTTTCTCACAAAAAGTAATTCTAAATTCAATTTTCGGGAGTTGTCTATTTGGCACGATATCAAGGCGTAAGGAAAAAGTGTCAGACCTATGTATTTACAATAAGAGCACTTTCTCTATAACTACGTAGACGCCTCGCTCGCTAGACAACATCCTTATATCATATAATGATTTTAAGGATGGCGCCAAGGAGAATGACTGCGGAGCTCCTAAAATTTTGAGTATTGTCTATATTAGAGCTCAAAGGAAAACTTTAGAAGGCTTCTGCGATCTTCTTGACGGGTGGCCGTTGTTGACACGTCTTTTCCATAAGATGCGAATTCTATAGAAAAAAATGAAGCTCTGAGGCTTGCTCCGAAGGTTATAAATCCTTGGTTATACCCTACTCTAAAAGTTGTAGGGTTGATAAGCAATGGGTTGCCAAAAAAAAGTTCTAGTCCTGCGTGAAGTTGTTTAGAGGGCTCAATTCCAGGTAAGCCGTAGTAAGTGTCCCCTGAATTAAAGTATAAATTATGAGCATCTAAAGCAAGGCGAAATCCAACGTCTCTTGATAAGCGGGGGGTTATAGAAAGGCCAACGCGCACATCTGTGGGGTCGACTGTAGAAAGAGCCTCTGGATTTTTCACTGTGCCACCAAACTTAGTTCCACAGATTGTGTGGCGTGTTTCATCAAATGGATTTAGATAGTTGTCTTGGCAGCCTGTTGGAACATTTAGAACGGAAAATGCGAAGGTTGGGAACCAAAAATCAGCCATAGTGAACATACCACCTACGTCGACAGCAGTTCCTATGCCTTTGTTGGAGTTGTTGGTGACTTCTTCCGAAAATGCCGTTTTGTCAATTAGGGTAGCTAAGGCTATTTTATCATCATAAGAGTAGCGGTAGGTGGGCCTTACTTGAAAACCAAAGTTCAGCCTATTTGTTCGATTTGAAAATCCAAAGCCTAGGTTAACTCCAGTATCAAAAATTGCTTTGACGTCCGCGCTTTCACTTTCCGAGTCGACAATAATTTGAGTTTTATTGTCTGAAAATGCTCCGAAAGTCGCAGGAGAGCCTTTTTTTAGTTCGAAGACAACAAGAGGATTAAAGGCGGCTCTTACCCAAAATGGTTTATTGCCCAGGGCGGCAGCTGCCTCTGAAATCACTTCGGCGTTATCTCCATCTGAAGAACCTTTTATGGCTTTGAACTTTGTATAAGCGTTCCGCCCTTCGGAATTTGTGCCTGCAATAAATGGGAAACTAAGTGCATGTAAACCTTTCCTTGAGCGTGCCTTTCTAATCCTCGAGATTCCAGCTGGATTTGTCCATACAGCGCTCTCATCATTGGAAATTGCTGTAAAAGCGCCGCCCATTCCAAGAGGTCGGACTGGTGTGAAAGTTTCTGGCATTTCATCTGCCTTAACGTTATCCAATGAAATGCAAATGAAGGCAAGAAATAAGTAGCGGAATGCGCTTGATAGGCATTGCATTGCAATTGGAATGTTAATTTGCAGATTGGGAGCTCGCAATTAAATTCCTTTCCTATTATATATAAACTAAGGGTATGGAAATACAGATCTATCAGTTTGCTTATCGCCAATTAGAAGTGAAAGCATAAGTTTTAGAGAAAGAAACTGTGTAATTACAGATGGTTAGTATTTTGAATGCTGCTTATCGGCTGGATTTTATTTATTTTATGCTGATGGTAGGAGCTATCTGGCGATTATAATTGCTACGATTTGAGGAAAGTGTAGCGTCATAACATACCCCGGATCCGAATTTCTAGCCGGTTGCGTCGTTGCTTCGTCGTCAGGAAATCCTCATGTACCAACATGTACACTGCGGTTTCCCTCCTCCTCGCGCCTAGCACCCGAGCGAACTTCGAACTGTTGAGAATTCCGAATTTCTAGCCGGTTGCGTCGTTGCTTCGTCGTCAGGAAATCCTCATGTACCAACATGTACACTGCGGTTTCCCTCCTCCTCGCGCCTAGCACCCGAGCGAACTTCGAATCCGTTGAGAATTCCGAATTTCTAGCCGGTTGCGTCGTTGCTTCGTCGTCAGGAAATCCTCATGTACCAACATGTACACTGCGGTTTCCCTCCTCCTCGCGCCTAGCACCCGAGCGAACTTCGAATCCGGTGAAAATACTACAGTTTTTCAAAAAATTTCAACACGCCCTAATATATTTAACGCGGCCAGCCTTTTATATGTTCTCGCTTGAAATTGAGTTTGCAAGCATTTCCAAATCTTCTTTTTCCTGTTGTAGCTTACGAATTTCTTGGCCTTGTAGCTCTAATTGTTCTTTTAGAGTTAAAATTTGCTGGCTTTTTGCAGCAATGACTTCGTTTTTCATGGATACAATGGACTCAGACATCTCTGTGATTTTATTTATAGTGTCTTGAGTTAATTTAATAATCTCTTTGTTTTCTTCTTTAGCGAGGCTTAGGTGGTCGAGAAGTAGAGCAAGTTCAGGGTGCTCATTTGAGGTTAATGGTGCAAATGAGCCTTTTGGTATTTGATTATTGAGCTCTTTATTTTGTGTCATAAGAGGTAGTTCTGGCAACTCTAATTCAATATTTTCTTCTTTTGATTGTATAAGGCTTTTTTGTTGGAATTCCATAGGTTTATAAGAGCTCGTGCTATTATTCACACTCGAGGTACTTTGATGTATTGGAGGGACTTTAGCCTTAGGCAATTCATTTTCATCTACGATTGGACCATCCCAGGCATTTATGGATGAACTTGTGTTCAGCAACGTAGATCTTACGGACGCAAATGCTCCTTGGCGTGTATTTTCTGGTTTTTGATAAAGCTCGTCGAAAATATATAAACGGCCTGCAAATGGTTTTGCTATAAGATTACCATTTCGAATCATTCTCCATACTTCACCAATATGGATACCATTCTTTATGGCATAGTCTGATATTTCGAGTCCTTCATTCTTGTCGGTTGCAGATGCAATTTTGCCATTGGTGATTGCCGATGGACTATTGTTTGCTTTGTGGGCAGTATCGGCAGCTATTTCTTTTTGAGCTGATTTCATAGGTTTAATATCTGCCCTTTGGTTTTTTGTACGCTTTTGAGACTTTCTCTTGGATTTTAAGCCAGTTGTGGATGATAGGGGCTTTTTTGAATCGTTCTCAGTTTCCATCAATATGCGTTCCTATGCAAAATATTTATTGTCTATAAATTTTTAACTCACGAATCGCACATGCGCAACCGATGAACCTGAAACTTGTAAAAATTTTGCTCATATAATGAGCTTTTTTAAAGCATCTGAAATTTACATCTACTTGGAAGTGTAAAAAATGAAAAGGCTGATATCTACTATTTTCTCTGCAATAAAAAAGAAAAAGTTTTCGATTTTGCTCTGTGCTGCAATTGTTACAACTTGCTGGTATTTGCTCTTTGACCATTACAGACACGGTAATGAATTAGTCCAGACAATGGAATCTTTTCTCTTAGACTACCGCTTTGTCAAACGTGGGATAAAGCCAGCCCGTAATAAAGTGGGAATTCTAGCAATAGATGATCAAGCATTACAAGATTTTGGCCGCTGGCCTTTTTCTAGGCGCTATTATTCTCAGGCTTTTGATAATTTGAAGAAATTAGGGGTCCGTTGGATAGGTTTTGATAGTATTTTGCGGAGCCAGAAAGACCTAGCATTGAAGATGCTACCAAAGCCTTGAGCAATCTATCTTCTCTAAAGGGAAATAAGTTAAGAAGAAACGTTCAAAAGACTATGAATTTTTTGGATGGAATGAAAAAGATTTCACCCGCCGATAGGAATTTGAGTGAGGGGATTTCTAGATTTCAGAATATAGTTCTAGGTTATTTTTATTTTGAAACTCAGGAAGAGGTCGATAAGTCTGGTCGTAGTGACAAGGCATTTCTTGGATTAGAGGAAATGGCTGAAAAGTCTGCGATAAGTGGTGTTATTATGCCTGAAGGTATGGAATTGGATAAATACGGTGATTTTCTACAGGCGAAAGGCCTTGTTCCTAATATTCCATATATAGCAAATGCCGCAGAACATTTTGCCTTTTTTAGTAATAATGCTGATAATGATGCCGTTGTGCGTTGGGTGACTTTGGTTAAAATTATCAATGGCAATTTAATGCCATCTCTATCTTTGAAAATGGCAGCTGAAGCAATGAATCGAGATATTGTTGTTATTTTTCGAGAGCGTGATATCGAAAGTATTATGCTTGTTGATCGTGAAGATGATAGCAACTCTATTGAAATTCCGATCGATCCACATGGAATGGGTCGGATGGTTTTGAATCATCGTGGTCCCGGAGAGTCTAGCTTCCATCATTTTAGTTTATCAGATGCGTATCATAATACCTTTACAGATAAAGAAAAGAAAATGCTTAAAGGCAGTGTTTTGCTTTTAGGTGGTACTGCTATTGGTATTAATGATCAACGACCAAATCCATTTGATGCGATGATCGATGGAGTTGAACATCATGCAGCGGCAATTGATAATATTATGGGTCAAGAGTTTATTAAACGTCCACAAGATATTTGGCAACTAGAGTTAGGCATTATATTGTTGATTGGGCTATTTTTCTCACCAATCATGATATGGAGTCGAGCTGCATATTCCGGTATCTTAGCACTTCTGTTTTTAGTCGGATATTATTACTTTGATAAATTTTATTGGTTTGATAAAGGGGTATGGGTTTATATTGGTATGCCTTTTATAGAAATAATCACACTTTTTGTAGGCGTAACTCTTTATAAGTATGTTGTTGAAGAGCGAGAAAAGAGAAAGGTACAAGGCGCTTTTGCGCATTATCTTAGCCCAGAAGTTATTGATGAAGTTCTTGAATCTGATTCTCTTAACTTAGGAGGAGTCCGTAAAGAGTGTACTGTCTTTTTTTCTGATGTAAGAAGTTTTACAACTATATCAGAAAGCTTATCTCCTGAACAATTGTCCCAATTCATGAATGAGTATTTCACTCCGATGACTTCCATTATTTTAAAGAGTAAAGGATGTCTTGATAAGTACATTGGCGATGCCATAATGGCTTTTTGGGGCGCTCCAATTCCATTAGAAAATCAGGCTGACATTGCGGCAAAATCTTCTGTCGAAATGTTATTTGCTTTAGACAAAGTCCAAGCCGATTTTAAGGCTAAGAATTTTCCTCATGTTGATATTGGCATTGGTTTGAATACAGGACAGATGTCTGTTGGTAATATGGGTTCAGATGAAAGAATGGCTTATACAGTAATGGGAGACCAGGTAAACTTGGGTGCGCGCTTGGAAGGCTTGACTAAAGAGTATGGTATTAAAATTATGATTAGTGAGCATACGGTGGCTGCTATGAAGCGTAAAGAGGATCACTTATTTAGAGATCTTGATGATATTCGCGTTAAGGGTAAAAATGAGCCAACTCGAGTTTTCGAACTGATGCGACCTGATATCTTACCTCAGGAGTCTATGATTCGTGAATTGATTGGAGAGTTTGAATTGGGGCGTGATGCCTACCGCGCTCAAAACTGGGTTGAAGCCGAGAAAAGAATGTTTAATTGTATTAAGATTTTTCCCAAAGATGGGCCGGCCAATGTTTATTTGAAGAGAGTCGCTGTTAGTAAAAAGAATCCGTATATTGAAAACTGGGATGGCGTCCATACATATACACATAAATAAAAGTTGGGTCTCCGGCAGAATCTGTGGGTAAGTCGACTCGCCGAGGCTTAGGCCTACATTGACGTATTCGTATGTCGTAGGGGAAAACGTCGTCGATATCGGCGACGTTGGGGTCTAGGCCTAGGTTCTGCGCAAACGAGTAACAACTGAAACGGTCTGCCTATGCCGGATGACATCCACAGATTCTGCTAGGCAGACTAGGGCGTGTTGACGTTTCATTTTCGTAGCGAGAGACAAATACTTGAAAGTCGCAGCTAGGAAGGGTTTCAAAAATTACCGGAGGTGTACTAGATGTACATTGAGGATAATTTTTGAAACCCTAATTTCGTTGTGACTCAAGGGTTTGGCTCGTAGTAGGAAATGAAACGTCAACACGCCCTAATATATTAAGTGCGGTAATCCATTACTATCATATACGGTCTCTACATTGACTTCATAAGTATTTTCAATATTATTAGCGACAAATACTGACTCTTTGACTCCACTTGAGACAAGGATCCCTGCCTTTAAGAAAGCACAGTGAGTTGCAAATCTATATGTCAAAGATAAGTCGTGTAACGATGCAACAATTGTTTTACCCTCTTCGCTAAGTTTGCGGAAAATATTGCACACTTTTTTTGCTGCTGCAAGATCGAGGTTTGCTAAGGGTTCGTCCAGAATAATTATTTCAGCTTCACTTGCTAATGCTCTAGCCAGTAATGTCTTTTTTTGTTCGCCGCTACTCATTGATTGGATTGATTGATTTTGTTTTTTTTGCAAATCGAGAATGGCAAGTGCCTCGATTGCTTTTTCGTAGTCTATCATCTTCGGGTGACCTTGGTGCCAAGGAAATCTACCTAAAACAGTTAGCTCTAATGCTGTGTACTCAAAGGGAATGTTTAGATGTTCCGGAATCCATGTGATGTTCTTACTTAATTTTTCTTCATCGAATGTTTTAGCATCTTCTTTATTGATTTTAATGGTGCCTGAATATTCTTGATTTAATCCACAGATGCATTTTAATAAAGTTGTCTTACCAGAGCCGTTTGGTCCCAAAATTGTGTAAAAACTTCTATCCGGTATATTTATATTAACATGATTTAAAATACTAAATTCTTTTTTAGATACCGAAAGATTGGTGCATGCTATCATATCAAGGGTTTCCTACTTAATATAATCCACAAGAAAAATGGGGCTCCAAGTAAAGAAGTTAATATCCCGACTTCGAACTCTAATGGTGATCTTATCGTTCGAGCAATTAGATCTGCAAGTATTGTAATGCTGGCTCCGTTGAGTGCACTTATAAGAAGAAGCCTCTTTTGCTCGGGGCCAACTAGTTTACGAGTTATATGAGGAATCACTAATCCAATAAATGGAAGAGCTCCAGCGACACTTACCGAAGTACCAACGAGTAGGGAAATAGCTAAAATTGATTTTTTCCTTAACTGAGCTATATTAACGCTTAGGTTTTTTGCAACTTCTTCTCCGAAAACAAGTACGTTAAGAGGGCCACTCAATTTAAATGTTAAAATTAAACCTATTATGAAAGGAAAAATTGCGATTTTGATGTGTTCCCAACCTCTGGCACTAAATCCCCCTAGCATCCAATGCATTGTAGCCGCAGTTTTTTGATAATCCTCCAAAGAAAGTGATATTATCAGTGAAGTGAGGGCACCAAAAAGACTACTAAGAGCCACTCCTGTCAATAACAGATGCTCGATATCCCAATTTACTGTTTTTTTCGCAAGGTTGAAGACAAAGCTTGTAGAAAATATTGCACCAAAGAATGCAGCAATGGGAATAGTGAGCCAATGGTTGTTAGCAGTTCCGAGGTAAAATACTACTGCAGCAGTTAAGGTGGCTCCGCTGCTTGTGCCTAATATTGTTGGGCTGGCTAGAGGATTACGAAAGAGGCCTTGGCTAATAACGCCTGCTGCTGCTAGAGCTGCTCCACACAATCCTGCAAGTAGGGCTCTCGGAATCCTAATGGTCATTAATATTAGAGGTGCTGACTCATTAGAATGAGCTGTAGTATCGGATAGAATATACTGGAATAAATCTGCTAAATTTGATGAAGAACTCCCAAATGATATAGCGAGGATAAATGAGATTATACAAATTATGCTACTTAATAAAATAGCATTGCGTGTTGTTGTCTTATTGCGTTTTATATAAGGGTGAGTCATGCAACGTTACTTTATTTTTTTCCACTATTTGATATCGTCGGATGTATTTTTGCGTATAATTGTTTAACAGCTTTTAAAATGTGATGAGACGTTGAGGTTAGGTGGTGTTTTGGTATAATTATGAGATTTCCCGACTTAACAGCTGCTAAGTCATTCCAACCGAGACTGCCCCTTAGAGATCTTAAAATTAATTCTTTTTCAGAGCTATTTCCTGCAGAAATAATGTATTTAGGGTTTAACTCTAGAACCTTTTCTAAGGAAAGCTTAGGCCATCCACGAACAGAAAATTTATTAGCAGCATTTTCTACATTTATCGTCTTAAGGATATCATCGAAAATTGTACCTTTGGCCATTGTAGTCCCTCCAGGGGTCCAATTTAAGCAGGAAATTCTCACATTTTTTTTTGACTTTTTTTCAATTTTATCGAGCTCTTTAGAAAATTCATCTGCAATTTTTTTTGCTGTTTCAACCTCATCAATTAAGTTTCCAAGTAACATAATATTTGTCTTTATATCGTTTAAGGAAGAAAAATTTCCCAAAACGAAGGTTTTTATTCCCATGCTTTCGATGCGGCTAATAAGCTCAGGTCTGTTGTAGCTTGCTAATATTACCAAATCTGGCTTTAAGGTGATAATGCTTTCTGTTTCACTTCCAATGCGACCTTTGATGTGTTGAAGCTCATTAGAGATATTACTATATTCCGGGTTCTCAGCTATGGTAGAGACTGCGATTAGGCGTTTGCGGGAGTTTGATCGACTGAGTATTTCTAAAATAATTTCATCGGCAGCAAGTGCGCCGGTAGCAATCCGCATTGGGTGATCACTTTTAACTAGGCGATTACGGCTATCTCTCACCGTCTTTGCTTGAGCTTTGCTGAAGGAAGGTGTTTGAATGGCAAAAATACAGAAAGTTAAATAAATGCAGGCTATTTTTTTGAGGTTTTTTACGAGTTTATTACTGTGTTTGGATCTCAAGCCTTTTATTTTTTGACATGTTTTTTCTTGTTGTATCATAGGTTTTTCTGCTTTTTTACGTGTCGTCATCTTGGCCGTTCTAAAAACTATATAAAATTAAATAGTTAACTGCTTTTAGATTCCTCTGTGTTACCGGGTAATTGGCTAAAATTATTTAAAGTTTTGTATTGTAGGCGATAAGCACAAACAATATCGCTAGTTCTTATTTATCGAAGCTTTCTAGATTTAGATAGTCACTTAACTTTAAATGCTATTTGAATGGTGTAGTTTCGATGCCACCTTGAGGAAAATATGCTTTTATTTTAGATATATATCTGTCACTTTTCTCAGCTATAGAATATCCGTATTTAGGTGGCTCTTAATATCTTCGCTTTATAATTGAAATTTTTAATATTATTATTATAATTAATTATTTTTTTAATATAATATTGATTTTTTTATTAAATTGTTGTACTAATAACATAACCTGTAACGCAGGTGCTCACTGAAGCTTCTTCTAGATTTGATCTTTTGTTCTATTTACCTAATTAAAATTATTCTGGCTGTCCTTTTGAGGTTGTTTATGTCCAAGGCTCGTTCATTTTCACTGTTTTTTCTTTCTATTAGTGCCGTCTCAATATGTTTATACGTTTTACTTAAGGATCAAGATCAATTACTTACCGATGCTTTCGATTCTGTTAATAGTATTGCTACGGCAACAGAGGCAAATGCCAGTGAAGATCATGAGATAGCAATTATCAACCCTATAATTTCAAATAAAAATCATAATGGAATTGAAGATAAGCAGCCTGTTGGTAGCTATAAAAAGAAAAAGCATAAAAAGACCAATACACAAAGTTTTGAGGTTCGCCGTTATGTAAGCCACGAGGCCTTGAACAAAGTCGTACTGAGAAGCCAAGTAACTCCAGCCGAAAAGGTTGCGGGTGATCAGATGAATGAACCTTTTGAAAACAAGATTGAAAATGATGTCTATCAATCACCCCATTACGTAGTAAAGCCGGAGGCGAAGCGGCTACAAGAAGAACAGATATTTGTTTATGATGAAAATGATAAGTGGGTTAAGCAGCTATCAGGTAAAGAAGCAGCTATTTCATTAAATATCGTACCGCAAAAAGATGAAAATTGCGAAACATATGAATGTCCATTTTTAAAATATAAATCTAGTGATATATCTATACTTGGTATAGTGATGCGTTCGAATAATATTGAATACTCAAAGAGTATAAAAGGCGAGGTGAGGACAGGTGGCATGCTTGAAGGCACCCCTGCTTTATATGTAGAATGATTTATATATTTGCATAGGTATTGAGAAAGAAATGTTATGAAAGTTTGGTTAGATGGTGATGCTTGTCCAAAAATGGTGAAGGAAATTGTTTTTCGTGCATCTCTTAAACGTAAGGTGGAAGTTTTATTAGTGGCTAATGCTAATATGAGTATCCCCAAAAATCCATTAATTTCTATAAAAGTTGTAGGTTCTGACTTTAATGAGGCAGATCAATATATTATTGAGAATTCTTTATTCCATGACTTAGTAATTACAGCTGATGTTCCGATGGCAGCCGAATTAGTCGAAAAAAATGTAACAGTCATGACACCAAGGGGTAAGATTTTTAATAAGGACAATATTGCTGATGCATTGTCTAATCGAAATTTGATGGAAGAATTGCGAGGAGCTGGCTTAGCGAGCGGAGGTCCAGCTCCGTTAGGGCTAAAGGATAAAGAAAAATTTGCTAATTCTTTTGATCGAGAGCTAACTAGGCTTTTGAGAGCTTAAGGGCAGTTGGATGCATATCACTAAGCCAGGGCCTTCCGTTGGCGCTTCAGCCCAGACTTTACCGCCCATGAGATATAACTTTTGCAACCATGAAAGTCCTAATCCGAAGCCAGCTTTTTCTGTGGCCTTCTCCACGGCGAAAAGGTTGGAACATTCTTTTGAATTCTTGTTTTTTGACTCCAATACCGTAATCTCTAATTTTAGTTGTGATTAATGGCTTGTCTAGATTTGATTTGGTCGATTCATCAAATTCTTGATACACCACAATTTTAGGAGGGTATTTCGGATTTTGGTATTTGACTGAATTTTGGACTATGTTGAAGATTGCAAGCTTGAGAAAATCTTTGTCTCCTAAAACTTGTTTTAGGTCTGAGGTTGCTTCCCACGGAATGTTTTCGAAGGATTGTCCCTTACCTTCCTTTATGACGAGGGTGCATGCCCATGCGATTAACTCTTCTATATTTACAGGCTCATAGGTTATCGATTTATCTGTCATCCTAACTGATTTTATAACGTCGGAAGCGTAATGGCTAAGTTTGGATGCTGCGGCTACTAATAGGTCTATATTGTATTCAATCTCGCTCTGAGCGTCGGAAGGGTTTTTGTTTAATTTTAATGCTGTAAATTCACAGACAATTCTAATTGTTGTCTCAATATTTTTTATGTCGTGGAGTACTCCTGCGGCAAATAAGTCTCTGTCAATAGCCATTTGATTTAAACGTGTCAAAGCTACCTGATGCCGTAATTGTGTCTTGATACGCGCTATTATAATTCCGACAGAAGATTTTCTGAGGATATAATCATCAGCACCTTGGTCTAGTACCTGCATCTTTTTTTCAATTTCTGCTTCATCTAAAATAACAATAATGGGTATGGTATCAAAACTTGGATTGTTTCGTATTTCGAGAAAAGTTGCCTCGATTTCTTGTGATGGAGGCTCCATATCTATAATAATAAGGTCGGTAGTAAGCGGACCCTGTAGATAAGTTAAGGCTTCTTGACCATTAGGAAAAAATTTTATTTTTGCAGCTATCGAATTTTCGATAATGTTTTTATATTTATCCCGGTGTAAGGGGTCTTTTTCCACAAATAGTAGATTAAATGATTTTTTTTCAGTCATAAGAATCTTCTTGTAAGTCTGAGGCTGAAGGGAGCTCCAAGCATATAATAGTTCCAGGCCCTTGTGTTGGTAGTTCTGCCCAGATCTTCCCATTCATGGCGGATACTACCTTTGTTACTAAGGCTAGTCCTAAGCCAAATCCCAAGGGCTCTTGCGAAATATTATCAATGCTGTCTTTTTTTCTACTTGCTCCTTTAACAAAAGGCTTGAACACTTCACGAAGTTCCGAGTGCGGTATACCGTAGCCATAATCTCTTACTTTTGTTAAAATTCTGGAAGATGATTCACCTAGGCTATCGGTTGTCCTCTGTTGAGAAATAACGATATGTGGGTTTTCACCGTCTCGAGTGTATCTAAGAGAGTTTTGTATTAGATTGAAAAAAACCAATTTTAGTAACTTTTCATCCCCTAAAACAGGCATATACTCATCTGGCTCCTCCCAAATTGAAGCCTTTAGATTCGCATTAAAGTCGATTAGAATGGATTTTGTCCAATGGATAATCGAAATTAGATTTTGTTTAACCAATTTAGGCTCTACACGGGTATCTCGAACAATTTGAATGATGTCATTTGCATAGCTACCAATACGAACAGATTGTTGCTTAAGTGCATCGATTTCGTCGAGGATTGCATTTTTGTTTTTGACCGGATCATTATGAAGTAGCGTTCTTACACTATGGCAAATAGATATGATGTTTTTTTCAAGATTACGGATATCATGGAGGACACCGGCTGCAAATAAGTCCATATCCATAGCCAAGGAAGTCAAGCGATCTATGGTCATTTTATAACGGGTTAGAGCTTTTAAACGAGCCACAAAAAGCTCAGGTGGAGCCCCTTTTTCTATAAAGTCATCTGCGCCCAGCTCTAATAGCCTTCTTTGAGTCTCCTCGTCACTATTTCCTGTCAAAATGATAATTGGCAAGTGGTCTAGGTTTGCATTTTTTCTAATTCTCTTTAAGGTCTCTTCGCCGTCCAGCTTTGGCATGTTTAAGTCTAGGATTAAGAGATTATATTGCTCAGCTTCCTTTAGCTTTTCTAATGCCTCGATACCATTCGTGGCAAAGCTTACCTCTGCTTGCATGGCTTCTTTGATCGCATATTCGTATAGCTTTTGGTAGCGGGTGATATCATCTACCATTAATATATGTAAAGAGGATTCTAACAAAAAAGCCTCATTTGTGAATAAACCATCTTGTTTGCCTGAGTGTACTATACAGGACTTAGAATAACTTGCCTATAATAAGATGCTCTGCTTAGTGCTAAAGATTTTGGGTAAGGTAAGGATTTGTTTTGTTCTATTCAATGAATTGAATCGATGGTATTTTGAGCATTTCAATGCTTAAGATGTTCAATTTTCTGTTCGTCTAAGCTTTTGTTCCACAGGGAGTTCTGCATTTTTGTCGTATTTTTAGTGCTAGTAATAGCTAAATGAATTGCTGTTTATACACGGTTTGTCTATTGATAGGTATAACTTTAAGGGCAAGGATATGAGAACAAAGATTCAATGATATTGACAATGATGCAAAAATCTTTCACTCTTTATGAGGTGAGGTATATGATTTTGATTGCATGAGTGCCCATAAGTTCCGGATCTTGGCTTTAGGAATTGTTTGTTGGTCAGGGTTGCAAGATGCAGTGGAAAGCCTACCGGATGAGTGTATTTTATAACCAAGGTTTTTGAAATGATATTGGGCTTTTGTACATCAGATGTCCTTGTGAATGCATAAGTTTCTAGTGGTGGATATTGCTATGATAGTCGTGGAAAATTTGAGCAAGCACTTTGGAAGTAAGCATGCCGTTGATCAAGTGAGTTTTCAGATTTTGGATAATGAAATAGTTGGGATACTCGGTCTAAATGGTGCTGGAAAAAGTACTATTTTAAAAATGTTAGGAACATTTTTATTGCCTTCAAGTGGTAAGGCGATGGTCGCAGGTTATTCAGTCATTGATAATCCGGATGAAGTGAGGCGCAATATAGGCTATTTGCCAGATTTGCCACCGTTATATAATGAAATGACAGTTGTCCCATACTTAAAGTTCGTTGCTCGCCTCAAAGATGTTCCCGTGAACAAAGTGTTGTCTTACGTCGATGAAGCTATAGAAAAAACAAATTTGAGTGAAGCTGTTGGAGTCAAACTAGGTGCTTTATCTCATGGTTTTAGGCAGAGGGTGGGTATTGCCAGCGCTCTTGTCCATAAGCCGAAGGTATTGATATTGGATGAGCCTATTAATGGCTTAGATCCAGTCCAGATAGTAGGTATGAGGGATTTAGTTATAGGTTTAAAAAGCGATCACACTGTCATTCTTTCTAGCCATATTTTATCTGAAATTACAAAAACTTGTGATAGAATTTTGATCATTGACAAAGGTACTTTGGTAGCAGAAGGTTCGGAGCAAGAGCTTGCAAGAGGTATTGGGCAAAATATGAAATTGACTTGTGAGGTCGATAATCTTTCTGACAATTTGCGTAACGCCCTTGATGAAATTCCAGAGATCAAGACTATCGATGTGATGGGACCACCAAACGCAAGAGCTAGATTAGTGCTTGAGACGACAGCTGATGTGAGATCTAAGGTTGCGGGAGCTGTCGTACATTCTGGGACAGACCTTTTGTCTTTTACTTCAGAAAATGCAGGGCTTGAAAGCTTGTTTATGAAGCTGGTTGGAACTGATCATCAAAAGGGGGATCTCAGTGAGTAAAAGTTTACTGATAGCGCGAAGGGAACTTTCTTCTTTTTTCTCCACGTGGACTGGTTACATCATTATAGCAGTGGCCTTAATTATTGAAGGACTTTTATTTAATGCTTTCGCAATTGGTTCGACCCCAAAGTATTCTGCGGATGTTTTGGCTGACTTCTTTTATTTTGCCAGTGGTATTAGCATCGTAGCTGGATTGTTCTTGGCTATGCGTCTGGTAGCTGAGGAAAAACAGACGGGAACTATTGTTTTATTCAATACATCTCCAATTACCGAACGGCAGTTGATTTATGGAAAATTTATTTCAGCCGTGCTTTTTACGGTTATCTTTTTACTTATGACGATGTATATGCCTGCTCTTATTTTTGTAAATGGTAAAGTTTCTTTGGGGCATCTTAGCTCCGGTTATCTGATGTTGTTATTGATAGGAGCTTCTGCAATAGCGATTACACTATTTGCTTCAACTATTGCACCTAATCAATTGATTGCCGGTATCTTGGGTGCTTTCCTTATAGTGAGTTTTTTAGTGTTGTGGATCGTTTCTGATGTCGTTGATGATCCATTTAAAAAGCTTTTTACCTATCTGGCTTTGCATAATATGCATTTTAACCCCTTCGCTAAAGGTATCGTGCATACGCGAGATATAATTTATTATTTTAGCGTGTCTTTCTTCTTTCTAGAATGCTCAGTAAGGGCTCTTGAAGCCAGACGATGGAGAGGATGATGTTAAAGTTTTTCAAAGTTTCTCGACTTCCTATTTTTGCCCTCGGCATGATTTTGTTCTTGGCAGGTGAACGTTATTTTTCTACTGAAAGCTATGCTTTGGTTTTAAGAAGTGTTGCGTTTGTCGCATTATGCTTTGGCTTATTTGAAACTTGGTATATCGCAGGAAAAGCGAAGCATGTTGTTCCTGAGCATTTGAGCTGGCGTATGGCGCTTTCTTGGCAAGCTCTTATTATTTTAGGAGCTATAATTTATGTAGCTTATACAAAAGTTCTCGGTAGCTCAGGTGTTCCTGATTCCTTTATGGATAAAGCATTATTGGCGGCATGGATTCTTTGTTTTGTTTTGGGAATATCGTTAGCCATTGGTATCGAATTAGCATTGATAGAGTGTGTAAATGGAAAGTTTTCTGAGCCGACACGTATTAAAAGAGCAGGGAAATCTTGGCTTGCTGTAGGGTTATTACTTTCGTTTTTAATCAATATAAATTATACCGGTTATCAGAAAGATAAAGTCTATGATTGGAGTTATTTAAAGGCAACAGAACCAAGTGCTTCTACTAAGTCTTTGATATCAGCTCTTACTGATGCCGATAAGCTTGATATTACAGTTTTTTATCCAAAAGGTAATCCTGTTTTAGCTTTTGTTTCTGAGTATTTTTCTGCACTAGAAAGAGTTAGTAAAAATGTAAAAGTTGCGTTTGTTGATAAAGATTTGCAGCCAGCATTGGCTGGAGATTTAAAAGTATCCCGAAATGGGACTGTAGTGTTGTCTAAGGGGGAACAGAGAGAAAAAATTAATATAGGAACAAGCATTCGCTCAGCTAGAAAGACATTGAGTAAGCTTGACTCTGAGTTTCAAAAAGCATTTTTAGGGCTATCTGCTCGCAGTAAAGTAGCTTATTTTACTCGTGGCCATGGCGAATTGAGTTGGTCAGGTCAAGAATCAAATCCTTTGAAGAAAATAGCTAATATTGAAGCATGGCTTAGAGGTCAGAATTATAATATGAAGACTTTGGATATTGCTTCTGGCTCTGCGAAGGAAATACCTTCTGATGCATCGGTGGTAGTCATTGCTGGCCCAACGCGGGCTTTTTCACCTGAGGAAGTTAGTGTATTGCGGGAATATTTGGAAAAGGGAGGGAGAGCTTTTGTCCTACTTGATTCGGAAAAGGATTTAGCTGAAGTTTCATTGTATGATAATTCAGAACAAAAGCCTTTAGTGGAATATTTAAGGCAAATAGGTATTGAGTATGATCCAACTCCCCTAGCTAATGAGTCTAATTATTTACGGGGGACAAAAACCAAGCTAGATCATTGGTTTTTGTATAGTAACTCTTTTACATCGCATGAATCAGTTTCGAGCTTAACAAAAAATGATGAGAAGGTAGCGGTTTTGGCAATTCAGGCTGGTTCTCTCACTCTTAAAAAGAAGGCAAATAGTTGGGATGTTTTTGAGACTGTCCGCTCTCTTAGAGATACTTTTAAAGACTTAAATAAGAATTATGTATTTGATAGCAGTGCTGGAGAAGAAAAAAAATCTTATACAATGGGTGCTGGAGCTAAGCTGAAGACTCAAAATGGCGAAGGTAGGCTCGTGGTTTTTGCTGATGCCTCGGTTATTTCTGATGGCGTTTTAAGGAATCCTGGTAATTTGTTGTATACGGCTGGAGCATTAAGTTGGCTTATTGGCACGCAGGATTCAATTGCAGTGGCAGCATCAGAAGAGGATGTTAAGATCTTACATTCTAAAAAAGAGAATTTATTTGTTTTTTATGGAAGTGTGGTTTTTGTTCCACTCTTAGTTCTAATTATTGGAGCTTTCGTCAACAGAAGAAAGAAAATTACCATCGTAGAGGATACAAATCATGCGGCATGAAATTGCGATCTATCTTGGTCTATTGATTTGCTCTTTAGCGGGTTCTTATTGGGCATCCCTTCCTGAGTCTGAGGAAAAAGATAGCTATCAGACGCTTTTTAATTTAGCTATTGATAGCATTTTCGAGGTTTCATTGGAGTCAGATAAGCAGCGCGTTTCTTTAGTTAAAAAGAGCGATAATAAGCGTTTTTGGGTTGAGATCGAGCAGAAGGCAAAAGGTGATAAAGTTAATGAACAGGATGATGAGAATAAAACTGTAGAAAAAGAGGAAAATGAGAAACAGAGCGAGAGTGATGCAAAGATAGAAAAATTTATCGCTAATGACAATTCTGATAAGCTTCTAAAACATTTTTCACCATTTCAGGCAATTAGAAGTGTCGGTATCGTGGGGACAGAACGTTTGGCTGAATTTGGATTAGATAAAGATATCGAGACCTTAAGAATACGCTCTACTAATGGCAAGGAAGATTTTTCTTATATAATTGGTGGAAAAAGTTATGGAACGCAAAATTCTTTTATAATGGATACAAAATCAAAGAATGTTTTTCTTATCGCTCGAAATCCGATAGATACATTGGAGAAAGCAAAGCGTACTTTATTCCAGAAGGAATTATTCAATTCTAATTTCGATGATATAACCTCCGCCTCAATTGTTTCTAGTGCTAAGACGAAAGTCATTAACCATGGTTTTAGAGATGAAAAAGGTGAGTTGCAGTGGACAGATGTTGGCGAAAGTAAGGCTAATGTGACATATAAAAATTGGATGGATAAGATCAAGCGTTTGAATGTTTTATCTTATCCTTCTGAAGAAGAAATTACTCGCTTGCAGGATGTGGAAGATTTTTTACAGCTAGATTTTAAAGATGGTTCTAAATCGATCGAAACTTTAAAGTTTAAGAAGAGCCTTATGCCTGCTTTGAAAGATGGCGCTCCTAAGGTTTACGATTATTGGGCCTATAGTCAGTTTCTTTCGACTTGGGTAAAAATTAGTCGTAATAGAATGGAATCTATTGAGAAAGATATCGCATCTGTCATAGATGGAGGTAAATAACCTATAAGGATTGCTAGTCTATTAGTTTATCAGATCGGGGTATACTTAAAAAACGTTTATTTGTGGTAACAAAAGTATACCGTCCATTTTTAGCTGCTACTAAGATGTAACTATTCAAATTTGTAACCTTCCTCTTATGTGATTAATGAGTTGTATTTATAGAATTTTATTGACCGAAAAATAGGCACTCCTTTTGCAAACAATTTTTGTAGCGTGATTTGATTCTGAGATTTTTGCTCAGAGTTGTTGTTGAAAATATTGTAATAATGGGTCACTGCACAATGCTGATTAGCTGGAGCTTTATTTGAAGGTATTTAGAACTTTGATGCACCATATGATTCCTCAAAAAGCATTAAGTGGTAACAAAGGAGAGAAAAATGGGTAACTTGAATTCACTAAAAAAGGGGTTTGCCACTGGTGTATTAGCCTTGAGTACGAGTGTTTTTGCTACTTCAACGGATGATGTCGTTTATCAATCGCAGAACATTAGTAGGATTCTAGCAAAGAGGGCGGATTCTCTTAGCTACCGTACACTGTCAGAGATTGAAGATCATTTGAATAAGATTCAAAGGTTGATTCGTTTAGATGACGGAGATCAAGGTGGTCGTGGGGGTCGCCACGGTTATGCGTGCAATGACGAGAATAGTGATATATATCAAGATACTTTCAAGCAGATAAAGAACTTCGCATATTCTTCAAGCGGTTTAAATTACTCGTCGCAAGGTGCTACTGATTTTGCGCTACAATGGACTAGTGAGCATGCTTGTTATGAAGCTGATGAGTATATAGAACAGGTGGGAGAGCTCAGAGTTTTTGCTTATAGTTCGAATGGTATGAATTTTTCATCTGCAGGAGCTGTAGATTTTGCTTTAGAAAACTATGATCAAAAGTGTAGCCAGGGGCTAGAATACCAATATGACTACCGTGATGATTATAGATTTGCTTATTCTAGTTCTGGATTAAATATGTCGAGTTCAGGTGCGCATAAATATGCGTTGGATAGAATGATGGCTGAACATTTTTCATGTAATGGCAGTGGTCATTCTCGAATAGGAAATGGTTCAGGAAGTAGAGGCCCTAATGGTGGGGTTGTCGTTCGACCAAATACTAATGGGGGTGTTATTTCTCGTAGGAATTAATAATTTTTATAATGTTAGATTTAGCCCTAGATATAATCTGGGGCTTTTTTTATTGTTAGAATTTTAGTAATTATTCAGCGTATTTTTTATCTGATCGATTCAAAGCCTTGACTGCCCGTCATCCTGAGTGAAGCGAAGGATCTATTCGCAATTTCGAGATCCTTCGCTTCACTCAGGATGACGATTCATCAAGCGACATATTGAAGGGAAAAGATACGCTGAATAGTTACGAATTTTAAGGCTTCTTGATTGGTTATTAACTTGCCTACCACATATATAAAGCTATTATCTAAATAATCTTCAAAAAGGTTTCACCCCCATTCCAGTGAAAGCTGTGATGTAAAACATTAGTAAACCAAATGTGCCAATAAGGACGTTCTTCGTAGAAACCGTCTGAAAAAGTATGATTTTCCGACAGCTTTTTGACTTTTTCTTTACGATCTTTATGTGTTTCTTACGGATATATGATTGTTTGTACTTTCGTAAGTATAGACAAGAAAAATCCTATGTTATAATTACGATGGTGGGTGATAAAACTTATGGGAATTATATTGTTTGATTATACAAAACGTATTGATCTCATAAACTTTTCTCGCAAAATAGTTTGGAGATAACTTGAATCCGATGGGAAAAAATAATGGATACGAAAAGAAACACTTCTAATGATGAACGGCCTCTTGCATTTCACGATGTTCCTTTTATTAATAGCGAAGAAGGGCGACCTTTACGTATTCTAGCAGAGTATTTAGAGCCACTTGAACGTCTAAAAAGAGAGAAAATTCATGACACAATAGTATTCTTTGGATCTGCTAGAATGAAGGAAGGTGGTGAGTTTTCTCGCTTTTATGAAGATGCTAGAATGTTGGCTAAAAACCTTACTAATTGGTCGTTATCTCTTCCAGGTAACAATCGCTTTGTTATCTGCTCAGGAGGGGCTGGGGGAATTATGGAGGCAGCCAATCGTGGTGCTGCAGAAGCTGGCGGTCGTACTATAGGGTTTAACATTGGTCTTCCTCATGAGCAGCGCCCAAATAGTTTTGTTACTCCAGAGCTTTTATTTGAATTTCATTATTTTTTTATGAGAAAACTATGGTTTTCGCATTTAGCAAAAGCGCTAATCGTATTTCCAGGTGGTTTTGGCACTTTAGATGAAATGATGGAAATTTTGACATTAGTACAAACGCAAAAGTTGGATCGAGAAATTACAATTTTGCTTTACGGACAGGACTATTGGCGAGAAATACTAAATATGGATGCTCTAGTGAAATATAAAATGATAGATGTTAGTGATCTAAGCTTATTTCAATATGTTGATAACGTTGATGAAGCTTTTACCTTGTTAAAATCTCGCTTGCCACAAGAGCCAACGACATATACACCTTCAATTGCAAAATCACGCACCTGCTGATTGATGTGATTAGAAGTTTTATCGGAACAAAACGCTGAGAAGCCCAAATGTCATTATTGTTGAATTACCATAAGGACACTTTATTATCTCAAGACATGTAGAAGAGAGTGGGCTCATGTGATAGAAGCGTTACTCTCAGAATTCTTTCGATAGGTCGTTTTTTTATCCGGGATCTGCAGTTTTTTCAATGGATTCGAAGTTCGGTTGGGTACTAGGCGCGAGGAAGTGGGAGACCGCAGTGTACATGTTGGTACATGAGGATTTCCTGACGACGAAGCAACGCCGCAACCGGCTAGAAATTCGGATCCGGGTTTTATAGAATTAATATAAGCCGTCTGGCAAAGCAACATGTGGGACATTATCTTGGAGCCAATAAGCTTTGTCTTTTTCAACAACAAGTATTTCTTCAAATTTCATACCGAAGTTTTCTTCTCGATGTCCTAGGTGCGGCTCGATAGCCCAGACACCAATTTTTTCACCTTTGTGATATGGAGAAAGTAATTCCGGAAAAAATCCTCGCGATGCTAATGCCCAATAAGCACGAACTGAATACATGCCGGCGTAATTTAAGGGCCAGCCAAATGGAATGTGATAGACTCGGTGTCCTAGAACACTCAAAATGTATTTTTTATGACAGTTTTGATAACCACGATCTTTAATCTTATTATCGATTTCCTGCCAAATCTCAGCAACTGTTAACGAAGAAGCAAACATTTCCGGAATGTCATTTCTTAGCTCAAGCAAAAATTCTCTGGCTTTAATAAATTCCGGATTAGGTGCCAAAGTAAAACCGAAGCCGATATCGCTTACATAACCATCTAAGATAGGGGCAATATCAATGATGACTGGTTCTGTTTCACTTTTAAGCCTTCGATTGGATGGCAGTGCTTGAGTTTCTTTTTTGATACCTTTGAATCTAGTTCTCTCTCCAAACCATGCTAAAGGTTGATGAAATCCACCTCGTACACCTCTATCTTGTAAATATTTGTCCATCCACTTAGAAACAGACTTTTCTGTCATACCTACTTTAAGACGCTTGGCTGCCTCAACAGCACATTCATATGCAAGTTTTTGGGAAGCTTTAAAGCCAACGATATTTTTTCTAGATATTTCTTCCAACACATTCGGAGAAAGTTTCGCTAGTATTGGCAATTTTTTAACATTGGACAAAGTACTGTAAAAATTTTTCTTATTAATGAGTTCCATTTTTAATCCTTTCTCACTAAAGTACCGATACTTAAAAATCTTTCTCTACTGCAAATATAACAAGAAGGTATCTGACGGTCAGGGCTTCAAGATATGGAAAAAAGTACCGAAGTTATATCGAAATAGCGACTTTTTTCCTAAAGCAAGATAAAGATCTAGCGCGTCAGATAATAACTAAGGGAAAGTTAGCTATGGGTAGCATTAGCCCTACGAATCATTTCCCTTGCTATCACTAATTGCTGTATCTGACTCGTACCTTCATAAAGTCTAAAAAGTCGGACATCGCGATAAAACCGTTCAATATCATACTCACTCATATAGCCTGCTCCACCGTGGATTTGAACGCAGCGGTCCGCGACACGGCCACACATTTCCGAAGCGAAAAGCTTGCAGCTAGATGCTTCTAGGGTTATATCTTCACCATTGTCTCTACGGCGTGCTGTCTCAAGTATCATCGATTTTGCTGCAATAATCTCAGCTTGGCTATCGGCTAACATTGCCTGTACTAACTGAAATTTGGCTACTGGCTTACCGAATTGTTCTCTCTCTAAAGAATATTTTAATGTGTCTTTTAACATTCTTTCAGCTATGCCAACTGAAACAGCACCGATTTGCAAACGTCCTTTGTCTAAAACTTTCATAGCAGTTTTAAATCCGATACCTTCTCGTTCACCTATGAGGTTGGTTTTTGGAACTCGACAGTTATCAAATATAACATCACAGGTATGAGCGCCCCGCTGTCCCATTTTTTTGTCACTCTTGCTGCGACTTAGGCCAGGGGTGTTGGCTTCAATAATAAAGGCCGAGATGCCATCTGCCTTTCTTTCTTCTACGCTAGTGCGTGCAAATACAGTAAATATATCTGCTTCAGGGCCATTGGTGACGAAACGTTTTGAACCATTTAAGATGTAATGATCGCCATCAAGTGTTGCTGTTGTTTTTAAAGATGCTGCATCACTACCCGAGCTTGGTTCGGTCAAACAGAACGCGCCAATGATTTCGCCAGCAGCTAATTTAGGGAGGTATTTCTCTCTTTGTGCATCAGTGCCATCAAGGACTAAAGCCTGCGATCCAATACCATTATTGGTACCAATGACCGATCTAAAAGCAGGTGAGCATTTACTAAGCTCTATAGCCACTAATACTTCTTCTTCTTGAGTTAGCTCGGATCCCCCGTACTTTTCAGGTAAAGATAGTCCGAATAGCCCCATTTCTCTCATTTCTTGTATAATCTTTTGGGGTATTTGATCAGACTCTTCTACTAACTTTTCATTTGGAACTAGCTCTGTTTCTACGTAACGTCGAATAGAATCGATTAATATATTTAGAGTGTCTATATCTTTAATCAAATTTTACTCCCTTAATAACGATCGTTTTATATTCATTATCGCAATTTTTTATCATTGCTACTTATAGCTTAAAAAGATATGTCCTATCGGAGTATTAGAATAGCCAAACCCTTCTTTAACAGTTATTTTGCGCTATTGCTACATTTTTAGTAACTTTTCTAAGATTATGAGAATTTATACTAGTGAAAGCTAACTATCTACTTTCATTGGTTTTGATTGAGCGGCACTTTTTATACTTTGTTTGAGGGAAAAATGAATCACGTGATTGTCGAAAAACTAGATAATTTTGTTATTATGGTCAAACTTAATAGACCTGAAGTTCGCAACGCCTTGAATGGGGAATTGCGTGCAGAGTTGGCAGACATTTTTGCGAATTTGGATCAAGATCCTACGTGCAGGGTCGTTGTTTTAACGGGGGGCGATGTTTTTGCTGCTGGTGCAGATATTAAAGATATGGTGAATGCTTCGACGTTAGATATATTGGCATCAGGGGTCGAAAGGTTGTGGAAGCCCATTGCTGAGTTTAGCAAGCCATTACTAGCAGCCGTCAATGGCTTTGCTTTAGGCGGAGGTTGTGAACTTGCTATGCATGCTGACATAATTATTGCGGGTGAAGGTGCGCAATTTGGACAGCCGGAAATTAGACTGGGCATTATGCCAGGTGCAGGAGGAACGCAACGGCTAATCAGAGCTGTGGGAAAGTTTCGAGCCATGAAACTATTAATGACAGGCGAGCTGATCAGCGCACGTGAAGCTTACGAAATAGGGCTTGTTTCCCAGGTTGTCGATGATTCAGAAACGTTGGATACATCTGTTAACTTAGCCCAAAAGATTGCATCTATGGCACCGCTTGCACTTAAACAAATTAAAGATGTGGCTCTTACGGGTATGGATGAATCTTTGGATGTTGCTATGAAATTAGAGAGGAAAGCCTTTCAATTGCTTTTCGCAAGTAAGGATCAAAAAGAAGGAATGAGAGCTTTTTTGGAAAAACGTAAGCCGGTATTTACGGGAGAATAATAGCATGGTTGGACAAGGTACGAGAACAGAGTTATCGGAGCCCTTTATTGTTGGTATCGTTGGTGCTGGGACTATGGGGCGCGGTATCGCACAAATATCTGCTCTTGCAAATATGCCAACGATCGTATTTGACATTGATCAAAAAAAGCTGGATGAGGCGTCTGCATTTTTAAATAAAATGCTCAATCGCTTGGTTGAAAAAGAAAAGATAGACAGACTCCACTGTGAGCAAGCGTTGGAGAATCTAAGCTTTACAACTGAGATGCAGGCGTTAAAACCATGCCACTTGGTGGTTGAAGCTGTAGTGGAAAATCTAGAGATAAAGGTAGAAATTTTTTCTAAACTAGAAAAAATAATTTCTAGAGAATGCTTGCTCACCACTAATACGTCTTCTCTTTCTGTGACTAAGATTGCTGCAGAAACGGAGTTACCTGAGCGAGTAGCTGGCTTACATTTTTTTAATCCTGTTCCTCTGATGAAGGTTGTCGAAGTCATCCGTAGTCCGCTTACCAGTGAGCAAAGTGTTGGTATATTAAAAGATTGGGTGAAAAAAGTAGGCCATCAATATGCAGTAGCCACTGACAGCCCAGGATTTATCGTAAATCATGCAGGGCGAGCATACGGAACAGAAGCTTTAAGAATCCTAAGTGAGAATATCTCTACAGTGCCCACAATCGATAATATTTTGAAGCATTGTGGTGAGTTTCCTATGGGGCCTTTTGCTTTGCTCGATTTAATTGGCCTTGATATCTCCCATCGGGTTATGGAATCTATCTTTGATCAATATTATTGTGAACCTAAATACCGTCCGGCAGCATTAGCAAGAACTAGGGTTGATGCAGGGTTATTGGGAAGAAAGACTGGTAAAGGATTTTATGATTATAGTGGATCCAAAGAGGATAGTACTGAGCCGCAGAAGGCAGAGAGCGTGCCATCTCTTTCTGTATGGATAGATTGCCCAGATGCGAAAATTAAACAGCAGATCGTGGATCTATTAGCTACTAATATAAAAGTTGAAACATCAGCAGAGCCTAGCGTCGATGCCATTTGTCTCGTTACCCCTTTAGGAACGGATGCTACGAGTGAGGCACTGCGATTAAATTTAGATGCATCGCGTGTCATCGCCATCGATAGCTTAGTTGATTTGACTAAGCAAATAACACTAATGCCTACACCAGTTTGTAGCCAGGAAATCTGCCATAATGCAATCGCAGCTTTTTCTTCTAAACATCAAAATGTTTATCTAATTGATGATAGTCCTGGCTTTGTATGCCAGAGGGTTATTGCGATGATTGTCAATATTGGCTGTGATATCGTCCAACAGGGGATAACTTCTCCAGAGGAGTTAGATCGCGCTGTAAGTTTAGGGTTAGGCTATAAGTTAGGGCCTTTGTCTTTGGGTGAGAAGTATGATCCTAAGAAAATTGTGCGTATCCTCGATGGATTGTTTGAATATTATAAGGATCCGAGATACCGAGCAAGTCCTTGGTTAAAACGTCGAGCGGCATTGGGCATGCCCTTATCGGTATTACCAACATACCATGGATGCGAAAATTAATGGGTATTGATAGTTTTAAAGTTCTTTGAAGGAGTTAGTATTATGCAAAAGGCTTATTTATATCCAGGAATTCGCTCTCCATTTGGACGCTACGGTGGATGCTTAGCGAAAGTGCGGCCTGATGATTTAGCTGCGCAAGTCGTGGATTCGCTTGTTTCTAATGAAGTTATTCCGCATCTGAATGAAGTGATTTTAGGTTGTAGTAATCAAGCCGGAGAAGATAGTCGTAATATAGCACGTAATACCGTGCTAGCTTCTAAGCTCACCGAAGGTATTCCAGCTATTACAGTGAATAGGCTTTGTGCTAGTGGTTTGTCAGCTGTGATTGCTGCTGCCCGCTCGATTCAATGTAGCGAAGCTAATTTGATTCTTGCTGGTGGTGTCGAGCACATGACACGAGCTCCTATTATTATGGCTAAGGCAGAAGTCCCGTTTGCGCGTGCTCCGAGTATTTTTGATTCTACCTTGGGAGCGCGTTTTCCTAATCCCAGAGTTTTAAAACAGTATGGTGCCCATTCCATGCCTGAGACGGGAGATGAGGTTGCAAAAGATTTAGGTATTACCCGTGAGGCAGCTGACGCTTTTGCCTTTCAGTCTCAACAGCGCTATGCACAAGCTTTTGAAAGAGGCTTTTTTAAAGATGAAATTTTACCAATTTTATTGCCAAAAAATAGAAAATCCGCAGGTGGAGATGAATATGCTTCTGTAGATGAACATCCCAGACCACAATCGACATTGGAAAAGCTGGCAAAGCTTTCTTCATTACAAGAAGGTGGCGTTGTTACTGCGGGAAATGCATCGGGATTAAATGACGGTGCCGCCGCCATGTTTATCGGAAATGAAAATGCACAAGATATATTAGCTCAAAAACCATTAGCTCAAATCTTAGGTAGTGCTGCTGTAGGAGTGGCGCCTCGTACCATGGGCCTAGGGCCTGTTGATGCCATCAAGCAACTATTGGATCGATTTTCTTTAAAAATGTCTGATATAGATATTATTGAAATTAATGAAGCATTTGCTAGCCAAGTATTAGGATGTTTAAAACTTTTAAACTTACAAGCTGATGATAAACGCCTAAATCCACATGGCGGGGCTATAGCGATTGGCCATCCACTTGGTGCATCTGGAGCAAGACTAGCCTTAACAGCCGCCCGTTATCTTGATGAAATGAATGGGCGTTACGCTGTCGTAAGCCTTTGCGTTGGTATGGGGCAAGGTGTGGCCTTGTTGCTTAAAAGTATGCAAAATTAAACTATTTAATTGTTTTGAACTGCATAATTTTCGGAATTTTCAAAACAGTTATTGCCATAGTATTGCCCCGAAACAACGGCAGCAAAGCAGCTGCTTTCAGGATTAGCTGGTGATTCTTTTGTATTACCGTGGCGTAAGGCGGATAACACTGCATTTTCAATGTATCTTAGGTTATAATTATTATTCGTCGTGAAAGTAGCGGGACTTTGATCGATTGCAAAATTATCCTTATTCAAATTGCCCAACAAGATCATAGGAAGGCTAGACCATTGGGCTGCGTCCAATTTATCGTATTGGACCAAGGTTTTTCCGGTTGGATTAGGGTTGATTAAACTCACTGGTTCTAAGTTGTTTTTGCTTATAACACTTTCCCTAATGCCCTTTGAACCATAGCAGGAATCCACTAAAACTAGAGTGTTTTCTCTAGTTCCACTTGGCAAGTTAAGCTGATGCCCTACTCGTCCACGATCCATGCTCAATGCATCTCCAAGTTTGAAAACAATATTTGTATTTAAGTTTTGTTCTTTTAGGTTCTTTGCAATGATTTCTTTTATTTCGGTGCTAGATTTCAAACTCCAAAATATTGATTTCTTGGCGCCTTGCCCATCGCCTTCGCTACCTTGCCCATCGTCTTCGCTACCTTGCCCATCGCCTTCGCTACCTTGCCCATCGCCTTCGCTACCTTGCCCATCGCCTTCGCTACCTTGCTTTATTACATCAACATCCGAATTCTTAGCTTGAGAAAGCCAAGGGGCAAACGCCATTATGTGTTTAGACTCGGAATTGGCAGCACCGTAATAATTTGTGTCAAAAAAGCTTAAGTGATCTGCATTAGTCGGCGTTTTTCTGAGGTGCTCTAACCATGATCCTGAGACTTCTTCCAGTTTTGAAGCAAGGGCACCATGTCCTTTTAAGAAATATATACTTTGAGTAAATTCTTCACTATTAGTAAGTCGCGGTCCTATTTCATGATAGAATTTATTTATAATGGTCGACAAATCGCCAGCCATATTGATTTCAAAGCTACAAGATCCTTTCTCATTTGGAGTAGTGCATGATAATAAACCGTTTGAATTATCATACGCCCATGATTGCTCGATAATAGAGGTGTTTTCGGTTTTAAATCTTTTATATGAACTTTTGATGATACTGTCACCCATAGCTGGTCCATCTATAATTTGGACAAAAAACACGGAATTTTCCATGTCCTTGCATGAGCCATTCTGGGTATTGAGTCTTTTTTGTAGTTTTTTTGCATTTTCTTTTATGAGTTGAAAATATTTTTGGCTTATCTCATCATTTTTGGTGTTTTTTTCATTTATGATTTTTAGATCATCTTCTCTAGAATCTGCATTCTCATCTATAAGTTCATATTTGCCTGCCGTTTCTGCATTGCCAGCAAAGACTGCAAAAAGATGTTGCTGGCAAATTCTCTTTTGATCAGAGGGACTGAAGCGCGAAAGGTCAATGGCTTGATCTAACGAGTCAGTCAACTTGGTATCTGAGTTTTTTCCGGGGTGAAATTGCAGGCGATTAGCGTTACAATAGAAAATAAATTAATTTTTAAGGCGTTGTAATTCATAGCTTCTCACTAGTTATTTTATTGCACGGAATAACCTCGCAGCTGTTATCGGAATTTTTGTGAAAAAGTTTAATTTTATTTTTTTTAATAATAAAAATAATAGCTTGATCTAGCTCTACAAAAGCTTTCCAGCTTACTTATGTATTTATTCTTGGCCTTTGCAGTATTCGCGGTAGGGGGGTTTTGGGTAAGTCACGTTAAATTAAATGGGAAGTGGGTAGATCTTTTTACTGAGTATGAGCAGTTCGGAGAAAATTGCCAGATTGCTTCAGGGAAATGGCAAGGGTCATTTACCGCTGCTTACAATCAGAATTTAGCTTTCATTAAAGCAAAGCAACCTTATCGTGGTACAACGGCAAAAGCCGATATCGATAATATTAAGGCTGGTGAATTTCTTTATACCAAGTGTAAAGTTGATTTTTCAATCTTAGCTAAAAGTGACTACGCCGGAGTATTTTTAGGTTTTCTTGCAGGAAAATCGGCAATTTTTATTGATGGGGATTTGCGTTTACTTACCGATCGACTCTCCTACGTTTCTTTCCCTCTGAGCATCAATGATAGAAAAGAGAATACTGAACTTAGCATAATATCTTTGAAAGATGAGTATACAAGATATGTAGGGTTGGCAAGTTTGACTCCTCTGATCAAAGTGAAGAACGATGACGAATTAAGCCGATTGGTTGGCCTTAATGCTAAGATTTGGATGGAACAGCGGGTTATGAGACTTGCATGGGCAGGCGCTTTGCTTCTAATATTTTCGGTCTCATGGATTTTTGGTATTAGATACCAAGATAATAAATGGATGATCCTCTTAACATTGTGCTTCATACTCGAATCCTATGCTGAGTATAAAGAAGGTGCGACTCCACTTGCTTGGCGCGATACCGCTATGCTGTTCTATAGTAATACGATTTCTATTGCTTTTGGAGGATTCTTATTTGCATTCTTGCGCATTAAAATAAAAAAATATCTTATAGAAACATTCTATTTGATTCTAGTTGCATTTTTAATGATAGTTTTGTTCTTTTACCGTGACACTAGATTGTTTGTCGATATGCGCTTGGTGCTTCCCAGCTGGCTGTCTTCATTTGCTTTTTTCTCTGCCGCTATTATGGGAGTTTTGCAGAGAAAAAATATTCCAGCCAATCTAAAAAGACGGTCAATGATCATTATCATTATGAGCTTTTGTGGATCTCTTCTTTTTATCTTTAATGCGCTTTATATGGATAAGCTTGGAATCTATATTCATCCTTTTATCAATTATGCGTTCTTGACTATTTTCGCTTGTTTTCTGGGTGTTGATCTTGTTGTTTATCATAAAAATTTTTTAGAGGAGAAAAACCGGCGTTTGGCAGAAGAAAATCAACGCATTAAAATTGAAGAAGGATTGAAGCTTGGAAATGCAGTACAAAGTCTTTTGTTACCGGAACAAAAAGAAGGTGTATCAGGAGATTATAAATTTCTGATTAAGCATATTCCCAGCTACCAAATGGCAGGAGATTGGATTTTTCACTGGCAAGGCGAAGGCAATGAAAGATTTTATATTGGAGATGTTGTTGGTAAAGGTCCTGCGGCAGCGCTGGCGACTGCTTGTATTTGTACCACCCTCAACGCTTGCTTTAATAAAAAACAATCAATAGAAGCGACGATTAAGGCTGTAAATGAGGCCTTATATTCAGTTTTTAAAGGTAAAATGAATTCTACTCTTACTGCCGCTGAAATCTATGATTCCGGCCGTGTGTCTTTGTTTAATCATGGTGCTATCGGTTGGTTCCATGCGAGTGCTGCAAAAAGTCGTTATTTGCCCATCCGTAATGCTTCCTTAGGAAAAAGTTTAGAGCTAGATATCACAAGCCATCAAGTTGAGCTGAAACCTAAGGAGAGGCTAATTTCATTTACTGATGGAGTGATAGAAGGGGCAAGGTTAATTAAGGCATACGTTAAATACCTTGATGCTGAAAGTGAAAAGGATTTGACTTTATCTAGCTTGTGGGAATTAGCAGTTGGGGTGGGCAAAGGTCATGTGCTTGATGATGATCAGACTTTTGTTGCAATCGAATATAAAGCTTCTAATTAAGCTTTGTTAAGGAAAGCAAAACCTATCATATTGCGCTACGCCTAAAAAAAATCGTCACTGTACTAAAGTCCCCAGCCTCGTGAGGGAATACAAAAAAATTCACGTAGCTATTCAGCGTATTTGAAGATTTTTTGGATGACAAGTACTTGTTCTAACTCGTCGTTAGAATAAGACCTAAATTGTCATTTGATGATAATGAGATTCAGGCATTTACTATCGAAACGCTCGATTTCTTGTATTACTGGTAGTATTTATTCTAGGCATTATCGCATAACGCTTAAATGCCTAGTGGAGAGAACAACAATACGACGAACATGCTGCTCTCCTAATTGTTAAAATTCAGTTTGGATCAATATAGTCACAGTATGCATCAATGTTGAAGATTCGCACATCTTCGGAAAAAAGTGAGACTAGAAACTCTGTCTCTAGGTTTTCGACGCTATAATCATTAAAGGTCATATTACGCTTTAAACTGCCTTCAGAAACGTTTAGATAAAAAGTGGCATAACCATTGCTATTTGATTTTGTTTTAACCTTAAAATAGTTTTGACACTCTCGCTCTAATCCGTTCGGATAATAACATCCTTGATTATCCGAAACTTTTTGTCCATTTGGATAATATGTTCCCCAGTTATCCGAAACTTTTTGTCCATTTGGATAATATGTTCCCCAGTTATCCGAAACTTTTTGTCCATTCGGATAGTATGTTTCCCAGTTATCCGAAACTTTTTGTCCATTCGGATAGTATGTTCCCCAGTTATCCGAAACTTTTTGTCCATTTGGATAATATGTCCCCCAGTTATCGGATCTTTCTTGACCATTACAGTAATGGCTCGAGTGCCTCTCAGTGTTTTCGACAAGAAGTTTGCTTCCGACATTTTTGCCTTTTTTTATAGCATCACCGCAGCCTGCCATCAGGATTAAAAGTGTTAGAGCTAGTTTAGTAGAACAGCGAACTGATATCATTTTAAAATCTCCTTTTGATCTATTAGATATATTCCCAATTGGTGATAAGCAAAAATTGATCCACCAATACTATGCTTTTTGTAATTGATTAAGAAATTGAAATATTAGGATGTGTTAAGCGATTCTTAAAGCACACAGAGTACTTAAAAGAAACTAAAACATAGTATTTACCAGATACCATCTTAGTATATCTTAGTATAATTCTCGCCAAACGCCTCAATATTGTGCACAACTAGTGCGGGAATAAGTAAGCCTACTAAAGAAGCATATTTTATCGAAAATAGTATCTAAACCTTGAGAATAAAGATATAGGCAACGAACCAAATTCGGAGTTTAAATTTATGGCATCAACAGAAGTCTTTCCAAAACTCGCATAAGAGCCTATGTTTATATAAAAATCTTCCACTGCATTCCATTCCCAAGATGGATTTAAAAGCGCAGATTTGTCATCAATATTTCCTACTAAGTTTAAGGTTAACCATTTTTAGCTTTAGCTGGTGGTACGATAAAGTCAGTACGGGATTTGATAAATTTTTGAGCGATATAAGATGAAACCTCAAAAGACCATTTTGAATTTATAAAAGCATATGTTTTAAAGTTTTCATTATCTTCTTTACCACCAGCGCTATCAATATGTACATACCACTTCTCGGAGTCTTTTTCTCCTACCTTGCCAACAGTTACAGTATAGGTGCGGCCATCATAAGTTGTAATTATAGCTTTGCTAGCTTGTTCCAAAGCATTTTTTGCAAGGGCATTGTCGCTTTCAACTCGAGATGTATATCTAATGCCCGTAAGTATATTTGCTAGAGCATTGGCTGAGCTTTTGTTCAGTTCCTCTCCTTCTTTAATGCCATCTAATAAAAAATCTTTATCTGCAGATTCGCGGGTGAGTTTTGAAGTCGCTGATTTAGAAATAAATTCTACGGTTTTAATATCTTTGCTTTCTACGTTGGCTATAACTTTCAATTCCCAATCATTGGCATCGGCAAAGACAGATAAGTTTTTACTGAGTAGGTATGAGTTATCATTTGTATTAAGGCTGATATAAGCCCCACCACCTTTTCTTTGGCTTCCTATTTTAATATGCAATAACTCTTGATCTTTAGCTTTGATTACAACATTGGTAGCATTATCCAAGCCGAGTGAAGGATAAATTTCTTTATTTGTGCCCATTTTTCGCACGATTTTGGCGCTTGTTAGGTTTTCTATAAATTGTAAAATTTTCGCAGCATCTGCCGGAAAGTTGTCCGTTTGCAAATGCCAAGCATGCTTTTCGTCCATCACTAGGCTGACTTTATGGTCATTATCCCGGCTTATTTCGATGTTAGAAATCTTCGTAGTGTCTGCTTGTGCCATGATCGTCTGGCCGATCATGGGGTCGGCATCTTTATTAGATGAGTTTATAGACTTAGAAACTACAGCGATAATCGCAATAACGACGAGGCCAATGGTTATTAATGATGATTTATTCACCTCGCTTCCTCCCTTTCATTTTTCTAGATCTTCCAGTAAACGAAAAAAAGCCAAAAATAGATAAAGCTAAGGGCATTATTAGCATATTCATTGCTGCTAGCTTGGTGCCCAAAGATTCAATATCCTCCCTTAAATTCTTTCTAACTTCTCTTCTCTTTTTTCTAATAACTCTTTCTTCCTCGCGGAATTTTTCAACTTCCTGTTGTTGCTCAGGTGAAAGGCTTAACACTGATGCTTGGGCCCTTTGTTTTTGTAGCTCTGCAAGTTTCGTTTGCAAATCTGAGAGCTGCTTTGAAAGGTCTTCCTCCACTTTTTTCCAGCGTGCTTGCGCTTGATTTTGAATTTCTTGAACTACGGTAAAAGGTCTGGAAATTCTTCCTTTAGAACGGATTGAAATAAGCTCGTTAGAGCCACCAAGAAAATCGACTGCATTTATAAAGAAAGCTAGATTGCCATTTCTAGGCCTTACAATCGTTTGGTTTAAAAAACGTACTTTGTCAACTGCGTTGTTATCAAAGATAAAATCACTATCAGCAATAACCAATATAGCAGAATTTTCGCTTGATTCTTTTAAGGAGTTGCTATTGTCAGCGCCTTGGCCTTTAGGGTTTCCACTAGGGAAGGCTGACTTGAACTTACCAGTGAACAGTCCTGCTAAAGCTTTGTCTTTGTTGTCTTCTTTTAGATTGGAGATGAGCATAATTGGGTTTTTAAACCCTCCAAACATTGGTTTGATAACTCCTGACGACATTTTGGAAGCACTGATAAGAGGCTCCATTTTGATACCGGAGTCCTTTACGACGTCGAGATAGCCACCTTCAGCATATAAGAAGGAATTTAAATTGCTGGTTATGACAGAATCTTTTGACAATGAATCATCTTGTAAAGCCATAAAAAATGGGTAGTTCATGGTTTGACCACCAGCGTTAATACGAACGGAATGCTCATGGTCGCCCACCATTTCATCTGTATGGAAAACAATCCCCCAGCTGGTAAATAGCTTGTTTAGATTTGATGAAAAATCAGCTTGTTGATTGGCCATGGGGTTTGGGTTTTGCTGCATCATTTGCTCGGTTCGAGACATTGGATCGACGCAGGCAATGACCCTTCCGCCAGATAAAACATACTGATCAATGGCATAGAGTGCTTCATCGCTGAGGTTTTTTGGATGGTAAATAATCAAGACGCCTAGATCTTGGGAAATAGTCCCAGCGCCAGGTTTGATTTCTGTCACTTCAAAGTTCTTCTTTAGCTCACTGACAAAGGCCCAATCTTCTTCACCAGGTTGTCCATAGCCATAAGGATTACTTGGAGCAATGACTGGTAGCGAACTTATGATGCCGATTTTAGATTTTTTTTCTTTCTGAGTTCTTAACAAGGCTTCTGATATATCATACTCCAAAAATTCTTCACGCCTCGGGTCTATATAAGGAATGGCGATCTCTTGAGTTCCTTGTAAAAGAACAACCCCGAAAAACAGGTCGTTTCCACTTGGAAGGCGCATGCCTTGAATTCCGTATTTTCTAGCCCATTCTTCATCGTCAGTGTCGGGTTTTGGGTCGATTACTTGTAAATTGAGTTTACCGCTACTTCTATTAGAATATTCACGAAGGAGTTCTTCGACACGGTTTGCATAGGTTTTGATTTGGACTGGAAGTTCTTTATTTGAACGGGAAAAATAAAGCTTTGCATCCACAGGTTTTGAAAGCCCTTCAATGATTTTGACGCTGCCGTCAGAAAGCGTGTAAACACTTTCTGCTGTGACATCTAAGCGGCCGTGCCACTGTGATGCGATAATATTAAGGCAAACGACTGCTATGATAAGCAACCCCACGCCACTGGTAATTTTTCCGAATGATTTTTTGCCAATCATCTTTGTACTCCCTACAGCTTAGTCCAATCGCATGCTAGCTAGCTTTTTTTGCTTCTAAGGTTATTTTATTTAGAGCAAGAGAAATTACAATTACTGAAAGAAAATAAATGAGGTCTCGAGGGTCTATAAGCCCTTTGCTTATAGAGCTGTAATGAGACATAAACCCAAATGATGAAATTAGATCTATAAGCCATGCAGGTAAGAAGTTTGCCATCATATTGGTGAAAACTCCCCAGCCTAGTAAAACTAGTACAAAACAAATTACAACACTCAATATAAAGCTTACCACTTGGTTTTTGGTCATCGCAGAGGTCCAGCAGGTGATTCCTAAAAAAGAGCCGGCCATGAGAAAACTACCGAAGTATCCCGCAGCAATGACTCCATTATCAGGATCTCCTAGGTAATTTACAGTTATGATGATAGAAAAGGTTAGAAGTAGGGAGATTCCGAGAAATGCCCAACCTGCAGCAAATTTAGCAAGCACTGCCTCAAGCATCGTAACCGGCAAAGTAAACAGTAGTTCAATGGTTCCAGACTTACGCTCCTCTGCCCAAAGGCGCATGCCTACAGCTGGTACTAAAACTAGATATAGCCAAGGAAGATAGACAAAAAAAGATTGCAAGCTAGCTTGGTTGCTTTCGTAAAATGAACCGATAAAAAATGTAAAACCCATGGACGCAAGTAAGAAAATGACCATAAAAACATAAGCTACCGGTGAACGAAAGTAACCCAAAAACTCTCTTTTAAATATTGGAATAAATTGCTTCATTGCTAAAATTCCTCATAAAGATCAAATACAATGCTGGCTGTCTCTTTATAACCGATTTGTTTAAATCGATTCATTTTCAATCGTGACACGGCGAAAAACTTCGTCAAGGCGCCCCTGCTCGACATGAATCTGTTGCACATTCCAGTTCTTTTCACGAACAATGTCAGATACTTTTTTGAGAATGGGCTGCCCTTGTTTAGGAAAAACGCGTAGCGTATATGTCGAAGAGTTTAGAACCTCAATAGCTTCAATGTCTGCATCGCAAGAAAGGTCCGATTTAGCCGCTTGGATGATATCACTTTCAAAGCTAAGAGTGACGGCATTGTGGAGTTTAGATTTCTCAGCAAGTCTTTCAGGTGAGGCATCAGCAACCAGTTTGCCACTGGCGATAATGACTACCCTATTGCAGACGGCATCAACTTCTTCTAAAATATGAGTCGATAATATAATCGTTTTTCCAGCATCACCCATAGTAGCTATGAGCTGGCGCATTTCGTGTTTTTGATTCGGATCTAAACCGTCTGTGGGCTCGTCTAAAATAAGAATTTCAGGATCGTGTATAAGCGCTTGTGCAAAGCCAACTCTTTGTCGGTAGCCTTTTGATAGGGTCTCAATTGGTTGATGCCAAACATCAGATAGAAAGCACATTTCTTTGACGCGAGCGCAAGCTTTTGATTTCTCCGCCCCTTGCTTGTTTCTAATTTCGGCTATAAATGCTAGAAACTCGCTGACTGTCATCTCGCTGTATAAAGGAGCACTTTCTGGCAGGTAGCCAAGAAGCTCGGTTACTTTAATCGGCGCCGTTGTAATATCATATCCATTTATTTTTGCCGTCCCTTGGCTAGGTTCGATAAAGCACGTTAGCATCTTCATCGTCGTGGATTTTTCCAGCGCCATTAGGCCCAAAAACCTAGTATCTCACCTTTTGGTACCGTAAAGAAACAGAATCGACGGCACGGAAGCCACCAAAATCTTTGGTTAACCCACATACTTCAATCATTGTTATCACCTTTTAACGGCTACAGTATGTACTTATTCGTTGCAGCACAAACTTTGCCCATTCATAATCGGAAAATCGTTCTTACTGTGACAAATTTTAACTCTTAGGTAAAGGAAAAATTGGAACAAATTTTCAATTATTGAATGCACGGCTTATCTGAGTATATACTTAAATCAAACCAGCAAATAAATGGACCGTTAAGAAATAGGGGTGGGATGTGAGGCTAGGGGTATGTACCGGTGGGGGCGATTGTCCTGGATTAAATGCAGCAATTAGAGCGGTGACAAAACATGCGATAGGAAGTTTTCGCGCTGAAGTCATTGGTGTGAGAGATAGCTTTAATGGTTTAATGGATGATCCAATTCGCATTCAAAAACTAGAGTTGTCAGATGTGACTGATATTGCGAACAAAGGTGGGACAATTCTCGGTACTTTTAATAAAGGAAATCCGTTTTTAAATGAATCTACCAAGGAAAAAGCCGTCAAAGCGACTTTTGCTGGATATAAAAAAGCAGGCTTAGATTGTCTTATTGTCATCGGTGGCGAAGGAACTCAAGGTATGTCTTCTCTCTTATCAGAGCGAGGAATGAATATCATAGGTATTCCTAAAACCATTGATAATGACCTTCCTGGTACGGATCAAACCATCGGCTTTTCGTCCGCTGTTGATATTGTTTCTGAGGCAGTTACGCGTGTGCAATCTACTGCCGAATCCCATGATCGGGTTATGATATTAGAGGTTATGGGAAGGGATTCTGGTTATATCGCATTGCACGGTGGTCTTGCTGGAGGCGCAAATGTTATTTTAATCCCCGAGATTCCTTTTTCATATACTGAGATTATGAATAAAATTAATGATCGAAAGAAATTAGGCCGTAACTTTTCTGTTATAGTCGTTGCTGAAGGGTGCCATGAGGTTGGTGGAAAACCAGTTTTTCAGTTAGGAGCTAATAAGAAGCAGGCTAATCTCGGAGGTATTGGAGCTATTGTGGCTAATAAACTTAATGAAATTAGTGGTATGGATACTCGCGTGACTGTTCTGGGTCATGTGCAGCGAGGTGGTTCTCCTAACTCAATAGACAGAATTTTAGCAGCAGAAATGGGAGTTCGTGCTGTGGATCTGGCTAGTAAGGGAGAATTTGGAAAGTTTGTCGTTTATAAAGATGGAAAGATTGGGGAAGTTGATTATACAGACATAAATCCAAGTGAACGCCGTTTGATTCCGTTGGATGACTTTACTCTGCTTTCGGCTGAACGTATTGGCATTAGCTTTGGCCGTCCCCTTGACTTTAATCCTAGAGAACTTGATTAAGAAATTATCGGATCCGAGAAATGAAAATCACTAAGGCATGTTGGTATCGTGATTTTTTGGAAACTTAGGTTTTTGAATAATCCAAATTTGACTTATTTTCGAAGTGCCGACAGACTTCAAAGGGTTAGACTTTTTAAAAAGCCTAACCCTTTAGAAATAAATGTCTAACTGTTACTTTCTTTTGCCATGCGGACTAAGAGCTTTCTTTCTTTTAATTCTTGATTTTAGCTTAGCTCTTAAACGGGCTGTTTTTCTTCTATTTCTAGGTGGTCTGATTTTTTTCATGGCTTTGCTCCTGTCTTTTTGCATTCTGGTTATAAATGAGCTTTTAAATAGCTTTTAAATTTTCATGCCTAAAGAAAAGTTCAGCACATTTCCTTCTTCGAGATCGAATAAAGGGCTAAACGTATCGGCATATAGGTAAACTTCATCTGTTGAAACTTTGGTTTCACCTGCATCAGTTTTATTAATCATCGACGTTTTTGCCGATAATGGACTATCAAATAGCGCGATTTCTATTTCAAAGAAAAATTCAGGGCTAAAATCTAAACGCAGTCCAACGTCTCCCCTATAATAGATCCCTTTTTCCTCTGTCCAAGTTGTTGAAGCAGGACTCCAGTTTGGCTTAGACGTTTCACTTTTATAATACCCGCCGCCTGCTAAATACGGCGTAATTTTTTCTGACATTCTGCTAAAATAGTAACGTACACCACCGCCAAGGTGAATATCCGTCATATTACCAGGCTCATTCGAGTCAGCAGAGTATGATTTTAGTGCTAGGGCAAAATCCCCATACCATGCCATTTTAGCTGAGGTATAATCAGAATAACGGCCACCTAAGGTAATATTTGTAGTATCTAGGCCATCTGTTACTTTCGATGACTGGTAAAATGCTTTAATTAAGCTTATCTCTGCAGCTTGCGCTGTAGTAAAGGCTGGTATTAAAGCTACTGCAAACAAAACAACTAATCGATTCAATTTCATCTTTCCACCTTTCGCTTTCTTCTATTTCTACCCAAGACTCTTATCAATTCTGCTACTGCTAAATATTCTTTTCTGCTTCTTTAAGGCAGTTCATCTGGCTAGGTAAACCCTAATTTCAAAACCTAACATATGTACCTCTTCACAGGTAAAATTCCAATGGAAAATTTTCGCAGCTAAATTCCTATTATTATCATATGGTTATGTGTTTTTAGTAGAATTTACGGTTGCGACAATTTAGGGTATCTTACCGTTTAAATGCTTATTGTCCATGGATAATCCAAGGGAGTATTTCCATGTTAACAAATGATATAAAAGTTGAATTACTACAAGATGCGGATGTAGATTGCGCTTCGCAGTTGATCCGAAGGAATTTACGAGACTATGAAGAGCAGAGCTCTGTTTTGGCGGCGACGTTTAGGCGTTTGAGCGACTTAAGGGGTGCGTATAAACAAAAGGGCAGTATGTGCTTTGTTGCCAAAGACATGTCCAAAAAAGAACCCACGTGTATTGGTTTTGCTGGAATTGGCTCGTTTCACGGACTTCCTTTTTCTGAGGGGGTTGCTGAAATTCGTGATTTAGTTGTGGAAGAGGAGTATAGAGGACAAGGGATAGGTAATCAGCTTTTGGAAAGGTGTCTATCTGAAATCAAAGCTTTTGGATACCACCGTGTTTATCTTGAAGCGACCCCTAAAATGCAACATGCCCAGCAACTATTCATACGAAATGGTTTTAGGGCCGTTACCGAAGGTGGCAAAGCCGAAGATAGCGGTGACGACACTTTTGCCTGCTATTTTATTTTACAGGAAATTTAACATTTTACTTTGCTCCTTATGCAGGAGCATTTTCAAGCTCGACCAGTAAATCTCCACTTTCGACTTGGTCGAGTTGTTGGACATAGATCGATTTAACAATTCCGCTGGTTTTTGCCGTTATCGTGTACTCCATCTTCATGGATTCCGTTATCAAAACGATGTCACCTTGTTTGACATGAGTGCCGGCGGTAACGCGGACTTCTAATACTTTCCCTGGCATAGCAGCCCCAATATGAAGTTCGTTATTTGCTTCAGCAGTCGGGCGTTTTTTCAACGCTGATTCAGAAGATTGGTCGACGACTTCTATTTGGCGAGAAAAGCCATTCAAATTAAAAAATACTTTACGCATGCCGTTTTCATCAGTTTGAGACATTCCTTGCATTGAAATTACCAAGGTTTTTCCGGGTTCTAAATCGGTTTCAATTTCCTCACCTTGTTGCATGCCGTAGAAAAACACCGGGGTGGTTAGGCCAGAAGCTTCGCCATATTGCTTTTGATGGTTTTGAAATTCCTGATAAACTTTGGGATATAAACGATAGCTCAGTGCTTGGGCGTTGGTAATTTCTTGATCGGAATTGCCTCTTTGATTCAGCAAAAATTCCTTTATCGAGTCAAGGCTATCGTCAGAAGATACTTCAATTGCTTCAGGTGGTGGAGCATTTTCCCCCAGTACTAGTGTGCGTACTTCCTCTGGGAAGCCGCCATAGGGTTCTCCCATATGTCCTTTGAAGAAACTAACTACGGAGTCTGGGTAATCTAGTGCTGGTTTTTCTTGAAGGTAACTAGGACCAGTTAATCCTTGCTTTTGCAAAAGCAAAGCCATATCTCCTACAACCTTGGAGGAAGGTGTGACCTTGATGATATCACCAAAGAGAGTGTTAACTTCTGCATACCGTTGGGTAAGCTCATAAAAATCGTCTGCACTCAGTCCAACTTTCATGGCTTGATTAAATAAATTTGAATATTGACCCCCAGGAATTTCATGGTCATACACATCTGTCGAAGTGGATTTAATTCCAGGATCAAATGCTTGGTACATGGTGCGTACTTGCTCCCAATAGCGGGCTAAGCGGTCGACGACTGGTAATGGGACTTCGGGAGCAATATCTGAGTCTTCGAGGGCAGCGATTAACGCATTCAAGCTGGGTTGTGAGGTTAGACCTGACATGGAGCTTACCGCTCCATCTATGATGTCACAGCCGGCTTTCGCTGCTTCGATTTGCATGCTAACACCTACCCCTGAAGTGTCATGGGTATGCAAATGAATTGGAAGAGAAACTGTATCTTTTAGTGCTGTTATCAGAAGCTTAGCTGCGGATGGGCGTAGAAGCCCCGCCATATCTTTCACACATAATATGTCGGCACCCATTGCTTCGAGTTCTTTGGCGATATCAAGATAATATTTGAGGTCATATTTGCATTTTTTTAAGTCTGTAATATTTCCGGTGTAGCATAAAGAAATTTCGGCTATTGCGCCTTGTTTTTTTACTTCGTCTACGGCGATTTGCATTTTGTCTGGCTGGTTTAAGCAGTCAAAAATCCTAAAAACTTCTAATCCATGCCTAACAGTTTCTTTGATAAACTCTCGGACCACCCAAGACGGATAATTGCTATAGCCGACAGCATTATCGCCTCGCAATAGCATTTGTAGCAGTACGTTTGGAATAGCTTCTCTTATTGTTGCTAAGCGTTCCCATGGATCTTCTTTTAAAAAGCGCAAGCAGGTATCAAATGTTGCACCTCCCCAAACTTCGAGGGAAAAGAAATGTTGTGCATAATTTTTATAAAAATCTGCAGCTTTTAACATATCTCTTGTGCGTAGGCGTGTTGCAAACAAAGATTGATGGGCATCGCGCATCGTTGTATCGGTTAATAGTGTCGGCTTATGATTTCTTAACCATTGAGTGAGTCCAGAAGGCCCTGATTGATCGAATATTTTTTTAGCTGTAGGCGTATTAGGAGCAAGGATATACTTTTCATATTGCTTAGAGTTATCTTTTAAGTTTGGAGCGTCGCTTACGGCCCGAAACCTTTGCTTGCCTAGATTATGTGGGTCGTTTACCGTGACGTTAGCAATATAGGCTAAAACTTTTGTTGCCCGGTCCTTAGCGCGCGGATATTCGTAGAGTTCATTATATTTTTCTAAAAACGTTGTATCAATATTTGATTCTAAAAACGCTGGGTGCATGACAATATTTTTTAATAAAGGAATATTGTGTCTCACCCCCTAATTCTAAATTCAGAAAGGCTGCGATGCATTTTTGCCGCTGCTTGTTGTAAGTTTTTGCAAAGGCCGTTACTTTCACAAGTAGTGAATCATAGTAAGGAGTGACAACTCCCCCAGAAGTCCCGTGTCCGCCATCTAATCTTATACCAAATCCGGCTGCTGGACGATAAGCTATGATGCGTCCCGTATCAGGTGCAAAGTTATTTAGTGGGTCTTCAGTTGTGATGCGGCACTGGATGGCAGCGCCGTTAACTTTTACACATTCTTGAGATTTTATCCCAATCTTTTCATCTGCTAGCTTACATCCAGCTGCAACTAAAATCGATGCCTGGATAAGATCAATACTGGTAATCATTTCAGTTACCGTATGTTCTACCTGAACCCGCGGGTTGACTTCGAGAAAGTATGACACTTCATTCTTGTCTACAAGGAACTCTATGGTGCCGATGCCCACATAACCAACGTGCTTTGCTAATTTGACTGCCTGCTCTCTTATTGAGGCACGTGTTGATTCACTTAAGCCTAGAGCAGGGGCGACTTCTACGACTTTTTGGTGCCGTCTTTGTATTGAACAATCTCTTTCAAAAAGATGGACGATATGACCAGACTGGTCTCCTAAAATTTGAACTTCGATATGGCGAGGAGAAATGACCTTCTTTTCTAAGTAGAGCTCGGCTTTACCAAAATTTGACTTAGCTTCAGAACTAGAACGTTGGAATGCATGTTCTAGTTCCGACTCGGCTTCAATCATGCGGATACCCTTACCCCCTCCACCTGAAATTGCTTTCAGTGTAACTGGGTATCCCATCTGTTGTGCTATTTCTTTGGCTTCATGAAAATCTTTTAAGGGGTGCTTTGTGCCTGGAACTACTTGCAGCCCGGCCTCAATAGCCGTTCGTCTTGCAGCTACTTTATCCCCAAAAGCTTGTAAAATCTCACTTGAAGGACCAATAAAAACAATCCCGTTTTTAGAACAGTGTTCGGCAAACTCGCTGCTTTCCGATAAAAAACCATAGCCGGGATGGATGGCATCAGCTTTGATTTTTTTAGCGAGTTCGACTATCTCTTCTACATTTAAATAACCACTAAGAGGCTGGCCTTTGATACCAACTTTATAAGACTCATCTGTCTTGAATCTGTGTAAGGCAAAACGATCTTCATGAGAATATATGCCAATAGTTCGTATGCCTAGCTCTGTCGCCGCTCTAGCAATACGAATTGCAATTTCTCCTCGATTGGCTATTAAGATTCGTTGGAATGGTGGTTGATAAGGCATGGAAGTTTGATAATCCTTTCTTCTGTTTACTACATGGAGCTTCGTCTTGAATATTGAAAAGGCCTTCTATATAAAAGTTTACCCTAACTCATAAGTCTCAAAAAAGATTGGAGAACAGGATTTCTCGTCCATTCTGAGTCGAAGTTTTCGTCATTTTGAGCCGAAGGCGAAGAATCTCGATCTTACTACTTAATAATTCTGAGATGTTTCGTTTCACTCAACATGACGTTCTTGCCTTCCCATCAGTCAACATGACGTTCTTGCCTTCCCATCAGTCAACATGACGTTCTTGCCTTCCCATCAGTCAACATGACGTTCTTGCCTTCCCATCAGTCAACATGACTTTCTTGCGCTCATTTTCCGTCATTCTGAGCCGAAGGCGAAGAATCTCGATCTTACTACTTAATAATTCTGAGATGTTTCGTTTCACTCAACATGACGTTCTTGCACTTTTCCATTAGACTTATTATGATGCAAGAAAAGTTATTTCAATTTATTAAAATGCTAAATACCTAGGCGAACTCCCAATTGTACAGCTGGCATGTTTATAATGACATTGTCATCTCGATCGATTTTTGTGCCAGTTTCACTGTCTTTTAGTTTTTGAATGTTGAATGACATATGGGTCCAGCGAATTCCAGCATTTAACGACATATATTTTCCGACAGGCATTACTAGTGAGTAGGCTCCTTGCAAGGCTAGTCCTAGTACAGGATCAACGGCTTCGACATCTCTGTCGGCAATTTCTGTTTTGTAATCAATTTGAGCCATTCCAGCACCGAGGCCCCAAACTCCCCAAAAATTGCTACCTAAGCTATATGCTTTTCCTATTTTAATCATGGCACCCATATTGATAGGCATATCCGCTTCGCTATGGCCGACTTTACCTGTAAAGGCCTCGAATGCTGCTTCGTAACGATCCCAACTTCCAGTTCCTGCAACGTAACCTATTTCAGCTCCAGCGATATAAGCGGCAATGGGGTTTGCAGATCCGCCGGCACTACGGCTTTGTCCAAATTGTAGGTTTCCACCTACATACAAACCACTTCTGTGGGTAAGTTTTGTGCCGGGGGCGCCATTTGATTCATATAGAGGAGGAGTGCTAGGAGGAATGTATTCTCCCTGTGCGAGTTGGTTTGTGTTATCATTACCATAGGCTAAAGGAACAATATTAGAAAAGAGTAGAGCGGAAATGCCCAAAACTTTAGAAGCTGTCTGATATAAATGTTTTCTACTATTATGCTTTACTTCATGGCGGATACCCGACTCTGTAACCTTTTCTCTTTGTGTCTGGATACTCTGCACATCGGAAAGCTTCTTAGCATTAAACCTTTTGATGAAATCCAACATATACATATTCCTCCAAGTTTTTCTCTGCTAGCCTATAGCTAACTGATGAGCCTTCATGGCAAAGAGATTAAAATGAGTACCGAAATTTTATTCGGAGCTGAATCATAATATAAGAATTTTTAAAAAGCCTGCGATTTCTTCGTTTTAATAAAACTAAATAATTTTAGTATGTTATTTAAAATCGTTGCCTGAAAATTAGCTTAATTTTATTAAAACGAAGATTTACACTTGAGTTTTTCCAGAATATTTCATAATTTCCCGGTTTAAAACCGGTTTTTTACCGCATTTAAGAGTAACCAAATTCGGGGTGTAATGCACATGGCTTCGTCTACAAAAAAATTAAAAGTTCGAAGGAAGCTTAATAAGGCTGCTAAAGGAAAAAAGAGAAAGAATCAAATGAGATTTCATGGTTCAACTGCTCCAAATCTTCCTTTGACAATGCCAAACGCTAATGAAAAAGCAATGAAGGCGAAGGCCGCAAGCTGATTGATTGATGATCTTCAAATTGATGCCATTTCAGATAGCCTGAAAAATTGGACGCTTGATGTTATCGTTTCTGGTTCCATTGGTGCTGTTGAAAGTGTGCGATTTATCCGGTCTTTACGCCGATTAGGTGCATGTATACAGCCTTGGTTGACTTCTGGTGGTTCTCAATTTACAACTCCGCTTGCGTTGAATTGGGCGGCTAATGGTATAACGCGGCGTGAGTTTCGTGGTGAGTCGTCTCATCTAGCCCTCAATGATGCTTGTGTAGTAGCTCCAGCCTCGGCGAATTTTATCGCGAGTGTTGCGCATGGTATAACATCTACTCCTGCAACGGCCTTGGTAGCTTCGTATTTAGGAGCTGGCAAGCCTGTTTTTATACTGCCTAATATGCATATGTCTTTATATGCCTCACCTGCTGTGCAGAAGAATATTGAACAATTAAGAGAGTATGTTGAGTTTGTCAGCGCAAGAAAAGAAGAGGGGAAACTGAAATTCCCAGAGCCAGCAGTTTTAGCTGACCACGTTTCCCATTCCTTGAACTCTGCTAAGGCTAAGGATGCGGCGGCTTCTTGTTTGCTCACCATGGGTTCAACCCTGGGCTATATTGATGATGTTCGTTATGTTTCCAATTATTCATCAGGAAAATTAGGATCATTGATTGTCGAGGAACTCTATCGCCATGGTGTGGATATCAATGTGGTTGCGGGACAGTGCCAATATTATCCGAGGTCTTTCAATAAAATGGTCGAAGTAAAAACAAATAATGAAATGTTGGAAGCTGTGGAAGCCGTTTGTCAGCATGGTATTTCTTCTGCAATTATGGCTGCTTCGGTTTTGGATTATATCCCGGACAATAAAACGGTGGGCAAAATTTCATCTGACTCGTCTGCGCTTGACATCCATATGGTCCCTACAGATAAAATTATCTCTCATATCTCGTGTAGAGGTAAGGCTATGGTGGGCTTTAAATTAGAGTACAGCCTAACTGACGAGAGGATTCAGCAAATTTCGGAAACATATATCAAGAAATATGATCTTTCGATGCTAGTGTTGAATTGCTTGGGAGAGGTGTCACCACAAAAACATAAAGCGATTGTGGTGACTGGCAACGACGTCGAAACGAGACGCTCTGAAATCATTGAAGGTAAACAGGCATTGGCAGGATATATAACCAAGCATGTACTTAGCTTTCATCGTTAGTCTTGTCTAATAGCAAAAGCTGTTAGAAAACATAGTGCCGTCAAATTTTACGCGGGAGCTGAAATTTTTTGAAAAACTGTAGTATTTTCAACGGATTCGAAGTTCAGCCGGGTGCGTCGTTGCTTCGTCATCAGGAAATCCTCATGTACCAACATGCACACTGCGGTTTCCCTCCTCCTCGCGCCTAGCACCCGGCTGAACTTCGAATCCGGATTTTACTTCACTTTAATAAGCATATCCATCATATTAAATATTCAGTGTTTTTGTTGAAATAATCCCCAATGTGCGGAGGTAAAGCCGTTATGAAATGGATACGAGCAGCGTTGTTTTTTGTAGTTGTCGGTCTCACAACGGCCTATTATACGCTTAAGTCTCTTGTGGTCTATTACCTTGGTATACTCTTAAATAAAGAAAATCTCTCGAAGGCACCGCATGAAGTTGCTACTCAATGGGCAAGATCGATTATGTTTTTAACACCTGGATGGAGGATTGAAGTTACTGGGAGCGAACACTTACCACCTGATGGTAAAGCAGTTGTTATTGTCGCCAATCATGAGAGTGCTACCGATATTCTTGCTATGTATTACTTAGGGATTCAGTTTCGTTGGTTAGCAAAGAAAGAGGTTTTTGAACTACCTTTGATTGGTAAAGCAATGAGTTTGGCTGGTTATGTCCCGATTGATAGAAAGGATCCCGATAGCCATAAAGAGGCGTTAGCAAAAAGTGCGGAGTGGCTGAGTAAGGGAATCCCCATGTTTTTTTTTCCTGAAGGGACGCGTTCAGACACTGGGAAAGTTAAAAAGTTTAAGCGTGGAGCATTTCGCTTGGCCAATGAAAATGACGTCGAAGTCTTACCAGTCTGTATCAAGGGCGCAGGAAGGTTATTGAAAAAAGGGACAGTTTTCCCATGCACTGCAGTAGTGTTTGTTCACATTTTGCCAATGATGAAGCAGCGCAAGAACGAGTCTACCGAAGAGTTTGCTGGCCGTGTTCAACTTGAAGTCGAGCATTGTCATAATAGTCAAGAGCTTTCCTAAAAAATGTCTGAAGTGAAGCGGATATCGCATAACTTCAAAAAAGTACTATTATTATCGATATATAACTTTGGGAATCTTATTCGTGCCTTTATATCTAGCATATCGAGTGGCCTTCTAATGGAATCTGAAACAAGGGCTGAAAAATTTGCGTTGTCATGGTAGGGTAATCTAAGTAACTCATAGGGCAAAGAGATGCTGAGTAAAAGAGGCTTTCTGACTGAACGCCCCAGGGGTAGATTGTTTTTTTGAACTTAGTGAAAAAGTATAACTACCTTTTGGGCTGAGTAGCAGTCTGATGGCATGGTTTCTGTGTTGTCTCAGGAAAAAAGCGTTTTTTATGGATTTATGACTCCCGTACTTTTTTTCTTTGTGACATAAATCTTGCGCAGCAGATAGATCCATGTGAGGTGGTGTATCCGGGGTCTGAAATTTTTTGAAAAACTGTAGTATTTTCAATAGATTCGAGTTCGCTCGGGTGCTAGGAGGTGGGAAACCGCAGTGTACATGTTGGTACATGAGGATTTCCTGACGACGAAGCAACGCCGCAACCGGCTAGAAATTCGGAATTTTCACCGGATTCGAAGTTTGCTCGGGTGCTAGGCGCTAGGAGGTGGGAAACCGCAGTGTACATGTTGGTACATGAGGATTTCCTGACGACGAAGCAACGCCGCAACCGGCTAGAAATTCGGAATTTTCACCGGATTCGAAGTTCGCTCGGGTGCTAGGCGCTAGGAGGTGGGAAACCGCAGTGTACATGTTGGTACATGAGGATTTCCTGACGACGAAGCAACGCCGCAACCGGCTAGAAATTCGGATCCGGGGTGTAAGTTAGATCACATAAGGCTTACCAGATTTTATGGACAAGATGAAACGTTGGATAAGACGTGCACTCATTCACAAATACTTTCCGGAGATTTGGTATTTAGTTGAAAACTGGCTTTCGCAGTGTAGTGACGGAGGGAGGCTTCTTGAAATTGGCTGTGGGCGAGGAGTTTTTACTCAGGCTATGGTTCAAGACTGCTGGAATGTCTATTCATTGGATTATTCGAAGCACTCATTGGAAAGAGCTCAAGAACGGATAGCAAAAATTGGAAAAGAAGTTTCTTTTACTTTAGCCCAACCAGAACAACTGCCATTTCAAGACGAAGCTTTTGAAGCTATAACCTGTATTAACTGCTTAGAGTTTGCAGATAATCCGTTGGCATCTTTGAGAGAAGCATATCGGGTGCTGAAGCCAGGTGGCAAAGGAGTCGTTGTGGTTTTTCGTGCTTATTCATTTTGGTCATTTCGATGGGTGGCTCAGGCATTGAGAAAAGATAGGCCAGAGAAATCTTACCGCTGTTTTAAGTTATCGATCCTCAAAAAATTGATAGTAAAAAGTGGCTTTTCTGTTGATAGCTATAAATTAAAGGGCCGTTATATTCCCTTTCAGCCTGGAAAAAGTGTACTTCCTTGGCCTGTATCTGGAGCTGTTGTCGCTTTATTAGAAAAACCACTGCCTGGAGAAAAGCAGATCAAAATACCAATGGATAGCCAAGGTGTTTTTCATAAGTGAGTGAGTTATATGGGTATAGAAGTCGAGATTATTCCCGCATTCGAAGATAACTATTTTTTTTTGCTGTTCGATAAGAAACAGCAAGTATCTGCAGTCGTAGATCCCGGCTCCGCGAGGCCTGTAATGGAGGTGTTACAAAAAAATGGCATGCCATTAAATTATATCCTAACGACGCATCACCATAAAGATCACACGGGAGGCCATCATGAGCTTTTGCGCGCTTACCCTAATTGTGTAGTGGTCGGATCAAAGAAGGATAGAAGCCGGATTCCAGGCATCTCATTGGAAGTAAGCGAGGGAGATTGCTTTTTTATTGGAGACACTGCGGTAGAGGTTTTGGAAACTTTTGGCCATACTATTGGCCATATTAGCTATTGGCTTAAAGCCTTAGGAATTGTCTTTGTGGGTGATACTTTGTTTGCGTTGGGATGTGGGCGTATTTTTGAGGGTAGTGCTCCGCAGATGTGGGCCAGTTTAAAAAACTTTCAACATTACCAGAGCAAACTAAAATATATTGTGCTCATGAATATACATTATCTAATGCGCATTTTGCTGTTAGTATTGACTCTGAGAATGAGTTACTCGCTGAGCGCTATAGGTCTATTTGTTCGATACGGGAAAAAGGACTTCCCACAGTACCAACAACTCTTAAAGAAGAGTTGGAAACCAATCCTTTTCTTAGAGCGGATACCCTATCTTTACAAAAAAAATTGGGGATGGAAGGAGTAGATCCAGCTATAGTTTTTGCTGAAATACGCAAGAGAAAAGACTCATTTCGTTTATGAGTGAGACTTTCTTAGATTAACTCATTAAGCATTGATTCATCATATTCGAGCAGGGGCAGGTCGTTTTTAGACCTATTGATAAAGTCAGGGTTTGCAATAAAAGGACGTCCAAATGCTGCCAGATCTATTTTATTTTCATTAATCTCGCTTTCTGCTTGCTCAATAGTATATTTTCCGCAGCTGATTAAGGTGCCGGAATAATGCTTGCGTATAAAGCTTGAAGCACGTCCACCTAAATAATCAAATTCCATCGAATCGTCGAAAATTCCCAGATGAACATAGGCGAGGTTATATTCTTCTATTTTTTTAAATAGATGTATAAATACCTCTTCATCACCGTCGCTATGGGTCATATTGTAGTATGAACCTGGAGATAGTCTTATGCCGATGCGATCTGGGCCGAGTTTATCGGAAATATTTTCAATAATTTCTATGGGCATTCTAGCTCTGTTCTCGATACTTCCTCCATAGGAGTCATTTCGTTTATTGCAGCATGCATGAATAAATTGATCAATTAAATATCCATTGGCTCCATGAATTTCGATCCCATCAAAACCGGCACTAATTGCATTTTGGGCTGCTTTTGTAAACGATTCGATCGTCTCACGCACCTCTAGAGTTGAGAGTGGTCGTGGCTTCCCATATTGTAGCCCTTTTTGCCTAGGGACATTCCCTTCTAGCGCAATCGCAGATGCAGATACAGGTAAATTGCCGCTATGGTAAATTGGATGGCTTACCCGCCCAGTGTGCCACAACTGTAAGAAGATGAGTCCACCTGCTTTATGAATGGCCTCAACAATCTTGCCCCAGGCTGAAATCTGTTCTTTGGTAAAAATACCGGGAGTATTTGGATATCCTTGACCTATAGGTTCGATGATAGTGGCTTCTGAAATAATTAGTCCGGCATCAGCCCTTTTGACATAATAATTTAAGGCCAAATCAGAAGGTCTAAGGTGGTGATCAGCAAAGCATCTGGTCAGTGGAGCCATGACAATACGATTTTTTAATTCTATCTTCTTAGTTAATTGGTAGGGTTTCCAAATTTTTGATTGCATAGGAGCTCCGGTAAAAAGTTTGACAATCGATATTTTAATTAAAGATTTAGGAGTTTCAACCGAAAAGCTTAGCGGCTGTCGTTAAGCAATTTTTTGCTAATATGCGATATTCACAAAGTAAATTAGAGGAAGATGCCATATGGAAATATTATGGAAAACGGCCCATTGGGACCGTAGTGTATACCTTCGTTTTATCGTTGTGTTATGTATAGCAACACTTTGGGGCTGTGGTGAGACAAAGTTTTCCGGAACTAATGGAAGCAAGAAGAATACTGTAGACCCTTCAACGCCTGAAGAGAAAAAAGAAACACCACCTAATTCGAGTGACGATAATCCCGTTGTTGTTG
>JAWKNZ010000018.1:0-64759 GCA_041391425.1 Bdellovibrionota bacterium
TCATTTAAAGTTTGGACTTGTCCTTTAATAGCGGGCTTATTCCTTATATCTTCTGGAAGATGTTTTGGCGTAATCAAGTCGTCATCAATCATCACATTGATTTTTTCAAGGACCTGCAAAAGTTCTCTGATATTTCCTGGCCAATCATATTTTTCCAAATACTCCATGGCACGATTCGAAATCATTCTTTCCTGACCGGTTCTGTTTTTAATCTTTTGAAGGGAATAAGTGACGAGAGAGCGAATATCTCTTTTTCTGTCTCTTAATGGGGGAATAATTAGATCTAATCCCTTGAGTCTAAAGTATAAATCAGGAGAAAATCTTCCTTCCTTGCTTTGTTCGATGAGTTCTGGCTTTCCAGCAGCAATCAATCTAAATTTAACGGAATACTCCTGTTGTCCTCCAACTCTACGGATTTTTTTCTCTTGCAGCACTCTAAGAAGTTTAGATTGTGCAGCTTCACTTAAATGATGAATTTCATCTAAGAAGACGGTTCCACCTCTGGCTAACTCAAAAATGCCGACCTTTCTTTCTGCCCCCGTAAAAGCTCCTTTCTCACTACCAAAGAGTTCTACTTCAAGAAGTTGAGAATTTTCCTTATAATTAGAGCAATTTATTGGGTATAAGCCCAAGTTTTTATTTGCTGAATTGTTATGAATACCTTGAGCAAACAGTTCTTTGCCCGTTCCAGTTTCGCCAAGCAATAAGACATTGAGATCGCTTTGGGCAAATCTTAGAGCAGTTTTAGCACACTCTATGATTGATTCTGATTCACCCACAAGAGCCATTTTTTCTAAGGCATCCAATCCCTCACGATTGAGCTTATAACTTTTAACAGGTTTAAAATCGCGCTCATATTTTAAAATATGGTGTTCGGCAAAAGCCATTGTCTCGCTTTTTCTGAGAGGCTTATAAATATAATTATCAATGGCGGACTCAAGCCATGAGTGTAGTGATTCTTTGGATTCATCCCCAGAAACAATACAAGCTGTCAGCATGGGATTAAGATCTTTTAACTGCGTGATAAGATCTACACCAATTTTTTGGATTCCCATAGGGCTACGGTATTGATAATCGACAAAGGCCAAAGAGTAGCTAAAGGGAGCTATTTTAAAGGCTTCGATTGCTTCAGCAGCATTTGAAAAATAATCAACTTCTCTTTCAAGTCCGTTGAGTATCCTTCGATAGGAATCAAGGCATATTTGATCATCATCTATAACTAAAATTTTTGATAGCATTACTGCCCCCAATCTTTATCGATGCTAGATTGTGCAAAGGTGGGGCCAAGAATAAGAATTCAGGAGCAAACTTCGTAGAGCCTTGTAAACAGTGACATTTTCCCCTGCGCGCTTTATAAACAATTTTTGAGAAAAAATCTAGAATCCGGCGACTTTTCGCCGATTAAATTTGGCCATTTTATCTAAGTTATTAATTTAAAAGAAATAAATTTGAAATAAGTGAGGTGGCGAATTAACACCGGTATACCGGATCGTTTTAATTAATAAACTCTATCTCCATAAGATACTTTAACTTTTTAAAAAATTGAAAGTGGCGAAGATGTTTATAACAGTCTCTTCTAGAGGTAAATGTATTTTTTTTATGGTGCTAATTTGACCCTAGTTTTTTATCTCGAAGAGATGCTCAGGCATTATAAATAGGAATATTAATTCAATCAAACTGGAATAAAACACTCAAAGCGAACTGGAGTCCTTCCATTAGAGACTGCTGTTTTATAAGAAGGCTTATTTTGATAGTCAACTGTTCCCCAAATAAAATCATTTGGCTTTGAAAATTCCGTAATAAATTTTCTTTGAATTGCCCTAGCTAGTCTCGTTCCCTTGAAACCTTTGTCTATAAGTATCTCATTAAAATAAAAACCCTCATGACCAAGAAATTTACTCCTTTTAGCTGCAATCAGTCCAATTTTCTTCTCATCCAAATAAACATATTTTAGTAAACCATCATTGATTGAACTTCTCATAGTTTCCGGGCTATTTATCGTAACTCTGTCTTTTAAATCTTTATTTGCTTCATGAAAATCATTGTAACTAGTCTTGTACCAGTCATAGTAGGAATCATCTGAAATATTTTTAAATGATATTTCTTCTTCTTTAGGCCACTTAGCAACTCTTTCAATCTGGCCATATGTAGATACAAGGTAAGTTGACCCAATTAGAACAGATTCAATTATTTTGTCGCTCCACACTCTAACATATCGTGGTTCAAAAACCTTAAAAAGAGATTTTAAGTATTGTCTGTAAAAATCAGAAATTTCTTTATCACTAGCACTAAAGTTAGGTATAATCTGAACAAACGGAAGCTCTACATTTCCGCCTTCATGACGTATTCCACAAATTAATTTTCTTTTATCATCTATTTTAATAACTCTTTCAGAAAAATCATCCGCAGATGCTCCTTGAATATTAAAATATTTTAACCTCGCAAGCTTTGTCTCTTCAGAATTTAAATCATTAAATTCCTCATTTAAATCTTCTTGCAATGATTTAATAGCAAGATCTTTATTGATTTTGTATTTAGATAAATTAAAAGTACTCAAGTTGGCTTTAGAAAAAGCTAGTAAATCACTATCAGACAATTTCATAAATTATTCCTATATCAGTAATTTAGACGGTAGCCTCTTTTAAAGAGGCTACCTTTGAAGGATTTCTACCAAAATTAATTATTGTCAATCAAATCCGATATTTTAATCAACTCTATACCATGGATTTTTGCAATTTGCACAAGATCATCATATCGTGCCATAGAGCCATCGGTGTTCATTATTTCGCAAATCACGACTCCATCAGATAATCCTGCTTTTTTCATTAACTCTAAAGAACCTTCTGTATGTCCCTGTCTCTTAGTTAGCCCTTCGCTTTCTCCTATTAAGGTAAAAACGTGACCAGGAGATCGAAAATCAACTTTCTTAGCTTCATCAGACATTAAGTGCAAAATAGTTTCAGCTTTTTCTTTTGCAGAGACTCCTGTATGAGTTGAATTGAGGTCGATCGAATTTCCAAAGCTTGGGATATCAATAGAATCCAAACTTTTTTTCGCTTTTTCAATCCCAAGCCTTCTTGCACGCACTGGAGATATAGCGATACAAATTGTCCCTCGCCCATAGGTTGAAAGAAAATTTAATTTTTCCTGGTCAACCTTTTCCGCGGCCAATACAAAGTCGCCTTCATTCTCTCGACCTTCATCATCAAAAAGAATACACATTTTTCCAGATCGCAAATCCGAAATTGCTTGCTTTAGATGTTTTTGTCTAAGCCCTTCTATTTCATTTTTCATTGCTGACCATGAAGAAAATCCGTATTCTTTCGCTAAATAAAACTGGGCATCACTTAACTTCGAAGCTTTTGTGAGACCTGTTTTCCTCAAGGATTCTCCATTTCTGGCCTGCCTTAACAATCCTTTGGCTTGTTTCTTCAAATGCTCTAAATTTGCTCTGGGGGGTAATTGGAACTTCATCAGTTCCTCCTTTCGTAATTTGCTGGAGCCCGCATCCCAGTGAAAGAAGGATGACTAAATAAAAAACTTTTTTGGCGGGTTATACCCTTTCTGCGGGCCAGTGGCTTCCATAAAAGCCGTTATCACAATTACCATTGTTATTATTTATAATGCAATAAAAAATTAATTTGTTTTTTAAGTTTGTTGGAGATGGCGAATAGGTAGAGTAAATGAAATATTGCGCCACTCCTATCCGACTAAAATATATGAACTAATTTTAATTCTCATCAAATCTTCGCCACCTTGGTAACCCACATTCAAAAAATTAATCTTATATATCCTTTTATTTCAAGCTCTTAGAAAACTCAAATCTTGGAACAAACCTTGTAATCCTCTTGTGTCGTCGCCGGCACTAAAAGCGGCTACTTAACAATCCATTAATGAACTTGCTTCAAATTAATGGATATTTTTAAAGGAGATCTAATGGGAAAACTTGAAACGCATAAGCCGTGGCTTAATGACAATGGTGAGTTGAAATCAGATGAGCAAATTAAAAGGGAGTGCCAATCGTGGAAACCTTCTGACTGGGACAACTATCTCTCAGAGCTAGAATCTCCCCAAAGAGAAGTGACCTTTTCTAAAGAATCATCGTTGGAAGGTTTTTCAGCTGAGGAATGTGCTGGCCTTATTTTTTCTATGGCTAGCGAAGAAAAATTTCCATTCATGAAAATCGCAGTCAAAGCTTCATTAAATAATCTGACTCCAAAACAACGAAATATTGTTCATTCATATTATTGGGAAGGAAAAACAGTAGTAGAGATCGCACAATTCATGAAAATATCAAAGCAAGCCGTTTCAAAAACTTTAAAAGCTGCTTTGCATAAACTCAAATTAGATCTTATGAACGGTCTGCTCAAAAAAAGAATTCAAGCTGCAAAAGAAATTCTAGCTTCATAGGTTTCCTCAAAAGGATGACGAAAGTTGACCTGCAATGACTTATCTCCAAGAGGTTGACTAAATCCATATTAGTGAAGGGTGTGATCAAAATACAAATCTAAAAAAACAAAAACAATGGAGGCTAAGATTAAAATCATTCAAAAAATAAAAAAGATTCTTCTAAAAAAAGATCCAATCGATTTAGAAGAAAAATGGAGAAAAAAACTTGCGCGTGAAAATGCAGAAAAATCGATAAGGGAAATGAAAGAGAAAATGCTTTATCTGTACTATGGAGGATTTTAATGTCTAAATCGTTTTCTCAAGAGGATCAGATTATTGCCCGCTCTTTAATGAAAAAATTGCCATTAAAACATCGAAAGGCTTTAGCTTTAAGATTTTGGCATAATCAATCTATTTTTGAAATTTCAAAAATTATTAGAGCAAGCTGGGAAGACACAGACAGAATTATCAAGGAGGCTCTTAGAATACTAAAATCTGAATGTCTTAATCAGCCTCATTTCTCAAGAACACTTTATGAGGTTTCCGCCGCTTAAAAAAGGAGATGTGTTTCATGAATTCATTTGATGTTTTTAGAGGGTCACAAAATAAAAAAGGTCAAGTTTTAAAAGTGAGAAGTGTTGGACTTGCGTACTGTGATGAGAGTTCACAGATAGGTGAAATTCATATCAATGATTTGCCTCACCAGCTTTTTTATATTTATGCAGAGGAAAGTATAAATCACACATTCGACTATACTATTTTTATTCAAGACAGGAGTACAGAAGAGTTAATACCCGTGGGTGTTGGCTATCTCTTAGTGGGAGATAATGCTGGTTTGATTCGCCTTGACTGGGATTTTTATAACAATTCCAATATTTATATAAATCTCACTCCTCAAAATAATAAAACTTCGTTGGGCTTGGCCGCATAACAGTTCAATTTCTAAAATTTGAGGTGAATCAAATAAAATAATTTAATGGGATGCTTAGAAAAGTGCAATCAAATAACCAATAACGTAACTATGAGGTCTTAATGGTAAATAAAAATACATTTGCAAATAAAGCCGAAACTCTTATTTTAGGCTGGCTCGATCCTCGTACAAACACCATACATCACGCTGGTGTGGGATTTTATAATGAGCAGTACGGCGAATATCTTCTAAAGATAGATGAGGAGCCTAGTGAAAAAAAATATTATTTAAAACCCAGTGACAGCGAAGATAATGAAATCCGCTATAGAATGGAGCTTGTATTAAAACGAAAAGACGGAAGCTTCTTAAAAAGGCAACTTGTTGGAGAAGGCTATAAAAGTGACGACACTAATGGGAATGTCTTTATCGATTATGGCTCGAAATATAAAACTCTTGTCCTTTATTTAAACAATTAATGATGTCTAAGAAAATTTGGATTGTAGCTCTATTAGGCTTTATCGGAGTTTGCTTTTTATTTTCCGATCCTTTGTTAGCCCAGACCTATGGAGGTGGAGGCTTTGAAAATCGCATCAAAGGACTTACTGATAACCTCATGTCGGTGATCCTCCCTGCTGTAGCTATACTTGGATTGCTCTACGCAGCCATGCTGGCTGCAAGTGGTGATGAAGGTGCTAAAAAAAGGATGATTCTCGTAATTATTGCGAGTGTTATTGGCTTTCTAGCGCCGATGATTATTCGTTGGTTCCAATCAGCAGCAGGAGGTTAAACTGAGAGGGTTAAATAAATCAACTGTTCATCGAAACTTAGATGCTAAATTTAAAATTGGGGGCCTTGAGGCCCTCGATGTTTTGGTGGCTTTGATTTTTGCTGCCATTATGAATTTATTTTTTTCTGGGACTATACTAGAGGGACCATTGGTCCTTGGCACACCTCTTTTAATTATAGGTATTCTTTATTTTGGTAAAAAAGGAAAGCCAGAAAATTTTCTTGTGCATTTGATTCGATTTTATTTAGATCCTGGTTTTTATTCAGCAGCTTGTGATTTGAGTCACAGTCATCAAAGGAAAAAGATTTATGGGTAACCTTGCTCAAGAATTAGATTTTTGGCATTTTGAAGATAATCTAATGGTGTATAAAGATGGTTCTTTAGGAGCTGGATTTAAACTTTCAGGCTTTGATCTCACTTGTGCGACAGATGAAAGTATTAATCAGCTCATGAGACAGCTTGAAAATTTGTTGGTGTCAATAGATGAAAAACTAAAACTGCAATTTTTTTATCAACTGAACTCTGATGTTAGCGATCTTATTAATGAGCACAAGAATCTTTCTCATAAAATCCAAGGTCCTTACCAAAAGCTGGCGCAGGCTCGTTGTCAATTCTATCAACGCAATCAAGATCAGAAAAACTATTTTGTCCCTCAAATTTATTTATTTGTTCGATCACAAACTTGTGAGCTTAAAAAGCAAGGCTTCTTTTCTACAGATAAAGATTTTAAGAAAATATCTTACGAAGAATTTGAACAAAGAAAAGATAAGATGGATCGCTCAATCAAACAGATCAATTCCTTACTTGTAGCGGCAAAGCTAAACCCAAAGCTTCTATCAACTACAGAGTGGTTTAATCTTGTGTTTGAGTACTTGAATTTAGATCGTTCAGAAAAAATTGGGATACCCACCTATAAAGAGCCAATAAATATTTTAGATCCTTCAATAGGAGAACAACTTACTCTAACGGATTTTATTTGGAGTAAAGAAGGTATTACTCTAGGAAATTATAAGTTTCGAACCGTAAGCCTTGCCTTGCTGCCTGAGGGTCATACATTTGCTTCAATGGCTCAAACGTTTACGTCACTCCCTTTTCATTTTTGGATGAGTCAATCTATTCACTTGCTGGATCAATCCAAGGAAAAGACTTCCCTAGAATTAAAAAGAAGAATTGCTCATTCAATGGCTTCAGGAAGTCAAAATGTAAGCGATTTAGAATCTGAAAATAAGCTTGGGCAAATTGAGGGATTATTGTCAAACTTACTTGAGGGTTCTGAGAAACTTGTATCTTCTGACTTAACCATTATCTTATGGGGAAGATCTGAAGCCGAACTTAATGATAAAACAGATGAAATTCTAAGAGCTTTCCGCTCCATGAATCAAGCTGAAGGTATTCAAGAAACTCTCGCCACAAAAGATGTCTTTTTAAAATCCATTCCTGGCTGCTGTCATGGGTTAAGGCATAAAAAAATGAAAACAAGTAATGCGACTCATTTTATGCCTCTATTTGCAAGCTGGGCCGGAAATTCACGACCAGTTTGTTTACTGCCAACACGAGATGGTCGACTGTTTTCACTTGATCCCTATGCTGATCATTTGCCTTCATGGAATGGAATTGTCTTCGGAGGCTCCGGGAGTGGAAAGAGCTATACCGTGGTTCAACTCATGTCGATGTTTTATGGGAAAGTAAATAAAAATAGTTCTCAGAAAATTAACCAGCCTCGAATTGTATGGATTGATAATGGTGCTTCTTCAAAGCGTTTGATTGAGGTTCTTGATGGTGAATTTTTAGACTTGAACTTAGATTCGCAACTTTGCCTTAATATGTTTGATCTTAAAGAAGGTGAAACTCAACCTAGTCCTGACAGAGTACGAACTATTTTAGCAGTTCTTGAGATGATCCTAAAAGATGAGGATCGAAAAGCCCTTGGAAAAAGAGAAAAGGCTTTACTAGAGGAGCAAATACATAAAGTTTATGAGTTGAATAAGGATAAAACCCCAACGCTTTCTGATTATAAGAAATTATTGAATCAACATCCTGATCCTCAGTTAAAACATTTTGCTGAAATTCTCTTTAGTTGGACTGGATCATCAGCCTATGGAAAAATTCTAGATGGCCAAACGAATGTTAAACTTTCAAAGGATCTAGTTTCAATTGAAGTGCAACATTTAAGCAACTACTCAGATCTAAAAGATGTCTTACTGCTATTGCTCACCTCTTACATTCAGGATGTTGCTTCTTCTGATATTGAGAGAGAATATCTTTTAATCATTGATGAGGCAGAACGTTTGTTTCAATCGGAACTCGCCCGTCAGGTGGTCATCACCTGTTACCGAACTTGGAGAAAGTTTAAGAGTGGCATTTGGTGTTTAAGCCAAAATTATAAGGACTTTATGGCGGATAAGGCCCTAAAGGATGCTCTTTTGACTAATACCACCAGTGTTATCATTCTTCGCCAGAGAAAGATTGATTGGGATGATTTTAAAAAGACTTTCGACTTTAATGATACCCAAGTGGCACGTATTAAGAGCTTGCAGATTAAAAAGGGCGAATACAGTGAGTTTTACTATCTGCAAGATGAAAATGAGTCTATTTTAAGGCTGGTCCCTGAGCCGCTAAGTCATTGGATTTCCACATCTGATGCTAACGATAAAATGCGGATTGCCCAAATAGAGCGAGAGAATCCACACTTGACTAAGCTTGAGGTTTTGGAGAGACTCTCTCGGTATATATAAACTGTTCATACTTTCATCAATTTGAAATTGGAGGATTTATAATGAAGTTTCTACTCGCCTCGCTTCTATCAATTTTCTCGCAACTTTGCCTGGCTAATGAAGCTTTGATTCGTTTGGAAGCACCCATCGACATTATTAAATTTTATACCATTTCTGTTCAGATTGGCATTGGATATAGCGATGGCGGTTCTGGGTATGTATCCTTTAGCCTTGATGAGCTTGGTGAAGGAGTTAATACAAAAACATTAAGACTCAGAGATGATGCCAACTTAAGTTCTTGCACTTACGAATGGATATTTTTAAATGACCCTGCCCGTCGACCAGGCGGTGCAGGCCCCAAAAATATGCCCAAACTTATTTTTCCGAAAATAAAAGAAAACAGAATAAAAGGAAATTGCGAATTACGTAACTCACTGATCTCAATAAACACCGGAGATTATACTGTAGACCTATTAAATGTAACTATTAACAAAGAAGCTCTCGAAAACAGAAGTTCTCACTTACTTATTGGAAAAATAAAAATTCAAGATTCTTTGGGAGACTTTGAAAAAGGTCTTTCTTTTCATAGAAAAATTAATGAAGAATTTCCAATTAGTCTAGGGATGTACCTTTTCAATAGTGGCAACCTTAATTTTAACGTTTTAACAAGGTGGGTAGGTCGAGGAACTTCTGTTGATGAACAATTTGCAACGACGTCCCTCAATATCACTATTGAGTAGCTCTGTTTAATATAAAGGAATGCGCTGAGTTGCAGAATGGAAAAGAATAAAGGTTGAAACTGACTAAGGTATCCATAGAAAGTATAAGTAACGTTTTTTTAAATTAATTTATAAGTATTTAAGTATATTTTTTGTCATTTTAGAATCGAGGTTCCTTTGAAAAAATATTTCTTAGCTGGTTTGTTTCTCATTTCTTTTTCGAACGTTGGATTTGCAAACAATTTAACCTGCGAAATCATAAATAATGGAACTCCAGAAACATGGACTAAAAGTCATCTATTAGTTCAGATTCAGCAAATTAATGCATCAGAATTTATAGTCCAATCAATTCAATCCGTTAAATATTTTCCGGATAGTAACGGTGATGTTCAACAAGAGATAGAGCAGATTTATAGCTCGTTTACAAGAGATCGATTTAAGGTTGGCTATTGCAGCACAAATGATAATAATTACCATCCATACTCCAGTTCAGTTTATATTTCATCAGATTGTATGATCGAAAATTCTTCTGATAGATTGTTCTATCAAGCATACCTAAGTAAAAAAGAAGAAGGGTCTATCAAACTTGATGTTTTGTTTAATAATGGAGACACTCTTTCGCGTAGTATTGAGACGCTTCCCTGTAAATAAGCTCTGGGTTATATGTGATTTCTAAAGGCATCCCTCATTTAACTTTGCTTGTGGCTTTAGAGAAGCTTGCATCCGAAATTAAATGTGTAAACATTTTGCTTCTATGAGGTTTATTTTAAGGAGTTTAAGTCTTGATAAAACTATTGGCGATAATTATTTGTACCTTTACTCTTCAATCTAATCTTTATGCCGTAGAGATTTACGATTACGTTGATGATTGGCTTTCAGCTAAAGAGGCTGCTGAAATTCAAAACATATACCCTGCCTTTTACAAATATAAAGCTCAAAAATGGTCTAAACAAGGCCTTGAACCTAATAAAGAAGTAAATAAGCAGTTCAACTCTTTTGAAACTATAAAGGACACATTTGTAAAAAAATATCATGCTCTAAAGCCAATTATTTCAACTGCATTAGAAGATTTTAAAAAACATTTCCCAGATATGAAAGGGAATAACAAAATAGTCCTTCTTCATAGTTTAGGTGAGTTAAATGGAGGCATTAGAGTCATTGACAATGAACCTATTTTCCTCCTTGGCCTTGATATTATGGCCAAATACCATAATTGGGAAAATGATATACCATTTTTTCATCATGAATTTTTTCATCTTTATCATAAGCAAAAAGCAGGTAAGCAGTTTGGTAGGGGCTATATAGGGGATGAGCTTTGGAAAGAAGGAGTAGCTACTTACATTAGCGAAGTAATGAATAAAAAAGCAACTCCAAGTGAAATGATGCTAAATATTCCGCCGAAGTTATATGAGGATTGTCAGAAAAAAATTGCAGGAATGTCAAAAGAGCTTCTTCCAAACTTGAGAACCCAAAATGATGAATTGTACAAAAAATATTTCTTGTTATCATCGACTGACAAGTTTGTGCCCAAACGAGCAGGATATTGTGTCGGATATCTAGCTGTAAAAAAGTTTGGTCCCAAATACTCACTAAGAGAACTTTCTGATCTTAACTTTGATATTGCTATTAAAAAAATTGAGTTAACTCTTAAAGGATTTGTGAAATAAAATGCTTGAAGTTAAGCAAATATCTCCACCTATGATTGACAATGTTCTTAGGTTTTTATCTTCTAAAGAAGAAACATCTCAATTTTTAATTAACAATCTTAAAGAACATGGTCCGGCATTATCGGATCACCCTAACAGCGGAAATTATAAAGCACTTGTGGAAAACAAAACTTCTATTCGTGGAGTATTTTGCCTAAATAAAAGAGGAAATTTACTAGCACAAATAGATTGTCTCTATAACCCTAATTCGATTATTGAGGAATGCCTTAAGGAGAAGTTTGAAGTAAAAGGATTTATTGGGGACTGGGATACAATTGATCCACTATTTCGTTCATATAAGGAGAGAAATCCGTCCTTTAAGGCGACCTATAACTCAAAAGAAATCCTCTATAGATATGTATTTCAAGAATCTGAACAAGTTTTAAGAAAAAATGATCACGTAAGATTTTTAGAGTCTAATGACTTTAATCAGTGGCATCCCTTAAATCTTGCATATAGGAAGGAACTGAATATCCCCAGCGATTTGACCGAGCAACAAAACAAAGATCTATTCATCAGTCGAACTAAGAATAAATGTTGGTGGGGTTATTTTGAAAAAAGAAATTTAATTTCTATTGCAGCGCTGAACTCTACTGGGGAAACCATCGGACAAGTTGGTGGTGTTTTTACGATAAAAGGAAAAAGGAAACAAGGATACTCCAAAGCAACAGTGCTCCATTTATTGCGCGACTGTCGAGATATGCATAGACACTCTAAAAGTATCCTTTTTACAGGTGAAACCGATATTCCAGCTCAAAAGCTATATGAATCTATCGGATATGAAAAAATAGGATATTACGCTCTTATACTGAGTTGAACTTATTCAATCCTTTAATTTATTTAATTTTAAAACATAGGAGGTCTTATTGAAAAAGCGGTTTATCGCTTTGATTCTTCCTGTTGCCTTACTAACCTCCCCAGCTTATTCATTCTGGGGGGATGGGGGCGCAGGATGGGCACAGATCCCATACTTTATCAAAATATTGGCTGAGAACTATAAGCGCTATCATCAATTGCAAATGATGATGGATCAAGCGAAGCGCTCAGACCAATATTTTAAAACCATTCACCAAGGTCTTGAAGATATCACGGGGCTCATTAACAGCCTTCCTATTCAAGATCAGGGAATTTTAAACGAACTCAGAAACTTTGATCAATCTCTGAGAAAAATATCACAAATTTATGGCCAGATCCCAAAATCACCAGAAGAAGCTCTTCATCGATTACATGATCAAACTATTGCCGAGTCTTTAGAGATGGTCAATGCTTTTAAGAGATATTCTAGAACTCAAGAAACTAATTCCAACTCATTGAAGATCCAAGGTCAGTCGGCATCTCCAAAAGGGGCAGCAAGAGCTACAGCGGTATCAAACGCTTTGATTTTGGAAAGCATTAATCAGCTAATTCGTTTGCAAAGCCAAAGCCTGAAAATGCAAAGTGAGCAATTGGCGATGACTAATAAAGGGGATAAAAAATCTGTTGAGTCTTATCAGAAGGTCAATGATAGCCTAGGAAAGGCTTTTAGAAATTTCAAGCGACAAAAAGGTTTGATTCAGTTTTAAGTGTTTAAGCAACTAGCGGTAATAGCGACTGAAATCCGCAGTGAAGTTGTGGATCTTTATTGGATGCTTTTAACACCTCTTGTATTAATATTGATTGTTCTTGAATTTTTCAAAGCCTCACGAGATCAAATAGATGTTTTTGATATTTTACGACGAGTTGTGATCTCTATCTTGCTCCTTTTTTCTTTCAATTACACTCTCGGCGTGATTGGATTTATTGGAAACGGTATTATTGAAAAAATTGATAAGATCACAGATGTTTGGGAAGTCTTAAAGAACCTAGGGCCAAACTATAAAGATTCCTCTAGTGGGCTTTTTGATTTAAGAGGGCATATTCTCTATGTCTTTGCTCTTTTAGCCTATATCATCGCCTACTTAGGTTTTTTTGTTGCTGAGGCACTAAGCCATTTTGTTTGGGTTGTGTTATACATTATCTCTCCCTTTATGATTTTAGCTTATATTCCAAAAGCTACAGCGAATGTGACCGTGAATCTCTACAAAGGAATAATTAAAGTTGTTCTTTGGAAAATTATGTGGACCATTCTAGGGACCCTCCTTCTTAAAATGGCTATGAACCCAGAGTTTAACAATATGGAGGATTACTTACTTTCCATTGTCATTAACTTATGTATTGGTCTGAGTATGCTTTTTATTCCTTTTGCCACAAAATCATTGATTAATGATGGCTTTGAAAGTGCTGCTTCAGCTCTGGCTTCTGCACCAGCGGTTGCTGCTGCTTCCAGTATCAAACTCTATACAAGGAAAATCATAAAACAAGGAGCCTCGAAATCTGCTGAATTTGGCCAATCCTTCTCTAAATCAATGGTTCAACCTTTTAGAGCAAGAATGCAGAGAAGCAATATAATGTCTGAGAAAAAAGAGCAGAACGATAGAAAAAGGAGATAAATTAAAAATATAGAACCCTGATTTTCAGATCTAGTGAAAAAATAAATGACCTAAACAAAGAGCCCACTTTCTAAGGAGGAAACAATTGAAACGCATTTACGATCATAAATATTATAAAATAAAGGATTTTTATTGAAGCCAACACCTATACGCCATGTATGGAATGATATCAATTCACTACTAAGAACTCATAAACTCATTAATTTTTCCTTGCTTATCATCTGCCTTATACAATTGATTATCATTATATTAATAAACTTTGAAGATCCAATTGTTGTGATTAAGGAAAACCAAAAACAATATTATCAGATGGGCCATCGAGAAGACATTCCTCTTTCTGAAGAGGTAGTCAGGGATGTTGTAGAGAGATTTTTAAGACTTCGTTATGAGTGGAGCGATTTAGACCCAAAATCTATAGAAACAAGCCTTTCACCTCTGGTAACCAAAGGACTTAAGGGGAAGCTGTACCAAGTGCTTTCTCACCTTAAGGAGAATGAATTTCAAGGTAAGAAAACCTCACAATCCATTGTTAATTTAGAGATTCAAGTGACTAAGGAAAATATTATTGCTAGTTTTGACAAGCTTCTTCGGATTGAAAATATACCCATTCCCGTTCCAACCACTGTCTCTTTAAGCATTATTCGGGAATCTCCTAATTATTGGAACCCGACAGGTTTGATGGTTAATGGCCTTATTGAGCACCAGTCAAAATGATAACTCAAATTTTAATGGTAGGTTTGTTGTGTGTATTTTCAACAACCTCTTTAGCCGGAGAAATTCGCACGCTTTACGTGAATGATCAAAAAATGCAGCCCATCCGCTTAAGGATGGGTAAGGCAACTGTTTTAAGATTTCCAGAAAAGCCGAAAAAAGTTGTTATTGGCAATCAGAATTATTATTCAGTGGAATTTATTGATTATGATTTAACCTTGCAGCCTCAAGGTGAAGTTGAAACCAATTTATTTGTTTACACGCCTTTTCATACCTATGGCTTTCTTTTAAAGGTTTGTAATCATTGTTCCTACGATGATTTGGCTAGGATCAAATGGAAATCAAATCAGCAGCCAACTGTAAAAGTCAAAAGAACTTCCATTCCTGGATTTAAAGGTATTGGACGCTCTTTTAAAGTAGGAAGCCAGGTAAGTGTTGAGGTCCTTCGTTCAATTGTTGATGAAAAAAGAGATTTAAGGCTCTTTGATTTAGAAATTAAAAATATTTATCAAGGAGCTATTGATCTTCATTCCGCACAAATTACGGCAACAAGGCATAATAAGGCTCTAGCAAAACAAGGTTTTGTTATTGAAAAGGAGCATCTTGCTGTAAAAGAAGTTTCAAAAGCACGGTTATTTTTACCTAAAAAAGAAACTAGAGGTTTTACAGTGGAGTTTTTAATGGAGAAAGAAAAAGGTAAAACAATCATTTCACATCAGTATTTGAAATGAAATATCTTTCTAAGATACGAAAATGTTTTATTAAAAAAGATGCTGATAAAGAAGTCCTGGATCAAAAGAAACTATTTATGCTTTTAGGTGCTCTTCTATTCTTTGGAGTGTCCACGACCTTAATTTTTAAGGAAGATCCTGACTCTAGCGTGATGATTCAAACCAATGAACCAATAGCAAAGACTATAGAAGATTCAAAGAGTAAAGACCTTCCACCTCAGTCAGAAAAGCTGGAAAAACTTTTACAGGCTTCAGCTCGTAATCAACCAAGAGAAACGGAAACTTATAGAAGGGTTGAACCCACACCAAAAGTGAATATAGCTTACAAGGCCCCACAGGTGATTGAGCGAAAAGGACCGGATGGATTTGGTGCTGGCTTTCCTGTCGGGTCTAATTTGATTGGCAAACTGCTTACTGCTATAGACACAAGAGAGCAAAGTCAGTTTTATAAAGTGTTACTTCCCTACGGTGGCCGAAGCAAAACGGCAGTATGATTCCTAAAAATTCTATTGTCTTTGGAACGGCAAAATACTCAGGAAAGGGTCAAAAGGTTTTCCTTCAGCTTTCAAAGCTTCTACTCCCCGATGGAAAAGAGGTTAAGCTCATTGCCCAAGCATTGAACTCCTATGACTATTCGCCCGGAATTGAAGGAGAGTTTCATGGAAAGGCTACAGAAAGAATAGTTTCAACCCTTGGTCTTTCTATGGTTTCAGCGATGACTGAAACCCTTACTGAAAGAGAGGTTCTGGGTAAAGGCGAAGTCACCGAGGCACGACCTAAAGCCACAATGAAAAATGCGCTTTATCAAGGAGTTTCTAAAGCTAGTGAAATGGAGGCGCAAAGGCAAGCCTCAGAAATGAATCAAGATCCTGAGTTTGTCACTATCCCGGCAGGACAAGAACTCATTATTAATCTTCTGGAAACATACTATGGCCCATAAATCAGCTTTTGATCATTTTGCAGATAAAACTTGGAATTTTTTAGGTGTAGCAACTCAAATTAGTTTTTTTGGCTTAAAAAAACTGAAATTTAAAAGTTTTGAGTTTTGGCTGTCATTTTTAATTAGTGTCGGTTCGATTGAAGTTGCAATCATTTTATTGAATAAATTTTTGAAAGAAACTTTGATGTCTGTTGATAATCTCATGGTTCAGATTCTAGCTAGAAAGGTGTTATCATGGCCCTACTGGCTGCAAACATTGCTCCTAGCTCTCGCGATTGGCGTTCTGTATTCTCTTGTTCGAGGTTTTAAAGATTTCAAATTGTATTCTCGCTTTCAAAAAGCCATTGAACGCACGGGATTAAAAAATGCCCAAGGTGATGTCCCAAAAATTAAATCTATTGAAACAAATGCAGAAAATCAGATGAAAATCGTTATTGAATCCATGGGAGTGGGGTTGAGTAAAGTTGAATCACAAAAGGATAGCCTTACAGCAGGATTTCGACAAACGGTAGATAGGATTCAGCTCAATAAGGACAAGGGGAAAATCGATATCTTTTTAGTTAAAGAAGAACTACCGCAAAGAATTGGTTTTTATGATCTTTATAAAAACATCAAAGAACCTTATTCATTTATCGTCGGACAAGGATTACAAGGCCCTATTGTTCAACCCATTCGCTCTCTTCCGCATCTTTTAATTTCTGGTGCGACAGGTGGAGGGAAATCCGTATTCTTTCGATCAACCATACTATCTCTTTTAAAAAGCTCACCACATATTCAAATGTACCTTTTGGATTTAAAGAGAGGCGTGGAAGTCAAAGAGTTTGCTTCCCTACCAAATGTTAAAACCTGCAAGGATGAAAAAGAAGCCATTCATTTTCTTTCCCTTTTAGTGGCTGAAATGAATCGTCGATATATCTTTTTAGAAAATAAGGGGTTAAAGTCAATTGATCCGCAAAGGGATCATCTTGACCTAATAATTGTCGGTATTGATGAAGCCGCAGCACTTTTTGGTAAAAAGACCAATGAAATAGCCAGAAAGCATATTGCAGAGTTGGCTCGACTTGCTAGAGCTTCGGGGATTCATCTCATCCCTTCTACTCAAAAGCCAGTAAAAGAGGCCATTGATACGGAGACACTTGATAATCTTCCAGGACGAATGACATTTAGAATGATCTCATCAGCAGCTTCTAATGTGGCTATGGGCGGAAATTTTGCAAAAAAATTACCAGCCATTAAAGGACGTGCTGTGTGGACTCATGGAAGCGAGCATTGTGAAGTGCAAGCCCCTTTTATTGACGATAATATTCTTGAAGCTGAATTAAAAAGTATAAAAAATGAATTTGACCAGGGGATTCGTAAAAACTTTCAAGAGCTATTGAAAATTGAAGATAATGATAAACCACTACCCGCAACTGAAAAATCAAACCAAAAGGATGTGAACTGAAAAATCCGACTCTTGTTGAGAGGGATTTGAGGGTTTTAAACCTGCTTTTCGAGCATAAAATTGTGAGTAGGGATCAAATTAATCGGTATTACTTTAACAGGGCATCTAAGAGCACTGTTAATTTAAGGTTACAGAAGCTCATAAAGATGGGCTTGATTAGAAGAATGCCTATTGAATCTTCAATGGGCGTTATTTACGGTTATTCCATTACGACGAAAGGATTTAACAGAATTCAAACTTCACTTCCCTATGAAGTGCAAACGCAAAGTTTTCTAAGTGATTGCCCTGTGCATGATTTGGATTTAGTGGATATTCGCTTTGTATTTGAAAGTAAAATAGCTGTTAAAAACTACTATCCTGAAAATATCTTGCAAGCGTGTTGTAATGTGAAAGGATCTGATCCCTTCAAGCCCTTTATTGAACTCAATAGTGACGCCTTGGTAGAATTAAATATGAATACTGAAAAACTTTATCTCGCTTTAGAATATGAAGCTTCTTTGAAAAATCTTGATCGTTATAAAGATAAAATTGATAGTTATTATTGGGCTGGGGTCAGAGCTGTTTTATACATTTGTCAGAATAAGAAGATTTTAAGAGCCCTTCAAAAAATCGATCAGATGATTTCTGAATCTCATCATAAGAATCCAAAATTGTATTTTGCTTTGTATGACAAAGCCCTAACAGACAAAGGAGAATTACTTTTAACTAATATTCTTGGTCATCAGTTTAGAATTGAATAGCTGTGTTTTCACTCTTTGACCCTACTGTCGCCTTACTGTCGGTGACAGTAAGGTTTGCGTTGTAACTTGTTGAAATATCGAAGGTTAATTCCTTGAAATCAAAAGCAGTCACCAAAATAGGTCATTTAGCAATTATCATAACCATAAGGAGGTTTTTATAAAAAATAATTTAGGATTAGTCATTTTATTGGTACATATATTTCTAATCAGCTGCACGACTATGAAACAGTCCCTTGTTACAGGAGTGAGTATTGGAGCCACAACAGGAGCAATTGCTGGAGCTTCATCTCATGATGATAACAAACAACAACAGGCTGTTCGTGGAGCACTGATTGGAGCCGCTCTTGGAGGTTTTACTAGCTATCTAATTCATGGTTCTTTAGAAAAAGAGATGCTAAGACAAGAAAGCAAACACTTCTTAATTTAGATAAATACTCAGTTTCTACACCCAACCGATCTGAAGGCGTTCAAGATTTTAAACTGTCGGCACCCGATGTGGATAAAGAGTGTTTTGATTGGGAGGTTAAAGGAAATCAATTGGTTCAGCAGCATTGTGTTTGGACCATCAAAGGGAATTCCTTTTGGGTTCCTTTTCAAAAAGGCAGACGCTAATGGAAAACATAATAGACAATAATGCCGACGTTAAAGATTGCCAAAAACGTCCGGTCAGGCGAGTATTGCTTGAGAAAGTCGAAGCACAAAGTCTTGCTCAATTGATCGCAAGATTGCGACACAGTTCGTGCCGTGTGGATGCATCTAAGCTTGTAAATGAAATTCTTAAAATCTTTTTTCAAAAATATGCATCCCTTGAATATAAACATATCGCGGCTTCTTTTTTTGATAAGAAAAACTATCTTAAGAACTTGATTAATAATTCAACAGAGGATCAAATTGATGAATCTATCAAGGGGTATCTCAATCAAGGAAGAAAAGTGCGAAGGGCTAGCTCCACAAGAGCCGACAATTCAAAGACTTCAAATTCATGAAAAGTTATGGATTGATAGACAATCTTCGATTAAGAAAACTGTATAACATTAATCATATTGAGTGTTTTTATTCTCTGCATTCGGTAAATAAATATTGATAGTGTATTTATATTACACTATATTCAGGAGGTCTATTTGTCAGATAAGGCGACTATGATTAAGACAAAAATTTTGAATGAAATTGAGAAAGAAATGAAACGCCTTGGCATGAGCCAAGGTGAGCTTGGAAGAAGGATGGGAGTAGAACGATATAATATTAATCGTTACCTCAGATCATATAAAACTCCCGTAAGCTTTGACCGTATTTTTGAAATGGCTGAAACCGTGGGGCTGGATATAAATGTCACGGTGAAAAGAAAGTTGAAAAAGAAGGATTAATTGAGTCTTTCCATGAAAGGAAGGATATGCTCAAAGTGCAACAAGCAAAAAGAGCTAACAGAATTTTATACAAAAGGTGATCGCATTGACTCTCGGTGTAAAGAGTGTGCTAAAAAACTAAGAGTCAAAAGGTACAAAAAAAGGAAGAAAGAGAAAGCAAGAAGAAAGGGTGCTAGGCGTGTAATGACGATAAATAAAGTGACATTCATAGAGAGATTTGAAACAAATCCCTTACGAAGAAAGCGCCTGTGCCAGTGTGTTAATAAAATACTTGAGGATCATTTTTTAAGAAGCCTCAATAAATCATACGCAAAGGATAAAATCGATGCGGCTTAATATTGATATTCACACCAAGAGAAAAAGAAAAAACCTTCGAGAAGGCTATGCCATTACTCGCGTTTCAACTTCTGAAAGAGCAAGAACTCAACACGGTTCACTTGAACAACAGTGGAATCGTATTTCACGCTGGGAAGAATCCATCACAAGAGAAACAGGCATCCATTATAAAGTCATCCAGCATATTGAAGAAGATACGAGCGGCAAAAGGGAAAACACCCATCGACGCTTAGAACTTTTAGAGCTTTCTCGTCGGATAGAATCTGGGTTAGTGGATTTTATTGTTGTTGAAAAATTAGACCGACTTTCGAGAGATGAAATTTTTAATCTCATCCTCGCCGAGAAACTGGTTAAGTATGGGGTGGAGCTTTTTCTTATTGATGGTGGAAAAGTTGATTTCAGACAACCAGGAGATCGTTGGAAATTTAAAATTGATAATATCCGTGCTGGTGAATACAGCGAAGACCTTTCTCAAAAGGTTTCCATCAAACAGCGTGAAGCTATGGTCAATAATGGAAAAGATCCCACTCCAATTCCCACTCTGGGTTTTGATAAACATAAAGTTTGGGTTGGAATGTATGAGGTTAATGAAAAAGAATTAAATATCGTTATGGATATTATGAAAAAATTGGGAGAACTCAACGGGTCAAGAATTGGAACTTTAGAGTATTGCAAAAGAATGTCTTATTTGACCAAATCGTGGCTCACAGAATCTAAAGTGAATAAAGAAGGTCGAAGAATTCCCCCTAAGAAAATGGGGGGAATTGATTTTACCTGGGATAGCCTGATGCGGCTTTTGAAAAACCCTAAATATAGGGGTATAAATAAATTTTATGATTATTACGGCCAGTTTCCAGACAGACAGGATGAGCATGGTTTTGTGACGTGGGAATATTTTCATAAACGAGAATACGGACAGCTTATTGATTCTGAATTGTTGAGCCAAGTGGATGAGCTTGTTGAGACGATTGAATGGAAGCCAAGACAAAATAGTTTTTATTTGGCTGGGGTGATTTTTGATCCAAAAGGATCACGATATTATGGAGAGGCCGCTAAGAAGGGAAAAAATTGCTACTATTATAATAGGAAGACAGGACATCGAATTATTGCCGATGAGATTCATAGCCTTTTGGCTCAGAAGCTCAAGGGTCTTTTGCAAAAAAATGAAAAATTTGAAAATCTATTGAAAGCAGCCAAAGTTCAAAGAGAAATTGGACTGCAAAAATTTGAGGAAGAAAAATGTTACCTTAGGGATCGTTTAGAGGAGCTTCTCCAGGTTGAGGCTCGATTTACGGAATCCGTAAGATCTTTAGCTCTAGCTGGAACAGCGAACTTAGAAAAAGCCATCAATGTGCTTATTGAAGAGAAAGAGTCTGCTGAAAATGAAGTCAAAGTCATTCAAGCTCAGTTGACAGAAGTTGAAAAAAACGAGCTTGAGTTTGTCAAAAGTTACCAGGGACACGGCCTTAAGAGGTTTTTGAGCACCGCTTATCGCGATTTTGATAAAATGCATGACATAGAGAAGAAAACGCTCTTTCAAGCTGTATTTCCACGCATTACCGTCCACGTAAAAGACGAGGGTGTTGATTTAGAAATAGTCACTTCCCTTGATCCATTCCAAACCTCACCCACGGCCTCACCTCATCGAGGTCGTGAGGATTCCAACGCCACTATTCTTTCTTTTTCTCAAAATTTAAATCAGAAATTAGACCAAAATTCCGTGCCCACAAATAAAAAAAGCCACCTTTGCAGTTCCTCAAAACCCGTTCGGGTTGAGGAGGACACAAAGTGGCCTTCAATCAAGAATGGTCGGACCGACTGGATTTGAACCAGCGACCTCCACCACCCCAAGGTGGCGCGCTACCAGGCTGCGCTACGGTCCGAAATATATAGAAATGCTTACTGCCTGCGTGGGCCTATGGTTATACTTTGATAAGTATTATTTTAAAAGATGTAATTTCGGTGTTATGACAATTTATAGTAGTTTATAATATTAACTTTAAAATTAATATGAATTATATTAAAATTGTGGGGATATTAATGCTATTTATTGGGGTTAAATAGAACTACGCTGATTCCTCTAGCCTTTGTTCTACCGTCATTTTTGTATGAATGAGGTTTGTCACCAGGGAAACTTAAAACATCACCTTTACTCAAATGATGTAATTCTCCTAAAACGCCAATTCTAATTTTCCCATCGATACAAATAAAATATTCTTTAGTACCTTCTATGTGTGGAGATCCTTTTAGTGCACTGCCGGTGTCGAGGGTTATTTCATCGATTTCAGTCGCACGAATTTTGTCTGGTAAAAGTTTGCGGAGGGTTATTCCGTTTTTTGAACGGCTGTCTATAGGGACTGCTCTTGATGGAATTAAAGTGCATTCGGCAATCGGAGTATTGGTTAGTTCATCAATTGATGTCTGTAGAGCTAGCGAAAGTTTTAGTAAAATTTCTAAGGTTGGATTGGAGTTTCCAGATTCTATTAGTGTAACCGATGCTCTTGTTATGCCTGCTAATTTCGCTAGGGCGGCTTGTGTCAATTGGCGTGTTTTGCGTAGTGCTGCAACGTTAAAAGCCAAGTTTTTAGAGATTTTATCTATTGAAGTAACCATATGTTATTAAAATAACATAATTGATATTATTCTGTCTATGCTTAGATAGGATGTTGGCAAGGAGGTTATGATTATGGAAATTAAATTTGACCATATTAATTTAACAGTTAGTAATCTAGAAGAAAGCATTGTGTGGTATAAAAAAATATTTGGATTTACTCTTGTTGAGCGTGGACTAAAATTAGATGAATCGCGCTGGGCTATTGTCGCTCGTAATGACTTTATGGTGTGCATGACGGAAATGTCATCGAGAAAATTAGCTGTTCAATGGGGCGAAGACGCAGACGAGCTAGCAAATTATCATAAAGTTTATCATTTTGGTATTCGGATATTTGATGAAGAAAAATGGATGCAAAAGGTTAATGAATTCAACTTGCGGTTATATTATGGTGGTGTGGTAGAATATCCACACTCTAAATCCTGGTATATTAGGGATCCAAGTGGACATTCGATAGAAGTTTCATATGCTGGATTTTCGCCTCTACAATTTCCGCCATTATAGACAGGTGGCCGTTAATTAATCTGATATTAATCCTTTAACGTTTGCATTAGTTTGATTGATTTACTAATGTACTACGGTTAACTAGCGCCTAGAAGTCGATAGAATGTGTTTTATTTGCATTAGGTTTAGTATATGTCGTTGATTGATGAACTTAAAGGTAAAAAGCATATCATCTGGGATTGGAATGGTACTATCTTAGATGATGTGCAGCATGCAGTTAATACTATTAATTTATTGCTGAAAGAAAACCAGCGACCGCCCCTAGGAATGGATCGATATAAAAAGATATTTTGCTTTCCAATTAAGAATTATTACGATGAGCTGGGCTTTGATTATACGAGAAAATCTTTTGAAGATCTTTGCCATGAATTTGTTGATAGTTTTATGGAAGGTGTTTTTACATGCCGACCTTATCCGGAAGTTGAAAAGATTTTGTTAGAACTTGCAAATGAAGGGCGTGATCAGTCAGTGTTGTCAGCGACAGATCAGAAAAATTTAGATAAAATGATTGGTTATTATAACTTCGACCATATTTTTAATTTTGTCTTTGGTATTGATAATAAATTTGGCGCTTCCAAACTCTCTAGAGGCCAAGAGTTGATAAATCAATTGCAGTATGATCTCACTGAAACAGTGCTTATTGGAGACACGTTGCATGATCTTGAAGTTGGTCGGTACCTTGGAATCGATGTTGTTTTACTTAATCATGGCCATCAGTGTCAGACAGTATTGATTGATAAACATGATAAAGTTATCAGTGTATAAAAGTAATTATATTGGTCTAACTCCCGTATCATAAAGGTCTGCATAAAATAACTGCAAGTAGTTGTTTTAAGCAAATACCATTTTAGACTAAAGATATACTTTCTAAAGCAAATATGTAAAAATTGAATAGCTTGGTGTTTGATCCTATAAATTTTTTGGCATCGGTTTAAGATGAATCTGAAAAGGTATCCAATAGAAGATGGCAAGTTAGTTATCGAAATTGTCCTGAATGATTTTCATAATTTATTTGATCAGAGGGATCCAGCTCCCTTTAGAGAGAAAGATCTCGATGATGATGCTGTCGATTATATTGTCGGATCAGTCAAAGAAATGTCGATCAAGCGTCTTGGGAAATTAAAGGTTTATCTAAAACAGCAAGTCAATTCGGATTTAGAGCTAATGATAGTTTCTGCCATCCATTCATTTTTTGATTACGAAGCTGATTTCATGAGTTTGAAAATTAGAGAAATTTTACAGCTTGGGACAAAATCGCTTGTCATTGGGATATCGTTCTTAACGTTTGCTGTTTTTGTCGCTTCGACAGTAAAAGATATTTCAAATGATTTTTGGAGATTGTTTTTAAAAGAAGGTATGCTTCTTATGGGTTGGGTTTCTATGTGGAAGCCTCTCAATATTTTTCTCTATGAATGGTGGCCGATGGCAGATACAAGAAAGATATATAAATGTCTATCTAATGTGAAAGTTGAAGTAAAGGAACGTTGAAACGTCGTTGTCGTATATATATCGAGCTTGGTTCTATAAAAAAAGTTTAGTTAAGCCCTATTTTTTTGTCTAAATTTTAAACTCCTCCAATAGTAATCAAATTATTTCGCTGACATATGTACTTTTTATTGTACTGAAGCTTGTCGGTTCATTAGTATAGGCGTTCAAAAATGTACAGCAGGCTTTGGAGTAAATTTAATGGATTGGTTTAAGCTGAGTTATACCTTGTTGGGTGGTCTGGGAATTTTCTTTTTTGGAATGAAGAACCTTTCGGAGAGTTTGCAGGCGACGTCTAGTCACCTTATTCGTCGAGTAATTCATTCTCTTACTTCAAACTCTGTCGTGGCTGTGGGAGTAGGCTTAGTCATAACATGTTTTGTACAATCTAGTTCGATTACTACGGTTATGGTTGTTGGATTTGTTAATGCAGGATTGATGCATTTATCACAGGCAATTGGGGTTATCTTTGGTGCTAATATAGGAACGACCATAACAGGGTGGATCATTTCTGTGAAGATAGGGAAATATTCTCTACTGTTAATCGGTTTGGGGATATTCCCTTTTTTATTTTCAAAAAACGATAGATACGTGCAATGGGCAAAGGTTTGTTTTGCTTTAGGATTTGTGTTTTTAGGGTTGCAAACAATGAGTGGTGCTTTTAAACCTTTGCGTAGTCAAGAAGATTTTTTATCTTTGATGGGGTATTTTTCTGCTGATTCCTACTTTAGCTTATGGATGACAGTTTTGGTCGGTTGTTTACTAACTTTTGTTATTCAATCGAGTTCTGCTATGTTGGGAATTACAATCGCTTTGGCAAGTACTGGTGCCATATCATTTCAAACTGCTTTAGGTTTGGTTTTAGGCGAAAATATTGGCACTACTATTACTGCACTATTGGCATGTATTGGTGCTAATGTTTCAGCTAAGAGAGCAGCATTAGCGCATGCATTGTTCAATGTGCTTGGTGTTATAGTCATTACCTCATTTTTTTGGCAGTATAAGGAGTTTATCGAGGGCATTATTGGAGGCGCAGCTGATTTTGTTGATGCTAAAGGTGAAAAACCTTATATAGCAGCCCATATAGCAGCTGGACATACTTTATTTAACGTTGCAAATGTTTTGCTTTTTCTTCCTTTTATAAAAAAAGTTGAACAATTAGTTACTTTTTTGATACCGCAAAAGACTCTTAAGAAGGAAAAACACCTTGAGTTTTTAGGAGATCCGCAGACGTTATCTCCAACTTTAGCAATCGAACAAGCATATATGGAAATAGGAAAGCTTGCTGGTTTGGTGTTGAAAATATTGAATCGCTCCAAAGAGCACTTGACGTCTTTTAAAGAGAACAAAGACTATGCTGCACTGGTAAGAAAGTATGAGCAAATTACTGATCGTATTCAGCTTGAAGTCATGGTTTTTATGGAAAAAGTTATGAAGGTCTCTCTTACCGAAGAAGAGTCTCATCAGGTTTCCGCATTGATGCGAATTTCTGACGAATTAGAAAGTGTGGCCGATTATGGAGAGTCTATAATTAAATATTCAGAGCGGTTTTTTTCCGAAGATTTAAAAATCGATGATGAAACAAAAAAAGAGATTGATGTACTTTTTGATAAGACTATCAATTTTTTTGTATATATAAAGGATATATACGAGCAGAGAAAAATTATAGATGCAAAAAAATATAGTGGAAAGATTATTGAGCTTAATGAGCTAGCTGAGGCTCTTAAGCATTCTTATTTGGTTCGTTTACATGAAAAACGATACCCAGCACTATCGAGTTTGACCATAAGCGATGTTATAGTTGCTTTGCGAAGAATTCGCAATCATTCAGAAAACCTTGCTGAAGCTTATATGGGAATGCCTTCCTTGGGGGATAATGGATTCTAGTGTTGTTTTTCGAATAAGAGTTTAGTGCTTAATTCTTATGTATATTTCAATTTTTACATTGATGGCGTAAAGTATTATCTAAGAAATTAGTTTTAGGTTTAAATATTGTAGTTAATTAAGGATTACGAGGTAAGGTATGACGGAAGTTATGTCATTGCATGATATTTTAGTTTTTAAGTATCTACCTTCGTCAGCATTAAAAGCGATGAAGTCCTATTTCTTTTCACGGGAATTTAAGGGCGGAGAGGTCTTTATTGAATTTGGTCAACCTATGCCAGGGTTATATCTGGTGGTGAGTGGTCATATGGACGTTTATACGGAAAATTTTGACGAGTTGATTACCAAATTGGAAGTGGGTTCTTCGATAGGTGAAATGTCTTTAATTGAGGGGAATTCCTTAGCCTCGGCGAGCTTAAAAGCTGGAGTTGATGGAACGAGGATTATTGGATGTTCAAAAGAGGATTTTAATAAGAAAGTGTTAAGTGATGAATATTTAGCATATCGATTTTATAAGGGGGTTTCAGAGCTACTATCTAGCCGTCTTAGGAATACAAATAGAATTATGAAAGATAGAATTGACACGGTGAAGGAGTCTATTAAGCAAATTTTTGATCAAAACTTAATTATTAGCCGCGTTGCTCATGTTATGGGTAATGTTGATGATATAGGTTGTGAGTTAGTAGAAGTTCTTGGGAATATTGTTATGGAATTGGAGCAATTTATTGAGGCTAATACAGCGATTGATACAGCAGTAGTTTCAAAGGCGAAAGATCTCATTGAGAAAACTATTTTGGAAGATATGCAAACAATTGATAGAACCTCTCAAAAACTTGGGCTTATTGTGCAATTTTTGGAAAATATTAAATCTACTTTAGTAAATGAACAATTAAGTGAGATACAGGGCGATACTAAGCTTTTTGACTCTTAGGCTTTCCTTTGATAGGTATTACTTATCTTGATCCGGAATCTGAAATTTTTTGAAAAACTGTAGTATTTTCACCGGATTCGAAGTTCGGCCGGGTGCTAGGCGCGAGGAGAAGGGAAACCGCAGTGTACATGTTGGTACATGAGGATTTCCTGACGACGAAGCAACGACGCAACCGACTAGAAATTCGGATCCGGGCTTGATAGTTAGAGCACTAACTTCGTTGTGCTGTGTTTTTATTTTGTTGAAAAATTGAGTAAAATTTCTTAGTGGCTTTGATGAGTACCGGAAAATATACACTATGTCTGCATTTGTATACGTATTGTGTATTTGGATCTTAGTATATATTGCTGATTTTAAAGGAAAATTCTTGGTATGATGCCTGCATCTTTTTGTTTGAATGCGGAATAATTTATTTTGAATTAGGAAATCGCATTTATGTATTGAGGCTGATTGATTTTATGAATTAAGGAGTGGGCTTATGAAAAAAGACTTAAATTCTAAAAGTTCTGATGAATGTCAAGGTAAAATCGTACTGATAGATGATGATTTGTCTTTTTGCCAAATTATGAAAGCCTACGCATCAGTTAGAGGCTGGCAGCTTGATGCATTCGTTTCGCTTGAAGAAATGGGAAGTATTGGGAAGTTATCTGAATATACGTCTGCCATTGTCGATTATAATTTAAAATCGATGAATGGCCTGGAAATCGCTGAATATTTACCAGCGTTTTTTGGTGAGATGCCAATGATTTTGGTAAGTGGTAGCGATCAAAAAGAAAAAAGAGATAATCCTTGGCCAAATTCTATAAAAGCTTTTGTGCACAAATGTGAAGGTCCGGAAAAAATATTAGATGTCGTGGCTAACTATTTGCCCAAAGATAAAGAAGTCTTGAAAGTATGCTAAAGACACTTTTAGAAAAGTAATTTTAATTTTTAACTGATGCCTCAGTATTGCGATGATTTTCAATAAGAAATTGGATTTTTTGCGATACAACGCTCTTTTTTGAGAGATAGCTCATCCATATGTTTAGGGTGCTTCTATGAAGTAGGAATTCAATTCTGAACTGCCACAATTTTGGCTCTATCTGTTAGAGTCAGTCAATATAGAAATTTTCTCTCATTCTCTCTTGACAAGATAAATATCAGACTTATTTTCCGATTGGATGAAAGTTTTAGTGAGCTCATTTTATCGTATTTTTAGTTACTTTGATGAAATTAGGAGGTACTTATGGGTGCGCTTGGCTTATGGAAGGATCGTGGTTTACCAAGATCGATTTTACGAGATTTTTGGGATGTTATTGATGATTTTGATAACCAGGAACTTTCGCGTAAACTAGATAACTATTCGGAGTCGTTATTTACTCCAGCTTGCGATATCAGAGAAAATGATGAGGCCTTTATCTTGGCTCTTGATATTCCAGGGGTAAATAAGGAAGAGGTTAATCTGGAAGTGGATGGGAATACGTTAAAAGTTAGTGGTAGTCGACAAGGAGAAAGCTCGAATAAAAATGACGAAATATATCGGTATGAACGTTCATTTGGGAAATTTGAGAGAATGTTTTCTTTGCCAGAGAATGTTGACGCTTCTAGTATTGAGGCAGAACATAATAATGGTGTTTTGACTATTTATTTACCGAAAAAAGAGCAAAGGAAAGCTCGTAAAATAAAAATTGGTACTGGAAATCAGAGTTTTTTGAAGAAGCTTACGCAGAAGCAAGAAACAAAAAGTGAATGATGGTAGACTTTTTAGCGTTTTGAAGTTGGTGCGCAAGACGGGAGTTTAGAGTCTGCGCACCAACATATTGTAGCTGTAAGTTCTTCTACAAAGTTTATTGCTCATATAAGCTTAAGATTTATTTACAATTTTCAAAAAGGTATTATTTTTACTTAATTTGATTTGATTTGCTCTAGTGGCTCTGCAGGTAGTTTTAAAATAATATTGTTTTTTTCTTTGGGATCTTCTTCAATTCTAAATGCTGACCATTGGTTGGTGTTTCCTTCGTATAGATACTTGATTCCATCTTTATATATACCTATATGCTTTAAAGGACAATTTCTGAATTCAGAACAATTAGAAAATGTGAATTCATTTTTTTCGTAGTTATGCAATGAAAGTGGTGGAGCATTAAAGAATTTAAGCTTTTCCTCTGATAGTGTATTTGTTAAGTGATAAATAGTTGGGACTAAACTTGTATTTGCAATAAATAAATTTTGATTGCTCTTGAGGGTTTTTATTTTTTGGTTACCAATTATTTTTTGTATCTTTTTTGGAACATAAATGAAGCCTGGAACCAGTGATTCTTCTTCATAAAAACGCCCACAGTGGCTTATTAATCCATGCTCTCCGAAGGCTTCTCCATGATCAGATGTAAAAACAATCAAAGTTTTATCTGCTAAAGGCAGCTTTTGAAAGTTATTCCAAAATGAGGAAAACATTTTATCCCAATGGTAAAGGGAATTTAAGTATCTTATTTCCAAATCTGAAATTTGTGGTGGTGTATTGCTACGGTTATATGGCTGATCTGATTCATCTATGAGGTATGGTGGGTGTGTTGTATTTAAATGCAACATACCAAAGAATGGCTTTGAATTGTTTTTATTTATAAAATCTAAGGAGTTTTTGTATACGATCATATCGGATATACCGGTATTATGTGATGCATTTTCAAAGACTTGTTCAGCTGTTAGGTGAAAATCAATGGATTTATTGATGATATATGCTTTTAGATTTGCCCAATCATAATTGTGGGAAGATATGAGAAAAGTTTTGAATCCATATGCTTTGAAAATATCAAATGGAAGGTAAGATGATAGGAAAAGTCCTAATGGTTTTATAGGTTCCAAACCGGTGAGAATAGAGGGTAAAGATAAATCAGTACAGCTAGCATTTGAGTGTAATTTTTTAAATGGAACTGTGTCGCTATTGCTTAAAATTTTTGTGAGATTGGGTGTAGGGTCAACTTTTGCTCCCCAGAATGACAGGTGATTAGCGGCAAGAGTTTCCCCAATTATAAATAGTACATTGAACGAGTTTGGTTGTATCTTTTTTTCAGGTGTGAAGGGATAGATTGAGCGTTTTTGTAAGTGAAAGAAGGGAGGAGGATTTTTATACCACAAGAGTAATCTACCAAGGAACTGATGCCCTCTAGCTTCGATCGATAAAGATATTAACGTATCTGATTTTATAAATGTGGCTAATAGAATATAAAGTATAAAATAACTAGCCCATTTGATAGGGTTCGTTTTCTTTTTAGCTATGTTTTTTTTGGCATGAAAAGCTGATGCGGTTAGGATAATTAAGATACTTATAAATACTAGGCCGTGTTTTGTATCAACCATTCCGATAAGAGCTTCTTGAGCGAATTTGATTTGGTTAGCGACTAAAAGCACTCCTTGATGATTAGGGAAGATGCCATAGTTGAGGTAGGTGCCGATGGGTATCCACAATATTATAGCAGTTAGCAAAATAATTAGTGCTGCGAGTAGTTGAGTATTTTTACTTTTGGTTAAACACCATTTTATGATTATATTCCAACTAATCCAAAAGGGTATTGAAAATAGCAGAGAAAATATAAATTGTCTTAGAGCTACTGTATTTAGATTATATATAGTTTTCCAAGAAAGAACTAATAATGTTCCATTGAAAATAAGCCATAGAATAACACCTGCTATATATGGTCCAGATATGTTTTTTTGTAGTTTTGAAACCATATGCTCCCTAAGTTATGAGAATTTTTAAAAGATTGAATCATATAATGATAACCTTATTAGGTAAACCTATAAATGATCTGGTATGTGGCTAACAATTTAATTTTATTGCCATCGTGCTTAATAAATATTTATACCTACCATTTTTCCATCCTTTTTAATAGCCAACCACAGCCATATAATAAGAGCCCCTCAATTAAAAGGCTAAGTACCCGTACCAATTGTGCGGTTTCTGATAGATCGTAAAAAAATGCCTTAAAACCAACAGCAATTAAAATTAAGAGAGCAGATTTACCAAAATCCTTATTTTTTTTCCAGAAGGCAATTCCTAAAATTAATAATGCATATACGCCCCAAAAAATCGTAACGAATAAGGATCCACTCCAGTTTATATTTTCCGAAAATCGATAAATTGCGAGCAAAATTTCTAGGTGTGCACAAAAAAGTAGAGCAGATATGTAAGGTGTGGAGTGGTCGGTTTTTTCATGCCTTGGAATTTTTATGAATATAGCAGTAATAAGAAAAAAAGCTCCATAAGCTATATTGTATGGATATATTGGATACCATGATTGCGACCATATTATAGTATTGATGCTGCAGTATATAAAGACACAGGAAAATATGAATATAGGCCAAGAGTAGGATTTGGCTATTTTGGGTTTGTGGGACATAATATATGCAATTATTCCACCTGTTATAAGTCCAAGAAAGTTTAATGCATTTTCACTTGCGAGATGGAAGTAAAAGCTATGTATAAATGTTAGTGCTGCGGTAGAAGTAAGTGCTAATTTACTTTTCAGTTCACTCTTGAGAATTTTTTTTGCGCTGAAGTAAAGTGCCAGTACGATTATTGACACTATTATTCCAAGCCATGACGCTAGATTTGTATTTAATTGTGAAATAATATGATAGGTAGAAAAATAGAATAGTAATAATAAGGGAAATAATGCTTTGTTTTCTTCTTCTGTTAATGGATTTTTATATGCGATAGAATATGAAAGCATTGCACTAGCGAAAATTGCAAATTGGATTACTTGCAATATGATTAAGTTATACAAACTTTGCAAATCTGGGTATTTTAAAGAAAGTAGTGCTACTGTGAAAGTAGCATAATAGCTTGCTATAAACATGATATCGCGGCGTCTACGCATATAAGCTGCAGCTGAGTATGAGATATTCCAGATGGTAAGGAAAGTTATAAGTGTATTTAAACTTTTAAATTCAATTGCTAACAAAGGAGCGGCGAGATATGTGCCTGCCATAGCCACTAAAAGAAATGTTTTGAAGCCTTTATCAAATTTAGTGAGAATGGAAATAATTCCAATTAATGATGCGCAAATAAGTGCACTTTTCGCAGTTAATAGATGATGAATATAATAAGCACCTAACCAAGTAAGATGGAGAATAGTAGTGCCAGCACCTGTGAGAATAGCACCATATTTTCTCTCTGAAGGAGGTGCAAGAAAAGGTGCAATAAATAATATTGTTCCAACACCAGCGGCAAGTAAAATTTGCCGAAGAGGATTTAACCAGCCAGTTGTAATGCTCAATTTGAGAAAAAAAACTCCAGAGAGTATAACAAAGAAAACTCCAATAATGCCAAGCATAGAAGATTTATTTGTATTGCTATCTATATGCGGGAGTTTATCTGGAATATATTCGTTTAGAATCTCTTTTTGGGGAGGTTCCCAGAAAACTCGCTCCTCTTCTTTTTGTATTTTATATCCGGAATTATCTTCAATTTGAGTATCTTTCTCTAGAGAAACGTTATTGATATTTAAATGATCTTCTATATTTTTTAAGCGCCGATCAAGGTCGAGAAGAACATCTTCTAGATTACTCATATTTTCTCCTGTAGGTCTTTATTAATAAAATATAGGACAATTGCTGAATTGTGCAAGGATATTTTTTAGATGTAACTATGGTTATTTACTTATAGTTGAAGGTGAAAATCTTAATGAGAATTGTTTGCTTTTTAGAAAAATTTTATGCGACTTTTTTGGAATCACTATTATGATTGATTCTAAAAGTATCTATGGGGTCATCGAAGCCTTTCATTTTAATCTTTTCTGATTTTAATGAATCAAATTCTTCTTTTACTAATGCCCATGTGGCAGGTGATACCACAATTTCGTTCGCATCTGCTGATTCTTGTAAGCGTTTAGCTAAATTTACATTTCGCCCTATTATGGTATAGTCGACTATATCGCGACTACCAAAATTGCCAACGGCAGAGTATCCAGTATGTATTCCTATTCGAACTTTGCAATCCAAAAAAATTCCTTCTTGTTTCCAACTTTCCTCTAAACCTTGTAGTTTTTCGATCATTGCTAGAGCCATTTGTACGCATCTAACTGCATCTTCTCTTACACCTAGTGAGGTTGGATCTCCAAAAAATATTAGAACTGCGTCTCCAACAAATTTATCAATGGTGCCTCCGTGTTCTAGCGCAGTTGCAATCATTGCATCAAAGTATCTATTAACGATTTTTGTTAAATCTTCGGCCTCAAGTGACTCGGTCATTTGAGTAAAATTAATAATATCTGAGAAGAAAACGGTTAATTTTTTTCGTTTTGTATGATTATCTAAAGCTAAATTTCCAGATTGAATTGATTTTGATACTTGTGGCGATACATACTTGGATAATTGTGTGGAAAGATTTTGTAGTTCTTTGTTTTTTTCTTCTAATAATATAAGATGCTCTTGTTCTCTTTTATACGATCTAATTTGCTTTTCTTTGAGGTAAGCAAAGCAAAGAGCAATCAGAAAGCTGATCATGAAAGAGAATCCAAACTCAACTCCAAGTCTTAACATCCCAGGTCCAGAAAAAATTTCTGGAGGAATGTGGCTAATTATGCGCCAATGGGTTAAATCTGAATTGAGGGAGAATTTATTTAGATCTGCTAAATGATTTATAGTGTCAAAAATGAAAATTCCTTGATCACTGACTATTTCACCATTAGGAATCCTTTTTAGGCGATTCCATATATTGGGGAAATCATGAGCAAATGAACTCTCCTTGCGTCCAGGGACTTGCCATCCCCATTCACTAAGCTTTTTAAAACCTTTGAGATAAAAAGAATTGTTGTTTATGAGAATCGTATTGAGGTTTGTAGTCACTTTTTCTCTTAAGGGTGATACGAAGGCATTACCTAGAATATTGATTACTAAAATTCCTCTTCTTTTTGAGCTTGAGTCAAATAATGGATATGTTAAACGGAGGATTGGTTTGAACGGGATTTCTATTTTTCCATGTTCCATATTTAAATCAAGGGATGATGCGTAAATCTTCCCTCTTGGTAGTTGCAGTCCGGCTTTTACATAATATCGCGAAGATTTGTCTTGAAGCTCTTCGGATGGAGCTATTACCGGTTTTTCAGTATTATTATTTATACGGATTACTTCCCTCCCTGAGAGGTCTATTATTCTAACTTGATCAAACTCACTTTTTAAAGACATAAAATTTTGAAGGTCTTGACCGGCCGTTGCTAAGTTATGGTCAGTTGGAAAATTGATAACGTTTTGTATTGAACTTTGTGAGGCTAAGAATTGTAGATCAGTAACAACCTCTTCTATCTGCGATTGAACTATTTTTTTTAGTGACTCAGCGATGGATTTGCCTTTTTCACTTAGAAAAATGATGTTTTTATCTCTTGCTTCTTTGTGCATGAAGTATAAATAAAGACAGCATGAAATAAAAAGTGGAGCAAATATAAATGAGAAATATTTAACCCGATGTTTGTTCACATTATATCCAAATATTCTATATAGTATTGTCTTAGTGTCTGTAAAGGATCGGACTTACTTAAAAATTTAGTTTGAGAAATATGCTGGTGTTTTTTTGCTAATTTTATTTATTACAATATTAGATAGTTATATTTGCATTATGTAATTTCATCCAATAGCATTATTGGATAATAAATGTAAATTTAGTAAATTTATCAAACTTTACTAAAAATTTATTTAGAAATATGACCTAAGCTAGTAACTTAAATTTACAGCGCTTAATTAAGAGTAAAAGTTCAAGAGGCGACTTCCCTTTGCCTGATTTAGTGGTGTCTGTTGTGACCGAACTAATTACTTAATTGTCAAAAACTATATAAATAAACTGAAAAATTCAGAAAGTAGCTATTATTTACTTTGATAGTTTTAATATTGGATATAATATTAGTATATAGTATTTTTTCAATACATAAGAATATATAAAAGTCATTAGGTGGACTTATGATTGATGCCACTGGGTATTTCTATTACTTCGAAGTTTTTTGCATTTGTATTCCTGATAAAGTCTGTTCTATGCAGAACCTGACATGATACTTAAATTAAAGATAAAGAAATTATGATATTAGTCCTTTCAATATGAACGTCTTGTTGGGGACTAAGGTCGTTTCTTGAACAACCTGCGGGTCCAACCTGTCTTGAGTTTGCCAATGGAGGTGAGGCTAAAGTTGATGTGTGGGAAATTGTCTTCCTGTCATTGCCAAAAAGATGAAGAGGGTAGCTGAAAATTTATGTTGTCGAAGTTTCTTCAAAATAAGAATTGATAGATAAGATGGAATTTGGATTACATGCAGAAATAGCTGCAAGAGGATTAGGAGTAAAATTGTAAATGGCATGATCGGGGCAAAATTGATTTAGTAAATCTGGACTACATTGAAGCAAGACCGTAGTTATTTTTTACTGAAAATACTTATAACAAATATACGAAAGTTCTTGATAACAAGGAAGCTTCAAATAAAAAAAGAGTTTTGGCAGTTGCCTCCGAAAGGAGGGAAAACTTTAGACTTTGTAATTGGTCAAACTGTCAGTAATCTCGTGGCTAAATGTGGTGATATGTACTTAGCTGCGTTAATTGAAGGAGGCGAGTTTATAGCTTTGATTGAAGCGTCCAGTAATGAAAATCATGTTGAAGATGGCTTGGCCTCAGATATATCAGCAAATGGAAGCACCATATTTACAAAAGCTTCGGCAAAAATAGCTGTTGAAAAACTTCAAAAGTCAACGACACAGCTTAACTGGAGATCTGTAACGATTCTTCAATTTGGTGGCTCGAAATATGTGGATAAGCCAGTAATTGATCATATTATTTTTCAAGGAATGCAAGATAGATCAGAAGTATTCAAAGATGCATCACTATTTATCGAATCGGTTTCTCAACACCCAGTGCCGGTTAAAGGTAAATTTGTTTCGTATGACACACTTTTTACCCAAGGAGATTTTTTTTCTAAAGATGTTCCTAATGTAAAGGAAAATACGATTTCACTAGAATATCGTATCAATCAAGAGCTTCATCCGAAACTTAAACAATTGTATTTAGATTATAAGAAGGGTGCACATCTTATCGAGCTATTAGAATTTCATGGGATCAATGATATAGAACAAGATAGTAATAATGTGATAGGGCTTCAGGTGATTCAGCAATACGAATTGTTGAAAGGTAAGATTAAAGAAATGGACGGTGCTCTTCAAGGTTATAACACTCTTTGTATTTTAATTTATGAGAATTGTAATCTTGTGGACTTATTAGCGAAAGTTAAAAGTCTGAATTTTGATAAATTTTTAATTTTAAAAAATTGGCTACAGAGAAAGATTATAAATGCAGAGTTTAGAAATATTGATAATATAAAGCAAATTGCTCTAACCGTGTCTTCTGGAAAATCAACATACCTTGATTATCAAGATGCCACATCTTGTATGGGAAGATATAGTCAGAGATTGGATTACTATCAACTTGAAGGGCTTGTGCATGCTAAAAGGCTCGGGCATGAGAGGTTAAAAAATGGGAGCTGTCTCTGGTATATTAAGCCTTACTTTGAAGATGGAATTGTTGAAGAGCATGAATCTATGAAATCTCTTATCGATCGTAACGTTATGAGTATTGAAGCTGTAAAATTAGTTGACTTACAAGGTGAGCGAAGACTAGAAGCGATTCCTCATAGCCAAATTGGAGGCAGAAGCTGTTGGGTTGTTTGTGGAAGGTTAAACGATAGATTTAGTGAACTTGGTATTGAGTAGCAAGTAACCTTGGTTGTCAGGTGTATTGAAATTTTAAGATTTGACGATGGTTCAAATGTAAAAATCTTAGTGATATTCGCATAATGCATGGTGGCGGAATTCTTGAGTTTAAGCTTATATATGCGTATTGTCATAAAGTTACAGAATTTGGGAGGAATATGTTTTTCGTATAGGGTTTTGTTAAGCGAATGATTGGATATTTGATTTCGGAAGAAAAGTTTACTAAAGAAATAGTTCCGGGGTAATTAGCTGTTTCCTGAAGTCTTTATAAATACAGCTTTACCGAGTGACAATGGGATAAGAATTATCTTCAAAGTTCATGGTCTTGCTTAGAGAATGGAGCTGTGTTTATCAGTTGTCAAGGTTTTGTACAGGTCTACGAGCGTAACTATCTTGAATTACAATAGTTAATGGGTATTATTTTGGCTGTAATATTGCTTTCCTCTTAAAGAGAAGAATTTAAGAGGAGATGAAATAGTGCGAGTCATATTGAATTTACAATTACTTCTTATTACCTTGGTTATTAATGCTTGTGGTAATTCTACTGAGATTGAAGAAAGCTATTCGAATTCTACAGCTAATTACTCTGGGCCGATAAAAGATGAAATTGGGCAATTATTTATGGTCGATCATTATAAACTAGCTCCACATTATGGGAGTCATAAAATTTATAAAGATTGGATAAAAAATTATCAATTAGGTGGGATGATTTTTTGGAACGGTGGAGATAATTCTGCAATTGAGTTTCGAACTGCTCTTGCAGATTATGCAGAAACCGCAGCATCGGCGGATGTACCTATCCCTATTTTTTCATAAGACTAAGAGCATGCAGCTATTCAAAAACTGACAGCTCGTAATGGGGTAACATCGTTGCTAAAGGCTAATCAGCTTGGATCGTCTGCCAAAAGATCTGGAGATTTTAGACTATGCAGTTTGCATGGTGAAATTATTGGTAAGGAGCTTGGATCTATTGGATTTAATATGGCCCTTTCAACGGTGTCAGATATATATTATCGAGGATCAAAAACAAGTGGCATGTATCGAGATAGGGCTGTTAGCTCTGATTCAGAAATTGTCGCAGATTGTTTAGTTGCTATCTATGAAGGAGTTGTATTAACCGATGGAATTATTTTTAACAGTAAGCATTTTCCTGGACTTGGGAGGGCATCTGGTAATACGGATAACGGGGTTGTCTACTCTGAGGCAACTTCATTGAATGAAATTGAAGAAGATTTATTGCCTTTTAAGAAATTGATAGCTTCATCTATTGAATTGAATAGGCCTTTTCGTTTGAGTCTAATGTCTAGTCATGCCATTTACCCATTGCTCGATCCTACAAATGTGTTTGCTAGCGAATCTAAGGAAATTATGACAAGTCTCCTTCGGGATAAATTGTCTTTTGAAGGCATTAATGTGAGCGATGCTATGTGGCTGGGACCTTTTGGTGATAAGAAGGGTGATGCATTGTATAGAAAATTTGTTGCAACATTGCTAAGTGGGATTGATATGCTAATGATTGCATCTCGTGATTTTCGTGCAAGTTATAAGTATTTAAATGCCATTTATTATGATCAGATGCCGATAGATGAACAAGATAGATTGCTTGAAGAGACTGGATATTTATCATGGGAACAATTGGTTCAAGATTTTAAATATCGTGTTGATGAAAGTATTGAACGAATTATGAGAAGCAAGGCTGATCTTCCTAAATCGATTATTCCATCTAATATTCAACCTAAAGAATTAACTAAGGACATTGCACAGGAGTACTTTGATCTTTCAAAATAAAAATGATCGTAAAATTAGATCTGTTTATATAGTATAATCACTTTCGTGGAATCTAAAGAGTAGTTCTAAATATCGAACTGCTGTTTGGCTGTGGTATTTGGGTCGATTTTGGTTAAAATCTTAATTTGTGAATAGGATTAACCATTTTTCTTCAAAATGGCAAAAGTTCATTATGTTATATAGTAGTATTGTGAAATTCTATATAACATATGAGTCAAGAGGGTAGTTATGCACATGATATTACACAAAGCAAGCTCAAGAGGAGTAGCAGAGCATGGGTGGCTTTTAAGTCATCATACTTTTAGTTTTGCTAATTACTTTAACCCTGAACGAATGGGATTTGGAGTTTTGCGAGTTATTAATGACGATGTTGTTACACCTTCTATGGGATTTGACACCCATGCTCATCAAAATATGGAAATTATTTCCATTCCATTGAAGGGCTCTCTTAAGCATTCAGATACGATGGGAAATGATTTTGTCATCAAGAAAAATGAGATCCAAGTTATGTCGGCCGGAATCGGAGTGTCTCATAGTGAATATAATAATTCAGCAGAAGAAGACGTAAATTTTTTGCAAATTTGGGTATTGCCGAAAAAAAAGGATGTATATCCGAATTATTCTCAGAAAGAATTTTTTGAAGATGATAGATTAGACAAATTTCAATTGATTGTATCTCCTGACGGTAGGGGTGATTCTTTGCAAATAAACCAGGATGCCTATTTTTCATTGATTAAGTTAAGCAAGGATAAATCTGCTATTTATTCAAAATATAAGAAAGATAATGGCGTTTATTTTTTTGTAATTGAAGGAAATATTTCTATTAATGAAAATGATTTGGAAAACAGGGATGGGTTGGGAGTCGAAGATAAAGATGATTTGAAAATAATCTCCAGTTCTGAAGGGGAGATTCTTATCATCGAAGTTCCTATGTTAGAAAGATTGGAAGGATAGGGGGTAAAATGAGTAATATTGAGATTGTTATTCAGCCCAAAGTATCTGACTTAGGGGATAATTTTTTTGTTAGGCGTTCATTGCCGAATATAGAAAAAAAGATGGTTGGACCTTTTATCTTTTGGGATCATATGGGGCCGGTTGAGTTAGAGGGTGATAAAACCATGGTAGTTCGCGCACACCCTCATATTGGACTTTCCACTATTACCTGGCTTTTCTCTGGAGAAATTATGCACAGAGATAGCCTTGGAAATGAGCAGATGATAAAACCAGGAGAGGTCAATTGGATGACTGCGGGGCGTGGTATTGCACATAGCGAACGTGCGTCGTCAGCTGGTAGTCCACTTATGCTGGAAGGAATTCAGCTATGGTTGGCATTGCCAAAAGAATATGAAGATATTGAACCAAATTTTTTTCACTGTAAGGAAAATGAACTGCCTTTGAAATTTGATCAAGATTCGAAATTGATACTTATTGCCGGTTCGGCTTGTGGGATGAAATCTCCCGTTCCAGTTTATTCGGATCTTTTCTATCTAAATGGTGATTTTAAGAAAGATTTCGTATTCGATATGCCATTGCCGGGAAATCATGAAGGAGCTGTTTATGTGGTAGAAGGAGAGATTGACGTTGAAAGCGCATGTTTTGAACGTTTTTCTCTTGTCGTTTTTAGAAAAGGAACTGGGCTTTCATTTAAAGTTAATAAAGATAGTAAAGTTTTAATTTTTGGTGGAGCTGTTTTTCCTGAAAGAAGATATATTTGGTGGAATTTTGTATCATCTGATAGAGAAAAAATAGAAAATGCAAAAAAAGATTGGAAGGCCGGTAGATTTTCTAAAGTTATTAATGAGAGCGAAGTAATTCCTTTGCCTAGTGAATAAAGGATTTTTATGTCTAATATAGTTATAGTGGCTGGAAGTAATAACAAAAATCTATCTCTGGCTAAAGAATTTGAAAAACATTTTGCTGCACATAGTATAAAGTCTCAAATAGTTGATTTGGTATCTCTTGAAATACCGTTATATACCCCGGTCGAGGAGTCGCGAGGAATACCGGAAAAGGTATTTAAATATATTGATATTTTTGATCAAGCCAAAGGATTTGTTTTCGCTGTACCCGAGTATAATGGTGGAGTCCCTCCAGTGGTTACGAGCATGATCGCCTGGATTAGTCGCAGTGGTAATAGTGATTGGAGAAAGTGTTTTAATGCTAAACCCGCAGCGTTGGCTAGTTTTAGTGGAGTCGTAGGATTTCAGGCTTTGATTTCGTTACGAACACAGCTTTCTTATATCGGTCTTAATGTAATCGGGAGGCAAGTTAGAGCGACTCACAAAGATGATCTTGATATTGAAAGCCTGAAAGCGGTTGCCAACTTATTGATAAAAGCTCTGTGATTTGATTTCGAAGATTTTTTATGTTTAGTCGTTAGTGCTTTGCTGTGATTTTTGGGATCGAATTATATCTAAAACTTCTTTGTAGTCGATAGCTTCAAAATCAGTAGTGTCTATTTCAATAGAGCTTCCTTGTAGATTGAGAGTTTCTCTTTTTCCTTTCAATAGAGTTGGTTTGAATTCTTCAAAATTTTCATGATCTCTGTGACCAGGGTGGCGTTTTCCTGTTAGTGATCTTTCTTTAAAGCGAGAATATAAGATATCACCTTCTGTTACGAGATTGATTTGTAATAATTGAAAAAAGTGTTTCATTCTGATCTCTGAAAGTCGATTTGATGCATTGGAGGGATTTCCAAAATCTATATCGACGATGAGGTCCGATCTTGATAAAAGAAATTTCTCTATAGCCCAATAAAGAAGTTCAATTGATGCTCCGCCTAATTTTTTCGACCACTCTCGACTTCCAATGTTAATATGATTAAAAAGCAGCTCTTTGATCTCATCTTTTCCTATTTGCGGAATTTCAAGGTCTGCTGCTAGCTTTTTTGCAAGGGTTGTTTTGCCGGCGCATGGTGGTCCTAGGATTAGGATTAGTAGTGGTTCGTTAGTGTCATTAACCAAGATTTATCTCCATATATGATTGGATTTTTTGAGGTTGAGATTTTCATTTTCAAGGATCATTTAGGTAATATCATTATTTTTCGCATATATTTCAGGTTTTTCTGTGTTTTTGGAAGAGGCGTAGCCTTTACTTTGTTTAAGTTTATAATTTATGTGAAACAAAAGAATCAAATGATCTCAATTTAATATAGATATCTTGATTGTTATTACAACCATCGATATTTTTCTAGTTCATTTTATAATGGTCATATCAAAAAATATAAGTTATTTTAGGTTCTTATTGTAAGGATGCTTTTTTCTCTTTATTGAGTGAACACTTGAGCATGATTTTTCGTCTTAGCTACCGAATGATTGATGGTTACTGATTTTCTTATAATAAGAAGGATATTGAAAATGTGGGAACAATACAGATGGATGGAGATGAGCTATGCGAAGCGTTCTATTCGCGAATTAAGGGATTTGCAGCAAAGATATCAAGCAATTACGAGCTTGCCGAAGATATCGCTCAGGAAACGTTTACGAGAGCATATGCTAATCAATTTTTATTATCACGTTTGTCGGATGCTCAGAAACGTGCGTGGTTATTTAGAACGGCTCAAAACCTCTATACAGACTGGCTGCGGTCAAACAAAAATTCGGTTCAATGGGGCGAGATTGAAGAAGATTTTCTTGTTGAGAAGGAAAGCTTCGATGACTTCCATCGCTTAGTAACTCTCTTGCCAGATTTATATGCGTCAGTGTTGATACTCAGGTATGAATTGGATCTAAATAGTAGTGAAATTTCTCAAAGGTTAAAGATTCCGGCGGTGACAGTTCGGAGGCGATTGCAAACGGCTAGAGCGCTATTGAAAAGTAAGCTTGATTTTTTAGGAGAAAAAAATGATTCGTAAGATAGGAAATGTTGGTGTTCTTGATATTAGAAACGCCACAGAAGAATCACTTGGCAACGGTATAGAATGTGAAAACGTAGGAGCTTTGATTTATAGCCGCGATAAAGCAGTATTGCTTGAAAAAATTAAAGCTGAGAATATTGGTTCGACAATTGAATGCGATACAGACATGCAAGTTGTTTCAGGTAAGATGGAGGTAACGAAGAGCTCACTGGATGCGGTAGATAAACCGCTTAATCTTTTGGTTCTAGGCAAGTTAATCATACAACCCGATATTGAGCCAGGACAATTGAATAAAGGGCTTGGTAGATTGCATATTTCAGGAAAAGCAGTTTGCCCGGAGAATTTAATGGCTGTCCTCCAATCTAAAATTGGTGAACTTAATGGAAAATTGGATTCATTTCCATCAGATTACTTATTAATTGATCGTTCTTTAGTTATTGATGATTACTATCTCAAGTCAATTCCTAAGAACTCAAAAATAGCTATTTTGGGGAGTTTAAATGTTGCTAAAGGTACCTCAAATGATCTTTTTTTTGATAAAGTTTCTATGCTTTATGTTTCAGGGAAGATATCTGTTTTTGAAGAAAATAGCATGTTACTAACATCTAGATTACATGAACTATCGCATAGCAAGATTGAGGTAATACCAGATGTTTTTAATTTAGTTGAAGATCTAACGCGCATAGAAAATTCTGATGTTGAGCTTTGGGATAATGAATCTTTATATTTTTTGGAGAAAGTCGAATTTGACAAAGATGTTGATCCAGTCTTGCTAGAAAAAAAGTTGCAGAGTCTAAAAGCAAAAGAAGCTGTTTTTTGCCATATTTCTCTAAAACCTAGTCTTGCTAGAAAATGTGATAGATATAAGACTAAAATTATTGCCTATAAAGAACGATTATTTATTAATGAAGGCCAATCAAAATTAGAATGTTCACAGCTAGAATATCAAGATGGATCGTTGACTATTGTTAATTACGGTATATTAGAAATTAGCGACATGAACCCAAGTCTTATCAGCTCTAAAATTGATAAAATATATAATAGCGGTGTTATTATGGTGCCAAAAAATTTGATCGGTTTGATTCAATCAAGGATAACTGACAACAATGGTACTATTGTGGAGTCAGGATCTAAGGAAGAAAATGGTGGATTTAATATAGCTAATGCCGGAATGTTAAGGCTGTGATATTGAGAATTTAGCAGAGTGTATTTGTCCTCTTTTTTAGCTTTTATGATTATTGTCTCATGGGATGCGCTGGAGAAATCTATATGTTTGGAAAGCCTTATGTGAAGTACTTTTTACTTAGTTAGTAGTGTTTCATAAAGAATTTCTTATTATAACCTTGGACTACGAAGAGGTGGCTTCTATAATTTTGGAAGCGTTCTTCTCTTTCTTTTCTCTAGCGTGCTATCTAATTTGATTGCTTATAAAATACCCATTTCTCCTAGCCGATTTTGAATATGTTAGCTCTCATTACGTCAATGTTTTTAAAGTGAAAATAATTTATCACATTGAAATTAATGGATAAATACTATATCCCATTTTAATTATTTCTTGTTGACCTTTACACTGCGTCAAACTTTATCCTTAGTTTATTGGAGGGTTTTTTAGTGCTATCAATAGGTCAGTTCGCAAGTGCAGCAAGTGTTACTCCACGGGCAATACGCCACTATGAGTCTTTAGGGCTTATCAGCGCTTTGCGTGGTGACAATAACTATCGTTATTATGATCGAAGTCAACTTGATGTGATCGCCAAGATTCGAGATTTACAGAAGCTGGGTTTTAGCCTCGAGGAAATGCGTGACGTGCTTACTATAGGTATGGGCAAGGTAAGTCATATTCTGCAAGAAAAATTTGATTTGGTAGAGAAAGAATTATCTGTACTCGAAGGGCGTCGAGATAGACTTAAAAAGCTCCTCTTTATAGCCACTAAAATTCAATCATCACAAACGATTGATTTGTATGAGAGGAGAATGTACATGGATGCAGTTAAAGGTGAGGTGCTTTCAGGAATTCGCAGTCGAGTTGGTATGGTTAAAGAACATCACTTGAATTATTTAGATAGGGAAAGAGGTTTCTATGATACGGCAGAAAAAAGTGAATTTATATTTGCAGTTAGAGATTGTATCCTTTTTGCTAAGAAGCATAATTTAACCTTAGGACCTGGACGTGGTAGTTGTCCCGCTAGTTTAATTTTATATGGAATGGGGTTTACTGGTATTGATCCAACTCGTTATGATTTGTTTCCAGAACGTTTGTTTTATACTGTGCCTGATATTCATATCGATGTTGAGTTTGAAAAAGGACAGCCATTTGTAGATTACTGTCGAAATAGATCAGAGAATCTTACTTGGGGTAAAATTACCGCATTTAAAATGCCTTTGCTGGATATTATTAATAATGTTAATAAAAAGCTGGATAAACCCATCGATTTCTGTTCTATAGCGGATGATGATGAATCTGTACTAAAAAATATCCGTAGTGGAGAAATTGAAAAAATATTTCTTTTTGATTATTCACCAACAGCGTTAGTGATGAAGTATGAAAATTATTTTCAAGATTTTGTTGGGATAGATAAAATTAAGGAATATTTGACTTCACAAAAGATCTATTCTTTTCGAGATATGGTTAATATTATTTCACTATGGCGGCCTAATCATGAGGAGAATATCGCCAGACTAGAGCGTTATAAAAGAGCGAAGGTAGATTGTCAATCATATGATTTTTTATCTCCTGATCTGCAAATTTATCTGGAACCTAATTTTGGATTAATCATATACCATGAAGATTTAATTAAGATTATATCTTCATATACAGGCTGGGATTTCGGAAGATGTAGTCGGCTGAGAAGGGATATTCGTCTTGGAAATCCTAATGATGATTTAGAATTGTTTAAAAAATTAGTTTCGCGAGAGGTCTATAATTTAGTGGAAGAAGAGTCACCATGGACATTTTGCAAGTCCCATGCAATGTCCTTCGCTTAATTTACAAAAATAACTTCTTTTCTCAAGTCGCTGCATCCAGAAATATATTTTTCTGAAATTGAGAAATGGGAAAGGGGTAATGGGTTTGTATGGGATGATATCGGCATTCAAATAAAGGGAGTATATTTGTTGCAACATTAGTATAAAGCTTTCATTTTTTGTAACCTTGATATTCAAGGTTACAGATTTTTAATGACCATAAGAATATATTTAGATTGATATAAGAAAGTGAAGGAAATAGGATCTAGTATAAAATAGCTTTGCAATTATTGAATGAAATAATTAGCAATTTTCTCAGGAGATACTTTAGAAAAATCTACCCAGTATTTAGGGGTAAATCCGCTGCCTTCTGCATAACCCTCGAATCCATTTGATAAGTCTTTTTCTATCCATTGTCCCCAGCGTATCCGCATAAAGCTTCCAGGTAGAACTACCTCGCCGTTTTCGCCGATAACAGCCATTCCGTTAGTGTTTTCACCGACGATAATATTGTTTTCATTGCCGGTCATGGCTTTAATTCCTAACTCACATGCTGAAGCACAGTGTCTATCTGTTAATATAATTAATTTCCCTGCAAACGGAGGGTTGGAGGTCGTTGGGACTTGATTGAGCAGTTCTGTGGGTTTTGTAATGTATGTATCCCAGCTTTTATCTTCTATGTTAGATGAGTTAATCTTTCTTAAATCGTCTAGTGTTTTATCGCGCCAGACATGGCAGTGTTCTTGCCATGGATCATCGCCAATGTTATAAGCTAGTTGGTGTGTGAAAAAATTTACGAGAAGGACTTTGGTCCATGCTGAATTGAGCTGGTTAAATGTAGCAGTTCTGTCTGGTAGTGCGTCTCTTAGAATTTGTAGCCAGCTTAATAGAGGTGCTGAATTTCCGCCTTGATTGCCTCGTAGGTCTAAAATAACGATCTTTGACTTTCTTATTTTCCAGGCGGTTTCGATAAAATTTTGCCAAATATCGCTATCTTTTGCATATAAGCTTGAAAGTTTAACCAAAGTTAGGCCGCTTTCATTTTGAGAAACAGAAAATATATTTTCGTCGGTTTTAGAGGCTTCTAAGTTATTTTTATTTAAAGGTCGCCAATTCCATGTGTTGAGGCTTGATTTTCCTTGTAAGTTATGAACAATGCAAGTAAGGGGGGCAGGCTCTTTAGCTGCTAGGACTATCGGCCTTAAGTTATCACCTGAAAACGTGCTAATAGTCGGGTTTAAAATTTCGTCAAATTTAAAGTTTTTACAATTAGAGATAGTACCTATACCGCCGCTTATGATTTTCTTTTTTTTATCTACTATTAAATCGGTTGTAAAAGCTAAATTTGCTTTCAAGCCAGGTTGAGACCATTTTTTAACAGAATCATTTTTATCTTTTGAAATCACGGCAAAATGGGAATCTTGGATGCCCGACAATGCGGTAGCTAGGCTTTGCTGCCATTCTTCAGTTGTAAGGTTTTGGTTAGGTTCTATATTTTCTATATTGGAAAAAAAAGAATCCCAATTAAAACCTTGATCTTTAACGTAATCGTATCCGCCATAAGATCGAGGTAGAAATTGCCGCAAAAAAGTTACATCCTTTTTACGTTGTTCGCCATTAATATTTGATAATGTGGCAGATTTTACTTGTTGTACTGAGTAAATGTATTTTTTGATCTCATCGATAATTTCTGAAGTATCGGGGTCAAGTGGGTGAGTTTTTGGCACCTCTTTGGGAGATTGATGACTCTTTTTTTCACCTATATGCGAGCATGAGGTTGTGAAAAGTAAGCATAGCGATATGAAGAGTAAAAATGTTTTCATTATTCACCAATTGATGATTAATAACTATTGTGACTAAAGCTTTAGCATATGGTAGCAATGTGTTTGTTGTAAACTATAACTTCTTTATCTTTATCTTTATCTGTTTTCATTACTATTTTGCTAGTAGTACTTGGGTAGAATTTTTAACTTCCCAAAGTTTTTATTGAGTCATTGTAAGGAAAATTTTTGACGGATGATAATATTCATTCGCATGGAACTCGCTTCTTTAATGCTGTTTTTATACTTTCCATTAAAGCTGAATGTTGTGATATATTAAATTTCTCGCAATTGTCCCAATCGTAGAACCAGACTGGTCGTGTTCTTATATTTGGATCTTCATCCTTATATCTGGGAAATAAATGCGCATGCAATGCGGCTTCACTATTTCCTAGAATTTCATAGTTTATTCGTTCTGCCTTTGTGACTTCAAGTAAGGCGTCACCTAAAGCTGTCATGTCTTCAAGGTATGTTTGGCGATCGCTACCTGTCAAATCGTTTAGACTAGGTACAACTGGATCTGGAAGCAAAAGTGAATACCCCTTTAGAAATTGTACATCACCCAACACTGCCCAACCAGAACGAAGTTTTGCTATGACTGTTTGATTTTCTCCTAGTCTAGCTAGGTCTACTCTTTTGTGGATAATTGTAGCCATATGTTAACCTTTATTGAATGAAAATATTGTTTTTTCAAGATAGCGATCAATTAAACTGGGTTTTGACGGTATCTTTTGATTGGTTTTATTAGATCATTGAATTTCCTAGCAGTGCAGGTTTCAGTTAGTCTAAGCTTTTGACCAATATAGTTATCTAGTTTTAGATCTGTTTTATTGATTGATCAATTCTTAAATAATTTTTATTTGAATGTCAGTGTTTTTATCTTCAACTAATTAAAGATATTAATATTTTTAATGTCAGAATAAAATAGTTTGTTGGTAGTGTAGTTTTCTAACTGCTAACAAAGGTGAGTAAGGATCGATCAGATTTTCCCAATTTTTTAGTAAGTTATAATGGAATACTTTTATTGTTATGGCTTTCTTAATTTAAATCTTCTCTGCTTGTTGCGAGTTGCAGAATTCTCACTTAATTTCATAATTATTTGTTATCAGGACCATCTAAAAAAATGCTGAGAAAGCTATTGATGAAATTCGTTTGAAGTTAGATAAATTGTATCGACACTTTGTAAGTCCGAGTTGACTTTGTAATTTATTAATTAAAGATTAGAGTTTCGAATTTTAACTATGCTAGTTTGAACCTAGGTAACCAATATAGTTTAGGCAACATGTGAGGAGATTATATGAAAAAAATAATGAAAGTAAAAGCTGCTGTAGCATGGGAGCCAAAGCAACCATTAAAGATAGAAGAGATTGACCTTGAGTTCCCCAAAAAAGGTGAAGTCTTAGTTAAAATTATTGCGACAGGTGTTTGCCATACTGATGCATTCACCCTCTCTGGAAGTGATCCAGAAGGTCTATTCCCCGTAATTCTTGGACATGAAGGAAGTGGAATTGTTGAAGAAGTTGGTGAAGGTGTTACAACTTTAAAAAAAGGTGATCATGTAATTCCTCTTTACACTGCCGAATGTGGGGAATGTAAAATGTGTAAATCTGGAAAAACAAATTTATGTTCTTCTGTTCGTGAAACTCAGGGGCGTGGATTGATGCCAGACGGTACAAGTCGTTTCTCTAAAGACGGTAAAATGATTCATCATTATATGGGCACATCAACCTTTTCTGAGTATACAGTCGTTCCTGAGGTGTCTTTAGCAAAAGTTAGCAAAAAAGCGCCTTTAGATAAGGTTTGCCTGTTAGGTTGTGGAGTTACGACAGGTATTGGCGCAGTTTTGAATACAGCGAAGGTAAAGGAAGGTGACACTGTTGCGGTGTTTGGCCTAGGCGGCATCGGGCTTTCCGTTATACAGGGTGCAAAGATGGCAAAGGCTGGTAGGATTATCGCAGTAGATATAAACGATGATAAATTTGTGATGGCAAAAAAATTTGGCGCAACGGATTTCGTAAACCCTCAAAAATATGACAAGCCAATCCAAGAAGTGATTATAGAACTAACAGATGGTGGGGTTGACTTCTCATTTGAGTGTGTCGGAAATGTTGATTTGATGAGGTCTGCTTTAGAGTGTTGTCATAAAGGCTGGGGAGAATCAATTATTATTGGTGTTGCAGGAGCTGGCCAAGAAATAAGGACTCGTCCATTTCAATTAGTTACTGGTCGCGTATGGAAAGGAAGTGCTTTTGGTGGAGTTAAAGGAAGAACTGAATTACCTGGTTATGTAGATAAATACATGAATGGTGAAATTAATCTTGATGACTTAATTACCTTTAAGCTTCCACTAGAAAAAATAAATGAAGCTTTCGACCTAATGCACAAGGGTGAGAGTATTAGAACTGTAATTGAGTATTAATCGGAGAATTAATGGATTTTGAAATACTTAAAAAACACAAGAGTTTTGATGGAGAAACTTGGTTTTGTGAGCACTCGTCAAATTCAACTAAAACCCAAATGAAATTTTCTGCTTTTGTACCAAGTGATATTAAAGATATTGACTCATCAATTATTTGGCTATCTGGGTTAACTTGTAATGAAGAGAACTTTATTACAAAGGCGGGAGTTCAAAAGTATTTGGCTGGTACAAACACGTTGATTATTTGTCCTGATACATCCCCTCGGGGCTTAAATTTAGATGGTGAGGATGACTCTTATGATTTTGGAAGTGGAGCAAGCTTTTATGTAAATGCGACAAAGGGTGATTATTCAAAAAACTATCAGATGTATGATTATATAATAAATGATCTTATTCAATTATTAAAAAATGATCTTGGAATAGATAACGTTTCAATTATGGGCCATTCAATGGGAGGACACGGCGCACTAGTGTTGGGAATAAGAAACCCAGGGCTGTTTAAATCCATTTCTGCTTTTTCTCCGATTGTAAATCCTATTAACAGCCCTTGGGGAATCAAAGCCTTTAAAGGCTATCTTGGTGAGAACGTCGAAGAATGGAAAAAGTATGATGCTTATGAACTCGTTAAAGATGGAAACTTAGTTAGAAATACAATATTGATAGATCAAGGTTTAAATGATGAATTTTTACAAACTCAGTTAAAGACAAGCCTCTTTGAAGAAATATGTAGAGAAATGGGGCAAAATTTAAAACTTAATATGAGAGAAGGGTACGATCATAGCTACTACTTTATTTCAACTTTCATAGAAGAACATATTTCCTTTCATATAAATAGTCTAAAAAAATCATAATGAATTGCGAGTAAATACCTGCAATTCATTATGATTTTTTAAATATATGATTTCGTATTATCTTCTAGAGGCGAAGGTATACGCATTCTTTTCCTAGGGGTAGATCATTTAATAGAATACGTTAAAGACCGTCTTGAAAGAACCGATGGATTCATCAAGTGAGGAGGCTTTGGATTTTAAGCCATCTCTCAATGAAATCGATTCTATAATATTTTTTGCAGAAATATATTCCTTCGAAAAAGCTAAGCTAAAGATATGGGTAAGAGTAAGGTTTTTTAGGTTCTCCTCAATTAAAAGTGAGGAAGAACGGGTTGCTTGTGGGATTCTTTGGAAGATCGTTATGTTAGAAGGAGTGGTCGCTCAGAGCGTCTATTGCATTCCTATTTTTACACTTTGGCCCTATGCGATATATTATATTAATTAACCTCTTTTCAAGTATGACGTTTTGCAAGTCAGTTAGCAGAGCAACTCATTGATTTTAAAAGAATTATTCCAAAACCGTATCAATCTGCTAATATTTCCAATAAAATTAGCAGTTAGAATGGGAACTATGGAAAAATAATGAATCAGTTAGAACTTATGAATTCTGATATTTGGATAAAATACACTCAAGAAAGGTACACACCTTTTGATGGAATTAAATATCGACTAGAATCTCAGGGGTACACTAGATCCGATTGGCCATCTTACTGAAACACTTTCTTTAAATAAAAACCAAATTATCCTACTTCAGAAATTAGCGCTAAATAAATTTCTTGGTGTCACAAGTGACAGTTTTTCTAAAGAGATTGGAAAAACAAGAGAAATGGCCCGAAAAGACTTAAAACAATTACATCATCTAGAAATATTGATAGAAAAGAAAGAAGGCAGAAAACTAGTTTATTATGTTAATAATAAATATCTAAAACAAATATTAGCTAAATAAAAATCCTCCGAACAAAATCCAGAGGGTTTATTTTTCTAAAATGGGGTGGGTAATGGGACTTGAACCCACGAATGCCGGAATCACAATCCGGTGCGTTAACCACTTCGCCATACCCACCATAAGAATGAAAACCCTAAGATATAGATCAATCAAATTATGTCAATATGAGATTTGTAGGCCTTTTAAAAATCAAATAAAAACAAAACCTTATGTGATTTATCCCTTCTCTAAGATCTCGATTTTTGCCTTTTGACGCGCTTGTTGTAGCCAGCGGCGTGTCTGGGTATTAAGCTCTAGGTTTCTTAGCTCATATTCTAATTGGTCTTTTTTGCTTTTGTATTCATCATTTTCCGTAAATTTCTTTTCTTCTAAATAGAAGATGTGGAAGCCAATTTCTGTTTTAATGGGCTCGGTGAATTCGCCTACTTCTAGCCTTTCGATTTCAGTGCGTAATGTTTCAGTTAAGTCTTTGAGGTTTATGCCTGCCATAAGCCCGCCGTTTGTTCTGGCGTTAGGGCCGTCTGAGTATAGTTTCACTGCCTCTAAAAATTTAGTCCCGCCTTGTAGCTTTTGGTAGACTTCTTTGGCTAAGGATTTTTTTGCAGCAATGATATTTTCACTGGCATCGGCATCGACGCTTATTAGAATTTGACGTAGGTTAAATTGCACAGAGTTTGATTTGTTGCCAGATTTTTCGAGAAAATATGTTTCGATGTCTTTATCGGTTATTTTTATCAAGGGGGCGATGACCCGGCCTTGAAATCTTCTTAATAGCATCTGGTTTTTAAAATCTTTTTTGTATTGTTCGTAGCTTTTGTTTTGTTCGGAAAGGAACTGGTATAGTCCGTCGCGGGTTAGGTTTTGTCCCTTTAGTAGTTGGTCGATTTGAGTTTCTACTTGTTCATCGCTAACATCTATTTCAAGCTCACTAATCTTATTCAGTATAAGTTCATAATTTATCGCGTCATTGAGTGCTCGCTCGAATGCGGGAGATTTTTCATCGGCTGGGAAGTCAGAAACTAAGACTAACGGCCCGGTTTTTTCTTTTTCAGCAATTTCGCTATATAGAATAGGTTGCGATTCTACGATAGCTACGATCTTGTCAACAAGCTCCTCACTCTGTGCTCCATAAGATATGTTGCACATAATAAAGCTAGAGAAGGCTGCTATTACCACAAAGGCTGTGTAGATTTTACTTGAATGGAATGCTGTGCTAGCTCTACCCATTTTTTATACTCCCAATTCTTCTTTTTCTCAGTTAGCGCGCTTGTGATGTCTTTTTTGGCTTCTTCAAGGCCTATTTCGCGCTGGTCTATTTTTTTCTCAACCATGATGATGTGAAATCCATAGGTTGATTTTTGAATGGTACTAATGTCTCCTTTGCGCAATCTAAAAGCAATATCAAATACGGGGGGAAGGTCTCCTTTTTTGTAAGGGCCTAAAAGGCCACCTTTTTCTGCTTCTGGGGTGATTGAGTATTCTTTAGCTAGTTGGGGAAAATTTTGTCTTGTGGCTTTGTTGCGGACTTTTTTTGCCTGACTTTCTTCGGCGAGAACTATTTGTCTTATCAGTACCATTTTAGGGTGTTTGAATTCATTGACATGGTTTTTATAGTATTCGATGATTTCTTCTTCGGTAATTTGGATTTTGGGAAAGAGTACTGTTTCCATGTAGAGTTGTAGTGCAGTTAGTTCGCAGATTCTAGCTTTGAGCCTGAGCTGGTTTTCCTCGCTGCGTAGTAGCTGGATGTCTTCGTGGATTGTTTCCTGCCATTCTCGTATACAGTCTTTTTGGTTGACTTTGATTGTTTTAGCAAAGCTTTTTTCCTGGGTGATATAGTGGTAGAGCATTTTTCGTTCTACCATGTTACTTAATAGCTCATATTTTAGTTTCGGTAGCTCTTTATTGTAGTTTTTACCAAGATCTGGCACTGGGGTGAGGTCGCTTTTTTCTACTAGCCCTAGCGTATGGAGTTGGTATTCAAACTCTAGATCTTCTTCAGTGATTTCTTCGTTATCAACTGTTAAGATTTTTTCTTCGTGTTTTTTTGCGACTTCTTTGAAGTTTTCAATAGGCTCAAAGGTTTTGATTTTGGAGTATTTCCAAAGCAGTAACCCTGAGGATAGAAAAAAAATAATCAATAAAAATGCCTTAAATAGATTTGGCATAGTAGAGGTCTCCTTATCTTAGATCCAGCAGGGTATTGATTTTCATTTAGACATTTTATGCAATAATGGCTCTAAAAGAGAGCGAATATTTTTTAATATGTCTTCTTGGCTGGAAATTGAATGATCTTTTGGAGCTCCCACCGCAAGAATCAGCGTGTAATCGGATAAGAGATGGTAGTTTTGTGGCTGTTCCTTTGAGATTTCTATGATTTTGTTAATTTGTTCTTCAGTTAAGGAGCCAAATTTGAGTTCGAACATGCCTGTTTTGCCGGGAGCAAGAGAAGTTGCATTAATTTCCCTGAGGGTCCTTTTGATATGAGCTATGGCAAAGAGTCTAACGAGCTCTGGAGGGCATGCGCCGTATTGGTCTTTTAGACTTGTCTTGATTTCATGCAACTCTTCGGCAGTGTCAGCAGAGAACATATCTTTGTAAATGCTCAGCCTTTCACTTTCTGATTCTATATAATTTATTGGAATAATTGCAGAAATATTGATCTTGAACTCGATTTCTTGTTTTTCCTGACTAATCTCTCCTCGCATTTCTTTAATAACTGAATCCAACATGTCGGTATATAGCTCAATACCAATTGCTGTGATCTGCCCTGACTGTTCTGCTCCTAACAAGTTCCCAGCACCTCTGATTTCTAGATCATGACTGGCAATATGAAAGCCTGATCCAAGTTCTTGATGGGTGGCGATGGCGGTTAACCTCTGCTCTGCCTCAACGCTTATTTGCTCAGTCGGGGGAGTAAAGAGATAGGCATAGGCTTGTACGGATGATCTACCTACACGTCCGCGCAGTTGGTAGAGTTGAGCGAGGCCAAACTGATCAGCCCGATTTACTATAATGGTATTGACGTTGGGCATGTCGATGCCAGATTCGATTATTGTGGTGCATATTAGAACTGAGAATTTTTGTTCGATAAAGTCCATGGTGACCTTTTCCAACTGGGTTTCATTCATTTGACCATGTGCGGTTCTAATTTCGATACTTGGGACTAAACTGCGAACAAAAGTAGCAACTTCATCGATATCTTGAACGCGGTTGTGTACATAAAATACTTGTCCTCCACGTCCTAGCTCAGTTTCGATGGCTTCTTTGATTAGCTGCTCATCAAACTTGGATATGTAGGTTCTTACAGCTAGGCGGTCACTAGGTGGTGTCGCTATGACAGAAATTTCTCGTAAGCCCAGCATAGCCATGTGCAATGTCCTTGGTATAGGAGTTGCCGTTAAAGTGAGGATATCTGCATTGGCTCGCATGACCTTGATACGTTCTTTATGCGCTACTCCAAAACGTTGTTCTTCATCGACGATGAGAAGACCCAAGCGTTTGGGGATGATGTCTTTAGAAAGTAGCCTGTGGGTTCCAATAACGATGTCTACGGCTCCCGATTTTAGTCCATCGACTGTTTCCTTGAGTTCTTTTCCTTTTACAAATCGATTCATCTGCCTCACGTTAACGCCATGCTTAGAGAGCCTTTGAGAAAAATTCTGAAAGTGCTGATAGCATAAAATTGTGGTGGGTACTAGAACGAGAACTTGAAATCCCTCTAAGACTGCACGGTAGCATGTGCGGATGGCAATTTCTGTTTTGCCAAAACCGACATCACCGACTATGAGCCGGTCCATAAGCTTGGCGCTGGTAAGGTCCGCCTCCACATCTTCTAATACTCGGATTTGATCTTCGGTTTCTTGATATGGAAACTCTTCTTCAAACTTAAGATAGCTTTCTCCTGGCAATGAATAAACATGGGGGCGTGATAACTCTCTTTTGGCCTGTAGCTTTAATAGATCATCAGCCATGTCTTTGATGGCTTTTTTAACTCTCGATTTTCGTTTTGTCCAAGATTGTCCACCTAATTTGTCTAGTGGCGCAGTTTTTTCAGATGATGAGCTATAACGTTGCAACAAATTGAGTTTGTCGACCGGCAGATAAATGCGATCTTTGCCAGCGTATTCTAGTATCAGAAAATCAGAAGGGATTTTTGCTACTTCTAAGGTAGTCATACCAAGGTAGCGGCCAATTCCATGGCTGAGATGGACAACCAGATCGTTGATTTTGAGGTCTTTAAAAGAGCTTAGATAGTTGCGTAATCTTTTTGGTGCGGATTTTCGTTTGGTTTTAGTAGTGCCAAGTAACTCATCTTCCGATAAGATCAATAATTCAGTTTCGTCAATCCAGAGGTGAGAATCTAGATGCCCTTGGCCGATGTAGATGCCTTTTTGTTGCCAATTTCCGCGGGCTATATGTGCCAGTAGATCACTTTGGATTTGAGGAGAAAGGTTATAGTGTTCTAATAAACTCTTTGTGTTTTGTGCAGATTCTTCTCCTCGTACCAGCAAGGCGATACAAGATGACTGTGCTTTGAGTTTATTTGCAATTGTTTTTATCCAATTTTTAAAATTTTCATCATTAGCGGTTGTATTTGTTTTTATAGGGGCTTCGGCTAATGTTGCTTTGCCCTCTAAGCGAATTTGTCTTTTTTGATTTGATTCTAGAGGGTTTCCGAGTTCGAAACTGTGAAATTCATTGATGAGTTTGTTTTCAATCTGATCGAAGGGTAAAAAATGTTTACTCGGGGATAGTGTTGCTCTTTTTGCCTGTTGGTCTCTTAGCCATGCCTCTTCTTTTTCCTGGTAATATTCTTCAGCGGAAGCAATGCAGTTTTTCATTGTCCTTGGAAATATGAGCTCAACTTGATTGGGTATGTAATCTAAAAGGCTAGAGCTATTGCTTCTAAAAATAGGTGTGAAAACATCAAAACCTGCAAAATGGTAGCCTTGCATAAAAGTAGCCATCATGCCATCACGATCTTCGTGTGGGATTTCTTGTTCTAGCAAGACATCATAGAGTTTTTGTGCATCTTCTTGGCGCTTTTGTGCTGGTGTCAATGCTTCGCAAGCAGGCACTATTGATACGGAAGAGATTTCTTTTTTGGACCTCTGGTTCTCTATCGAAAAAAAACGAGCAGATTCTAGGGTATCAGCAAAGAATTCCATGCGCAGAGGAGATTCGTAGTTCAGAGGAAAAATGTCTAGAATTCCTCCTCTAATTGTCCACGTACCTTCTTCGGTTACTTTCGAAGTTTTTTGGTAACCAAGGTCATATAATTTTTCAATCAAGTCATCTTGATCGTAATCGTCGCCTACATTTAACGTTAACGATGCTTGCTCAAATTCTTCTAGCGAAATGGTTTGTTGTGCCAATGCTGGTAAGGTTGTTAAAATGATGCCAAGAGAAGATTTATCTCTGGCTATAGAAAGTGCCATCATCCTTTGTTTACGGGTTGAAATGGGATTGATTAGGCGGTCAGCCCCCCACAGTGAATACGACGGGAACATTCCAAGTCGAGAGTTAGGAATGTTTAAATCAGAGATGGTATCTTCGAAAAAATGCAGCCATGGAGACAAATTTTTTGCAGTAGGTAGGATGCAAATGATTTTTCGAAAAGATCCTGTTTTAACATCGCTGTCATAGGCCTTGGTCAATAAAGAAAGTAAAACAAGCTTGTTAAAAGACTCCGAAAGGGATACCAACTGGACAGAGCTGTTGTCAAATGCCTCTCTTTCGTACGCTTCTAAGAAGCTCGAAATACCACGTATTACTGTCATAGATAATATCCCAACGTATTGATTTGCCTAGCTAGCGCTAGACAAATTTTCCTTTCTCTATTTTTTCAATTAAGATTTTTTCGAGGATTAATGGGTCGTTGCCATCTACGGCGTAATAGGCCTGCTGTTCACAACGTTTTTTGTTTTCTATGAGCCATTCGAGAATTTTTGCAAGTTTAGAGTTCTTTTTACTTTGGAAGAAAGGGTCATTAGCTAAAGCATCCTTAGCTTTTTTTAAGGAGCGCATTTCTGATGGATTGCTTTCTTTGACATCATATGAAAACAGGTCGTATTTTTTGACATCTTCTGGCAATACTCCCAAAAACTTAACATCTGGTGCTGAGAAATTAGAATTTCTAATCAGTGAGGCTGCCGAACCAGCTTTGAGGGTACGGTAGATGTTTTGTAGTGTATAGGCGTCGAGGTCTCCGAAAAAGAAAGTCGGGATCTTTAATTGCTCTTGAATTCTTCTCACCCATCCGCGAACGGCATTTGAAGGAACTCCCTGTGCACCTACTATGATACATTTGTGCCGTTTGGTAATGCCGTTGGCTACAAGAGTGTTCGCAGTACCAGTCGATTCTACAACGATACAAAAATCAATTTTTTTCTTCATTTCGAGTTTTAAGCTTTGCGGCTTGTTTCTTGGCACAAAGGGCGAGGTTCCCAGTGTAGATAAGTCTATTTGTGCTTTGCTTCCGTCGGTCATGGTCTCTGTTACGATTAGGTAATTTGAATATGTATCACCGCCACGATCGTTTGCATAACAATTCAGTTCTTCTCGGTAGCATTCGAGTAATTCGCCGATAAAGTCGATGGATGCATCTGATTCTGCTTGTTCTTCAAAGTCCATAGGTTTGAGCTCTGGATTCGTTTTAAACATACCTTTGCACATGTAATAAAGCTCACGCTTTGTGTTGGTGTTGCCGTTGTTTATATTGCGTAGTAGTAGCTCTAGCATAAAGATTGCGCGTGACATTTTTTTTACTGAGCTGACATTTAACTCAGTTTTTACTTTTTTGTTGCCGGGGGTGAGGTACCCTAGAGATGGGACGTATATACTATTATCTAGAGAGCATTTTGTCGATTGTAATGTCGGTTTTTTAGATTTCTCAAGATCAGAGAGAATTTTTTCACAAAGTTCTAGCGAAAGTTTCGGGACTTCACCTTTTTCTCGTATATTATAACGTAATCCAGCCATTTTTTTTCCTTACTTATTATATAGGTTTATTTTTTCTTCTTTGTCGCTTTTTTGTTAGAGGCCTTCTTCTTTGCCGTTTTCTTTTTTGTTGTCGCTTTTTTCTTGGTGGTTTTCTTCTTTACAGCTTTTGTAGCCGCTACCTTCTTCTTTGTTGTTTTCTTTTTTGTTGTCGCTTTTTTCTTGATGGTTTTCTTCTTTACAGCTTTTTTTGCAGACGTTTTTTTAGTGGATTTTTTCGAAGTTTTAGTTTTTTTCTTGCTATTATCTGTGTCTTTTTTTACTTTTTTTGATTTTTGAATTACCTCTTTCTTAGTTGCTTTGGTTTTATTTTTATCGATTGTGCTTTCTTCTGTTGCTGAAGTGTTCTCTTCATTATTTTTATCAGCTGCATTTTCATCATCATTTTCTAATTCTAGTAGAGATTGATCCTCTTCTTTGAAGCTTGAAAAGCGTTGCTTTTGAACTTCTAAATGGTCTTGGAGCTTTTGTTCTGCGGTGGATAGTTGTTTTTCCGTCTCTTTAGTCTCGCGTCCTAGGATTTTTCTTAAGCCTAGTTCTGCTTTTTCTTTGCGGCTTTCGGGAGCCTTTAATATCCTGCAAAGGGTTTCTACTAAAATTGGGCAGAATTTTTCAATATGTCTAATCTTTTGCTCAAGTTCGTCGGCTTTATGCTCTCGTTTCAGGTGGCGGGAAAGGCGCTGGCCGGCTTTCATCAAGCCTCTGCGTATTTCTTCAACTAGATCGTCAGAGGCATCTATAGTTTCTTTAGAAGCATTTTTAAACTTAATAAATGGCGACACCACGCTTACGGCAATAACATAGGGACCCATAGGCATTTGTCCTTTGGCCTGGCGAATTCCATAGCTTTTCCAATTGATTGATGTGATAGCTTTAACGATAGCGCATGACGCTTTGTCAAATTGCAGAGGGACTCGATTGGCAAAACGTAAAACTTGCACTGCAGTTTCTGATTCACCGGTGCGTTCTTGTGATCTTGCTATGGCAACTTCGATTTGCACGGGTTTGAAGTCACATATTATGGGCTTACGGCTTACAACAGAAAAATAATCTACTTCTCCCAAGCGTTGGATGCTCAGTGCCAGCCCTTCTTCACCTACAGACATGACCGATGAGGTGGGAGGAGCCATCAAATTGGTCTCTTGCACGCCTTTGAAAAGTTTTGTGAAGTCTTCGTTTTTTAATGTGCCAACCTGCTTATTGAGGATGTCTTTAGCTATCTTTCCGTTTGTTAGTATTTCAGCGATAATTTTATCGCTTACCCTAGAAAATCCTTTCTTAAGCCAATCGCGAACCGAAGTGCGCCCAAATAGGCGTCCATGGCTCATAAACTCCCCAAGTTTCATGGTATGTGGATGCGGGGCTGTGGCAGCTGGAACTTGTGGAAGTGTTGTGGAAACACGCTCTAAAGTTGTTTTGTTAATTTCCGGCAGTTCGTATGTAAGTGTCAAATGCGGATTAAGTAGGATGTTGCCGCGCAAGTAGTTAAGCAGTCCTGCTTCGCCATTTAGCTGAACTCGACCATCGATGACAAACTCGACAGACGTGCCGTGTGGTTGTTCCCAATCAATTTGTTCTTTTTTCTGTATGATGCCTTTGTTCTTTTTTAAATCTGTGGCAACGGTGCACTTGATTGCCTTTTTTTGCCCTTTGCGCTTGCTGATAACGTGTGCTCCGGTGGCTGTTGTTTGGATAGCCCACGTTGTTGCAGCTGAAATTCCTATACCTTGCTGTCCACGTGAGCAGCGCCCTCGACCGAATTTTGAGGATGCGAGGTATTCTCCAAACACTTTTGGAATGTCTTCTAGGCGAATCCCTGGTCCGTTATCGGTAACGCGAATTTTGATTCTGTCGGTATTTCTGAGGTTACCTTTTCCCAGCTTTTCTATGTAGACGTTTAATTCTGGTAAGATTCCATGCTCTTCACAAGCATCAAGCGCGTTATCTACGGCTTCTTTTAGCGTGGTCAATACGGCTTTGGTCGGTGAAGAAAACCCTACTTGTTGGAGATTTTTTGCAAAGTATTCAGCGGTGCTACTTGTGGAGATTGCTTTGGTACTCGATTTTGTCATTTTTGTTTAATATTCCTCAAAAATTAGATTTTTGTTATTTGATTGGCTATTGAAGCAATTAAGATACAGTACGTCAATTTCATCTTTGAATCGTCGGTCTTAAATATTTCTCTCTTTGGGGCCTATGGAGTCCTTGGGTATTAAGTGTTTACTAAGGGACTCGGTTTTATTTGCTGGTTGGTCGTGTTTTAGTCAGGTTTTACTTAAACCTTTGCGACTCAAAACGTTCAGCCTAGGTTCGAAAATTCTCGATTCAGAATGTATTCGAGCAGGGCAGCTTAGCATACTAAGAAGAAGGAGCATAGTGTATAGATCTTGGGCTTGTGGGGTTGTGAAAATGACAAGTTAAGGTGAAAATTCGAACGAGATGCTTCGCTCACGCTCAGCATGACGGGGGATTTTGTGTGCCTGCTCATTGAAGTGAAGTTGTTGATAACACGGCTTAGGCTGTAATGAGATGTTTTTGTCATCGAGATAACTTCAGTATTTTTTTTCCTTGTGCTTTGATATCCTGCACGTCAAAGTGTCTTTGTGAGTAAATTTTTTCTGTTTATTAAGGAAAGCTCGATTGAAAGATTCAGATTCATTTTGTAAACAGTTGGGAATTCAATATCCCATTATTTGTGGCCCTATGTATCCGTGCTCAAACCCTGAGCTTGTTGCGGCAGCTTCGGAAGCTGGTGGAGTAGGAGTGGTGCAACCTTTATCTCTTGTTTTTGTGCATAAATATGATTTTCGTAAAGGGTTACAATACATCAAGTCCATGACAGACAAGCCTATTGGAATGAATGTGATTGTCGAAAAGTCTTCAAAAACATATGAAAAAAGGATGCAAGAATGGGTGGATATTGCTCTTGAAGAGGGAATTAGATTTTTTGTGACTTCTTTGGGCAATCCAGGGTGGGTTGTGGATGCTGCACATTCGGCTGGCGGTGTTGTTTATCATGATGTTGTAAATGCAAAGTGGGCACATAAGGCTTGCGAAAAAGATGTGGACGGATTGATTTGTGTGAATAATAGAGCTGGTGGGCATGCTGGCGACGAGAGCTCTCGGCAGTTGTTGCATTCTTTGAGCTCGTTTGATTTACCCCTGGTTTGTGCGGGTGGTATAGGCTCGATGGCGGAATATCAGGAGGCCTTGGCGCTTGGCTATGCAGGTGTGCAGCTAGGTACGAGGTTTATTGCCTCAACGGAATGCAATGCCCATAGAGATTATAAGAACGCCATTTTACAGGCGTCAGCTCGAGATATTGTGCTGACAGATAAGATTAGCGGTGTCCCTGTTTCAGTGATAAAAACTCCTTACATTGAAAAGACTGGTACTAAGGCTGGTTTTTTGGCAAGAAAATTATTGAAGGGACGGAAAACTAAGCACTGGATGAGGCTTTATTATACAGTTAAATCACTGTTCCAATTGCGCTCAGCGAACCTTAAAGGCACAAGCTATAGGGATTTTTATCAAGCCGGGAAAAGTGTGCAGGGAATTCATGAAATACTTCCAGTTAAGGATATTATTAATTCCCTTGTGTCTCAGTAAAGGGAACTAACGATTTGACAACAGATTAATCTCGACTATTATGATTGAGATTAGGTCATTAGGGATATGCCAAGCGTTGAGAAGTTTGAGTTTATCTCATTTTTATATAGGAAGGGTTTGATTATGACTATTTCATTACCAGAATTACCGTATGCGAAGGATGCGTTAGCCCCTCACATTTCTAAAGAAACTTTGGAGTTTCATTATGGCAAGCATCATAATGCTTATGTCGTCAATTTGAATAAGCTGATTGAAGGCACTGAGTTTGCAAATTCTTCATTAGAAGAAATCATGTTGAAAGCAAAAGGCGGTATATACAATAACGCAGCACAAGTATGGAATCATACTTTCTATTGGAACTGTTTGTCCCCAAATGGTGGTGGCAATCCTTCGGGCGCTATTGCAGACGCCATTAACAAAAGCTTTGGTTCGTTTGATAAATTTAAAGAAGAGTTTACAACTAAAGCAGCAACTTTGTTTGGTTCAGGCTGGGCTTTTCTAGTGCAAAAAGGTGATGGATCTTTAGAAATAGTTCAGGAGTCAAATGCTGGCAATCCTTTGACTAGTGATCTTAAGCCAGTGTTGACTTGTGATGTTTGGGAGCATGCTTATTATGTTGATTACCGTAATGCACGCCCACAATATATTGAGGCTTTTTGGAAGCTTGTGAACTGGGATTTTGTTAACAAAAATCTTGCTTAATGGAAGCTGTCTCATAGATAATGCTAAGAGGTAGTCTGGTCCAGGCCGCGGCTGTCTTGCATATGGGTATTATTTGTAATTACTCATTTAGCGTTAGCACTTTGATTAGAAGGGCTAACGCTTTTTTATTATTTTCTGCATGAAAACTCTGTTTAAACCTATTTGGATTATTGATTGTTATGTTGGCTTGCAGAAATACCTGTCTTTCTATGTTTACCGCCCGGTATGTATTTTGCTTTTTACTTTCCTGTAAGTAGTTGTATTTTTTTATAAGCTACTGAAAATAATATGTTTTATAAAATTAATAGAAGTTTTTATAAGGGAGTGAATGGTGAAGTTTCGCATAATTTATTGTCTATCGCTTATGTTTTTGTCAGTTTCATGTTCGACGAAAGAGAACATGCGGACTTTTTTAAATAAGAATACGTCCAAAAGTGCAAAACTCGATCTGCATCTAGTTGATTCGACGCCAATTACCTTCGAAGAAGAATTGGAAAAAATTAGGCAAGGTAATATTTCAGGATCGATCTTAAACTATATTATATATGATTCTGATAATGACTATACTAGTGCGGTATAAAATTTGTAGAGAAGCAGGTCGGTCGATGATTGAGTGTAATCCAGCAAACTTATATCCAAGTTCAAACCTAGGCTTTGGCTTTTGTATGGCTGGGGGTCGAGACAAGTATGTATGTGACGATGCGCTAGGAGAAAGAAATACTGGTTTTGGTCTTTGTATGCTTAATAGTGATAGGTATTCGTATCAATGTGATGATGCTTTAGGTGGTGATAATGTCGGCTTTGGCCTTTGTATGTTTAATAATGATAGGTATTCGTATCAATGTGATGATGCTTTGGGAAGTAATAACATTGGCTTTGGGATTTGCATGCTTGATAATAATCGATACTCGTATCAATGCGATGATTCGCTAGGAGGCAATAATATTGGCTTTGGCCTTTGTATGCTTAATAGTGATAGGTATTCGTACCAATGCGATGATTCGTTAGGAGGCAATAATACTGGCTTTGGTCTTTGTATGCTTAATAGTGATAGGTATTCGTATCAATGTGATGATGCTATAGGTGCCGAAAATACTTATTTCGGACAATGCATGCTTAGCAGTGAACCATCATATTTATGTGATGACCTTCTATTTAAAAACAAATCGGATTTTGCGGTGACCATTGAGGGGACATCGTACTCTAGTATTAATGGCAAGACTTTTAAGCAAAATAACTCAATTTCTATTGAGTTAGCTTTAAACGTTCCAAGGGAAGAAATTGGAAAAATTGCAGATATTTATGTTGCAGTAAAATATCGAGATATAAATGGTAAGATAAAGTTGCTACAAAAATCAGATCAAGGTTTTAGCGACTGGGACGGCAAAACGAGTTCTTTAAAGCCATTTCAAGAGGATGTAGTCCTTAAAGAATTTAGGTATTTTGATGTTTTTTCAGGTCGTTTGGAAGGATTGCCGGGAACTTATGAGCTATATTGGGGGTATGTTAAGGTAGGTGCTCCCTCAAGTGAATTGGTTTATAACAAAAATCGGAGTTTTAAATTTACGGTTAATTAAGAGAATTTTCTTAGAAATTGATTTGGTATGGATGGTCTCGACGCGATTTTAAAAAAGTATTCTTTTTTGTGTTTTGACTCTTCAAAGAAATCAAAAATTTATTTTAAAAGCAGTAGTCATTGGCTTGTGGTTAGGGGTGGGCAACTGTTGGT
>JAWKNZ010000019.1:0-63448 GCA_041391425.1 Bdellovibrionota bacterium
GTAATGAAAGTCAAGTAATAGAGAGAAATCCTGAGGCAAAGGCAGCAAAGGTTGCGGCTAGATTTGCGCAAATGATCGACAATATGACTTTAAATTCACAAGCAGCTGTTTTACCTTTTGCTTTTTTTGCAATGATAAAAGATTTTGAAGTTGCATTGAATAAAAAATGGTCTGAGCCATTGAATGAAGGTGAGCTGAAAGGGCTTACTTATGAAGCCATTGTGGGTTATGGGCCAAATGCATCAGCAAATGATTATGCTAATCGTCATGGAATTTATGTGGTTAAAAATCACTGCGATGCTCCTGCTTTCGATAAGATGAATAATAGAAGCATAAAATTGAAGAAATGTTTTGGACTTTTTCAAGTAGATATTATTGGATCTTCGACACAGGCGGGGAGCAATGGAAGTCGTTATCAGAAAGCAGCTACAAATGCTTGGGACCCTTATATGTGTGGTGAAAAAGGTCTTAATATTGCGAGCAAAAGAGGTGGGATGGATTTTTGCTTTGCCTTTTATTGGTTGCTGCTGGCAGAAGGAGGTAAGAAATGTCGGGATTTTATGCAAAACGCTCGTGGGTCTGATATTGACGGTAGAGTCTCAAATCCTTGTAATGATAAGCCCGATGCGAATAATATCCGAGCGGTTGACTGGACTTATAAGCTGATTGGACAGGGGACAAAGGTATATGGTCAAGCCATACAAGATGCTTGGCGAGGGTTAGGTATAAATTTGCCGTGGGCCATCCAATATTTGTTTTATGAAAACCTGCTACTTTCCGAGTTGTTTTCTCAAAAAACAATCAGCGGCACCCATTGGAAAGGTAGTGATGAAGATATAAGTGTTCCCTTAACTGCCAGTGAATTTAGCAAAATTACCAGTAATTATATTCTTAAGGAGGTGCCCATTGCCGATTCTAAGAAATCTTGTTTGACAATTTCAGCTGCAAGGTTTCGAAAGAGTATAGGGTTGCCTGCTCTTGAGATTACCCCTGATGCTAAAGCCTCTTGTGAAGAAATGCTTCTTCAAGGCTCTAATGAAAAAGTTGGAGCTGGAAGGTTGAAAGAGGATAGCAGTAAGCTTAGTACTTCTAAGCAAAATCAGGATAATGGTGACAGTGGTGCTGTCTCTTTTGCTAAAGATCAAAATCTTTGCTACGCAGTGATTATGCACCAAGATAGCACCGAAGAACGAGTGATGCGGTATATAAATTCCCATAGAGAGGCTTTGAAGGCAGGCTTAGGTACAATTGGTTACCATATTGGAGTTTTGCAGCTTTTTGGAACTTCTAGGGAAAAACATGTCATGTGGGTTTTGGGAAAGTTTAGCAGTATTAGCGCTGCTAATACTGCTTTGGCTAAAATAAGAGAAGATTCATTAGCTTTAGGGTTAGAGAAGAATAACCTTTTATTATTAGAACAATCATTAAGCACCAGCATATGCGATGCATTCGTGTCTTTGTAGCTTTATTGTTTAATAATATGATTTTTTATGAACAGCGCCCCTTGGGTCTTCAAGAGCTATAGTCTGAATTACCGGTTGGCGGGAATCTAGCCAACTCTGGTACGAGGTGTTAGACTACTTTAGCGTCACATCATGTCTTTTATTGATGTCCGTTGGATTGTCTTCTTTAATATTTATATTGTGTTGGTCTCATGATAACAGACAAATACAAAACCAATGGCTTCTAATTTCTTGGGATTATCTTAATAATTTATTGAAATTTGAAACGCTGGTGTCTTAGCTTGTCTAGACCTCAAATTATTGAATTTGCATAATACAGTGAGCTATTTCATCAGGTTTTTCTTCTTGCAAAAAGTGTCCAGCATGGAGTTTGGTTGTTCGGGCATTGGGTAAAAGCTTTTGAATGCTGTTTAATGACCGTCCCATTATGGGATCTTTTATTCCCCAGATAATTTCGGCGTTATTTTCGAAATTCTTGCAATAGGTTTCAATAGCTTCAAAATGATTTAGCGACGGATGTTCTGCATATGTGGGTACCATTCTTGCAAATAAAAGGGCGGAATTCCATCGAGAGTATCGCTTCATAGGGTAACGGTAAATTTCAGCTTTATTTCCTTTTAGAGTTTCTCTGTTCGCCTGTGTTTTATGTAAGCTATACATTGGGAATCGAAAAATTTTAAATGCTAGATCTGGTAAGATCTTTTTGTTTACAAAACTGTGGAATTTAGAAATTTTAAAAGGAGCTGCTGGTGTTTTTAATCCGGTGTTGAGGATTATGAGACGCTTCACCGGGGTCCGAACAGAGAAGCTGCCAATATTCCGATGGGCCCACCCCAGTCGTGGAGTATAAGGGGTGATATTTTCTAAATTTAAAGCGTCGATAAGTTCAGCAATACTATTTGCGTGGTTCTTTAAATTAAAATCACTTTTGTTTAATGCATCTGATAATCCCAAGTTTAATAAATCGGGGGCTATAACCTCAATTTTGGAAAGATCTAGCTTGCAATAACTTTTCTCCAGAGGAGTGACCACATTGGATTGCCATGTAAAAAAAGGCATTTTTCTCCCTTTCCTCCACTTAAAAAGTGTATTTTCCCATATGATGACGGAAAATATTTTCGCTTTAATCCTGGTGGTATTTCTTGCTCAACCCAAGATGGAATGCTGTCTGTTGCGTCAAAGATTTTTTGCATTAGCTGGATCCTTTATTCTAGGCTGATGTCAATACCGAATAATGTTGCAAGTTCACAAGCGTTGAATTCAATTTCGTTTGTATCCAATTCTTTTATAAAGCTTTTATTTGAATGTGATATTAAATCATTTTGGTTTATATCTCTCAATTTAAAAAATAATTCCGGCTCTGTGTCTAATCGTATTCCGACACCATATAACACAGCAGCAATATGCTTGCACATACCTGCTATATCAAGGCAGTTGCATGACATTTTTATCTCATGATGATTTGGAAAAAGTCCGTTATGCTCGTCCGTTAATATAGTCATAGTTGCATGCGAAAGTTCACCGGACAAAAGCTCTAAAAGACTGCCAATATTGTTGCTACAATGTTCAATGATGTATCTCCAAGTTTGTGGCTTAAGTGTATCGAGTTTAACTTCAACTTCGTATAAATTGCCGCCTGATACAAGTGCTACGATTTTACCGACTTCGATCTGTAGATCAATGACACAACCATTATGAAGGTAACTGCGACCACGTGGCAATCGGTATTCTAGATCTTTGTATCTTTCAAGGTTTTTGCACCATGCTTTGCCCCAAAATGTCTTGGCTAACTGACGGTTTTTAGTAGTGATTGGGTTGAGAGTGAATCCTTCTTTTTTTAGTTTAGCAGTATGTGTGGCCGCGTTTTTCTTTAGGTCTTTGACACTGTGTTTGTGAGGCTTTACAGAGTTATCGAAGTCATAGCTTATTTCATTTTGGCAGTTATAGTCGTAGGATGGTTCTTCGATTTCATAAGTATAGCTTATGCCGTCTTTTTGAGAAAGTGCATTTATTTCTTTGGAGAAAACCTCTGATGTTCTATTGCTTATCTTTTTTTTTCGCTTTGCTTTCATGCCTACTAACTTTCATTTAGTGCTTGTATATCGAGGCTAACTAAGTTTAAAAGCTCTTGATCTGATAATTCAGTAAATTTAATTTCGTCGGTTTTTTCAACGATAGCATTGGCAAGATCTTTTTTCTCGCGGATCATTAAATCAATTTTTTCTTCTATAGTTCCTTTGCATACAAATTTGTGAATGAGGACGTTATTTTTTTGACCAATGCGAAAGGCTCTATCGGTTGCTTGGTTTTCTACTGCTGGATTCCACCAGCGATCAAAATGGATAACGTGGTTAGCAGCAGTTAGGTTTAGACCAGTTCCACCTGCTTTAAGTGAAAGAACAAAGAACGGTGGGCCATCTATATGCTGGAACTTTTCAACTAGTTTTTGTCTTTTATCTACGGCTGTTCCACCATGGATGATCAAACCTTCAGTGCCAAAACATTCGCTTAAGAAATGAGCTAAAATATCAGTTAGTTCTCGGAATTGTGTGAAAAGCAGGACTTTTTCTTGTCGGCTTGAGATAGTCTCTACTATTTCTTTCAATTTTGAGAATTTACCACTTAGATTTGGCTGGTATGAATCGTTTGCAAGGTATTGGGACGGGTGATTGCAAATTTGCTTGAATTTTAATAGGCTAGATAAAATAAGACCTTTACGCTGCATTCCGTCAGAATTTCGCAGCGTGTCTTTTAGTCGAGTTACTTCTTTTTGATAAAGGGTGGCTTGATTTTCGGTTAGGTAACATTGGCTGGTCAACTCTATTTTATCTGGCAAATCATTAATAACACTTTTATCGCTTTTTTTTCTCCTTAGGATATAGGGTGCAATAAGCGTTCTTATTGGAGTGTAATCAATTTTTTTAGTGTCTCCTGTGACTTCAATGTTTTTTATTGTTTCTTTAAATTTTGCCTCAGTTCCTAATAAGCCAGGGCAGGTGAAATCAAAAATAGACCATAAGTCTACAAGGCTGTTTTCGATCGGTGTCCCAGTCATAGCGATTTTTGACGAAGCTTGAAAGGATCGGAGCACTTTTGATTGTTTGGTCTTAGAGTTTTTAATAGCCTGCGCTTCATCTGCTATTATTGTTTGCCAATCTTGTTGTTGGAGCCAGTCCATTCGCACTGCCATGCCATAAGTAGTTAATATAAAGTCAAGCTCTTCTAAATTTGGCGGGCCTTCTTCTAAAACTTGTTTTGGTACGTCTGCTGTTGGATGAATTATTTTATAGCATAGGCTTGGTGCGAACTTTTGAATTTCTGAATCCCAATTTCCTAGGAGAGAAGCAGGAACTATTAATAAACTTGTTTTTTTTACCTTTAGATAGTGTTTTTGTGTTAGCAGCATAGCAATGACTTGGATAGTTTTTCCAAGCCCCATGTCATCTGCTAGGCAGCCGCCGAGTTGTAGTGATGTAATAGTTCTTAACCATTCTAATCCTGATTTTTGATATGGTCTGAGGGTCCCCTTAAGGTATGTTTCCAAAATTTTTTCTAGCTGTGGGTGCTTTGGATCTTTTGGCTTGCGTAGATTGTCAAGTAAGTTAGTCAATTCTGAACTTGTACTTATATCTATCCATTTATGTATCTCTTCTGCTTCCAGACTTTTATCTAAATTATCGTTGTTGAGAGAAAATCTACTCATTAAACGCATCGCCTGTGCAAATGAAATACCTTCATTGTGGGATGCAGAGACGGCATTGTTCCACACTGAAAGGATTTGTTCGATATGTTTACGATTAACCTCGATCCATTTGCCATCTATTTCAATCAAAGAGCTTTCCGCTGCTAGTAATTCTTTGGTTTGAGATTCTGTTAATGTTTTGCCGTCAATCGAAAGTCCAATTTTAAAGTTTAATAATTGATTGAAGCTAATTTGACTTTTCTTTTTTGTACCTAACTTAACTGCTACTTGGGCTTTTGGTGGACGACCCTTATTCCACCATGCTGGTAATTTACAAATAATACCGGCTTCTTCGCAGTAGGGAATATCTTGAATAAAATGAAATGCTTCATTAGGATTTAGATAAAATGGTGCATAAATAGATTGGTTTTTTAACGATTTAGCTACAAATTTACTTGTTTTCGATGCTTCGTAGATGGGGCGTAGAAGTTGTTGTAGATGACTTTTATCGCTACTCGATAAGGATTTTTTTAATGCGACACCGAGTGGTCGGTGTTGTATCCTTGCTTTTCCTGGAACTCGAACGCCATAGGTTGATAGAAATGCAAATGGTTTGCTATCTGGCTGTTTATTTTCTGCAAGGTGAAAATGTATTTTTCCAACATCTTTCCAGTCAGGAAATTCCGTAGTGATAAACTGCCTTGCTGTTATGTTTTTGTCGTTTAGGTACGAATTGATATGAAATTCAAGTTCTTGCCACAGGGATGTTAGCAATTCAGACGATATATACTCAGCCCCTTCTGTCAATGGAGCTGCTGTTGCTATGTTTGAAATAGTGGTAGCAGTGATAGGAATATGCAATGGATCTATTGTCGAATATGTGCAAAAGGAGCGCATAAAAATATTAGCAAAGTCGTTCCAATATGCCGCAGATAATGACTCTAACCTTAAGGCAGGCCTTTTTATTAATTCAAGGAGTCCTTTGGCCCGAGAGCTGTTAAATATTTCGGCAATTTGTGATGTTTCTTTGCTATTGCCATAAATACGGAAATTAAACGATGGAGTTATAATAATTTCCATAGCTTTACCTAAAAATCCTGTTTTGCATGTTCTACTTGTTGTTTCTTTTTAGTGCTAAAAAGAACTGCTCTGATAGTGCGCATTTTTATAGTGTTCTTTGTTTGTATCTTCATATCTTAACACCTTGGCTTAGCTTCTAGATTATTTACCAACTTTTGTGGTTTTTGTAAAAGGTTCAGATATATTAAGACTTAGAGATTGTCCAGGACTGTCCATATATTTTTTCTTATATCCCGGATCCGAATTTCTAGCCGGTTGCGTCGTTGCTTTGTCGTCAGGAAATCCTCATGTACCAACATGTACACTGCGGTTTCCCACCTCCTTGCGCCTAGCACCCGAGCGAACTTCGAATCCGTTGAAAATACTGCATTTTTTCAAAAATTTCAGATCCTGGTTATATTATTGGCAAGATTTGACAACTACTTCATTACGAGTGGGGTAGTTTCTTTTTTCGCGTCTCTTCTGAAATTTCGTTAGGCATAATGTATACTTTTGAAAGTTTGATACTTTGTCTCCGGTAGTATAATAATGATCGTAGAATTAATTTTATTTTTGTAATCAGTTATAACTTAAGTTTTTTCAGATGAGCCGATTTTAACTTTACGAAGAAGAAATGGCCAAGGTTATAGACATAATCGGAATTTTTCTGAAGTAAGTCGATCGTGGGCGTTTGAGGCTGCTAACGAAAGTGAGGTTATGGGAGCGCCGATCCTTTATAGAAAAGATCATGAAAAATACTCGAATTTGCTCAAAAGATTACTCAATTGATCAGTTCTTCTGATGCTGCGAGAAATAACTTGGATCAGATCACTCTATTATTATCAGAGCTGTCAGCAGTTTTGGAAGATGCATTTAGCTAAGGAAGATAATTACCTTTATCCTAAATTAGCTAGTTCCAATGATCAATCATTAGTGCAAACAGCTCGAAATTTTCAGGACGAAATGGGTGGCCTAAGTGGTGGATTTGAGAAGTTTAAAAATGAATGGACCCGTAAAAGATTCAAGATGATACCGAAAATTTCTGTCGTGAGCTAAAGGCTATTTTTTCTGCTGTTTCCAAAAGAATTGCAGCGAGGAGAGAGAATATATCTCCCTTGTTTGACAAAGTTTTGATGCTTTGTTGGAACTTTACAGTTCTTACTTACTATGCATCCGAGATCTGAAATTTTTTGAAAACTGTATTATTTTCAACGGATTCGAAGTTCGCTCGGGTGCTAGGCGCGAGGAGGTGGAAACCGCAGTGTACATGTTGGTACATGAGGATTTCCTGACGACGAAGCAACGCCGCAACCGGCTAGAAATTCGGATCTGGGATGTATTATCTAAGAGCGAGTTGCCACTGTAGGCTTCGTTTTTTTTGGGTAATATGGCTTAAGACTTTGTCGTGGTGTCATAATTACTTTAGATAGAATCATTAGTTATGGTTTTTGTTTTCATACTAGGGAGTGTTGACATTTGGGGTAACAGTTCCGTAGGCCTGAGCAAATACGTAAGCGCTTATCGGCATCGGGGCTGAGCGCTAAACGATAATCGAGATCGTATTCTATTAACGTGCTAACTGTCAGTATTGGCACTATACGATACCGGGAGTTAACGGGAGCAAAACCCCATGATAGCTGTTGCTTCGTCTCTGCGCTGCTCATGTACCCACATGTACACTGTGCTGCTTCGTTCCTCTGCGCCTTGCTCTCATAGGTTTTGCTCCCCCTTAATAATAACTCTTTTGGATGATTTTTGGTCTTTTTCTTGTATTAGCTCAAGAACTCGGCATACATCTATAGCTGCAGCACATTCCATTGCGCTGCCTCTTGCAATATCAAAATATTTTTTGCAATCTGCTTTTGTTCTTTTACCTGCGCCTTCACCGATATTTAGAGGAATACTTATAGGGCTTGTTTTATTTGATCAAGCGATGGATCCATGACCACGAGGCATCTCATCTGTTAGCCTTATAGCAATACTTAAAAACTTAATGGAGCATTGGTAAACGTCCAGTTTTTCATAGCTCATCATTTGATTTTTTCCTTCTACGTGGTCGTAAGTCGCTCCAGCCCCTATGCCGATAGCGCGAACGTTTTCGACTAAGTCTAGAGTAAACGAAAATGACAATGACTTGAAGTGACATATTAAAGGATCCTTCAGTGGTTAGACGTAGCTCTTTCTGTTATAAAATGCCTGCATGTTAACAAATAGGTTTTAGCTTTGATCATAACTCATCCGTGAGCATAAATCGGCATAGCAAACTCATTTTTATTATTTGTAGCAAAACAATAATACGAGTTTATTTTTTATTTCAATAACTTACAGCGAATTATCAATATGCCTTAAACTAATCTCGTTTTATCTATTATCACGCGATTTGTAGCAAAGGTGAATTTGCTCAAGAGTTTTGTCGTAGCAGTTATTCCTGCTATTCACATAAAAATATATAAGGTACCTCAATTTTTGTAGGCTAATGATTGGTGTATTGCGCTTACATAATTTACAATCTCATTTGTGTTTGTTTTTTAGTATTTTTCTCATTACAGGCTTATTTAGTTAAGGTGTCTTTTCTTGAAGCTTCTTTTGATTTTTGGAGTGTGTTATGCTATCCAACTCTTGTAGTTCAAGGCGTATGTTGAATTTTGATTAAACTGATTTCGTTTTCTCTAAAGTAATAAAATTTGCCGTAAAAATGAATCTGTCTAAGATGCCCTTAATAGCAGGGAATCTGCTTATTCGTACAAATAAATAAAATATTCTTTCAATTAAGATATGCAAATAATTAGAACATTATTCGACTAAAATCAATAAACTTAAAATCATTTCTCAATAGCATGTAACCCTTACAATATTGCAAATTATTTTTATCATGTCTACTCGTATACTAAATTGAAAATATTTATGGCCGATCTTCGAAATATTTTGAAATACAAGATACTTTGAGGAGTTGGAATGGTAAAAGTTTTGGTCCGATATTCCCCCATCGCATCTTTCATATGTTTTTAATGCCTGACTGCCCTCAGATTCCTTTAATGATTTACGCCTTTATGACAAAGTTTATCAGTTTTGGAAGAGCTTCTGGGTCGAAACATTAGATGAGGTTGGTGCTAATACTTCATTATTAAAATCTGATGATTTTCTTCGTCAGACAGCAGTGACAGGGCTAGTTGATATGTCTGGTTCAGAGCCTGGCTTTTGTGCGTTGCATTGTTATTGTGTCTTTGACTTGGAGAGGCCTACAGCTAAGGATCATAGCTATTTTGAAAGATACTTACCAGGTGCGATTGATAAAATTAAAGCAGAAGGATTATCGAAAATTATGACGATGGAGTTTTTGTCGGTTTCTAAGCCATTTCGTTCGCAAAAACTTGGGATTTCTCTAGGGCATGTTTTAGTTTCTTTGGGTTTAAAACTTAGGAAAATGTTGCAAGTCGATGGGATTATTACTTCAGCTAGAGCCGATGTGGGTGCAGCTAATTTGGCTTATCGCTTAGGAGCAAAGCCATTGATTAAGGATTTGCAAATTAATGGATGCGCTACTGACATAGTCTTTTGGGACAAAAAAGAAGTAGCTACTGCTGACCGGGAGGCGGAGGCAAAGTATATTGAGAAGTATTGGCGAGAAAAATCAGATTTGCTGAGTGGCAATCAAACGATACGTTTCGCTGCTTAAAGTTTACAAATATTGAATATACTAATTGAGTTGAAAGGAAATGGAATGAAAGATCGAAATTATGAATTTGAGTCTTTAGTAGAATTTATTTTAAAGGAGATTAATAGTATTCATGAACTTTTACAGCAAGTTGAGTGGGAAAATCCAGATAGCTATGGTCAGTGGCTAGCCCAAACTTATTATTATGTTTTGCAAGCTACGAGGCTTTTATCCTATGCAGCTTCTCGTTGTTCATTTGAGCAAGAAGAGATGCATAGGTCTCTTCTAAAGGGTGCTGCTGAAGAAATGGGACATGAATTATTGGCATTAAATGACATGAAAGCGCTTTCTTTAGATATAGAAAGCTTCTCAGAATTGCCAGAAACTGCGGCGTATCATCAGACACTTTATTATGCCATTGATCATGATGGGCCTATCGCATTGCTTGGTTATTTTTTACCGTTAGAGGGAGTGGCCTCACTTAGGATGCGCCCAATATATGAAAAGCTGTGCCAAAGTTACACAAGGAAGGCTGCTTCATTTTTACAAGTTCACTGTGAATTAGACGTTAACCATTTTGAAGAAGGAATTAATGAACTAGAATCTTTAACGGCGGAGCAACGTGAGGTTGTTCGTCGTAATGTAAGTATTTCAGTACAGCTATATAAGTCTATTGTATTGAGAATAATACAGGCAAATAAGGTTTCCTCCCTTGCTGCGTAGAGAGGAATGTTTATTTATTAGTCTAGCTGTTTAATATTTAACCAAAAATAAGTGGATATTTAGAAATAACGTAATATTCTATCTAGGTAGAATCCTGAGTTTTTTGGGCTTATTAACTAGAAATCATAATTTATATAAGGGATAACCATATTTAGCGCTGAATTGCATTGTATTTTTGCCTTAAATTAAGATACAATTGAGTATAGTTGGTGCAACGAAGTTAAGGTTTTCCAATGGATCTAGGTGATCAAAAGGCTACGGTTGAGCTTCGAAAGGCTACGTTAGGCCTTTTTCTAAAAAATGGGCGCGAAGAGCGAAATATGACACAAAGTGAAGTTGCTGGCTTTTTGGGGTATTCTACACCCCAGATTGTTAGCAATTGGGAGCGGGGGCTGGCAACACCTCCTTTAAAGGTAATACCTAAGCTCGCTTTTCTTTATGGTATTGAGCCGAAGACTTTCATAGATGCTTTTAATAGTTATCGCTGTCAGCTGCTATCATTGCAAAAGCGTGAAATTGAAGATTTATTTAAACGTATGGGGAGATAGTCTTTTCACTATTTTACCTTTTTCAAGTCTATGGCATCCTATTGCGGAATATAGAGTTGTTTTCTAATGGGCATGTCTGAACATGCAGTCTGCACGAGATGCTCCACTTCTGTGCATTACTTTATGAACTTTTATTGCATTTAGCATGTATTCTACGTATCCATGCTTGTTGAATAGTGGTGCTGTAAATTTATTTTCTATGACAACATGTATTGGACCTGATATTTCAGATTGGCTGTGAGGGCCGACGTTATAATATAGGATCTCAGGCTTTTTTAATTGGCAGGTTTTTTTGGCAGTTTCAAAAATTTTCTCTGTTACTTCCTCATTGCGTAAATATAACTCCCACCAAGGTTTGCACAACAGTTCGTCTAATGTGTAGCTGCATAGTGAATAAAACCGATAATTTCTAAATACCTGCGTCCATGCTGCTGTATCATAAATTTCAATGACAATATTGTCTTCCAATTTTTGGAGGAGGGTTGAAGGTGGTCGGACAGATAATTCTTTCATCATCGACCAAAGCATTTGCTTGTCATCAACTATGGAATATCCATTATTAATTACAGCTAGGCAATTTTTTGTATAGCGTCGAAAGTCTTTTATAGTCTTTTCTTGCTGCTTTCTATCCAAATTGAGAAAATTAAGTGGAGCCTCCTCGCGGTAAGGAACAGCCTTAATTTCAGTATCTTTCATAAGTGAACAAAAAGTACTCAACAGCTTTAGATATTCCCTGACTAGATTGTCTTTGGAAGAGTGGGCTGGTGATGTCTTGTACATAATGAACCTCATAGATTCTCTCCTGCTACCCATTCTATAACAGATTGTGCAAATAAAGTCACTGTAGATAGATAGTAAAAATTATTGTTTATTTACAAAGTGTTATGAATTATTTGAGCTAAAGTCTTTACAGATCAGCTGGTTATTGGCTCTTGAAAATGCTTAAAATACTACCAATTATTTGGAAAGGGGATGTGTCACATATTAGTGGAATTGAGGGTATATAAAGGTGGATTTGATTATGTAAAAATTCAGTTAATACTATAGCATTATTAAATAAAAGTGTGGGCTTGACTATTTTTAAAAACAGAAAGGGTGATGGTGCCTCTGATATTAACGACAATGTTATTTATGCTTTCACAGGATGTATTTGCGAAGGCTGCTCATTTAAAAGATGTAATTGGAGCTGCATTTTCAAAAAATCCAGAAATTCAATCATTACAGAAGAAGGTTCAGGCAAAAATAGAATATTCTAAAGGACAATCAGCGCTTAGTGACCCGATGATTGGTGTGTCGCAATTAGAGCGGGGAAATGTAACCCGATATTGGACTATTGCGCAAAGAATAGACTTTCCTTTTAAGTATAATTTGCGAGAAAAAATACAAAGAAGCAAAGCGGATGAAGTAAAACAATTATTAGAAGAGGTGAGGCTTGCTCTTCGCGCAGAGGTTATTACGACGTATTATGGAATTTATGCGATTCAAAAAATCAAGGAGTTGACTCGTAATGACTTAGAGAAAATTAAAGAGTTTTCTCGTATTGCTGAGACTAAATATGCGGCGGGCAGTGCTCCGATGCAAGACTCTATGAAGGCGCATTTTATTCAAACGCAAGTGGAAGCGGATCTAATAGCTTTGAATCAAGAAGAGGATGGATTGCAGGCTAGAATGGGGGAGCTGGTAGGACAGTTAAGTCCGACGGATTTTATGTTGGCAAAGCTTGATCTTCCTGTGCCTAATTTGTCATTATCTGCAATTAAGTTGAATGCTGACTCTTCTCCACTTATTAAGCAAAAACAAGTTGAGCTTGAGAGTGCTCAGTTAGAGACACGCCTCTCGAGGCTAGGTTATGCACCAGATTTTCAGTTACGTTATCAGGGGTACTTGTCAGGTGATCCGAAAAGTTCTCAGATTATAACATTAGAAATGTCAGTCCCCCTTTGGTTTTGGGGAAAGACTGCGAACGAAAAGGCGGCAGTTTGGCAACAGGCAAGTAAGGAATTCGAACTCTCTAATGCTGTTCAAAGTGTTGAAGCTAGAATTTCATCCTTGAAATCGAAGGTAAGAAATCAGTTTGAGCTTCTCAATATTTTTAAGACCAGTTTGATACCACAAGCGGTAACATCTTATGAATCTTCTATCGATGCCTATAAAGCGAGTAAAATTAATTTTCTCGAATTGCTTGACAGTGAAAGATCTTTGCTCAAAGTTCAAATTGCTTACTTTAGAACGTTGACACAATATATTGCTAGTGTAACCCAACTAGAATTATCACTAGGTCAAGCGATTTCTGGATTAGGAACTTGAATAAAAGGATACTCCCGATGAAAAAACAGTTCTGGATTTTTATTGTTTTAGTTATGACGATTGTTTCCGGTTATTTCTTATGGTCAAAATTATTAGTGAATCATGAGATGGTTGCACAAGAAGGTAATGAGCATAATCATTCTCATCAGGAACAAATTTCTAGTATTGAAAAATCTAAAGATATATATGTTTGTCCTATGCATCCACAAATTATATCAGACAAGCCCGGACAAAAATGCCCGATATGTGGGATGGATTTGGTGTTATCGACGCAGCAAGGTAACGACCAAACGGAAGAACCATCAAATGAAACTCCAAAGGGCTTAGCTGCGATTGATCTTTCACAGTCGCGTAGGCAAATGATTGGTTTGAAACTAGCAAAAGTCGAAAATAAGGTATTGTTTAAGACTATTCGAGCACCAGGTCGAGCAGCGTTTGATCCAGAATTATATACGGTTCAGGCGGAATACCAGCAGGCATTGAGGCAGATGCAGAGGGTGAAAAATAGCCCTTTAAACAGTGTTAAAACTAACGTGGCTCGTATGCTTGATTCTGCGCGTGTTAGGCTTAAAGTATTGGGGCTATCTGATAGCCAAATTGAATCGATAAAGCCAAATCAAGATATTTCAGAAAGCTTGTTGGTGTATGAGAAGGGAAAGCCAGTATGGATTTACGCTGATGTTTATGAGATGGACTTACGCAATATTGAAAAAGGACAGTCAGTAAAGATTACGGCGAATTATTTGGAAGGCCTTACGATTCCAGCCGTTGTTGCTTCTACGGATCAAGTGATCAATCCCGAAACTCGCACAGCTAAAATAAGGGTGAAGGTAAATAAGTCACCAGTGAAACTTAGGCCAGAGTCTTATGTTGATGTGCAAATTTATGTACCTCAAGGTAAGCATATTGCCGTTCCACTGGATGCTATTGTCGATACAGGCGATGAAACATATGTTTTTGTCCATCAAGGAGAAGGAAGGCTACTACCTAAGCGTGTTGATGTTTCATTCAGGGCTGGAGATCAGGTTGCGATTAGAAGTGGTGTCGATGAGGGAGAGGAAATTGTCGTTAGTGGTAACTTTTTAGTGAATTCTGAATCCCAGTTAAAAGGTGTGTTGAAGGATATGGCTGCTTCAAACCAACATCAGCATTAGGAAAGATATTATGATCAACAAGATCATCGAGTTTTCAGGTAAAAATAAATTTCTCATTATTGGATTTTCTATTTTGCTTGGTTTGTCAGGCTGGGTGAGCTTTAAGAAAATCCCAGTTGATGCTATTCCTGACTTATCTGATACGCAAGTAATTGTCTATTCTCGCTGGAATGTTAGTCCCGATATTATTGAAGATCAAGTAACCTATCCCATTGTGACGAGTTTATTAGGAGTGCCAAAAGTAAAGGATATTAGAGGGATTTCTACCTTTGGGGTATCTTTTGTCTATGCGATTTTTGAAGATGGTACTGATATTTATTGGGCTAGAAGTAGGGTTCTTGAATATTTGTCTAAAATATTGCCCAATCTTCCCTCTGGAGTTTCTACTGAGCTTGGACCTGATGCGACAGGAGTGGGTTGGGTTTATCAGTATGCATTGCGAGATGTTTCGGGAAAACACTCTCTAGCGGAATTACGATCTTATCAAGATTGGTTTTTGCGCTACCAATTGCAGTCAGTTTCCGGAGTTTCTGAAGTCGCCTCTATTGGTGGCTTTGAAAAACAATATCAAGTTGAAGTCAAGCCGAATGCATTACGTTCTTTTAATATAACCCTTAAACAAGTGATTAATGCTATAAAAAAAGGAAATGGCGAAGTTGGTGCACGAGTGATGGAGTTTGCTGGAACTGAGTATATGGTTCGAGCTAGAGGTTATGTTAAATCGCGAGAAGATATTGAGAATATTGTGGTGACGGCCACTAAATCAGGAGTGCCGATATATGTAAAAAATGTAGCTAATGTTAAGATCGGACCGCAGATAAGGCGAGGTGTTGCTGATCTGAATGGTGAAGGAGATACAGTAGGTGGTATTATTGTCATGCGTTTTGGAGAAAACGCAAGTGAGGTGATTTCTAGAGTTAAGCAAAAGTTATCTTCTCTGAAGCCCTCCCTTCCGGAGGGCATTGAAATTGTTGAAACCTATGATAGAAGTCATTTAATTGAACGATCTATAGCCACGTTGTTGCACGAATTAAAGTTAGAGTTGATCATTGTCGGTATCGTTATACTTATTTTTCTCTTTCATCTTCCTAGTGCTTTTGTGCCTATTATTACATTGCCTTTGGCTGTTCTTGTTAGCTTTATCCCCATGTACCTTTTTGGGGTTTCGGCAAATATTATGTCTCTTGGCGGTATTGCTATCGCTATTGGAGCAATGGTTGACGCAGCTCTTATTGTTGTTGAAAACTGTTATAATAAGTTGGAAAAATGGCAGAATGGCTCTAAAAAAGAAGCCGTCACGGCTGTCGTTATTTCAGCTGTCAAAGAAGTTGGTCCCTCTAGTTTCTATTCTTTGCTTGTAATCGCTATATCTTTTTTACCTATATTTGCATTGGAGCAGCAAGAGGGACGTCTTTTTATTCCACTAGCATATACAAAAACATTAGCTATGTTGGTGGCAGCATTTTTTTCCATTACTGTAGTTCCAGCTCTTTTGGTTTTAATTCATCGTAGAAGAGAGATAAATGCTTCTCCTAAGATCTTGTCTCGTTTTTTAAACTATTTTTTTGTTGGTAAGCTAGTTGATGAAAGCCATCACCCAATCAGTAAGATATTGCATAAAATTTATGACCCAGTTGTACTCTGGATGGTTAATTACCGTAAAACTGTTATTGTCTTAGCTACTATGATGATTATTGCCACTGTGCCGGTATATTTTAAACTCGGAAGTGAATTTATGCCACCTCTTAATGAAGGCTCTCTTCTTTATATGCCGACAACAATGCCAGGTATTTCTATTCGAGAAGCGCAAGATCTTCTTCAAAAACAAGATAAGATTTTGCGCACTTTCCCCGAAGTTGAAAGTGTTTTTGGCAAGGTTGGTAGAGCAGAAACTTCTACAGATCCGGCTCCCCTTTCAATGGTGGAAACTACCATTGTGTTAAAAGATCAAAGTCAATGGAGGTATAAAGAAAGGTGGTATTCTTTTTTGCCAGAGTTTATGCATGCATTGTTTAATTGGGTGTTGCCAGAGCATATCACTTGGGAAGAGTTGATTAACGAGATGGATAAGAAAATGAAATTCCCAGGTACAACCAACGCATGGACTATGCCAATTAAAGCACGATTAGATATGCTTTCAACTGGTATCCGCACTCCGATTGGAATTAAAATTTATGGAAGTACTAGCAAAGAAATAGAGAATATTGGCATAGGAATCGAAAAAATCTTAAATGATGTCCCAGGGACTCGTAGTGTTTTTGCCGAGAGGGTGAGTGGTGGGTATTTTTTAGATTTTAATTTTAATCGAGAAGCTCTTGGTAGATATGGAATATCAATTGCTGATGCGCAAGAAGTTATCCAGCATGCGGTTGGGGGTGGGAGTGTATCGACTACAGTTGAAGGGCGTGAACGTTACTCTATCAATGTACGCTATGCTTCTGCTTATCGTTCTACGATTGATGATTTAGAGCGCATCTTAATTTCGACAGCTACTGGGAAACAGATTCCTTTAAAAGAAGTGGCAACTATTTCAAGGTTAACAGGGCCAGGTATGGTTCGCACTGAAAATGGCTTATTAGCTGGTTATGTTTTTGTAGATGTTTCAGTAAGCGATATCGGAGGGTACGTTAAGCAGGCACAAAAAGCTGTGGAGTCGCAGCTCAGTTTACCACCTGGCTATTCTCTTGAATGGAGTGGGCAGTATAAAAGTATGCTCAGGGTTCAGGAGAAGCTTAAGGTGATATTGCCAATAACGTTGGCAATTATATTGTTTTTGGTTTTTAAAAATACTGGTACGTTTACGGAAACTTTAATTATTGCTTTGGGCATTCCGTTTTCGGCAATTGGTGCAATCTGGCTTCTTTATCTTCTCGGATATAATATGAGCGTAGCTGTCTGGGTAGGCTTAATTGCGCTTGTTGGAATCGATGCGGAAATGGCAGTATTTATGCTTCTATATCTCAATATGGCTTACAATAAACGTAAAAAAGAAGGAGGGATGAATACTTTTGATGACTTAAGGGAGGCGATTCGCGATGGTGCTGTGAAGCGACTGCGCCCAAAAATGATGACTGTTTTGACCACTTTTTTTGCTCTCGTCCCCATCCTGTTAATGCCAATCTCTGAAGCAGGTGCTGATGTGATGAAGCGTATGGCGGCGCCTATGATTGGCGGTATTTTTTCTTCTTTTCTCTTAGAGCTTTTAGTTTATCCCGCTATTTTTGCTGTGTGGAAGGGAAGAAAATTGAATAGATGATAATTTCTTCTAAAGAATTTATTTTTCGAAGGTAAATCAATAAAGATCTTATGTTTGTTAGAAATGCTTGGGCGTGTTGACGTTTCATTTCCTACTACGAGCCAAACCCTTGAGTCACAACGTTGTCATGGTTTCAAAAATTATCCTCAATGTACATCTAGTACACCTCCGGTAATTTTTGAAACCCTTCCTAGCTGCGACTTTCAAGTATTTGTCTCTCGCTACGAAAATGAAATGTCAACACGCCCTAGTTTAATTTATCTAAGGAAAGTATGTCGATTGAAATTTTTTCAAAGTTGATTCCAATTTCTTCTAAAAACGAAAGGTCGACAATATTTTGGAGATCAACAGCGTTTTTTTGGGCTAGCTGTGGAAGAAGCTCGAGTAATGCTGTGTTAAATTCATTTCTTAATAGATCGAAGTCATGGGCAGCTTCCACCATAAAGATTGATTTAAAAAAAATTTGTACTAATTGCTCTTCAGTAACTTGGGTTTTAATGACACTAGAGTGGGTTGTTTCGACCAAGCCCTTTAGAAATTCACTTAAGATAGGTTGTACCAAATATGGTGATGTTTTTCTTTTTTTTAAGGTTGCGTTGATAGCATGATATTGTAAAGGTATCGAGTTTTTTTCATCTAAGGGAATTTTAGAAACTGCTAGAGACTTCCTTAATATAAAATATGCCTTCAAATTTTCTTCTACCAACTTAAAATGTCTTTGGTTTGAAAATTTTATTAATTAGATTCATCAAACCTCGCTTAGTTACACGCCCGAGGTTAATATCGATATAGAGAGCCTGAAAACTAAACAAAACTTGTTTACATGTCAAAAATATTTTATTATGGGTGTATCTTCTTATCTGAATAAAATTTTATTTGAGTGAGTCATGTTTTTATAATGTCGGTATATCTGCGTATAGATATAGGTTTAATATATAGCCGGCTGTGTTTTAGGATAGAAGTATTTGCCTTCAATAAATTTTTCATATTAATATTACTTTATTTTTATAATACATACAGATATTGAGCAACTTTCTGATGATTTTTTGATATTTTGCTGACAACTATAGGGTTATTGATTAAATAATAAGCAAAACAGTAGTCCTGCTTGCTATGAGATGGAGTGGGTAGTTGGTAAAATAATCACAAATGAGAGCAAAATGAGATTGTGTAAAGAAGCTATATTTTTTTTCATGGCAATTCTAACTGCTGTATCACTTTTAGATTTACAAGCAAATGCATTTGCTGCGGCTACTAATGTCGAAGATGACGTTAAAAAATCTGAGTTAACTTGCTGGTATGAAGAAGGTGGTTATGATGATGAAAGTATTGTAGTTTCGTTAGAGAATGGGATTATAGAATCATTGCTATATAATTCGTATCAAGGAGAGGTTGGCCCATTTGTTAAATCAAATGCGAATACTTTTGAATACACTGATGATAGTTTGATTATCAATCATATCATTTCTTTTGGGCCTGGGTTGAAGTCAGCGACTTTGCTTGTTGTTTACAAAGATGGCGGTTCTGTCTTAAACAATCAATTTTTTCAATGTTGGTGAATAATAGCTATTTAATGTTAGTGTTTTAAAAAATAACTGAGTTTTGTAACTTATCATTTTATAATTTTTAAGAGGGGCCTTTATTGAGTCCCCTTTTAAAATACTCCATCCGGATATTTAGACCTACATACCTTTCTATAATTGAAGCAATGTTAGCGAAAAATAATTTATGTCCTATTGAAATTGGAACGTTTGAAATTCTTCGATTGTTCAAAGGCTAACTTTCGTTTATTTCGATTTGGTCGTTTTTATGTAGTTTGTTATAATCATGCCATCAATCATAAAATATCTAGGCCCGCATTAGTGTCCGTTTTTACCGTAGGTTTTTCTTTTTTTGGAGGCTGGGAAATGCATAAAGTCAGTAAGGCGCTCATTGGTCTTTTGAGTGGAAGTTTTTTTCTTCTATATGGGTGCCGCACGGCTGCTCCAACAGAATCTGAGGGTGAAGGCTTTTTAAAACGTCAAATTATTGATGGGTCAGCCACTGCATTAAGCAAAGTATTAGAGCGTACTGGTGCTAAAGTTTCTAAAACTAGAGAAGGGCGTTTTCTTGGTAAAGTAACGGAAAGCCAGGCTAAGCGCCGTGGGGGTGAACAGGCTCTTAAACGTAATAAGACACCTTGGATTGATTGGGGGGCGTATTATGGATCTAGAGATGTAAAGGATGAAGGAAAGGATCAAAGAGGCTTTGCTAATATTGTTAGCGGTGCAACTTCTGGTCATTATGGGTCGCTTCTCGATTTAGAGGTGCAAAGGGTTGAGCTTCTAAAATTTAATATGTACGACACAAATGGTGAGTATGATGATTACCGAAGCGGTAATGTGACAAAAAAGATATTTCCTAGTTTACAGGGCTTGGATTGTGGTGAGGAAAATGATTACGGCAATAAAAAATGGTGGTTTAGAACTACAGATGGCCGTTGCAATGACATGCAAAACCCTAAGATGGGGATGGCTAATTTAGCGTTTCCTCGTAATGCCGATTTTATGGCTACCTTTCCTGATATAGAGCGAGGAAATGGCCCGACAATAAAAAATGGGATAAAAGTTCACTACGCGCTTAATGATCCAGATCCTAAAAAGGTCAGTGATATCCTTTTAAAAAGAGATGGCGCAAATCATGGGCAATATATCGGTGCACCTTTTTTTAACTTATTAGCTGCTTTCTGGATTCAGTTTCAGACCCACGATTGGTTTGATCATTCAAAAGATGGGATTAATAAACCTGGTTCTAAAATGCCGATTTATAATGATGGCTCTTTAATGGCTGACAGGTCAATTGAGAATCCGGAGCATGACAAAATTCCAGGCACGAAACCTCCTAAAACCTTTCAAAATCAAGTGACTCCTTGGTGGGACTGCTCGCAGTTATATGGATGGAATCCTGATTCGTCAATGCGAGTGCGTGATCCCAACGATAGAGCTAAACTTAGGATCTTGGCAAATGGCCAATTGCCGCTGTTTGTTGATACAGATCCGGTTCAGCCTCGATATGTAGGGCAAGAAGTTGCTGCGTTTCCTACTAACTGGTCCTTAGGTGTAGCGATGTTCCATACTATTTTTGTGAAGGAGCACAATACTTTTGTTGATAGGCTTAGAGTGTACATACGCACGCACCGTGACGAAAAAATAGGTGAGGGAGCGAAGATTACTTATGGACAGCTAACTGATGATGATATCTTTAATCTTGCTCGTTTGGTTGTGGTTGCAGAAGTTGCGAAGATCCATACTATCGAATGGACGACACAGCTTCTTTTAATCGCCCTTTGCATGATGCTATGAATGCTAACTGGCATGGGTTATTTAGAAGCAATTGGGGTAAAGCTGTAACCAAATTTTTAGGGAAGTCTTTGCTTGCTTCAGAGAGTGAGAAGGGTCAGGACGCATGGGCTGCATTAGCAGCAGCTCCTGGTATTGTTGGTAATCCTGGCGGGCCAGTGCAGTTTGGTTCCCCTTACGGGCTGCCCGAAGAGTTTACGACTGTTTATAGATTGCATCCCATGTTGCCAGACTTTTTACAAGTAAGGAATGATTTAAATAGACCGTATCATATTGAAAAAGTTATAAAGACCATCAACACGATACAGCAAAAGTCGCCTATAGCAATGAAAGAGTTTGGCGATATGACTAGGGTTATTTTGAGTATGGGTAATCAGCAATTGGGGCAGCTGGTTCTGAAAAATTACCCTGAATTTATCCGCAACCTTGAAATGACGCAACATAAGGAAATTGGCCTTGGCCCGATTGATCTTGCGGCTTTGGATGTTTTGCGGGACCGTGAAAGAGGCGTGCCTAGATATAATGAATTTAGAAGGCAAATTGGCCTTGCTGAGGTGCGGTATTTTTCGGATTTTGTTAATAAAGAAAATGTCGAGGACGCTGTTGCCTGCGTGGTGAAAAGTACTTCTGGATGTTCTGATCTGAACAAGGCTGTAAAGGGAATTTGGGATACTGACCATGATGTTACTGATCTTTTTAAAGAGCTTGTAAGTACGAAAGACTCATGTGGTGGAGACAATGTTGCGGGTTGCAAAGCTGCATGGGATGCATTTGAATATCAGATGGACGTAGTTAAAGATTTAGCGGATGTTTACGATCATGACTTAGAAAAGATCGATGCGATTCCTGGATATTTGGCTGAATATTCTAGGCCTCATGGTTTTGCAATTTCAGAAACACAGTTTCAAATCTTTATTTTAAATGCATCGAGGCGGTTATTTAGTGACCGCTTTTTTACAAAGGATTTTAGACCGGGAGTTTATACTGATTTTGGTCATAGCTGGGTTGTTAATAATGGTCCTAACAAAGGAGATGGTGGTATGTCTCCGTTGAAGGCGCTTTTGATCCGTAATTTTCCAGAGCTTAAAGCTACTTTGGCCGGCGTTGAAAATGTCTTTGATATCTGGAACCGTAAGCGAAGCGATTATTATTCGCTTAAATGGACTCCTCGGGATGCAAGGGATGATGGTTTTAACACCAAAAAGCTTTCCGAATTGCACGAAAAGGCGAATGATTAAGAGGAGGGCGAGGGTAAATCTATCTGTCTTTCTTAATATCTGATGTAGTAGTTGTAACTGATAGATCTGACTAGAGCGGATCTATCTTTTTTTTGCCTTTATCGATTGTTGCATTTCTTCTAGAGCGGTTCCGGCATTGACTCTCCCATACCCGTAAGTGAGGCTAAACCCTGATCTGTCATAGTGTGCGAGCTCAGGAGAAATGCGCGAAGCAGTCCTTAGCAAAATCTCTTTCGCCTGTTTAGCATTCATGTTTGGTTCAAGAGAAAACATTAAACCGAGAACCCCAGCTATAATAGGAGCTGCGCCAGATGTGCCACCAAAACTACTGGTGAATGCATCGTCGGATACGTCTGTTTCCCCTTCTCGAGGGTTGTAGCCTTCTGTACCAGTGACATCGGTTGTCGCAAGTCCAGGTAATAAATTTTCTTTGTCTTTTGTCGGTGCTAATATTTCCATGCAGGGACCCCAGCCAGATTCTTGTACTTTTTTGTCTTGTGCATTAGAAGCACTGACGGCAATGACAGATGGCAAAGATGAGATATCCAAGTCGTCTGTGGCGCAATTATTGCGATCGCTATTAGTCATGCTAAATACTATAGAAGTTCCCAGGCCGTTCCTGCCGTTATTGGCAGTATCGTCGATAGCATCGATGATGGCATCCATACCTGGTACTCCTAAGGGATATCCCCAGCTGTTGCTGATCACCTGTACTGAAAAACTTTTTGCATAGCGAAAAGCTTCTGCGGTATCAAAAAGACTTCTTCCCATGGTAATTGGGAGGATTTTACATTTAGGGCATACTCCGGTGACTCCGTGGTCGTTTACTCTGGCGCCGGCAAGCCCCGCAACTGCAGTGCCGTGGGATGAGTTGCTATGTTCGGCAGTATTTGTGGCAAAATTCCAGCCGGAGACATCATCGATAAAGCCGTTCATATCATCATCAATATTATTGTTTGGTATCTCGCTCCTATTTTTGAACCAAGCTTTCTCTAAATCTACATGTGAGCTTTCAAACCCCCCGTCAATAATAGCAATGATACTATCACTGGCACCGGCAGTGACGTCCCACGCTTTTCTTGCATCGATATCTGCACCGGCATTTCCGTGCTGTTCTCCAGTATTTTCTAAATGCCATTGGAGGGTAAAATAAGGTTCTAGGGTAGGGGAGCTCTGGCGCATTTCTAGCGGAATCCAAAAGTTGGGATGCGCATAAATAATATTTTTGTCTAACGATAGCTTATTGGCAAGTGAAATGACTACTTCAGGTGTCGTGGCTTTAATTAAGTGCACATTCTCATCAAATTTGCTTTTTTTGCTGGAGATAGCGTTTGGAATTTTTTTTATGTTCAATAGTATCTTTGTTGATTTAGTGCGTATGATGAGCTCATTACTTAGTATACCGATGGCGTGGTGCATGCGGTTAAACCAGATGGGGATTCCAACAATGTTATATTCATGTATATTTTTTCTTGCAGCCGCATTAATTATGACTAAACCAAGTTTAGAAAGTTGGGCGTCCTCGTATGGAAATTTAGTTGAAAATGTGACGTCAGATTTTGAATTTGAAATTTTTCTTACTGCGATATAGCCAGGAAGGGGTTCGATTTTGAAGAAGGTCTTCTTAGAGTAAAAACCATAAGGTTTTTGAATTCTTGCTTGAGAGATGGTGTCTGCTAGAAAAAGAGAAGTAAAAATTAAAAAGATTTTTTTTGCAGATAACACTGGTACTCCTGTCTAAATATTTCTCAGTCAGGATCTTTATCAATCTAGGATTTGTCAATATCTTTATTTAGGACCGATGTAAGTGACGGTTTTTGTATCTGATACACTCTGATTGATAGTTGAAAAATTAATCTTAATGGTTCCAGATAGCTTGCCAGAATTTGCAAAGAGCTTTTTAGGTAACTTGATGAAAAAATGGATTTTCTTGTGCTGTCCAGATGCAACTGTTAATGGAATTTCTGGCGCAATAATATTACCGTTATCTGTACTTAGCTTTGTTATGGTCATCAATTCTTGAGATTGGTTTGTTATACTGGCTTTAAAATGGTTGATGACTGTTTCACCACTTACGGTGTAGGGTGATTCGATGGCTCTTATAATCTCAATGTTTAGAGCTTTTCTATTAAATAAAATAGTGGCAAAAGATATTAATACTACCAATATCAGGCCAAAGTAGATTGAATTTTTTTTGGTCAGGATTTCCTTAAATTTCTTTTCTTTTCCTGTCGCAGTAGCATATTTTATGAGGTTTGGAGGCCTTTTTAAATTGCTCATTACGTCATTACAGACATCAATACAAGCAGTGCATGCGATGCACTCCATTTGTAAGCCTTTTCTGATATCGATGCCAGTAGGACAGACCTGGACACACCGATAACAATTGATGCAGTCTCCTAGTTCTTTGGCTCCTGATCCTCTTCTTGGTTCGCCTCTAGGCTCATCGTAAACAATGGCCATAGATGTTTTATCCATAAGTACTGATTGGAATCGGCCATATGGGCACATGATTAGACAAAACTGTTCCCTAAACCATGCAAAATCGAATAGTAGGACTATGGTCAATGACTGTACAAATATAAAAAGGGGCCAATGTTCTGTAGGTGGTGCCAAAGTGATCCAGACTAATTTTTCGGCGCCTACAAAATAGGCTGTGAAACTGTGGGCTATATGGGCGCTTATGATGATAAACAATATCCATTTTACTGTTTTTTTTGTGATCTTATTTAGATTCCAAGGCGATCGATCTAACTTTTGACGTTTTATATGATTCCCTTCGATCCATTGCTCTATGCGCCTATAGAAAAAATCGATGAAGACTGTTTGAGGACATCCCCATCCGCACCAAAACCGGCCCCAGATATTGGTGACTAAGACAATGGTAAGTGCAGCTAAAATTAGAGGGAAGAATACTAGAGGGCCATCGTGTGCCCAGTAAGTGCTACCGAAAAGTATAAATTTTCTTTCAATGATATCGAGTAGTATGGTCTGTTTTCCTTGAAATTTAGTCCAAGGCAAGACGAGAAAGATAAGAATTAAAATAAAATATGAAATTGTCCGTCGTGTCCGGTATCTACCCTTGACTGTTGCAGGATAGATTTTTAGTCTTTTACCTGTTTCATCGAAGGTAGAAGGGCGCTCTTCTGGAAGGTCTTTTGGGTTCCACCTCAATCCGTATTAACCTCAGTTCCTTGTGGTTCTTTGGGATTTGGGGGTGAGCTTCCTTGGATTGAAATTAGAAAAGCCGCCAAATATGGTTGCTCTTTGTTAGGTATCATATTTTTCCACGCAGGCATGCCTTTTAATGGAAAACCTTCGCGGATAGCTTCGAGAACTCCTTTGAAATCTCCTTTTGAATGTAGCCAGTATTTATCAGTTAAGTTTGGACCAATAAGGCCTTCGCCTAGTTGACCATGGCAAGGAGCGCACATGGCAATAAAATGTTCTTTACCCTTTGCAAGAACATTTGGGTCTGCAAGCAATTTAGCCTCGTCCACTTTATCGATCGTTTCATCGGAGTTATTTGATTCGTTTGTCTGCTCTTGAAGGTTCATAAGCTCCGTCATTGAATCAGATAGATAGTCATCGCTTGAGGGGCCGTCCAAGACTTCATAGTATGCCAGGTATGCAGCTGCAAAAATGATGGTGATAAAAAAAGTAAAAAGCCACCATCTAGGAAGAGGGTTATCTAGTTCTTCTATGCCATCATAATTATGTGGTAATGGTTTTTGGCTTATATCGTTGCTTTCCGCTTTATTTGTCATGATCATCCATCCTTAGCTGATAGCTCAAGAGGCAGAGAAGCCATTTTATCATAATGGTCTTGCCGTGATTTCTTTAGCGCCCAAATGAGGATCCCCAGAAATGTTGAAAAAAATAATAGAAATGCGGTAAGGATCAATTCAGGGTGATTAAATAAGCTGAGTGCTTCTTGTTTCATTAATTACCGCCCTCCTTTTCAATGCTATTTTCACTTGCTTCTTCTGATTTAATCTGTTTTTGGCCCAATGCTTGTAAGTAAGCGATGATGGCGATAATTTCTTTTTGTTCTAAACTATCAATAGCAACACCTTGTTTATTTAAATCTTCGGCTATAACTCTTGCCTCTTCCTCAGCAATTCGATCAGCATCAGCGACTTCTTGCTCACTATAAGGAACTCCAAGGGACTTCATAACTGAAAACTTTCTTCGTAAAGAATAGAAATCTATAGTATTTTCGGCTAGCCATGAGTAGTTTGGCATAATGGAGGCTTGAACTACATCTCTAGGATTCACCATATGGCGGTAATGCCATAAGTTGGGATATTTCTTCCCAACCCGTGCTAAGTCGGGTCCGGTTCTTTTAGAGCCCCACTGGTAGGGCCTGTTGTACATAGACTCTTCAATGGTAGAAGCGGGTCCAAAACGCAGGACGTCTGATGGTAGTTTTCTAATCATTTGGGAGTGGCATGTATAGCACCCTTCTCTGATGTAGATGTCTCTGCCTGCAAGCTCTAAAGGTGTGAATGGTTCAACCTTTTTTTCCGGTTGAATATAATCTTGCATAGATAGTGTTGGAATGATTTCGATGACTGAACCAACAGCAATTGCAATAAAAGCCAGGATGCTAAATGTAAGCGCCAGCCCTTCGAGTTTTCTGTGGCCTTGTTCGTGACTTTTTTCTTTTGCATGGCGTTCTTCAAAGGCTGCTGGAATCTTGACTTGCTGGACACCTGTTTTGCTAGATTTGATGGTCTTAGCAAGGTTATAAAGCATAAGTAAATTGCCGATGATAAATAAAAATCCACCAAAAGCACGCACGTAATAAAGCGGAATAATTTTGCTAACGGTCTCGACGAAATCTGGATAAACTAATTGACCATTGCTATCGATAGCCATCCACATAAGGCCTTGTGTGATTCCAGAGGCTCCCATTGAAATATAGTAGATAAGAATACCTAAAAAGCCGATCCAGAAGTGGTTATTGGCTAATCGCTTACTATAGAGTTTTGTGCCAAAGAGTTGGGGCACCAGGTAATACATCATTCCAAATGTTAGAAAGCCATTCCAGCCAAGGGCGCCGCCATGAACATGGGCTATGATCCAATCAGTATAATGTCCTAAAGCACTGACTGATTTTATCGAAAGAAGTGGACCTTCGAATGTCGCCATCCCGTAAAAGGTTAATGCGGCAACCATAAACTTTATAATGGGTTCTGTCCTGAGAAGGTGCCACGCTCCGCGAAGGGTTAGCAGGCCATTTATCATTCCACCCCAGCTGGGGGCCCAGAGCATAAGGCTAAAAACCATTCCTAGGTTTTGGGCCCAATCGGGTAATGAGGTATTCAGCAAGTGGTGTGGGCCAGCCCAGATATAAATAAATATCAGAGCCCAAAAATGAATAATTGAAAGCCGATACGAATAAACCGGACGGTTGGCTGCTTTTGGAATGTAGTAATACATAAGGCCCAAAAACGGTGTGGTAAGGAAGAAAGCGACGGCATTGTGACCATACCACCATTGAACCATAGCATCTTGAATACCGGCATAGACAGGGTAGCTTTTGAAGAAACTGACAGGAATTTCTATGGAATTGAAAATATGTAAAACGGCCACTGTTATTATGGTTGCGATGTAAAACCAAAGGGCAACATACATATGCTTTTCTTTGCGGCGGGCGAGGGTCCCGAAGAAGTTTATCGCAAAAACCACCCAAATAAGTGTTATGGCTATATCAAGGGGCCATTCGAGTTCAGCATACTCTTTGCTTTGAGAAAATCCTAGGGGAAGGGTGATAGCGGCGGCGACTATGATAGCTTGCCAGCCAAAAAAATGTATTTTTGATAATGCGTCCGAAAACATGCGTGCTTTGCAGAGTCTTTGTGTTGAGTGATAAATTCCGGCAAAAATGGCGTTACCAGCAAAAGCAAATATTGCAGCATTCGTATGAAGGGGGCGGAGTCTGCCAAATGTGAGCCATTCTAAGTTGAAGTTAAGCTGCCAAAAGCCCAGTTGAAGTGCTACCATAAGCCCGGCAAGAAAAGCTATAATCCCCCATACCATTGTCGCATATAAGAACCATTTAACAGTAATATCGTCGTAATAATTTTGCTTATTTTGTACCATTTTTTTGCCCGCAGTTTTTACTTTTGCTTAATATCTTTTCTAATGGAGAAAGCTACGCCACCTTACTCCTGTTCATCATCGAGCAGAATGATATGGGCGGGAGTTTCTAAGTCCTTAAATTGTTCATCCTTAGTAGCTACTATAAAAGCTATTACAAAAAAAGTCACTAATAATAATGTGATAGGGATTGTCATTATCAATATTGCCATTAGTGCTAATCCCTTCCTAAGAGTGATACGCATATGGCTAAAAGAGAAAGGCTACTAATAGGCATAAGTATCGCTGCAACAAAAGGTGTAATATAACCACTAAGAGCTAAGGCTCCGAAAGCTAGGTTATAAAGAAGTGAGATGCTTAGGAGTACTTTAATTGTAAATATGACGCGTCTTGAAAGTGAGAATAAATCACTGAGACCGGTGATGCCTACTCTTAAAAAGTGTACGTCTGAAGTTGAAAATGTCGACTCAACGCTTTCAGCCATTGAAATGCCAACGCCTGCATATGTCATGGCGAGGGCATCATTCATACCATCTCCTATGTAGATTGTTTTTTCCTTCTTGTGGTGAGATTTAACAAACTCGGCTTTCCATTCTGGACTGACCTCTGAATAGATATTTTCTTGTGGCACTGATATTTCACGTGAGAGGGTAGCAGCATTTTGTTGGTTATCACCTGTTAATACATATAATTTGAAGCCACTATCTTGAAATTTTTTGATTTCCTTTATGGTGTCTTTGTCCACTTGGGATCTCAAGCGCCCTGAAAGCAAGTGCTTTTCATTCTCGAAGAATCCAATGCTATTGGTATTGCCTTTGTCTGTTGGTATTTTTTGTATGGAGTAAGAGTGCCCTGCGTAGGCGCCGGAGACGCCTAAGCCGGTAGTTTCTTTGAATTGTTCTATTTTTATTTCTTTTGGTTTCCTACTTTCTAAGCTTCGTAAAATAGCTTTGGCTATGGGATGGCTGCTCTTTTTTTCTAGGCTAAATATAATACTTTGCATTTTTTCTGTGAGTTGGTTCGATTCCCAATCTACCGTCAATGACTCGGTGTTAGTAATGGTTCCGGTTTTATCAAAAATAATTTCTTCACAAGAAGTGATCTTTTCGAAAAGGTCCGAGTTTTTGACCAAAAGCCCGGCTTTTAATGCTTTTTTTACACCTAAGCTTAGGGCTAATGGGCTTGTGATTGCTAAGGCGCAAGGGCAAGCTATTACTAGAAGGGCAAGTGATCTATTGATGGCAGCATCCAAATTTAGCTGTGCATAATATGCAAAGAAGGCTAATCCGATTGATAATACAATTAGGGTAAAAACTTGAGCGATCTTATCGGTAAATGAAATAATCTTGCCATCCCGTTCTAGAGCACGATTGATCCTTTGAAGCAGCTGGTTGATACGGCTTGTTGAACATTTGGAAGTTGCTTCGATAAGAGCTTTGTTCGTGAGGCATTTGGTCCCAGCAAATAACTGGCTCCATTGTTGTTGTGAAATCGGTTCTGACTCTCCGGTGATAAGAGCGTTATCTACCTCGATACTTTGGCTATGTAAAATAGAATCTACTGGTATGATATCGTCGCAATTAAGAAGAATCATGTCTCCTTTTTTAATTTTTTCTCGATCGATAGGAGTATGGGTGCCATTTGAAAGGACACAGGTGTAGGTTTGTTCTTCGAAAAGATCTTTAATTGTTAAAGGCTTTATATATTTTGACTGAATGCTTTGCACTATATAGCGAGAGGTGAGAATTAAAAATATTAGGGCTGCTAGAGAATCGAAATAAATTTCGTTTGTGCCACGAACTAGATTATAAAAACTTAGGCCTCCTCCCAAAAATATAGCCACTGATAAAGGCGTATCTATTGATGCTTTTTTTATCAATAGAGCACTTATGCTATTTTTAAAAATAGGGAAGGCAGAGAATATCGCGATAGGGACAAATAAGATAAAGGAAATCCAAGAAAAATATAGTGTGAGGGGCCCCAAGTAGGTGGCATATGATAGGAGCATGATATTTCCAGTTAAGGCACCTGCTACTCCCAAGCGAATGAGTAGGTCTTGCAACTGCGGTCGTTCGGTTAGCTTTGTTTTATCGGCTGGAGTGATTTGTTTTGCTTTGTATCCTAAATTTTGTATCGAAGATATAAAGGAGCGCGTGTCGAAATTACTTTCAGCGTTTACCGTTACTAGCTGATGGCTCATATCGATATTTAATTCTATGAGGTGCGGTATTGTTTGGGAGAGCTTTTTGATTTTTCTTAGGCATGCAGAGCAGTGCATTCCTGAAACTGAAAAGAAGTATTCCTGCTCAATTCCAGTGATGGTATTCATATCAACCCCGCCCTCCTATTGGTTTAAATACAGGAATCTTTGTAAAACGCAATAGTATATTGACAATAATGTAGATCATTTTCTAGGCTTATCTTAGCTTTATTTGAAAGCAAAAATCATACCTAATAACTAAAATGCGGTGTGTGTGGTCTTATTCTTAGTCATTAGTAACAAATTAATTTGAGATGTTTCGCTTCGCTCAACATGACGTTCTCAGACTACATGACGTTTCTCAACATGAGGTTCTCAGATAACGTGACGTTTCTCAACATGAGGTTCTCAACATGAGGTTCTCAGATAACGTGACGTTTCTCAACATGAGGTTCTCAACATGAGGTTCTCAGATAACGTGACGTTTCTCAACATGAGGTTCTCAGATAACGTGACGTTTCTCAACATGAGGTTCTCAGATAACGTGACGTTTCCAGGTTTGGGAGTAGAATTTTCCGTGATCTTGGGCTAGGTTTTCCGTCATTTTGAGCCGTAGGCGAAGAATCTCATATTCGTGCTTAATTAATTTGAGATGTTTCTGTTTATTTATGTGTGAGGGTAAGGCTTGTGATTGCGGAAGTGACTATATTTCTTGCTTTTTTTAAGTCTATGGCCGCATGTAAACGTCGAATTTTTGATTTGAGGAGGGTTGGTTTTAGTTACTCCTCAAATCAAATTAACTTTTTGTTAAGGTATTCTTGGCTCAATTCTACTTTTTGTAAGGTTTAAGGATATCAAATTTTCCAGATCACCTTGAGCGGGAATGGTTCCACCTACCCGTGCTTGAAGGAAGCTTGTGTCTTCAGAGGTTGAGATTATTCTGGCTTGTACTATTTCTACACTTAGTATAACCGCTGTTAATTCTGTTTCGCTAACCGCAGTGATCTGCCCGTTGAAATCACTGATTGCACCTTTGATCCTAACCTTTCTATGATTGTTATTTGGGTAGCGGTTGCAAGTAATAATCTGTCCTGTCAGTACTTCGTCACTCTCTTTGTTTACGCAAGCTTCTTGTGGGAAGGTCAATATAAGTGAATTTAGTCCGTCGAGAGCAAAAGCTTGTCCTAGGTTATAGGCTGATTCTGGGTTAAAGCCGCTATCTGGATATTTGAGGACGGCGCCTTTCACTATAACTTGAACTTCGTTAGGGTTTGTTGTTTTTACTTCTAATGCCGGCATACCGAAGTTTTCAGCGCTCAAATAGTCTATTGATTCTATGCTATTAGCATAGGCTGTGATGCTTGTTAGAGCTGCTAATAAGATAGTGCTAATAATGGCTTTCATAGATACCTCATGTTCAAATAATTTAGTTATTATAGTCACTTACATCACTCCAAACGTTTTGGAGCTTATTCTTAACTCAGATATTCTAATAACTCTATTTGGTGGAATAGAACTAATGAATTTTTTCAATAGGTGTCATAAAAGATATTTATGGAACTATCGATGAAGACTGATATGATTATTTTCAATAAAATTAAAATGTTATGGTTATGGTTGCAAATGTAAATCGAAGGCCCTTCTGGGGGGGAAGCTAAGAGCATTTGAAAAACGCTCTTAGCAATTCTTATTTTATGAAGTAGGTTTATGACAAACCTTACTGATTTACTGTTTTTCCACCAAATTGACTAAAAAACTTCCCAATAACTGGGTAAGTCACATTGTATGCATTCTCACCATAAATGCTGTCGAGGTGGCCGTACCCTGGAATAGTGTGTAGGACAACATTGTCTTTATTTGCGGGAAATTCTTCATGTAAATATTTTATCGTTTTCGTGGATGAGCTTAATAGCCATGTTTGATTATTTTCGCTGTGAATAATATGAAATGGGATACGTGTTAGAAGTTCAGCTTTGCCCTTGTTCTCAAATAGAGCTGTTTCGTTAAAATTAGTTAATTTTTTCTCAGATACACTTTTTTGTAAATGTATTAAATGCTCCATACTTGCTGGTCCATACCAGCTTGAGAACTGGGAAAGCGCTTCTTGGCTGAGGTTGCATAGGTCGTGCAATTCGCCGTATATAAACCGGATGCGTTGGTTTGCATTGTAGGCGTCATTGCTTAAGCGCACGTGATGTCCATCTGGGCAATTGATTGGCTTGTTGCCAATTATGAGATCTCGTCCACCATAGCCTAAGCCATTTGCAATATTTGCGGTAAGAAGGTTGAATGCATGGCTCATTTTATCGTGTCCCAAATCTAATAGGCCCCTCAATAAATGAGATCGGTGTCCTTTTTCATTCCAATCGTTTAGCTGTGCAAATGCAGAATTTTGATCAGTGGAGAAGCTAGACCACGGATCGTCGGAATCATCAGTTGTGAGGTAGCGTACTCCAGTTTTTTCCATTGTCGGTAGCATTTTTCCGATTGTGTTAACTTGTGTTAGTTTTAGTTTAGGAACATCCATAAAAAGAGTTGCTTGCGAAGCCATAAAGGCATTGATAGCTTTACGTATTTTTATGCCTTTGTTGTCGCCACCAAAATTGGTCATAAAAGCATTGAGAAAGGTTGAAGAACCATAACAATGAGCAAATATATTGACTTTGCTACTGCCGGTGTTGAGAAGAATTTTCTCAATAGCTGCTTTATAATCCTTTGAAACATCATCACCATTCCAACTAGTGGATTTGGCATAACGTGGGTAGTCGGTGTTGAAGCGGGTTTCTATCAGCCAAACATCGAAGCCATTATCAACTAGGTAACTTACAAGATTGACCTTAGTTGTGGTTTGAGTGAAAATACGGTTATTGACTCCAAGCCCGGCAATTAGAAGTAGTGGGAATTTTTCGGAACTTTTTTTCTTTTCATGTTTTTCTTTATTTATATAACGTACTAGTCCAAGAGATAATCCATCCTCGGTTAAGAATCCATAGCGCTGGCCATAATACTTTTCTTCATACAAAGAAAACGTATCGTCATGTACTATCCTACCTCCGTTTAAAGGAACATCTTTTGCTGGCTTAATATAGGTTTGGATCAGGCTATCGGCAAAGTAGCCGGTAAAGCCTAAAAGATTAAGTATTGTTGAACGGATTGTTGTTATTTGGCGGGCGAAATCTTGCGGTTTGATATGCAGTATGCCCCTACCAATAAATTCGAATTTTTTTGAATTAATGTTCGTTGGATCAAAGTTTTCAATTTTAAGATTTTTATCTCCCTTATAAAGAGTTGCGTATAAAGTTGAAGTGTCCCTCCAGATTTCTAAGGCATTGACGTAGCGTTTATCTTGTTCTACTAGCTTATAACCATAAAAATAGTAGGATTTCCCAGAATTGCTATTAGGATCCTTTAATTTCACTTTGTAGCGCATTTTTCGGATCTTTTTGTTGTCTGTATCTTGGGCTAGAAGGTTAAAAATACCATCTCCATCCAATGCTAAATGTTTATCGGAGATGAGTGGGATATTGAAATATCCGGTTTCTTTGCCATAGGTGTCTGTCCTTGCTTCTGAAATTTTTCCTGGGCGAGTTTCATCTGATTTTAGTTCTTTGACATTGGTTTCTATGGTGAGGCTAAAAGTGAAATCATTTTTTTCCTTACTTTTTTTTCCTTCGAGGTATGCAGCATCGTAGGCATCAAGCAGTTCTTTATCTTCTAAATCATTCAATTCTTTTTGCTTGTATTTCTGGTCTTGGCTCCAATAGCCGGTCATTTGCTCAGTGAAGCTCAGGGCGTTGGAATCAGTGCTTGCAACTTTAGATGAATTATTTTTACAGTTACAAAGTAGAAATATCAATGCGTATAAAAAAATTCGTGGCATAGATTCTCCTTATTTTCTGACAGATAGAATTTTATCGAGTTTAAACATTAAAGAGTACTTCGTCGCTCTTCTATCATAATGTCGGCATTGCGTTCGGCGATTGCAGCGATGGTTAAAAACGGATTGACACCTAAGGCCATAGGTATAATAGATCCATCTGCAACATAAAAGCCATCGTAAAAATCACTTTTTTCGTCGGCATCATTTCCTTTTATCTTTCGAAAAACTTTGCCATCTGCATTGACTACGCCGTGATTTACATCGGCTCCCATAGAGACACCGCCGAGGGGATGGACAGTGATGAGATCGGAATTGAGTGCTTCTAGACGGTTTGTAGGGACACTCTCTGCGAGCTCCTTATTAGATTTTCCAGAAATAATTTCTTTGGCTGTGCCTAGGCGCTCTTCTCCTTCAGATCCAAAGTCGAGCGGTTGCATGAGGGCTTTCATTTTTTTAGCCATGTCTAGATAGGGCCCTGTTTTTCTGGCTTCTATGAAATCGATATATGCCCTGCCGCTTTCTTTATCTAGCCTAATTTTACCATCAGAAGAGTCATGGCCCATGCCTAGAAAAAAGTACGTCTTTGACATGGCTTCTTCTGCTTTCAAAATTGTCTTGCTGGGAGATATGTAATCAGAAAAACCTCGAATCATTGAGAAGATTTTGTTTAAAATATCGACTCCTACCCCTTCGAAATCTCTTTCTTGCAACCCTATAGTTTGGCCAAAACTATAGTAAAAACCTTTAACAAGATCTTCTTCAAAATCTTTAAGTTGCCTTTTTTTGGCGCGCTTTTCTAAAAGGATTGGAAGAATGCGGCCCAAAAGCCGGTTTAGGCCTCCATAAATGGAGGCATCTTCTAATAAGTAGCGGTGGTACTTAGCTAATTCCCTTTTGCCTTCTTCTGCTAGATTGTAATGCAAACTGGCGGCAGCGGTGATGCATGGACCTACCGGTTCATAATCTTGTGACGTTTTTCCTCTCTCTTCTGCGGGGGTATTCAACCAATCATAGGGAACACCCACTTGGTTTGCCCGTGCGTCACGATTTTCTTGCCGATAAAGTGATTCAAGGTCATTGAGTTTTTTAGCGTCAAAACCAATATAGAGCATATCGCCATTGCCAGAAAAACGTTTTCCCAATTGATCGGAGAAGTACATGTTTTGTTGTAGATTTGAGGAAATTCCATTTGATTTATTATACTCAAATATTTCTTTTAAAATTGTCGGTCCACGGGTATTAAAATCTGATCTGAGCATGAGTTCGTTGCTGCCCAATGTACCGCATGAAACCACTACATTCTTTGCTAAAATGCTGCCAGTAATTTCGTGCTCAGCAGCTTTGTTTTTATTATAGTGGGTGAAATATATCCTATAACCCCATTCTTTTTTTCCACCTGTTTCTTTCAGGCGCTCTCGAATAATGGCTCTGGCTTCTATTTTAGTATATATTTTGGCTCCATAGGTTTTTGCTATTTTTAAGTAATTGGTTTGCATGGTGTTTTTAGCACCGTGGCGGCAGCCATTCATGCAATCACCGCAGTGGGTACAAATTCTTTGTTGAAAGCCATGCTTATTCGTAAAACTCTCATTTAAAGATAACATTTTATTTTTAGGTATAGCCCCATTGACACACATATCTAGATCTAAAAACTCAAGATAGCTGTGTGCGCCGGCATGGCTGTGGGAAACTTGCGTAAAAACCTCACCTTCTTTGATTTTTTTTACAAGATCAAATAGTATTTGGTATTTATTGATTTGGAAGTTTCCTTGATTGATTCCCCAAAGCTTTTTTTGATATTTAACGGTTTCAGGATCATTAAGTATTCTTTCAATTTGATGACCCCAAGGGTGTCTTTAGCCCGGTTGTAATATGTTTGAAGATTTTCATGGGAATACGCTTCAGGCCAAACCCGCTGGTTTGAAGCGATGCCTCTTTTTCCACTAAAAATACTTTCTGTAAAACTGAAGAGCTCCGAATCTGGTTCAATGGCAATATTGGCGTTGATTAGTGAAGTTCCTCCAAGGCCGTTACCAGTTAGTGCAGTCATGCCGCGGCTGTGCATATTGGGATTATTGGAGCCGGGATAAAAGCGAATCATTCCCCAGGGGTTATCTGGCCTCCAAATATTTCGAAAAAGTTCTGACGGACTTTCAGGAAACTGTAACCATTTGCGCTCATCTTCTTTGGTTGCTTCGCTAATTAAATGATCGGGCAGTCGCTCTAGCCTCGCTCTAAGATTGCAATGGAAGTTTCCTTCGTCGGCTCCTTAGTTGCGGGATGTTTGAATAAGCCCGATTCGGCAAGACGGGCTGCAGTAACGGAACCACCGTAGCCTGAGCCTATTATCACAACATCAAAAGCATCTTCATTTTTCAAGGGGGTCGATTCTGATAGTTGGCCTTGTTGAGGTGAGTTTGTTTCTTGGTCACCTCCAAAAAAAGAGGTGTCTGATTTTGGCTTTGATATTTTTTTGCAGGCAGTATAGCCGCCGTTGCAGCCACTCCTGTCACAAAGGCCCTTCGATCCAAGACGTTAGATTTTAAGCTTACGTCTCTTTTCGTAGACGGTTTATGTTTAGGCTTTTTATTTTTGAGGCCATTATCGCTTCCCTTCAATTGGATGGTTGGATATTAGGAATTCAAGATTTGTTTGAACTCATCGCTATTTATAATTTGTTCAGAAATTTTTTCCGCTAGGGCGCTGATGGTTAGAAAAGGATGGATACCGGTGGACATAGGCATAACACTAGCATCGCATACGAATAAGCCAGGGTTTGTTTTACCATCTTTGCTTTTATAAACTCGACCAGAAAGATCGCATCCACCTCGATTATGGTCAGCTGACATTCTTACCCCACCTAGTGGATGCACTGATGAGTTTGGGCCTCCAGGAATAAATTTTCCTCCCATAGCTTCCATAATTTTTGTCATTAACTCGTTAGACTTATCGATAAAATTTCTATCTTCTGGTTGCTGTCCATATTCAGGAAATTCAGGTTTTGCATAGCCTTTTTCTGGACCTTTTGTTAATTTTCCTTTCGATTGATCATGATTTAGTACGAGAAAGGTAAAAAATTTATCAAAACCTGCTAGATCATCTTCAGGAATTTCTTCTTTTCCGTCATTGTTAATAAATATCTTTAAGATGGCATTTGCATCCGCTTTTAACCTAGCTGTAAAATTCTTTACGCCTCTAATCGAGCCGGTGATTGGAGCGGAGACTGCTGATGGAATGCAGGCATCGACAGCAGCAATATGATCGTAAATATTGTCTCCATTTCTATGGTCGATTATACTTTCGACTACAGCGCCCACTCTATTATGGTTATTTAGATTATCTAAGCCTGGCCCGCCGCCATTTAAACGCCGTTCTTTGGTAAAGCCGAAACCAATAACATCGCCATTAGCAGAAAAATGCTGGCCAATATTTTTTGATAAATCTAGCGCTTCTTTATCATTGCCTTGAGAATTCATCAGAATATTATTGGTTCCCATAGTGCCTGCTGCCACTATTACTAACTTACTTTTAAGTGTTGCATCAGGGCCTGCTTCGTGGATATGTATTTTATAATAGCCTCCTTCATTACTATTCTTATGGCTTATTTTTTTGACATGGGTATCCGTCCAAATTTGAGCACCATTTGCTGCTGCTGTCGCCAAGTATGTGGTGTTGACCGATCGCTTGGCGCCTACATTGCACCCAGTAAAGCAATCTCCGCAGCCAATGCAGCCATTTTCGTGTTTAAATTGGGGCGTAAAGCCATATTTTCAGCTTGGTAGCCATCGTTGATTGTAATATCGAGCATATTATATTTGTCTTCTAACTTGTTGCCTTCTGGATTCTGTATAGCTTCAACTTTACGGCTATACTTTACGTTTTTCTCGTTGTCCTCACGTAGAAACTTTGGAGTTTTGTTGACACCTAATGCATTCCTAGCCCTCTTAAAATATTTGTTTCTATCCTCTGGGTTTTTACCCCATATTCCCGCCCATTCAGAGCTTGCAAAAACCTCTTTTTTCGGTTCAATAGCGATTCCAGCATTGATAAGAGAGGTGCCTCCAAGGCCGGAAGCAGTGACGATATTAATATTTTCACCACGATGAATATTAAAAAGACCTGCTCTAACAAAGGTCTCAGTTATCTCTCTACCATCGTGGATATTAGCTTCTGTCAAAAGGTCAGTAGAATTGTCAGGAAAGTCTCCAGGTATCCATTCTTTTCCTCTTTCAAGTACGACGATTGATTTTCCCTTGTTTTTTAAGGCTTCTGATAGGTTTGCAGCAGCGCATGAGGCGCCGTATCCAGATCCGATAATGACGATATCGTGGACAGTACTAAGCAGTTTTTTCCAATCTGCTTTATTCTCTTTACGAGATTTTGATAGTTTTTCCTGACCAATAAGTGCTTTGCAACTTTCTTGGTAGTTTTTTTTTGCAGCTTCTTTAATTCTTTTGCCCTTGGCTTCTTGAGTAGTTCCTCTATTTTCCTTGACTGTGGATGTTTTGTTAAGCTTACAACCTTCAAGCCCTAAGGCTACTGCGCCCGTGGCACCACTGACTAGTAGTTTCCTTCGATCTATTTTTATCGATGTATCATTATTTTTGTCATTTTTATTGGACATAAGAAGCCCTCGCATGGTGGCAAAGATTAGCAAAAAAAATCATATTTGTGAGGGATCTGCTCTAATGGATCCCAGACGATCTATCTCTAATTTTTTAAAATCATAAGGTAAATCTATCATCTGTTATTTTATAAAACCGTTAGAAAGGGGTCAACTTACTCATACTTGGGTTTTTTGTTGATTTTCAAAGTAATATTTTCAACATGCCACAATAAATGGAAGAAAGTTTTTAGTTTCTTGGTGTTGTGGTTTAGTTTGAGTAGGTTTTAGCTGGCTCTGAATTTATCTAAAAATATTAATTTTTAGAGTCTGCTTTCCAAGAATCCCTCCGCAAGAAAGAATCACATCGCCGTTATTGAGATATCTTTGTGAATTTCTTTCATCGGATATGAACTGTTCTTTTAGCGTACGTAATTTACGTTCAAAAATCGAATTTCTGATGCCACGATATAAAATTCCTAGCTTGTCGTTAAGAGAGGTTGGGGGATTGATGGCCACTCCGCCTGGCGTACCTGTAAGGATTAGATCACCACATTTAAACTCACCTTTAGGTAAAGTCTTGCTAGCAGGCTTGGAATCGTGCTGCCAAATTTGTGAACGGTGTTTTATAATTTGCTCTTTTATACTGGAAATTCCATGGATCATTGAGGTTGAGCAATCCTGTTGTTTTAGTATGCCATTGACAAAAAGTTTTAAAGGAAAATTGGGCTTTTCCTGTTTATCGAATTTGGTAAAGGCTGCAGGGATAAAAAAAGGCCCAACAGGTAGGAAGGTTTCCTGTTCTTTACCTTTTCGGTAGCCAAATTTAGGATCCATGATAATAGGAACTCTATCTGAAATATCGTTGACGAGCACAAACCCTACGGGAACACCTTTGCTTCCAAGGACAGCGCCGACTTCGATTTCCCAGTCAAGAAGCATTGATGCATGTGCGTAAACTGTGCTCTTTCCACTGGTTATATTTACATTTTTAGGAAAGACTAGAATCTCTTGTGTATTAACTTCATCTCGGTGTAATTGATAATTGAGTCCCATTCCTACAATCTGAGTTGGTTGGGGAATTGGGGGGAGGAGCATTTCTTCTTTAATCCAGATGGATTTTTGTGATGGCCAAGAAACAAATGCTTTAGAGAGTAATTCAAATGTGTGGCTTGAATAAAAATGTTCTAGGCAGGTTGCAAGCATACTGTCCAATATATGGCTGACATCGAGGGCCTTGATAGGATATGTAACACTAGCTAGGTCACAAATTCCCCAACGTATTTTATGATCGAGGTTGTAGCTAAGGATTTTGAACATTTATGCCTTTTTCATCTATTGGTATTTGTGAGATGCTATACAGATTACACCTTATACGCATTCCGTCCAATTCGACAGGAATTTGAACTCTTCACTTTTGTCAAAAAATCCGATCATTTTTACTAAGAAATTATATCCAAAATCAGGTGTTAAAGAAGTGTCAAATGCCCGGCCATCGGTTCGAATCAATTATCTGGAATTCCCCAAAAAGATTAGACACTTTTCTATTATGCTAGCTCCTTAAGCAAGTTTGTAACTCGTATTAAGAAAAGTGTCTAATCTTTTTGGAGAATTCCATCTGCACTTTCAGTAGAATATGCACAATATAGGCGAGTCCATATATGCGCCTTCTCTGTCCATACAATTTTACTCCTGCAAGATCTTTTGGCTTTTTCTCTTAGCTCACTAAGTTTATCTCTTTTCAAATGTTGCTCAAGCGGAATACAGGCCGCAATTTTCGCATTTAATGACTCTTCTGCTTGTTTAGCCATAAATTCTTTAGTGCTAATTTTTAGTCCAGGAGGGCATTTTGAAAAGCAGGGAGACGAAACCTTTTTATCATTATAGTCAAAAGAACGTAATATCGATTCATACACAAATTCAAATGCTTTCCAATTGAAGACAGAATTTTTACCGAAAAGCTTCTTACTAAACTCATTAGAAATCATTTTGTAAATGACATCGTTTGCAGGTCTATCTGAAGAAACATCATAGATACCCCTTTTTTTAAATTTATCCTGTTTATTTTCAGCTTTAACCTCAGCACTATTTTTAAATGGTAGCCCTTTAATAAAATATGGATTTCCAAAATCCCGATAAATATGCCCATCACGAAATGGAATTGTAAACTTTGTTCTACTATTAAATGGTGCAAGGTCTCTGCGAAAAAGATCAAGATAGTTTTTAGTCAAATAAGCAATATGATGCCTTGATTCAAATATCCATAAATCACTATATAAATGGATTTTTTTTCCAAATAGAGCTTTTGGTATCAAATCATAATAAGTCCTATATTCTCTATGAACTTTGATGATTGAATTATTTAAACATTGATATAATAATTCAATGGTCTTACGAGTTGGCTTAAACGGTTTAATTTTTCTTATAAATTTAAACTCACGTTTGGCTAGTAACTTTTTCCTGGATTCATTTTCAATTTTTCCCTCACGTTCTCTCACCAGCCTCTTTTGTCGTAAAAATTCTTTCTGACCTTTTTGAGAGAACTTTTTTGCAAGCAACTTTTGTCCAGTATTTAATAATGCATCTGAATATAGATCACAGGAATATTTTGATAAAGTACATGCGAATTCTAAGTAAGCAAGTCCTTGGTGATTATTCTTCTTCGATAAATAATATTCCCCTAACTCATTACAGCTTGCCCATACTTTCTTTTTTTTGCAAGAAACATCCAAATTATCTATGAGGTTATCAGAAATTCTATTAAATTCACGAAGCTCCGATCGAGCAATATAGAGACAACTATTACTATGGTGTTGGAGGCAGCCTAATTGAAGCCAGTATGGATCCTCTTTACTTTGAAACAAATCAAAACAGACATCTCCTGCACCATTTCTACAAGCTTTTTCAAAATCTTGAACTAAAATACAACTTCCTGAATCCCTCATTAAATAGCATGAAACACCTAATGATGCTCTGACCAAAAACGATTCATGCGCAGGTTGTTTTGGAAAATACACCCAAGACAGAATTAACAGTCCAGTTACTATTAATAGACTGTGCCTTACAATTTTTATGCTAAAAAGTTTGGAAATTTTCCATGCCTCTTATTTAAAATCGAAAATTTTATCAAGATCATTTCATTTAGCTTGATCAACGAAATAAATGATATATGTTAAAACAATATAATTCTACTTCGGGAATATTACAGAATAGAGTAATAATGTTCTTTACTTAACCGACACTTGCCCAAAATTGCCTTTTTAAGGCCTGTCCACTATTCGGTAAATATGGATTTCTCTTGAATTTCAGTGTCCTTGTGTCAAAATTCATATTATAGACATTAGAATCTGGAAATAAAATTACCGCAGGATGGGTTCTAAGCGCTAGAGCAAGCTTTAATGCCCGGTTCTCTGTCGGTTTGACTTGTCCCATCTTCCATAGCAGAGATATGAGATTGACTAGATTAGTTAGTTAAAACACACCCAAAGCGTTCTGATTGCCACTGAGCTATACTAGTACGCATGAGGTTTGCAACTTTTATTGATTTAGCTTCTTCATTTATTTCAAAAGATAAGGTTGGTAATTTGATAGAAAAGCTATTTTCCATGCAGTAATCTTTCGTTTGATGCACTACAAAATAGCATGAACAAAATTCCTTTGCATAGTAACCAGGTAAGAGTTTAAATGGGCTTCCTGTAAAATAAAAACTAATTCCTATTAGAAATAATCCAATTGTCACAAAATAAGTTAATTTTCTATACTTTTTCATGTTTTTCTTTCTCAAACGAAAACGTATTTATTAAGGTTTTTCTAATTCTAAAATATAGGGGATTATTTCTTCTATTTTTGTGGTTTGATTAAATTCTGTTCCTGTTCTTACGACTACCATGTTCATATCTGGCACTATAATGATATATTGCCCCATATAGCCTCTTGCTGCATACATGTTTGGTGGTCCAAGCTTCCAGGGGATTTCTTTTTTACTGCCATTTTCAATAGGTTGATTTAGCCACCAGCCTAAACCATAAGATCGATTGTTTGGGGTATCATTAGGCAGCCTAGTTGATAATTCAATCCAGCTTTTAGGAATAATCTGTTGGTTGTTCCAATTTCCATTGTTTAAATATAAGAGGCCAAAGCGTGCATAGTCTCTGGGAATTGCAAAAATCCCAGTTGCGCCAATAAAAGCCCCCGATTTATCCCGTTCCCAGGTTACGGATTGCATACCAATCTTTTCGAAGAGGTATATCCAAGGGAAATTTTCTTGTTCACTTTTCTTAACGGCCTTGTTTAGAGCTGACATTAGCACATTGGTCGCACCACTGACGTATTGAAATTTTTTGCCAGGCTTATCTATCATTCCTAAACTAGCAGTGTATCTGGCGACATCCTCGAAGCCTTCAGTGTAAAGCATATTGATGGCATTTGAGGTTATAAAATTGGAATAGGACTCGATCCATTTAATTCCAGATCTCATTTGAATAAGCTGCAATAGATTAAGATTACTATGTTCTTTTTTGTCGAAGTAAGGTAGTAGGTCTTTAACTTTGGTGTAACGATTGACAATCTTTTCTCCTTCAAGAATACCCAAAAGCGCGCTGCTAATACTCTTAGTAATGGACCATCCTACGTGTTTCATGTTTCTGTTATAACCGCGGCCGTATCTTTCGTAAATGAGGCAGTTATTACGGATAATGACCAATCCATCTGTTTTGCGATTTTCCGAATACAAAAAATTGGCGAATTTTTCTAGATTGGATGCGCTTATACCCTGTGACTCTGGAGAGGCTTCCTGCCAAGCTTGATCTGGTAGTGGGCAACTGATATGCTCTTTTTCTTTCGAGAATGCGGAGACCTCCCACAATATTAGTGATAGGTAGATATAAATTCTGATAAAACCTCCTAAAATTTTTACTAAATATTGCGAGCGCTCATGTAATTTTATCAGAACGTTTATAGCGTAATTATCCTTCTTTAAAAAGGCTTATTATGCTTTTTCCTTTGTCTGTAGTAAGTGTTCGATGAACGGGGCGCTTGTTTGCTATTTCTAGAAGGCGTTGCCTTTGGGTATTATTAAGATCTCCACTTATTTCAATGAAATGATCGACAACCTCAATTTTTTGAACTTTATTTAAATGGTTTTTTATCTGTACTGCTATTTTTATTGTGACTTAAGTAAATAGTTACTTTACCAAGTTTCCAGTTTTTATGGTTGGCGTAAATTCTTAGAGTCATTGCAGTACAGGCTCCGAGCCCACTTAGATACCATGTAGAAAAGGGTCGCAATTATCTAGCGACCCTTTTCTACATGGTATCTAACTAATCCATATCGCAATAGCTAGGACTTTATTGCGAAATCAGTATGGCTTTATTGGTTTAAGCAGACTGTTCCTTTTGCAAAGCTTCAGGTAGTGCAAAACCTGATGTGATCACGATAGCTAGCCCAACAATTATTGCATTCCATAGGAGAGCTGCCTGATCGGAAAATCCCAATGCCCATGGAGAGGCAATTAACCAGAGTCCTAAAATCAAACTGAGCCATTCTTCCCATGCTTTAAGTTGTTGTAGTGCCGCACTTGACGAAGCTACAAGAATAATCCCAACAATCCAAACATTCCAGTTTGTGCTAGACGATACTCTTGAAAAGTTACTTGCAAGAACCCACGGAGATATAAAAAGCCAAATCCCTAAAACAACATTTATCCAATTTTCCCATTGTGCATTTTTACTGCTCATAAAAACCTCCCTTGAATGTTGGTCTAACCGTAAATAGCAGATGCATGTTTTGTACCAAAAGATAATCTCTGAAGTTATATTTTATGACCTTGTTTGGCTAAAGTTTTAAAATCGGCTATAAAAACAATACAGTTCTTGTGAAAATCTTGGATATTTGCGTTGTGGCGTTCATGTTATCTCAGGTAAATATCCTATTTGCATCTCTTGTTATATCTTGTTTATGTATTCCACGTTTTATGAAAAATATTATGAGTAGACAAAGGATGATGATGCATAGCCCAGAAATTGATAATCCTTTCCAACTATAGATTAAAAATGATGATAATATCGTCCCAATTGCTAGCCCATATGCAATATGTCCAATCCAATATCCAACAGCTATGGGAATAAAAAACTTTCTTAATGTTTGAGATGGAATATGAAACTTAGGCTCTTCTACAAAAATATACATAAGGAGAAACCCATGCGAAGACCCGATAAATGCCGAAACTCCAAGATTGCTTAACAAATTATTGAAGTCAAACCATGAGAGTATAATATAGTATATTGGCGCAAAAACTATCCCAATTATGGTACATATAACAATTCCACGAGAGAAATATAATTTCGGATTTTTTGTGATACTACTACCAACCATTGATATCATTTCACCATGACGAAAGCCATTCCATGTGAATGTAAACATAATGGTTATCCAAAAAGGCAGTTGCTAGAATTCCACATAAGAGAATTGAGGTCGTTATTTCCAAGATGTAATCACTTTCATAGCTATGGGTTTTATTCTATACGCTAAAAGAATTTACCTAGATTAGAAGGAAAGCATTAATGACATGGTATGCAATCCTTATGTAATCTACAGCTTACTAAGAAAGCAACAAATATGCCAAAGTGAATGTTTTATGGATTTGAGTTAATACACCGGCAGAAGACATATATCCGGGATCTGAAATTTTTTGAAAAACTGTAGTATTTTCACCGGATTCGAAGTTCGCTCGGGTGCTAGGCGCGAGGAGGTGGGAAACCGCAGTGTACATATTGGTGCATGAGGATTTCCTGACGACGAAGCAACGATGCAACCGGCTAGAAATTCGGATCCGAGATATATATTTATGAATCTATGAGAAAATTAACTGATTTTCAAAAGATTGAATGGGAAACATTCTATATGATATCTACATTTTCTTCTATCATGAATACATGCATATAATTACTATGTCCTGAATTTGTTACTATCTATTCTGGTATGATTTAGTACACATTCTATTTTGTATATTCTCATTAATAGGGATCATAGTGTATTGAAGTTGCAAGTTTCAAATATTTTGAATTGGAAGGACGATTTGGGCTGTATCATAATTGAAGTCGCATCTATCTAACATTTGAAGTAAAATAAGTATGGAAGCGAAGGCTGTGTGTTAAGGTAAGTCAGCTAATGTAGTTATGCAAGACCGATGCTAATAAATTTGTTGTTTTATTCATTGTGGTAATTTCCTATGTATGTCACCGAGCTGTTCTGGAACGCATGCAATTCTTGAGGAATATGATGTTAAATAGGATAATTGTATTTGCTGTTGTTAGCATGCTTGCTTTGGTTGATTTTGCTGCTGAGGCTGGTGCTTGTTTCGATTTTTCAAATTCTTTGTCCTATAAAAAATTTCAAGATAGTTTAAAAACAGGTAAAAAGCCACTCGATCAAGTTCTAGAATTATTGTTTCTTAATGGCAAACAGGATAGAAATAATCCGAATTTTGATATCCTTTGGGAATCTGAACAATTAAATTCTTTTATAGAAAACAGGAATCTACGACGCTCTGATCTGAATACGTTGCCAGAAAAAGTGAAAATTGTTGCTGATTATGTGGAATCTTATTTACTAAAATATAGAAGTGAAGAATTATTGATCTCTTTGAGGGATTCTGCATGGAGAAAAATCTTGAACATTCATGGATTTCAACCTCGAGTAAATGAGACAGCACGGCAAGGATTAGAAAGGCTGAGCTATGAGAATAAAAAAAGGATACTCCAACAAAGTGAATATATCAGTACTCCATCTATGCTTAAGGCCGAAAAATTAGTTAACTCGTTAGAGCTATTTTTAGCTCATAATTCCCATATTATGAAAGAAGCTCCTGGCTATCCGATTATTGCACCAAAGTTGATTGAAGAAATGGGATTGCCTAACTTTTCGGCGACCTCTAAGCCATTTAATAAGTTTATTGGATCAACTGATCATGTTTATTTTTTTATAGGTATTAAAAAGAAGGAGGCATCGGCTACCGTAAAATCTGAATATGGAGATTTTGGGGTTGTCGTTGATCATGACTATGCATTCAAGCAAGCATGGGTTTCTCCTTTTGTTATGTATGTTGATGAGTTAATAGAGGCGACAAAGCAGATTGCACCTAATATATCGCAAAATTTATTTGATAAAAAAGTTACGGTTATTAGTGGATTTCAAACTATGAAGCCTGAAGGCAATATCGTCGAAGATAAGCCAGAAATTTTGGCTGCAATGGGCCAATTGCATAAGCTTGATTTTACGCTTTCTGATTTTGAAAATATCATAAAAACTCAATTACTGATCAAATTGACCGAAATTCAAAGACAGTCACCTGAAGAATTCGATGCATTATTGGCTTCACTTGAAAATAGTTTGGGCAAGAGTCCTAGGGTTGATAGAGTTCCTGTCATTAGTGAATTAGTTTTTAAGCCCCTTAATATACCGCTCAAATATGAAGGACGTATTCCAGTTGCAGTTCCAGATAATCAGTTAATTCATTTTAAAAATACAGATTAAAATTGGGTGATTTTTTACATGATGCAAGCTATAGCGATCAATTGTCTTGCCGGAATGAGAAGTTGATTCGGATTTTTTTATTTATCAAGCTTGAATATACGGAGGATAAGCAAAGGTGATAAAATTCAGTGCTATCTAGTTATTGATGAATTTTATCCTAACTCTTTGCTTTTCAATCACTTAACTTTAAAGCAATAAAAAAATCCAAACTCAGTATTAAAAACATTTTTTAATTTTTTGCTGGAGTTTGGTAGATATAATTAAACCACAAGCTTGCTTCTCCTGACACGCTGCCTTTAAATTCGAATTCTAGCAATTCTCGCTCAGATTCGGATTTTGCCATATACGAAAATGAGTCGTTAGCAAAAATTTCAGAGAGCTCCCTTGAGAAAGCGATGCCCATATTAATTCTTGCTCCAGTTCCATTTGTACGGTTGTAGATATAGGTGCCTAGATTATCAGTATCTGCTACTTTATTTATATCAAAGTTACATGAAGTTATAAAATGAGGTGTGGATATTTGTTCACAGCGAAAATTCAAGGCTCCATTTGATAGGTGGAATGACTTAATTTGTAGGCCTTCAGTGCCTTCGTTTGAGAGTATTATTTCATCAAAAAACTTTGTCAATGGTCCCGAGGGAGAAGTGTCATGGATGACCAAAGTGGCCTTAGAGCGATTTGGTGTTGATGTGACGTTTCCAGAAATGTGTGCTAATAAAGGGCTTGATAGGGTGATAAATGGTAACAAAATAAGATAGAACATTATACAACCTCCCGCTGTTATCTTTAATTTAGTGCAATGCACGATATAAGCTAACCGGAGTTTCTGGCTTCTGTCTAGCAAATAGTTGCATTGGATGTATCATTGCTATGAAATTAGGCGATCTCGGATGGTGATATTTTTTGCTATAATAAGTTAATATAGAGTTCGTCTTAATACCCTCAGAATCTGGATAGTGGCAATGATAGTATATTTATTTGGTTTTATAATGTTTGCTGCTAATAATCTTTCTAATCCATTAATGCATCATAGTTATAAAGCCATCATTAAAGTATAAAAATTCAAAATTTATTGATTTTATAAAAGAGCCAAACTGGCTTATTGTCAATAATTACGCCAACCGCTCCGAGTGTATACCTTTGTCAAAAAGCTCGTTAAAATTAAATCCTTCCACTACAATCATAAATCAGTGGGTAAAGCCACTGAATATGACCCAAAACAAAAACTAAACAAGAACGCTAAAAACGGCCTCTCACCAGATTTCTTCTACCATCATTCTGATTTGAAGCCTATCTGACTGAGGCGCTGAACCTAGCGTTTCTTTTCTATACTATCTACTAACATCTTTTTTACAGGAACAAGTAACATTTCTAGGTCCCAATGTTTGGCAATTACCTAAGGTTATTGTAGCCACCACGAGCTAAACAAATTCCCAAAGCCTGATTAATATCGTGGCTTTGGATAGCTGCATCTTTTTTCTGGCGGTTTTGGTAGGGTCAGGTTCAGCTCTGCCAGTCTCTGTCAATGAGATGCTTTGCATAGCTCCATCTAAAACTTCTATAACACAAGTTTCTTGAAATTGACCATTACATAAATCATAAATCCTATACAAATATGGCTCTCTAAACAATGTTCCAATACGTTTTCCACTGAGCAAAACATGATAAGCATTGGGATAACATGCTCCGCCGTTATCATAATTATAACCAAGTTTTAGCCTAAAAAATACGCTCGGGTATTGGAGCCAATAATTGCGTATCCTTTTTAAAAAGTACTCCTTTATCAATATATTCAGTGCAATTTTTATTGAAAAATTCCAAATATTTTTCATTTGACCAACATCCTCAACTAACTGTATACAAATTGGAATTATCAATATCATTAGCTTTTATATATCTAGTAAGGCTTTCTAAGTTGTACATTATGTGCTAATAAAAAGTCGCCCATGATTACTAGTAGTGCTTGATGGATCTTGGTATGTATGATTAACCTTTTTTAGTAGCAGAAGATGCAGGTATACTTTGGCAAGAGCTCAAGTTGCAAGCAAGAAATATTATAAACTGCGTCAAAAAAATCTTTACCATTTTTGTTCTCCAATAATAATACGATTAGACTTTATAGAGTGAATTATAGCAGCTCGGATGGCGTGAATGTCGAGAATCAGAGCAAGCTTATAAGGGGTATTTTGGTTCTAAAAGTCCTTAGTTATTGCAGGTTTTCCTTCTTATAAGAAGCACCATGCCTTTTTCTGTATAAACTTATAGATAAGCTCATTCACGAAAAGAGGATTATCCAAATGCGGACAGTGGTTATCGTGCAGAATAACCTCGACTTGAACATCCCTCAACTTACTCGCCAAATACTCAATATACTTTAATGGGATGCATTTATTTTGTTCCCGTAATAATTAAAGTGGGGTTATAATATCTGATCCAAATTATGCCACATCAAAACTTTCCATAGACTCAGCTAGTTTCCAAAAAACATTTGCATCAGAAGCAAATAACAATTTGACATATTCCATGAGATCATCAGAATTAACCAACTGGGGATCAAAACCGCTAAAACGGGCTGATTCCATCGATAAACTCTTATGGATTAAACGATGTTATTCTCCAAAATTCTTTTACGATCTTAATCATTGGAAACGACTGATTTATAAGTGGCTTGAACAGCATTTTTGTCTTAAAGGAGATTTATGAATTTAAACAGGCAATTCACTGTCTTTATTGAATAAAGGCTATAACAAAGCATGAAAGGCACTAGTAAAGCTCTTAGATAGAATGGGATATTCATTAATTTCGAAGATTGGAAGGGCATGGGACACACTACTTAAATGGTGTATTGAAATCTTGAATTATTTCATAACAGGACTTACAAATGCTCGTGTTGAGGGTTTCAATAATAAAGCAAAGTTAAAAAAGAAAGGCTTGCGGATATAAGTCTTTTAGAAATTACAGATTGAAGGTATTAAACGCCTGTTGTTAAAGGGGTTACTGATTTCATCCACACTGAAATGAGTAGAGGGCTTAATTGCTTTGCCGATGCTTCTTCTAGAGTCATTTTTGATCAAATATGTGAATAGTCTGAGATATTTATAAAAGAGATTGTGTTAACACTTCAAGGCGCTGGCGTCATTCTTTATCATCAATGCGTCCAAGGTTGACTAATATATTTTGTCTTGGGCCTCTTTCTGTGCACACCTACTCGACAAATTGCAGGTATCTGTGTTTTATGCCTTTTTTGTTTTTTGAAGAACTTCTTTTAAAGCTATGCCATAGCAGATACTACAGGAATATAAATTATGTCAATAAGTTAATGCAAAAAAATGAATTTATATCTAAAAACCTAGGGCGTGTTGCCATTTCATAATGGCAGCCACATATAAGAACAAGCCAAGTATATCATTCCTTCGAAATTTCTCTTTAATTTTTCAAACCGAGCTGCGATTGAACGAAAGTGCTTAAGTCGAGCGAAGGCGTTTTCAACAAGATGGCGGTATTTATAAAGTCCCCAATCCATATCTTCATTTCCAATCAAGGAATTAGATTTTCTTGGTATTTCCACCTTCATTTCTTTTTGCTTTATTTTATTACGGAGAGGCTCACTATCGTAACCTTTATCGGCAATGATAGTATCAGCAAGCGGAAGACGCTCTATTAATTCGGGAGCTTGCTTACAATCGTGAACTCCACCCCCAGTTATATCAAAGTCAATCGGCATTCCATGGGCATCGACTGCAAGGTGGATTTTTGTTGTATTGCTTCCACGTGATTTTCCAATCCCGGCTTCTTTTCCCTTGGGTGCACCGCTACTGTGCTGGTGAGCTTTGACAATACTTCCGTTAATAAATTCCCACTCTAAATCAGGATCTATGGCAAGCAATGTAAATATTTTCTTTAACTTGGCTAATCGAGACCAGTCATTGAATCGCTTAAAAACTTGATTCCATTTACCAAAATATGGTGGTAAATCCCTCCATGGGCAACCAATTCTTAGCTTGTATAAAATACCTTCTACAGTTTGTCGAAGCTTGGGCTTGAAATAAATTCCCGCTTTCTTCATTATAGGCCATAGCTTCGACCAGTGCTTATCACTGAGCATAAGTCGCGGCATAAGAAAACTCGTTAATGATTTTGTTGCGAAACCATTTTCCGGGTTTTCTTAACTTTTTCAACTAGATATCTGCAAATTGGCAACACGCCCTAGTGCTATATTTTTTTGAGCAAAAATTTTTATCTCCTTATATCTTCAGCGATGTATTTTCCACAACTGGATGTGTCGAACGAACGTCAAGTTATTGCTATAAGCATGTTTTAGATTTACTGGTTACTTCTAATTTTAAATTGCGTAGCTCTGATATAAAGCTAGAATTGGTATTGTCTCCATCTGCTTGAATCCAAAGACCGACAATCTCTTGAGCGTTTTTCCAATGGATCACTGTATGCTCCCACTGTCCCAGTGAAGTGCTTGCAACTGCATGATTAAGGATCTTATCACTGTAGGGATTCACCCAAGTGGTTCCTGGTTTGTTCTTAGCTCCGACAATGAGATAGGTCATATGATCTGTTGGATGATGTAATGATGTGCTCAGCATTTTTATCCAATTTGGGGCAAAAAATGGAATGGTACTACTGTTTTTACTGTAGTATAGTAGGCCAATTTTAAAAAGAGAATCATCGCCTGATTTCGTTTTTTCTAGTGCTGTATTTTTTATTTTGAGTGTTCCCTTACTTTTCCATTCAAAGGCAATTGAAGTTAGCTTCAATATATCTTTAAATGGTATGACTATAGATGAGGATGAACTTTTAACTGTCGCAACAAGCTTATTGCTTTGCCATTCGTAAGTGGTTGGGGGGATGTTCTTAAATGTAATATCTTTGAAATTGTGTTTGTCCAAAAGGATATTACAAATTGTAGCTGCCTTACTGGAGGGAATGCTAATTATATGGCTGAGTACATATGCTATAATAATACTTCGTCCCAAGATTTTTATCCTTAAAAAAATTGTTGAACTCCGAAACTAATAGGTAAGTGATCTTTTCCTATTAGAGGATGGGCTATATCTAACCGTGCCACCAATCTATATATTTTGGGAGCAATGACTCTAAAACCAGTTCCGATGCTTGCGCCGCTCGCTGCGGTAAATTTGTTAAAGTTATTGCCCAGATAAGTCGTGTCGTAGAATAAGATATGTTGCAATACTAAATTCGAGCTTGAATAACTAGGCATTCTAATTTCGCTATTGGTAAGCCAAAAATGGCTTCCGCGAAATCTGTCGTCAGTATATCCTCTGATCTTATTCAATCCTCCAGCATAAAATAGATCAACTGATTCTGTGGATGTTGTTTTGCCTATAGTACCTTGGAAGGCAAGTATACTATCTGCTAACATTGGTGTAAAGTTCTTGAACTCAAGCTGGCTTTTTTGTCCTTGGCTTTTATTTCTAATTCGGTCTGAGATTTCACTTAAATTTAATGTTAATAAGTTACCTTGTACCTTATAGCTATCATAATTGAGTCTTCCATATTTTAGTTCAAGATTGAAAAGAGATCTTTTATTGTTTGGAGGTATTTCAGTATCTTCTGTCGCAGAGAGAACTTTTTTTTCAAGATACTGCTTTGAGTATTCTAGGTCTGAAAGTTCTACCTCCATACTTGATTTAAAGTTAGGTTGCCATTCCTTTTCGAACTTTATTTTGGCTTTTCTTGTGTGTTCTAAAAATCCTCGCTCGATATCTAAACTACTGCCTTGATTCTGGTAATGAGTACGGATGCGATTGATGTCCCAAAGGTCTATGGAGAAATGCAGTCTATTGTTGAAAAGTCGAGGGTTTCTATACCAGACGACAGCTGAACGAGAGTTTCCTAGCTTTTCTAGTTGGAGTCCTCCTTCAAGATAGCGTCCGAAGAGATTTATATCATAGGCTCCTATAGTCATTTGACTGACTCCACCACCACTTGAAAATTTAAGGATTGGTATTGTTGTCCATCTCTCCTCAAGAGTTAGGCTTGATTCAATTTCGCTTTGATATTTTGTCGATTTTGTTGTGGAGATATCGTGGGTTACTGATGCGAAAAGTTGAAGGTTTTTAAGTCTTTGAATACTTTCGGCTATGTCCTTTTGGGTTGTCGCTTCCCCTTCTTGATATAGTAGTTCTCTGAGTACAACGCTTTCATCTGTTCTTGACAGCCCATTGATATGAATTGACTTGACTAGAACTGGTTTTAGGTCTTCCGCTATCAAGTTAGATGTTGCTGTTAATATTGCGATTGTTGTGCTTAGTTGCCAATATCTCAAAAATGCCAAATTTTGCATATATGCCGTCCTTCACTTCTCAAAAATTACAAATGAGATCGGTTGGTATTTTCTATTCGTATTGGTTTGGGTATATGTTACTTCAGTATCTATTTTAATAGAATCTTTGTTTTTTTATCAGATTAACTGTCTATCATCAGGCATGTTATGTTAACTTATCTATAAGTATTTCCTATGATAGTTATATATATAAGTCATTTTATTTATAGCTTAGATTCTTGTAGCTTTCTTCTTAGAGGAGAGAAATATGAAGCATACAGGAATTAATTTAATTAATCACCAAAACCCAACTGTCACAGATCCCAAAAAAGGAGAGGTGTTTGGTCACCTTTCGACTATAGTTACTGCAAAGAAAATATTGTCTGAGGTTATGAAATTTCGTCGCGTTCCAGGCATAGGAGAATCCTGTAGTTCTAGCGATTGTCAAGAATGTATGTCTTTGCATCTGCCAAAAATTGTTTCCGCTATTCAAAAAGGTAATCCTATAAGCTTTGTTTTACCCGCTTTTCCTGGAAAATCTCCAAATCTCGAAAAAGTATTAGGTCCACTGCCTGATTATGCAGAACGGCTCTCACTTCGATTTCTTGCAAACCTTAGCCGAAACATAAAAAAATACTATTCTCCTGGCGCTAAAATTATCCTGTGTTCAGATGGAAGGGTTTTTAGTGATGTCATCGGTATGAGAGAATCTAATGTAACAGCATACCAAGATGAACTAAGTCGTATTATTGAAGAAACTTCGATTGTTGAGGTATCCACATTTAATCTCGATGATTGCTTTGTCGATGTGGATTTTGTCGATATGCGCTATAAGCTTATGAATTATTATGGAAATTCTTTGGAGTATTTGAAAAACAAGGTTCGCAATGGGACGAATTTTTCAGCGACTCCTGAAGAACAAGAAGCAAATCGTATGTATCGTGGGATCACTCGATTTTTGTTTGAAGATTCGATGTATTCAGGCCAAAAAAAGAGTCGCTCAGCTATTCAACGAGAATCCAAAACTAAAGCATACGAAGTGATTAGAAGAAGCAATGCATGGAGTGAATTAATTGCTGAACGCTTTCCTGAGGCAGTTCGGCTGTCCATTCATCCGCAAACGTGTGGATCAAAAAAAATAGGTATCCGTTTAATTGGCAATGAAAATTGGATGACCCCATGGCACGGAGTTGCTGTCGAAACTGATCTTGGCTTTTCTCTTCTAAAACGCTACGAAGCTGAAGCATTGGGTGCTGAGTTGGTTTATTCTCGAAATGGTCGTCCTAGCCATTATAAATTGAAAGCAGGAAAAAGCATAGGCGTTGAAGAGGCAGAGCATGAATTGTAAGCTTACGCAGCTTAAGCCTTTTGGTGTTCTTATAGAGCCTTTAGATAGATCGGCCAATATCAGCATTTTGGATATAGAAATACTACGCCAGTTATTTTGCCAACATCACTTACTTTTATTAAGAGGATTTGATCATTTTGAGAGCTGCGAAGATTTTTCTAATTACTGCGAATTATGGGGAGAGATTAGTCTTTGGCCCTTTGGAAAAGTTCTTGAATTAATTGAATATGACGATCCAGCGGATCATATTTTTGACAGTAGTTATGTTCCATTGCATTGGGATGGAATGTATCGCAAACAAGTTCCTGAATATCAAATTTTTTATTGTGTAAAGGCTCCGCTTCCAGGTCAAGGAGGGAGGACAACGTTTTCAAACACCATATTAGCTTTGGAATATGCTTCATGGGCTACTAAAGAACTATGGAGCAAGGCTAAAGGTATCTATCGGCGAAAAATGGAGTTTTATAATAGCGAAACAGTATCACCTATTATTGTTAAGCACCCACATAGAGATTACTCGATCATTCGTTTTAATGAGCCGCATGCAGTTGAAAACGGGCATCTTATTAATCCAGTGGATATCACGTTTTCCGGCATCGTTCAAGGTGAGTTGGATGCGTTTTGTCATGACTTAAAGCAAGCGCTTTATGACCGAAGGAATTTTTATGCGCATGAATGGCAAACAGGTGATGTGGTCATTGCCGATAATTTCTCGCTTTTGCATGGTAGAGAAAAGTTTACTTCTAAATCTCCTAGGCATATTCGACGGGTTCAGGTTTTAAGTGACCCACCTTTTGATAACCCAGCCTTGGAGTCTTATCAATGATGGTACAAGAGGTCGATATAGTTGTTGTAGGTGCAGGACCCGTGGGTTTGATGTGTGCGTATTTAGGACAGCTTTGTGGCTTGAAGGTTATTATATTTGATAAGTCTGATGCTCCTATAGAGGTGGGAAGAGCTGACGCACTTAATGCACGGACTTTACAACTTTTAGAGTTGGTAGGATTATTTGAAGACCTTTACCCTTTAGGAAAGAAGTGTAATACCAGCTCTGTCTGGGCAGATGGAAAATTTATTTCAAGGCAATCGTCTTGGTGGGAAGAGCTAGAAGGCTGTTTGCATAAACATTTTCTAATGCTCGGACAACCTTTTATAGAAAAATTGTTAGATCATAAGCTTAAAGAATTTGGCGCTGCAGTCAAACGTTCCACAACGGTAGAAGAGATCAAGCTAACTGAATCTGGGTGTTTTACAGCCTTATCTTGTGGTGAAAAAATTCAATCACGTTACATAATTGGAGCAGATGGTTCACAATCTTTTGTCCGTAACCATTTTAAGATACCTTTCGAGATCATCCGACCGCAGATAATTTGGGCAGTCATTGATGGTGTTATTGATACAGATTTTCCAAAAGTCCCAGAAATCATAACTTTTCAAACTGAAACATCGGATGTCGCATGGATTCCAAGAGAAGGAAACATCGATAGATTTTATGTGAGGATGGATACTAAGGTTTTTACATTGGATGAGGCGGTTGCAAAGATTAACCGTGCCATGAAGCCTCATGTTTTATCTTTCAAAGATATTTGTTGGTTTTCGCAATTTTCCGTAAAAGAGTCCGTTGCTGAAAATTATAGTGTGGGAGGGCGTGTCTTTCTTGCTGGAGATGCATGCCATATACATTCTGTGAATGGAGGACAGGGCCTTAATACTGGGCTTGCAGATGCGTTTAATCTAATCTGGAAGATGAACATGGTGATAAACTTTGGCACTTCATTAGAGTTGCTGAGGAGCTACGACTATGAACGTAAGCCTGTTGCGCAAAGTGTTATTAAGACTTCTGGAAAACTTGTGCGCTCAACCAAATATTCGCCTACAGGGACTCATGCTCAGGATTATGTGAATATTGTGCAAAGGCATGCTGGCAATATAACAGGAATGGGAATTAAATATGGAGACGCAGGTTTAAATGGGTCTCGATTATTTGATTTTGAAGTTTATAAAGAGGATATCAGATCCCGTATTTATACACTTCTTGACTATACAAAATATACATTGTTGATTTTTAGTGATAGTGAATTGAATATGGATCTACCTCGTTTTATAAATGCTATTCAAATTTATCCAAGTAAAAATCAGGATAATTATTGGGCGGAGAAATCTCCATATATGGACCAAGTTATCTTAGTTAGACCGGACTCATTTATTGAGCAATCGGTTTCTCCAAATGAAATTCATTCTTTGGTAGAAAAGATGCAATTATGAGACGATTGTTTTTCTTAATTTTAGGTATGTTTACGGTTGGCAGTAGCTCATTTATGATCGCGGGTCTTTTACCTAAAATTAGCCAGAGTATTGGGCAACCTATTTCTATAACAGCCCAAGGTATTACTGCCTTTAGTTTGACATACCTTTTGTCTGCTCCTTTTTTTTCGATGGTGTTTGCTAATAAGTCGTCTAAGCGTTTATTTCAAATCGCGTTAACTTTATTTCTTTTTGGCAATTTGATAACGTTATTTTCATATACGATTGTGGGATTTGTTTTTGGGCGTATTATTACCGCTTTAGGTTGCGGAATCTTTAATCCCTTTGTGTTAGTATAGCGCTTCATTTAAGTTATAATTCTCCGAGAGGAAAGACATTGAGCTTAATTTGGGGAGCCAATAGCGCTGGAGTGGTTTTGGTGTCCCATTAAGGGGTATATCTTTTCTTCAAAGTTTCATTGGCAGCTGGCAATTGCCTATGTTTTAATTATAAGGATTAATTACCCTTATCGGATTTTCTCTGCAAAATGCCGAATTAGATTTCTCCACAAATGCTTCCTTGAAAGATAGGCTCCGTCTTCTCGTTGATAAAAGAGTTTTGTCAATCATTGGAATTACTTGTTTTACTTCGTTAGCGAGTTTGGGACTTTACTCCTATGTGGCCTCGATTCAATCGAAACATCACACTCATTAGCTATTTCGTTATTTTTTTGGGGGCTGGGAGGATTTGTTGGAAGCTCATTTGTCGGCTTTTGGATCGATTTTACAAAAAAACCACAAGCTGTAATGGCCTTTATATTGGTAGGATTGATGCTTGCTATTATTACAATACCTATAACCAAAGATCTGCCTTATTTTGGGTTGCTCTCTTATTTTATGTGGGGCGTCTTTGGTTGGGCAATGCCGACTCCACAACAACATATTTTATTTCAAATATGTGAAAGTCAGAAAGCAATATTGTCTGCTTTAAACTCGTCAGCAATCGGTTTAGGAAGCTCTATCGGAACTGCTATAGGAGGAGCTATTATTGCACGTGGGTTTAATGTTGCTGATCTTCCATACCTCTCTGCATTTCTCTTGATCTTTGTTTTTTTCTGCCAGCTAATGCTGATAAATAGATCTAAGCTAAGGAGTTTGTTAGTGTGAATAAACCTATCGTTATCGTTGATCCAAGGTCTTCTGGTCAAGCTGGCACCAGCCTTTAGAGCTTGTGGTGTGCCGGTGTGCAATCACCTTAGAACCGATTAAACAGAGGCCGGGATTTGCAACAGACGTGAGGCACTTAGATTTTGATGAAGTTATACCTTATCAGTCTTGATTATACGAAAAAGACTTTAGATGCATTGGGAATTCGCTGGGGTGCAGCTCATAATGAGTTATGCTTACAAAAAATGGGCCTCGTTTAATTGAATCCGGTGCGAGAATGCTAGGAGGGCCAACTGTTGGATTTTCTCGGGTAGCTACAGGAAGTAGTCAGGCCGATAGAATGGTTGAGGCTTATCTTAATGGAGATGTGCGAAGTAGTGAATATAAATTGAAAACGTCAGTGATGCCGGTTTTTTGAAGTCTCCGATACATGGAATAATGTCAAATGTTGAGATGTTTGACGAAGTTTCTAAGTTCCCGACCTTGCATAGCAAATTTATTTGGTATAAAAATGGTGACATTGTCCCTCAAACCGTAGATTACTTAACAAGTATGGGTATTGTTGCTTTGGCAGGAGAGCGTGAGGCTATGCTTCTAGATTACAAAAAAATTCGTGAGTTAGAAGCGGATTGGATTGATAAATTTTGTAAATCCAGAGCCGCTAATATAATCATATAGGTTCGATTTTAAAGCCTTCCTTAGTTAAATAGCAGAATTGACTAAGTTCGTTAAATTTTGCTATCCTTCCTTGAAAAATAAATTCATATCGAGGTTATAAAAGGTTATACTTGAATAAAAAGGGTTATGATCATGTTACCTTAATTATAACCGGAGGCCTTCGCATGCCTGCGGATTTTGCAAAAGCTCTTGCTCTCGGAGCTGATGGGGTTGCTGTGTCAAATGCGGCTATGCAAGCAATAGGTTGTGTGGCGGCACGAATGTGTAATACTAATAACTGTCCTGCCGGAATAGCAACTCAGAACCCTGAGTTAAGAAAAAAAATTAACGTTCAAGAAGCATCTCAAAGGCTCACTAGGTTTTTTCATGCATCCACCGAATTGATGAAGTTACTTGCTCGGGCTTGTGGCCATTCTCATCTAAGTCAGTTCTCAATAAATGACCTAACTACGTGGAAGAAGGAAATGAGTGAGCTTTCAGGAGTTAAGTTTAGTGGCGTCGTTAGTTACTTGTAATTTTAGTTGAAGTACACACGCAACATTCTAACAAGAATTGATGCGTGTTAGGGATGCTTCGAGATGGCTGAAACCATCAAAATATCTATTTACTCAGCGGTAAATATCTACATTACCAATGCCAGATGTGATAATAACCTTGCATTAATTTTGAAATTTGGTTTCTAGAAATACCTTCTATTTCAGGTATGAGTTCGCTATGGTCGATTCCCCTTTCGATGGCATCGTCAGTGATATAAAGCACTTTAGCGCCAGCTTGGATTAACGATTTTAAGTCTTCATGGAATTTATTTGGGAAAGGGATATGGGCATCACCAAAAGCTAAGGGCATTGGGTTTTGCGATTTAACGCCGTAGTTAACAGAATTTTCTACTAGTAGGATATCAGAATTTAAGCCACTTTTACGAATGGCATGGATGAGCCATAATGAGGTGTCATCTTGCTCTTCCAGTGTTGCTCGATAAGCAGTATTGATAATATTAAGGGATGTTCGCATTTATTAACGCCTCTCTTGTTTGTTTATCTAGTTGTTGCTATAACCAGTGTCTTATCAGACTGATTTACCATTTTAGCAAATTGTGGAGGGCCTCCTCTCTCTGGTCCTTTTTCCCATTCCCCGACACCCCTTTCGTCGACACAAAATCCGCAATTAACCCATTTTAAATTGACATTGTTTTTGTCAGCTAATTGGAAAAGGCCGGCAATTAGGTCTTTGGTTAGAGGGTGTTTCTCTTCTTCTATACTTGTCTCTTTTACAGGATTTGGATGTCCTTTTTGGTGTTTAAAAGTTAGCGCGGTAGCACCTTCATATGCGAATACATTTACATGGTGTCCTTGATTTAAAGTTGCCTCAATAAGTCTGAGTGCTGTTGCAGTATTTGAGGATTCGTATGGAGGATCCATGAGTAAAATTGTCAGTGATTTTGACATGAGGTTTCCTTTCGCAGTTTAATGCTTAGTTAGTGCCAAATTGGAGTTCGATTTTCTTCCATAGTTAGTGCGGCTAATGTTGAAATCGGAGTTGGTTTAATTGCGTCATGTATCATTTCTGGAAGGATTCCTCTTTCTTCTAAAGAGTAATCATCGGCATATATCTTTATATTTTCTTTACCAAGCAATTGATTAAACGTGGTTTGTGCCGATTTTTTTCTGCAAGTAAACACGCCATTTTGTACGAGAAAGAGTGCAACATCATTTCCTTCGTTGCATAAGTTTTCTATTAATTCAAAAACTCGTTGTGTATTAACTGATTCAGGATAGGTTTCTCGACTCGATAAATAAATACTTGCCATGTTGTCCCACCGTGTTATTCTCTGTCTGAATAGTTTTGCCCTCGTGAGGTTAAGTTCAACGCCATTAACATAGCTGTCCTTCGCATTTCTAGGCCAGCTAATTATGCGCATCCATCATGACCTTGATGAATGCCCTTCTGCAGAATCCGTCAAGTATTTTTTAGCTAGCTACTTGGAGCGTCCCTCTTTGCCTAGTTAATGGCAACCATTTACACGTGATTTCAATCGGATGTTTCGTGATATGGAAAGAGCTTTTGTGCCTTATAGCGGAATAGGCGCCGACGACACAGGATTTTTTCCAGATTGTGATGATATTGAAGAGACTGAAAATGAGTATCATCTTTCAATGGATGTTCCCAGCTAAGAACCGCGGCCCCGAAGAGCCGCGACCCGTCTTAAATGGCAGAAGATATCACCGTATAATGAAGCCTAAGCTTTTGAACCTATGACCGTCATTGATGAATTCCCTCCTTGTTATCTTCAGAAGGACACTTTGATCAGAATATCTGACAGGAAGTGAAACCTCAAAAGTGCTTTTTTCAAAGCTCAAACAGAGAGCATCTCCGCCACCCAAGGCACTTTCTTATATGCAATTGAGATACCAATTTTTCTAACACTTTGTGGCAGCTAGAATCGTTATAAAACCTTGTTTATTAAGAGTTTAATTTTTTTATAGGAAGTATTTGTGATTAATTAATAACTTGCTAATATTTTGTTAATGAATTTCTGTTAGTAAACTGTTAACACCATTAAAGATATTTTCTTGATTTTGAATTTTAGCTGATTTTTTTTGTCTCAATGAAATATTTGGACAGTTATATGCAGCGTTATTATTTTAAACTAAAACTGAATTTGAAGTTGTACATTACCACCATTCCAAGGCAAAAATCTTTTTTTATTGTAGGGGAAATTTTTGTATAGTTGATCGATATTCCAATTAGCGTTTAGGACTACTGAGCTTTTTTCGCCGAGAATTTTTTCCAAAGCTGTGAGTAATTTGATTTCAGTATTTTCTGATATTTGTGAAAGAGAATTTTTAGATTTTTGTAAGTGGACTCTGCTTACAAAAACTCCCCTTTGAAAGAATATTTTTTCTGTATTTATTAATGGGTTATAGTTTAATAGGTATAGCGTAAGTTCTTTGCGCTTTATGGATTTATGTTCGGTTAATATAGGACTACTGCTAAAATTATATGCTCTAGAATAAAACTGTATCCCTGATTTGTAAAAAGCAATTGAGCTATTTTCTGACGCAACATTATATAGGTCGAGTGAATATGTTATCCGTTTCATATTTTCAACTTCATCAGGCATTGAAATTTTTTCTAAGCCTTCTGATTTATGGTCATAGAATGAGTTTAGTATAAATTTAGTTTGTGTAGATTTTTGCCATTCTAGATGTATTTCACCTTGGCTTCTATGATAAAAATATTTTCTATCTTCAGATTGTATCTGCCAGTTTGTCGGCCTGTCGTATTCGAATTTCCCCTTTCCAACTAAGTTATTATGAATGGTGTGATTGAATTGCATTCCGATAGTGGCTGGAGTTTTTGATAGCCTATTGTCAGCTAATGGCTCTTTATAGTTATAATAGAGATCTACTTGATAGTAATATATTTCGATAAATTTTGTGCTGTAATCCCCAATCCCTACAGCAAAGCCAAGATCACCATGTTTTTTATGGGTATTGCCGTCTGCCAAAAGTGAAGTATAAAGAATACTCTGCCAAGCCCATTGTAATCGAAGTACTTCGTCGATCATTGCTTCGGATAAATCTTCTTTTCGTTCTCGAGTATAAAAAAAGTTTAAGGAGGTGTCAGAGGCAGAAAACAATTTGATGCTTTCTATCAAGTAAAAGCGATTGGCATTAAGACTACCTGCAGAAATTCTATATCCATTTTTGGAGTCTTCCCATTTAGATTTAGAAGATTCGAAGAACTCATAGCTTTTGGCATCTATTACTAATTCGCTATCGGTTGGTTCTGGATCTATTTGCTCTGCATCTACATGACTAAATCTTGCTATGACAGGACAGCTGACTATTGTTAAGGCTAATATAATGATTGATTGCTGGTAATGTAGCTTATTGTTGGCTAGCTGGTGTCTTACTATGTTTTTTAACATGCTAGAGGATTTCCTGACAACGAAGCAACACCGCAACCG
>JAWKNZ010000020.1:0-58271 GCA_041391425.1 Bdellovibrionota bacterium
GGGAGCATAGACCCAACCACCGCACCAAAAATCACAACAAATACCAAGCTTAAAGCCACAACAACTCCTACATGTTGGCTATAATTCCATGTTCCAGCTCTAAAGTATCCCATACTACCAACAATCAACCCTAAGCTCAGGCCGGTAAAAACCTCTCTCCTTAAGATTCTAAACCAATCTTTTGGGTGCATTTCATTGAGTGCAATTCCTCTCAAAATTAATGATGCTGCCTGGGTTCCGGCGTTCCCACCCGCTGATACAATTAGGGGTAAAAAGATTACTAAATATCCCATTTTATTCAAAAGCTCTTGATAATGTCTTAGTATATTTCCGGTAAACATAGTGCCAAAAAACAGAAAAGCCAACCAACCACCGCGTTTACGCAACATCACTAAAAATGGCGTTTGAAAATAAGAGTCTTCTAATGCTCCTTGACCACCGAATTGATGGATATCTTCCGTCGCTTCTTCCTCAGCATAATCAAACACATCATCTGCAGTAACAACTCCAATCATCACCTTACTCTCATCGACAACGGGAATAAGCTGACGGTCATATTTCCTAAAAGCATCAACAGCATCTGTTCCTGAATCGTATGGGCTTAAATAAACCGAAGTTTGCGCCATCAATTCAGAAAGTCGAGTTGTAACCGGGTCTGTCGTAACAATAGTCGCTAAATCGACCTCACCGATGACCGCTTCATCATCATCGGTGACAAATATTTTGTTAAGATGCTCTGGAGAACTAATTGATCTCCACCTTATGGTTTCAAGCGCCTGACGAACGGACATGTTTGCAGCTAAAGACACATACTCCATGTCCATAAGGCGGCCAACCGAGTCTTCAGGATAACTTAATAATTTTAAAGCATTTTCTCGTTCAGCCGGATTCAAAAAATTAAGCAGTATTTTTTGAATAGATTCAGGAAGTTCCTCAAGTAGCTTAGTTCTGTCATCAGCAACCATTTGGTTTAGCATTGATGCTACAACTACATGCGGAAGCTCTTTAATTAAATTTTCTTGGCGTTCAAATGGTAAATAAGAAAAAACCTGCGCCTTTCTTACCCGCGGCACCAGTCTAAATAATGCAATATTAGTCTCTAATTCAACATCGGCAAATACTTCGGCAAGGTCAGCAACTTCATAATCTTTGAATAGAGAACGCAAAGCATGAAAGCTCTTGTTTTCATAATAAGAAAGAACTCTATCTTTAAGGTTTTTTTCTTCTATTCCCTGTTCCATAACTAACTTCGCCAAAATCGCTTAAGCACCTTAAAAGCTGTCAGTGGTGCAAATATCAAAACATAAAGAAATGAGCTCAGAGCTACATCCACAATGTGGGGTTATACGCTGTCCAGAAGCAATACAGAAGTCATACATATCAAACAACTTCTGAATCAGACTATTAAGAGCTTATACATATAGAATCAAGCCCAGTAAAGGGATCATCGGCATGTTCAATTTCAAGTTTTAGTCGCTCGAGAAATTCACCTGCACTTTTACTTCCCGCACATTGATACGCTTTATTAAATCGTTCCAAATCTGGACTGTACAATGAAGAAGCTAAAACTCTAGCATTATTCCATTCTTGCCCTCGAATCAAATCTACACTTTTAAATTTAGGCACCTTGCCTTTTGTCCATTCCTTAAAAATCTCTGCTTTTTGCAATAATATTTGATTGTTATTGTAACCTTTTTGGTTTTTATAAAGCTCTTCTAAATCATTTTTTAATCCAGACAACCATTTCTTATACACTTCGTTATCATATTTAAAATTCTTATATACTATCAACTCTTTCTCGCGCCCAGTTTCCAGCAAATATTTTTCTGTTAAAATATCACCAATATACTCCGCCAGGTTTTCATTAAATTTCGCAGAATCTGCAACCCACAGAGTTCTATGTGTCAACTCATGAAAAAATAAATGTGCTAGACTGCTAACTTTCCGCTTAATCATCGAAGGATAAACAGGATCATCAAACCAGCCTAAACTGGAATAAGCTCCAACTCCACTTTTATAAATATCTAAACCTTTTTCTTGTAATTGTGCTGCCTCATCATCACGCTCATCTTCATAGAAAAAACCTTTATAAGGTACACTACCAACAATTGGGAACCACCATGTAATAGCTTCCAATCGGTTAGGATAAGCTGCTTGGACAAGATAAGAGACATAGCGCTTATCAGTATCAATATAGTATGTATAGGCACCTTCTCGATTCAGACCTTCTTTACCAGCATAGTTCAAAACATCTATTAATTTTAATAGTTGCTCTCGAGTATCTTTAGAAGTCTTTCGATTAGCAATAACAGCAGAGATTTTCTGCCTTGAATTAAAAAGATTGTTTTGATGCCACGCAAGCTTCGTAACATAACAACTTGATAAATTTAGCACCAATAACAAACACAGGTACAGTTCATACCTAGCTCCTAACAAATTTTTAATAATATTGACGAATAAACTTAGCAAAAGGAGCTCCTTGTGATGATAAATTATCCCAGTTTCAGCTTAAAGAGTTTGTCGTAGCGGCTAAAGAAAATAATAAACGCGAATGGTAATCAATAATACCTAAAACAAAGATCTGAGTTCCCTTGCTATCAAAAACTGTTGTAAAATCCAGCTGGAAAATGTGCTTATAATTCTTAAAGAAAACCTCCCAACTTATGGGTGTCACCCGAGTTTTCGGCGGAACCAAACCATTTGTTCGAAGTATTCTAACTATAGTTTTCTTGTGGATACTTATACCAAGAAGGGTTAATTCTTGGGAAATGCGAAGAGCGGCCCATCCCCAGTTTTCTCTGGGATACCGGTGGTCTTCCGATTTCGCTGGATACCCAAATTAGCTTCAAGCTATGCATAAAGGGACGAAAGGCACCTATGATTAACATGATGGGATAACATGAAAAGTAATAGTTAATAAGGTCTGCGAAAAGTTTTCAAAACCATTCTTATAGGCCAATATATTTTCTTCCTCACACTCATGTACGTTAATATAGCAAATTTTTCTGGAAACATAAATATATGTAATTTTAATAAGTTAAATAGAGCAGTAGCACACATTGATATTGCGTAAAATTTTTACATACGCTAGATTCTTCTTACAATTACGATATATACTGGTATATATCGATAAGTTAAGAGGCAAAGTGATGAGCGTTTTAGAAAAAGTTTGTTCAAAACTAAACGAAGAAAAGATTCCATACGCAATTGTTGGTGGCTTTGCTGTGGCGCTCCATGGTGCAATCCGTGGGACAATAGACATCGATTTAATAACAAAATTAACATTAAAAAATTTTGTCGCATTTGAGAAAGCAATGTTAGAACTTGGTTTAGAATCCCGACTGCCAGTAACTGCAAAAGAAGTATTTAACTTTCGTGAAGAATACATAAAAAATAGAAACCTAATTGCATGGTCTTTTTTTAATCCTAAAAAGCCAATCGAAGTAATCGACGTTATCATTACAGAAGATCTTACAGGAATGAAAACTATTGACAAAAACTTGAGAAATCAAAAAATAAAAGTACTTTCATTACCCGATTTAATAAGTATGAAAGAAAAATCCGGAAGACCTCAGGATCTAGAAGATGTCAAAACTTTAAAAGAGTTATTAAAATGAAAAAAAGTTTACAAATTAGCACACCCAAGAAAGTTGATGCACCGATTGAAGATATCGTTGAGTTTTTGGAAAATTACCGAGAGCTTATCGCGGAAAAAGATTTGGTTGGCTCAAAGCTAATAAGCATTAAGATTCCGATTGTTCTTTTGGAAGCTTTTAGATTTAAAGCAGATCAAGAAAACATCCCTTATCAAACTAAAATTAAAGAATTGATGAAAAATTGGGTTATAGAGAACACTTAGCTTTTAAAAAGTAAAGATGTAAATCTTAAAGTAAAACTCAAATTAAGGCTAAGCATCCATTTTCTTATACAGTTAATTCAAAACTGGTGATGACGTTATTCCACAGATAAGTGTGTCAAGCTAGCGGATTAATCACAACATTTTCATTGGCAGCTTAATTTACTAAGGCGTGTTGACAATTTTATATAACTTATTGAAATAAAATAGAAAATTAGCATTATTGTTTTGCTGCAAATAATAAAAATGAGTTTGCTATGCCACGATTTATGCTCACGGATGAGTTATGGCCGAAGCTAAAACCATTATTTACATCGTATAGTTGCAATGCTGACAAAATTAACACGTCAACAGGGTGCGATCTCGTTACCGTTTAGCGCTCCAACACCGATGCCAATAGCACTTACTTATTTGCTCAGGCCTACGGAACTGTTACCCCAGATGTCACTCCCTAGTATTACGTTAAGTGATGCTCCACACAGTCATGATAGCCTCCTAAGTTCATTGCTTGAATTCCCTGTTTATTGAAGGTCACTATCTATAACCTTTTGGGCCCTAACACACCACTCGGCTTAAAACATAAATTTTTTATTAAAGCCCATCTTGATAGGCACAGTCTAGATTATTAGCTAAGCTATTAAAGGCATAGAAACTGATGGGTGGAGTACACCGTACTCACTTCTTTCAGATTCTCTCGGTATCTATAGAGGGCACTTACTATTCAATATATCGTGTTTTGCATTCTCATAGATATTATTTAAAATCAGAATGACTTGACTTATCTTCATTAAGCGCTCATTACCATCATTTGACAGCATTTTATAAGTGGGCTTTTCAAGACACTTATAAGTGATGAGTGTTGGTTCTGTAAGCTTTAAGGCGCTCTAAGAATTTTACTACGGTTGTTTCTGGGCAGGCATAAAGTACCCAAATTTTATCCCAAAAAAATGAAAATAGTGGTAAAATTTTGATCTCATACAGTTAATAGTATGATGGATAGCGTGATATCTAGGAGTATGCTGTTTAAGTATGAATCTATACGACCTAAATGGATATTAGAATGATGGAACTCTGAAGCAAAATTAAGGACAATTTTCAAACACAGTGAAGGAAATAACAGACGGTCCCCACAATAAAATCCAGCCACCTTTAATTAAGGCAGAAATAAACAACTCGCCTGGATGATATCCCATAAAGCCGTTAGAATATCTAGAGTCCTATCAGTATGATGCACACGGTGAAAACGCCACATAAAAAGGAACTCTATGGAACCATTTATGTTGAAACATCAAGAAGTCAAAAAGGATAAGTGTTGTTAGAATTTCTATGAGGCCATTAAGTCCTAATACTTTAGAAAGGCCCCAATTCATATGCTGCACCCAATTGGTTAAAGCGATAAAAGGGGCAGCAATAAATAACCGCATGAAAACATTATTGACTATTGCCAAGCCTGCACTAAACTTTACCCGCTCTGATCGACGATCAAACCATGAGCGAGTTGGCCAATAAGTTTCTATAAAAAACATCAGACCTAAAACAGAAATAAATAGGCTAGCCTTAATGTTGAAAAATTCGCTAATCATTGCCTTTCCTTCTCCTTATAATTCCCGGTAGACACAATCACTTAGTAAGCATTATATATTCTAAGCTATCACACTAGGCTTTATATGCTTATTTCTTATAAGCAAAGACTACTAAAAGCTTAACTCAGTTAATTAATGGAATTGAGCTCTACCTGAAGGAACGTTTTCAGAAATATTATTAAGTGGTATTAAGCTCATTCCCGTTGTGTCCTTATAAATAAAAGCCATCAAAGGTTTAATAGCATAAGGAGCTGGATCATAATCTGGGTAAGGCTCCACTGAAATAACAATAGCATGAACCATCATCAAGGACCACATGGCTTTTGATTGTCTTGACCAGGCACCGGGGAAAGATAACACAGTGGCCCTGCTAAGGGTCCAACTCCATCAGAATCGCTTCCATTTACTGATTTAAAAGACCCGTAGAAAACTTACCACCATTCCTGGTGTTGCACCGATCCAACTATGTGACCCCACTTACCGGAAGTTCGGGTAGGTAAAGTTAAGCCCCTCACCTCTAGAAGGGTCAATAAGCCAAACGCTATTAAAGTCTCCACCAGCCAAGTTGCAGCTAATATGAAACCACCAGATGCGTCAGAAAAATTATTACCTATACTAGATCCATGCCCAATGCTCAGGTCTACTATATTATGGGAATTGTAGTCACCGCCCATGACATGAATATCGCTTGGACCATTATCGGAGTCGCCATTTGGTTCAATAGTCAAGACAAAAACAGTAGCATTAAGGTGAGACCTATCTACCTTGAAACTAGCCGCGCCATGAGACCCTACTTTTGATTTCAATCTACCGTTGCGGTCAACCATAAAGATTTTGTCATTTTTAGTAATACTAAATCTTCCAGTAGAAAGTGGCTTGCCATCAACAATATTCCAGCCTTCATAATGCTGACCCTTCATCGGCTCTAGCCCCTCGACTTCTAGCCTAAGCGTAATAGTTGACGCATTCACTTGGGCGCTAAAAGCAAGCGTGGCTATAGCTAAAATTAGATTTTTCATTTCTCCTCCACATTTAATTGTTTCTAAAATTGGCATTTTTTTATTTACATTAAGGTACAGAACCTAAAAATTGTCTATCCTGCTAATTTAATACCCTTGAAAAACAGATTGATTGAATCTGGGTACCCTCCATAGCAAAAAATATTATAATCTTCTCCTTAGAATAGAAAAAATGAATTAAAATAATTTTAGATATAGCTAAAATGAATATCTTATAACAGTATGAGGAATTATGTACTTACAAGATCATTTAGAAAAATTAGCTTACTTTTATAAAGTGGCAAGTCTTGGCTCTGTTAAGGATGCAAGCAAAGCTCTCAATTTAACTCAACCCTCAGTTACAAAGTCAATTAAGGCGTTAGAAGAAGCTATCGGTAGTAATCTTTTTATTCGCAAACCAAGAGGTATGTCACTAACAAAAGAGGGAGAGCTGCTAAAAAAATATTGTCATACACTATTCGCCCAAATTAAAGATATAGAAGTTAAACTAAAATCCCCAGACGACCCATTGGCTGGTTCTTTAAAAGTAGGGACTTACGATAGCATCGCCATTTATTTTTGGCCGAAATTTCTCAAAAAATTTTTAAAAAAGTACACTAAATTGGATCTTGAACTGACTACAGACAGAAGTAGAAATATCCAAAGACAGGTGGAAGCTGGCGAGCTAGATTTAGGGCTTATAATTGAGCCCAACCCTTCGCACTTACTTGAGGTGATAAATCTTTCTGTTGATACATTCCAACTTTATGTCTCAACGAAAATGTCGAAGAGTGAAATTGAATCGGCAATGACTCCTTTAATCTTTATGCCTGACGCTTTAGCCGATGAAAATCAAAATCGACTTGCGCACTTGTTAGGAGTAAGGAACATCTCTCGAAAGCAATTTAAGACATCAAGTTTGGAATCGGCAAAGGAACTCGTCGTCGGTGGAATTGGGATCGGCTTATTACCAAAGATGGTTGCAGAAGATGCTATAATTAAGAAAAAGATCAAGGTTTTTCGGCCGAATTACTTCCCAAAAGCTGGGCTTGGTATGCATCACATAGGACTAGTATTTCCCAAATATAGTGTAAATTCCGCTCCCCTACAAACTTTAATTGAAGAGATTAAGCAACAAGATTGGCAGCATCCTTCGAATTAGAGTGTCAATTATTTAACATTTGTCCATAGCGTAAACAAAAATAAAAAACGCCTCAAAAACCGTAACTTGCTGTAATAAAAACCATCCATCATCTTTCCGGAAATGAATAGTTGGCGCTATTTTTGAATATAACGTAATGGGGCATTGGAAAATTTTTCTAAGCACGCCAACAGTTTCCATAAAACAGGCCTTCCTAAAAGTACGGTCAAATCAAAATTCTAAGCTACGCCACAATGATTCAAAGACTTAAGACATCGCTAGTGTATACTTACCGCAAGTATCTTTTAAATTTACCGCTTTTTTACATTTGCGTTTTCTTCTTTACAACGTTAAGCCATGCCTATGGCAGTAAATACGATGGTTCTCTTTTAAAGACGCAAAACATCTCTAGTACCCCACAATGTTTCCCAATAGGGAAAAAGCTTGAATTTCTCGTTAATCACCTCACATATCAAAAAGATATTTATCCTTTAGATTCTATCGAAGCTTGGGCGATTAGCTTAGAAAAACAAGCCCAAAGTGGGGTTTATATAAAAGAATGGTCGAAAAAAGAGCTTAATGAAAAACCAGTTCCATCAATTCCATCCTTATTTTCGATGTTTTCATCAAAAATAGCTGAATTCTTAAATAACGTTGGACAAGCTGATGCCAAAGTTTCGACGACATCGGGGCTTAAAAAAATCTATTCTGCACAAGTAGAAGATGTGGAAAATAAAGAGAAATGGCTGTGGGAACATGCAAAGTTCGAAAGGGTACCATCTCAATCTAGGTTAAAATCAGACACTATAATTTCGCATTTAAACTCGATGGCAAATGAAACATTATATCAAAAGGTCAGTATACAAATCCCGTTATTAAATCAATTTAAAGGAGGTTTGAGTTTTGACCTTGGGCTACCTAGCTCATCTGTTAAAGAACGAGCAACTTCTCCAAGCATACAAAAATATGGATTGATTTTGGAAGAGATAGATTCTGAGATTTCTCCTATTTCTGATGAACATTTTTTCTTGGTAAACAATTTTGATAACAGCCTATATGTTGAATCTAAAAGCCAAGTGAAATGGACAATTGGGCCGATCGAAGAAAAAAACAGCTTCGCTTTGATGTTGACTATGATGAATTTACCGCGATCAACGAACAAACAAGCTGGAACAAATTTGATCTGCCCAGCTTCAAATTTAAAGGCAACATTTCTCCAGCTAGCCGCAACTTGCGGCTATATACGAAAAAGGAAAATCCTGGATTTGTCGTTTCAGCTACTCAAATCGAAAACTTATATAAGATAACATATACCAGTGGAAATGCTAGCGTGCCTGATAAATTTCTACACACTATAAAAATTCCCATTATAGGCACGCTGGACTTAGCAAGAGTCTACGATTCTGACGGAAAGACTTTAGAAACGTCCGCAAGCGGCATTCTCATTGCTGATAATTTACCAAAAGTGGAGATCCATCATTTCAACTTAAAAAACAATATTCTGGCCAGCCTTAGCCAGTCAGCAAACGGGCACACATTCAAACTCATAACCGAGCAGTCTGCTGCCGAGAGCGCACAAATGGGGAAAGATATTAAAGTCTCCATTGATTATGCATTTAATTTTTAAAAATAAATTTATACCTTCGCGTTATAGCTTCAGCCGTTGGAAACGCAAACCTGCATGCTAAAGTTCAGATAAAGGTTCCTGTTTAACTTAAAAGCGTTGCAATACTGTTGGTGCTTGAAACTCAGCTTCTTCAGGAGACACCCACATTTCTTTTTCCTTCGTCCTAGTTAGTCTAAATTCACCAAAATGCTTAGTTACCCGATCTCCAATTTTTTCACATAGATGGCGGTAACTAGTAAGCTTACCCCCATAAATAGTCATCAATAGCCCTCGTTTGGAGTAACGTTCCCCAAGTATGGACTCTCTTGACACCGAAGAAATAGTTTTTTGGTCCTCAATAGCCAGCCACCGCAATCCGGCAAACGCCTTGATAATATCTGATTTATTAAATTTTTTTCGTAAATATACATTGCAGCGATCCAATAGATAGTTAACCTCCTCTTCACTAGGAGAAACAGCTGAAGGATCACCTTCATACAACTCTTCCGTCGTACCCACTAAAGTATAACCCTTCCAGGGAAGCACGAAGAAAATACGGTGATCAGCAGGGGACTCAAGTAATAAACCTTTTTCTAAACCAATATCTTCAAAAATTAAATGAATGCCCTTGTCGTTAAATGCATGATGGGTTGGAATTATGGAGCTTTTTTTAAGCAGATCATTTGCCCATGGGCCTAAACAATTGATCACATAAAGTGCACTAATTTCTTTCAGCCTTCCATGGTGATCTAAAACTTTAACCGTCCAACCATCTTCATTGGCCTCAATACTCTGAACCTCACAATGTTCAGATATTTTTGCCTCACATTTTCTCACTGCACTCTCTGCTACACGATTGACCAAAGCTAGATCATCAGTTTGAGCATCCCAAAAAGAATAAGCAGCACTAACATTCTCATAATCTAAAAGCTCAAACTTTTCTTTAAGATGTTTAATTTTTAATTTTTTATAACTATGGATTTTATTTTTTCTAGCCAATAAATCATACAACAGCAATCCAGTGTTCACCATTAATGAGCTTGAGCCTTTGCCGTCAAGAATAGGGATAAGAATTTCAATCGGCTTCACTAAATCTGGTGCTAGGTCTAACAAGAGCTTACGTTCATGCAGCGATTCCGCCACCATCCCAAATTGGCTAATTCTCTTTAAATAGCGTAAGCCGCCATGAATCAACTTGGTAGATTTACTGCTCGTTCCTGAAGCTAAAGTCGCTTTTTCAATAAGATGAATATCCTTCCACCCTCGACTAGAAAGATCATGTAGAACCCCAACCCCATGGATTCCACCACCAAGCACTAATGCCCGAACCCTTTCTGGCAGTTCACTTTGAAACATCAACCCGTCCTATATTATTTATCTTCAGCTACCGACACCTTAATATTTCACCATCAAAAACTAGACAGCTTTAGAAGCAATAGCGTATAATGGTAAATAATAACAGTGTTTTGTCAACAAAGCTCGATGAGAGAACCAAGTGAGCCACAATCCCCAAATTCACACTGTGACTGAAGTGGATCGTCAAGAGCGTTTTCCTTCGCATGCACTTGTTGAAGTCAAAAAGTTCCGTTGGCTTCCCTTTGGCACTCAAAGCGCTGTATTGCTCGACATCAGCGAAAGAGGATTTAAAATAGAATTTACTGGTGAAGCAACTATCAATCCAGGTGATAAATTCTACTTAAACATTCCACTTTCTCCGCTAGGCATCCAAGGCCCTGCTAAACTATACTGCCAAGCCGAATGTAAATGGTTCGATGGCGATAGATTTCGCTTTGGTGGCGTATTCATATCGTTAACCGCAACTGATATCAGCATCATTAGCCAAATAGTCGAAACATTAAAAGAGCGAAGCAATAATTTCCTTTAAAAACAAAGCATTAGAAGTTCAAGTCATTTACACCTCACAACAAAAAGTTATTTCTTTCAAGCTATTAAGTCTTAAAATATTAGCATTCTAACCCTCTACAACTTCTCCTTGGCTATAACGCAAAAATACGGCAGGATATCGTTTGATCGTAAAAACGATAAGAAGCTCTCGAACTTACCAAAAATAAATAAAAGGTTATATACCCTCTACCAAAGCACCTAGAAAGCAGGAGGATCATAGTGAGAAAATACAAGATGAGCTATCCGAGTGGAAACCAAGTTCCTGTCTATATAGATGGGGTGAGAACTCCTTTTGTAAAATCATTTGGAGTCTTTGAAGAAACTGATGGTTTGGAGTTATTTAGCCGTACGGTTGATTCTTTATTACGTCGTACTGATATAGACCCCGTGGAAATTGACGAAATCATTTGTGGAACTGTTGTTCCACAAATTAAAAATGGAAATATAGCTCGTGATGCGATTTTAAATTTAGGCCTTCCGCGTCATATCCATGGCTACAATCTAAATCGAGCTTGTACTTCTAGCCTACAGTCTGTTGTTAATGCTGCTGCAGGAATAAAGTTTGGCCACCATCATCTATGCTTAGCTGGCGGTGTAGAACTTCTCAGTGATGTTCCTATAACTTATTCAAAGGAAGCTAGAAAATTCTTACTAAAAGTATCAAAAGCAAAATCGACATCTGCGCGCGTACAATTACTAAAAGACTTTAATGCAAAAGATTGGCTCCCAAAGCCCCCAGCGCTTTCAGAGCCTTTAACAGGCTTGACCATGGGGGAACATGCTGAAGTTATGGCCAAAAAAAATGGCATAAGCCGTCTAGATCAAGATAAATTTGCTGTAAACTCTCACAAAAAAGCTGCCGCCGCTCAAGAAGCGGGATATTTTGACGAGGAAATCATCCCAATTTGGGCTTCAACAAGCTATAAGGAATGCATTGAGCGTGATAATATTATTCGCAAAGATACAAGCCTAGAAGCAGCAAGTGAGTTACGTCCTGCTTTTGATAAAAAATATGGATCTCTTACCGCAGCAAATTCTTCGCCATTAACAGATGGAGCTTCGTGCACAATAATTGCTGATGAAGAACGGGCTAAAAACCTTGGATTAAAACCTAAGCTCAAAATACTCGACTTTGACTTCGTCGGCGTTGACCCTTGGGATCAATTATTAATAGGACCTGCTCTCACTATTCCCAGGCTTCTGAGAAAAAATAATCTTACAGTAGACAATATCGATCGTTTTGAAATTCATGAAGCTTTCGCTGCACAAGTACTAAGCTGCACACGTTCGATGGCTTCAAATGAGTTTTGTGAATCATATTTTGGAAGCACAACCGCATTTGGAGAAATACCTGAAGACAAGCTCAACGTCAACGGAGGTGCCATCGCAATTGGACATCCATTTGGCGCAACCGGAACTCGACTTTTAGCCACAATTGCAAACGAATTAATTCGCAGTGACAAAACCCTCGGTGTTATCGCCATTTGTGCGGCCGGTGGTATGGCAGGATCTTTGTTGGTAGAACGAATGGCTTAAGATTTATAGATAGGCGGACAAAACAATGATGAAGCATTTTAAAATAGAGAAAAATGAAGACAATATTGCAATCATAACTCTCAATCGTACCAATGAGGAGATGAACCTTCTTTCTGAAGAAGTTGCAAGCGAGCTCAGCGATATTTGCGATTTACTCTCGGATGATACTTCCTATGAAGGTGCCCTTTTTATCAGTGGAAAAAACAGTCACTTCATAGCTGGGGCAGATATCAATGAGATCGCCAAGCTCAACACAGTTGAAAAAGCACAAGCCGGATCAATGCAATTACAAGCTATTTTACAAAAGGTAGCAGATCTACCTTTTAGCACTGTTGCTGCCATACATGGGGCATGCCTTGGAGGTGGGCTTGAGTTCGCCTTAGCCTGCGATTGGCGCGTTGCAACGGACGATGATGTCACAAAACTAGCACTTCCAGAAATCCAACTCGGCCTTATTCCAGGAGCCGGAGGCACGCAAAGGCTTCCAAGATTAATAGGAATTGAAAAAGCGCTAGACATGATTTTAACAGGCAAGAAAATCGCCTCAAAAAAAGCCCTAAAAATGGGATTGGTTGATGCCTGTGTTCCAAAAACTCAGTTAATAGAGCAAGCTGTAATTTTCGCACAAAAGAAAAAAGCTAAAAAATCCAAATTAGGAATTCTTGGCATCGACTTAAGCCTTGAATTACCCAAATGGGCGATAGAAGGAAACCCCATTGGCCGCAAAGTAATGTACAAAATGGCCAAAGAAAAGGTGGAACAAAATACTAAAGGATTTTATCCAGCTGCTTATAAAGCTTTAGATGCCGTTTTTGATGGCCATGATATGAGCTTAAAAGATGGCTTAAAACTAGAAGCCACCTTGTTTGGAGAACTTGTTCCGACCATGGAATCTCAAAGCTTAGTCCATTTATTTCATGCGACAACTGCAATTAAGAAGCATCCCTATGCAGGCGCATTAAAAGAACGCTTCTCAAACCAGCCTTGCGAAATGGTAGGGGTTGTTGGTGCTGGCTTTATGGGTGCAGGCATTGCTACCGTATGCAGCGACAAAGGTGTTCGCGTTAGACTATCTGATCCTAACAAAGAGTCCATCGCCAGGGGGCTTAAATATGCAAATGATTATTTTAAGAAAAAAGTAAATAGAAGGCGGCTAACAAGCTTTGAGCATGCAAGTAAAATGAGTCAAATTTCTCCCGCATTAACTCCGTCTGGCTTTAATCAATGTGATGTCATCATTGAAGCTGTGTTTGAAGATTTAAGCTTAAAAGTTAAAATTTTAAACTCGTTGGAAGCACAAAATAATCATGAAAATTGGATTTTTGCTTCTAACACTTCAGCCATTCCTATTCATGAAATAGCAAAAAGCTCCAATAGTCCGGAAAGAATTTGCGGTATGCATTTTTTCTCCCCGGTTGAAAAAATGCCACTTTTAGAAGTTGTTGTTACTGACCAGACAGCAGATTGGGTTGCAGGAAGATGTGTGCAACTTGGACAGCAAATGGGAAAACAGGTTATCGTCGTTAAAGATGGACCAGGTTTTTACACGACACGTGCATTAGCATTTTTCCTCGCAGAAGCGACAAATATTTTAATTGAAGGAACACCAATCGAGTCCATAGACAAGGCTCTAACAGAATTTGGCTTCCCAGTAGGGCCGATTACACTAATCGATGAAGTGGGAATTGACGTAGGCTTTCATGTTTTAGAAACAATCGAAAAAGCATTCCCATCCAGACTGGCTACTCCTAAAAATTTTCAAGCTATTTTAGATTCAGGCCGTTTAGGACGAAAAAACGGTAAAGGCTTCTATCTATATAACGATGGCAAAAAAACTAAACCGGATGCTGAAATTTATGAAATATTAAAGCTTAATAAAGAGGAGCAACATTTATTAACTTCTGAGGAAATTGTTGATAGGTGTTTAATGCTCTTCGTTAATGAATCAGCTCGGTGTCTTGAGGAAGGAATCTTAAACACAGCCTATGATGGAGATGTAGGGGCTGTATTCGGTCTAGGGTTCCCACCATTTCGCGGCGGCCCGTTTAAATATATTGATTTTATTGGAGCGCGAGAAATTGTCGACAAATTAATGCACCTGCAAGAAACCTACGGAGAACGCTTTAAACCTGCTGAAATATTAGTTTCTAAAGCAAATTCAAAGGAAAAGTTTTTTCCTGAGGAAACATGCAGCACCGACTACCAATAAAATTTTTCTCCTTTTTAATCCCATGCTTCATTTGCAATTTATGCTATGCACTTGAAGCATACTCCATTCCCAACCTTGAATTAGACATTAACGTCAAATTAGATTCCGATGGACTTCCAACAGTTCTTAATACACAGATGCAAATCGAAACATGGAATAATAAAGAGCATTGTTTCTATCTTCCTTATCTAGATCCCAATTATGGAGATGATAGAGAAGATATGAGGAAATTCAGCCCAAAGAAATCTTTGGTAAGTAAAAGAACATTCAGCGGCGGTTCAACCCAAGTCACTAGTCTTGATCGTAAAAATATAGTTTTTTTGACACCTTATATTTTTAAAATAACTCCAAATCATCAGAAAAAATTTTCATTTAATGTACAAAGCACCATTCCAAGAATCAGCAATGCTTCTAAAATCGATTTTTTTTATCGCGGATTTTATCCGCAACCGCTAAGTTCATGCCCACCTCAAATCATAAATGAAAGCATAATCAAAAGACTTCCTTCATTAATAATTTCTAGCAAAATTAAAATCGCCAGACCTGAGTTAAATGCCGCTGGATTAAATAGTGACAAAAACATTTGGCAAATAGCATCTTCGGGACAGATCGACAGTTGTTTTTGTGCAAGCACCGCTACCACCGAACAAAAGAGAGAGTTTGTATTTGCCATTTCAAATCAATATAAAGTAAAAAATTTAACAAAAAATGCTACACCAATTCGCATATTTTACCATTCAAAATACGCAGAAAGCCTCTTCGAAACTATTGTAGATTCACTTACAAATCACACCAATTGGTTAGGCCCTTATCCATTTTCGGAACTTATCTTAGTTGAAACCGCCGAAGTACATGCACTAGGTATTCCTGGCTTTGTGCCTTTTAATCTCCCTAGGCAAGGAGCTTTCCGCTCGTTGCAAAACAAATTCTTAAATTGGCCTCACTGGATGATTAGCCAACAACTCGCTGCACAGTGGTTTCTAGGATCTACTTTCTCCAATGCAAAAAAAGATAAATGGTTTTTTGAAGGCTTTAATCATTTTTTAGTTTATCAATTTCTTAAAAGTAAGCCAAAACTCTTCGACCTTTTCAACCAGAGCAGTTTAGTTAGCAAAATACTTTCTATGAGCTACCATCAAGCACAAGATATAACAGCCTCGATCTTTAGAAGAAACGACCCTTACGGAACCTTAACCGATGAAAATTTTAATAGCATTCATAGCTCAGATAATCAAAATCCATTACTTTTTATTCGCCACTCTTTAGCATTAAGACAGATCTCTACCTCTATTGGTGAAGAAAAAATGAAAATATTTCTTAGATCTTTTTACAATTATATAGAAAAAAGAGAATCCAAACCTGCCGATATGGTTAATTTTACAAGTTTTAATATCCAAGGGCTTAATTCGTTAGAAAAAGAATTAATTTCTTATTGCCTTAAAGAGTGGTGGACAAAATGGCAGTGGCCAGATTATTCGATCGAATCCATAGATAGGTATAAAAATTCCGAAAGCAATTGGACAACAAAAGTCCATATTGCTCAAAACGAAAACATATTATTACCAGTGCCTATTAGATTAACCGATGCAAAAGGCAAGGAATATTGGAAAAATTCGTTTCCAACTGATACCAACGATCACACTTCAATAGTTACGTTCAAGACTTCAGCTCCAGCTGATGAAATCGAAATAGATCCCGAGCGCACTGTCTTTGATTCCGATCGATTTAATAATTCTAACACCCTCCCATCACTTCGTTTTTTTCCAGGCACTGCCAAAACGTTTTATGATGATAGCTATACAATTTTTTGGGGTCCTTATGCATTCCGACGTCCTGGAGAGCCTTTCTTCCTTGGAGTAGGGGGAGCTATCTTTCGCTATTTGAATAGCAGTTTGTTTTTTTCTGGAGAAAGAGCCTTTACCGATGACTTGGGTGCTTTTTCACTGCGCCATAAGTACAATTTACCTCAAGCAGCAATAAAAATTAACACTTCTGTCAATCAAGATTTTCGTGGTAGCAGAGTAATGTTGATGGAGGTCGGAAGAAGTCCAATTTTTCAGTCAGGCCCAAAGCTATCAGGACTTTTAAAAATCCGGCGGAGGCAAACGGTAGGACAATTCAATACAGTTCATGGAACCATTGGTGCCGAAGCCAACATGATACCAGCAAGTAATACAGGAGATTGTATGTATAATCTCACTGGTGAAAGTGAAATCGCGCCAGAGGCAGCTTCGCCAGAGTTTACATACCGTAAAGAAATTGGCAAAGCACAGCTTCAATGCAATATCTTTAAATATTTTACATTAAGATTAAAGTTATTCAGAGGTCTTATCCACGATGATCAAGGGCCTATACCTGAAGAAACAAAATTTTTTATCAATGACATGGAACAAGCACAAATTAGAATCGATTCTGACAACATAGAGCCAAGTAAAAATATCAACTCCACCACAATCGCCTTTGATACACCACTACCGATATCGATTTCTAGCGAAACCATGATTTTATCACGTAAAGCTAGATTACAGTTCTTTTACGATTATGGTTATGCTCTAAGTGAAGAACACAAATACCGTATTTTTAGAGCTAGTGGCATCCAGCTCAACCTACCTTTTGGAGGTGATATAATGGGGGCAGGATCACTTGCCCTATTCAATTTCTCCCTCGCTACGATACTCTATTCTTATAATGACGGCAAAATTGATAAAAAGCCAAGCTATCTATTCAGCGTTAACAGTAGCCTCTAGTCCACAACATAGTGACCTGGTACCCAAGTTTTTTATCTAGATCTATAGTTTAACTGTTTAGCGTTTTAGTCCATAGGTAAGTGTTACCCGAGCCTATTGTTACTTTTTTCTTCATATTGCCATTTTACCCCATGTTGAAGTCGGCATGTCATATTTTATATGACTGTTGAGTTTTCTAACTTTTACCCTTTGGTTATGACGCAGTTGAAACGGATTTGTTGTTTTTTTATCTCTAATAATGGCCCTCATCTCATCAGAGGTAAACGCTGCTTCAAGGCGAGATATTGGGGTCTCGGCGGAGCCCATTTTACGCACGATTTTTGAGCCATGCCTCTCCTTTGATTCGAGCTTTTGCTGTGGCATGTAGTAGTTTTGAAGCTTTCTCCACTCTTTTCTGTAGATACTATTCATCATATTTATTCCAGGCTTCCAATCCATCCTTCCATAGCCAAAAAGCTGACGAACGTGAGTATAGTTCTTTTGTTCTATATAACATTGATCATTCTTCTTGTAAGGCCTCCCACGATATACCTCAATTTTATCTTTACGCCCTTGCACGGCAAACTTTTCAATTACTTCTGAGTTCATGAATTCAGTACCATTGTCAAAATATATTGACTGTAGTTTAAATGGTAATCTCTTTTCCATTAACTCTAGAGCTTTTCTTACTGCATAACCGCTCTTTCCCCATATAGCTTCGCATTCAGTCCATCCAGTCGCTATATCAGTCAAGTTGAGGGTCCAGGCAAACTCTCCCGATAATGAACCCCCACAATGCGCAACACAATCAATCTCACAGTGACCAGGAAGCCGAGGTGTCTCTTCGAGATTTCTAATAGGCACTTGCGCAATAAATTTTCTTATACCGCGTTTGGTACCTGTATTCATTTTACGCTTAAGTTGAGCACGAGCCTTAGCCAAAAATCTCTTGATGCTGCTTATACTTATCCGCAAAAGCTCTTCTTTAATACTGGAATTAAAACCCGGAGCTTCGTAAAATTCTAACCACTCTCGTAAGGCCGGTTTCATCCTCTCAGCTCCCATGTACCCCATGCTTTTCCATAGTCGCTCGAGGTGACTTTTGCTTTCCTGGCTGTAGCGCTTCTTGGCTCCACCCTTCTTGCCTTGAAGAGATTTGGGCGGGTAGGAAGAACACATAAGCCTGGTCGCAGACTTGCGATGGATTTTAAAGTTGCGCTCTAATTCATCTAAAATCTCCGATTTAATCTTTCTATTAGCTGATTTGTATTGCTTCCATAAGAGAAAAAGGTATTCTTTCTTTGCCTGGGAACCCACGGGATTAACCTCCGAAGATATTACGTTTTTTTCGTCGAAAACATTTTCTTCGTTTCCAGGCACTTCCCGCAAGTCTTTATTTTTAAAAACAGATTCTGGATACAATTTTTCTTCGGTAACAGTTATTATGGACTGATTCGTTAGAATTTTTTATAAAACACTTAAAAGCACCAGTAATATCTTGTTTTTGTTAGTATTTCTTTATTTGCTGGTGACGACTTAAGTAAGCAAGTCATGTTGCCGATAAAGCATTGAGTAGAAAACAGCCCAACTAAAAAAGGCAGAAGTTATGATCAACCACCATAAAAAATTACTGAGATTTATTGGCAAGAAGGAGCTTGGGTTTTCCTTAATAGGCGTGATTATCTCACTCAGTCTCATTGGAGTCATCGCCGCGATCGCCTCAAAAATGTCAACCAACAACATGAAAGCACAAAATAGGACTGAAGAACGCTATAAGCTAGCGAGTTTAATGCGCAAAATCGAAGGCTCGGTCAACTGTGAGGAAACCCTTACTCAAAATAGTGTGGATCCTTCCACAATAGCTTCAGGAACAAAAGTTCCCATTGATCTGTATGTAGGAGGCGCAACACCCATAAAATATATCGACAAGGTTGGCTCGAGTCTTGGCAATTTTCAAGTTTTGGCTGATGCCACTTCTGAAGGGATCGAAATTCGCGTGGCCAAGCTCAAACAACCCTTTAGCCCAGACCCCAGATCTAAGCTCTCGGCATCTTCTGCGAGCTTTAAGACAGATCCTCTTACCAGCATGGCTTGGGATTGGGCTTATAGTGATAAGGTTATAGCCTCAGAGCCGGGTACCAATGCGACAGTGTGTTATCAAGCTTCGGCAGGTGCTGTTGGGAAATATCAAATCTCTTGTGCTGGTACTGGTGGGGGAGGCATTGGAGAGTGTTGTGTGGTCAATACCATGAATGGGCTTACCAAATGTGGAAATAAAAATTCGAGTGGTAACAGCTTGGATTTGGGTGGCTCAGGTGCTGGTGGCGGTTGGAGTAATTATTAAAACAGATAGGGACTATTCAAATACGCCATCTGAGTGAAGCGAAGGATCTCAACGTTTTAGTCGAGATCCCACCGCCATAAAAAAAACTTCAGGAGGACACCTCCAGACCAATTCAGACCCCAAAACAAGTCCCTAGCAAAACTTCTAAATCTGATCTGAAAAAATTATGAGACTTTCTATATTTTTACTTATTACCATCACTATTTTCTTACTTGGGTGCCCTGAGGAAGACTCATGTAAAGACAAAATTCAAAAAGGAGTGAAAATATTAGTAAACGGTAGCTCTATGAAACCAACATTTTTATCTGGAAAATCCTATCCCTTTCATATAGGACCATTTGCTTGTCTTAAACCACAAGTAAACGAAATCGTCGCCTTTGAACACTCTAAAACTCGCTATGTCAAACGAATAGCTGCAGTTCCAGGGGATAAAATTTGGCTTAACCAACAGCATCATTTAGTGGTCAACGGCACACTGCTTAAAGATAAATGGAAACAACCTTATGCTTACTCACAGGACAGCTGGCAATTCGTATCAAAACAGCTCATCGACGGAAGGGTTATCCCCTCAGGCAGATACCTTTTAACCACAGATTATGCACTTGGAGGATCAGATAGCCGCATCTTTGGTTTGATTAATTTCTTCACGATCAAAGGGATTTATCGCCCCTTTGATTAGCAATGCTCTGATGGCAGGGCCGCCTTAAAAATGTTATGATTCAAGAATATCTCTAGGGCGTGTTGACGTTTCATTTTCGTAGCGAGAGACAAATACTTGAAAGTCGCAACTAGGAAGGGTTTCAAAAATTACCGGAGGTGTACTAAATGTACATTGAGGATAATTTTTGAAACCCTGACAACGTTGTGACTCAAGGGTTTGGCTCGTAGTAGGAAATGAAACGTCAACACGCCCTAGTCAATCATAGGATTCTTTTCATCAAATCCTGCAACAGGTTTTCCAGCCAATGCGCCAAAGGTATTCTCACGGAATTTAGAAACCATCTTTTTTACCTGTTTTACTTGAACTTCTGACAGAACTTTAACTGCACGAGAAGGCATCACTGCCTCATAGCTTCGATGTGAAGAGTGGTTTTCAATCAACGATACCTTCGCCTCACCAATCGCAAAGGCATCTTTTTCTGCAATTAACAATACGCTTACAATAACGCTGACGATCATTAGACTACGCATAGCTTAATCCCCTCTTCGCAATTACCAAAGACACCTCGCTGCTCTAAACATAAAACAGAGCGGTGGCCATTATCTAATGGCAGATATTCCACTATGAGTATTAAATACGGTAAGAATAAGCCAGGCAGAAAAAATACACTACCCTCAAATATCTCATTCAAAATGTTCGGAAAAAAAATAAAAAACTTTAGAATATGCCACAATACCACAGAAATTCTAGTATGTTACATAGGTCCATTGTCTGATAATCTTACTCAACGGGCTGAGAAAAATCAGCGATAATGTCTCGTATTAATAGAGAAGGGATTATGTCACCTTTCTCGTTAGTTAACTATTTGAATAGATATTTGTTTTTATTTGTCACTAGGTAATTTTGTAGAAGAAAAATCCCCTGAATTTAGATAGCATTTTCAAAAGCAAAAAAAACAGAAGAAGCATATTCAAGAGAAGTAGTTTTAGTATACCAAAGAAATTGGAGTTATGCACACATCAAAAGGAGAGACTTTCCCTCAAGGCATTCGAAGGAAAACCACCCCCTCGGCATATTTATGCGACTGAGGTTTCAGAGTTATCTGAACCACTAGTCTTACGGACCCTGTTTTTATTTAAGCAAATCCTCAGCTATAATTTTTCGTCTACAGCTTGAAATATTTTGTCAAAAAACTGCCTGTGGATTGGCTCGTCTGCACGTTTAAGCTGTAAATGCTCTGATTCAAACTTAACCCTAGGAGATATAAACCTACCTTTAATTTGTAAATTTGAAAAATTAATACGGGCTGGCTTGATTTCGAGGCTTCTTCGGGGTGGGTTTTTTAAAAACTCGAGCTTTTGGTTGCGGAAAATTAAAATCAGGAGCTTTAGGGTCCTTCATATATTTGCTGTCACTAGGCACTTTAGCATTGTCTGGTATAATTTTAGAGGTTTGTATCCCTCATTGCCTTCAATCACATAAACCCTTTCACCTATGGGGGTAGGGTTGCGGCCAAAGCCATATCCTTGTTAAATTGGTTAGAAAAAAGTGTAAAAAGTCCTGTAAAATAAAATAAATAAGTAATGCCTTTATCCATTATTTTCACATGCCTCTCTTAAGCATTGAAAGAAAAACAAACGTAGTTCGAATAGATTTCCCGTACTACCAAACTTGGGATCGGTAAATTAATGAATTATCTTTAAATTTATGGAAGTTATTTTTTATAGGGTTGGTATTTGCCTCCCAGCGGAGACTTAATGAGAATAGAGTTCAAAAAGCTAATACTATCATGTCTTCTATCACAGTCAATTATAGGGCAAACGCACAAAACACAAAAATCTCGGCAAGAAAGACCCACCTAATTTTCTCTGCGATTTTTAGCCATTGTGACTTTTCAGGTGGCTTCTGATAAGCTTATAAAGTGCGAAAAGTTTATATCCCATCCAATCACGTTGTTTTGATAAATATAATTTTTAAAAAAATTTTCTTCAATTCTTGACTGCTTAGATTAGAGACAGAACTGCATAGGAAACACCTTTGAAAGAATATCAAAAATGGCACAATTAATAGTCGAAAGAGGCGCCAATAAAGGTACGAGGTATGCAATTGAATCTTTTCCCGCAACCATTGGACGGGATAAAAGTAATTCAATCGTCATAGAAGATATTGAAAGTAGTCGCTTTCATATGCGCATAAAAAAACGTGGCCGCCTTTATATTTTAGAAGATCTTGAAAGTAAAAATGGTACATATATTAACGGCGATAAAGTCTTAAATTCCATATTAAAAAATGGCGACAAAATTCTTATTGGTGATACAGAATTACTATTTGTCGCTTCCGCCCCAGGTATAAAGCTAGCTAGAGAAATTCTTGACTTCAATATGCTAGTGACTGAAAAATTGGGATTAGAAGGCCCAATCCGCATTGATGGTCATATCGATGATTTAAATTTTCGCCCAGTCAGACTTAATTCGCTCTCTGTTGCTAACACCCCTAGTACTGATCTAAAAGATTCGAAAAAAATATTCGATCTACACGGAAATATATTAGTTATAGAAGATTTAGAAGAAGCAGCTAATGCATTTCTAAAATCTATTGGCCAAATCGCCCCCTCAATATCACGAGGAGCATTTTTTATTTGGGTCGAAGCCAACCGCCATCTACTTCCGATTGCCTCGCGTCAATTTGGCAAGCACAAAAAACCATTTTTACTCAGCCAAAGGTCATTAGAAGATACTCTTTCAAGGCATCAAGGAATTATCCTTCAATCTGACAACCCCCAAACCACTCATAGCACCTCTGCAAATAGAATAGTCTTGCCCATGTTACAAAGTGGAAAAGCTATCTGCGTTATACATTTAGAAGCAGATAATATGAAGGCTAATATCGCGCAGCATGAAATTGACCTGATTCAAGCTTTCATAAGGTGCAGTGCTCCAAGCTTTGATAGCCTGCTGTTGAGAAAAGAAATTGATGCTTGGATGGTTGGAATGGTAGAAACTGTCATAGCAACGATCGAAGCAAAAGATACCTATACTGTCGGACATTCAGAGAGAGTCTGTCGCTATTCAATGGCAATAGCAGACGAGCTAAAACTAAACCGGGAAACAAAAAAGATGCTCATGGTGAGCTCACTTTGCCATGACATCGGAAAAATTGGTATTCCAGATTCAATTTTAAAGAAAGCGTCGCTTCTCTCTGCTGACGAGTATGAAGAAATGAAACTACATCCTACAATCGGGGCAGATATAATTAGTCATATGCCCAATGCCAATAGATTTCTCTCTGGAGTGAAATACCATCATGAAAAATGGGATGGCACTGGATATCCTGAAGGACTTGTTGGAGAAGATATCCCATTTTGGAAGAATCGTTGCGGTTGCTGACGTATTTGACGCGATGATATCAGGAAGATCATATTCAGGGTTTATCGATGAATCAAATGCCGTTGAAAAAATAATGAAGGAGAGGGACCTATTTGATCCTGAAATTATAAAAGCTTTAGAACGAGCTTGGGATAATGGTTCTCTTACTCAACGCACATCGACACAAAGCCAGGAAAGCCCCCTAAAGATGGGGATGAAACAGCTGGACATGATCTGCGTAATTTTCATCCGAAAGAAAAAAGTGATGCCATAGGAAAATCATGCATAATGCTTTGCCTATTTAAAAATAATATTAAAACTACGTGATATTTATATCTGTTAACCAGTTTTTACAAGGCAACAAAAATCGATTAATACCGGATATCTAGCAAAATCATTTATAATACCTTTATGATGCATTTATTTTGAGGAAATAATTTATGTGGGGAGAAATCGCAAGAAGCCTCCAGTTTGGCAATGGCTACATGATAGCAATGATAGTATTTATGTTTATTGCCATAGTTATTATTATCGAACGTCTGGTTATGCTGCAGTATGTCTTCAATCTAAACTTCTCTAAATTTCTTATTAATTTAAAGAAAATGGTTGCTTCGAACGATCTAGACCGAGCCATCAATTTATGCAAAAGCATTCGAAACACCTCCTGCCAAAAATTGCACTTAGAGCATTAGAAGCGGCAGAAACAGATCCAACGACTGTGAGAGGAACTATTGAAGAAGAGGCCGTCGAATTTCTTCCCCGCGTTGAGTCAAGATTGGCTGTTTTACCAGCTTTGGCGACTTTAGTCCTACTCGTAGGAATTCTAGGGACTATTGATGGCTTATGGGGGGCTTTCCATTCAATCGATGTCTTAGATACCGCGAAAAAGCAAGCTTCGTTAGCATCTGGTATTGCAGGCTCTCTTAATCCCACAGCACTTGGGCTTATCACTTGTATGTTAATTTTAACGTTCCATCAATTGCTTAAAGGATCAGCTGTACGCTTAACTGATCGAATTCAATACGGAGTTACAGTACTTAATAATCTCTTAATCCCTCCTGAAGTAGCAACTTATGTCGCCGCAGCTCCAATGGACCACCAAGTTACGGCAAGTAGAGATTCTCATGAGGATGACTATAACAACACTGCCCACATGAATGAAGCCGAAGAGGACGATGATGCATTCGATGACGCTACAGTCGAAGATATCAAAGATGAAGAGGAAATCATTTAGCAGTGAATGCTATATGGCATGCATTTCCTTATCGTTAATTGGTTTCTTTTCGATAATAATATTTTGCCTCCGCATTCCTTCAATGGCATGGAGCCATGGGATCGTTGAAAGCCAATTCCCTGTAATGCAGGTAGAGCACGATCCACTTTTAATAAACAATAAAAGCATCACAATTCAATCAACAATTACAAAGAACACACCAGCGCTGATTCTGACAACTGAATTTTTTTTCTTCGGAAAATTAGAAGCTTTTACAGATGATTTTTCAAATGTAAGAGACAAATTTTACATTTCACATATCGATGGAGAGCCTCAAATTTCTCAACTTATTGAGACTATGTCCAAATGGAAAGATAAATTTGTTACAAAAACAGATGAGGGCGGCGATCTTGTCGTCTTCTTGCCAAATGCAGATGTGCCGCTACCTATTGTGGTTCAATTAATGCATTGGCTCAAGCAGTCAAAGTTATTTAATGAAATAGTTCTTGCAAGCGATTTAATCTAAGTTAGAAAGTTTTAATATAATGCCAAAAAACCGAGCTAATCAAAGTATTGTTGCGAATGCATTTTCCAGGCAAATAGATCGGCTAACATCTCATCCTTCCTGGTTTCCTTATCCGGCATTTATCGGATTTGGGCTTGCTATTATGCTAATTGGCGATGTTTTTTTTGGATTAAATCCAAGGGTTGGAAATCCTGCAGAGGCAATGTATTTCAACGCTAAGGAACTACAAGAAGGTGGTATTTGGATTTCAACTTTAGTAAAGGACAACAACATTATCGTAACAACAGAGGACCATAAGGTATTTAATATCCCATTAGGATCAAGAGATAGTAATTCTATTGAAGATCTTACGAATTATTTTAAAGATCAAACGTTAGATAGATTTCTAAGCGTTGGCCTAGCAAAAAAAACTTCGCTGATAGAATCAATGGTTATTATTTCTGCTGATCAACGATTACAATATGGTCATATCAAGCCAGTATTACTTGCCATTGCAAATGCTGGAATATCTCGCTACGGATTCGAAACAAAACAACTTAAGAATTAAGACATGAAACAGAATCATGAAATAAAAATTAAAATCCTTCAAAACGGCCATCCAATAGCCGAATGTGATAAAACATTAAAACGCAACCTTAATATCAGTATCACTTCAAATTATACTGGCGATCTTTCTATCCCTCTATATCCTCTAGTCTCTAACATCAATCTTTTTAAAGAGAAAAAAGGAATATTATATTTAAACATAGAACAACCATGGTCTGGCCTTGTTACATCAAAAGGTGATCCTCTACACCTAGATGAAAAAAAACGAAGCTCAAAACAAATTCCTCTCAGACTTAATGATTACGGATCAATTTACCTTCGTGATCTGAGAGTTTTATTTCGCATTGTTGCAAAAAAGAAAAAAAGCAAAACCACCACAAAAAAAATAAAGGGATATAAAAGTAAAATTTCAGATAACTTCTTTGCAAATCACCTTGAAGCAAAGGGTTTTTCAGTGGCTTTTTTCATTGCGTGTATTTGTTTAGCGTCATTTATTTTTATATTATTTAACTTCCATAAAGATAAGCCTAAGGAATTTTCATCCCTTTCAAAAACCTATACTATCCCTTTTATTAACTATGGTCATTTAAAGCTTGCACCAGAAGCTTTACAAAATAATATAGACCGACAAAATATGATTAAGTCAACAATCGATTACTACAATGCCTTGACGGAAGTTCTCATAGGTTGGGATGAAGTTGAGCAGAGTGAACTTGTACATAAAAGTACAATTGATCGTTATAAAAAGATCTATGATTTATACCATGATCAAATCCAAAAAGCCTATAAAAATCAAGAACAAAAAAATAAAAAACAGCTATCTGACGAAGCTAAAGGCACTATGTTTATCCCATCTGTTGCCGGTTCATCTTTCACCCAAAAGCTATTGGGACTCAACAATCGACTTGAAAATATCCATCTGGCACTGCAAACAAGATATGAAAACAGAAGAAGAATAGCAGAAATTTTTCCAAAGGATGAGCCTTACGATTGGACAAACTATCAGCAAATCAACAACAACAAACGAACATTTGCAAACGAAATTCTTTCTAAAATAAGGGTATTCGATGGACTTACTAATGAAGAACATATGTATGCAGTGGCGAATAATTTGGCAGCTGAAGCTCAAGAGATTCAAGATATATTATTCAATAAAGAAGAATATCTTACTGATACTAATGTGATTAAAGAAATAAAAATCTCTAATGAAATATCATATGCTTCATTTATCAATTCTAGTGAGGCCTTGATACGTGACAGTAAAATTGGAAAAATTAATGCATCAAAATTTAATACTGTTCACAAACAAATCATAAAGGAGCCTCTGATAGGAAAAATAGATCCTTCATTAATTCAAAATACTGTAAAAGAAAAACAGTTTGAGCTACAAATATGCTACAATCTAGCGCTACGCCGTAATCACCGCACACAGGGTGAAATGAGCTGGCAATGGCGCATTGATACGCGTGGGCATATTTCAGACCTTACTTTAAAAACAAGTACTATAAATGATAGCAAAATGATTGATTGTATTCGTCGAAAAATGGCTCAATGGAAATTTCCTAGGCCCAAAAGGGGTAGCGTTGAAGTAACCCATTCCTTCCAATTTTCCCCGCAATTTTCTCGAAAATTTTCAAGACAATTCTCTACAGATGAAAATGAGGATAGCCTTTGAATACCACTAATATATTTCACTCCCAACCAACGAATAGTCTTTGGCTTTTACCTTTAGGAGGCTGCGGCGAGTTTGGCAACAATGCTATGCTATATCGCTATCAAGGCTCAGGAATTATAGTTGATATGGGTATTATGTTCACCGACGAACGTAAACTTGGTATAAATGGCCAATATCCTGATCTTGATCCAATCTTTAAAGAAACAAACGGTATACAAGCCTATGTAATCACTCATGGGCATGAAGATCATATAGGTGCACTGCCTTTTTCTTATGAAAAATGGCCTGCGCCTATTTATGCAACCGAATGGACAATTGAGCTCATAAAAAATAGGTTCTCTCGTTTTAATAAAGACGCTCCGCCTATTCAGCTTGTCAAGCCTGGTGAAAGAATTGTAATAAATAAGTTTCAAATTGAATATATATACGTCAACCACTCTATCCCAGACGCATGTGCACTATACATTCAAGCTGGAGATCACAAAGTTTTTCAAACCGGCGATTTTAAATTTGACGCAGAATCCATGGATGGACAATGCATTAATGAGGAAAGACTCAAAGCTATAGGGAATAAAGGAGTCAATTTATTACTAGCCGATAGTACCAATGCAACAACTTCTGGCTTTAGCAACTCTGAAAAAAGTGTGCAGATAGCCTTAGAGCGAGAATTTTCTTATGATAAAGGGCGTATCTTTATTGCAACTTTCGCTAGTAACCTGTGGCGCCTAATTGCAATTATTGAGGCATGTAAAAAGATAGGGAAAAAGCTATATATTGCTGGAAGTGGATACGAAAAAACTTTGGCAATTGCAAAAAAATTAAATCGCTACAATCCCCCTTCCGGCATATTAATCGATGAAGCTCAACTAACTTCACTTCCAACAAACAAAATTGTAGTGCTTGTAAGCGGTAGTCAGGGAGAATGGCGTTCCACACTTCCTAGTATTGCATACGGTGAACATAAATTATTTAAAGTCAAAGAAAATGATCTTCTCATCCTCTCTTCTCGAATGATCCCTGGGAATGAACGTGCTATCTTAAGTGTCATCAATGCCTTTCGCAAAAATGGGGCAAAAACTCTCACTTCTAAAGAAGCCCAGGATATTCACGTCAGTGGTCATGCCCATAAAGAAGAATTAAAAAAACTATTAGACCTGCTGAAACCAAATTATTATCTACCCGTACATGGTGGTTATGTCCAATTAGGAGCTAATAGAGAACTCGCAACCACCGCATCAATACCCACGAGCAGCATAGAACAGCCATTTGACAATGGACAAATTATTCAGCTAGATGCTCTTTCATGCCGTTTTTTGCATCAAGTTGATATTAAAAAAATCTACGTTGATGCTGATTCAAATCTACCTATAGATTACGAGACCATGCGCAGCCGTTTGCGCATTGGAGAGTTGGGCATGGGACTTTGGTTTGGTGTGCTTAGCAATACTCGCGATTGGTTATTACAACCAGAAATTGACACTATAGGTTTGAGCTTTCCCGAAAACTTTGATCTAAACGCATGGAAACAGCGGTTAATCACAGCAACCAAATTAAAAATAAGGAATCTTGACCCTTCAACCTCAAACTTTCAAGAAGAATGTAAGGAAATCTGCCGCTTAGAGCTTAGGCGCTCTCTCACTAAAATTCTTAATAAAAAGCCTGTTGCTTTAGTTAAGTTATTATTCCAATCTTAGAAGCTGTCTTATATATTCAGTCTTTATAGTGCTTGAGCATTGAGCGACTTGCTTGAATGGTGCAAATAACTAGGCTAGCTTATGGATTTATTGATAATTTCAGCCGTCGAATTTGAATCAGCTCCCACAGTACGACTTCTTAAGCAACTGGGAATTCCCCATAGGGTTGCCTATTGTGGAGTTGGGCCCATACAGGCTGCTAAAAATTCAAAAAAGATAGCTGACGCTGCAATGGGTAAAGATGTTATATTTCTGGGAAGTTGCGGTATTTTTAATAATTTTACTAACATAGAAATCATAACGACCAATCTTATTCTTTGGATGCCGGAAGGTGTCCGCAGGCACTTATCTGAAGTAATAGATGGAGTCTACCCACCAATTAAACTCGATCTTCCTAATCACAATAGCGCTATAAAAAAGATGACCATGTTATGCTCTTCGACTATAGGTGTTAGTCCTTATACTAATAATCCTTCAACACCATATGATTTTGACCTTGAAAGAAGTGTTGAAAATTTAGAATTTTACAGTGTAGCAGAAGATATTAAAGCCGTTTCCCGCTCGTTTATGAATTTCTTTGCTATTACAAACGAAATTGGTACAGAAGCAAGAATGCAATGGAAAAAAAATTTTAAAGACGCGGCGCTCTTAACCGCAGATGTCGTAATAAATTATATTAAAAATAACTTCGCATATGAGGGTAAACCACGATGACATGGACTGTAGCTAATCGCAAAGAAATTCTTAAATGTATTCCTTTTAATATAGAAGAATTGAAAATACACAAAAACGATTCTCCACTTTCTCATGCATATTATCGTATTATGTCACCAGATTATGTAAATATTTTACCAATTACCAGGGATGGTAAAGCCATTATGATTAAACAATTTCGTGCTGGAAGCGAAAGCACAGTCCTTGAGATTCCGGGTGGAATTGTCGATCCACACGAAAATCGTGATCCAACGATGGCAGCAGCAAGAGAGCTTGAAGAGGAAACAGGCTTTTGCACTCAGAAAATATTACCTCTGTTATCTGTAAACCCAAATCCAGCGCTTCAGAATAATAAATTACATCTTTTTCTGGGTCTAGATTGTGAACCTACATTCAATAGGAAGCATTTTCCAGATAAAGATGAAGATATAACTATCGAATTGATTGATGTAACACAGCTAGATACTTTAGTCCGAACTGGTCGCATCGACCACAGCCTTTGTTGTCTCTGCATTATGCTCGCACAAAAATATTTAGATTCCTTTCATTAAATGCTGACAAGAACAGCCTAACACATAATTCAATGGCACTAGGTAAAAATTACCAAGCAACTTACTAGGCTAAATTAGCTGCTTACTGCTCATGGCTAATTTAATGTATGATGAGTAGAAAGCATGAGGAAAAGTTTATTATGACAAAAAAGGTCACTCTTAGAGCCATTGGTATGACGGATGTCGGCCGTGTCCGCAGCACAAACCAAGACTCTTACTTGACAGACGAGAAAGAGCGCTTATTTATCGTAGCTGATGGCATGGGCGGTCATGCTGGTGGCGAAATAGCGAGTCAGCTCGCCATCAAAAATGTCGCTGATTTTCTTGAAGAACATAAGAAAGATTTTTGTGACGATCCTAAACGTGCTCACCCAAATCCTAAATTACAGGCATTGCTAGCTGATGCAATTAACTATGCATCAGCCAAAATATACGATCGAGCCTTAGAAGAGCCGTCGCTAAAAGGCATGGGAACAACAGTCACGTTAATGAAAGTCATCGATAATTATGCCTATGTCGCTCATGTTGGCGATAGCCGGCTTTACTTAGTTAGAGCTGGTTTCAACTATCAAATGACATTGGATCACTCACTTGTCAGTGAGCAAGTTAGAGCCGGTCTTATTAGTGAAGAAGAAGCACACCTACACCACCTCCGTAATGTGATTACCCGCAGTGTTGGTTACCAAGAAGAAGAATATGTGGACACCTACGTTTTTGAGCTAGAGGATCAAGACACGATTATAATCTGTAGCGATGGTTTACATGGAAAACTTGAAGACGCAGAAATCGCTAACTATATAAGCACTGCCCCCAACTCTTGTGTGAAAGACTTAATTGACGAAGCTAATGCTAGAGGAGGGGATGATAATACTTCAGTTATCGCAATTTTTATTCAAGTTTCTTAATGTATTGTCCGCTAAACCTATTTATACAGACAGGAAGTGATAGGCCAACCTCCTAACTGTCTGGTAACTTTGAGTGTGTGTTTTTTAAGCTAAAAAGCATGAAACTTTAGAGATATTACGGAGTTATTGATTTGTTTAAACGTATGACTATTATGCTGATTCCAGATAATGCCAATGATGTTCGACAATTAAGAATTCCAGTGGTGTTAATTAGATTGTTGGTACTTACAGTTCTAATATGCTCAACTACAATTGGTTATTTTGTATTAGATTACATAGAGCTGCAAAATTATCGCCAACAAAATCAGGCACTTTTAAGTGAGAACAACCATTTAAAGGGAGAAGCTCAGATATTAATGGATAACCTCGATGAGGTCAAAGGCTCTCTCCGCCGCATACAAGACTACTCAGGTAAACTCACGGAATTAGTAAGCCTCAAAGCAACCAAGTAGCTCAAAAACAGGCATAGGGCCTCTAACTCACGAAGAATATACCACTGCCTCGCTTGGGGGCAGCTCTATCAATCAGCAAGTTCTAGACAAAATTCCTTTGGGAATCAATATGGATAGCTTGATTTTCAGGCCAGTCCTTACACGCTTATCACAAGTAGGAGACGAATCCAATCGACAAGCACTAGAGCTTAAAAAACTTCTATCAACACTGGGACAAAAGAAGTCACTACTCAGCTCTATACCGTCAGCTAATCCTGTCAATGGCTGGATTACTAGCAAGTTTGGTAAAAGAATTTCACCCTTTACAGGTAAGTCTACAATGCATCGTGGGCTTGATGTCGCATCGAATATTGGAACTGCAATTTTAGCACCTGCAAACGGTGTCGTTATATTCTCAGGGCGTAAGGCAGGGTTCGGTAATTTTATAATGATTGCACATGGTTATGGTATTGTCACCCGCTATGGCCACAATGCTCAAAACATGGTCCAAGTCGGCCAAAAAATCAAGAGAGGGGAGCAAATTGGAACCGTCGGCATGAGTGGGCGTACCACCGGACCACATCTACACTATGAAATATGGGTTAACGGCCGCCCTGTAGACCCAAAAATTCATTTTAGAAACATTCTAACAATAAAATCCGTAGCTAAATCTTGTTCGGCCGCATGCATAATCCTAAGCCGCGGAAAGCTCTCTATTCTTTTCTCACTCAGCTATCCTCGCCTTTTCTAATTAATTCCCTTGTGTTAATTTAGGGTGTATTTGTCTTTAGAAACTGTCTGCCGGCAAGATTTCTGCGCATTGATCTCTTGCTCATCAGGCAACTTTATGACTAGACGTTAGGCAGTACTTTAATGTCTTTAGTTAATAAAATCGCTATGCTAGAGAAAGAAACCCTATGAGCATATTAAGTAAAATTTTTGGTACCCGTAACGATAAGATTTTAAAGGGTATCCAGCCATTAGTAGATAAAATTAACCAGCTAGAACCAGAGTTTGAAAAGCTCAGTGATGAGGGCCTTAAAGAAAAGACTGAAGAGTTCAAAAAGCGTTTAGAAGAGGGTGAATCTATTGACAAAATACTACCGGAAGCTTTTGCAAACTGCCGTGAAGCAGCTAAGCGATCTTTAGGCTTAAGACATTATAATGTGCAGCTAACAGGTGGTATCATCCTTCATCAAGGCAAAATTGCTGAGATGAAAACAGGGGAAGGAAAGACGTTAACAGCAACCCTACCTGCATACCTTCGAGCTTTAGCAGGAAAAGGGGCACATGTGGTTACGGTTAACGACTACCTTGCAAAACGCGACGCCGAGTGGATGGGCAAAGTTTACAATGCTCTAGGACTTACAGTAGGTTCGATTGTACACGGGCTTTCTGACCGTGAGAGAAAAGAAGCCTACGCATGTGATATTACCTATGGAACTAATAATGAGATTGGCTTTGATTTCTTAAGAGATAATATGAAAGTCGATCCAGAGAGAATCGTACAACGAGGGCACTATTTTGCCATTGTAGACGAGGTTGACTCTATCTTAATTGATGAAGCAAGAACACCCTTAATTATTTCTGGTCCCTCTGAAACCAATACTGAAATATATATAACAGTAAACTCGGCAATCCCGGGCCTACAGAAAGATAGCGACTATATTATCGATGAAAAAAGTCGAAACGTAACATTAACAGAAGATGGGATTAATAAGCTCGAAAAACGCCTTAGAATAGACAATTTATATGACCCAAGGAATATAGACTGGCTGCATCACGTTCAACAAGCATTAAAAGCTCATACAATATTTAAAAAAGATATCGATTACGTAGTCCGTGATGGACAAATCTTTATCGTCGACGAGCATACAGGCCGCTTAATGCCAGGACGCCGTTATAGCGATGGTTTGCACGGTGCCCTAGAGGCAAAAGAGCATGTCCGCGTACAACAAGAAAGCCAAACGCTAGCCACTATCACCTTCCAAAACTTATTTAGAATGTACAATGTTCTTTCTGGCATGACTGGAACTGCGGATACAGAGGCGGTAGAGTTTCAAAAAATATACAACCTAGAGGTTGTAGTCATTCCAACCAACTTACCACTTAAAAGGAACGATGAAGAAGATGTTATTTTTAGAACTGCACGGGAAAAATTCAAAGCCGTAGCAGAAGAAATAGCTGAAGCTCAAAAAAAAGGTCAGCCTGTTTTAGTTGGGACAGCCTCGGTTGAAAAGTCAGAACTTTTATCACATCATTTGGACGCACTAAAAATCCACCATGATATTTTGAATGCAAAAAATCATGCTCGAGAAGCTGAGATTATTGCTGATGCAGGTAAAAAAGGTCATGTAACTATTGCCACAAATATGGCGGGTAGGGGAACCGATATAGTCTTGGGCGAAGGAGTAAAAGACCTTGGTGGCCTATATGTGATTGCTACGGAAAGGCATGAATCTCGCCGCATTGATAACCAATTAAGAGGCCGTTCTGGGCGCCAAGGAGATCCAGGAAAATCGAAGTTTTTCCTGTCCCTTGAAGATGACCTTATGCGTATTTTTGCATCAGACAAGCTTTCTGGCATCATGGCCAGACTTGGGATGGAAGAAGGCGAAGCTATAGTTTCTCCCATGGTTACTCGCGCTATAGAACGTGCTCAAAAAAGAGTGGAAGAGCAAAACTTCTCTAGCCGTAAGCATCTTTTAGAATACGACGATGTTATGAATCAGCAGCGCCAAGTAATCTACAGTCGTAGACGCAATGCTCTTTCTGGCAATAGCGATGTCGAATTTATCCAAGATGTATTGCATGGGTTAGTCGCAGGTGTAGCGGATCGTCATTCTCCAGCAAACTCTAATTCCGATGGTTATGATCTAGCTAGTATTGAAAAAGAAATACAAGCAGAGTTTGGCTGTAAAGTTGGATTATCTATCTTAAACCCTGAAGAGACCAACTCTGAAGCCATTGCTCATTACGCCTCAGAGGTTATCCTCAAAGCATACCATGAGAAGTTTAAAGAAATCGGGCAAGAGATGCAGGAGAGGATCCAATGCTACGTCTATTTCCAAATTATAGATCAATCTTGGAAAGAGCACCTACAAGCTATGGATGCATTGAAAGATGCTGTTAGCCTTCGCGGTTACGGACAAAGGGATCCACTACAAGAATATAAAAAAGAAGCTTTTGTCCTCTTTAGCCAGCTAATGGAAAAAATAGAAGAAGAAGTCACTATCCAGCTCATCCGTATGCCGCCGCCAACAATCCAAGCTGCCGACCTCCATCAGGAGGAAGCCGACGAGTCTGCGTTAGAATTCCAACACCCGGATGCCCATACTGCATCGGGGGAGCATACCAATGCGGAAGAAGACGGCATGATTTATCACGGATCTCATACTCAAAGGCAAAGAGATGTAGAAAAGCCGAAACCCACAACCGTGAAAAGAGAAGGAATAAAAGTTGGGCGGAATGATCCCTGTCCTTGTGGGTCTGGAAAAAAATATAAAAAATGTCACGGCTCACCAGCAATGGCTGAGGGACAAGCAAATCTTTAGCCAACAAGCCAAAAGACATCAAAGGATTTTTTTGTTGCATCCAACCGGGATCTGAAATTTTTTGAAAAACTGTAGTATTTTCACCGGACTCGAAGTTCGCTCAGGTGCTAGGCGCGAGGAGGTGGGAAACTGCAGTGTACATGTTGGTACATGAGGATTTCCTGACGACGAAGCAACGACGCAACCGGCTAGAAATTCGGATCCGGGATCCAAAGTGGGACCAGCCTTAAAGTCCTTCGACCTTCTTCGGTGTAATAAAGTAGCAAGCTGCAAATTAAGTTGCTAAATTTAGAAGCTACTTTCTGAGATACAAAGTGATAAAATATAATCGTTGCTGTTGTGTGTAATACGGTTGTTTAAGACACTTAATGCAAGTTCTTTTGTATGAATGATGTTAACTCAAAATTTATTCAATCAAAAAGTGTACGTTATGCTCTGATCACTTTTTCATTTTTTTTTCTCATTCTTGGATTAATTGGAGCCTTTGTTCCTTTGCTACCCACGACACCTTTTGTACTTCTATCAGCCACATTATTCGCACGCAGTTCTCCCAAATTTTATCATTGGATTATTTCACACAAAATATTAGGCCCTCCCATCAAGCTTTGGCAGGAAAATAAGGCTATTTCTCCAAAAAGTAAAGTTTCAGCAATAATAATGATAATAGCTACTATCGGGACGTCAGCCATTTTTTTTGTAAGTTGGATGCCAGCTAAAGTCACTATGATAGTAATCGGATTGGTTTTAACTGTGTTTATTGCTAGCCGACCTAATTACTGAAACCTAGTTTCCATGCATAGTATCAATCACTAAAAATGGACAAAATCCACACGTTTATAATGTGAAGATTTTTAAATAATCGCTGAAAACGCACAGGTCAAGTAACTATAATCTGAAGGAAATTAATGAGATAGACGCAATACATCCGGGATCTGAAATTTTTCGAAAAACTGTAGTATTTTCACAGGATTCGAAGTTCGCCCGGGTACTAGGCGCGAGGAGGTGGGAAACCGCAGTGTACATGTTGGTACATGAGGATTTCCTGACGACGAAGCAACGACGCAACCAGCTAGAAATTCGGATCCGGGATACATGCATTTCATAAGAAAGTATTATACCCTCTAGGTTTATTACAAAGCTATAGAAAATAGGATATAATACTATTGTCCGCCAAAGCATGAACAAACTCAGATAATATAAATAAATTATTTAGATTTCAGCTTGGCCGAAAGAAAAAATAATAATTTTATATAAATATACTGAAACCAAGAATTGGACCTAGATGACGCAGTAGAGTCTTTATATTCATGTTTTTCAAAATAATTAAAAATTATTTTTAACTATATCTACAAAATCCTTAACTAAATAAGGAAGGTTTTTTGAGCAATCACTTATTTGATTACAATCCTAGTGATGAAGATGTTTTAATCGATCGCCTTTTGACCCAAATTCATAAAGCTGTCGATAAAAACCTTCCAGGTGCTGCTCAAGCACCAAGAAGATATTCCAAAACATTGTTTTCTGATGAAGAAAGTACCGCTTTTGTCAAAGCTGCCATAGAGCATGAGGAAAGCCTGCAAATACATGAAAGTTCATTGATACCGCCCATTCCACAAGCATCAAAACAAAATGAAAGCATATCGGAACTTACTCCTGGGGATAAACTATTTGCAGATAGTCCTACTTCATCTCTAAATATTGAAGATAAAACAGACGAAAAAGGGACAAGTGCCGACGACACTCCTCCAATAGAACCCGTTCACTCTACAGAAGAAGGAGATTTTATGGAGAAAGAATACGATGATGTTGAAGAATCTTCACAAGAGCCATCCCAAGGATTTTCCGGAGCCTTTGAATATACAGAGCCAAAAGCCGTAACTGGAGGACGAGATTTTCTACTGGTCACGGTAGCTTTTCTCGCTCTTATATGTTTAGCTGCAGCCTATTGGTATTTTTCGGACTGATAGTTAGAGGCTAACTCTATGATTCTACCTCACGGCCTTCGGCAGCGATTTGTTGAAGCTCAAACGTGTTTTTTAAGCACTCTGTTGCAGCGTCAATGATATCATTGACTTGCTCTTTGGTAAAAGAAGCTCTCTCGGCAGTTCCTTGAATTTCAAGAATTTCCTGATCTTGCGTCATTACAACGTTCATATCCAAATCACACGTGGAATCTTCCACATAGTCTAAATCAACTAAAAGGCCTCCATCCTTTATGCCAACTGAAACTGCAGCGACTGCATTTACCAAGGGATTTGTCTTAAGTTTTCCCCGCCGAAGTTGCTTATCTACAGCCATTTTTAAAGCAACATAAGCCCCGGTAATAGAAGCTGTCCGAGTACCTCCATCTGCTTGCAACACATCACAATCGACAAGGAAAGTCATATCAGGGCATTTTTTCAAATTCATTACACCTCGCAAACTTCTTCCGATTAAACGTTGAATTTCTTGAGTACGTCCACCAATCTGATTTCGTTCTCTGCGACTACGGGTACCAGTAGAAGCTGGTAGCATAGAATATTCTGCTGTCAACCAACCACTGCCTGGATTCTGATTGCGCATCCAATTAGGAACAGAGTCTTCAACACAGACCGTGCACAAAACTTTTGTCTCACCAGTTTCGACTAAAACACTTCCATCTGCATGCTTAGTATAGTCTGGAATAAACCTCAAAGGCCTCGCTTGAATTGAAGAACGACCATCATGACGCATTTTAAGTAATATCCTCTATCTAAAAAATAGTAAAAATAAAATTAATTTTCCAAACTTGACAAGCCCGGCCCATTCACATCCGTTGGCTGGAACGGCACATCTTTAAAAATTTCTTCTTGATACTTGCCATTGAAGCATGCAAAACAATAAGAATCCTTACCTAGAGCTCTTTTCAAGCCTTCAAGAGAAAGATAGGCTAAACTATCAACGCCTATCAATTCCTTTATTTCTTTAACCGTCTTTTGAGCAGCCAACAAATCTTTTCTAGCTGGGGTATCAACACCGTAATAACAAGAATGGGTAATAGGAGGTGAGCCAACTCTAAAATGAATCTCCTTAGCACCCGCCTTTCGTAGCATTCTTACAATTTTTACCGAAGTTGTACCTCTTACTATAGAGTCGTCAACTAGGATAATTTTCTTACCACGAATTTTTTCACTAACTGGATTTAATTTGAGTTTGACTCCAAAATCTCTAATCTCCTGTGAAGGCTCTATAAAAGTTCGACCTACATAGTGATTGCGAATCAAGCCAAGTTCGATTGGAATCTTAGATTTATTAGAGTATCCAATAGCCATTGGCATGCCTGAGTCTGGAATTGCAATCACATGATCCGCCTCTACCTGTGATTCCGAAGCTAATTCTTCCCCCATTTTCTTGCGCAAATCATAAATACTATCTTCAAATAAATAACTGTCTGGCCTAGCAAAATAAATTGGTTCGAATGAACAGAACTCCTTTTTAGTTGCAGCAAAAGGGAAACTCGAATTCCTTCCAGTTCTTGTTATCTCTATAATTTCGCCTGGCTGAACTTCGGAATAGTCACTAGCATCCAACAAATCCAAAGCACATGTTTCACTCGCAACAATAGTTGCATTACCTTTTTTGCCAATAACTAATGGCCGATAGCCAAATGGGTCCCTAACCGCAAATAGTACATCCTTAGCGGCTATAACTAACGAATACGCCCCACGCACAATCCCCATGACTTCTACAATACGATCTTTTAGCTCCGGACGCCTACTTCGTGCAAGTAAATGCATAAAAACTTCGGTATCTGACGTCGTTGAAAAGATAGCACCACCAGCCTCTAATTCTTCACGGATAATTTTTGCATTTGTAAGATTACCATTGTGGGCAATCGATATATGCCCATATCTAGGCGATCTAAAAGAAAACGGCTGAATATTCTGCAGTAGCCTGCCGCCACTAGTAGAATACCTCACATGTCCAATACCAATGTCACCTTGAAGCTTCTCTAAAATCTCTCGATTTATTGCATCACCAACCAAGCCAAAAGCTTTGTGTCCATGCAGTATTGCTCTTTCTTGCTTCTCATCATTATCAAAACAAACAATACCGCATGCCTCTTGTCCTCTATGTTGCAATGCATAAAGACCTAAATAAATTAAATTAGCGGCTTCGGGATCACCGAGAACTCCAACAACACCGCATTCTTCTCTAAGCTTTGCCAAGATTAATCTCCGGCTTAATAAATTAATTTCTTATTAAAACTTCAAACTGTTTTTAAATTGCACGTATGCGCTTTCAACATTAGCATCATGATTGCTATTATCTAAATCTGCCAGCTCTATCAAATGAAAATCGGAAAACTTGGATACAAGATTTATAACACCTTCAAGACAATCTTCTGTAATTCCCAGGATATACGCAGATGACCGTTCTCCAAATAAAAACTGGACATCAAAATCTACGTTTTGATGTAGCCTAATATTTAGTGAGTTTTTCACTGCCATTTTATATAAAGTCGTCAATAAGCCTCCAGCACCAACATCACGCGCTGCCTGCAACAATCCTACATCCGCACACCCCTGTAATAGACTTAAGGCCTCCTTCTCAGCTTTGTAATCTAAGGGGGGAAGTTCACCATCATAGTGATTAAATCCTAGCATCTGCGCTGCTAAAGAAGCACCAAAATAGCCTTTATCGGATTTAAGTGCGAGTAAATATGCTTTGCAAGCTTTAGTAAAACTTGGAGATACACTTTTTCTCACATCAGTTATTTTTCCAACCATGCCTATCATTGGGGTCGGCGCTATAGATTCACCATCAGTTTCGTTATACAAGCTAACATTGCCTGAAACAACTGGTGTGGATAGCTCCAAGCAAGCTGCAGAAATTCCATCGACACCTTCAGAGAAATCCCACATCACATGTGGATCTTCCGGGTTTCCATAATTAAGGCAATCTGTAATTGCTAACGGCACACCGCCCGCTGCGCCAATCATTCGTGCAGCTTTTAAAACCGCTAACGAAGCCCCTGTTTTAGGATTTTTGCGGCAATAACGCTCATTACAGCTTACTACTGACAATAATCCTAGATAAGGCTCATGCTTATCTTGAAACTCTGTTTGCAGCCACTGGACTGCTGCTCCACCATCACTTGAAGAAAAATGGGTCGTGGCTCCAATATGCTGATCATATTGCCTGTAAATATCTTCTTTACTGCCATCTCTCTCTAAAGTTTTCTGCAGAAATTCTTGTACACCGATTTCGTTTATCTTTGTTGCCACACGGAAATCAAATTCGGGATCGATCGACGGATAACTCCTCGCTTCAATAGGACGACTGTATTTTGGCGCAGATGCCGCAAGAGGAGCAATAGGCACATCAAGCTCCAATTTGCCATCAAATGAAGCTTGCATACGTCCTGTATCAGTTACCTTACCGATCACAGAGTAGTGTAATTGCCACTTTTCCAATACATTTGCCAGCTCTTGCCACTTCTCTGGCTTAATTACCATCAGCATTCTCTCTTGTGATTCGGACAAAAGAAGCTCATAGGCAGTCATGCTTTTAGCCCTTTGGGGGACTCGGCTTAGATCTATTAATAATCCGGTTTCTGCTCGGTCTGCCATTTCAAACGATGAAGAGGTGAGTCCGGCAGCTCCCATGTCTTGAATTCCTACTACCAAGTCTTTTCCAAAGCCTCAAGAGTCGCTTCAAGTAAGAGTTTTTCCATAAACGGATCACCAACTTGGATGGCACTTCTTTCCGAAGCATCTTTAGACTCAAAACTATCTGAAGCCATTGTAGCTCCGTGAATTCCATCCCTACCTGTAGCCGAACCCACATAAATAACTAAATTACCTATGCCTGAAGCGTATCCTTTAAAAATACGATCTTTATGAATCAAACCAACAGTCATAGCGTTGACTAAGCAATTGCCATTGTAAGAAGAATCAAATGATAAATTTCCTCCCACCGTAGGAATTCCCACACAGTTTCCATAATCGCCAATTCCCTTGACTGCATTAGCCAACAGCCATGCCGTTTTATTATGGTCTTTACTTCCAAACCTTAAGGCATTGAGGTTAGCAATAGGCCGTGCACCCATACAAAAAACATCTCGCAATATACCACCAACGCCAGTTGCAGCGCCTTGATATGGCTCAATGTAACTAGGGTGGTTATGGCTTTCCATCTTAAAGGCTGCACATAGATCTCCAGATAAATGCACCACTCCCGCATTTTCACCTGGGCCAACAACAACCTGCTTTCCCTCAGTTGGAAAGCGCCCCAAATGAACTCGTGAAGATTTATAGCTACAATGCTCACTCCACATTGCCGAAAAAACTCCTAACTCAGCTAGGGTAGGGGCACGTCCCAATATTTCTTTTAGCTTTCTATATTCATCCTCATTCAACTTGTGTACTTTAAGTAGTTTAGAAAACTCCGGACTGTATTTACCGTCTTGATCGAGGGCGTCCTGTATCAACTCAACTTGTTTAAGTTTGGAAACATCTAAAGCAAACTCAGTGTCATTAATATTGTCAAAATTGTTCTTTTCCATGCTTTCCATCATGCCTTTTCTTATATTAATAGTTTTCAGCACGTTCTCATCGTAAGTCGTTTTTACCTACATTTTAAACCTTAGAGCTCCAAAAAAAAGGAACTCAAGATATTGTCGCCAAAAAAGCCTGCCAAATAGCCAGACCATCTTCACTGCCAAAGAGCTCATGTACAGCCCGCTCAGGGTGTGGCATCATTCCCAAAACCTTACCATTCTCAGAGCAAATTCCAGCTATTGCTTCCAAAGAACCATTTGGATTATGATAAGTTTCGCTATCATAGGTAAAAACAATTTGTCCGTTCTCACGTAAGCGCTTTAATCCCGTAGCATCAATATAATAACGCCCCGCCCCGTGAGCTATTGGCACCGATAATGTTTTTTCTGCCAATACTTTATGATAAAGCGATTTACCCTTTGCTACTTTTAGACGGGAAAATTCACAAACAAATTTTTGATTATCATTTCGCAACAAAACACCCGGGAGTAAGTGCGACTCCGTCAAAATCTGAAATCCGTTGCAAATTCCAATAACGGACCCCCCACTTTGGGCAAAACTTCTTACTGAATCCATAATTTTAGAGTGTGAGGCTAAACTCCCACCTCGTAAATAATCCCCATAAGAAAAGCCACCGGGGATTATTAATCCGTCGATTTCAGGCAGTACATCATCTTGATGCCAAATTCTTATAAGTTCGGTATTGAAATACTCTCTGAAACATTTAATACAGTCTTCGTCACAATTCGAGCCTGGAAATTGGAGAATACCAATTCTCTTATTTATCGACATGTTCATATCCATAAGCTAAATTTTTTCAACGGTAAACGACTCTGCCACCACATTTGCAAGGTATTCCTCTGCTATTTTGTGGGCCGTTGCATCAGGGTTCTTATCCTGCTCATCTAACTCAAGCACATAACGTTTGGATACTTGTACGTCTCTTAAACTGTTAAAGCCGAGACGATCTAAAGATTTTCTGATCGCTCGGCCTTCTGGATCTAGTACTTCCGGTTTAAGTTGAACTATCACTTCATATTTCATAGCTCGTTTCCATCCTTCATCTGGCTTTATTCCTCCTTACTCAGGAGGGTTGCTTTAAGATACTCACGATTTAATAATGCAATATTCTCAACACCAATATTTTTTGGACAAACCGCTTCACACTCAAAAGTATTCGTGCAATTGCCAAATCCTTCCTTATCCGCTTGACTCACCATATTCAACACCCTTCTTGCCCTTTCAGGCTGGCCTTGAGGCAATTTGGCAAGTTGCGACACTTTCGCTGAAACAAATAACATAGCCGAAGAATTTTTGCACGCTGCTACACAAGCACCGCAACCAATGCATGTGGCTGCCGCAAATGCAGCATCTGCATCGGACTTGCTCACAGGCAAAGCATTCGCATCTTGACAACCTCCTGTATTTACAGAAATATATCCTCCCGCTTGGATAATTCTGTCAAAGGCAGAACGATCGACAACCAAGTCTTTTATGGTTGGAAAGCCTTTAGCTCTAAAAGGCTCAATAAAAATCTCATCACCGTCTTTAAAAGAGCGCATATGAAGCTGGCAAGTCGTAGTTCCAGACTCTTTGCCATGAGCAATGCCGTTAATTACCAACGAACACATGCCGCAAATCCCCTCACGGCAATCATGATCAAATGCTATAGGATCCTGGCCTTTTGTTATTAAGTCTTCATTGACAACATCTAGCATTTCCAAAAAAGACATATGAGAAGAGGCATCTATAGTATATTTTTCAAATTTTCCCTGACTATCTTTATTTTTTTGCCGCCAGACGTTTAAAGTCAATTTCATTATTTATAGCTCCTTGTAGCTAATGCGACGTTTTCGAATTCAAGTTTTTCTTTATGAAGTTCAGGAGTTACCCCATCTCCCTTGTATTCCCACACCGAGGCGTGGCAGAAATTTTGATCGTCCCGAAGGGCTTCACCTTCTTCAGTCTGATGCTCTTCGCGAAAATGACCTCCACATGATTCCTCTCGCGTTAAAGCATCACGACACATCAACTCACCAAACTCTAGAAAATCAGCCACTCTACCAGCGTGCTCTAACTGCTGGTTGAACTCTTCTCGACTGCCGGTAACCTTTAAGTTTTTCGAAAATTCGTCTCTAAGTTCAGGAATTTTTTGCAGCGCTGTTTCAAGGCCGCCTTTATTTCTCGCCATTCCGCAATATTCCCACATAATGTGTCCAAGCTCTTTATGAAAAGAAGCTGGACTCCGTGAGCCTCCTATAGAAACAAGCTTGTGCAACCTCTCATTCACAACGTTTTCTGCTTCGACAAATTCTTTAGCGTCCAAAGAGACACGCTCAGGTTTTTCTGAAGCGAGATAATGAGAAACGGTCGCCGGAGCGACAAAATAACCGTCCGAAAGTCCTTGCATTAAAGCACTAGCCCCAAGTCGGTTCGCCCCATGGTCTGAAAAGTTAGCTTCCCCTAAAACGTGCAAGCCCTTGATCGTACTCATTAAGTTATAATCAACCCACAGACCACCCATCGTATAATGGACAGCTGGATAGATACGCATTGGTGTTTCATATGGATTATCATCAGTAATTTTTTGATACATTTGAAATAAGTTGCCATAACGCTCAGCAACCTTGTCTTTGCCAAGTCTTTTAATAGCATCAGAAAAATCCAGATAAACTCCTAGGCCCGTTTCACCCACGCCAAGGCCATTATCACAGGCTTCTTTGGCGCTCCGTGAAGCGATATCTCGTGGAGCCAAATTACCGAAACTTGGATACTTGCGCTCTAGATAATAATCTCTTTCGTTTTCTGGAATATCTTTAGGGCGTCTTTTATCACCCTTTTGCTTTGGCACCCACACACGGCCGTCATTACGCAAAGACTCACTCATAAGCGTAAGCTTTGATTGGTAATCCCCACTCACAGGGATACAGGTGGGGTGAATCTGTGTATAGCAGGGATTTGCAAACCCTGCTCCTTTTTTATACGCTCTATATGTCGCTGTTACATTACAACCAGCTGCATTTGTAGACAGATAGAACGTATTTCCATAGCCGCCCGTGGCCAACAAAACAGTATCGGCAGCAAACCGCTCGATCTTGCCAGTCACTAGGTTTCTAGTAATGATCCCTCTGGCCTTGCCATCAATGACAACCAAATCTAACATTTCAGTACGTGGGTGAAACTCAACCTGGCCACCAGCTATTTGCCTACTCAATGCCGAATAGGCACCGAGAAGCAACTGTTGGCCCGTCTGCCCACGCGCATAAAACGTCCTCGATACCTGAGCTCCCCCAAAGGAACGATTATCTAACAATCCGCCATAATCACGCGCAAAGGGCACCCCTTGGGCAACTGCCTGATCAATAATATTTGCCGACACCTCAGCTAATCTATGAACATTAGCCTCTCTTGAGCGAAAGTCTCCGCCTTTTACGGTGTCATAAAACAAACGGTAAACACTATCGCCATCGCCCTGGTAGTTTTTCGCAGCATTGATCCCCCCTTGAGCAGCTATGCTGTGTGCTCGTCTAGGACTATCTTGAAAACAAAACGCCTTGACGCGATATCCCAGCTCAGCCAGCGTCGCTGCTGCGGAGCTCCCAGCTAAACCAGTACCAACTACAATAATAGTATGTTTACGCTTGTTTGCGGGATTTACTAGCTTCATATCAAACTTATGACGAGTCCACTTTTCAGCAATGGGTCCGGTTGGTATTTTTGCATCGAGTTTCATGAAAGCCTCTACCTTGTTTATTTATCCAATATTAACAGCGAGAAAAAGCACGGCAATTTACCTAATCAATCCTGCCATAATCGAAATCGGAATCGATATAAATCCTCCGGCAACAACAACAGCTACGATTGGCCCAGATAGTGTAACAATTTTTTGATACTTAGGGTGGTTCACTCCAAGTGTTTGAAATGCACTTCGAAAGCCGTGCACTAAATGCATCCCAAGACAAAGCATAGCAACTATATAAAAAAGGGAGATCCAACTATTTTGAAAGCCAAGCAAGACCATACTATAAACATCATGATGGTCTAGCTTATCAAACTCTGGATTTGTGATTTTAAACGTATAATGAGCTAAATGATAAGCAATATAGACAAAAAGAAAGAGTCCGGTTGGAAACATAGTTTTCGCCGGAAGCGTCGTCTTAATAGCATGCTGGACAGCATATTTTTGCGGTTTGGCCTGCCGGTTGATAACCGTTAGCCGTTTTGCCGTCTTAATATGAACAACGATCATTACCAACAATATAAGCCGTGTTGCCCAGACTACAAGTGGCATTGAGTGCAAACTTTCTGCATAAGTATTAATTGCCTCAGGGCCTCCAAACATTAATAGGTTGCCTGCAAGGTGACCAAACAAAAAGCCAACCATGGCCAACCCACTAATAGACATCAAAACTTTTGAGCCAACTGATGATCGAGCGGCTTTAGCTATCCAAGCCATCAATTCCCCTTAAATTATTTCTACATACATTCAAACTGTTAACAAAAGCAAAAGTCTATCATACTGCACAATGCCTAAAAAATATCCGATACTGTACCGAATGTACAATCTCTTCACATTTCTTAGCCAAACGCTTGCCTAGTAGATCTTGCTCTCGTTAATAGCAAATCTAGCAGATGAGTATAACTAGAACAAACATGATTCAATTCGCTAACTGAGTATCATAATTCTGGGAATAAAGTAATGTATAAATTACTGGCGGGCTGTAAAGCTTGCTCAAATTCAAATTAATCTTCCGTACCACTCAAACGCGTACAAATTTTTTTGCATTATTCCGCAATTCCGCCCCATTATCAACTTCCACATCATGAGCCGCCATTAATCTCATATTGTCATTCTCAACTTTGACATTTCCAACTCGATAAACTTGATTCTTATCCTTCGACAAATTTATTTTTCCAATTTTGATTTTAGGAGAAAAAACACTTAAGTTTATAGGAAACGTAGCTAATGGATCAAAAATATGAAATTCTAAATGAATTTCTCCTGACCCTAAAGCTTTAAATTTATAGTCTCCGCCATCTTTACTATTGGGAAACTTAAATGAACCTGACAGGCTATTGAGCCCTACTATCACATCATCACTCAACCTTAGGGCATTACTTGGTATTGTCATAGCGCTGCTTTTCTCTAACAAAAGTCCTTGCTCTTCAGCTATTTTACAAGAAATACATAAGAAAAATGTGATGGCTACTGCATATAAATTAATACCATAAATACTGGCTATTAGGCCCCTCCACAACTTTTAGGACCGACTATGACAGCATAGCCTTCATCAGAGAAAAGCCTTTGTGCCACCTTTTTTACTAGTGCTGGAGTTACTTTTTCAATTTGTTTTGGATAAAGAAGATAGTCATCATAGCCGATTCCATATACCTCCATCAAAGCCATCGTTAGAGACTGGGCATCTGTCTTCTGTAGCCCCATTTCGTGACTTCCTGAAATATAATTTATTGCCCGTTCCACTTCATTTTTGGTAGGTTCTTGTTCACAGAGATTGCGAAACTCCTGCTTCATTGCAGCTAATGCCACACTAGATTTGTCTGGAGCACAAGCAATATAAGAAGCAATAACACCAGGGTGACACCCATATGAAATAACCGGTGCCACTGCGTATGCTAAACTTTGTTTTTCCCTTAGATTTACAAAGAGCCTTCCTCCATGCCCTCCTAGTATATTAACCAAAACATCTAGCGCAGCCCTATCCGGATCAAACCAATCCAATCCTAAATATCCATATGCTATGTGAGACTGTTCACGCTCTTTAAAAAAATAATCAGAACCACTAATTTTACTTGTAGGAATTAGCTTCTGGGCAGCAAACGACCGCTTTTTATCATTTTTCACAAAGTCAGCCATTTTCTCCCTAAGCCATTTTGCTACAACTTCTTGCTTAAATGGCCCTACCGCAGCAAAAACCCACGGGCCTTCGCTAGCATAATTTACAAACTTTTGGCATAAGCCCATACGATCAAAATTACTGGTGGTCTGTTTTGTGCCATAACTTGGAGTTGCATAGGGGTGTGATCCAAATAGCTTTTCTTGAAATTTACGAAAACATAAAGCTGATGGAGAGTCATCCTGCGTTGCAAATGTCTCTTTAAGCTCAAGTGAAAAAAGCTCCCACTGTTCTTCAGGAAATACTGGATGCAAAAGTGTATCAAGCATTAGATCAGTTAGCTCTTGAGAATCCTTAGCGAGACAGTGGAGACTAGCTCCTAAGCTGTCTTTGCCAGAAAATCCAGATAATGATGCTCCTAGTTCCTCTATCTTATGTACTAGCTCTTTATGAGCTACTTCAGTAGATTCTAAAGCAATTAAATTAGAAAAAGCATTTTGCTGCCCATACTCTTCAGGACTTTCGGAACGGCTGCCACCTTCTGTAGCTGCAGTCAAAGCAAATAGCTGACAATCCTCGACTTGCCTATAAACAAAACGAATTCCATCCGCTATGTCCACAACGTTTGGCTCACGAGAGTGGTGCGTACCTTTTTTATTCACATTCTCAGAAGGTTTGTTTACTGGAGTCAAATTTACGCTTTGCAAGCCTTTTTGATAGGCGTCTAAAACCTGCTTTTCACTCAACTGAGAGTCTTTTGGGATAAGCCCGACGATAACAGCAGTATCTAAAGCAAACCATCGTTCCACCGCACTTTGAATAAGCTCAGGAGTCATAGCATTGACCGTTGCATGGTAAGCATCCTCAGAATACACCTTTTCTGGAGTGGTAAGCCCATAACCAAGGCTCTTGGCCTGACCTTCAGCAGTTTCATCACGATAAAGTTTGTCAGAAAGCAGATTAATTTTTGCTTTATCAATCTCTCTCTTGGTTATAGGTTCAATTGTTGTTAACCGCTTAAGCTCTTTTGCCAACAACTCAACCGCTTTTAAATAGGTACTCTCATTAGCATGGGCACTTAATGCAAAAATTCCGGGAAACTGAGGTGAAAAAGACGAAGCTCCGATAGCCACAACAGCTTTTTCTGCTTCTCTAATTCTTTGATTTAACCTGCTAGTTGTTCCGGTCCCGAGCACAAAAGATACGATATCAAGCGCAATAGAATCAACATCTCTAGCATCCGGGCCAGGCACTACAATCTCTAACTTTGCCAAATTAAAATCATCTCTTATTAGCGTCACTTCTGAAGATTTCGGAAAACACGTCTTTGGCCAAGAGATCAAGTCGGCCTTCGTAGACGCCGCCGAGCTTGAAAAATATTCTTTAATGTCAGTAAGCATAGCGCCGCTTTCAAAATCACCGACAGCTACAACGCTCATATTTTGTGGTTTATACCAACGTTTATAAAACTTAAGAACTTTATCACGATTAAATGATGAGACTGTTTCCGCATCTCCGATTACAGGCCGACCAGCTTCAGAGTCAGAATAACAACGCGCAAAAATCATCCTCCCGACTTTGCCAGAAGGATCATCAAGACCTCTTTTAATTTCTTCAAGCACAACTTTTTTTTCAGCCTCTAATTCATTTGCATCAAAAGAACTATTGAAAATCGCATCGGATAATAAATCTACCCCTAAACGAGCATGCTTAGAGGATAAGGTGAGATAAAACACAGTCCGATCAAATGTTGTATAAGCATTAATATCGCCACCACAGGCCTCAACTAAATGGCCAATTTCCCCCACCCCCCTCTTTTGAGTGCCTTTAAAAAGCATATGTTCAATAAAGTGAGCCATTCCTCTTTCATCAGGCTCTTCATGCAAAGATCCAGCCTTAATCCAACACTGAATTGAAACAGCTTTTGATTGATGGTTTTCCTTAAGAGCAACTTCGATGCCATTGGCTAATCTTTCATATCGCAACAATCTAAACTCCATTAATCTATCGAACAGCAAAAAATGTTTAATTTAGAAAATCAAACCCCTCTATAAAGCAACATCCAATCCTAAGTTGATTGCTTGATGCAGCTCTGTACTACTAGATAAGTAGGGCCTTGATATTAAATAAGACAGGGAAACTTTATTATTGACGACAGCAACCCCTCCAGAAAGGCTCTTTCTTTGATCAGGCCCTAGCTCATGACCATATGCGCCGAGTATTCTCAACATATTTTGTACGCGAGCTGAAAACGAAACCGTCACCATCTTTTCCGAATCCAATGACTTCAACTGGGTAATCGTCTCTTTTTCTGTATTAGATTCACTATTACTATCAGAAGTGGAAGGAAAGCCAACCTTTTGTTCTTGTAGAACACGTTGGCGATCACGGTAGTCTAAATGAAGGCTAACATTGCTACCATTTAATAAGTATGCCAGCCCTGCACGATAAATGCGTGGGGCATAGTCCTTAACCCGGTCATTTGCTAAGTTTTCAGCCGAAACACCAAACCTAAGCGTAGGAACCAATAAACCAGCGACACCAATTCCAAGCGTATTGCCTTTAATCATATTGGCTTCGGAAGGGTTATCAATATTCCAAGCCTCCACGTATTGGCCACCTATCCCTAAAGCAAACGCATTAAATGCATGCCCGACACCAAGTGAAATCCTTTTTCTGACAGGCGAATCATAAAGAATCTGCTGCAAACCATTAAGATCAGTGGTGGGCTCTGGCTCCATTCCCAAATAATCATCTTGGGAGGAGGTATATGCAATGCCTGCAGCAATGGAGCTTGATGTAGAATCGACAATGCCTGCCTGATAATATTCACGGCCAACCGACGGCCAATGGTAGCCAGCCGAAACCTGGTACTGGCGTTCAAGGGGTAGCATAGCTGGATTTAATTTAACTGAGGACAAACCACCCGCGGCCGCAATACCAGCATTAGAAAACCCAAGGCTGTGACCAGCTGTACTTTCATATTCATCTGGCACCTTAGGCACTTCCTTGGCTAAAAGACTAGGGTTAAAAGTGGCAATAATAATTGATAGGACAGCATAAGCCAAAATATTATTACGTTGCTTTAAAAGACTGAAGCTATCTATAATATAGACAAAATCTTTTACATATATAGTCCTAGCGAAACACATACCATCCCTCCACCTAATCCAGCCTAAAATACCAATATAAGAGATACTTTATAATAATACTCTAAATATATGGCCTTCGTCTTGTCTAGGTAGGGAAAAATAAAGCTTCTTTAAGGCCCAGACTTAGATGCTGCTTGGCATTCAGGGCCTCAAGACAAATAATAAAACCTCAATTTAATATGTGCCTAAAGCAATCCTGAAAATGTAGGCATCAAGCAGCTCAACCATCATGTTGCAGGGGTAGTAGATTTTACTTTCTTTTGGTTCGAATCAGTAGCTAGCTGTTTGGTCAATGAAACAACATGCTCTTTAATAATCTTGATAGCAGCGCCATTAACTTCAATGGTCACAAAAGAATCAGCGATAGATTTTATACGGCCGATAATCCCACCAGTCGTAATAACTTCATCACCAATCTTTAATTCTTTTAGCAGTGCCTGATGATCTCTAGCTTTTTTTGCCTGTGGTCTGATCATAAAAAAATACAAAATAAATAAAAAACCTAATGGCAAAATAAGCATTTCTACCATTGACGGTTGAGGTTGCCCTTGTGTCTGGGCATAAGCAGTACTAATTAATGAAAAATCCATGAATATCTTCTCCTACAAGCTCTTCGGCCGTCAAAACTATCTTACCTATAGGTAATTTTCAAGCTATGTGTTTTTTTATGCCAGCCCTTTTATTTATTACATCTATAATTAATTGATATTACTAGGTAAAATTGTCAAAGCAACTACCTTAAAAATTGATGGCTAACCTAAAGGCGGGGGTTGGGGTATGCAGGATCATCACGTTGAGTGAAACGAAGGATCTCGAAATTATTCAGCAAGAGTACGAGATTAGAGATTCTTCAACTTAGATAATCGAAAATTCTACGATGCAACACTTTCGGTATTATACAGTTTGTTCATCCTGATAATAAGCAAGGTGGCTCGCTTCTTTGGGTATAATTCTTATATAAAGACCAATTGTAGAAATGAGATAAAAAACCGTCGAAAATTGGGAACCAAGCAACAGACAAAATCCACAACCTTCAGCAAGTCTTGCAATATATTCCGGATGAGAAAGCCAGCGGTATGGGCCTAATTTTGTTTTTACAAATCCACGACATGCTAACAACCTTCTTGTCCATAGCCAGCCTAATGAATGGATAACCCAAATACGCAATAGCGCTCCAAATAAGATCATAATAAAAGATAAGGGTAAAAAAAATTGTGGTTCATAAGAGACAAGGCTAAAACTTAGCGGAAGCCTATACTTTATAAAATATTCTCCTGCCGCCAAAAAAAATGTTAGCCATGGCAACAGATAATATATTTGCATCAAGCGTGAATGGATTTCTCTAGCACCACGAGAAACTAATAAATAATAATTTGATCTGTGCCTTCTAGATTCAGCTAAAAACTGAATAGAATACGCAAATATCAGCCCTAGCCAAATCATAAACAACTGCATCTGCCACACCCTAGTATTTAAATATCACTACATAATAATACAAAATTTTATAGTAACTATTCAGCGTATTTTTTATCTGATCGATTCAAAGCCTTGACTGCCCGTCATCCTGAGTGAAACGAAGGATCTCGAAATTGCGAAATAGATCCTTCGTTTCACTCAGGATGACGATGTATCAAGCGACATATTGAAGGGAAAAGATACGCCGAATAGTTACATTTTATAAAAAAATGTTTCAATACAATTTTCTGAAAATTCCAAAATTCTTTTCAAAAAACCAGAGATAATAACATTTTATTTCGTTAAGGCCACTCAATGAAATAAAGCTTCTTAAACAAAAAGCAAGTTTTATAATGACTCATTTTCTAAACTTTTTGTACAAACAACCGAATTATCTGCAAGCTCTATTTTTTCTTATAGTTCATTAATAAAGTCCTTTAAAAAAGGAGACAACGCTGATGTTTTTATTACGTATAAAGAAAGTATTACTTTGTTGTACACCTGCGATCCTACTCACAGTCGTTATCTCATGCGGAGCTGGCGAACAAGATGATACCACAACCACAAGTGCAACCTTAAATTGGACTACTGATGTCGCCCCAATTGTAGCTTCAAGCTGTGGAGGTAGCGGTTGTCATGAACAAGGAAAAGACCCAGGCGGTGTTATCTATGTTGGCAATGAAGCTAACTTTAAAGCCAGCAAAACAGATACCATTAAAAGATTAAATCTAAGCTCCTCTAATAATGATTATATGCCAAGGGACTCAAGCCTTTCTGCAGCTAATAAAGAAAAACTAATTAATTTTCTTAACCAATAAACTGACATTGATCTAAAAAATAATTCCAATCTCAGGCTAAGTATCAATCTCTTAATACTTAGCCTCCTACTTTTACGGCTAAATAATAGTCCAGAAAATCTCCATTAAGTTTTCGATCTTAATATCCACTTATCATAAGAGCCTATGCATTAAGCAAATTTTAGGCCCACAATATTTTAGATAAAATCACAGGCGTAGATAAAAACACTTGGCAAAGAAAGCCCCCTAGGTTAGTAATGACTCCAAATTAAAGGCTAACCATGTGAAAATTCTATGATTGATATCAATGGCTTAAATTCAGAACAACGAAGTGCTGTCGTAAATTTTTCTGGACCAACCCTAATCCTTGCTGGTGCTGGCACTGGCAAAACTAGGGTCATTACCACGCGTATTGCCTATATGCTTAGAAATGGTGTTAGTAGCAAAAACGTAGCTGCTATGACATTTACCAATAAAGCCGCCAAGGAGATGCGCGAACGCGTCGGTGAACTCATTGGCAAATCACAAGCAAAAAATTTAAGTATAGGTACGTTTCATAGTTTTTGTATTAATATTTTGCGGCAGTATGGCTCACATCTTGGATTGAGCAAACGGTTCACATTAGTCGGCACCTCTGATCAAATAGATCTAGTGCGAAAATCGTTAGAAGAAAAAGCATGGTCCAATCACTTTAAGGCAGACAGCCTTCTCTATGAAATCAATCAGTGTAAAAACTGGCTTATTAGTCCAGATGATCTAAAAAAAGGCATCTTACCTAGGCACTCTGTGAGCGACCCTGCTATTTTAGCAGAGGTTTACGAGCTGTATGAAAGACAGCTTCAGTTAAATCGTGCCATCGATTTTGACGATTGTATTTTCAAAGTTGTAAAACTTTTACGTGAATTTCCAGAAATAAAAGCAAAACTTAGTGAAAAATACCGCTATCTTTTGATCGACGAGTTCCAAGATACCAACTCTAGCCAGTTTGCTATTATCGAAGAGATGGCAACTGAACACCTAAACGTATGCGTGGTAGGAGATGATGACCAATCAATCTATAGCTGGCGGGGGGCGATGTATGAAACTATGGAAAAATTCAAAACGACGTTTCCAACAACAAAGATTATCAAGTTAGAACAAAACTACCGCTGCACCAATATCATTCTCAACGCTGCTAACTCGGTTATAAAAAATAACTCCCAAAGGATGAAAAAAACTCTTTGGAGCGCAAGCTCTGATGAAACCCCTATCGTGATAGCTCCTTCTTCAGATGCAGTAGAAGAAGCTAGGTGGGTAGCATCAAAATGTATAGAACTTTTAGGTATAGGATTTAAGCCGGCTGATATTGCAATCCTCTACCGTTCAAACTCTCAAGCAAAATTAATGGAAATGGCTTTACGTGAATGCACAGTCTCATACAAAACATTTGGTGGCCAAAGCTTTTTTGAACGCAGAGAAGTAAAGATTTTCTTGGGCTATTTAAGGCTTGTTGCTAATCCTGACGACCATTTAGCTCTCTGGAGGGTTATTAACTCTCCGGTCAGAGGCCTGGGGCTAAAAAGTCAGGAAAAAATTGAAGCCAATGCTTTAAATTTCCACACTAGCCCTTATGCTATCCTAAGAGACAAAAGTAACGAATACTTTAAAGGTAAAACACTTCAAGCTATCACTGAGCTTGTGCAGCACATCGAAACCCTACGCTCTCTTACTTTAAAAACACCTGAAGACATGGCCGAGGTTAGGACGTCAAATTATAAAGAGATTTAAGTTAGATGAAGAGGTCAAGCGCAGCATCCTAACTTATATGGCTAGGCATCACAAAATCGAAAATCTTAATTCCCTTCCCAATTGGCTATCTGCCAGTGCTGAAGAGATGATAAACGACACTGCAGCCTTGGATGCCTTCCAATTATTAGATAAATTAACCCTATCGGAAGCTCCCTCGGAAAAACAGAAAGAAGAAAGCCATGACTATGCCTCTCTCATGACAATCCATGCTTCTAAAGGTTTAGAATTTCCTGTTGTGTTTCTTGTAGGCTGTGAGGAAGGTTTACTACCACACAAAAATAGTGTGAATGAACTCCATGGAGTTAACGAAGAACGTAGATTATTTTATGTTGCTCTAACTAGGGCAAAAATTCGCCTCCATTTAACGTATTCGGCATTTCGGCAAACTGGCTTCCAAAAAGAAAGTCGTATACCATCTCGCTTTCTGAAAGAGTTACCAGAGGAACTTAACCAATTGGAAAGTGTCGAGTCATTTCGAAATAATTACCTAAAGCAGAAAGAAGAAAATAAAAATAAAACAGTTAATAAATTAGCAAAAATTAGGCAAAGTCTACTTAGTGGAGAGTGGAATTAAAATTGAGGATCTATATGAGTGATTCTAATGAAAACATTTTCTAAGTACAATTGTAACTATTCAGCGTATCTTTTCCCTTCAATATGACGCTTGATACATCGTCATCCTCATATGGATGACGGGCAGTCAAGGCTTTGAATCGATCAGATAAAAATTACGCTGAATAGTTACGTACAATTTAAGACAGGACATAAAGCAATTAAAGGTTTAGAAAGCTCCTCTACATCAAGTGATATCTAAAGTTCCTTTCGATTTAATAAAGTCTTTTAATTTTTTTAGAATATTTGCCTCTAATTGCCGTGCTCTTTCTCGAGTAATTTGATACTTGTCTCCGATTTCCTGCAAAGTCATCGGATCTTCTGCAAGAACCCTATTTTCTAATACATCAAGATCTCGCTCTTTAAGTGTTTCTTTAAACTCACCAAGATGGAGTTTGAAGACATACTTTGTTTGCTCATCAACTAACAGATCATCAATACTTACTTGTGAGTCATCTTCAAGTAAATCTAAATGAGTGGACTTAGTGGTTGCAGAATTATCTCCGCCGATCGGACTATCTAAAGAAATGTCTGAAGAATTCAATCTTTTTTGCATTTCAACCACGTCTTTTTCTGAAACATCTAAGGTTTCAGCAGAGCAGCTTCGGATCAACTTCTTCATACTGTCGCAATAACCGTTCAGTCTCTTTACGCAAGTTATAATATAGCTTTCTTTGAGCGGCGGTGGTGGCGATTTTTACCTGTCCATGATTGTCCATAAGATATTTAAGAATAAACGCTCTTATCCACCAAGCTGAATAACTAGATAATTTAACACCCTTATATGGATTGTAGCGTTTCACTGCTTGCATTAGACCATAATTTCCCTCCTGAATTAAATCCAAAAGGTTGAATTGCGCCCGCCTAAAATCATTTGCAATTTTGACAACAAGGCGCAAATTTGCAGTTATCAAACGATGGGCAGCATGAACATCGCCATCCTCAAAATGCTTCACGGCTAATTCATATTCTTCCTCTGGCTTTAGAAGTGGATACTTGGCGATCTCTTGAAGATAAAGCTGAAGAGGTGATAGAGTAACTAAGTCTTTATTACTCGATGGGATATTTCCTGATGGCACTGGAACTTTTGTCAATGATTAAAGTACCTTTATATTTGTAATATCAATAACTTATAAATTTAACGCCAATTAAACTTCAGCCTACAGTTTAATTTGTTTTTATGATATCCCCTACGATACATTTTTAACTAATGAGAACCTGATATGGCCGGAATTGGTATCATAACAAATCCATACTCAAAATTAAACAAGCGAAACCCGCGTAGGCAAGAACTGCTGGGATATGTTGCAGGGCAAAACGGCCGTCTGGAAATTACTAATAGTCTCGAAGATTTAAACAGAGTAGCACGAGAATTTCGCGATCAGGATATTAGTGTTTTAGCTATCAATGGGGGTGATGGAACCATAAGCCGAACCCTCACTGCCATTATCAATGCCTATGGCGATAAACCTTTACCGAAGGTTGTCATCCTCCGTGGTGGCACAGTTAACGTACTTGCGACAAATTTAGGAGTTAAGGGAAGCCCCGAGCACATCCTATTTCGACTTATGGAAGCCCATTCAACAGGCCAGTATAAAGATAGGGTACGTTTATACACACTAAAGATTGAGGGTGAATACGGTTTTCTCTTTGGTAATGGATCATGTTTCTCTTTTCTCGAAGAATTTTATCGAAACAAAACTAACCTATTCGGCTCCGTTACCCTCCTTTTAAAAGTGATCGCCTCTAGGCTTTTTAATCGGAGCTTATATGATCGATTAATATATCAAGATAAGATGACACTTGAGTTCAAAGGCAAGCCCGCATATGAGCACCAAAGTTGCGCGGTTTTTTGCTCGACAGTTGAAAAAATGCCCCTTGGTATTAAGCTATTTTGGCAAAATGCTGAAAAAAGCAGAATACTACAGGTTATTAGCGCAATAACAGATCCATTGAAAGCATGGTATACATTACCTTTATCAATACTACTACGCCCGAGAGAATCCGATAGTGCTAAGATCAGTCAAACTGGCACCGATCTTGTTGTTACTTCAGAGAAATCAGCTAATTACACCTTAGATGGAGAGCTTTTTTATCCAAGCAGTAAACAAGTTCACATCACTTTGGGGCCAAAGATAGAATTTTTGATAGTTTAGTATTGATAGATGCGAAAACCCTCCCCTCAGGTTAAAATAATATAAAAGCAATTTTTTAAGACTTTATCGGCAGCTTATAATATAACTGGGATCTGAAATTTTTTGAAAAACTGTAGTATTTTCACCGGACTCGAAGTTCGCTCAGGTGCTAGGCGCGAGGAGGTGGGAAACCGCAGTGTACATGTTGGTACATGAG
>JAWKNZ010000021.1:0-51439 GCA_041391425.1 Bdellovibrionota bacterium
ATTTCACCTTTTTTGAGGTAGCATGACCACTGCCTAGTATGTTTCAATAAATCGGCAAAAAGGTTCATTGCTTTAGGTAAAACTTTCCCATGTAGTGGCAGAGGTACTAATGAGTAGAAAACTAACAACTCGAGATTTAATGGATGTTGAGGCATTATTGCATAAAGATAAAATACCGGATTCGCCTTTCGAGCTTTTGGGAGATTCATTATCTAACTGGATTAAGAGATTGCTTGCTTCTTTAAATTGCACGGATGAGCCAGTCATTAAAGGGCAGGTCGAAGAAGGAGCTTTTATAAGAGGACAAGTCTATATTGCTGAGGGTGCAAAGGTGGAATCGACAGCGATGGTAATTGGTCCAAGCTATATCGGACCTGGTAGTGAGGTAAGGCATGGTGCCTATATTAGAGGTTCGGTATATGTAGGAGCGGATTGTGTTGTTGGACATGCTACTGAGGCGAAGGGTTCTTGTTTTTTTGATGGTGCGAAGGCTGGGCATTTTGCTTATGTTGGTGACTCGCTTTTAGGGCGAAATGTTAATCTTGGTGCTGGGACGAAATTAGCAAATTTGAAACTGACAAAAGATCAAGTGGCCTATAAAGATCCATTTGATGGTATGATTGTGAAGAGTGGCTTGAGAAAATTCGGCGCTTTAATTGCCGACGATGCTTCGACAGGATGCAATGCGGTGTTGTCGCCTGGCGCGGTCTTAATGCCCGGCACTTCTGTTTTTCCATGTGTTCATTTTCATGGGACTTTGGAAAAAGGAATTGCTAGAAAATCAAGGTAATTTCTCTTTTAAGTTGGTCTTATTCAGTATCACTTTTGCTGCGAATAGGTAAGCATGACTTGATAGTTTTCTTGTCATTTTGGCTTCGTAGTACTAAGTATCGGCTTTAAGGGCCTGCCGTTTTTTTTCTATGGCTGAAACCCATTTGTCAGCTAAATCGAGGATTTTTCCTTCATCTAAGCATTCAAAATCTGCTAGTTCATTTCTATTATTTGGATTGGTATCGGTTGTCGAGGGGACTGAGCCAGTTTCTTCGATGATAGAGTCTTCGAGAAAGGGCTTAATATACCGCCTGACTGAAGATATTTCTTCATCAAACTTTGGATCGACTCCATCTTGCTTGGTGATATTTTCCAATGATTGATAGATTGAATATAACGGCATATTGTATTTGTTGTGGAATGAGCGTGTTAGACTTTTCAACAGTTTTACATCTATTAATTTAGATCGAATCATCATTAGAGCTAGTTGGTAATAGTCGGAAAATCTATAAATGGGTGTGGTTAGTGGAGCTAACAGAGTAAATGCTGCATTAGGCAAGTCTCTTATATAGATGTCCAAAACTTCCTTATTATCCCGAATCGTCAGCCTTTCAATTATTTTTTCGGAAACTTTTTCTGTTATTCCGAGTAGCTGTAAATATTTTTGATACCCCATTGGTGAAAGGCGTTTTTCAATAAACATTTTGATCCCAAGGTAGATCATGGCATCAGATTCAACATTATCTCCGATTAGGACTAGTTGTGCAGATCCCTCTATTTGCTCGATCAATCGGAAAATTGCAGCTGTTTTATATGCGACTTGCTGGCGTAGTTGTGAAAATCTACCTTTTTTTAGATTGTATGCTTGATTTTTAAATGTATCGCTAGACCAATCTACCCCATCAATTGCAAGCTTTTCTCCTAATACGTTTCTTAACTGTGGTGGTGAGGATGATACAAAATGTAGTGGGATAGGAAAATTAGCCTCATCCTCTTCGTTGTATGCAGTGTTTCCCCACCTTGTCGCTAGGAGGATGTCGCTTGCACCTTTGACTGTTACCTTGTCTTTGGCATCTTCAAAAGCAATTTTAGCTATCTTTACTAAAGACTCAAATTCCGTTTCTAGGTACGTTTTGTCAATATCACAAACAATATGTAGTTTATGACCCTTAAAGCACGTACTATCTATAATTCTGGAGTCTACTAGTTTCCAAACATTATAATCATCAAGATTTTGTCCCCTCAAACCGGATAGAAGGCGTACCATGATGTTTGTTGTTCCCCCTTAATAACTTTGGTATTTTTTTGCTACTGTACTCTGATGATTTTCTTTAGACAGTTTTAAAACAACACAAATAGGCGCAGAGAAGAACTTCGAGTATTCTTCATTGCCGCTTTGACAATTATAGCTAGCGAGGTAGAATAGAAAAAGTAAATTATTTATACAAGCTGTATTGCAATATAATGCTTCACCTCGAAATGCTCGATCTTCGAGCATGGGTATGATCTATTCTCTTGATTAGATTAGGGAAAAGGGTGATCAGTATAGAAAAATTGGAGATGCAGGATGTCGGAAAAAGAGAGCAGAAAGTGTGCATACTGCCATCAAGAAAAACCTTGGATTTGGACACAAGGAAGATTAAAAGATGGTTCAAAAATCTATATAGATAATTCAAAGCGTCGTTGGGCAGGGAGGCGTTGTCCTGATTGCGAACGCTCAAGGGTTCAGGCCGCAGTGCGGTGTGATAGCTTTGAAAAAGAGATTATAATGAGACAATTAGAGGAGCAAGGTTATCAAATTCATTCCAAAACTTTGCCAATAACAGTACAAGCAAATGACAGTACGAATATACTTACTGTAGGAATAAGACGAGCTTTTACTAGAAACGGACAAATCGTTGTGGAGAGCTCGTGTGATGAAAAAGCTGATATCTATGCCTTAGTGTTCGAGTCAGTACGTATTTGTAGTGCCGAACAGATGGAGCAACTTTCACCCAGATTAGAAGTATACGCCCTAGGTAATAAACAAGCTGTAACCGAAGGAAGGTCTTCTCAGAAGGAAGCTTACATATAGAATTGGTCTTTTTTTAAATCAAGCCGGTCTATTTTTGAATATTATTTGTATCAAGCATCATTGCTAGTTTATTTGTTTTTTAAAAAATTTCAGATCCCGGATAAAAGGATGCCTAAGTTGCACTCGATCTTTATGTGAGGAAGCTGGTGCTTTAGGTTTTTATAGGGATTTTGTAAAAAAATAAAACAATTTTAAAATAGTTAATTTTATTGAGTCTATGCAAGTAGGTTTAGATACGCGAAGGTTTAGTACAAACTTTGTATTAATTGATAGGTTAGATCGCTGCTTATGTTATTCTGTGCTAGCATGGAGGTTGCTGCAGATGTGGTTATCTTTGCTGCAGTGAGCTTTGCCACCTCGTCTGCATAATCGGTGTCTGCTATCCGAGATTTCGCAGCAGCTATGTTTTCTTGGAAAATATCTATAAACGACATTGAATAATTTAGCCTTGTTTGTAATGCTCCGAAAATAGCCCTTTGTGTTGACAGGTTGTTAATTGCTTGATCATAGACCGTCGCAAAATTATCGTCATCTTCGGGGATGATCATATCCTCTATTTCAGAAAGTTCGATACCTTCTTTTTCACTAGAATCTGCTAAGATTTCTCGGGCGCTGGTGATTCCCAAAGCGGCCGTAGTTGCATTAATGGCCTTTAGCCCACTAAAACGAATAGCGTTGAGATCGTCATCAATATTCCCCTCTTCATCGAACATTGGATCGCCGACACGAAAAACGAGTTCATCAGGGACTAAATCAGAGCTTCCGTTTAGTAATGGAATGCCATTAAATTCTGTTGTCTGCGCGATTCTGTTGACCTCGTCATGCAAGGCTTCGTATTCAATAAAGAGATAGCGCCTTTCCTGATCACTTATAGTCGTTGTCGCTGCACTTACGTTTATTTCTTTCATTCTAGTAACTAGATTATTTATTTCAGCCATGGATGATTCTGCGGTTTGTAATAGAGAAACAGCGTCGTTGATATTTTGCTTTGCCGTTGATAAGGATCTTATTTTGTATTCCATTTTTTCTGCCAGTGCACGTTCAGATGGTCGTGGATCTTCGGCAGTAAAATTAGAGCCACTTGAAAGCTTGCTAAGAGAATCAGCTTGATCCCTTTGTGCTTTTTTTAAATGGCGGTTTAGCCTGGCTGTAATGGTTTTGTTATTAATTGTTGACAATGATTAACTAGCCTCTTGCTTGATTTCAATTTCTTCATCTATGAATTCTATCTTTATCTCCGGATTTTCCATATCCACGTTTGACTCTTCGGAAATATTTTCTTTTTTGATCCTATAATTTTTATTGCTATTTCTGTTGATTTTATCTTCAAGTTTTATTTGTGCTAACGTGTCAGCAGCTTCTCTCATCATATTAAGATATTTATATTTTAAGGCATTTGAACTAGGCTCAGTTTTTAAAATGCTTTGAGGTGATATTGTTTTTGACTTTAAAAATAAATTTGCCTCTGTTGATTTTATTTCGATGGTAGAAGCATGATTTGATATGTTTTTTAGCATTTCGGAAGATGCTTTTAATTGACGGTTGCTGTAATCGATGCTTTCAAGCTGTCGCACTAACGATCTTGAAAGGCGATCACTGTCAGTAGTTATCGTAGATGCTTGGTTCACTAAGTCTGTATGGTAGTTGATGGACTCGTTTGCTTGATATCCGATTTCTTTACTATATTTAATAGCTTCTTTATTTTCTCCTTCAATAGAAATCGTCATGTCTGCTAGTGGTTTCAATTCTTCATTAATTTTATCGATTTCCGATTTGAGTTTTCTGGTGTTCTGAAAAATTTTGTTATAAGAAATACTGAATTTTTTTATTAACTTACTTGCGGAACTTACACTATTTACGCCCAAATGTAAGCTAGCAGATGCTTGATCTGCTTCCAATTGAATTGTTGTTAATAGATTTGTAATAGACTTTGTCGCTGTGGAAGACCTACCTGCAAGTTTGCGAACTTCTTCGGCGACGACGGCGAATCCTTGTCCTTGCTCCCCTGCTCGTGCTGCTTCGATAGAAGCGTTGAGGGCAAGTAGGTTTGTTTGCTCAGCAATGTCATCAATAACGTCGATAGTATTGACGATTTCTTCTGCGCGATCAGATAGGAGGTTGACTAATTTAGTGGACTTAGTGACACTATTTTTACAACTCTCGATCTCAATATCAATATCATTGACTTTTTCTCTACTGTTTCTGAGTTCGTCTGTAAAGCTTTGGAGGTAGCTTGACAAGTTATCACAATTGTTCTTTACGGAGCTCTCAATACTTTTAATTTGCTCTATGGTTTTATAGCATGACTTCAAACTTGTGCTTAGGCGATGAGACAATGTCTTTATTTTATTTTCACGTCCACGGCAAATCCTTGTTAGATTAAGTAAATTACTCCAATGAATTTTGTTTGTGCTTGCTGCCGTCGCATTTTTATGACAAGAGCTTTCAGCTACTTCTACTCTACTGATAATAGATTCCATACGAGAGACCAAGTCGGACATTTCACTTTTTATAATCGATGTCTCCATCTTAATGGCTAACATAAAATTTATAGCAGGCTTTATTAGCTGTTCTTTTTCAATTTGATTCTCTTTAGTGGTCTCTTTGAGCTTTTCAGACTCTTCATAACTTCTTTTAATTCCTTGATGAGCTTCATTTAGTGAAGAAATCGCCTGTTGAATTGCTATTTTCTCGTAGTAGTTGTTTCTATTGTTTGCTTTTCTTTTGATTTTTTCACTGCTTTCTAGGACAAATAGCTTCTTTTTTCTTGTTGATAGGTCAAATATTGAAGCTAGTATTAGTAGGACAAGAAAGGTGTTTAATATTATTTGTATGCTAATAAATACTGGATTAATAATGTGTGAATTCTCTTTTAAGTTGGTTAGACGATCTCCAATGGGTTTAAGATCGACGGTGTTGATTTTTTCTATCCTATTTGGGAGTGTTTCTATATTTTGAGCTATATCAATTAGCTCCGATTTATATGAGAGGTTAAAACTATCATTCCAATTGAGATCAAGAACGAAAAATATATTTAATATAGCGGATATCACGCTTAGAATTAATAACATACGAGTGTGAGATGTTATCGTGAACATTTGTAATGCTCCTGATGATTTTAAAATACCAAGTTGTGGAAATCAAAGCTTAACGATTTATCGACAGGATTATAAGAATTTTTAACTTCAGCGGTGTTTTTCTTTGGTTGAAGGCCTTAATTTCCAGATTATTGTTTAGTTGTGGGAAGTGTATATTGTTAATATTATTGCTGTTAGATATGTGATTTTTAAGAAAGCCTATTGTGGTTTAACATTAGACTTTGCATTACTCTTGTTGGTTATATTTAGCTTTATAATGTGAAAATGAACAAAAACTAATTATTATTATAGTCAATAAACTTTATGTCACTAGTGTTTCCTGCACTATCAACGACGTATGTACATATTCTTACCGTTTCATCGACTCTTGGCTTATTAATTTTTGATTTCAGAGTTAGGTTAATAGGACCGTGGTTAAATAAAGACGAAGTTTTATCTTCGCATGTTAGAATATCATTTGCATTTTTATATTGCAGATAGTAATGATAATAAGCACCGTCAATTTCTTGATTTTTTAATGAGACTGAGAAATAGACATCGTTTCCTGACCCGTCTTCTGTTGATAAGCTTTCTATACTTGGTGCTATTGTATCGACTTTCCATGTTAGAGTTCTTGGCTTGCTGGCGTTGCCAACGCTGTCAAAGACCCATATGCAAAGTGTTTGTTGACCTTCGCTAAAGATTTCAGAAAGAAGGTTGTTTATTGGGTATCTATTTGGGCTTTCAGGACTCGTATTACAACTAATATTTCCCGATTTTTTTACATATGTATACTCTATGGCATTTTGAGATTGAATTGTGATGGAAACACTATTTGTAGTTGCTGGATCCGATGGTGGATTTAATATATCAAAAGCTGGGGGTGTCGAATCAAAATCAAAATTATATTTGGTAAATTCAGACAGCTGAGAGAAGTGGCCTATGCCTTGCAGGCATAGGGTGTATGTACGATCAGATGTTGGATTTCCTATATCAATAGAAAATTGCTCGCTAATTTCTTTTGGTTCACTGTAATTTAAATCTGAGCAATCAGTATCATTTGCTGATACAGCATACTTGTACTGTTCAGCATTAATACCAGCTACTGTAATATTTTCAAATAACACTTTGTTTGTTACCGAAGGAGGGATTCCACTAACCGCTTGAATGCTGACAACTGGCATTTTAATTCTTATCCAAGAATATCTGAGTGCAGAAGAAGTTTCCCCGCTGGTATTTTTAGCAATAACGCATAATGTATATCCACCGATACTTAAACGATCGTTTATCGGAATGCTTAAAGGTTGAAAGTCTGAATATGTGATATTACCACATTTACCATTTTCATCTTTTATTAGCGCATACTGATACATATTTAAGTTGATACCAGATATTGAAATATTAAGATTTTCACGAGGATCTTCTACTTCTGGGACTTCATTTAATATGATTGACTTTTTTATTTGATCAAAAATCCAGCTGTATGCTAAAGGGCCTATCTGTTTATTGTCTATTGTTGTTGCTTTTATGCATAAGGTATTTAGCCCAGAGCCACTAAAGTTACTTATAGCTATTGGTGTTGTGGCGCTTTGTGTTGAACTATAGGTTGCTATTGAGCAGTCGGAACTCATTTGTAATATATTATATTGATAAGAAATTATTTCAGCATCTTGAGGGATTATAATTTCAATTTCACTTGAAGTGGAATAGGCTAATGGTAATCCTAGCAATGGAAGATTTGGTATATTGCTTGAATACATCCAAGTTTTATCTATCATTACTGACTCAACATCGAAATTATCGATGGTTTTTACACATATTCTCTTTTCTCCAATTCCCGAAATATTAAGAATGATCGATTCAGTTAATGGAACCTCTTCAGAAAGTTCTAATTCATCGCATTTCTTTTCTGTAGTTGCATATGCAAATCTATACGCTCTAGCTCTATCGCTGGTAACTGTGATCTTCAAACTTTGTTGGCCAGAAGTTCCTTCTGGCACATTGAGTAGGCCAATTGAAGGTCTTTTTAGATCGACAACCCATGGATGTATAAATGTCTCAGATTCATTCCCTGAACTATCAAATGCTCTGACGCATAATCGATAAGAGCCCTCTTGAGTTGTAGTAAAATTTATAGGGGTGGATATTGAAATTTTGGGTATGTCTTTTGCAAAGTTGCAGTCTTCGGAGTTTAATTGCACCACATACTGATATTGCTCTGCCGTAGTAGAAATCACATATAGTTCGTACGAACCTTCTTTCGCTTCTACAGGAGGGAGGGCTCCTTGTAGTTTTAGTAAGAATTTTACGTTATTTTCTGTTGAGTTTGGAGTTTGTGTGCCTTCAACATTAGACGAATTCTCATCGAGATTTTTCATTTCCTCTAAATCTGATGCTCTCATGCCAGATCGCCTATCTTCAACAAGAGGCTTGTTTTGCAGTGTATTTACGTCACAAGCCATCAGTAAGGTATTTATTATTGCTAATAGATAGAGTGCTACATGACTCATTTTACTTTGCCTTTTTCCGATTTTTGAAAATGTATTCAAATACGTTCCCCTATAACTATTATATCGGCTAATTTAAGTGTAATTTTTAGATGTCTTTATAAAATATATTAATTACAGATAGTTATAATTATCCTATAGTGGTTTTATTGTTTTTTTCTATTGGTGCAATATGATACGCGCGTACGATACGAATACGTGGTAAGGCAAAGCAAGATAAAGCTATGTGTGATGAATTTGGTTAATATGCAGATGTAAAACGATTGATCTTAGATTCTTTGTATTAAAATGGGATTGAATAACTTATGGCTAACTCAATGCCAAGAGAGTTAGTGTTATGATCAAACCTATCTTTTAAGTCTTTCTCAGGATCATTAACTTTATGCTTATTTTCGTCATCACTTTCATCGATAGTAAATTCGTTAGTTGCCGAAAATGGGATCAATACATTTAAACCAATAGATATTATACTGAATTGAACACCCAATATAATTCAGGGGCAACTCGAAGGGAAAGAACATATAATTTTGACTTTGCCGAATAAATTACATCACTTTGCCCTGAATCATATGATTCCTTTGTGCCTTTAATTGCTGCCATTGAATATTCATAATCGATTCCCAAGTTTAGTGTAAATTGTCGACGTGTTAAAGAGTTTGTGCGGAATGCAGCAATTTCAAAGTAAATCGCATATGAATTGGAAGTAATTTTTGTTGAAAGAAATTCATCATTGGCTATAATATAGTCCGACTTTGATTCTAAGCCTCTATACAACTTGCCTCGAATACCAAGCGAAGTTCGGTATCTCATAAAATTTCCAGCTAAACTGAATGTAATTGGAGCAAATTTGGGGCCGTCGCTTTTGTCCCAGAGGGTTTCGACACTTTCAACGCCAGCTTCAGGTGGTAAATAAGCTATTTTGTTATAGCGAATATGAGAAATTAAAGTTGGATTTATAATAAGTTTAAATGCAAATTTTGGTGGTTGAAATCCATTTTTTTTTGCCTCATTTTTTAATTTGGCTTTTTGACCAATCTTTATTTTATTTATGAGTTTTATTGAAACTCTGACTTGGGATTTATATAAACTTGATCTTTTGATTTTCCCACAGCCTATATTTGCACCGCTTATTTCGTAAAAACATACAACTTCTTTCTTTATATATCCATTAATTTTCCCTTCATCAATACTTACTAAACGTCTTTTAATATTGACTCTATTAACTTTTGCTGCAAATGCTGAAGAAGGTGAGATGATCAGTATCACTAAAATTGAAGCAAAATTGGGATTTTGATCTTATTCAAATTTGATACCTTTTAAACGGATGCAAAAAATGAGACTATCTATAGCTGATGGTTCAAGTATTATCAATGTTGTCTTCATATCTTATAAGGCTTTATATTATATTCTTTTAGGCAAAGATACTAATTTAAAATCGAAAAATTTAAACAGTCTCATATAAAATTATATATCTATGAATACTTATTTGCCAAATCTTGAGTGGTATTCTTCCTGCCGATAGGTTCGCATTTACCATCTGATCAAATATGATTTATATGTTTTCAAAACTTTTTTATGGGAATTTAATTCAAATAAAAAATTATATGAATAGCAAAAAAAAAATTGACTTTTTTGTAAATAAATAGGCAATTTTTCCTGTAAATTTTCTAAGCTATCTGACGAGTAGAATGAAAATAAAAGATGAGATCCATTTGTATGAATTTTAAATTTAAGCTCAGCGTCATTATTCTGACTTTTCTCTTTCCTAGGGTATTCTCAAATACCCTCCTTGGACAATCGCAAGAACGAGTGACAGCGGATTCTTTATATGGGAATTTAACTTCACCCGGTCCAATGGATTATATCTTATATTTTTTTCAAAGTCGTAAGGAGAAGCTGAAAGGGCAATCTTTGAAAACTCCTAAAGATATAAGAAAGGTCTTGTTAGATAGTTCTCATAAAAAGAAATCTTATAGTGAGTTGGTTGATTTATTGCAAACTGCGTTTGATGATTACTTATTTTACCATCAGAAAAAAGTGGAAGATTATTTGAAAAGCCAGGTGACTTGGAGAGCGTTTTTTAATGTTGGTGCACCGCCAGGTTTTGGCCGGATTGTTGATAAAGATCATAGTGAAGATCTTTTTGAAGAGTTTCGAGGAATACTCGAATATCTAATAAAAGATTATCCAATGGAGGAGCAGTCGCCAGATGGATACTATTTAGCTGCAGAAATATACCTATTACTTGATCCTTCTAAGTCATTAGAGCTTGCTGAAGGAGTCTTGAAACTATTTAAAAAATCGCAATATAATGACCGTGCTAAATTTATTATTGCAATTATATATACAATGGATGAAAGACTAAAAAATTCATTGAAGATTTTGAAGTCTCTTGAAAAGTCAAATGATCGAGATATCAAAAACTATGCAAAATATAGAATTTCATGGCTTTATCTAGCTGTTAGGCAAGGGGAGGTAAGTAAATTAAAGAAAAAGAAGAATACAATTATGTCAGGTTTTTCTAGTGTTTTCGTTGATGTTGATGATGCAGCTTCATCACCGGCAATGAACTATTTGTCTTCCGAAGCCAAGAAAGATGCTGTTATGTTTTTAGGAGATATTAGCTCAAGTGAAGATGCAAGAAAAATATTTTCAAATGATGAGAAATATTTAACATTAGCTCTGGAAAGGGTGGCTTATAGAAATTATCGCGATGGTAAAATAAATGAAGCTATGAATATGTACCAGCAAGTAGTTAAACTAGATAAACTTTCATTATTAGCAGTATCTCGTCACGGATTATTGCTTGATTTAATTGAAGAAAGAAAGCAATTTCAAGCTGCTTATAAAATACTATTAATAATGTCGCAGAGATATTTGTCTGAATCTTCTGCTTGGAAAAAATTTCATAAAGATGATCTGAAGTTAATACAATCGGCAAATAATTTTATCTTAAAAAAAATTGTCGATTTGGCAATCTTACTAGGTAATTCGTCTTATCGAAAGAAATATGTCAAGGACCGATTAGTAAAAAATATGGCAAGTTTATATTTTAAATATGCTATAGATATTCAAGATGTATCGAATCAAAAAAAAATGATTTCTTTCTTAATCAAGGAAGGCCAATTTGAGCTTGCAGCAAATATTTATTTTAAAATTGCCCAAAACTCTGAAGGAAAATCACAAAGAAAAAAATGGGCATATAGATCTGGATTGAGTATATTAGATAAATTACATAGGATGCAAGGAGATATCTATCACTATAGAGAAAACGTTCAGAGAATACCAGCTATAGGAAAAAAAATACTTAAATTTAATGAGCTATATATAACAGAATTTAACGATGAGTCAGTTGATCAACATATGTTTTCTTCAGGTGAGATTTTGTACTTTTATGGCCATTATAACGATGCTATTAAATATTTGAATAAGTTGATTAATAAAGAAAAGGGCAAGTTAAAGTATCGAGCTGTGTCACTCTTGTTAGCTTACTATGCACATACTAAAGATATGAAAAATGGAATTGCATTAAGTAACATTGTTTTGAATGATCCATCGTCTTTTGATAAGTCTACTATAAATTTTGCTAAAGAGATCACTATAAATTCAAAATTAAATTCAGCGAATGATTTAAGTGCCAATAAAAAGTATAAGGAAGCAGTCAGCCTTTATCTGGATACCTTAGAAAAAAGTCCAAATAATTTAAAACTACAAGAAAAAATTAAAAGCGTATTTGAGTCTCTCAAGAAAATCGGAGAAGTTGATCTGCAAGAGGAAATTGCAAAGAAAATGATTGCAATAAATAGTAAATCTGGCCTTTCAAGATTTTTTCTGCTGGAATTATCATACTTGTATGAAAGAATCGGAGATATCCGTTTGGCTCAACAATATGCTTTGCGTTATGTAAATAAGTATTCGAAGGATAAAGATGCACCTACTATGATGTATCAGGCGGCAAGATATACAGCAGCGATAGATACTTTGGAGTCATCAGCACCTCTATTTTTTTCAGTAATTGAACGCTACCCAACTAGCTCCTTAGCTATGAAGTCCTGTATTGAAGCAGGTGAAATTTATCTACAAATAGGAGAGAAAAAAAAGGCTATAATTTCCTTTAGGACATTTTTAAATACTCGAGGTCGTAAAAGTAAAATTGATGTTTTAAAGGCAAGATCGGCATTATTATATTTGGAAAATAGGATACGGACAGGAAATGAAAAATTTTTGGTGAATTTATCGGATGATTTAGCAAAGAGTCCGTTGAGTATTCGTGATCAGGTAGGGAATTATTTTCAAAAGGCAGTATATAGTTTTTTAAAAAAGATGATAGATAATGAAGTCTATAATGGATCAGGTTTTATTAAAGATGTTCCATTAAAAGAATATTTTAAGAGTAAAGATATAAAAATTAAAATGATCGAACAGATTTTTTCTCTTATTAAAAAGACATATAATGACGAGTATATTATGGCTGGTTTTGCACAACTTGGAAGGTTGTGGAAAGAGTTTGAACGAAATCTTAAAGATATTTCTGTGCGTGGTAATAAGGATGCATCTTTTATTAAAACAAAAATAATGCAAGCTGAGTCGAAATATAAATTTTATTTTTCGAATGCTTTTGATCGCTTGGATAGCGAATATGCTGCATATCCTATGAATGATAGGGTAAGGGAATTGCTGACAGACTATTTTCCCGAAAGAATGAATTCGAAGGTTTATAGTGTATTAAGGCCGATTTATACGCAGCACTTAATAGGTATTGATTGATAAATGAAACTTTTTAATTTTAAAAATTATATATATTCTTTTTTTTTCTTGTCTACCTTTGTTTATTTTAGTTCTTCCTATGCATCTCCTATATTGCAATTAGATCCGGATTTTTTGTATTCTTCACAAGATAAAGATAGTTTGCATCAAATCAAATACTACCCTGAGAGCAAGAAAAAATTTGAGGAAGTTTTCATTAATTTGAGAAAGAGTCTGGAAACTCCTCGAGAGGGAGTATTGCTTATGAAGTTAGCTTATATATTAGGCGAGTTTGACGAGTTTAATCGAATTGCTAAATTTGTTTTACGAAAACAGCCAGATAACGAAGAAGTTAAATTGCTTTTGGCATATCAAGCTATTAGTAACGGCCGTTCCTATCTGGCAGATTTTTATACCTCAAAGTTACGAAGTCCCACATTGGCTAGTCAAATATTGAATTTGCGTGGTTTAATTTCGTTTCAAAAGGGAAATGGTATTGAAGCGTTAGGTATATTAAAACAAGGGTTAAAAAAAGATAAAAAAAATTATGCACTAGGTATGAACCTCGGAATTATATATTTGCACTATAAAATGTTTAAGGCTGCGGAAAAGCATTTTACTTCTATGACACGAACATTTTCAAATGGCTATGATGCACAACTTCATTTGGCCATTGCTTATGCTGCTCAAAAGAAGCTAGACAAGGCAAAGGGCATTGTGGCTAACTTATTAGAACTCTTTCCTTCGAGCTCTATCTTGAAGCGTATGATAAAGAAAGTTGATAAATAGGGCTATGTTTTTGACGTTTTGAGTATTTCTTGCGCATATTAAGGGGAGCAAAACCTATGAGAGCAAGGCGCAGAGGAACGAGCAGCACAGTGTACATATGGGTACATGAGCAGCGCAGAGACGAAAGCAATGCAGCTATCATAGGTTTTGCTCCCCTTAATAAAAACTATTGTGAAGAAAGTATAAAAAAATCAAGATTGGAAGATCTATTCCGATTTATGTTCTTGATTTAGTGAGGCATTCGATGATTAATCTATCCCGGATCCGAATTTCTAGCCGGTTGCGTCGTTGCTTCGTCGTCAGGAAATCCTCATGTACCAACATGTACACTGCGGTTTCCCTCCTCCTCGCGCCTAGCACCCGAGCGAACTTCGAATCCGGTGAAAATACTACAGTTTTTCAAAAAATTCAGATCCCGGATCTATACTGTACTTGATTTTTTTATAGTATGTACAACTTTAAAGGAAAGTGGTAGCAGAACTTGCCAATACTGCCGTGCATAAACCAGTTGCTATAGCCGCAGTTTTTGTGGCACCGCCAGATTCCTCACCTTTTTTTAATTCAGAAAGTAATGTGAGAAGAGTTGCTTTGGCTGTTTTTTGGTCTGGTCCTCCTTTTTCATCTATCCAAAATTTTTTGAACAGTGCATTGATAATTATGTCCTGAGATGTGGAGCTGAAGGCATCAGATACATTTGCTGTAAAATCAAATCCAGGTATGATCTTGGTTCTCAATGAAACATCGCTTATTAAAGTATAGCAATATTGAGTCGCAAGTTTTGATATGGCTACCTGTATTGATGGTGAGAATGATTTAATATCATTATCAGTGGGAAGTTGTAATTTAACATCGTCAAATGTATCTATTATATTTTGGTTGTCTAACTTTACATCAGTTAGAATTGAAAATGTGGCGTTTATTTGCAGGAAGTTTTTCAGACCAACATCGACATTATTATCTGCTATAGATTGTTCGGTCGAATTGCTTTCTTTATTTATATTGTCGTCGATGCTATTTTTTTCTTCCAGGATTATTTCATTGCTACCATTTTTTTTCTCGCTATCTTGACTCGCATTTTTTTCTACCGATTTGAATGCATTTTTTTTGCCGCAGCCTTGAATCCCTATAAGGCTAGAAGAAATAGCGATGGCTAAAATATAAAGGTTAAGACATTTTTTTTTGAACATGGTCTTTCGCTCCAATAATCTCTTATACTTAATCACCAAGGCATTTTAATGACGATTCAGCAAATAAGTCTTTCATATTATAATTGCTTGTTGAGAATTTATTGACTAATTCATCAATAATTGATTTTTCTTCGATGTTAAGAGTTTCTACGTTTTTTAGGCATACTCTCGCGTATACTCTTTTTGTCATACAGCGTGCAAATTCATTTGATCTGGAATATAATACTCCTAAAGAGCGTACGCCACTGCCTTTTTGAGGTCCTGTCCAACCGATAGATTTATTGGCACCTTCGCTCCATAAATTAACCCAACCGTCATCTTTGGTGGCATATCCTGCAGGAAATACTTGTGCGTCACGAAAATATTTATTGTGAACTTTTCCGGGTGAAATTGTATAGCGGAGTACATTCATATTTGATGCGTCCTTTGTTTCGGTGGCATCAAAATATGCAAAGGCACCTGACAATGCGTCCATACCAGAATGGCATCCGGCACATTTTGATTTAAAAACATTACTATTTCCTGCTGGCTGTCTAGATATATCTTGTCTTATACGGTAGTCCGGGGTTGTAGTATCTGTAAGTTGATCTATATCCTTGCAAAGGAATGATTTACCTAAATATCTGAGAGCAGCGCGATTTGTCCCATCAAAATAGTATCCCACAGCGAATTCTCTAGTTGTTAATATACCAGCCCAATCATTAAAATTTGCAACATTTTGATCATGTGCCTGTAAGGCTGGCTTAATTACGATACTTTGCTTTCCTTTCACTAATAGATCAGAAAACGATTCTGGATTATCTTCTTGGAATTTTTCATACCATGTATTGTTATCTGTACTCCATGATAAAGTATCATTTGATATCGGTGGAGTATATATAACATCTTCGGTTAAGACGCCGCGGAAATCAGAATTATCCCTTATCATACCTATTACGGTGGCGAGATAGTCTGATAAATTTACTCGATTTGTTTCATTTTCGTTAGTAAATGGTGCAAACATATCAAAAATTGTAATATTTAAAAAATTCGGATTAGCTATAGCTAATGAGGCCGCTTCTTTTTGTTTTCCACTAGCAACTAACTCAGTCATTTCCTTTAAAACCTCTTGAGAAGGTGGAACTCCTGCTATGCGGCTGTGGATTCTGATTGCTTGCTCTTTGGAGCCTGCAAGACTTTGGGGTGTGAAATTGAGAAGAGTTAGAATTAGAATAACATAGCATGATTGCTTTCGAGCCAATTTGGAAAATGATGTGTCTGCATTAAATTGGTGCATTTCTCTCATCTCATTAGTGATGTTACAAAAGTACTCATCTTTAAAAATTCGATAATCATTTTAAAGATGCGCTTTAGCAATATTTGTTTTAAAAAATCTAATTAATAGCTTCTTTTTGGATTAGGCCTTTCGCGACATAACCTTTATATCGGTTTTATTTCACGAAACTTTAATTAGAGCAAAGAATAGCAATAAAATTAAATATTTATGGTTTTTTTACTGGGCTTAGTAGATATTAATGCCTAATTAAATTTGTCTGCCGGCGAATTGACTCATAAAAATTATCACCGAAATCACTTCGAAGTAATTTCGGTGATAATTTTTATGAGTCAATTCGTGGATAAAGGAATGATTTGATTATATAATAGAAAATTTTCTTGAATTCCATTTATTGACATCAATAGGATTGCACAGTCTTAAGTTTTAACTTATATGCTCGACGAGTATCCATCTATAGAAAAAAAATCTACAGAAAAAAAATTCGCTCCCGATATCTCACTGGTAAGTAACCAGTATGTATTAGTTTAAAAACGGATTTAATCATTGTAAGAGGGTGATATGGCAAGCGTAAGTGATTCTAAGTCGCAAGAAGCTAATGTTGAGACAAGAAGATTTATGGAGTTTAGTTTAGGGCAGGAAAATTTTGCCATTCCATTATTAGTTGTCAAGGAAGTTATTGATATTCCACAGTTTACATCAGTACCTTATACTCCAGATTATTTTCTAGGAATTATGAATTTAAGAGGGCAAGTGCTGTCGGCAATAGATCTTCGCAAGAAAATGAAGATTACTCCAAATGTGGAAAGAAATGAAACTGCAATTATTATTCTTGATTTAGATCCATATACGTTAGGAGTTATGGTTGATTCGATTAATTCAGTTCTTTCACTGGCTGATAGCATGATAGCTCCTCCTCCAGATTTTGAAAGTCGAGTAGACTCAGAGTTTATTACAGGAGTTTTTCCGGCAGAAGATAAATTGACTTTGATAATTGATATTAGACGTCTTTTAAACTCTAAAGATTTGCGTATATTAGCTGCAAATCAAGATAAAAAGGTATCTTAAATTTAATATACCAAATCATATGATTTTTATTCTACAATTTGCTTTAAGGTGAGATTCAATGAGCGCTGCATTTAAGAAGCCAGTTTTGTCGAAATCTAGTGCAAAAATAAATTTTCTTGTTTTTATTGCCTTGCTTACCTCCCAGATGGTTTTAATTCCGTTTTTAGCAAATTTATTTGCGATGGAAAAAGGTTTGTCTTTTGATGGCAATTTAGATGGGCTGTTAAATATATTTAAAATTAGCATTATATCTACAGTACCACTTTTCCTCATTAGCTGGGCTTTTGGATATCTCTCAAGGAAAGACCTTCTCAATGAGGTTAAGCGATATCGAATAAACCATAGTGAAGCCTCAAATAAAATAAGAGATCTTAATATCATTACAAGAAATATTGTGGCATCTGAGACTGAACAAGGAGCTGCTATTCATGAGACAGTTGCCACTCTTGATGAAATTACGGCAATGATAGATCGTAGTGTTGAAACTAGTTCGAAAGCCAAGGTTATTTCAGAAGAGAATCATCAAGGTGCAAGAAATGGTGAAGAACTAGCCAACGACATGACTGCTGCCATGGCAGAAATTGGAAAAAAAGCTGATGATATTTTATTACAATCAGAGACTAGTAATAGAGATTTTGCAACGATTACACAAGTAATTAAAGATATATATGAAAAGACGCAGGTAATAAATGATATTGTATTTCAGACTAAGCTTCTTTCTTTTAATGCTTCCGTGGAAGCGGCTAGAGCTGGAGAGGCTGGTAAAGGCTTTGCCGTGGTAGCCTCTGAAGTAGGTTCACTTGCGGAAATGAGTGGGAAGGCAGCAAATGAAATAGAATTAATTATTAAATCTAGTGAGAATAAAGTAAATGACATTATTCGATCATCGAAAGAACGAATTGAGGGTTCGGTAGAAAATGCAAGAAGCTCTGTTAAGCTTGGTAATAAGATTGCAGATGAATGCCACCAAACACTATCGAAAATAAGTGAGTCTTCTGAGCGAGTTCGGGAATACATGCAGAATATTGCTATGGCTGCCAATGAGCAGTCGCAAGGAGTCGCGAATATATCAACGGCAATGGTTCAACTTGAATCGGTAATGCGTTCCAATTCTAAACGTTCTCAAGAGTCAAGAGATTTGATTGACGAGTTGTCTCGTCGACTGCATCAAACTGAAAAAGTAAAACCTGCTCGTAGTAGCCAAACAACTGAAAAGGTAAGTGTAAAAAAGCTAAAGGTGCGTAAGGAAATTACGAAACCTTCTAAAGTTGTTAGTAATATATCACCTTCTCTAAAGGAAAAGAGCGGCGAAAAAACTAAGGCTATATCAGAAAAAGTGAATACCCCTACTAATAGCAAAGTGATTCCAAGAAGTTCTACTTTGGCCGGTCCGAAGAATGTTTCAAGTAATAAAAATGTCAAGAAAAACAATGTAAAGACTTTCAATAAGAACCCTTCTAAGCCTGTGGAAAATGTAAAAAAAGAGGTAGAAGATATAGCCGTTAATGAAACAATTGAAAGTCCTAAAAATGTTATTCCATTATCGAAAGTATCAAAAAGTCAACCGGTAATAGAAGAGAGCAGTGGGAGGATTGAAAAGGCTGTAGGTGAAGATATTTATCCTGATAGTAATGATCCGAGATTTGAAGATATTTAATCATTTATATTTTTAATTTTCCATAACCATTTTTAAAAAAGGGGAAGTTGATGGCAGTAGCTAAGAGTATAAGTACTCGTGGTAATTTGCCCGAAGTCTTAGCGCCAATTGCCGCTAAAATTTCAAAGATAACGGGAGTTCAACTTGGTCCTAGGCAAGCGTCGCAAGTGAGATCAAGAATCTCTCAGCGAATGAGAAAATTAAAAATTACGACAGATACTGAATATGCTCGTTTTTTTGATAAGAATGTTGCTACAGAGCTTGGTATTCTGATATCGCTGTTAACAACTCACTATACATTTTTTTTTAGAGAATTTACCCATTTTGAATATTTAATTGATTCTCTTTCTTCTTTGATCTCTGCTGCAAAGCAAAAGGGTAAGAATAAGTTACGTGTGTGGAGTGCTGCTGGAAGCACAGGGCAAGAAGCTTACTCTTTAGCAATGTTATTGAAGTATCATATTCCTCTTATTGATCCAAGTTTTGGTTTTGAAATTATTAGTTCAGATGTTGATAAGCAGTCAGTTGAACATGGTCGTCGCGGAGTTTATAAGTGGAGTGAATTGAAGAGTGTTCCAGCTCTTTATCTTTCTGGGAATTGGGCTAGAGGTAAAGGTGAAATTGCAGCATTTGTTAAGGCAAAAGATCGTTTGAAAGAACATATTAAATTTGAAACCATAAATTTAGTTGAGCTAAAAGGGAATCAGTTTAAAGATAATTTTGATATAATATTTTGTCGTAATGTTTTTATATATTTTTCCCAAGATACAATTAAAAAGACAGTAGAGACAATGCTTGGAATGCTGGAGCCTTGGGGTTTTTTCGTTTCTGGATTGTCAGAACCTCTTACTGAAATAAATCTTCCAATTGAGTCTCTTGGTAAATCTGTATATGGCCATCACCGTGTTGTAGAGCTTGAAAGTAAAGATGCGAAGAAGTCTATTGAAATTAGCGGTGATGAATTTATTAAAGCGCCTGATAGCCTTGCAGTTGGCGGTGTAAGGCCAATTCGAGTATTGATTGTTGATGATTCGCCTTCCATTGTAAAAATTATGTCGGCGATCTTATCTAAAGAAGAGGGTTTTACGGTAGTTGGATCTGCTGCTAACGGGATAGAGGCAAGTAAATTTTTAAAGGATAATGAAGTTGATGTTGTTACTTTGGATATTCATATGCCAGAGCAAAATGGTATTGAATATTTGCAAACTTCCTTTTCTTCAAAACATCCTCCTGTAGTTATTGTCAGTTCAGTTAGTAGGGAAGATTCTGGCCTAGCAATGAAGGCTTTAAATCTAGGAGCTTTTGATTATATAGAAAAGCCGACCTTGGGTAACTTGTCTGAAATAAAGCCGGAAATATGCTCTAAGGTTAAATTTGCAGCGAAATATAATAAGTCTGCTCCTAGTGAAATGCACAAGATTTCATCTGATTTTTCACGTCGAGTTAGAGACTTTAATCCAGATGGAAAGTTACGCAACTTGTTTGCCAGTATTTCGGATGTAAATCGTGTTGTCGAATTTTTTAGATTAACCCCAGATACTCAGGTGCCTCCTACCGTTATTTATTTATCTCATGCTGATAGTATATTGAACTCCATGTTTGATAGATTAAGGGTTGAATTGAAGTTGTCAGTAAAGATTCTTGATGATCATGGAGCGGATGATTTGCAGTTGAATGCAATTTATTTAAGTAATATTAGTGATGTGAGAAAGATATTTAATAAATACTCCAAATACGATACCGTTAATTTCGTCTTTGGAGGCATTTCAAAAAGAATTTGCAAGCGTATCAAAGATTATTCTAGAGGTGGGATTATTGTAGAAGACCTCGGCGCGGCCACGGCGGAATTATCTGAAATTTTAGATGAAGGTACCGATGTTTATGTTCCTATGACTAGCTTTGCCTATGAAGGTGAAAAACTCTTCAACTCTAATGAAATGAGGAGTTCGGCATGAACTTTAATAGAATAGATTTAGCTAATTGTGATGCAGTTGTTATAAATGAGCAGGATTATGTGCATTTGCAAGAAGTCTCTGGCTTTATTGTTGCTCTTATAATTGATGAGATATCGTTTAGAGGTATTATTAGAGTAGACCTGCATAATGCAGATCAACTTGTCGATGTCTTTAATAAGAGCTTTCAAAGTTGGGTCAAAGAATACTCTATAGATAAAGCGAGAAATGGATTTATTAAATTTGTAGCTCCTAGAGGATTGGAATCTGTGTTCGAACAAATTCCTAAAATGGAGAACTTTGATTATAATGGTCGATTTTATGCTGCGACTGATGCAATTGAAGTTATTTTCGGAGGCAATGACGGTAGATTTAGAGTGGCTGGGCTTGTTAAAAATAATCGATCGAATGCTGTTAGAAAGAGGATTAGAGATACTAAAGTCTTAATTGTCGATGATTCGAAAACTATACAACAACTATTGAGTCATATGATCACTTCTTTTGAAGGATTTACTGTCGTAGGTGTATCAGAGAAGCCTGGAGAGGTTGATCAATTAATATCCGAGCTTAAACCAGATGTTATGACCTTGGATTTAAATATGCCCGAGATGAATGGAATTGATTTACTTAAAATCGTCTTTCCCAAGTACCATATTCCAACATTGATAGTCAGTTCTGTTAATGCTACTGAAGGCACGAAAGTTATCGAAGCTCTCGAGGTCGGGGCGATTGATTATGTGCATAAAACTAGTATGGATCAAGTGGAGCAGATGAAGGCAGAGTTGGAAACTAAGTTAAATATTGCTGCTGATGAGTCGCTTAGGAAGAAGATTGAAGAGAGAAGAAGAAATAGAGCAAACAATAAGAAGGAGCCTGTTAAACTTTCTATCGATATCAATGTGATAAAGGTTGATAGTATTGACCAATCAAAAATTATTACCATAGGAGCATCGACTGGTGGCACTGAAGCGATTAGAGAAGTACTCCAAGCTCTTCCTCCTAATGCGCCGCCTATATTAATTACTCAACATATACCGCCATACTTTTCTACAGCGTTTGCAAAGCGCTTGAATGAGATTACACCATTCTCGGTAAGAGAAGGAAAGAATAATGATATTGTGCGAAGTGGTGAAGTGGTTGTGGCACCTGGCGATACCCAAATGGAAGTGAGCGAGCAATTGGATGGTGCTGTTAAAATTAAAATTAGTGATGGTCCAAAAGTATCAAATCATAAACCTTCTGTAGATGTATTATTTTCATCTGCTTGTAGAGTTTATGGAGATAAAGTTGTAGCTGCCCTATTAACTGGTATGGGAAAAGATGGAGCTTCAGGTCTTTTGAACCTGAAAAATGCTGGTGCCTATACTGTTATTCAGAATGAGGAAAGTTGTGTAGTTTATGGAATGCCAAAAGCCGCAGAGGAATTAAATGCCCACTGCGATGTCGTTTCCCTCGAAAAAATTGCTAAAAAATTATATAAGCATTCCGAATATCAAGAAGTGAAGCAAAAGCGTATCAGTTAGAACTCAATATTGAGGCTTATCATGGATGAATTTGAAGAAATACTAAAGCGTACTTTTATTGAAGAAGCGCATGCATTATTGGAAGAGTCAGAAGAATATTATTTACATTTAGAAGAGAACTCAGATATTGAGATTCTTGATGCAATATTTCGCAATGCCCATAGCTTTAAAGGTAGTTCTAGGGCTGCGGGATTTGAGGCTATTGGCGCTTTAACTCATCGTGTGGAAAGCCTACTTTTGAAGATTAGAGAAGGTGATATTCCTATTACTTCAGAAGTGGTAAGTTTGTTACTTGCATGTAATGATGTATTAAGAAATAACCTTTCTGAATTAGAACATGATCTGAGTGCGACGTTTGATCCAGATCCATTAATTTCTAAAATTGAGCAATTTGAAGAATCACAACATTCCTCTGGCAAGCTTCGATCTGTTTCCCCTGAGGTTAGTGATGATGGACTGCATTTATTTGATGATGATGACGATGATTTTAGTGAGCATGACTCTTTTGTACCTAAGGAAAAGGTTAGTAATCAAGAGAGGAAGCTTTCCAAGAAAGGTGCTCAAGATGAGAAAATTAGAGTTGGATTGGATAAAATTGAAGGCCTCATAGACATGGTGGGAGAGTTAGTTATCTTGCACTCTGTTTTACAGGAGCATGTTGGAAATGGAGAGGATAATAGTTTAAAGAAAACCGTGAATCAAGTCGGTAAAATTATTAAGGAAGTTCAAGACGTTTCTATGGGACTTCGTATGGTTCCCATTAAGGCTGTATTTCAAAAAATGCAACGTATTGTGCGAGATACGGCTTTGCATCTAAATAAAAAAGTTAGCATGCAATTAATTGGTGAAGAAGTTGAGGTTGATAAGACGGTTCTTGATAAAATAGGTGATCCACTGGTTCATATTACTAGAAATGCAGTAGATCATGGTATTGAAATGCCAGATGAGCGGAAAGAGAATGGTAAGCCTGAAGGTGGGAGTATTGTGCTTAAGGCTTTTCACGAAAGCGGTCGTTTGATCGTTTCAATGGAAGACGATGGCAAGGGAATAGATCCTGAGGTAATAAAGAATAAGGCTATTGAAAAAGGTTTGATATCATCAAAAGATAACTTTTCGGATGAAGAAGCTTTGCAACTTATTATGAAGCCTGGATTTAGCACAAAAACTGAGGTCTCAGATCTATCTGGTCGGGGTGTCGGAATGGATGTAGTAAAAACTAATGTGGAAGCTCTTTCCGGAGAAATTAATGTTTATTCTACGAAAGGTTATGGAAGTAATATTAAGATTTCTTTGCCGCTAACTTTAGCGATAATCGATGGTATGATACTTAGTGCAAGTGGTGGAAAATTTGTTATTCCTCTAAATGCTGTTGTCGAATCTGTGAATATAACTGAATCTAATATTAAGTTTTTAAGTGGCGTTGGAGAGGTTTTAGTTTTACGAGGGGAAAACATACCTTTAATATGCTTAGATCGTGTTCTAGACTTAAAAACTAGTGGTGATCTTATTGATCCGATCGCCGTTGTCGTTTCAAGCCCAAAGGGACATTATGCTATAGCAGTGGATGATATTATTTCTCGAGGTCATGGTTATAAAGCAGCTGGGAAGCGAGATACAACATTTAAGGGGGTTGTCTGGTAGTACTATTCTTGGTGATGGATTGCCGGCTTTTAATATTAGAAATTCCTGAAATTGTAGATATCTTCAAGCCTGCACGTCAGAGGAACTAAAGGCTAGGCTAGGTACTAAAACGTAAAAAGAAAGCAGCGTGAGGTTTAGTTGGAATATTTTCTATTTTAATTTTGAAAAGCATTGAAATCTTGTATTATGCTGAATATAAGTTTTATAGTTGAATAGAAATATTTTTCAAAAGTTTTGTTGTGAAGCTTGCCAGATTGATATATTTTTCGAATGTATCTTGTATTTCTTGAAGAATTTCACTTCCCATTTTTTATTTTGTATTTGCATCATTTATTATATTAAACCAAAATGTTAATACCTCCTAATTTTTTCAAGATAATAGACGATAAGCAGAAGTATCTGTGCATCTTACTCGGTAAGTTTTACGTGTATTCATAGCCATATGTTTTTCTTGTTTTGGATTAGTTTGGCGTTATGGTTTGAGGGAATAAAGGAAATTATGCATACTACTAATGATGGTTTTGGAAAGAAGAATCACCTTTGGTCAAAGATTAATGATTGGCGTCCTGATGACCCTAGCTTTTGGAATGCTAAAACAAGAAAGGTGGCAAATCGTAATCTTCTTTTTTCTGTTGTGAATTTAGTTACTGCCTTTTGCGTTTGGCTAATGTGGAGCGGTTTAGTTGTTTATCTGAAGGAAACCAGACCTGATTTGTCGACGCAGCAGTTTTATTGGCTTACCGCAATTCCTATGTTTTCTGCAGGATTTTTACGTATTGGCTATTCTTTTGTTATACCCAATATTATGGGTGGGAAAAGTTGGACCATGGTGAGTAGCGCAATCTTTATACCTTTCTTGCTGTGGACATATCTACGAATTGATAATCCTACTACAAGCTTTTTCGAATTGTCGATATTAGCTTTAAGCTGTGGCTTGGCCGGAGCAAATTTTGCATCGAGTTGTGCTAATATAAGTTACTTTTATCCTAAGAAATTTAAAGGCTTAGCTTTAGGAATTAATGCTGCAATTGGTAATTTAGGTGTTGGTTTAATTCAATTTCTAACTCCTATTCTTGTTCTTACTCAATTCGGTGTATTTTCAGGCGAAGGAACGATGCTATCAACAGGTAGTAAAGTTTTTTTGAAAAATGTTCCTTTAGCATTAATTATTCCAGCTTTTGTTGGTGTGATTCTTTCTTATTTTTTTATGAATAATATCCACTGTGTGGGTAACGGGATTAAGAGTCAGCTTTTGGTTTTGAAAAATAGACATACCTGGTTTATGTCATTTCTTTATACTGCCACTTTTGGTTCTTTTATCGGGTTCGCAGCAGTTTTTCCGATCCTTTTAAGTAGTGAATTTCCTGGGAGCCCTTCTGAGTCTTGGGCATTTTTAGGTGCTGTCCTTAGCTCCTTAATGCGTCCACTAGCACACATCATATGTTTAAAGTATGATAGTGTGAAATTAACAAATTGGTCTTTTTTACTGATGATATGTGGGCTTATGGGGGCTGCGTTTAGCCTATCATCAGAGAATTTGCCCGGAAGTTTCTGGATATTTCTTATTTCCTATCTAGGTATTTTTATTGGTACAGGCTTAGGAAAGGGCTCCACAACCCATATGATTCCAGAAATTTTTCATAGTATAAATAAGGATCAATCGCTTGCATCTAGAGATACAGCATCGGTTATTGGGTTTACATCTTCGATAGCCACAATCGGAGCATTTTTTATGCCGCAGGTGTATATGCTTGGGATAACTTTTTTTGGTGGCATTAAGGCGGCCTTATATTTTTTTGTGGCATGTTATGCTTTATGTATTTTTGTAAACTGGCTCTTATATCAGCGACACTATGAAGAGAACCCGCTTTTATCACACATTGGAAAGTCTTTGGCGGCTGAAGCTAGTGATGAGGATAAGGCTGTTGAAGATGGTAAGGTTGCATAGGCAAGGTCTATACTATGAAAAGCTCTTTTTAATTGCTTCCCACCTTGGATATTAGGAGGTTGGATTTTAGTGGCTTAAGGAGATTTGATTTTATCCGATTATGGGTAGATATACCCACGATATTATTTTATCATGCTATAAGAATTTTGTTATGGAAAGAATAGGAAAGATTTAGAGGATTTTGCAATATGAGCTCTGCTTTAGGCGAGGAACATAATGAAAGTTCAGTGACGAGCGAGCAGCTGTCAACACTAATAAATATTAGTGGGCGGCAACGAATGCTTTGCCAGCGTATAGCATTTCTAATTCTTGATTCTGTTTTTTCTAATGATAGCAGCTTGTTAGAAGAGCTGGATAAGGCGATTGTGTTATTTTCTGATACTCATAAATTGTTGGTTGAGGGGAGTGAAGAAAAAAAACTACCTGGACTTTTTTCCGAGCTTCTTAAGCAGATCTTTTTAGGCTCAAAAAAGGATGCCAATAATTTGGTGCTCAGGTTTATTGAGCAGGCGCAAGAGATTTGTGATGATCTTAAAATAGGAAAAGAAGTTGAAAAAAGTAGATTGTTAGTTTTACTAGAAAATAGTCGAAAACCTATGCTGAGCCTATTGAACGACATAACTAATGCTTATCAGCAGGAGTCGGAATTATTTGCTGAAAGACAACGCCAAGAAGTCGAAAAAAAACGTGATCAAGTGAAATCAATGCTAAAAAATATCCAGCTTGTAGCGAGAGAGGCCAAGATTATTTCCTTCAATACGCACGTAATAGCTTCCAGACTAGGGCCTAGTGGGAGGGAAGTCAATGCTGTCGGTAAGGCAATGGAAACTCTTAATAGCGAAATAAATAATACAGTTGCTAAGATTTTATGTGAGTATTCGTAGAAATCTCCTCTATAGATTAAAATTAAATAATTACAGAATAAAAAATCTGTAATTAGGAAAAAAAATTATTTCAGTCCATTTAGATATGAAAAAATTATTAATTTTATTTGATCATTGCAAAATATTTTAGTGTTGATTGTAAGTCCTTGCATGATCAATACTAAAAAAGATGCAATTTCTTCTGTTTTATGGTTTTCAGAAATTTCCTTATTTTTTTTCGCTATATCTATATTTACTTGATATGCTTTTTCTATCCTTGCGTAATGAGTCTTTGCAAGTTTTCTAATGGCTGGGCTAACATTCTCATAATCTACTATTGAATCCACCATTAGACAGCGGATTGGAGAATCTCCCGCAAGTAACGTCGCGAAGAAAGTCTTTATAGATGCTATTCCTTGTGGGCTTTCTTCTAGCATCTTATATCCGTGACAGAGAAATCGATCACGATAATTTTTAATGACACCTTTATGCAGCTCTGATTTATTTGGAAACATTTTATATAGGCTGTGGCGATTTAGGCCGGTATTTTCAATGATATCTGCCATCGAAAGGTGATCAGCGCCTCGAGCTAAAAATAACTCAGTAGTTTTATTGATGAATTCATCATAATCATATTCGATAGGCCGTGCCATACCTTAATTCCTTCGCTCTGTATGCAGTTGCCGTATTTCTGGGTGTATCAAATTTTGTATTCTTATCAACATAAAGAATAATCGTTCTTAAATACTTACAAAAAAAATCTAATTGTTAAACCCTATAATAGACTGCCAACTAGCTACCTAATACATAACATACTGGTCGGATATTATGCAAACTGCTTTAGGAAAAATTGGTAGTCTGTTAATTTCAAAAACCTTATATGGTTTGTTTTTTACAAATGCTTATAAGTGGATTATTTCTTATCACATTCTACTGTTTAATAACTTCCCAGCTGCTATGTTATCAAAATAGATCTGCTTTGATCTATTTTAACTATTTGAAAATATGGAAATTTCTATTTTCAAAGTTGTTTTGGAAGTTTTGATTTCTTTGTGTAAAAAACTTTTTGATAGCCTTTTTTATAATCCATCTGTAGCCTCTACGAAACCGGCGGTTTGTTCGTATTTGTGCCTAAAGTGCAAGTTTTTGCTTTGCAGCAGGCATTTTTTTAGCATTAACTTCAGCCAACTAGCTGAGTTAATTGAATTATTTAGGTCAATAAGGCGAGTGTTTTAGTATCGATGAGTACTGAAGATCAGACGAAACATCTTTTATGGAATATAGCTAAGCGTTATGAAGCCTCTGCTGGTGAGTTAGATATACCGGCAGGCTCTGATTTCGTTGGTGCGCCTCCATCAATTCTTCCCACTTCGTTATCGTTTTTAGGAAATAGACAATTTTGTCTAGATTTGAATTTGAAGTTCCCATTAGTCTCTGGAGCTATGGCAAATGGTATAGCTTCGACTAAGCTTGTTTGGGAAATGGCCAGCGCTGGTATGCTTGGTTTTTTTGGTTCCGCTGGTTTGAGTTTACAGCAGGTGGAAAATGCCATTGACGAGCTTACTGAATTATCAAATCGATTGGGACAACAGCCTGGAGCTTTTGGGTTTAATCTTATATACAGCCCTAATGAGCCGCATTTGGAAGACGCATTAGTTGATTTGTATTTAAAGCGTGATGTCCGCATTGTTGAAGCAGCTGCGTTTATGCAGTTAAGTCTACCCTTATTAAGGTACCGTCTTTCTGGAATTTATCGCGATCAAAATGGCTTTGTCCAGACTAAAAATCATTTAATAGCCAAAGTATCTAGACTTGAGGTGGCAAGCCAATTCTTTTCCCCAGCTCCGGATAAGATGCTTGAAAAGCTCGTTTCTAATGGTTGTATTACCTCTGAACAGGCTCTCATGGCTAAAGAGATACCAGTAGCGCAGGATATTACCGCAGAGGCCGACTCTGGAGGGCACACAGATAATAGGCCTGCATTTGCTCTGGTTTCTGCTATGCAAGCATTGAAAAATAGATTGCAGGCTGAGTTTTCGTATCGGAAAAAGTTGAGAGTTGGAGTTGCCGGGGGGATTGGAACTCCTGAGTCTGCTGCTGCTGCTTTTTCGATGGGTGCGGCTTATATAGTAACCGGATCGATTAATCAAGCATGTATAGAATCGGGTAGTTCTGATACCGTGCGTAAGATGTTATGTGAGGCAACTTCGTCTGAAATTGCTATGGCTCCTTCCGCTGATATGTTTGAGATGGGTATCAAGGTCCAAGTGCTAAAACGTGGCACTATGTTTCCGATGCGTGCAAACAAACTCTACGATTTATATACGCGTTTTAAGAGTTTGGAAGAGTTACCCGAAAAAGAGCGCTCGTTTATCGAGACACATATTTTAAAGGCCGCTTTGGGAAGAGTGGACTGCTACCGCTTCTTGCGTAGTGAGGAGAGATCCATCTCAGGTGGTTAGAGCAGAAAAAGACCCAAAACATCAAATGGCTTTATTGTTCGCTCTTATTTAGGACAGTCCTCTAACTGGGCCAACGAAAGTGAAAAGGCTGAACGCAAAATGGATTTTCAAATTTGGTGCGGACCCGCGATGGGTGCTTTTAATGAGTGGGTTAAGGGCAGCTTTTTGGAGAATCCAGAAGAGCGTATGGTGAAGGTTGTTTCACTTAATATTTTAATAGGTGCTGCTGTTATTTTGAGAAAAATGGCTTTTGCAAATACAGGGTCTTAGATTGGATATGGATGCGACACTACTTGGCGGCCATTGCCAGGCACGAAATTATGGGCATGGTCGGCGGATAAGAAATGAAGAATTATCTGATACTGTTAGTATCAATATATAAGAAAAAATGCTGAAGCTATGCAGTCGTGGTGGAATATTTTTTAAACGCAGTACCTTGATCTAGCGTGTAAGACAGCTTCTAAAATGGGATTTAAAGGGCATACAGTTGGCAGATAAAATTGAAAGTAAAACACAAACGGCTACCCCAATTGCGATTATTGGTATGGGGTGCTTGTTCCCTGATGCAGGAACTATAGATGAATTTTGGCTTAATATCAAAGAGGGAAAGGATAGCATTAAACAAATTCCTGCTTCTCATTGGCGCCCCGAAGATTACTTTGATGCTGATGTGAATAAGGCTGATCATACTTACGCAAAAACTGGTGCATTTTTGTCTCCTTTTGAATTTGATCCTATGTCATACGGAATTGCTCCTAATGCTATTGAGGCGACGGATACGACACAGCTTTTAGCTATGGCTGTGGCACAGCAGGCTTTAATTGATGCAGGTTACGGGCCCGGTGAAGATTTTGATCGTGATCGTGTCAGTTGTATTGTTGGCGTGACTGGAACTTTAGAGCTTGTTATTCCACTGGGAGCACGATTGGGCCATCCTATTTGGAGGAGGGCGTTAACAAATGCAGGAATTGAAGGGGAGAAGGCAGAGCAAGTCATTAATGATATTGCCAACAGCTACGTTAGTTGGCAGGAAAATTCTTTTCCCGGCTTATTGGGAAATGTTGTCGCAGGGCGTATTGCAAATAGTTTAAATTTAGGAGGGACTAACTGTGTCGTAGATGCAGCATGTGCTAGTTCTTTAAGCGCGCTAAGCTTGGCTTGCTTGGAGTTGCAAAGCGGCAAGTCTGATATGGTTGTGAGTGGAGGATTTGATACGTTCAATGATGTATTCATGTACATGTGCTTTAGCAAAACTCCTGCGCTATCTTCTAGTGGGCATGCTAGGCCTTTTGATCAAAATGCAGATGGAACTATTCTTGGTGAAGGTTTGGGCTGTGTTATCTTAAAGCGCCTCGATGATGCTGAAAGGGATGGGGATAGGATTTATGCCATTATCAAAGGTATTGGTTCTTCAAGTGACGGAAAGGGGCAGGCGATTTATGCTCCGAGTGCGAAAGGACAGGCCAAGGCGTTAACAAAAGCATACCGTGAAGCGGGATGCTCTCCTAAAACTATCAGCTTAGTAGAAGCCCATGGTACAGGTACCAAAGTTGGGGATAGTATTGAATTAGAAGCGCTTACTAACGTTTATGGAGGCCCAAATGGTCAAGATCCATGGTGCGCTTTAGGCTCAGTAAAATCTCAGATTGGTCATACCAAGGCGGCTGCAGGTGCTGCGGGCTTGATTAAAGCAGCGCTATCTTTATATCATAAGGTGTTGCCGCCAACAATTAAGGTGGACGAACCGAATCGTGCTATTCAAGGCTCTCCTTTTTTTCTAAACCGAGAACCAAGGCCGTGGATTGCCAGTGATTCTCATCCAAGGCGAGCGGCAGTAAGTGCTTTAGGGTTTGGTGGTAGTAATTTTCATTGTGTCTTGGAAGAGTATCAGGGCAATGGTTTAAAGGTGGATTGGGACGGAGAAGTTCAGATACTAGCATTTTCTAGTCAGGATATCGATACTCTGATTTTAGATTTATCTGATCTGAAGATAGAAGGAGCGGATTGGAATGATTTTAGAGTTTTTGCTCACAAATCTCGTAGCTCGTTTCAGATAGCAGATCCTTTTCGTCTTCTATTAGTCATAACCCACTCGGCGTATTCCGAGGCCGGAAGGCTTGTCAAGCAGATATCGGATACTCTTATACCTTTGCAATCTATGGATTGTACAAATATTGCTTCTTACAAAGATAAAATTGAGGGTGTGAAGGATAGCTTGCATGCTTTAAAGGGTTGCTATTTTTCTGCAGGAAAAAATGAGGGTAAAGGTAAACTTGCTTTTCTGTTTCCAGGGCAAGGTTCTCAGTATCCGAATATGTTAAAAAGCTTAGCTTGCTGTTTTCCCGAAGTGAGACGAGCATTTTCCCTACTTGATAGTGTAGGCAAAGAGCAGTCGTTGTTGGATGATGGTGTGGCATTGTCTGATATCGTTTATCCAATGGATTTATTTCGGAAGGAAGCTTTAGTTGAGTCTCGTTCTGCATTACGAAGTACCGATGTTGCGCAGGCAGCGATAGGAGCAGTAAGCCTTGGCTGTCTTGGAATTTTGGAGCGTTTTGGAGTTAGAGCAGATTTGCTGGCAGGCCATAGTTTTGGAGAACTGACAGCATTATATGCAGCAGGTAGTTTGAGCCATGATGACTATATTGCTGTAGCATGTAAGCGTGGTTCAATTATGGCTAAGCAGGCAGTTGGGGCTATGTTGGCAGTGTCTGCTTCGAAAGAAGATGTTGAGAGAGCGGCTAAAGAGTTTAACTTAAAAGTTACTATTGCAAATCATAACGCTCCGAGGCAGGTCGTTGTTTCTGGTCTTGAAGTTGAATTGGAAAAGGCTAGATCTGTTTTCAAGGAGTTGGGTTATAGTGCAGCTTCTCTTCCTGTTGGGGCTGCATTTCATAGCCCGCATGTGTTGCATGCTCAGAAGCCTTTTTATCAATTTATTGAAGGCATTGAAATTACCCCGCCGCGTACAGCGGTTTATTCGAATGAGATGGAAGAAAAGTATCCCTCTGATCCAGGTTTGATTGCAAAAATGCTTTCTACGCATATTGTGAGCCCAGTGTCATTCGTTGGCCAAATTGAAAAGATGTATAGAGATGGTGCTAGGGTTTTTGTCGAGGTTGGTCCTGGCCGAGTTTTGACTGGATTGGTAGAAAAAATATTGGGTATTAAAGCGAAAACTATTGCTTTTGATGTTGAAAAATCCAGTAACCATATGGTGCATTTAGCCGAACTTTTGGCGCAATTGGCTACGACAGGCTACGGCGTAGACTTGTCGGTATGGGATGCCGATTTTGCTCATGAATATACAAGAAAATTTGGCGTGGCAGATGAAAAAAGTAAGGCCGGGAAAAAGCGTTTTACTGTAATGCTTACAGGAGCTAACTATCGGAACCCAGATGCTTTGAATGCTACGCATAAGAGCATATTGCAACCTCAAGTAGAGGGTCTAGACGATTCAATTATTAATAAAAAGATTGAGAACATTGAATTAAAGCATGATGTCCACGTCGTAACGAATGAAAGATATAGTCAAAAATCCCCTACGAATACGGTTACAGATCAGAAAAGGATAGCAGATATGTCAAAGGATATTCCAATGTCACAACAGAATAAATCTAAGAATTATGGCGGATCTGAAAAAATGCTTGGCCATTCTGAGGCTGTTGATGATGCGTTTAGATTGACACAAAAGAGTCTTTTGCAATTGCAGAATATGCAAAAGCAGAATGCAGAATTGCATCGACAATTTTTGCAAGGGCAGCAGGAAGCACAGGCGATGTTTCATCAAATTATGCAGCAGCAGCTTAAATTGATGGGAGCTATGGATATTAAAACCCAGTCGCCGTTGAAAGGAAAAGGTTTTAGTCATTCCCCTTTGAACGATGAGGACTTCAGTAGCAATTCCTTTAAAAGTGCGGACCTTGCGGTAGGCAAAAATGAGAATAAGATAGATGAGTATCTTGTAGTAGAAGAACCTTCTGTGCTGCACCATAATAATGCATCTTTAGCCATGGAAAACAATTTTGAGGATCAAGCTTCTAAATCCATGAATGGAGACTCGGATATAGGTGCTGCCATTTTTGATGTTATTTCTGAAAAGACAGGATATCCGAAAGATGTATTACAAGTAGAAATGTCTTTGGAGTCGGATTTAGGTATTGATTCCATCAAGCGAGTTGAGATTTTTTCCGCAATTCAGGAAAAACTAAATGTTGAAGGTCAAAATTCGGCGGAAGAGTTGAATAGTTTACGCACTATCAATGATATCATCGATTGTTATACTGCTATGAGTTCGGTGAGAGATCAATCCTCATCTAGTGCTATTGATTCAGAAAGGAATGTAGTAGAGGCAGATCCTTTGCACGGATTGCAAAAAAGACAAGGAGCAGAGGCAAATGCCGATGAATTGAGCGCTGAAAGTATTTCTAGAATTTTCTTCAATATAATTGCAGAAAAAACTGGTTATCCGCTTGAAATGTTAACTGCGGATATGGAAATGGAAGCTGATCTGGGAATTGACTCGATTAAGAGGGTAGAAATTTTTTCTGCATTGCAAGAAAAAACAGCTAATCTCCTAAAATTAAGCCAAGAGGCACTTGCAAAATTTAGAACGATCTCGGATGTCTTGTCTTATTATGAAAACAGCACAATGATTGGCGCCGAGGCAGAAGACACTATTGATGATCCTATTAGTTTAAATAACGCAGAGATGCAATCTAATATGGCCAACCAAGAAAGCGAAAAAAAAAAAACAATACGCTCTAGTCAGGCGGTAGAAAAATTTTTAGTTATTACAAGGGCTATTGAAAGTGCAGATAGTCAGGCTTCTCTGACTCTTTCTGCTGATGCGATGATTTTGATAGCTGGCGTTGATGCAAAACAAGCGAATGTGTTTGCTAAGTCCTTCGTCAAAGCTGGGTTGCAGACTAAGTTTGTTGATGTCATGGATCTTGAGAATATAGCCATCCCTGAAGCATTGAGTGGGATCGTTATTCTTGCTCCTGATGTAGAATTACAGTCGACGGATAGTCGAGAATTTTTACTAAATTCATTTTTATTGTCACAAAAGGTGCATGATCGGTTGCAGGTTTCTGCCTCTGGAGATGGCGCATTTTTTGTGACAGTTACTTTTAACGGGGGCAGCTTCGGGCTAAATGGCATTGAGCAGGAAAGGCATGCTATATACTGCGGTTTAGCTGGGCTTAGTAAAACCGTAAGCCATGAATGGAAGAACGTTAATGCAAAGGCTATTGATTTATATGGCATTGAAAATGCTGACAAGGTTGTTGAGCAATGTCTGTTAAGAGGAATACTTGAGCTAGGTCTTAGTGATACAGGTCTTAAAACTGTGGCATTACAAAAAGATTCGAAAGAATATGATGTAATCTCTAGGCCTTTAAATAAGAACGATGTTTTGGTCGTAACAGGAGGAGCTCGTGGAGTCACATTCGAGGCTTGTTATGAACTTGTTAAAGAGTATCAGTGCCGATTGATTCTTCTTGGGCGTAGTCCAGTCCCAGATCCAGAGCCCCATTGGCTGATTGGTGTCCGTGGTGAAACTGAAATAAAGAAAGCGATAATTAAGAACGCTGATCAAAGTCTACCTCTTAAGAATGTTGAAGATAAATATCGTCAGATCATGAGCTGGCGGTATATGGAGGAGAATTTTGACCGGTTGCGCCAACTTGGATGTAAGTTCGTATATCGATCTGTCGATATTAGAAATGAACAAGAAGTGAAAATTTTGTTATCAGATTTACAAAGTGAATTTGGCTTGATCACCGGCTTTATTCATGGAGCTGGGGTCCTTCGAGATAAGTTGTTTATTGAAAAAACTAAAGAACAGTTCAGCGATGTTTTTGATACTAAAGTTAAAGGGTATCAATCCATCATGAGTTCCTTGGATCAGAACGCATTAAAAGTTGTCGTAATGTTTTCTTCATCGACAGCTAGATTTGGAAGGAAAGGACAGGTTGATTATGCTGTTGCTAATGAAGTTTTAAATAAATTGGCACAGAATTTTGCTACCAAACATGTGTCTTGTAGAGTGCTCTCTGCAAATTGGGGTCCTTGGATGGGAGGGATGGTTAATCCTTCTTTGAAAAAAATGTTTGAGTCTGAAGGGGTTTCTTTGATTCCCCTTGACGCAGGTGGTAGGTATTTAGTCGAAGCATTAGCGCAACCCGTCGAAGGTCAGTGTGTTGAAGTGGTGGTGTTTGGTCCTAATCTAGCAGATCAGAAACCTAAGGATACTCGTGAGAAAGAAGAAAATATACGCTTGGGCAATAGTGCTACCGGTAATAGTATGAGGTTAGCTTTTGAGATAAATACTAGCGTTGAAGAACTGAGCTTTTTACGGGATCATGCTATTGATGGTAACTATGTGTTGCCAGCGGCGGTTATGGTTGAGTGGATGGCACATGCAGCTTTGCTTGCAAACCCTGGGCTTGTTTTTGGCGGTCTTAGAAATTTTCAAGTCGCAAATGGTATTCGTGTTCGAAATACACAAGGTGTTATGGTCGGTGCCTGGACAGATTTACCGGTTAAAACCGACAATGGATATTTAATTAGAGTCGAATTAAAGTCACTTGGTTCTAATGGGAGAGGTGTTGTGCACGCTTTTGCTCATGCATTTTTGGCAGAGGCTCCACTTGAGCGGGTAGATTTTAGCCTTGCTCCAATTGAGGGTGGCTATAATACTTCTGTGAAAGCTGCATATGAAAAATTTTTGTTTCATGGCGCTTCTTTGCAAGGAATTAAGAGTATTGCTGGATATTCTTCAAGAGGGATGGCAGCAAAAGTTGCTACAAGCCCGCATCCATCAAAGTGGATGACGACCCCACTTCGAACGCATTGGGTGGTTGATCCCCTGGTCCTAGATTGTGTTTTCCAGATGATGATTTTGTGGAGTGTTGAACAAGATGGTTTAGCTTGTTTGCCATCATCATTTGCTACTCTCGAAGTTTTCTCTGATTTTTCCGCACAGTCTGAGTGTGAGATTCAAATTGAAATAAGGGATATAAAAAATGCTAACTATTTAGAGGCTAATGTTGAGGTAGTGGGTGAGTGCGGAAACTTATTGGCAAAGGTTACTGGCTTGCAATGCACCCGCATGCCAACTTTATTGAATGCATTTGGTAAACAATCACTGAAGACTTCTGATGTTAATTTGTAGTAACTATTCAGCGTATTTTTTATCTGATCGATTCAAAGCCTTGACTGCCCGTCATCCTGAGTGAAGCGAAGGATCTATTTCGCAATTTCGAGATCCTTCGCTTCACTCAGGATGACGATGTGTCAAGCGGCATATTGTAGGGAAAAGATACGCTGAATAGTTACAATTTGTAGAGATTGAGAAAGCATTTATGAGCGACTCGTCAAAAATAGCCATAGTCGGTATGAGCGGGGTTTTTCCTGGAGGGAACTCACTAGAGGAATTTTGGCAAAATATTATTCAAAGTAGGGATTGCTCTTCAGAAGTGTCTCCCGATCGTTGGCTTTTAAGCAAGGATCTTGCGTATTCTAAAGAATATGGAGAAAAAGATCGTGTTGGCAATGTTCGCGGCTATTTTGTTGATGACTGGCAGTGTAGGGAAAAAAGTTTAAACATTGACCATGATTTACTGCAACAGCTTGATCCTTTGTTTCATTTAACGTTAACGGCAGGCGCTCGGGCGTTTCAAGATTGCCAATCCTCTCTTTTGGACTTGCGACGGGTTTCGGTTCTTTTTGGTAATATAGTTTTACCAACGGAGTTTTCTTCGAAGATAGCACGTCATTATCTTGGCTCGGCTTTTGAGAAGTTTTTGTTAAGTCATCCGATTAATAATACGGACAAAGTACATCCTATAAATGCATTTCCTGCTGCTATGCCAGCCTATGTTTTGGCAAAGGCTTTGAATCTGCAGGGAGGCTGTTTTACATTGGACGCGGCATGCGCATCTTCTTTATATGCCCTTAGAATGGCGGTCGATGCATTACACTTTGGAAAGTCTGATGCTGTGCTGGTTGGTGGTGTTTCTCGTCCTGATCCTTTATACACACAAATGGGCTTTACTCAATTAACGGCATTATCAAAATCCGGAAAAGCTAGGCCATTTGATCAAAATGCAGATGGCTTAGTAGTGGGAGAAGGAGCTGGATTCTTCGTTTTAAAGCGTCTTGAGGATGCGCTGGCCCATAATGATAGAATCTATGCGACTATTGCAGGTATCGGTCTTTCTAACGATGTTAATGGGGGGCTTATGGCTCCTGATTCAGAAGGACAACTGCGTGCGATGCGTGCTGCTTATGAAGAAGCAGGTTGGGACGTTAATGATGTAGATCTTATAGAATGTCATGCTGCTGGTACTTCTTTAGGCGATGGTATTGAACTTATGAGCCTGAAGAGCCTATGGAGCCCAGAGCAGGGCGTTGAGGAGAGGCAATTTGTAAATAAATGCATTCTTGGCTCTGTAAAAGCAAATGTTGGACATTTGCTCACCGCTGCCGGTGCATCAGGGCTTTGCCGGGTTTTGTTGGCGATGCAACACAAAGTTTTACCGCCCACGGCAAACTTTAGTCAGGCGGAAGCAAAGTACTGCCTAGAGGATTCTCCCTTTGAAATTCTAAAATCTCCAAAAAATTGGGAAAGAAGAGATGAAAACATATTAAGACGGGCTGCAATTAGTGGATTTGGTTTTGGTGGAATAAATGCACATGTGCTTATCGAAGAGTGGGATGAGTTACTTTCGTTAAGCCAGTCTCGAAAAGCTAAGGATCATGATGGCAAAAGTACATCTTTTGCCCCAATAAGTAAGCCGACGTTCAATATTTCGAATGAAAATTCTAGGCAGGTAGCTATTGTTGGTATTGAAAGCACTTTGGCGGATAGTTCTAATTTTTGTGTATTGATAGATCGCATTGCAAATCTTGGTGAACATTTTGTAGGAAAGTCTTCTGAGCATTGTCAGAGTATCCAAGGTTATGGTTGGGATTGTGAGGGTGCGGAGAATTTTAGACTTAATGCATTTGAAGAACTGCTAATCGAAATAGGAAAGTTTAAAGTTCCACCGATCGAATTGCAGCAAATGCTACCGATACAGCTTCTTATGCTTGATGTCGCATACCGTGCTTTGAAGGTGGCAGGCATTAAGAAAAAACGGCACTTAAAGGCAGGTGCTCTTATAGGTCTTGATTTAGATGCCCATGCGAACTTTTTTAATTGCCGTTGGGATATTGAAAATAAGGCCAAAGCTTGGTGTGAAGAACTCGGGCTTAAATTATCTGATGATGCATTTAAAGAATGGGTAGAAGCTTTAAAAGATAGTGTAAATCCGCCTTTGAATGCTAATAGAACGATAGGTTCATTAGGTAGTATAGTTGCAAGCAGGATAGCACGTGAATTTCAATTTGCGGGTCCATCTTTTACGATAGCAAATGCAGAAAATTCTGGGTTACGTGCCTTGGAGTTTGCAGTCGATCAGATTCGCTTAGGAAGATTGGATTTTGCAGTTGTTGGTGCTGTTGACTTTGCGGCAGAAACGCAAGCTGCTTTGTCGAATTGTTCTTATATGCAAAGCCAAGGTGAAGGAATAGGTCCTTGCAATTATAATTATTCAGATGGTGCCGTTGCTTTAGTTGTTAAAGATTTAGATCTAGCAATTGCTGATGGTGATAAGGTGTATGGTGTTATTGGCGATATTTCTATTACCACAAGGTTAGACGGTGGCGGTCATAAGCAATCTTTATTACAGCCTGCGCTATGCGCCAATATACCTTCGAAGGCTGTTACTTGTAATGATAGCGATATGTATTCTTATTTAGGCTCTGTCGGATCTGCTACTGGACTGGTTAATTTGGTAACAAAAATAGCGCTAGGGAATAAATTAGATAGATCGTTAGTACAAGAAAAGCCTGCCGATATTAAAAATAAGAACGTAATAGTATTTAATCAAAATGGCAAGGATTGCAGTTACGGATTGCTGGATGTGGCTTGTGATGCAGATTATTTTTCGACATTTGAAGGCCTCCAAGATACTGCAATTCAGCAGAGCATCAGTAAAAGTGATAAAAGCATAGTTGTGACAATCGATAAGAAAGAGAGTTTTTCTATTTTTCAAGTCACTGAAAGGGTTGGCGCAATAAGTTCTTCTATATTAGAGCAAGAAACTACGAAAGTGCAGTATAGGCAGGGAAATGATCCTAAACCTTTGGGTAATAGAACAGCACCGTTGGTTGATGATAGCTATGCAGAAATTGGTGCATTAATAGAAAAGACTGCTTATGCAAATTATTCAGCCCATCAAGCATACTTATGTTGGCATAATCAGATGCTTGATAATATGGGAGAGCTTTTAGGCAAACAACTTGAAATGCTTGGAAATGGAAATCTTACTATCCCAAGTGTAGATGCATTATATGATGCTGATTTATTTAGTGTTACTCCCCTTATTTCATTAGACAAATATGATGGTTATAATGACGATTTGCGGCCAGAGCCTTTTAACAGTGAGAAGCCTTGGTTAGACTATGAAGGCTGTAAGGAGTTTGCAGCTGGAAAGATAGGATCTGTTTTAGGAGGCTCTTTTTCTATTATTGATACTTACCCTCGTAGAACACGCTTGCCAGAGGGCCCGTTGTTATTATGCCATAGAATTATGAGTGTGGATGCCAAAGCGAGAAGTTTACAATCTGGCTCTATTGTGACTGAACATGACATATTTGCAAATGCTTGGTATTTAGATGCAGGAAAAATACCAACCTGTATTGCTGTAGAAGCTGGCCAAGCAGACCTGTTTTTGTCATCCTATCTTGGCATTGATTTTCATTCTAAAGGAGAGAGGGTTTACCGTCTATTAGATGCTGTTGTTACGTTTTTCGATAGCCTCCCCTCATCTGGTCAGACTATACGCTATGATATTAACATCGAAGGTTTTTTTCGACAAAGTAGTACAATTCTATTTAGGTTTAGCTTTGAAGCCAAAGTCAATGGTAAACCTTTGCTATCGATGAAAAATGGTTGTGCGGGATTTTTTACCGATAAGGAACTGGACGAAGGAAAAGGCTTGGTTTTTTCAACATTGGATCAAGTGCAAATGCAGGGATGCTTAACCGGTGGTTTCACATATCCGGTGCCTGTCGAAAAAGCTGCTTATGATGATGAGCAACTTGAAGCCTTAAGAAAAGGGGATTATGTTGCTTGTTTTGGACCGGCATTTTCTAATCTGAATTTTGAAGACCCAGCAAAGTTGCCAGATGGTATGATGCGTCTGGTTCACCGGATAAAGCTTATAGATCCACAAGGTGGTCGCTATGGCGTTGGCCTAGTCATAGGAGAGGCCGATATCTCCCCAAAGGATTGGTTTTTATCATGCCACTTTGTCGACGATAAAGTCATGCCTGGGACTTTAATGTATGAGTGTTGCTTACATACATTGCGGGTTTACTTAATGAGAATAGGGTGGGTTGGGGAAAGTAATGACATCACCTTTGAGCCGATACCGGGGGAGCAAAGCCGCTTAAAATGCCGTGGGCAAGTTTTGGAGAGTACCAAAAAAGTTAGATATGAAATTATTGTTCGTGAATTGGGATACAGACCTGAAGCCTATGCGATTGTTGATGCCTTGATGTATGCAGATGGTAAGCCTATAGTCGAAATTACTAATATGACATTGAGAATACCTGGGTTACTTAAAGACAAAGTCTTTGCTATATGGGATAAAAATTCTAAGAGTTTGACGAATGCAACGAATAGTAATGAAATTTCTCTTTATGATACACAGAGCATAAAAGCCTTTTGTGAAGGTAAGCCTTCGCTAGCATTTGGGGATCGTTATAAGATATTTGATGGTAGTGAACGCAAGATTGCAAGGTTACCTAGAGACCCATTCCGTTTTATTGATCGCATCACTGGGGTTAATGCACCTGCTTGGAAGTTAGAAGCTGGTGGAAGTATTGTAGCCGAATATGATGTTCCAGAAAATGCTTGGTATTTTTTGGCAGAATCACAGGGAATAATGCCATTTTCTGTGCTGTTAGAGACCGCTTTGCAACCATGTGGCTGGTACTCAGCATATATGGGGTCAGCATTAACTAGTTCTGAGGATTTATGTTATAGAAATTTAGCAGGATATGCTACGCAATTTATGGATGTGACTCCTGATATCGGGACCCTGACTACAGAAGTAAGATCAACAAAGATTTCTCAGTCTGGAGGAATGCTTTTGCAGGAATTTGATTTTTCCTTAAGAGCAGGAGAACAAATGGTATACCAAGGGCATACTATGTTTGGCTTTTTTACACGCCAGGCTTTGGCGCAGCAAATTGGTATTCGTGGAGTAAAAGATCTTTTGGATCACGTATCCCCCGCTTTTTCAAAAAATATATCTTATCCAGGAGGAGATCAGTACTGGCCTAAATCTCCTTTATTGATGATTGATAATATTGAAAGGTATGCGGCAAAGGGCGGATCTTTTGGGTTAGGTTATATTCGTGGTTCTAAGTTGGTGGATGCCGATGAATGGTTTTTTCATGCTCATTTTTATCAAGATCCAGTCATGCCAGGATCATTGGGTCTTGAGTCTTTTATACAGCTTCTGAAAGTTCGAGCCGTTGATTATTGGCGGGAGGCGAGAGTTCCATTTAATAAAATTAGCTGTATAGGTGGGAAGCATGAGTGGCTATATCGAGGTCAGGTTTTACCTACTAATAAAAAGATTACCGTTGACGTTGACGTTGTGAGTATTTGTCCGAAAACGCACGCTATTAGCGCTAGAGGGTATTTGCAAGTTGATGGCTTGACTATATATGAGGTGAAAGAATTTTCAGTTATGCCTCGACAGTGAAAGTGCAGACTATAATAGATGTGTTGATGTGAAGATTTTGAATTTCGATGGAGGTGCCTTGCATGGCTATTATAGATGTTGACGCTATTAGCCAGTTATATCGTCAGGAGGTAAAAGAGCATGCGCAATATTTTTCGCGACCTCTTCGACTTTTAGGTATTTTAGCAACTGAAAGTGGTGCTTCATCTAAAACGTATGCTTCTTATGCCAAGATTGGTGCGCGGGATGTTGGAGTAGAATTTGTGCTGCGAGAATTTCCTCGGATTGATTTGGAATCAGCTATAATTGAAGCCAATCGTGACAGTAATATTGATGGAATCATGGTTTATTACCCGATTTTTAGTTCGCAGCAAGATAATTATATTAAAGATTTGGTTGATTATAGAAAAGATGTAGAAGGGCTAAATTCCTATTGGATAAGGAAATTGTACGCCAATGATCGTACTATAGATGGTGATCCAAAGCGTAGGTCTGTGTTACCTTGCACACCGCTTGCAATTGTTAAAATTTTGGAGGAAGTGATACCCTATCAGAGTATTGATGGATCAGTGCCTTTAAAAGGTAAAAAAATTACTATTTTTAATCGCAGTGAAGTTGTAGGCCGCCCCTTAGCTGCGATGTTAGCTAACGATGGAGCTGCAGTTTATTCTTTTGATATTCATGGCCCTCTTTTGTTTGTCAATCATCAACTCAAAGAAGTTTCAATTTCTAGGCGCGATGCCATTAAAGACTCAGATATCGTGATAGGAGGTGTTCCAAGTAAAAATTTTAAAAAAATCACTGCCGATGAAGTTAAAGAAGGGACGATTTGTGTTAATTTTTCTTCTATTCAAAATTTTACAAAAGAGGCACAAGATAAGGTACTTGCTTTTGCACCGAGAGTTGGTCCGGTCACAATTTCGATGCTTTTACGTAATCTAGTTAGGCTAAAGAATAATTTTGCAGATGGGGTAAATCTATGATTATAGACGCTTCTATCAGAGAATACCTCGACCGCCTCGGAAGTCGGGATTCGGTGCCTGGAGGAGGTGCGGCTGCTGCTTTTTCAGCTTCGCAGGGAATCGCACTCTTTTTGATGGTTGCTGAACTGTCGAAAAAATCAGCTGAATTAGATCTTATTATAAAGAATTGTAATGATGCTTTAAAGGCTTTTGCTGATTTGGCTGATGAAGATATGCGTGAGTTTTCCGAAGTTATGACGGCTATGCAGCTTCCGAAAAAAAGTGAAGAGGACAAAAATAAACGAACTTTGCAATTGCAGGTAGCTTTAAAAGCGGCTGCAAATGTACCATTATCGGTAATTAAATTATGCTCCCAGTGCCTTGAATGGAGTGCTCCAATCGCAATGATTGGCAATAAAAATGTTTTAAGTGATATGGCTGTCGGGCTTTATTTAATTAAAGCTGCTATCCAGGCATCTGCTGTTAATGTTCATATCAATCTAAAATACATTAAAGATCAAGAATTTATAAACGATACCCATCAAAAACTAGATTATTTGTATGAATCATCAAGTAAGCAAATCAATTCTCAGCTTGAAGGTATTAAAAACGTGATTAATATTCCTTTGTATATCTAAATGGCATATTTTTTCATAAACAGAGCTCTATGCCCTCAGTTTGTGGCATAGGCCCTTAAGTTATAAGAAATAGGAATTGGAGCATGCAAGCTGACTGGTGCATCGGTACATAGGATTTCTAACAAGTCTGTAGAAGTAATGAGACCAACTAATTTGCTAAACTGTGTTACTGGCAGACAGTCTATTTTATTATCGATTAAAAGCCGACTTGCTTCACCAATAGTTGTTGAAGGTAGGCATGTTATAATGTCTGTACTCATGAATTCTTTTACGGGGCGATCGGAGCAATGAAATTTTCCGAATTGCATATTTCCTTCCCGGTAAATATCTCGATCCGATATGATACCTAATAACTTGGAATGTTCTACTATTACAAGATGTCTAAGCTTTTCTTCTTGCATTATTTCATAAGCTTTTTTTATTGATGTCGATGGTTTAATTGAAATAATATCTCTAGTCATATGTCCAAATACACGCATACCAACCCTTCCTTTATTTTGATATTCATCATAAAAATTTAATATACAATCAGAGCTTAGCTTTTTTCATAACGACATCTATATCAATAGTTTATTCTTAGCAAAAGAAGTACCAAGCCGGTTCTTTTATTATAGTTTTGATTTCAGTTGGTTGTATTGCGGATGGCCACCCTTTTATTTTTAATTGAGTTAAAATACGCAATTTGAGTGATATAATTCTAATGTGCTTGCTGGTCATAAATAAACCTTTTTAATTTCACTGATCTATCTCTGGGAACTTTTCTTGCAGTGTAGCGCTAATGCTAAACATCAATGGAATGTTCGATGTTTCTATTCAGACTGGGAGTCGGATATTTGATTTGGGTGTGAATCGGCTTAAAAATTTAATTATCGGTTTTGTTAATAGGAGGCCTTATGAAAGTGGCAGCTAAGTTTTTGAGAAAAACCAATAGATTTTTGATTGCTGCCGATGTTAATCCCATTGGCCAGCGATTAGTTCATTATGTTGATCGGCTTTTCCCGGACCGGGCTATAGCGTTTCGCCTTGCGCATGTGGTGCAACCACATCATATTCCGAAACTTGCTACCGGTTATGTTGGAGAGTTTTCCGGTCTTGATTTATCTGGGGTTATAGAAGGGGATAGATATCGAGAGGCGGTCAAACTTTTAGATGAACAGTCAAGGGATATAGTGATTCATCGGGAAGTGGAAACTATTGTTCTCGAAGGTAGGCCATCTGCTGAAATTGCGCAAGACGCCTTTTCTTCAGGGGTTGAGTTAGCAATAGTTGCGCCTGGAGCAAAGGGTAATTTTATTCCATATGGCTACTCAACGACGATAAATTTAATGGCACAGTCAAAAGTTCCTGTCATGGCGATACCGCAGCCAGCATTTAAAAAAGAGCTACCTGAGCGGCCTTGCTTTTTGATCGCAGATAATTTGGAGGATGTTTCTAAAGGAGCACTGGCATTTACACACCATGTAGCATCTAGGTTTTCTAACAGTAAAATTGTACACATTCATGTAGCTAAAGGTTCGAAAGATGAAATTTTAAAATTTGGAGATCTTTTGCAAGAAAAAATGAACTTAGGTATTGTTCCTCATAAAGATAATTTTTCTCCACAGTCTTTCTATAATAGTGTTGAAGATGGTGTTCAAAAAATTCTCAGAGGAAGGATGGAAGCCATCTCTAATTTGGATAATGAGAATTATGAGTGTGCCGCTCTATTTGGTAAGGTATCTGAGCAATTAGCATATGCTATAGAAAAATGGCAGCCTGACTTTTTAGTTTTTGGGCGTCACGAACTGATGCATATGAAGCCTTTTTCTATAGGAAAAATGCCGTTTCATGGCATGCTTTCATACGAGATTCCGATTTTTTTGGTGCCGAAAGCGATTTATAGTTGAGATAGAGCTCTTTGGCTAGCTACAGAAAGTTAGCCTACAAAGGTTTAGACGATAATATAGACGTCTAAACCTATATTTTTTGATTAAAGCTGTTTTAAGGTATTGAGGCGGCTAATACCACGTTTTGCCTTGTCAAAGGTTGGCGATATTTCTAGGGCTTGGCTATATTTTTCAAATGCTTCTTTATAATTACCTAGCTTTTCCCAAGCATGGCCAAGATTAAAGAGTATTTTAATGTTATTGGCATCGATTTTTAGTGCCATGGCATACCTTTGAATTCCTTCATGATATTTCCCCATACGGACAAATGTCATGCCGAGAGAATTAAGGGTGCTAATATCATCAGGCTCTAGGTCGAGTGATTTTTGATAAGCTTTTCTAGCTTCTGGAAATTCTTTTTGTATCATAGCTATATCGCCCAAACCTTTATATGCTTGTGCAAGCATCGGCGATATCATGATTGATTTTTTGAAGTATTCTTCTGACTCTGTGAGTTGGCCTTGCTTTAAATAGATAGTAGCAAGTTTTAAACAATAAGCTGGATTGTCAGGGCTTAGCTTGTGAAGGATTTGTGTTTCCTTTAGTTTTCCCTCATTGTCATTTGTTTCCTCAAATATTTCGAGTAGAAGGCGATGAGCGCCTATATATTTTGAATTCATCGATAATGCGATCTCGAGTAAAGTGATTGCCTTTGTGAACTGCTTGCGTATTACGCAAATTTTGGCAAGGCCTTCAATGGCTTTAGCGGAGTCTTTATCTGTTTTTTGCGCCATTTTAAAAAGCTCTTCAGCTTCATCATAATCTTCGGCAAAAATTGCATTTTCTGCTTGCTTTAATAAGATGCGAGTTGGATTTGGGTCTTGTTCTTCCTTCATAATTGAATGCATTTTTTTTGTAAAATCTTCATATGAGAATGGTTTAAGTAAGTATCGGCTGACTCCCCCTTCACTTGCTAGAACCACATCTTGGCGGAGGTTTTCAGAGCTAATGAGTAAGAAGGGGGTGGCGCGATGTTCTTTGCTTTTCTTAATGTCTCGGCAAAATTGTAAGCCACTTTGCCCCTCATTTATCCATTCGACGATGAAAAGCCCAACTTTTGTTGATAAAAGTTCTCGCTTTGTTTCCGCTATATTTGAAACGCATTTAACGTTTTTGACTCTTAGGTTAAGTAAGAATTGTTTTATGGAAGTTCTGAAGTTAGAGGAAGGATCACAGACTAAGATATACTTATTACCAAGATATGACTGTAGCATTGTGGCTGTTTCTTTGTTCAACTCTCGGTTCATCTCTAGTCACTTCCTTACATTCTTATGTTTGAACTTATCGGAAGAAGGGCAATCAACCATTAGGTCAGTAACTATTTGTAATTAATTGATAAATTTACAGATATTTGTAAACGATGGTTTGTAAGTATTACTAAATCATTTGTATCACAGGGGATGATTTTGTTCGCTTAAGCCTTTCTTTGGAGTTTTTGGCCTTACAAAAAAAGATGAAGTGAAGCCGAATAGAGATCCTATAAGAAAACCAAAGGCATGAGCTAAGTAACTTGTTTGCGGTTGGTATGTTGTTGGAGCTAAAACAATTAAACAAAAAGCAACAGCTCGCGCAACTCTTATGCTAGGGTTATGTTGTACATCAAATTTTATGAATAAAACCAACCATAAAGCTACCATACCGTAAAGCATGCCAGAAGCGCCAATCAGTTTGGTTGTTAATGGCATATATATGATTGTCATATAATTTGAAAGGATACCTGTAAGTAGAGCTAATATTGGAAAAATTGCCGCACCAAAAAATGCGTGTAAAAACCAGCCGAAAATTAAGAAAAGAGGGGTATTTGATAATAGGTGCAACCAGTCAGCATGCACAAATAAAGAGGTTAATAGCCGCCAATATTCGTGTTCTATTATTATTGATTGGCGATTGAGCCATAAAAATTGACCAAGCGGATGGTTCCAGAACATAGTGCTGGCAACACCAAATAAGCTAAATAATAGCAGAGCAGGGAATGCACTCGAAAAATTTGGCATATGATCGAGGGGACCCTTTTCTTTGGTTTTAATCTCGTCGCTTTCTGTTAAATCGAAAATAGGGTTATTTGTATGCTGAGGCACATCTTCTTGTCTGTCTATTTTTGTAGTCTTATTTTCCTCATCGTTGTCCAACATCCGTTTTTTTCCTAATTATTAACGGGAGCAAAACCTATGATAGCTGCGTTGCTTTCGTCTCTGCGCTGCTCATGTACCCATATGTACACTGTGCTGCTCGTTCCTCTGTGCCTTGCTCTCATAGGTTTTGCTCCCCTTAATATGAGTGATGGGCTTTTCTTTTGAAAGTTCTTATGAGGAGTAAAACCTACGCGAGTAAATTTTCGAAGAATGATACATATAGACATATTGCGGGGCGAGTAAGGCAATACGGTCTCATAAGGTTCACTCTCTTAATATTATTCATTTATATTAGGGCGTGTTGACGTTTCATTTCCTACTACGAGCCAAACCCTTCCTAGCTGCGACTTTCAAGTATTTGTCTCTCGCTACGAAAATGAAACGTCAACACGCCCTAGGATCGTCTCTGAGAATATTGTATTTTATTTAATTGGAAAAAACCATTTATACGTTAGGTTATTACGGAAAATAAATTATTGCAGCAGTTTTAGGCGGAGCTCATTAAGACTTAGGTGTAAGACAGGGTGGATCCACTCAGGTGCAATGTCGCAGGCTGGATCGAGAACGAAAAGGCGTTTGTGCATATGTTGGTGGGGAATAGTAAGTCTTGCCTCTTGGTGGCATATGGCTGCACCTGATTTATCGCGCCATAATAATATATCTAAGTCAATATTGCGGTTACCCCAACGTTCCTTTCGGACTCTTCCCATTTCTTGTTCAATCTTAAGAAGGCTTTCCAGACATTCTAAAGGTGAGTGATGGGTTTCTATTAAAATTACCGCATTCAAAAACTTTTGATCCGCAGCTCCCACTGGCTCTGTAATATATTCATTACTAGTAGCAAGGATTTTTCCAACTTGATCAACAATGAGATTTTTTGCTATTTCGAGATTTTTCTTCTTAGTTCCTAGATTAGATCCCAGAGCAATTAGCAGTTGATCCATTTTTGTCTTTCTCTCATCCGCTCTTTCTTACTTTCAAGAACAAAACCTGTTATACCATATTACACCTAAAGTATGCTTACGACTTCTTTAGTAAATGCAATATTTTCTGATATTATTCAGGCAGTTCTTGTATGATTGCTATACTTTAATCTTGGCTAGCAGGATTCTCAATATATCGGATGATCTCACTGATTCGGGTGACATCTTCGCCTTGGCATCCTTCGTTAGGGCATTGATTTGAAACTACACACTCTTCTTCTTCATTATAAATGTAATCGTTTTCTCCTCTTACGAGTATTCCTTCCACTACACCCGTTTCTGTATTAAAAACTGCTGAGCCAGAGCTACCACCATAAGTGTCTAAATTAGTGGTAAAATACATTTCAGCTTCGTTGCTCCTTACCCATGCACCTCCTGCTATTTTAGTGGGTAAGCCTATGGGATGACCGATAACTGTTAAAGGATCACCAACAGCAATGCGTCCCTTATGGCGATATTTTAGAGGGGTGCGGTCATCAACGGCACGGTCCAACTTTACTACGGCAAAATCATTTAGATTGTTTGGGTCGAGCTTTCTTTCAATGATTTTCGCACATTTATATATATTCTTAGTTTTAACTATCAAAGGATTGCTTTCATCTGTTGTGAGGCTGTAATCAAAGACAAAAGCTACTTTTTCACAGTTTTCATTAGTGGTGATGCAATGTCCGGCAGTAATTAAGATATCTTCGGCAACAATAAAACCTGAGCAGATGGCTGCTATGGGTTGGTTTGTGAAGCGTTCATTATTACAAACATTTATACCTTCTTTTAAAGTGATGCTTGGTAGTAGTTTCACTGATGGATCTGTTTCGTGGTCTTTAATTTCGCTTAATAGCACTAGAGCAGCGGTCGATCGAGAAAGCTCTACCATCAAATTGTCTGTTTCATCTTTAACATCAATTCGATTATCTTCTCCGTAAATGACTCGGTCATCATTAGATAATGCCGTTCGGTTGAGAAATAAAATGCTAATGACGCTTAGAATAACTAGGCTTGCGATTGCAAAAAAAAGTTGCTCCTTTGATCGATACTTAACAGTAGTCGTATGTACTTTTCTAATTGGTAGCATGTTTCCATTCCATATATGCGTCGACTTGAATTTGTTACTCGAATACCTAACTCTGGGTAAAGGGCCTTGAGATAAACTAAAAGATGTTTAGTGGTGGGCACTTTAGCGGCAATGGGCTATGAGGTCAAGTTAAATATTTATAATAACAATATAAATAATATGTTATTGTTAAATATCATATAATTTATTTGGATAATTTAAATAATTTTGAAAATGAGGACTTGCATTAAATAAGATGTGGATGTTTCTATAATACATTAATATTATTTTATGAATATTGCATTTTTTAGATGCTGCTAAAGTTTTGTTGATGGAATGACGATAGGTACTATGTCGGGAATGTTATCAGAAGTTGTTAGGAGGGCTTTAAAGTGCCTTTGTTGCAAGGAATTAAGGAATTTTGGCGTTACTTTTTAGGCAGCCTTCTTACATTATGTTTTGCTGGTTTTTTCTTTGGGTGCTCTGCTCCTAAGCCGAATGGTGTTCAAGGTGCCAAAGATTTGAATGGATCTGATGGTAATGCTCTCCCTGAGTATTGCAATTCTTATATTAGCTCAGGCTCTTGGTCTTCGGTGACTTCGACAAAAGGAAGTGAAAGTAATACTTTATCTTTAGCAGACCCCGCAATTGCAAATTATGAAGTTGGAGTGAAATTATTAATTGATAATAAATGCGCTACCAGTGGTTGTCATGCTACTGGCGGTAAGGATCCAATATTAACAGATTACGCAAAGGTCAAGGCAGCTGGGAAGAAGATTATTAGTACCTCAGTTGACAGCAGCTCTATGCCAAAGGGTGCAGATGCATTAAGTGACCTTGAAAAAGATCTTTTGCAGACATGGGCAGACTTGGGGTATCCAGAAAAAGCAGCGCTTACAAATTCGACTACTTCTAAGAATACAAATAGTGAGGCTAAACAGAGTAGCAGTGACATTGAATATGCTGATGTAACTAAGGTTTTGGACGAAAGCGGCTGCTTAAAGTGTCATGGAGCTGATTCCAAAAATGATGTAATTTTAGAAGATAAAGTTTCATACGATGCTATAGCAGTTGACGTGGTTCCGGTTATTGAAAAAGGACATTTTGGTACTCTTGATGAATCCCAGAAGACTCTTCTTGATGCTTATGCACAGTCTTTGACCGGTGGTGGTTCTGCTGAAAATAGTGGCGACAGTACAGAAAGTGGCAATACATCAAAAGAAGTGCCGCCTGAATGTCAGGTGAAGAAAGAAGAGGCAGAGGGTCTGAGTCAGCTGGCGAAGGATAGTGAGTATAGCTTAGCTTTGAATCCACCTGAACTTAAAAAGTGTCACGATGATGGTTTTCTTTATGACCGGCAAGCAAGGGATTGTCACGAAGCTAAACTTGGAGCATCGTTTACTT
>JAWKNZ010000022.1:0-38237 GCA_041391425.1 Bdellovibrionota bacterium
AACTTGACACGGCATATTTTAAAGAGTTAGAGAAGCTCTCGTTAAATAGCCAAGGAAGAGGAGGATTTAAAATAGCCTACTCTCCAATACACGGCACAGGCATTTACGCTGTTCCGCAAGCTCTGAAAAGGTTTGGTTTTGACAACATCATCATTGTCCCAGAACAAAGAGAACCAAATGGAAACTTTCCAACTGTAAAAAGCCCCAACCCAGAAGACCCCGATGCCATGGAAATGGTTCTTGAGCTAGCAAAAAAAGAAAATGCCGATTTAGTAATAGCAACGGATCCAGATACGGATCGTATTGCCGTCATCACAAAAGAAGAAAAAGATTTCGTTTGGTTTAATGGCAACCAACTAGGCTGTTTGTTAATAGATTATGTCTTGGGATCGCTTAAGCGTGCCAACGCTCTTCCAAGCGATGCGACAATTATTAAAACGATAGTGACTACCGAATTACAAGATCTAATTGCCGAACATTATGGGGTAGATTCCACCAACACGCTAACCGGCTTTAAGTGGATTTGCGATTTGATTGAACGTTATGAAACAGGTGAGATCAAACCATATAGGAATTTTATTTGCGGCGGTGAAGAAAGCTACGGATTTCTAATGGGCAAATTTGTCCGAGATAAAGATGCCATTATAGCTTCGTGCATAGCTGCAGAAATGACCGCTTGGCATAAAAGTGAGGGACGCACCTTATCTCAAGCTTTAGATGCTATATTTGCCAGACACGGTGTTTATCATGAACGTTTACACACACTTACCCTTCAGGGCAAAGAAGGTGCCGATAAAATTCAAGAAATCATGACTGCAATCCGCAAAAACCCTCCCCACATAGTTGGTGATCATGCGGTTATTTGCTTTCTCGACATTCTAACAGGAGAGTACAAAGAACTCGGAGCTGATGGTTTTAAGACGGCAGCAAAGCTAGGGCTCCCCAGTTCAAACGTGTTACAGTTCTACTTAAAAGATAATATCAAAGTTAGCGTAAGACCCAGTGGTACAGAGCCTAAAATCAAATTCTATATTTCCGCCCATGCATCTTCTTTAGGAAAAACTGGACATGACCTAGCACCCATAAAAAAGCAAGTGGAAGAGTTAACCAAAGAAGTAGAAAATGATTTTATCTCATTAGCAAAATTACTTGGAAACGCCTGATACATTTGCATACAGATGCATAATCCTAAACAAGGTGAAAGCCCTCACATATTAAGAGGTGCTTCACTAACGCTCAACATAACGATAGAAAATCTACGAGAAACATAACAAGCCAATTTAGCAGAGAAAAACTTCATTTATTCTAAATGACACAATTAAAAAAGACAATTCTTAGGGAAGACACCCTCCCTAAGGATCTCCCATCTATGTTAAAATTAAGATAATTAAAATTTTGTAACTATTCAGCGTATTTTTTATCTGATCGATTCAGCCTTGACTGCCCGTCATCCTGAGTGAAGCGAAGGATCTCGAAATTGCGAAATAGATCCTTCGCTTCACTCAGGATGACGGTGTATCAAGCGACATATTGAAGGGAAAAGATACGCTGAATAGTTACAAAATTTTTTCACAGCATTCGTCTTTAGACATAGGGATGAGCTTTCATCCTATAATAAGAAGGTAGCGACAAACGAACCCCGTGTAAACGCTCCTTAACGTATAGTTAATATTATGGGAACAAATGTGCAAACAAAATTGAAAATCTTAATTAAATTAAGCATGGCAATCGTAATATTATCTTTTTCAATCGCCTTACTACCCGCTCAGAGCGCCGCTCAAAGCAATTATAATAAGGCCGTTGAGGGGGGAGAAGTTGTTAGAAATAAACTTTTCCCAAAGAAAAACAAAGTCGAAATCAACGGACCCAATCTAGGAATGATTCTTAACCAATCCTATATAGACTCTTATGTCGCACATGGCGGCATAAACTATTTTGTGAATGAAGAGTGGGGATTTGGCATTGAAGGCTTAGTCGCAACGAACAAGGATAAGTCTGAAAGGACTTGTATTGAAAACTTTTTCAATAACCCCCCTCCACGAGAAAGCATACTTCCCTGCAGCCCAGACCCCTCAGTTATACCAGATAATAGCAAAGTAACTTATGGCCCAGCTTATGTTCCCATTAGAGAAATAGACTACATAGTTGCAGCAACCGCAGTTTGGAATCCGATTTATGGAAAGCAATTATTTTTTCTATCAGCAACCGGCTATCTCGATCTATACTTAACAATGGGCGGTGGTCTTGTTTTCTCAAAATTTTATAAAAAACAAACACAGTTAGGTAATGGCAATCCTAGCAGAGGAGAAACGTCCGCCGAAGGCACCGGTGGTCCCAGTATTGGCACAACAGCAGACGAGATAGATACGAATGGCAACCACTATTACGGTATAGAAGGAAGGCCAGAAGCCGAAGAAAACACAAACGCTATGTTCACACTTGGCATAGGACAAAAATACCACTTTGCAAAGCGTTTTAACTTCAAAATCGAATTAAGAAACTACACCCTCATTGGCACCGATGCTGGTTTTGACTTGTTCTTCTCCCTGATGAGTGGGGTAGGAATGCGTTTCTAAGCTAGAAAAGGCCACCTAGCATAAATAATCCACCACGGACTACTTTTTAAAAAACGCCTGCTATGCATAACAGTAGCACATTAGCGTTTTATTATATCTTGACAGATCCCACACTCAGGCAGCCCTTAAAATACTATTGACTAAAAAGGAATCTCATCTAAAGAAGCCGTATCGGGTCCGCCAAATCTGGAGGTAAAATCAGCATCAGCCTGAGGGAAGTCACCACCAGTATCTTGTGCGCCCATACCGCTACTTGAACGTCCTTCAAATCCACTATACCCTGAAGAAGCATTATCACGCGCGCCTGGTAAAAATTGAACGTTTGTTCCAACAATTTCAGTAGTATAGCGCTTTTGTCCATTCTTATCATCCCAAGAACGGGTCTGCAAGCGCCCTTCCACATAAACACCACGCCCTTTGGCTAAATATTTAGCACAATTCTCCGCTGTCTTTTGCCAAACGATAACACGATGCCACTCTGTCATCTCCTGGCGTTGACCATCTGGGCCATTACGGAACTCAGTCGTAGCTATATTCATGGTACAAACGGGAACTTGATTTTGCGTGTAACGTAATTCAGGGTCCTGTCCCAATCTTCCCATAATCATTACTTTGTTAATTGAGGCCATAATTAGATTTCCTTTAAGTTTTAACCTATTATTTATATTAATTGCTTCTAGTTAGATCCTACAGTGCATATGCCTTATCGTCTTGTCTAAATAAACAGCAAAGTTTATTTACTAATCATGATAACAGCAATGCATACACTGAGTATTACCTGACCCAACGCATATCATACAAGGTAAATTTAGAAATTGCTGTAATCGCTGTGCCATGCCATGTTACTTTAAGGGTTATCACCTGCATCACTAAATAGGCACCTAGATAATCAGGGCAAGCCAAGCATGTGGGAAAGGTTGTTTTACAAAAAACTGAAAAGATAGCAGCAAATTGAGCTTAAAAGTAATTTAAGGAGAAGCAAACTATGCTTTCAAATATACAAAACATTAGAAGCACTTACTTACTACACCAACCAGTAATCACAGCTTCTTTTTTTCTTATTTTAATATGCTTAACAAGCTCCTGTGCAAAAGAAGAAACATTTCCAGAGATAGGAAAAAATATTGCAAGCCCTATAGATATTATCACGTCACCAGATCAAGAACATTTTTACGTTTTAAATGCTGACCTTGACCGTACCTACAATAAAGGCAGTATCCTCGTCATCGATCAGTCTGGCGAAAAAATTACTAGCATTTCAACTCCTAGGCTGGGTCGAAGTTTAAGTATTGTAGATCATACCTTGATTGCAACTTTTGATGACCCCGGACCAGAAAAGGGCGAAGATCCTCAAGTGCGTTTATATGATATTACTGAGCCCGCAAACCCAACTCTAATCACCTCACACATTCTTGATAGTAAAGATTGTAACTTTCCTTTAAATGCTGTGGGCCGTTCAAACTACAGATATTATGCTATGACGTGTTATGGAGGGGTTTTATACATAGGAGATTTGGAACAAAAAACCCTTAAAAAAGTCAGAGACTACCCTGGTTCACAATCGCGGCGTGCTCTCTATATCGACTCTAATAGAGGCCTACTCTTCGCCTTTCCCACAGTCTTAGGTTCACCAGAAACTCTCAAAGATGCTGTTATGGAAGATACTGCACAATGGGACGAAGATTTTAATAAAACCCTCGAAGCAAATGAAATTCCTGACACCTATGAAGACTCCATAAAAGCTAGACGCGATCAGAAAATTCTCCGCAACAAATATCAATTCACAGTCTATGATATAAATAAGGAATCTCAAGAAACGGATGCAAACGGAGAAAATTTCCCGCTGCGAGATCCCGAATCAGAAATCGTCGAATCCGAACTACGTTGGCTCTATTTTAACCTTACCAACTTTGATGGCACTCCCGACAACCCAACTGGCTATACCGATAATACTGTAAAATATTACCGCACTAATTTTTGGGAAGCAAAGCCAGACCCAGATGATACCAATGCCTTTTTTCTTTCTCACAGAGGACTAGGTGTATCTGGCAAAGCACCAGATGCCAACAACATTATCAGAGTCTCAATCACTGGAGACATCAAAGCAAACGAAAATGGAGACGTGCCAAAAACTAAAGATTTTTTTAACTTTCAAAGGGTTTATGGTTTTGGCGGTGCCCAGAACAACCCAGAAAAAACCAACTATACAGGAGACTTTGAGTTTACCTACTCAAAGGGAGAAAAAATAATTATTGTAAATGACTTCAGAGACTTAGCTAACTTTCGCCAATCCGGTGGAGCACACTTTGCAGTTTCTGCTGCAACCCTCGAAGACGGAGGTCTGTGGTTTGCAGAAAAAAACTCGACAAGCGGCTTCGACGGTTTTTATCAGTTAGCAGTGGGAAAAAATGGACGCATAGCAACCTGCTCTTTTTATGGCAATGTTGTTATCCTCTTGGACGTTCATATAGATACTGATATAACGGAATTTAAGAGAGTCAATTAAAAAGAAATTCATCCCAAGGCATACGGGATAAATTATAAACTAAATGTGAGTAAGATCAATAGCGTAACAATGCGCTTACATCTTTCTCTTAAGATCAATAAAAAGGTCAATAGATACTATGTTTTTAAAAAAAATCATCAATAATGGTTTCAAATCATTTGCTGATCGTATCACAATTACCTTAGACAAGAATCACATCACAGGTATCGTAGGGCCTAATGGTTCAGGTAAAAGTAATGTAATAGACTCTGTTCGCTGGGTTATGGGTGAACAAAATGCAAAAATGCTACGGGGCGAGAAAGCCACCGATATTATCTTTGCCGGCTCTGAAAAACGCAAGCCACTCGGTATGGCGGAAGTTACGCTTGTATTTGACAATTCTGAAGGGTCGAGTTTTTGTACACCAGAATACCGACATGAAACAGAAATAACTCTAACGAGACGACTCTATATTGACGGTCAGCGGGAATACTTAATTAACAAAAAACCATGCCGTCTTAAAGACATTGTAAGCTTCTTTACTTCAACAGGATTGGGTGGACGTAGTTACTCAATGATCCAACAAGGGCAAGTAGATCGTATTTTACAGGCAAAACCAGAAGAAATTCGTGAAATTTTAGAAGAAGCTGCGGGCACATTAGTATTCAAAAAAAGAAAACATGAAGCTTTAAAAAAGTTAGAAGCCACCCGCCTTAACCTTTCTAGAATAGAAGATATCTTGCATGAGGTCGAAAGACAAAAAGGTGCTTTACATGAACAAGTCGAAAAAGCAAGAAAATTCAAATCATTAGCAGAAGAGCTTAAAGTAAAAGAAATAGAACTCTTAAGTCACAACTTCACCGCTTTTAGCGAAAAACTCAAAGCAATTGAATCAGAGCTGACTAAGCTTTCTGATAGAGAGATTCAACTAGTCACACAAATCAACGATTTTGAAATCAAACAATCAGAGCTGCAAGATCAATTAAACGAAGCCGATCCAGAAGTACAGGCACTTAACGAAGCAATTACTGTATTAAGGGAAAAAATCGCCCGTTCAGAGGCTTCACTCATCAATGCAAATCACTTGCTTGAAAATGGAGATGAAAGGCTCAGCCAATTAGATGGCGAAATCACTGAAGAAGGGGATGCTTTAAAAGAACTTGAGCAAAGAGTAGAAGAAAAAACGCTTGAACTGTCTAAAGCAGATGAACAAGCTCAGCAATTGAAAGACCAGCTGGAAACCTTCCAATATGAAATGGAGATGGCAGCAGAAGAAGCCCAAGTATTTTCTAATAAAATAGACGAGTTCGAAGATGAACTTAAAAATCTCGACAGGCTTATTGAAAGTAATAAACTACGCCAAGAGTCGATCGAGAGAGATTTTTCAAACTCGGAGCGCAACAAAAACAAAATCAAAGATCAACTCATTAATGCCGAGTCTGAACTTTCACAAACTTTAATTTTGGTCGACTCAGCTCAAGTAAAAGTATCAAACAAGAGAAAAGGATTAGACGCCGAGCTCAATGAAAAAAACTCCAGAGAAAACGCCATAACCCAAAGAAACCAAAAAATAAAAGACCTCTCACATAAACGAGATATCCTCAAAGAAGAGTACTTAAACACACGCGCAAAATTAACTTCACTTCAAGACTTAGAAGCATCTTCAAGCGATCTAGCCTCACAGAGGCAAAAAATCAAAGAAGAAGAATCAGATTTAAGTCAAATCATGCTTGGTGTGCTTACAGATTATATTTCTTTTAATGAAACAGCCGAAGAGCTGTCAGAAAAAGCTTCTGGAGCCTTTGAAAAGTGGGCGGAGCGCATAATAGTCAACGGTCTAGACCAATTCAATAACCTTGTCCGTATTGCCCATAGTAAAAATATAGGAGGAATGCCGGTCAGCGTTCTCAGCTCACAAGAACTTCCTGAGCAAAAGGCAATTCAAGAATGGGCCGAAAAATTTGATGCCCAACCTTTTTCACATTTTCTTACAGTTGACCCATCCCTCGAAGGATTAGCACAATTCGTGAACAGGATCTTCCATTTACCCATACTTGTTCTAGAAAATGAAGTCTTAGAAGAATTGCCTAGAGGTGCCATAGTTATTACCGCACAAGGGGTTGTCTTTTCAGGGCAAGATGAGTTCATTGTCGGCAACCAAAAAGGAAAAGGAGCCTTAAAACGCAAAACAGAAATAGAAGATTTAGCTAAAAATCTGAAAGAACTCGAGAGCAAACTTGCCGCTTCCCAAAGCGAAATAGACACATTAGATGCATCCCAAACAGAAGATCGAATTATCATTCAAGAAATCGATCAAAAACTTCAAAATCAAAATCAAGAAGTTCTTCAACTTATGAGTGACCTACAATCAGCGAAACAGCAGGCAAACTCTAAACAAGAGCTCATTGGAACATTGCGAGAAGAATACGGGCAATTAGAAGAGACTACTGACAAATTCGCAAATGAGCTTGAGTCCTTAAGAAAAAATCTTAACTCCTATCAAACGGAGAGGAATCAAACAGAAGTTGAACTAGAAGATACGAAAGAACAATCACAATCTTTAATCGACAGAAAAGAAGAACTCACTACACTCACTGAGCAAAGGCGTATAGAGCTGGCTAAAGGTGAGGCGCGTGCGCAAGCATTGCGCGAAAATCACAATTCTTTTGCTGGGCAGCTTGAATCAATGCAAACCAAGCTAACTCGAAAATATCAAGAAAAGAATGAATTGATTGAGAAGATCAAAAAAGCAAAAGACGAAAGCGTACGTTTAGAAAAAGACATTGAAACCTTTATCTTAACACGTGAAGAGAAAGAAAATTTACTTGCCGAAAAACGCGAAGAAAATTCTGGCATAATTGAAGAACTAAGAGTTATTGAAAACAGATTAAGAGAGCTTAGATCTGAGCAACAAAAAAGCCAAAAGGTCACTTCAGATAAAAACGTCGAAATAGAAAGACTTAAATTAGGTATTGAATCCACTACTGAGCAAGCACAAACAAAATACCACATCAATTTAGAAGAATATGAATTTGAAAAAATCGACAACTTCAAAGCTGACGGGCGTCAGCGCGAAGTGAACAAATTACGTGATAAAATCGATGCTATGGGCCCCATTAATGTGATGGCAATTGATGAGTATGAAGAATTAGTTAAGCGAGAGGATTTTATCAACTCTCAAAAAGACGAAGTTATTTCGTCAGTTGATCTTCTTGAAACAGCAATTGAAGAGATAGAAACAAATTCAACAACAAAGTTTATTCAAACCTTTGAAACTTTGAATATAGAATTTCAAGGGTTATTCCCTATTTTATTCCCTGGTGGCGAAGCTCAAATTGTAATGACTAATCCGGAAGATCCTCTGGAGGGCGGTGTTGAAATACTTGTAAGGCTCCCAGGGAAGAAACAACAAAATATGCGCCTTTTCTCTGGTGGTGAAAAAGCCTTAACCGCAATCGCACTTATTTTTGCTTTATTAAAATCAAAACCAACTCCTTTTTGCTTTTTAGATGAGGTTGATGCGCCATTAGACGAAACAAATGTTGGACGCTACAACAGAGTCCTTGAAGCTCTATCAGATCGCTTTCAATTTATTGTCATCACTCACAACAGAAGGACCATGGAGGTTCTAGACACGCTCTTTGGTGTCACCATGCAGGAGCCTGGGGTATCAAAAGTCGTAGGGGTGGACATGACCAAAGACTTACCCTCCCACCTTAAAAAAGCATTTAAAGATACTCCCAAACCACTGCCCGTCAATACGCAGCAAATTGGGCATGCAGCAACAGTACAATAAAATAAAACTATGGCAGAGAGGGGAGCAAGCTCCCTCTTAAATAGACTTCCTGTCATTTAACATCAATATTTTGGAACTGGATGCCCATCTAGTCGCACCTGGAAAACAAAATAAGAAGGCATACATGCGCCATTACTAGCATCACTTGTTTTAACGCAAACAAAATCGTTACGACACGGCCTTTCTTCATTGCAAATTCCTCTAGCCCCTGGACTTGCTGCTTTTTCAATGCACTGAGTAAATGTTGTTTTTGGATCAGAAATACAATCAGTGAATCCTCCACCAATAAAACTAGAACAAACCTCCCTGCCAGGAATCAAATTTTTGCAATCACGCGCGCAATTACCAGCAGGATGTCCTAACGAATGGGAACGGCATTTATATTTACTCGCATCGTGTCCTCCACAACGAAGACCCTGAGTATTTCCTAATCCATCAAAATTATAACTGTATTCTTTTAGGCTACCATCACTGTCACGAGGCTGGGAAACTTCACCAACCCGACAGTAATCACCTGCTCTGAGATCATTTTGCGGAGGTGTGCATTTCCCTAGAGAAGTTTCGCCCTCTGCCTCATCATAAGCAGTACATTCCAATCCTTTTTGACATTGCCAATGTGCAAAATCACCGCTACCTGGAAGCCCACAGAAATGTCCAATACCAGCCAATTCACCTTCCGGAGGAGCAATCGAAAAATCCCGACTGGGCTTCATCCACTGATGATGCAAAACACGTTTCATCGAATTATACCGCCTTTTTAACTCAATGGAAAAATGGCCTGAACCTTCAAAAAACAGTGAGTTAGTGGCGTGCGTCGAACTCTTATCTATCCCTAAAAAATGAAATCCCGCCGTGGCTCGTCCTTGATGACAGCCTACACAAGTGAGATCATTTAACCTCCGAATAGCAGCAGATTTCGATTTTACATATTTAAACTGTCGTCGGTCGATTTTTTTCATTGCCTCATCGGTAATATCATCTGGGGAAATAATCTGATCAAATAAACGATTTGCAGCTCTAGCTATACCATATGCAGAAAAAGAACTTACTTTCTTAGTTAAAAATTCAACTGGCAATTTCAATATACCTGCATTTAGATAATTGATATTCTCATTAATATATGCAATCAATTTAGATTTCATATCGGGGTTATTATTAATTTTTTTCACATCAGGAGTATTTTCAAGATAATCTTCCTCGACACCATCGCCTACAATTTTATATGCACGTAAAAAATACTCTCCTTGACCAGCAAAGTCAGTTCTCGCACCCGAAGGAGTTCTCACTGATTGCAGATTAACTTCAATCGCTGATAAGTTACCACGATCAAAAATCTGAGGCCCTAAAGGGCCATTATCTGAGACAAGATAATCAAAAAAGCCATCTTCTGATTCAAAGCTTGGATGCTCTGGAAAACTCCAATTATAAACCATTTTCTTACATTGATCTTTGGTGATTGTTACGTCTTGAAAGTCAACCATAGGAACATTAAAAACGAGATTTACAGTAATAGGTAACCTTGAATAATGATCTTGCCTATCAAGGCCCTCTCTATATGACATCCTATAAATAAATCTGACCTCTCCACAGCTATTTTCTCTAAACGCCATGCGATCAATGCGGTTTACAATTCCTACAAGTTCATATTTAGACTTTACTGATGAAAACCATTTCTTAAGAAAAACTCTGCGAATAGGCTTACCCTCAAAACTGTCATAATCGACCGAGCCTCTACTCTTGGAAAATGGTTTTTCTCTAATAATTAAATCATCTAAATCTTGAATTAAATGATCGCTTACTGATTTATAAATGTTACTACTCGAATAAAATTGACAATTATTTTCCACATCAATAGGCGATGACGGATTGATAAGCCTCGAAAGCGAAAAATTTCTTTCAAGTTTTTCTAAAATCGCAGGATTTCGAATGACTGAAAATGGCTCACCTTTTTTAAAATCCTTCGGCATACTCCACTTCTCTGGTTCAATTTTTTCTATTTTATTGAGGTATTCGTCACTAGTGTAATAAGTCTTATCAACATGACAATGCTTGCTTAGCATTTTTATAAAATCTGCATTCTTAGAATATACTGGCCTAAATCCAATACCTCCATCATATACCTCCACCACTTTAATCGTATCTTTATAAATCAATTGCCCTTCCCTAGATTGGCTACTACTATCTTTGGAACTATAGAAATATAATTTATCGGCAGATATAGTATATAATTCCCCAACAACGGGTTTATCAATATTCCCTTTTGCTTCTACTAAAGAATCTTCAACTACTTTTTGTTTGCAGGACGAAAAAACAAAAAAGAACGGTATTAAAGAAAAAATTACGCCAGAATTTTTCATATTTATTTTGCCATCAATACAGAATTAAATTTAAATCAATGCACAAAAAGATTTAGACAAATATCGGCATAAATAAATTTAAGATTAACCATGGAAAAAGCTAAAGTTAGGTAAAAATTACACGCTACAAAAAAAGAAATCTTATTAAAAAGGATAAAATTCAGGGGAAATATTGGAGTGATAAAGGTTTTGCAACAATTGTAAAATAGAATTATCTGCAAAAACAGGTTAGACTATAACTTCAAACAATCTCTCTAATTTAATCGAGGAAAAAAATGAAATCCATTTTTACTATAATTATTTTATGCTTAATAGTCTCGTCCTGCGGAGACAACGCTTCGTCGCCTCAAGTCCCTGGGCCTAACGATAGCGACTTTGGCTTAAATGACGCAGATAGCATTATTGGCCAGTGGCATGGAAGCCTCAATGACATGCGTGGAAACAGCCAAGCTACCCAGCATCGAGTAGAAATGGATTTTAATAAAAATGAAAAATTCACTCTAAAAACGACAGATGGTTCAGAAGGTGAAGTTCGAGGAACATATACTAAAAGCTTAGAAACCATCTACTGCATCATCCATTTCTCTAATATCTCGATTTTCGGCCTTAAAGACGATGCCATCAATATCAGTTATCACAGAATAGGTAACCACCTCACTATATTTAATAGAACGATGGAGCTAAGCCTTGAAAGAAAAGTCCGAATTAATACAAGTGACGGCTCAACCTATCCCACCAACGACCCCCTTTACGGAAATTGGCAAGGAAGAGATAATTCGGGAAACCTTTGGAATGCTCAAATTTCATACTCTGGAGTCTTTTCTGCCCGAGTTAGCAATGAAATTAATAGGACAATGACTCTAGAAGGAGAGCTAACTCTTGAACAAAATAGCAACAATAAGCTTGGAAATATCGTTATTACTAAATCGAATAATCCAGAAGCAATCAATACAAAATTAGAATTTGAGCTTTCCCTAGATGGAGCTGTACTAGAAATGGCAAGCTTTGACCAAGATGGCCAGAAAATGAAGGAATTCTCGCTTGTTAAAGTTCGTTAGAAAGCTAAAAATTTAAAAAGAAAAAGAAGTCCGCTTACAGTATAAATTCAGACTTTTTTCAATCTTTAAATGCTTAAGATTCGAGATAGTTTCCTCTAGATGCGTGCTATAAAAATATGCATATTTATACCTTCACAGAACAAATACTCCTAGCATTCGCAAGTTTTTTCCAACCTAAATGTTTACTAAACTCAAATCCCATATCGGTTTTATTCTTCTTTAGTAGTTTAGCTTCAATGAGAGTTAGACTATACTCTACAGATACTGACTCTGAGCTTTTTTTATTTGCATAGAAAGTAGAGAAATTATGTTTGGAATTGGCTTTGTAGAAATTTGTATAATAGCCTTAGTTGCGGTCGTATTCGTTGGCCCCAAGAAATTGCCTGAGCTTATGAAGCATGTGGGCAAATTCTTCGTCCAAGTTCGCAAAATGTCTAACGAAGTAAAGTCAAGCTTCGACAATGTAGTACGAGAAGCCGAGCAAGAAATACACTTGGAAAACTTACGAAAAATAAAAGAAATGACTAAAGGGAATATTTCAAAAACCCTTAATGAGCTAAACGGACCTCAAGTAGAGCATATAGATAACCATCAACACAATGGCGAAAATGAAGAAGCTAAACAACCCCAGAGTCAATCTAGTAATAGCCCTGAAGGATCTGAGACCATAGACGTTTCAGAATTAAACTCATCCACCCATTCCAATGACTTTCATACAGACAACGAAGCAAATCAAGCTTCAACATCGACCACTTCCGAAAAAAACTCCACCACCTAATAGTAAGTAGAATTCAAAGCACCAGTTTATTAAATATTAATATAGAAAAAGTCAGATCAAAGTCCGGCAGTGATTGGGATAACGCAAATAATTTTGAGCGGTGCCGAAGGCCAGAAGACGACAAATTTTAAAAAGCGCCCTCTGGATATAGGTGTCTAAAAACGCTTAGATTATTTCTTGAAATGTCTAATAAAGCCAACCATCTCTTTGATTTGAGCATCATTGAACATAGCGCCCCAAGGTGCCATCGTAGCACTCAAACCTACTGAAGCTCCACCTTCTTTGATTACCTTAGCAATGCGCTCATCTGTAGTTGCATCCTGCCATTTTGCATCAGTAAAATCTCTTGGTCTTGGGTTTAAGGCCAAACCAGCCGGCGCGTTAGCATCTCCTGCCTCTCCATGACAGCTAGAACAAAAGCTTTTATATTTCTTCTCGACTTCAGAAACTTGCTGCTCTCCTTCCACCTGCTTCACTGGAATCTTCCCATCTTCAGTCAACTTAGGCACTTCCATCTGTGCTCGATGATGCTCTTCTTTTATCTGTTTGTGGTGCTTAGTCGGATCATGTTGCTCTGTACAAGAAAACTGGAAAGAAAACAGACTAATAAATGTCAGCGCGATGCCGAAAACTCTCATAACGAACTCCCACAAAATTCCAAAACAAGCACACTTATAAACAAAACAGGCAAATAGGCATAGGTGAATTTTGCATATATACCTATAAATAGCCTTAATTACAATAATAACAAATAGTTATTAAAAACAAACTAATGCACACCACTCAGCATGTTTAATATATAATCACAAAATGGCTTGCAAACGCGCAATAATTTCTTCCTTAGAGCATTCGCCTCTTATAGCAACCACTTTCACCTTCGATTGCATGCCCTGAATAATCTCTAGCTGGGATTTTTTCACATCAAGCACTTTCGCTAGAAACTGTATAATCATTTTATTGGCTGCCCCCTCTACAGGAGGTGAAGCTACTCTTAGCTTTAAGCTTTGATCAAAAACCTGGGTAAATTCAGTCTTACTAGCATTGGCCTGCACCTGTAGATTGAGCCGCAACTCATCTCCGACTTGCCTAATCCAACTTGTCTCTAACACCATGAGCCCAGTTCATCTCCAAGCATAAGAAATCCTCCCATTAAAAACTTCCAACTTAGGACTAATGTCACCATCGCCTTTTAAAAAGTAAAACTTATTATAACGTCGGTCATATTCCATCAGGCGATATTCCATAGTTAAAGACAAACCATCTTCAACCTCAATAGTTAAACCATAACCAAGTGATGTCAATTCGATTTTATTTTGCAACGTACCCCGACCTTGACAACTCGCACCAACAAAGTCATTACATGGCTCAAAAAATTTGACATGCTCAGATCGCACTGATCGCATTTGATAGTCAAAGCCCAAAACATATGTATCTAAAATTCTATATGAAGCATGACCTGCAATAACACCATGTTCCATAGAGTTAGCTATTTCACCAGAGCTATCCTCTAAGAACAATTCATCTTCTGCCAGCCGCCGACAGCCCGCTAACTCTACAACAGTAGGAGCAAAACTCTTCTCTTTGCTCAAGTCACTTAACGTAATATTTTGCCAACCAACGCCTACCATCAAACCACGTGCAGAAGCTAATTTACCATTCAATTTCACTCCAAAAGCCATCCTGCGTGTAGAGTATCCAAAATTATTATCATTCTTATCAATGATTGGGTCACAATTATCGATATCGCTATAATAGGCATCTTGCCAATCTTTCTGGCTTGAGCCAATATTATTTCCATCAAATGAAACGCCAAAATCTAATTCAAATGCCTCTTTAATAACAGCTGCTAACTTAAACGCAAAATATTGCTGTGGATCTCTATTACTTGCATTCTCACCCTCTCCATTACCCAACGCAAATTCAACATTTACACCATCAAACGCCGGTATATGATAAGAAGCTGTTATAGCAATTTGATCCCATCCAGTCCTATCCAAGGTAGAAGCCAAAGCCAAACCACTTGTACTTGGAAGTTTTGTCGCACCATTATATTCTTCAATCGACAAACTAAAGTTATCCCTCGGTACCCACTGCAAAGCATAACTTGTTAAGGGATATAAAACCGATGATGCATGTGTTGACTCCCTCATATCTATAGGCAAATTGTTTAAGTTTTCTTCACCACCAGCAAAAGGGTCCAAAGAAATACGAGCAGACATCTTTTTATTAAGGCTATGTTCATGATCAATTCTCAGTCTATTAAGAGAAAGACAATTTTGATTTTCTCCTTTTGCCAAATTTAAATTGTTTTGACAGTCAACAAAAGCCGAAATTACAGTCCTATTCACCTTCTCTTCAGCATTCAAAGCTGTAAACTCAAAACAACAAACAATAGCAACAAATCCCACAAAAAAATTCGAAACGATCAAGCATCTCATATAATATTAATTCCGTATAGCTATCTTCAGTCAAAATAAATGTAGTATCATGGAAAATAACAAAACATCAGTAAAATCAAAACATAAAATTAGTACAGATTTTAATTGCTGACTAAACTGTCCTTAAACAAATCAATTTTATATAAAATAATATGTACGAGCCTTCGATCTAAAACAAAAAAGAATATAGAAAACCGCGAAAATTTTAAGATAATTTAAAGGATTTTCATTTTTTGAAAGTACAACAACAATATATAGCTTGATTCATGTAATCCTAATTTATTCACAACAATAGATCACGTCAAAATACAAACGCCATTCATTTGGCGAATTTGCCACAATTTTGACAAAATGCCTACCAGCTCTATGCTTCCATACAATATATTAATAAAAATCATCACTACTACCCTCAACTTTTCCTATTCCTGAAAGTTGGTAAGAATTTTGCATCGTGTGATCCGAATTGCTTTATCAAATTTATCAACTCTCGTAATTATATTAAGGAGAGCAAAAGGTATGAATAATGGCAGATGACAAAAACACAGCAGAAAAAAGTTCAGATGAAAACGAAGCATCTGGCAAAAGAAAAAAAATCATCCTCATAGCTATAATTGCACTAGCACTTGTTGGCATAGGGGTCGGTGCATTTTTCTTTTTAAAATCGCCAGCAAACGAGAACAGTGAGACAGCTACAAGCGAAGAGCATGAAGAAAGTGTTCAAACAACAGAAAAAAAAGAAGATAAAGAAAGCAAAGAAGAACAAGCAAAAGAGGCAACTGCAAAGGAAGGCGAAGAAGGAGCAGAGAAATCTGAAGGAGAGGGGCAAGAAAATAGCAATGAAAAAGTCGAAATCAATTTTGGCCAGACATATACTTTGAAAACATTCCATCTAAATTTAGGAAATCCATTAGAAAATAGATATGTGAAACTAGACATTTCACTTGAATACAAGGGTGGCGATGCTCAAAGAAAAGAAATTGAAGCTAGAATCCCACAATTAAGAGATGCGGTTGTAAATGTGGCAAGCAAAAAAACAAGAGAATTCTTGCTGGGACCAGATGGAAAAGATCAACTTAGACTCGAGATCTTAAATAGAATCAACCAATACATGGACCGCAAGATTGAATCAGTATACATAACTGATATTTTAATAGAATAGTAAACCTAAAAAAGAAATACATACACTCAACTGGAGTAATCATCTGAACATTATCCGACATTATCAAAATAAAAATCTAATTAATTTTTAAAGGAGCAAGCATTGAATCAAGTATTATCACAAAGCGAAGTAGATGCACTTTTATCTGCGGTCTCTGATAATAGAGTAGATTCAGATAGCTCTAACAATAGCATGGACGACTCTGGCAGCGGCATTGTTCAGTACGACCTTGCAAATCAAGATAGAATTATCCGCGGCAGGATGCCAACATTAGATATTATCCATGATCGCTTCATTCGACTTTTCCGTGTTACTCTATCAAACCAACTAAGAAAAATGGCGAACTTAAGCGTAAACTCAACCGGTCCATTGAAATTTTCAGAATTTATGAATTCATTACCATTACCTTCTTGCTTAAATATTCTAAGACTAGACCCATTACGAGGCGCAGCCGTTATAGTCATTGAATCAAAACTACTATACGCTTTAGTTGATAGCTTCTTTGGTGGAAATGATTTGCCCTATACAAAAATTGAAGGCAAGGATTTTACACAAATCGAAATAAAAATAGCACGCCGTGTCGTGCTTTCCGCCATCGACGACCTAGAAAAAGCATGGGAGCCAGTATATCCACTTAAAGTTGGTTATAGCAGAACCGAAATAAATCCCCAATTTGTTGCTGTAGTTCCACCTTCTGACGTAGTCATCGCCACCACATTTGATGTCGAATTAGAAAAAGTGTCCGGGACCATCAAAATCGTCGTGCCATATGCCACCCTAGAACCAATAAAATCAAAGCTTTCCGTAGGTTTTCAAAGCGAGCAGCTAGAAGTCGATTATATTTGGATTCATCGAATTAAAGAACAAATAATGAAAACGCATTCAAATATTCGCGTTGGTTTAGGTGAAGCTGACATAACTGTTCGAGATCTTCTTAGTCTTAATGTCGGTGATATAATTCAATTAAATGCCGATGCGACGCAGCCCTTAGAGGTATCTGTTGAGGGAATATCTAAATTCCATTGCATACCCGGAGTTTTAAAAGGACAAAGAGCAGTAAAAATAACGGAATCATTAACTGATCAATAAGAGGTGCGCAAATGAGTGATGAAATGGGACCTGCTGATTTTGGATTAGATGCCGACTTCGATCAAGCGCTCGCAGAAGCGACAGGAGGTGACTCCGGTGGACAAGACGGTTCTGGCGATAGAAGTCAGACAGACAGCAATACTCCAATTGCAAGAACCGACTATTCAAAATTAAAAATGATCCTTGATGTTCCTTTGAAAGTATCGGTGGAGCTAGGGCGAACAAAAATGCTTGTTAATGACTTATTACAGCTAGGTCAAGGCTCTGTCATAGAACTTGACAAGATTGCCGGCGAGCCAATGGAAATCATGATTAATGAAAAGCTCGTAGCCATGGGTGAAGTTGTAGTTGTAAACGAAAAATTTGGAGTCCGCCTCACTGATGTAGTATCTCAGTTTGGACTAAGCGATGTTGGCAATCTATAAAAAGTTAATAGATTATGAAGACAAAATTATAATTAACTTAAGCTATAGAAGATTATAAACAATAGAAAATCTTATAATTTAAAGAGGATTTTGTGATAAAAATAATGTCTAACAATTATAAAAAACACCAATATCACACGAAAATTTTATCGGTGATGATATTAGCATGTATTTTTCTACCATCAAAAATTTCTATTGCAGCAGCAAAAAAACTACCCAAATTAAAACCAATGATGACAATGGGAAAAATAGATGGTGAATCCACAGATAAGATGAGTATCGTGACTGTAAGACTGGACAACAAGCCAGATTGGAAAGAAATCCCTTTAGAAGATCATGGGTCGTTCATGCAAATATTATTGCCAAATACGATCGTGCCAACGCCTGGAGAATTTTTCGAAGGAAATAGCCCTTATATTAAAAAAATTGCGGCTTTCCAAACAACTCCTTCAGAGGGCGCCATAAGATTGTTCTTAACAGAAGATGCAGCGACTGTAAAAAAAGTTACAAGTGTAGAAACACTTGATTCTCGCATTATCATTACCACTGACCATTCTGAGCTTAAAAAATTATTAGCGAATAATAAAAATATCACAAAAAAAGAAATTCCAGCTACCAACACCATAAATCCTCAAAATCAAAAGAAAGACAAAGAACTATCCACAACAGGACTTCTTAAAAATTATGATAGTTTCAATTTCAAAGAAAAAATAATAGAAACAACAATCTTTATATTCCTAATGATATTTTTCTTAATAGCAACATTATCAATAAAGCCGCTTTTAAGAAAAAGACAAATAAAAATGCAAGGAGATTCATATGTATCAATGAATCTTCTTAGCAATTTAAATTTAGCTCCGAAGCAAAAATTATCCCTAGTTCAAGTCGGTGACGAGCAAATATTATTAGCAGTTTCTCCTGATTCAGTAAGCTTCATCAGCAGAGTGGGGGAAAAGAAAAATGAAGCTCCACAATTCTTGCGACCATCCTACAGCCGTCCACAGCAAATTGCTGACGTAAAGGATTCGACAATGGAAAGAAAGTCCCTTCCCAAGCCTCCGCATAGAAATCACAACACAGTACATGAAAAAACTAATCAACAGTCTAATAATAAAAAATCTAATAGAGAAAATTCGTTCAGTAAATTTTTACAAGAAGAAGAATTTACAACAAAGGATATAAATACGCAAATCCCATCAAAAAGGATAAACGTACAAATTTCTGATGACGGAATTAAAAATAATTTAAAAACAACACGCACAAAAGATAAGTCCAAAACTAATCATCCCAAACCAGCGGTAGATGATGTTACTAGAATAATTAGAGAAAAGTTGAAAAATCTTCCAAATATCTAGTAGGAAGAATAGACGGGATCATAGCAAAGCAATGGTTAATTCAATTAAAATAGTAAACCAAAAAATTATCAATAAGATAGTATCTTGGATATTGATAACCATTATTTCTCTATTTTCTATATTTGTTTCTTTCAGCACATTGTCACAGCAAAGTATTGCGCAAGTAAAAGTCCCAACAGTAAAAGTAGATCTAGGTGAATCTGATAGCCCTGACTCTGTAATGCCAGCCTTAAAAATTGTAGCACTCTTAACCATTCTTACAATTGCCCCAGCAATAATATTAATGATGACTTCATTCACACGTATCGTCATTGTATTGAGCTTCGTTCGACAAGCCTTAGGTACCCAATCAATGCCACCAAATCAGGTGATTATAGGCCTATCTCTCTTTTTAACAATGTTTACCATGCTACCCGTTTGGAATATCATAAATGAAAATGCTATTAACCCTTATGTAAATAAAGCAATTGGACAAGAGACAGCCTTTAGTGAAGCTGCCAAACCAATTCGAAAATTTATGCTTGCTGAAACAAGAGAAGATGATTTAGCGCTATTTATGAACATTGCAAAGCTTGACAAACCAAACAATGAAAATGACTTACCCCTATCAGTATTAGTTCCATCTTTTATGATTAGTGAACTCAAAACCGCATTTCAAATGGGATTTTTAGTATATATACCATTTTTAATCATCGATATGGTTGTCTCATCTATACTAATGGCAATGGGGATGATGATGCTACCCCCTACTGTAGTTTCCATGCCGTTTAAATTGGTATTATTTGTACTTGTGGATGGATGGAGTTTAATCGTCGGCTCAATTGTCAAGAGTTTTAACGTATTCTAACAATGTTTACGCTCAACTAGTTTACTTAAGGAGGGATTTATTTATGACTCCACAAACTGTAATAGATATCGGCACTGAAACAGTGATGGTGGCAATAAAAATTGCAGCTCCTGCTCTTCTAGCAACGATGGCCATGGGATTTTTAGTGTCAATATTTCAAGCTGCAACACAAATAAACGAGCAAACTCTATCTTTCATCCCTAAGGTTATTGCCATGACTGTCGCGTTAGTCATCGCTGGACCATGGATTTTGCAAACTATGATGTTTTTTACAACTACAATACTTAAAAGTTTACCTACAGTCACAAACTAGAAATATAACTGGAATTAACAAGTGATACTGCAAATTACGCCAGAACTATATATTAAAGCGGCAATTTGCCTTTTACGTGTAGGAGCGATTATATTTGCTCTACCTCTTTACGGTGAAACATCAGTACCTTTAAAAGTTAAGCTTATGCTTTCAATAGCCATTAGCATATGCATATACGGGACCTTAGACCCACAATGGAACCCAAGATTTAATGAAGAAATATGGAGTTTAGCAGGAATTGTTCTAAAAGAAGTGTTCATTGGACTGACATTAGGATTCGTAGCACGGTTATTTTTTGAGGGAACGATTATGGCAGCTAGTTTAGTAGGATATCAAATGGGATTTGGTACAGCCAACTTACTAGTTCCTGATGCTCAAATTCAGGCTAGTAGCTTTACTGCTATGCATAGAATAATTGTAATTCTAATATTTTTTAGTCTCAATTTACACCATATATTCTTCCAAGCAATGGCAGAAAGTTTTGCCGTCATACCTGCAGGGGCAGCAATTCCCAATGTATCACTCGCCCATTTACTAATCGAAGGCACTGCCGCCATTTTTTCAATTGCATTAAAATTAGCGGCTCCCATCTTGGTTGCTCTACTTTTTACAATGGCCGCTCTTGGTTTAATCGCACGAACAGTCCCACAACTTAATGTATTTACAATGAGCTTTCCAATCAGTTTCTTTGTAGGATTATTCATATATATCGCAACTAGCCCTTACTTAATCCAATGGTTAAAAACACATTTTTTAGAAAGCAGTAAATATCTTTATTTAGTTATCCAAGGACTAATGCCAACATAGAGGATGCAAAGTCTTGGCTCAAGAGAACGAAGATGGACAAGAAAAATCAGAAGACCCAACCGAGGAACGTCGGGAAGAGTTTCGCAAGAAGGGTGATATTGCTATTTCGAGAGAATTTACTTCCGTATTTATTCTTGCTGCATCAATTACGTTCATAGCTTTTATAGGACCAAAGTTATTTGATCAATTAAAGAAAATTCTTACTTATCAATTTGAACTTATGCAAACAGCCAGGTTAACCCAAGATAATTTTATTGCCTATAGTTCACACTTATGGATGTCATTTTTAAAAATTATAATTCCGATTTTTTTACTAACAACTGTAATAGCTGTATCAACAACTTTTTTACAAACTAGACTAAGCTTTTCTTGGAAAAGGCTTGAGCCAAATTTTCAAAAATTCAATATATTAAAAGGTTTGGCGAGAATGGTTAGTAGCCAATCTTTAATGGAATTAGCTAAAGGCATAAGCAAAATGATAGCTGTTTGTGCTATCGCATATTTGATATTAATTAGCGAATGGACAAAAGTTCCATCACTATTAAATCTCTCAATTATAGATGCTTGGTCATATTGGCTAGACATAACGAAGTCACTTTTCTGGGCTGTATCAGCATTTCTAGTTTTAGTTGCTGCTTCCGATTATATCTACAATTTTGTTTCACTTGAAAACAAAATGAAAATGACAAAAAAAGAGGTCAAAGATGAGTACAAAAAAAGAGAAGTTGATCCAATGATCAAGGGAAGAATGAGAAGGATGGCAAGAGAAATACTTAGTCGAAAAATGGTTTCTGATACTAAAAATGCGACCGTGCTAATAACAAATCCAACACATTATTCTATAGCTATTAAATACGAACTAGGCATGGAAGCTCCCATTGTCATCGCTAAAGGAATTGATTTCCTGGCACTTAAAATGCGTGAAGTAGCAAAAAGTGAAGACATACCAATTGTAGAAAACAGACCATTAGCCAGAACCCTATATAAAACGACTGAAATTGGAGACCACATACCAGAAACACTTTATAAAGCCATTTCAGAAGTAATTAGATATGTATTTAAACTAAAAGGTATTCGAGTCAATCAAAAAAGCCAAGCCCAACCGGCTTAGTTTAACAGACTATAAAGAACTGTATTTAAAAAAGATTTAAAATTAAAATACAATGGAATTGCATTAATGCCTACAAACGACAATCAAAAATCTACTTTCTTAAAAGCATTTGCAACGCCAGACATTCAATTAGCAATTGGATTAATCGCTATTATTTTTATGATGATTATCCCACTGCATCCAATCATACTAGATGCATTACTTGCAGTTTCTATTACCCTAGGATTCCTAATACTCTTAGTGTCTATCTATGTTACCGAGCCATTACATTTTTCAACTTTTCCCACATTACTATTAATTGCTACATTATTTAGGCTAGGCCTAAATGTCGCGACAACTCGTAGCATTCTCCTAGACGGGGGGACAGGCAATGTCAGCAATATCGTAAAATCATTTGGAAATTTTGTAGTCGGCGGCAACTATTTCGTTGGCTTCGTCATATTTGCTATTTTAGTGATTATAAATTTTGTCGTCATAACGAAAGGTGCTGGCCGGGTTGCCGAAGTAGGCGCAAGGTTTACCTTGGATGCAATGCCAGGTAAGCAAATGTCAATCGATGCCGACATGAATGCTGGTATTATCGATAGAGAAGAAGCAAAACATCGCCGACAGAAAATCGAGCAAGAAGCTGATTTTTACGGCGCAATGGATGGAGCGTCCAAATTTGTTCGCGGCGATGCAATCGCTGGAATTATTATCACCTCAATCAACATCATAGTTGGTCTTTTAGTTGGCGTACTACAACATAATATGAATTTCTCTCAATCAGCAGAAATTTTTACCTTACTTACAGTTGGTGATGGGTTAGTTTCTCAAATACCAGCTTTAATCATCTCGGTCGCTGCAGGTATTGTGGTAACAAGAGCTAATGGAGATGGAGCTTTATCTAATGAACTATCTGGACAAATTCTTCTTCATCCTAAGGCCATCTATATTTGTTCAGTCCTTCTCGCTTTAATAGCTTTAATACCTGGATTGCCGTTTATTCCATTTCTTCTTCTTTCTATCGGATGCTGGTTTTTAGGTAATTTCGCAAAGAAAGAAACCCTAAGGATACAACAAGAAAAGATCGATGCAAATAATAAAGAAACCAATGCGACTACCATTGATCCAGACTCAATTGAATCCTTGCTACAAATTGATACATTGGCTCTAGAAGTAGGGGTTGGGCTTATACCATTAGTAGACGCTCAACAGGATGGGGAAGTTTTAGAGAGAATCGTGTCAACTAGAAAGCAATTCGCTCAAGACATGGGAATAATAGTACCTATGATTATGGTGCGGGATAACATCCAATTAAAACCAGGTGAATACCAAATTCTTTTAAAAGGCAACCCCATCGCCAATGGGACCTTAATGGCAGACTATCTCCTTGCCATGGCACCTGATGATATAACTGACCCCATTGACGGAGTCTCTACCAAAGAACCTGCATATGGTCTAGATGCTGTATGGATAAAAAAATCACAAAAGGACGAAGCCAGTTTTCGCGGCTATACGGTTGTCAACTGCGCGACAGTAATAGTAACTCATTTAACCAAAGTGGTGCAGGAAAATGCGGCAGCCTTAATAGGAAGGCAAGAAGTCCAAAATTTAGTAGATGGCATCAAAGATCAATACCCTAAAGTGATTGAAGAAGCTATTGGTAACACCAGTACAAATATAAACCTCGGAACAGTAGTGAAAATTCTACAAAATTTGTTAAATGAAGGGGTATCAATTAAAGATCTGTTAACAATTTTGGAGACAATAGCTGATCACTGCAAAAACATCACAAATCCTGATGCTCTTACTCGATATGTTCGCATTGCTCTAGGAAGAGGAATAGTAGGAAAATATTTATCGCATGAAAAATCCTTGGTGACAACCAGCCTCGATCGTGGCGTTGAAGATCTATTAATATCAGGACTACACCAACACGAAGACGGTTCAACATCACTTAACATCGATCCTGAAATCGCGCAGCGTTTACTTAACAATATAGCTGATACCATGAAAAGATTCGATACTCGAGGCACGATACCGATCCTAATGTGCGGGTCACGCATAAGGTGGGATTTAAAGAAAATTGTTAATAGATTCATACCAGGGCTAACTGTATTAGCATTTGATGAAATTCCATCTGACCTCAAAACAGAGAATATTGGAATTGTAACTATATAAACGAAAGACATAATTAAAAGGATATAATTCTATGATTGTAAAGACATTTGAAGGATCATCGATTAGAGATGCTATCGCTGCAGTCAAAAAAGAATTCGGTCACGATGCTGTCATTCTTACAACCAACGAAAAACAGATAGATGAAAATGGCCTTAGAGTCTTTGAAGTGAAAGCGGCAGCTCCAGAGAAAAAACTAGTAAGGCCTGGAGGACGATCAACGGACATAACAGAATCATTCAATGATTCTCGAGTTAAAACTATGATGCATAAATTAGAAAAAATAGAAGGTCGACTTTTAAAGCAATCAGAAGTTGTCGCAACAAAAACAGGCATCCAAAATATCGAAGGTGGTATTCAGGAGCTAAAATTTTTAATCTTAGATGCTTTAAAAGAAAAGAAGGTTCTAGCATTGAGGGATTACCAGATTATCTTATTCCCATTGAAAGAAAATTGAGAATTAATGGACTGGGAGAAGCACATATAGCTAAGCTCATCAACCATTTAAACCAAATCCCAAAACCAGATGAGCCAACATTAGCATCCTTTGAGGGTATCGACGACTATTATAATGCACAAGCAATTAAATGGATGATAAAAAAAATTCATATTGAACCCCGCTGGACTTTACTCGAAGGTTCAAACTCAATTCATGCATTTGTAGGGCCATGTGGTAGCGGTAAAACTGCAACCATTTGCAAAATAGCAGCTCATTATAAACGGGAAGAAAAGTGCAAGGTCCTACTAATATCGTATGATAATAGTAGACTAGCAGCACAAGAACAACTACGTGTCTACGCCAAAGTTCTTGGATCACCTTTTGTATCAATTAATGAAGCTAGTGAGTTAGAAGGAGTGCTGCTAGAACATCGCGAATGTGATCTTATATTAATAGACACTGCTGGCCGATATCCAAAGCATGACAATCAAATATCTGATCTAAAAGATCTATCCAAATCAAACCTTCCTATAGATTTTCATATGGTACTTTCAGTAACGGAAAAAGAAGAGCATTCAAATCGAGCTATAAGAGGCTTTTCACCAATCGGACTACAGTCAATCATATTTAGCAAATTAGACGAAAGCTGGACATTTGGAGAAATTTTTAATCTTAGTCAAAAGTGGTCACTACCACTCAGCTTTTTTACAACCGGGCAGAAAGTTCCTGATGACATCGAAAGAGCTTGTAGAGAAAGAGTTATCGAAAGAATTTTCGGACTTTAAAGAAAAAATGGGCTTATTTTTTTATTTTATAGTTAGTTACACTAATTTTTATAAGAGGTCTCAGTGGAAAAGATTAATTCCATTCAAAATAACGTCAACCGAAGCATTTTGGAAGAAAGCAAAAAACCAAAGAAAAGATCTTTAGTTATAACCATAAGTTCAGGAAAAGGTGGTGTTGGGAAAACATTAACCACGGTAAATTTTGCTCTCGCTGCAAGTAGAATGGGGCTAAAAGTATTGATTTTCGACGGTGATCTCGGGCTTGCAAATGTGGATGTTGTTTTAGGATTACAAGCTCGGTACAATATAAGAGACGTATTTAATGGCCACGCTAAAATAGAAGATATAATTCTTGATGGACCTTTAGGAGTTAAAATTATTCCATCGGGATCGGGAATAGCAAGCTTACAGCAACTAACTCTTTTACAAAAGCAATTGCTAGCTAGCGAGCTCTATTCTCTAGATGGTCTTTTTGACATCGTATTGATAGATACTGGTGCTGGAATTTCTGACAATGTCATTCATTTGAATCTCATCGCAGATCAATCAATTGTTGTCACAACTCCAGAGCCACATGCAATGACAGATGCATACGCATTAATAAAAGTAATTAAAGAGAGTCGCAGCACCTGTTTAACTAGCTTATTGGTCAATATGACTAGAACTGAAAGCGAGGGGCAGAATGTAGCGAAGAGAATTTGTGATGTAGCAGAAAAATTCATGAATTCTCATATTAAATACCTTGGAAGTGTCCCACAAGATGCCCAGGTATCACGATCAGTTCTAATTCGACGAGCAATTTCGGAGGATAGTATACATACCCTTTCAGGCCAAGCGTGGAATAAAATCGCTCGCTCCATGCTCAGTAGACATATCCAATTAAGTTCTACAGAGGGACCACAGGATAGATCATTTTGGCAAGATTTGATCTGGACTCAACACGAGAGTCAAAATCCTCTAGCAGTCGGGGCTATGTAAGCAGATAGATATACTCAGATAAACCATTAATGGTCGCTTGGAAATATTATAGAAGGACGTTTAGATGAAGGGACTGGTTAAACGCTATAAGCAAGATACTCAAGGCGTAGATGGTAAACTGCGTGATCAGTTAATCATGGATTACGCACCACTAATACGCTTTGTCGCCCAACGAATCGCCTCTAGACTCCCGTCGAGTATTGATATCGACGATTTAATCAGTGCTGGCGTAATTGGACTTATGGATGCCATTGAAAAATACGACCCCAGCCGTGATAACAAATTCAAAACATACGCCGAATTTAGGATACGCGGAGCAATTTTAGACGAACTTCGAGCTCAAGATTGGGTTCCGCGTTCAGTACGAGACAAAGCGAAAAAAATTGAACGCATGTATGCAGTTCTAGAACAAAGATTTGGTAGAGCCGTTAGCGATCAAGAAATATCCGAAGCTCTAGGCATGGATTTAGAAGAATATTATTCAATGGTTGCAAAAGTAAAGGCAGTTACCTTACTTTCTGTGGATGAATTGGCAGGACCTAACCACGGAGACCGTAAAAGTCTTTTAGAATGCCTAGAAAATACAAACTCTAAAAATCCTTTTGCACAACTTAAAAGCAAAGGTCTTAGAGATCTATTGATGCAAAACATTGAAGAACTCCCAGAAAAACAAAAATTAGTGCTCTCACTTTATTATTACGAAGATCTCAACTTAAAAGAAATCGGCGGAATATTAGACGTTACCGAGTCAAGGGTTAGCCAACTTCACACTCAGGCTGTAGAAAAACTAAGGTCGCGCTTAAAGAACGTCTTACAAGATTAAAGTTTAATTTTCAGACATCAATATCATTAAGAAATAAATAACACACAAAGCTCAGCTTTAGTGAATAAATTTCATCAAGATTTTTTTATCATAGCTTTTAAATCAGGAGTTTGACCATGGCCTTAGGCAAACCAGACATGAAGTTTTTAGTAGTCGACGACTTTCCAACAATGCGCAGGATAGTAAAAACACTATTACGACAAAATGGTTACCACAATTTTATTGAAGCAGAAGATGGGCAAGCAGCATATCGGACTCTAAAAGAAAACCCTGATGTAGAAATGATAGTTTCTGACTGGAACATGCCAAATATGACTGGTCTAGAGCTTTTAAAAGCAGTTCGTGCTGATCCTAAATTTAAACATCTACCGTTCCTTATGGTTACAGCAGAAGCTGAGAAAGACAATATTATCGAAGCTGTGAAAGCAGGAGTAAGTAATTACGTAGTAAAACCATTCACCGGTGAAACACTTAACGAAAAATTGAAAAAGATTTTCCAATCTATCAACAGCCAAAAGGCTAGCTGATGATGAAAAAAATTGGGATTGTTTTTAAAGAAGCAAGATCTTGATTCGTGTTAACTAAGGTCAAAACTAATGATCCATAACAAAAGAAAAGCTAAAAAGGATAGGGCATGGCAATAGAAAAAGAACCCTTTAACGAGGAACTCATCCGCAATTATCCCAGCTCAAACAAAAAAGTTTCTGTAACAGTACAGCCCTATTGCCTCAATAATGAGGACTTAAGTTGTGATGAAAAAGCAGTCACAACTTATATCAGCCCATACGGCCTTGAATTTCAAACACCCACAGAATATCCACAAGGCACATTGCTAAAAATCAATGTAAAAATACCTGATTACTGGGGGCGTAAGCAGAAGCTTGTGGAATACCAACGCATAGATGATCCCCTTACATTTAAAGTTTTAGCTAAAGTGATAAAAACAGAAGAAATTGGAAAAAGAGGGAGAAAAAAACTTACTCTAGTACAGACAGTAAACATTGATTCGATCGATGAAGAAGTTCTCAAAAGCTATTTACAAGAGGCAAAATGATAACTGCACTGCTAATTATTTTATTCTTATTAGATATTGGGCTCTTATTCTTGTTTTTGAACGTCAATAAAAAGCAAGAGTCACATAGTGATTTACTAACTGACCTAACAGAAGAAAGACGTTTGCTGACTGAACTAAGAAACTCTATCAAAGAAGAGTTAACATCAGCTCAAGAAAGAAATAAAGAAACAGTTGCAAAAGTATCGCATATCGCTGCTGAAGCAGAACAAGAAATGCGCTCTGGCGGACAATCTTTAGCCTCTGGTATGGAAGAAATTATTACCGAGCTAGGAAGCAAGTTTGATAAACCATTAAAAGAGCTGGCCAAAAGACAAGCGTCAACCACAGTCTTGTTAAAGCGCCTAGATCAAGAAAGCAACCGGCTACAAAAGCTCATCAATAGAGGCGAAAGATTACTCAAATTCTTTGACCAAAAAACACCTTTCAATGACGTACTCAAAGAAATTGAAACAAAACGTTATGAAGACTGTTTAAGCCTTCTATCTCAAGGTATGCCTAGTGAAAAAGTAGCAACCGAATTGGGGATGAGTAGATCAGAAGTCGAACTGATATCATCACTATCATAGCTTTTAACGCATAGAAGCACTCACAACAAATCGTACTCAGTGGAGACTTAAGTAGTTCAAGACATCCTCATACAACTGACTCGGCCTCTCCGCCAATAATAAATGGCCTGCCCCTTTATATGTAATCAGCCTTGAGTTAAAAATAGAGTTATGCAAAAACTCTGCACAAGAAAAATCGATGATACTGTCTTCATCACCATGAATAATCAACGTCGGGCAGGTTATCTTTTCTAGTTTTAAGGAAGTGAAAGAGAAAGAGCGTAAGGCTCGCTTTTGCTCGCCTGCCATTACAGAAAAACCCCCCTGATTCACTTGCAAGAGAATCTGCTTCGCCATTGCCTTAACAAGAAGCTGATTTTGACGAAAAAAAGAAGTACTAAAATAAGGCTTTAATGCAGCTGTAGTTTCCTCAATAGTCGTCCCCCAGTCAACATCTTCGACTCTTGCCGCTTTTTCTTCTGCAAATGTAGATATTAAGCAAAGACTACTCACACGCTGAGGCCGCCGCAAAGCCGTCATTTGGGAGATAAGACCTCCCATAGAGATCCCTAAAAGGGCGCTCGTACCAATACCTAATTCATCCCACAATGCCAACACATCGCAGCTCATATCATCAATAGAAAAGGGAGAGTCTGTCCTTGTCTTCCCCGCTCCTCGATTGTCAAAAGTAAGAACTCGAAACCCTCCTTCAATAAGCTTTTTAGCCATCAAACGAAAATCACTACTGGTACGAGTATGTCCATTGACCAAAGTTACCCATGGACCATGGGTACCATAAGATTCATAATAAAGATGCACTCCACTTCCATCTAAATAAGCCATAATTTATATACCCCCTTTTTTGCCGCATTAGAGGCTATCCAAAGTCTTAATACCCAACATATTAGGAGATTCTTCAGCCTTACAATTTGCTAACCCACTTTGCCAATACACATCAAGCTTGTTTACTTGAAGAGCCCTCACATCCTTTCTTATAACCACCAAAACAACAGAAAATTGTATAATTCGTATTCAAAAATAAATTTTTGCTATGATATGAATCAACTTGTTTTGCTTAATTAATTCTCATTTCTCAACTGCTCACTCGTTACCTATAATCAAAGCCCTCTGGGACATGATTTTTACTTCAAAACTAACCACAAGCCTTGAGTATCAATGATTTTAAATTTTATTCTCCTCTATCTCCTGCCCCGCAAGCATTCCAAGAAACACCATATTTAGTGCTTTACAAAGACTTTGAACGCTAGATATGATTTTACTTGAGCCAGGTATACATAAATTTTATTTCCTAAGGCAGATCTTTGGTGGCCGGCATGAGCTCGCCCAATTAAGAGATGAGGAGATATTTGTTTTGACTCAAAAATTGTTTTTCGAGCGCAAATCACTTCCGTTAACAAACGTCAATGTAGTGGCGTTCGATATTATAACGCCAGAAGAGGGGCAGATATGAATATAACCGAAACAACTGAATTCCGATTGAATCCAAACCCTGTTATTCCAGATGACGATAGTCAGATGCGTGTTCGGCATCGTGATGGCAGTTATGAACCCGTTGATGTTATTAAAATAACCAAAAAAGTTGCCCGCTGCGGCGCAGGCTTAAAGCATATCAACCCCTATCTAGTAGCGAGTAAGGCCATTAGTGGCATTTATGATGGAGTAACAACCGCAGAACTAGATGATCTTATGATGCAGACAGCAGCCATGATGATTTCGGAGGAGCCAGAATACTCCAAATTGGCAGCACGACTGCTAACTGCTTCAATTGACAAAGAAGTTGCTGCCCTTAATATCCATTCTTTTGCACAATCGATTCTATACGGACATAAAGTTGGCTTAATCTCCGATCAAGTAGCAGGTTTTGTGGCAAATAATGCCGCAGCTCTAAATATGTCCATTATGGAAGAGCGTTGTGATTTATTTCATTTTTTTGGACTTAAAACTGTCTACGATCGCTATCTATTAAAAGATCCCGACACTAGACAAATTATAGAAACACCACAGTTTTTCCTGATGCGAGTAGCATGTGGGTTATGTAGCTCAGTTGAAGAAGTACTAGAGTTTTATCAACTAATATCTTCCTTTGAATACATGCCATCGACCCCCACATTATTTAATTCCGGAACAAAGCACGCACAAATGTCTTCTTGCTATTTACTCGATTCACCAGAAGATAGTCTAAAGAGTATCTATGATAAATACTCTGACGTAGCTATGCTCTCAAAGTTTGCTGGCGGTATTGGCCTTGCCTTTACTAGAATTCGCTCTCGAGGCTCCCTAATTCGTGGAACTAATGGTAAATCAAATGGCATCGTTCCATTTCTTAAAACACTAGATTCTTCGATCGCTGCCGTCAATCAAGGTGGTAAGCGCAAAGGGGCAGCATGTGTATACCTCGAAACTTGGCATGCCGACATTCTAGAATTTTTGTCACTAAGAGATAATACTGGCGATCATTCCCAACGAACCCATAATTTAAACCTTGCCAACTGGATTCCAGACCTATTTATGGAGCGTGTCGAAAAAGATGAGTTATGGTCATTGTTTGATCCTTCAGTAACGCCTGGGTTAACTGATACTTACGGCGATGAATTCCGTAGTTTGTACTTAGAAGCAGAGGGTAACAAACAATACACTAAACAGATCCCTGCGCGAGAACTTTATGCATTAATGATGAAAACTATCGCACAAACAGGCAATGGTTGGATGACATTTAAAGATGCCGCCAATCTCAAGTCGAACCAAACAGGGAAACCTGAAAATGTCATCCATTTGTCAAACCTTTGCACCGAAATCCTTGAAGTAACATCCAATCAAGAAGCTGCAGTTTGTAACTTAGGATCCATCAATCTTGGACACTACGTCCGAGATAACACCTTCGATTTCGAAAAATTAGGAAAAAATGTCAAAATAGCTGTCAAATATTTAGACCGCGTCGTTGACATAAATTTCTACCCGATAGAACAAGCCAAACGCTCCAATAGCAAGTGGCGCCCAATTGGACTTGGGACTATGGGATTACAAAACGTCTTCTTCGAACTTGACATACCTTTTGACTCTGAAGAAGCTCAAGACCTGTCAACAAAAATACAGGAAGAAATATATTTCAACGCTCTAAGCGCTTCTGCAGAACTTGCCGAACTACACGGCCCTCATGATGCATTTACCGAGACGAGAGCAGCGCAAGGACTCTTGCAATTTGATCTTTGGGACATAACTCCAAAAGATCAAAATCGTTGGAATAACCTTAAAGAAAGGATCAAAAAATCCGGCCTCAGAAACTCGCTAACGATCGCCATAGCTCCAACTGCAACAATCGCTTCTATCACCGGAGCATATGAATGCATCGAACCACAAGTATCTAACCTTTTCAAAAGAGAGACTCTATCTGGAGAATTTTTACAAATAAATTCTTATCTTGTAAAAGCTTTGCGTAAAAGAGGACTTTGGAACAGAGAGATAAGAGAAAAAATAAAACTCGCTGAAGGCTCAATCCAAAACATAAATGAAATACCTGATGAGATTAAAAAGGTATATAGGACTGCGTGGGAAATCCCACAAAAAAGGTTAATAGACATGGCTGTAGGACGCGGGGCTTATATTGACCAAAGTCAATCTCTAAATTTATTTATGGAAAACCCTAATATCGGTAGGCTTTCATCTATGTATGCCTATGCTTGGAAGCAAGGCTTAAAGACCACCTACTACTTACGATCCCGCAGCGCTACACGAATAAACAAGACTACTGTATCTTCGCAAGCAAATGCTTTGGAGGCTGTAGCTTGCTCTTTAGAAAACCCAGAGGCATGCGAAGCTTGCCAATAAACATAGCCAATCAAAAAATTTTGATCGGCTTCCTATTTAAGAAAAGCAAATGACAGAGAAAAGGAAATAGTTATGATATTAGACCCAGGTATGAACTTGACTTTAAGACCGATGAAGTATCCACATTTATATCAAATGTATCTCGACGCTATTAAAAACACTTGGACCGTGGATGAAGTTGATTTATCTCAAGATGTTAATGACTTACAAAGAATGTCGCCAGCAGAGCAGCATTTAATTAAACGCCTTGTCGCCTTTTTTGCTACCGGCGATACGATTGTTGCGAACAACCTCGTCTTGAATCTATACCAACACATCAACTGTCCAGAAGGACGCATGTACCTATCTAGACAACTATATGAAGAAGCTTTACATGTTCAATTTTATCTTACGCTTCTAGACACCTACCTTCCAAATGACAAAGAAAGAGCCGAAGCTTTTTCCGCTATAGAAAAAATCCCCTCTATCAAACAAAAAGGAGAATTTTGCTTTAAATGGATAGATTCCATTAAAAATCTACATCAAACGAACACAAAAGAAGAAAGACGTAGTTTTCTTCTTAATTTGATTTGTTTTGCTGGCTGTATTGAAGGTTTATTCTTCTTCGCTGCTTTTGCTTACGTGTATTTCTTAAGATCCAAAGGCTACCTACACGGATTAGCTACAGGAACAAATTGGGTCTTTCGAGACGAAAGTTGCCATATGAATTTTGCCTTTTCCGTCATCCAGCAAATCCGCAAAGAAGAACCTGACTTATTCAATCAAGATTTGGAAAGAAAAATCATCGCAATGATCGACGATGCTATCTCTTGCGAAATGGTTTTCGCTAAAGACGTAAGTCAATTTGGTTTAATAGGCCTGACCGAAAGAGACATGCGCAAATACCTCGAGTATGTAGGCGATCAAAGATTTATGAGCCTAGGAATGCAGCCAGTCTATCAATCAAAAAACCCATTCTCATTTATGGAGCTACAAGACGTACAAGAACTCACTAACTTTTTCGAGCGCCGTGTTGCCGCTTATCAAGTTGGAATTGAGGGAGAAGTTTCATTTAACGAAGATTTTTAATAAGAAGAGCAACAGGGCAGTCATACCAGCCAAGATTTAAAAATGTGTCATCGCCATATATTTAAAAAGCTAACTGGCTGGCCTTACTTTCGACTTCTCCAGCAGGGGCTGGATGCCAAAATTTTCAATAAGGATGAGCAAGATCTTAAAGACAAAAAAAGATGGGAACAATTTAAAGGATGTATCGCCTCATCAAATTAAGAGAGCTATCATCAAATTTTTATTCACATTTAATTACTTCAATTGGAATTTTTAACGAAAGATCATAAAGATCAGGCCTACGATCAAAAAAAGGCCTCACCGTACCAGTATCGCGCTGTAAAAGTAGATTTGTAATATCAAGATCAGCCAAAACCACCGTTTCAGTATTCGGATCAGCCTCACCTTCAATAGAGTTATTAGGAAAACCAAAATCACTTGGTGTTAAAATTGCTGATTGTGCATAATTTATCATGTAGGAAGGTACATTATGAAGATTACCAACATTACCGGCAATTACAACGTAAACATAATTTTCAACAGCTCTGGCCTGAGCTGTAAAACGAATACGATTATAAGCCTTTCTTTCATCGGTGCTAAAAGGCACGACAAGAATTTCGACTCCGAATTGCGCAAGTATTCTACTTAGTTCAGGAAATTCGATATCGTAACAAATAACGATGGCAATTTTGGCAAACGGAGTATCAAAAATTTTCAAACTATTGCCAGGGGAAATTCCGAAAAGATCCCTTTCGGCTGGGGTTATATGCAACTTATCCTGAAAATAATGCTCACCACTAGGAGTAAAAAAATAAGAAGAGTTTAAAATTTTCCCTTCACTAATCCTTGGATGAGATCCCGCAACAATGTACATATTATGCTGGCTCGCTTGTTCTTGAAAAAAATGCAAATACTCATCTTTGAAGCCCGCTAGTTTCTCCATGGCTTTTGCATCGCCAACACCATCACCAAAACTACTAAAAAGTTGTACCGTAAATAATTCAGGAAAAACCAGAAAATGTGTATTATACGAGTGAGCAACATCTATAAAAAAAGATGCATTTTTGGCAAAATCTTTCCAACAACTTACCGTCCTCATCTCAAATTGAGCAGCACAAACTCTCACGCGCCTCACAGGTCTCTTAATCGGTGCAGCTGCCAGTTTTCTCTTAATTTTGTTGAAAGTCGGATTAATATATTCCAACCAGGTAGAATAACCTAAGCTCTGAGAATCATTTAGGTGATCTAATAAAATTTTCTTTACTTTATATCCGTTCTTAATATGAGTTATCAGCGCTGAGTCCTTGATAAAACCCAACTCTACTTGCTCAACATATTGCTCAGGTGTCAAACTACCAGCATACTTCTCATAACTAGGCAATCTGCCATGTGCTACCATACGATATAAATTATATCGTTTAAGAATTTTTTGCCTCCATTTATAAAACTGTCCCGCAATTCCTTGGCCACGATACTCGGGCAAGACAGCCAAATCCGCCCCATAGAGGGTATCACCAGAAGGCGTATGCGTCGAAAAAGAGCCCCCTCCAGTAATTTCATCATAAGTATAAAATTCAGCACCTTCTTCTAACTGAACAATGATGGAACAAGCATAACCGACTATCTTCCCATCCAGCTCAGCCAGAACCTGCCCTTCAGGAAAATTAAGAAAGTTAAATTGAAACAATCGTAAGTCTTGTTCGGGCTTAGTCGAAAACTCCTCGCCATAAATTCTTTGATAACAAGAAACTAAAGCTGGAATATCTTCTTCTAACCAATTACGTATCTTCAACTTTCCCATAGTTTTTCACTGACCTTCAGTCCAAAATTCAAATTCTTCAACATTTGCTTTCTGAGTGCCAACGGAAACATAGCCGTCACCAGTTTCTATATATTTAGTAATTTTAGAAAGCACTTTATCATTAATAAATTCTTTTAAAGGTTGGTCAACGATATTAAATAATTTCAATGCCTTCATAACTTTTTCATCCCAACAAGGAAGGCAACGATCAAAGTCTTCTATACTTATTTTTCCGCGACAATTTTCCTTACTACATGAAATTTCCATATGATGGCGGATTGTAAAAATACCATAATCATCCGTGACTTCTTCACCTTCAGCAATATCAGCTATAGCAATTTCGAAACCATAACCCGTTGTTAATGTGTTCGCATGACAGCAGTGATTCATATATTTGCCATTATCCCAGCTTATAACAAATTCATCATCACTATTTAAAAAAGCATACTTTTCAATATATTTCTTAATCCGTTGATCTTCTAAAAGATGACTAGAAGTTGGAATAGCTATATCCAAAGGATCTTGAGCAAATGTGATAGACCCAGCAGGAATAGATTTTATTGCAATCAGTCCATAACCTTTTGCATCAGATAGCCAACGCAACTGAATATTTGGATGTATCAAGCTTCACCCTCTTATTAATATGTTATCTGAATATATTGATAATTTCAGAAATTACGCCATAAAAAAATTTTCAACAACTATTTTTTATCATTTTAAGTAAAATGTCATTCATAATACGACAAGCCAATAAAATTTTACCGACTATAAACAACTCGTTGCAACAACAGGTAAGCTGCTTTTATCAGACTTCCAATCATCATAAAATTTCGGAAATGAATATTTAATAGCCTTACATTCTTCCGTACTAAGCTTAGCTTTACCGTCTTCCCTACCATATGCAGCGATAGTATTGATCAAAGAAACCAAACTAGCCCTTATGACTGAAATACTACCCCATTCCCCTTGTTGAAACTCATTTTTAAATGTATTAAGCCAAGTTAAAAGTATTTCTGATTTCTTAACTCTGTCGATTTGTTTAAGATCTATCAAGCTATGAGCTCCATTTGCAATGATAGCACCTATGATATGTGGGTCCGAATAAGTATATCCTCCACAAGTTTGATTATCAGAATCTTTAATTTCAGTTTCTTGATTAGCAAAATCAATTAAAGCTTCGGCTGTCAGCTGTTTTTTAATACCATCTCTAAACTCCGAAGAGCGAATATCTCTATCTTTTTCAAAACAGGCCAATCCTTCTTCAAATTTATCTAACCCTGAAAAATAAGAACCACAAATATCAGCAAACCCCTCATTAATAGCAGCTAATGATGACGTTGCGGTTGCTGCACTAATTCCATTACGACTTTTCAACAAAGAAATCATTTTCTGTTGAGACTTACCATAATAGCGATAAAACCCTTCCGACATTGAGCTTTCAGGCAAAGGAATCCCTTCGGGTAAATTCGATTCATCCACATCTCCAAAGACATCTTTCATATGTCCATAAAAAACGTGATGACAAAATTCGTGCGCCAATACCCATTTTGACTCCCACAAAGGCTTACTAATATTTGCATCTCTAGCTTCTTCACTTCTTGGATAGATCGTAAAAATGAACTGATCGTCACCATCATAAGACCAAGAAGCATTATCAGTCGCATAACTCTCAACACCAAATGGAATTTCTTGATCAAAATCTTCAGACTTAGCAAGTTCATCTTTCACCGCCTGACTTGCATCAAATCTTATAATACTTTTTTCTAAAGGATGTATATTGATAGCATACTTATTCAGCTCAACTTTATTTGCTAAAGATTGATAAAAAGTTGCTGCGGTATCAATATGAGTAGCCATTTCAAGCAAAACACCTTCTACAGTATCCTTATCGATAGAATCTTGATCACAAATATTCAGCGGACGCTCTTTACTCACATAACTGGCCTTCATACTTATCGCCAATTCATCATCGCCAAAATACAAATCAAAGTATCCATTAATTCCTTGATTAAAAAATGAAGATTCAAGAAGATTTGAGGAAAATCCTTCTGCTCCATAGTTTTGGCAGTCTTTATTAGCGATTTTATAAATGATAGGAGTCCCTGTTCGGGTCAATGAGACATTATTAAATCTATCTTGCCCAT
>JAWKNZ010000023.1:0-35020 GCA_041391425.1 Bdellovibrionota bacterium
TGCCCCAAGCTATCTTGTCGTGCGCAGCTTATTTGAAGGATTAACGCTGGGATTTTTTATACGCAACTAGTTGTGATTAGAGGATGTTCAATAGTGCAAGAGTCCATAGCAACATGAACAGTTTTAAAAAAAATAGAACCATTAGAGAGCATTAAAGAGCAAATAGTGGAGAAGCTTTCTAAATAGATAGAAGCTCAGAGGGAGTAGAAATAGGACTCATAAAAAATTTCTGCTCTGCAAATGAGGGAAATCGGCATGCAGCTATTCAAAATTAAATATTTTATCTTACTACTAACAGTACTGTTTTGTTACTCCTGCGATAGCAAGGCAATCAAACGTCAGGTAGGTGGATTTTTTGGTGCTGATTTGGGGGAAAGAAATTATTCCCCTACCATCGACAGTGACCAAGATGGATTAAGCGACTTAGAAGAGATAGACCTCGGCTCCGATCCCAATAACCCTGACTCAGATGGTGATGGGGTCGTTGACGGCGATGAAGATAGTGATGGCGATGGACTCAGTAATGCGGCTGAGGTTGCCCTTGGCTATGACCCCTTCCAAACAACATCAAATACCAGTAAATACGCCGATCTTTCTCCTGATCTTTCCGTAAGTGACGGCGATAAAGATATGGATAATGACGGGATTGCTAACTGGTATGAAGCAAAATACGATATGAATTCCCTCGATCCAAGTGATAAGGACTTAGATTTTGACAAAGACGGTTTTATCAATTCAGAAGAATTCCCTGACTACTCTCCTAGATCAAGCAACAGCTTTCCTGGCCTTCCTAATTACGCAAGAGGCTTTGATTCCGATTCAAATATCTTGGGGCGCACCAACGGTAAAACCGTCGATTTTACGTTTTCTCTATGCCAAGAAGATGAATCGGTAGCAATTAGCTTGGATGGTTCTAGCACTCCTGACGCCAGTGCCTTTGTAACCTGTAATACTGAGCAGCGGGGTATTTCGCAAGAACTTAACTTCACTTCCGATCAAACTTACAAAGTCTATATTTGGAGAAAAGTAGCCGGCTCCCTGCGCCCTTATCCAGCGAGTATTGACCTTGTATACGATACAACAGGTCCGAGCGGCAGCCTCAAAACCACATCGTTCGTTCGACACCTCGAGTTGTGGAAAACCAATGTAACGCTGAAGATATAAGGAAATAAAATTTTTTGCTTAAAAATGTAGTACTAGGTTTTTAGACATAAATTTATTTTTATATGTTTATTAATTGACATAAATAATATTTGTGTAGTATTCATTATGGCATGTATCTAAAAGAAGTTATCCAAAAAACAAAAAAAGGCCCAAAACGCAGATACCTGCAATTTGTCGAGTCAGTGCGCACAGAAAAAGGCCCAAGACAAAATATATTAGTCAACCTGGGACGCATTGATGATAAAGAAGGATGCCAGCGCCTTGAAGTGTTAACCCAAGCTCTTTTACAAATATCTCAGACTATTCATATATTGGATCCAAAAAATGACCTAGAAGGAGCATCGGCAAAGCAATTAGGAATGGAGCTTATCTTTAGACGATTATTTCAACAAATTGGAATAGAGAAGATATTAGAAAAGGTCTTTTTAGATATTAATACTGATTTTGACGTCAAAGATGCTTTATTTAATCTTATCCTTAATCGCTTAAGTAATCCTGTATCTAAACATGCTATTACTGACTGGCAAGAAGATGAATTTCAAGTCAATCCTTATGATCTACACCAATACTATAGAGCTATGGATTATCTGCATGACAATCTAAAAACGTTAGAATCAGAAATTTTTACTACAATGAAGTCTTTATCAAATGCAAGAAAGTCGGAGTTTTCGATAGCATTATTTGACACCACCAGTGTCTCCTACTATGGTAACGGCGACGAAGAAGAGTCTTTTCTTAACTATGGCTTTTCTAAGAACAGGCGCAGCGATTTAAAGCAGATTGTGGTCGGCGTAGCTATGACAAAAGATGGTATTCCTATTAGCCACGAAACCTACTCTGGCAACACTAATGATATTTCAGCGTTTAAGAAAATTATTGAAAAGTTTGCATCTAAGCACAATCAAAATAATGTAACTTTTGTGGGAGATCGAGGTCTTGTAAGTCAAAAAAACGTCAAATATCTTCAAGAATCCCACTACAAATACATTCTTGGTTACAAAATGCGCACTATTAACAAAGAAGATAGGGCAGCCCTTCTTAAAAAAGCTAACCTTAAGACCATCAAAAAAAATCTTGAGTATAGAGATTTAGAGTATAAAGGACAGAGGATCATTGTCTATTACAATGCAGAACGCGCAGAAAAAGACAAACTTAAGCGAAATGAAGTACTTGATCGTATAAAAGACAAGCTCAAAAATGCTTCGATTAAATCCATAGTAAGCAACAAAGATTATAAAAAATATTTAAAAATAGAAGGCGAGACTCCGACTCTTGACCAACAAAAAATCAATGCTGACTCGGTTTTTGATGGTGTTTTTGTCTTGACCACCAATACTAGCATAACACCCAGCAAAGCTGTGGAAACATATAGGAGCTTATGGCAATGCGAGGCGGGGTTTCGAACACTTAAATCGGAGTTGGACCTTCAACCTTTATTCCATCGCAAAGAGCGGCGTATTCGATCTCATGTATTTATTTGCTTTTTAGCTCTTATAGCTAAGAATTTACTTTTGAAAAAAATACGAGCAGTTGACAAGGAAGCTTCTTATCGTAAAACTATTTTAGATTTAAAAAGGCTACAAGCAATGAGCCTCAAGATTCACAATAGTCACGTTACCATTAGAAGTGAAATTGGAAAAGATGCTAAGCTTGCTTTTCGTGCTCTTCAAATGGCGTTCCCTAAAAAAGTATTGACTTATACCAACGAAGATTTGATTGTCATCCGTTAAATTTCTTTACAAAATCAAAAAATAAAATTTGTGCACCTATGCAACTGTCGAACTTACGTCAAAGCTTACCCACCACGAAGGAAGGAGAGCCGGAGAGCCATTTAAATCAGAAATTAGACCAAAATTCCGTACCCACAAATAAAAAAAGCCACCTTTGCAATTCCTCAAAACCCGTTCGGGTTGAGGAGGACACAAAGTGGCCTTCAATCAAGAATGGTCGGGGTGACAAGATTTGAACTTGCGACCTCATGCTCCCAAAGCACGCGCGCTACCAACTGCGCTACACCCCGTATTAAATTTTTTGAGATACGATTGATATCTCACCTGTATGAGAACGTCAATAAAGAACATGCGTGTGTTTACAGATTGTCAAAAATTAATGTTTTCAATATATAGGGCTTGATAGATGATTGGGGTAGAAAAAGTGGTTTTTTTTAAAGCAGTACCGACGGATGATGGGAGTTATACTGTTTACTCTCAACAAAGAGATGAGTGTTATCACTCTATTAGCGGAGCTTTTTACGAAGCTAGACGCCTCTATATTGATGAAAGTAAAGTTTCAGAAGCTTTTGCAAGTGGATCGGCTGTGCCGGTCGGTGTACTAGATGTAGGCTTAGGACTTGGCTATAATGCATTGGCCACTATAGAGGCTTGGGCCCATATGCCGGCAGTTTGCTGCGAATTGGAGGTGGCCAGCTTGGAGTGTTATGTTGAGCTTATTGAGGCGTTAGCCTCTGGGGAGTCTTCCTGGCAGAAAAATTGGCCTGCAGAGTGGGTTAACTTTTGCCGCACTTTAAAGCAGGTTTCTGGTAATAAGTGGGTCGGAGAGATCAAACACCCCCAAGCATCTCACTGTTGCAATTGGAATATTTATTTAGGTGATGCTACAAAACAGTATCTTCCACGCCCAGCTTCGGGTGGTAAATGGGATTATATATGGCAAGATCCGTTTTCACCGAAAAAAAATCCTGATATGTGGAACGAAAATTGGTTTTCTAAGCTCCGAGGTGGGTCTTCGCCTTCTACTCAGCTTTTGACATATAGCTGTTCTCGCGTGGTTAAGGACAACCTTAGTGTTAGTGGCTGGGATTGGTCTTTGATAAAAGCGCCAGGTAAAAAGAAGAATTGGCTTAAAGCTGTGATCCGTCCTGATTGACTTTGATTTTTTATTTCTGATTAAATTTCATAATCGATAATAAGTGGAGCGTGATCAGAAAACTTTTCGTCTTTAAATGTTTCTACTTTTTTTACGGAATCTTTTAGGCTGTTGCTTATAAGTTGGTAATCTATACGCCAACCGACGTTGTTTGCATAGGCGTTACCACGATTTGACCACCAAGTATATTCGCCTTCGTTTTTGTTTTTTACTCTAAAAGCATCAATATAACCGACCTTATCAATGATTTTATCCATCCATTGCCGTTCTTCAGGCAAGAAACCAGAATTTTTTTGATTTGAACGCCAGTTCTTGATATCAATTTTTTTGTGAGCAATATTATAATCGCCGCAAAAAATATATTTTCTGCTGTTCTTCTTATTTTGAATTAGTATTTCTTCAAACTTGTCCATAAAACTGTATTTGATTGCTTGCCGTTCTTCTCGAGCTGAGCCAGAGGGAAAGTAAACGGAGGCGATGCTTAAGTTTCCAATATTGACTTGGATGAAACGACCCTCTTGGTCCATGGTTTTCATTCCCATAGTATCTATGATTTCATCGGGTTTGTGACGGGTATAGATCGCAACTCCGCTATAGCCTGGCTTTTCTGCAAATGAATAGGCGGCATGATAGCTTTTTAATCTATCTGGCATTTCAGGAATTTGTTCTTTTTGGGCTCTTATTTCTTGTAAGCAGATAAAATCGGCTTGGAGGCTTTCTAGCCATTGGTAGAAGCCTTTTTTTGCTGCTGACCTGATCCCGTTTACATTGCAACTTACTACTTTCACAATAAATTTCCTTGTGTCCCTAAGGTTGGTCACCAACCTAGTCTTCGCTTATATTGATGTTTGTCTGAGGCAAAATAACATGTATGGCGTTGTTTCGTTACCCTATTTTTATAAGTTTAGTCCGTCCACATACTGACGGAGTAAAAATTATACAATTATTTTCTGTTTAATAACAAATAGTTACTTGAAGTGTGTCCCTTATGTGCTTCTCATAATTGTTCTCATATTATATGATGTGTTTGCTTTCACATTACTGTGAATGGCTCGTCATTAATCTTTGAGGGAGGAAGATGTCCATGAGAATTTTAGTTGTTGAGGACGATGCTCCATTGGCGAATATTTTGGTACGTTGTCTGAGAGAAGAAGCTTATGCTGTTGATCATGCTGCAGATGGCCAAGAAGCTGAATGGATGGCATTTGAAAATCCATATGATTTGATTATACTCGACCTTATGCTACCGCGGAAAAGTGGCAATGAGGTTTTAAAGGCTATTCGAGACGGTGGCATCGTGACGCCTGTTTTGATTTTAACTGCTAGAGATGCCTCTGAAGATGTTGTAAAAGGTTTGGATGGTGGAGCGGACGATTATTTAACAAAGCCCTTTAGTCTTGATGAGGTAATGGCAAGAGTCAGAGCATTGCTTCGTCGGAAAAGTTTAGGAGCTGATCCAATCATCAAAGCTGGACCTTTACGTATAGACCCGTCTCGTCGTGAAGTTACTTTAGATGGTATTAAAATCGATTTAACAGCTAAGGAATATGCATTACTTGAATACTTTGCTCGTAATGCTGGTAGTGTCCTTAGCAGGACTCAGCTTTCTGAGCACGTTTGGGACATTAATTTTGAACCGACGTCTAACGTTGTTGATGTTTATGTTGGTTATTTAAGGGCTAAGTTAGACAAGGCTTTTAATAAACCAATGATTAAGACGGTGCGCGGGCATGGGTATATGTTGGATATTTTGGAGGACGAACATTCAGGTTATCCTATGAACGAGTCAAAAAATGAGACATTGGCACATGCTACTTCTTGATCGAATTCCTGTTCGATTTAGGCTTTCCTTCGGCCACGCTTTATGGTTGGCTGTTCTTTTTTTGGGGGTAGGCTTTGGGCTGTATCGCGTTGTCGAGGTAAGAGTTTTGGACTCTGTCGATGCGGCTCTTTTATCCTCGGCGCGTTCCGTCCGAGATGCACGATTTCCGCATAGCCGTGATAAGAATCCTGTCGAGATTTTTTTTAAGCACTTTTTTCGTGATCCTTTATATGTAGACCAACTTTTTAGTGGACGCTTCGTCCGGCCTTATGCTCAGCTTATCAATATGTCTGGAGAAGTGCGGTCTAAGACTGATAATTTGCTTGTGGCATTGCCCGTTACCCCTAAAGCTGTGGGAAGAGCTGAGCATGGCTTAGTGACCTTTGAAAATTTTAGGTATAAAAATAGGCCTCCAATGCGGCAAATTACTATGCCGGTAATGAGTTTGGGAAAATTTACTGGTGAGCTTGTTCAGGTCGGAGCATCGCTTGAGCATATTTATCAAAATTTACATGAAATCGCATTAGTACTCATTATTGGATTCTCTTTGGGCCTTATTGGCTCGATCTTTTTTGGCTACGTATTAGCCAAACGAGCGTTATCACCGGTACAAAATATCAGTAAAGCTGCTGGTGATTTGGGTATCGATGATTTGAGTGTAAGATTGCCGCTGCCTTCTGCTAATGATGAACTTAGAGAATTGTCGGTTACTTTTAACGCGATGCTTGACCGGCTTGAAGAGGCTGTTAAAAGATTAAGACGATTTACTGGCGATGTATCTCATGAGTTGAGGACGCCTCTGGCTGTGTTGCGAGGAGAGGCTGAGCTTGCTTTGAGGCGAGATCGTAGTTCTGATGAATATAAAAATACTTTAAAAACCATCAATCACGAAGCTGTCCATATGACAAAAATCGTAGAAGATTTATTGCTTTTAGCTAAGGCAGAAGCTAAGTCTGTTGCTATGAATTGGGTTTCAATTCCGATAGATGCTTTTATTTATGAGGTTGTTGGGCATCTATCCACCATATTTAAAGAAAAAGAAATAGAGCTTAAAGTCAATATTCAGAGCTCTGCGGGAGAAGTATGTATATCGCAAAACCTTTTGGCTCTTGCTCTGAAGAACTTACTTGTCAATGCTTGTAAGCACTCAAAGGCAGATTCCATCGTTGAGATAAACGCATTCGGAGGAGACTCTGATGTTTATTTTGAAGTGGCCGATTTTGGTGAAGGGATTCCGGAAGAATCGCTACCATTGATTTTTGACTCATTTTATCGGGCTGACACTGCTAGAAATCGTGCGGCCGGTGGAGTTGGTATTGGGCTTAGTCTTGCCAAGGCTCTTGTTAAACTTCATGGAGGGGAATTAACGGTATCTTCTGTTTATGGAGAAGGCTCAAAATTTGTGATCAAGCTGCCAAGAAATCTTGATAAGCTGTCAACGCCTTCATCGAACACTCTTTCTTCGAATACTTCCATAAGTCAAAATTCGCTGTTAGTTGAGCCGATACCGCAAATATAGACTATTTTTCTAGTATTCTCGCTTATAAGTTTTTTGATGCTTGACTTGCTGGGGTGTCTAAGGTCTAGTTAAAAATAACATTGGTTATAAATGTGTATAGTTTTGCTGTTCTTTTCTTTGCACTTTAATGTATTTGGTTAGGTAGTCTTAGAGGTTGTTTGATCTAAGTGTATGGCATCGGCGAGCGTGGTGTCGTTAGGCTCTTTTTGTAATACATCTTGAATGCTTTTGAGTTTTTTTAGATAGTCGATTGGGATGTTCTTTTTCCAGTTAGCAAAAACTTCTTGTGTCGATTGTAATAAATCGTGTGAAATTTGTTGTGTAGAAAGTTTATCTGCTGGGATCCGAGGAAAAAACTTACTAGTCATATAGTCTGCTGTCTCTGTTTCGCTTGTGGTGTTAGTGGCAGCTATATACTGTAAATTTTCTAAAATGAATAAGGAGTCGGATACCCATATTGCAGGAATGTTGAATTCTTTGACGAGCTCAGATCCCGATATTCCCTTACCAGAGCCTGTCGAAAATTCTCTATAAATTGCTAGCAATACTAACAAAGGCATGAGTGATTGCAAACGGAGCTCGCGAATTTTTGCTTCAGGGCTTTTTTCATTTTCGTCTTCTTGAGATTTAGTTTTTGCTGGTGGAAAGCCTTGTTGGATCCGCCAAGCTAAAACAGAGCCTAGCAGTATGATAATCCAGCAGATGTAAATCCAAAATAAGAATAAGGGCAGTGCAGCGAGGGCGCCGTAGATAGCTGCGTGTTTTGAAAAGTTCGATACGTAGTAGCTAAATAAAGAACTTGCTTGGCGAAATAAGAAGCTTGCTATAAGTGATCCTACGAGAGCTTCCATGCTGGATACTTTACAATTAGGACCTATCTTATATAGGAAAAAGAAGAATATTAAGATAGGCAAAAACCCTAATAGTTTTCCCACCCAAGGTGAGTGCGTCGCCTCTTCTGTAGTTGCAAAGTTAAGTATACTTGTAAAACTAAACCCTGATGCGATACCGAATGTCATTGATGCAATAAAAGCGCCAAGCGTCAGGAAAGTCCAAAAGTAAATCATTCTGGTGAGCATGTTACGTTCTTTTCTTACTAACCAGATTCTATTTAGAGAATTTTCTATCTGCTTTAATAGCATGATTAAGGTAATAAGCATGCCTGCAAACCCTGATATGCCAATATTTCTAACATTTAAGTTTTCTATAAATTGGCTCAGTACTTGACTGACTTGATCACCAGTACCTTGTGCTAAGTTTGTTATTATAAAACTTTGTATTGTTGCCATTAACTGGCTGTCTTTGCCTAAAATGGGTGTAAATAATGTCAATATTGAGAACATAGCAGCAAGTGATGGAACTATGGAGAGAAGTGTTGTATACGCCATTGCAGATGCCTGCTTTGGGATGTCACAACGAATCAAATCCTGAATAAGTGTTTCCACTATAAATACAATTTTTTGAACACTTGAAGGAATAGGTAGCTTGCGCAATATGTTTGATAGTCCAGGAATCTTATTGGCAAGGCTACTTAGTTTCAATGGAGGATTTCCTCATTCTTTCTGTTCTTTTGTGCTTTTGATTTAATCCATTCACGGATTTGATCAATTTGACTTCCTTCCCAGGTAGCATCGGTTCTTTCATTTATGAACATGAGAAATAATGAATCGAGTGTTTTCATATACAGATTAGTCAATTCTATACGATTTTCTAGTTTAGAGAATTCATTATCATATGTATCATCATCTTCTTTTTGTACAGGTAATTGTAAAGATTTTGGGATCAATTGATCGTGAGCTAACGTTGCAGTAAATTCTCCATAGTTTGCAATATGAATCCCCAGTTTGAGCTCTTTGACAGTTTTCCCGCTCTCTAATGCTATGGCAGCTTCAGCGCTTTGGCTTGGATCGCCGTAGCGGATTAAGCTTTCTTCTTTTGTTTGGCCATTTGACTCAAGTAAAATTTTATCATCGATCCAGAGTTCTACTTTGATTTTATTCTTTTTATCCAAAGGAATTTCCAAGCTAGAGGAGGTGTCGGTTAGGTACCAGACCCAGGTGAGGAATTCTTTGCCTAAAAATAATTTGCTTTGAGCCAAATTTGATAGTTTTTCTAAATGTTCATTTTGAGTTTTTACCAAATTGTCCATAACTTGCGGATCTCCAATAATTTTTTCTAATGAGTTGAATGTGCGTAGCTGTGGATATCCTGTTGATACCATGTGCGTAACAGGTGGAAACAAGCCATCAAACCCCAGGCCTTAATATGTAGAGCAGAGTTATAAGAGCTATTGCTTATATTCAGTTGTCTTTTCTCAGTCAGCTTTGAACCACCAGCTAACTACCGACCATTCAGTCATCAGTCAGATTTTTCTACAAATCACCAGCGGACATTATGACTTTCGTCTTATCTTGAAAATGAGAGATGATTGTTTTCTTTTTCTCGATTTTTGTCAAGAAGGTAATTTTTTTGAGAATCTCAAAACTTTCTAATGCTTGAATATCAAGCTTTTTAAGATTCCGCTGGTGCTAGTGGAGTGATCGGTAGTAGAGCATCTTTTGCTGAAAGATGGCTTCTGATTATTGTCTCTGTTATTTAGCCTTTTAGGCTTTTATGATGCTGAGATGCTTCTTGTGTAATAGGTTATAGGGATTGGCCTGTAAATTTTCTAGACTGCTTGGCTGTTTTAGATGATACTCGTTATTATGACACGGAAAAAAAAACGAAAAATTAAGCAATTGACTGCTAAAGAAGCTTCGTTTGGAGTTCACTTTGAAGACGAGGAGGATGCCAATCGCCTCTTGCAAGAGTATTTGGAGAAAGAAAGCTCTGAAGATTTGCTAAAGGCTAAGGGAGTTGTTGAAGAGATAAAGGAAAATACAACCGCGAGGAAGCTGGCAAGGAATAAACAGTCGAAGGTTACCGTAGATTTACATGGGCTTACTTTGCAGGAAGCGAAATCTTATTTAGACGTAAAGATCGCATCGGCGTTCCAAATGGACTTATCTGAAATTGAATTTATGATTATTACAGGTAAAGGACGTCATAGTGACGAGGCTTATGGAATTTTGGCCCATGAGATCCACGATTATGTTGTTTTCAAGTATCGAAGTCGATTGATCCAAATTGAAGAATCTCCATCAAAGGTAAAGGTTAATGGTTTACCTATTCGAGGGCATTTTAAAGTTATTCTTTCCAGGTAGCTTATAAATGACCATATTATGTGATTTTTGAAAGGTATTTTCGGTTAAATTTTTAAATTGTTAAAAATTTGAATTATTTTTACAGTGCTGTTTTTTCTAGGTTTGATCTGGTTTTTTGTGCTTATAACTTCTCTTCTCTTCTCTTCTTGGTTCTTATTGGGAGGGAGTTTAAGTTAAGAATGTTAATATTCCCACCGATGTACATATTTGGGAGGGAACTATTCGTGACGTCTAAGAAAAAGCCGATCTTTAAATTAAAAAACATTGATACGGAATTTAGCCGTCTAATGAAAAATGGTGGTAAAGATCTTTCATCCAATCAGTTTCAACAATCTAATGACTCAAATAAAATTAATAAAAATGATCCAAATGAGGCTAAAAATAATTTCCGTTTGCAAGATGGTTTGACAGACGCACAGCCTTTGAGACCTCAATTTTCTTCTCAAAATGGTCAGCAAGAGCTACCTCTAAAAAAAGGTGTATCTGAGGGGAAGAAGAGCGAAAATCCTTCGTCTTCCAAACAGTTTCATGCATCTGATAGTTTAAATGAGGGCGAAAGCCAGATTTTAGGAAGTCGACTCTCTAGGAAACTAGAAACAGGTATTCTTGAATATAGTATTATAGAGGAGGGTGGAGAGAAAGAAAAGTCCCACATAAGTTTTAGCCCAACAGTTGATTTAGACAGGTTGCGGCAAGGGAAAGTAGCTGATAGAAAGGCTCCTCGTCGACCAGCTTCCGACTTTAGATCAGAGCATGGATTTCGCCAAGCACAATCAGATCCATATATTGCAAGACGAAAAAATTTTATTGTATTTACTATGACAGTAATTGTTTGCCTTCTAGCATATGTGTTTTTTACGAATAAGCCACTTCAGAAGATTGTTTTGGAGTTTGCTATTGAGACAGTCGACGATATTAAAGGCAAAATTTTAAGAGATAGCAATAAATCTCAAATAAAAAAAACTAGCAAACGCCATAAAGGGCTATCTGATTCTACAATTGTAGAGGAGATGCGCCAGGCATTGGCGACAGATAATTGTGGTATGATTACACAAGTTGGATTGAAAGGTGTGAAGAGTAGAAGTTTGAGTGTGATGTCTAGAGTTAGAGTTGCTGATTGTTTTCAAGTAAAAAATAATTCGACTGATGCTAATATTGTTTTGAAATCAGTGAAAACAGATATGCTGAAAATGAGCGATACTACTATCAAAAATAGTATGATTAAGGGCACAGGCTATGGCGAAGGCTACTTGCTTTCTATATTGATTTTAATTTCACAAGGCAGGATTGATGATGCCCTATTATTCGGAAAAAATAGATGTTTAAGTTGGAAATTTTCTCCAACTTGTGTTGGGAAAATCTTGCTGATGGCAATGAGTGGTAAGTTAAATGTTGCAAATTCTGGTTATAAGATGATTGCTCCTGGTTCGGCAAGAGGAGCAGAGGTGAGTCGAGCCTATTATTATTATGCGGGCGGTAGGTTAGCATCATTGCAAGGACAGTCTAGTGCAAGTGATGAAAGGTATTCAAAAGCTTCTAGACTGTCTACAAAATCGAACGCTGCTTTGTCGAAAGAGATTTATAACGCTTGGAGTTTGGATCTGTATCTTAGAAAGGATACTGCTAATCTTACTAAACTTGCTCACAAATTAAGGCAAAATCCGACAAAGGTGAGTGAAGAAGATATTATGTGGAAGATTTTACTTTATAAAAGTTTAATTGATCCCAAACAAGGCTCTAAAAATCTAAAAAAATTTTTTGAGCATCAATCTACCGGTTATAAGGTGAGAGGAGATTATGAATTTGCTCTTGCAATTGGCTCAGATTCTATTCGCTGGAATTTAAGTCGACCTTATAGCGCTTTTTTATCCGAAATTAATGGATATTTGAGAACAAGACAGCATGCCTCTTCAGCAATTATGTCTAGGCTAGACTTGTGGAATATTAGATCTAATATTGCTTTAGGTCAATATGATCGCACTTTTAGAATGATTGAAAATTATGAAAAAAGGTATGGTAAGTCGTATCTTACTAGGCATATTAAGGGAATTGCTTATATGAATTTAAATGGTCATTCTAGTTCTCAGTTACTGGCCGCAAGAGAATTTCGTGCGTCGATTAGTAAACGTCCTAATTGGCAAGGTTATTATGGTTTGGCTATCTCTCTTCTCCACGCTGAGGAACTGCGTGCGGCTTGGCAAGCTATAAAAAAGCTCGAAAGGATGGTGACTACTAATGTTGGAAAAAAATGGCATGCATTAGCTTTAGCTGAATATCTTATTGCTGATGGGAAGGCAAAAGGTGCTCTCGAATTGATACATAAAATTTTGGCTAGTGACCCCAATTCAATAACAGCTTGGGAAATTAAGGCGGTTGCGCATCGAAAATTGATCCAAGCTCACGAAGCTCGCCGTGCTCAACAGAAAGCAGATTCATTACATCAAACTATAGGGTATCTAAACTCTGATGAAGGTATAAATTCACCAATTGGCCCTTTGGCTCTTATCCAGTAATATCAACTTTTGTGGCATATTTGGATATAATAATCATTCTTATCCGATATTTGCTTATTTTTGATTACATTTTTTTTGAAAATTGTCTATTATTTTAGGTAATTATATTTGTTCATGAAGAGCCTCTGTTCAATCTTTTATAAAAATGTCATGATGCGTCTAATATTATTAGGCTGAGGAAAATAGGACCTCTTTCTGAGAATTTAGAAAAGGATGTATTTATGGTATTCCAAAAAACTTATGAGCTGCAAATTTCGTTTTCTGGAGATGCTAAGGAAGTGAACGAGCAAAAGCAGTTACTCCTAGCATGGTTACCTGCAAATGGAGTTGAAAGTTTTGTTGAGGGTACCCTTGATTCTTTAGATTTGGATCCTGATTATTATAATGAACATGGTGATTACTATGATCAATTCGGTGGTAGTCATTGTCCCGTATCTATATTTGATTATGATTTATCGTCGTTAAAAGAAATTCAAGTTAAATTGGAAAGGGATTTTAAAGGTAAATTGAAGATTGAAAATTTTTCTCAGGAAACTTCCACATGGAAAGAAGGGTGGAAGGAAAGCTTTACTCCTTTGGAGACTAATAGATTTTATATATACCCCCCTTGGGAAAAGCCAGATTCCACAACAGGTAAAATCCCTATGGAAATTGAACCAGGGATGGCATTTGGTACTGGTCAGCACGCTACGACTCAGCTTTGTTTACAGCAAATAGAATCGATTGCGTCGCGGGGAGGCGATATTGCTAATCTACGTTTTATGGATATTGGTACTGGTAGTGGAATATTAGCTATTGCCGCAAAAAAGTTAGGCTTTAATCACGTTAATGCGACTGATATTGAAGCCGCAGCTGTACATGCGGCGCAAGATAATGCTCAGGTCAACAATGTAGAAGTTAATTTATGGAAAGGCAGTGTCCCGGTACCGGCTGATGAAAGAGATGATTTTCACACTCCATATGATATTGTTGTCGCAAATATTTTAATTGTTGTTTTGGAGCGTATTATCTTTGATCTTTCAGAAATAACTGTTAGCGGAGGGTTGTTAGTCTTGTCAGGTTTGATAAGAGAGCAGGAGTCTTCGATGATAGAAATGGCGGAGGAAGTAGGATTTGGCCTAGTCGAAAAGCACTATGATGGTGACTGGGTTTGTTTAGAGTTAGAAAAATTACAATGAGCCATAAATATAGATTTATTGCCGATTTTAGTACGGAGCAAGATGAAAAGAATTCGTGGTTTATTCGCTCTGAAGAACTGAGGCATTTGAAAAAGGTTTTGAGGCTTAAGGTGGGAGACGCCGTTGAAGTATTCGATGGATGTGGGAACTTTGGCGATGGTGTGATTGTCTCTATTGATGAGGCTGTGGCCCAAGTTTTAGTGAAAGAGCCAAAATTTTTAGATTTTCCTTCGTCTCCTCTATATGTCGTGATGGGAGCGTTAAAAAGTGGCGGTGTCGATGATTTATTGCCTCCGCTTGTAGAACTCGGTGCCGATCATATTCATGTTTTTTTACAGAAAAATAACGAAAAAGTACGTATCCACGAAAAAGTTCAGAAGCGTTGGGAGCGTATTATCTGTTCAAGTAGTAAACAGTCCAAGCGAGCATGGCTACCGGCTGTGCATGCATGGCACGGGTTGGGTCACTGCTTGGACTTTATAGATGGTTGCATATTTGCAAATGCTAATAAGTTTGTTTTTTTGCCCGAATCTAGTGCAAATGTCTTGCAGGTCACTTTACAGGATGGTGCTAATGTGGCTGTTTTTGGCGGTGAAAAAGGATTTGATAGTGATGAGTTAAGTTTACTCGCATGCCGTCGGTTTCTTGATGTTTCTCTGGGCGTAAATATTTTGCGTGCCACTACTGCGGTAGTTGTCGGTAGTGCTTTACTCGCTTTGCGTGGAAATCTGCGTGAGTAATAAGATTTGACCTTTTATTCTACCATATTTAATTTTGATTAATATATAAACATACTTGTTTAATTTTGATCCACTTTAACTTACCTTGATAATTTTATATTATGTTTTTCGTACAGTTATAAAATTCAGTGCTATGATATTGCTTCTATAATTAGATTAAGTAACTTAGCTTTGTATAGAGGGCAATTTACTTGGATTTGGTGATAGTTGGTTGAATGATAGCTTAGGTTGGTAGAATATAACGTCGGCTTTTTGGTTGAATGTGGAGCTCTTCGATGAAGAATGTGAATGCTACTAGTAGAAGAGGCGGAATTAAATCCTGGTTGGTTGAACCCTATCGCCAGATAAAACTAGGGTTGCTGTTTTTATTGTTAAACCTGTTGTTTGCTATTTTAATTTTTCTGGTGTTTGGTTATTACGTCATCGACATGTACGATGCTATGTCTGGGATTGTTAAGTTGCTCTCTTTGGAGCAAGGCCCGCAAATGCTAAAGAAGTTTATTTCGCCTATGGCTGTAGGTGGGGGAGTAGTTATAGCATTTGTTATTGCGACCTTGATTCTTTCTATTCGGTATACGCATCAGATTTATGGACCTCTTGTTTCTATTCAGCGTTTTTTAGATGAGCTGCTTGCTGGGAAAAAACCTAAGAGGATATATTTGAGATCTTCAGATCAGTTGCAGGAACTTGCTGAAAAATTAAATAGCGTAGCTGAGAGAATGGTCGAGGACGGTAGGGAAGGACCTTTAGTATCAATCCATAGATTTTTAGATGGGTTGATAGAGGGTAAGTCTGTAAAGAAAATACAACTGCGAGAAGGGGATCCTTATTATGAGCTTGCGGAAAAGCTCAATGCATTGGCAGATGAGTTGCCACGCAAAAGTGACGGCTAACTGATACGTTAACGAATATATGCTCGAATGAAATAGATTCGAAGTAGGTGTTTCTTCTGAAATCTAAGAAAGGTTTAGAAAATGGATAAACGAGTTGAGACGACCCCAGAGATGGTTGAAAAACATTACAAAACATTGCAAAACAAGACCTCTCGCTATCGCAAGGATCTTGGCCGTGGATTAACCTTAACGGAAAAGATCCTTTTTAGTCATTTAGACAACGATACCGATGTTCAAGAAATAAAGCGGGGGCGTAGTTTTGTGATGTTGCGTCCGGATCGTGTCGCTATGCAGGATGCAACGGCGCAAATGGCGGTCCTCCAGTTTATTCAATCGGGCAAACGTTCTGTTGCTGTACCAAGCAGCGTACATTGTGACCACCTTATTCGTGCTCATATGGGTGTTAAAAGTGATATGAGGGTGGCAAATGAAGAAAATGCAGAGGTTTTTAACTTCTTAAAATCTGCTTCTCAAAAGTATGGTATTGGCTTTTGGGGGCCAGGTGCTGGCATTATCCATCAAGTAGTTTTGGAAAATTATGCATTTCCTGGCGGTATGATGATTGGCACCGACTCACATACACCAAATGCGGGTGGTTTTGGGTATGCTTGCTATTGGAGTTGGTGGTGCAGATGCTGTTGATGTAATGGCGGGAATGCCCTGGGAGCTCTTAAATCCGTCGATTGTAGGGATTCATTTGAAGGGCAGGTTGAATGGCTGGACAGCGCCTAAAGATGTTATTTTAAAAGTATTAGAGCAGCTTACGGTTAAAGGCGGAACCAATAGAATTATGGAATATTTTGGGGAAGGCGCTTCCTCTATGAGCTGCACAGGAAAAGCGACAATTACAAATATGGGAGCAGAGTTGGGTGCAACGACCTCGACTTTTCCATATGATGATAGCATGTCGGTCTATTTGCGCGCTACTGGTCGGGCAGAGCTGGCAGAGCTGGCGGATCAATATGCAGAACACTTACGTCCTGACCCTGAAGTTTTGGCTGATCCAAGTCGATATTATGATGAAGTGATCGAAATTGATCTTTCTACATTGGAGCCTTATATCGTAGGGCCACATTCGCCGGATAAAGCACGTCCTGTTTCTAAAATGCGAGATGAAGTTCGTAGTGAAGGGTATCCTGAAAAACTAAGTGCAACATTGATCGGAAGTTGTACAAATTCTTCTTATGAAGATATTTTCCGTGCTGCTTCGATTGCTAAGGTTGCACTGGAGCATGGAATTAAGGCCAAATGTCCTTTGTATGTTTCTCCTGGATCTGTGCAAGTTTTTGAGACGGTTAGAAGAGATGGCTTGTTAGATATCCTTGAAAGATTTGGTGCGGTTGTATTGGCAAATGCCTGTGGCCCTTGTATTGGTCAATGGAAAAGGGATGATATAAAGGCTGGAGAAAAAAACTCTATTGTAACTTCTTTTAATCGTAACTTCCGTGGCCGTAATGATGCAAATCCTGAGACATTCGGTTTTATAAGTAGTCCTGATATGGTGATTGCATACGCTGCATCTGGAAGCCTGAGCTTTAATCCTTTAACAGACACTCTTAAAGGGGGAAATGGCGAAGAGGTTCGTTTACCTGAGCCTAATGGTCCGGCTTTGCCTGAGGAAGGGTTTGTTTCCTCACAAGAAGGTTATTTAGATCCGGCGGCGGATGGTAGCTCTTTAGTTGTCGAAGTTAAAGCTGATAGTGAGAGATTAGAGCTTTTGAAACCATTTATCAAGTGGGATGGGAAAGACTTTAGAGATCACTTATTATTGGTGAAAGTTTCAGGGAAGTGTACCACTGATCATATTTCTCCTGCCGGTAAATGGCTCCGCTTCCGTGGGCACTTAGACCGTATCAGTGATAATATGCTTTTGGGCGCAAATAATGCCTTCTACGACAAAGTTGGAGAAGGACGTAATGCATTAGATGGGAGTACGGCCACTTTGACTTCGATTGCACGTAAATACAAGGAAGCGGGCAGACGTTGGATTGTTGTTGGCGATGAGAATTACGGTGAAGGCTCTAGCCGTGAACATGCTGCGATGTCTCCTAGGTTCTTAGGGGCGAGCGCAGTTTTAGTAAAAAGTTTTGCGCGTATTCATGAAACTAACCTCAAGAAGCAGGGTGTTCTTGCATTGACATTCGCTAATGCGGATGATTATGAGAAGGTTAAAGAAGGGGATCAAATTTCAGTTGAAGGTTTGGCTGATTTTGCGCCTGGGCGTAATTTGGCAGTCGTCCTTAAGCATAATGATGGTAGCGTTGATCAAATTGAGGCATCCCATTCTTATAATAAGGAGCAAATTGATTGGTTTAAAGCTGGCTCGGCATTGAATTTGATTGGGTGAGGAGAGTAGTTGACTTTATACAGCTTTATTTCTCTTCGAGAGTAGGTAGGGCTGTATAATGTCTTTATTAAAAGTTGCTTGTCTTATACGATCTCTGCGTTGTTTCAGAACGAGTGTCTTTATTATAGTTATTTATTAACATTAAAGAGATGCTTCGCTTACACTCAGCATGACGGTCTTATTAGCTCGACATAACAGTTTTACCAGTCCATTATGACGGTCTTATTAGCTCGACATAACAGTTTTACTAGTCCGTTATGACGGTCTTATTAGCTCGACATGACAGTTTTACTAGTCCATTATGACGGTCTTATTAGCTCGACATGACAGTTTTACTAGTCCATTATGACGGTCTTATTAGCTCGACATGACAGTTTTACTAGTCCATTATGACGGTCTTATTAGCTCGACATGACAGTTTTACTAGTCCATTATGACGGTCTTATTAGCTCGACATAACAGTTTTACCAGTCCATCCATCATGAAGGTTTTACTAAACTCGTCACCCTGAACGTAGTGAAGGGTCTATATACAAGATGTCTATATTACAATCAGTAAGCGAACAAGGTTTCGAAAACCTTAATATATAAGACTCAAAAATTGTATTGACCTCAAATGAGGGATTTCAGTTGACAAGAAGCTATCGCAAGCATATAACCGTCATTCCAAGTTGACGCGGGATGGAGAAGTCTGGTATCTCGTCGGGCTCATAACCCGAAGGTCGGTGGTTCAAATCCGCCTCCCGCTACCAAAATTGCTTTGGTGACAAGCGTATAATGCCCTCAATCTGTAATTTCTAAAAGACATATATCCATAGATAAATATGATACCGGTAGTGCACTCACTTTGTTCAGAGTAATGTGGCTAGCAATTTATTAATTTATATATGGGGTGAATAGATTAGGGGAGCGCATCTTTTGTGAGTAGATAACGGATGGCCATGGTAGCACTGCGGCCATTTAGTCGAGTTTCTCTTATGAAAGTTCTTTGATTGTAGTTAGGAAAATAGATTTCACACTCATTGCCACCTGCTTTACAAGCTTTTTCTGCCCAACGGTTTTTAGAGTGATTGAGGTTTGTTAAAAACCAGACAAAATGGCTGGGTTTTTTTTGTGAATTTAGACAGTATTGAAATTGTTCTTCTAAGCTTGCTTTCCATCCCGGTCCTGCATCAACATCAGAGTCTGCAATCCCGCAGGCACTACGAAATGATACTAAGCCATCACTTCTTGAAGAGTAATGCACTACTCTGTCAAGAGCAGCGATTTCGTTGTCACCATTAAAAACATCAAAAGGGTTTTCATCGGATGTTCCTAGAATATCCCCTACTTGTTTAGCTAGTTCTTTAGAAAATCCTGGCACCATGAAGAAAATGACTCCCGGATCTTCATTTATGGGTGCGACTTCAGTAGTTGCTATATCTACCAAGAGGTTACGTGCTGCATCATTTTTGTCTTCGAATTTTGCTGATATTTTTCCAATGAGTTCTTGGATCGTGGATTGTTCGCTAGATCTAAGCAAAAGTTCGGCGGCTTTTGATCCTCCTGCTGCAGAGGCTATTGAAACTACAAATAGTATCTTTTCTTTTGCTTTCAAATACTCTTCACGATTATTAAAGTATTCAGGGTATTTTTCATTTTCTCGGGGAGACCTTGAGTATATCATCATGTGTTCTAGCATAAGCCCACCCATGCTATGAGTTACTACTATGCATTTATTAAATCGTCCGCAATTTGCTTTTTGAATCTGTTGGGCTACTGAGAGTGCAGTATCAGCAACTCGCTTGGTTCCATCATAGCATACTACTTTTAAGTAGCTCTGATCGGGAGATAGGGCGTTTTTTGATTGACGCCAATAGTCTTCCAGTCCTTCTGGATCTGCGCAATAGTCTATTCCTTTTCCATGAACTAGGATGTAGCCAACATCTCCATCTCTAAAATTGCTAGGAGGCCCTTGGCGAAAGTTTTTATGTTCGATGTTTAGAAAAATTTTTCTTTGTATCCCGTACAAAGGGATAAGACCAGAGTAAGAGCCTTGTTGTTCAATGGTTGGTAACCAATAAAGCTTTTCACTACTGGTGTCTATATACGCACCTTTTGGCAGCCAGTTTGGCTGCTGTTGAATATATCCACGTATGCCTTTCAAATCTAATGCAACTGGAGTGAGGGTAAAGCCATTATGGACTATCGGAGGGTATTGTTGTTGTCCAGGGTTGTAATCTGGAGCATTAATTGGTTTCTTGCTTTGCTGTGATCTGTCAGCTGGTGAGCGTGTTGTAGAAGGTTTTTTGCAGCCAGTATTTAATATTAGAAAAAGCATTAAGAAAGTCATGAGAGATTTTAAACTATTAAAATTAGCAAACACTTTTGATCTCCCAACCCTTTTATTCTTAGTGTGTATCAAATTTATATGTAACCCTTCTTTTGTGCTTTTCGTTTTATATGCAAGCTGTCTTTAATTAAGTATAATTCATCCGGAATTGTTATGAAGGAGCTGGTCTAACGTCAACGATTTCAGAAAGTGCTTGTATTATGAAACACGAAACTTTTTGATATGTAGAGCGTTTATGACAACAGCTTCTATTTTTTCTCCACTGTTTTCGGAAAAATCACCCAACTTCTTGATGTGTTTTTTCCGAATATGCTGAATTTAAAGGTGTTTTAGATGAAAAAGAAGTTCATTAAAGGCTTTGAAAATTCTAAGAAAGTTGTTGAAAATTTATTAAAAGATAAGGAGGCTGCTTCTAAACTTCTTGACCAGGCTATAAAAAAAACAGAAGAAAATAGGGACCGGCTAATGCAAATTAAGGATGAATTGGCACTGCTCCTTCGCATGTTAAAAGCATGGATAAAGGGAATTATAGGAATATTCCATGGAAAACATTGGTCTCTAGTTTTGCTGCTATTTTATATCTTGTGAACCCGATGGATATTATTCCTGATTTTATCGCTGGTACTGGACTTTTGGATGACATTAGCGTTCTTACTTTTGCTTTTGGGTTGATTAAAGATGACATTGAGATTTTTCGTCGTTGGGAGAAAGAGCGTGTTCACAGTGTCGAGGTGAATGATGGCTGTGAAGAATAGCATTTACCGCGATTTAAGGGAGTTGAGTAATTTATAAGATATTGGGATCAAAGAAAAATCTTGAAGTTAATAGTAGCTTTTTTTAAAAAGAAACGTCGAAGTCATCTTTTTAAAGATGGCTTCCAAATTATTTCTGGAGTGGGGTCGTTTATTTGATAGCGGATCTGTCCCTAATGGAAGCGGGGTAAAGCGAAGCATAAAGAAACGCAGAAAAAGGCTAGTTTTTAGAAAGGCTAAACGACCGACCACTCCAGGCATATAAATTGTTTCCTCCAAAGTAAGTGTGAAAACTTATAGCTTGAGTGCGAACTTTACATGTGAATATGAAATGTATTGGCTTATAAAAATTAATTTTTTACTTTTAAAGAGGTTGTTAACAAATGTGCTACACCGTTTTTCCTGTGAGCATGAAGACAAACAAAATTGAGGATCTTTTGGAATGAGTAGTTTTGAATAATTTCTTTTGTAAATTTCATTGGATACCTCCTTACCATACATATATATGGTATATCTGATGGTAGCTTCTGTCAAGAGGTCGGTCCTTTAAATTTAATTTCACCCCTAAGTCATAAAAAGATCTCCCGTTATTTAAGAATTTCGAGATGTTTCGCTTCGCTCAACATGACGCTCTGGCTATATTGAAGCTCCGGGGCACTTATGTTTAAAAATAAGCTTTATGACGCTCTGGCTATATTGAAGCTCCGGGGCACTTATGTTTAAAAATAAGCTTTATGACGCTCTGGCTATATTGAAGCTCCGGGGCACTTATGTTTAAAAATAAGCTTTATGACGCTTTGGCTATATTGAAGCTCCGGGGCACTTATGTTTAAAAATAAGCTTTATGACGCTTTGGCTATATTGAAGCTCCGGGGCACTTATGTTTAAAAATAAGCTTTATGACGCTCTGGCTATATTGAAGCTCCGGAATACTTATGGTTAAAAATAAGTTTTATTTAGGAGAGTAAGATTTATCATACTGTGTTATGTCGAAAAACTTTCGCCATTTTATCAAACGTACTATTTCGACATGTTTTTTAGGCAAGCCGTGTATCGGCCTTGATTCTTCTAATAGTAAAATAAATTACATTAAATTCGGGTATTGGATATTAAAGTGTTCGCTGAAGAGCTACGACTTTTCCTATGACTTCAAAAGGCTCATCTTCACTTGCACGAATATCTTTATAGGAAGGATTTTCTGGCTTCAAATACCAGCCTTCTTGATCTTTCATCAGCCTCTTAACGGTAGCATCACCACCGACGCGTGCGACGACAATATCGCCCTCACTGGCCTCTCTAGCCTCTTTAACAACAAGCCAATCTCCATCTAGGATGCCGCAATCCACCATACTTTGTCCTGAAGCTTGAACTGCAAATAAGCTATTTGGACTGGGGTGAGGTTTTGCAAACATGGAAATAGACATCCTTAAAGTACCAATCCGTTCCCCGACAGCTTCGATTGGATTACCGGCTGGCACTTGGCCTAAGCAGTGGATGGTAAGTGTATTCGGATCAAATTTTGCGTTTTCTTCTTTGTTAGCTTGTATTAAAGCTTTTTCAGAAAGTGTTAATGAACGGGCTTGTTGTTTATCTGGAGTCTGTAAAAAACCCTTTTTTCTTAAAGCGGCAACAATATCTTGGGCAGAGCCAATTGCCGAGTAACCCATAAATTCGCACAACTCTCTTAATGTTGGAGCTGTTCCATAACTTTCAATTGAGCTACGAATGAAATCTAGGGCTTTTGATTGGGTGGCTGTGAGTTTGTTTGTCAATATAGGCATATTTAACTCCAGGGTAGGATGAAGTTTCCTCTAGCCTATGTTTTAAGGGATTTTCGTAGAAATAGCAAGTGTTTGAGAGAATTAAATCTTAAAATTCAACCCCTTCCAGTTCGATTTCTGCAAGGTCGCCTGGAGAATCTTCATAGCTAATCTTGGCGTTTTCGGCTTTGTTTTTCGCTGCTCTTTTTTGTTTTGCCGCAAGCTTTGCCTCATTTAAAGCTCTAAGGGGTTTTTCAGCTCGATAAAAGTTTCTGCCACCGAACATTAAGCTATCTTGTAACGCTTTATAAGCGCTGTCAGGGTCTTTTGCTTTGATATGTGCAAGGCCAATATTGAATAAAATTTTTGCTTTCATGAGATTGTTGTTAGGACAGCCGTTGCATGCTAGCTTATAGTAGCGGATGGCATTGGTTATCTGATCGCTTTTTATTGCCATAACTGCTCTCATATTTAAAAAAGCGAGAACTCCTTCAGATAGAGAAGGTTTGTTTAAGAATGATAACGCTGATGGCATGTCTTCATCGTTGCATTCACTTTTATTTTTGGAACTTTTTTTATCCAATTCGTTTGGTTTGTGATGAGGCTTACTTTCAGATTGGAGGTCGTAAAATTGACTAAGTTTGTTAAGTTGCTCGGTACCTTCCAAAACTTTATTTGATCTAAGATATAGCCTTCCTAGCTCATTTGCAGCCCAAAGATTTTGCGGATTTACTGTAAGTAATTTTTTAAGATAAAATGCGCTTTTATTTATATTGCGCAATGCTTTATTGATGGTAACTTGTAGTCGCAAAACTCCTTCATTATCTTTGGGGCATTCAAGCAAACGGTCGGCAATTTCTTTTAAGGCTAAGTCATTTCTTGTGCGTATGTGTTTGTCGATCTCTATATAAACTGATGAAATGGAGAAAGGTAGATTGGGAGCAAAAATATGACGCTTAATATGTTTCTTTAAGTCTGAAATTTTTTTTTCTCCGAAAGCTGTATATTCTACTCCTAGCTCTATGGAAAAAAATAAGCATTCTTGATCGAGAATGTTATTTCCTGCTGAAACAATGATTTTATGGGTTGCTGGTGTAGAGTTGGGTGTTTGTAGTATATTTTGAACAGTTTTTTTCATGCTTTCGACACTGTTAAAATCGCAGATATAAATAGCTATTTGCTGAGAGCTACTTTCGGTATTCAGCTCTTTAGCAGATTTGAAAACAATATTTGGTAGTGATCTCAGATTATTTTCAATTTGCTTCTTTAAGGCTGAGTTGCCATAGATATAGGTTTCCCAATACGGGTTTATGGTCGTTTTATACTGTAATTCTTTTGCCGTCATACTTATCCAAGTTGTGATAAAAAATATGGTATTTATACTTTATGGCAATTAAACTTTTCGATTCTGTGGGCTTTTTTTCAATAATTTGATGTTTTTTTTTAATTAAATTACGAGCGTCGTATCGGTTAATTTTTAAGTTTATTAATTTTCGGAAGCATTTTGAGGGCAGTAAGGCTTTGATAACTATATAGATATAAATCATAATCTAATCGTATTTAGAAAAATTCTAAATTTAATTTGAAGGTGGCATCTCGAATCTAAGTAGTGGTATTTTAGAATCTTCGAAAGGTGGGATAATTCCCACCTTGTAGTGCCCTCACAGTTTTATCACTAGTTTTTTATTTGCGTAAAGCGGCAAACCGCTCCATGAGTGGAGGATGAGAGTGATAGAATGCCGAATATAGTGGATGAGAAATTGGCATTGAGTGGTTGGATTGTCTCAATTTGACTAGAGCACCAATCAAAGAGTCTTCTTTTCCTAGGTTTTTCTTTGCAAAAGCGTCGGCTGCGAATTCATTTTTTCTTGAGAGATAGGATCCAATAGGCTGGATTATAAAATCTAGTAAACCAAACCACATAGTAAAAACTAACAGTGCTCCGTAGAAAGATACACCTTCAAGGTGAAAAGCTTTATAGAATTCTTCAAGCGGTAGGCAAAGGCTCATCAAGTAAAACATAATGCCTGTCATTAAAATACCACGGATTAAGCCCCAACGAACATGATTTAATTTGAAATGCCCTAATTCGTGGGCCAAAACAGCTATGATTTCCTGGCTGCTTAAAGACTTGATCAAAGTGTCAAAGAGTACAATTCTTTTGGCTCCAAATAATCCGGTAAAGTAGGCATTGCCATGGGTACTACGGGTGGAAGCGTCCATAATATAAATACCTGCAGTTTTAAATCCTATTTTCTTTGAAAAATTGAAGATTCCATCTTTTAATTCCCCATCTTCTACAGGAGAAAACTTATTAAAAAGCGGTGCTAATAGGGTTGGATAGATCCATGCTGCAAATAGACTAAAACCACTCATGACTCCCCAAGCCCACAGCCACCAGCTATCTCCGGTAGCTTCCATGACGTAGAGCAGCCCAATGAGTAGAGGGTGCTAAGAAGTAGGGCTAATAATAACATTTTAACTCTGTCGATAAAGAATTGTTTTGGGGTTTGGCGGTTAAATCCGTGTTTTTCTTCTAGTTTAAACGTATGGTGCCAATCGAAAGGTAATTTGTAGAGCATAGAAAGGAGTCCTAATATTGCAAAGAAAAAAACTCCGGTCCCTATTTCCTTAAGCTCAAAATAAGTCGCTAATTGTTTAGAGCTAGATTCAATATAACCAAATCCACCAAATGCTAAAAAGACTATAAAGATTAGCAGATGGGCCCATTCGGTGTATAAGGAAAAGCTATATTTGTCATTAGCATAATTAAGAGTTTTGCTGAATTCTTCGGGAGTTATTTTTAATGCGTTGCATACTTTTTTTTGCTCTATATTGTTTTGATAGTAATCTTTATTGACTTTGCCTAGCCAGGCTTCAAGACTATGTTGCAGAACCTTAAATATAACAAAAAGTATAAGTAGCTGTGGCACGTAATGACCTCCTCATAATAAGTTGACAGTATTGCTACTAACAGTAAAGTGTGTATTCATAAAGTATTATTTGAAGGAATTAATGTTGAGTCAGTCATTAAATGTTGAAGAGTTATCTCGCTATGATCGCCATTTAAGGCTTGCAAATGTAGGAATTAATGGCCAAGTGGCTTTAAAGAATGCCCGCGTGTTGGTTATTGGGGTGGGTGGCTTAGGCTGTCCAGCAGCATTATATCTTGCTGCTGCTGGTGTAGGTAAACTTGGGCTTTTAGACTTTGATGATGTAGAAGTAAGCAATTTGCAGAGGCAGGTACTGTTTAGAACTGTAGACGAAGGCAGGTCGAAGGTAGATTGTGCGTCTGAAGAGTTGCAAGCTTTGAATCCCTATATTGAGGTGTGTGTCTACCGAGAAAGGCTTAATAGTGAGAATGTTTTAACTATTTTTAATGACTATGATGTTATCGTAGATGCTGTCGATAATTTTGCTACCAGGTATTTGATCAGCGATGGCTGCGTGTTAGCTAATAAAATTAATGTACATGGGAGTGTACAAGGCTTTGAAGGTCGTATTTCCGTCCTTTGTCATGAAAATGGCCCATGTTACCGCTGTATGTTTCCGACTTTACCACGTTCAGGAAGTATTCCCTCTTGTTCTGAAGGAGGAGTTTTAGGAGTAGTTCCAGGTATTATAGGTACACATATGGCATGCGAGGTTATTAAGCTGATTATTGGCCAAGGAAGTGCGTCGATTGGATCCTTACAAGTAATTGATGTACTTAATAATAGCTATGGTCGGTTTCGTCTTCCTCAGGATCCTGACTGCATAACTTGTGGCCAGTCGCCGAGTGTCACAGACATAAGCCACTGCCTCGAGGCGTCTTATATTGGAGCTTCTTGTGATGTATCTGCTGAACAGTATGCTGATTCAACCATAAACTGTTCGGAATTGGAGCAGATGTTGAGGCAAAATCCGAACGAAATGCTTCTAATCGATCTTAGAACTGCAGAAGAAATAGTGCAAACTCCAATGATTACAAGTGCGGTGTCTATTCCTTTGGCTGAGCTCAAAGAAAAGCTTTCTATTATGCGCCCACAAAAGCAAATTATTGTCTATTGCCGTGCAGGGGCTCGAGGAGAAACTGCACTTGAGCTGCTTAAAGGTCTGGGATTAAAAGGAGCTAAAAATTTGGCAGGAGGGGTTTTGGCATGGCAGTCCCATATATTTATACCGCAAAGCTAGGGCGTGTTGACGTTTCATTTTCGTAGCGAGAGACAAATACTTGAAAGTCGCAGCTAGGAAGGGTTTCAAAAATTACCGGAGGTGTACTAGATGTACATTGAGGATAATTTTTGAAACCCTGACAACGTTGTGACTCAAGGGTTTGGCTCGTAGTAGGAAATGAAACGTCAACACGCCCTAGATTTTCTACTGGTTAAAATTGCCCATATCTTCTGTGAAAAATGGGGTGAATCCATTATGGTCAAGGGTTTTTAAATTTGTTATGGTAATTTTGTAAGGGTGTTATTTTTAAGATATTTCGTGCTTTTTGGCCTGGGTTTATTTCTAAGAGGCTGTCTGATGTGCAGGGTATCGAGGTGAAAAGAAAAAATATAGCAGAACTATGTTGGCATAGTATGGGCTTTTTCTTGGAGTAACTAGAAATCGTGTGTATCAGACAGCCGCTCCTAATAAGGCAATTTGAAGTGGCCCGTTTTCTTTTACAATGAATTTTAGGAATAATGAAGGATGGATGCAGTTCAGTACGCAAACAAAATCAGGATTGTGGTTATTGATGATCATCAGGTAGTGCGTGAAGGTTTGGTCGCTATGATTAATGCGCAAATCGATATGGAAGTTGTCGGTAGTTGTGATAACCCAGTTCGTGGCTATGAGCTGATAGACGAAACATCCCCTTCTATTGTTATTACCGATATATCGATGCCGGAAGGGGCTCCTTTTGAAATGGTGAAAGAAGCAAAGCAAAAGCTTCCCAACCTAAAGGTGATTTTTCTTACAGGTTATGGAACTGATAGTAATCTTGAGCGAGCATTGCGTTCAGGGGGTGAGGGTTTTATTTGTAAGAATGAGCCTATGCAAGATTTTATTGAGGCAATTCGTGAGATCGAGGCAGGTCATACATATTTTTCTCGAGAGATTAGCGACCGTATTGTCAAAGGAAATGAGGGCGAAGAGCAGAATGGCATTTATTCGGAAGAATTGGTTGTTCGCAAAGAGCTTCTAAGTTCTCGAGAGGTAGAAGTGTTGTGTTGTGTAGCTAAAGGGTTGACTGCTAAGCAAATAGCAGGAGCTTTAAAGATCAGTGCTAAGACAGTAGAACGTCATAAGTCGAATATTATGGCTAAATTAAGAATTCATTCTCAAGTAGACCTTGCCCGTTATGCGATACGAGAAGGTTATATTGTCGCTTAATGTTAGTTAGGCATTCTTTAATTTTAAAGTCTTTAAAGTGGTCTGGTGTTTGCTAGGCTGCTTTTAATCTTCTTCGATTAAGCAAAGGGGTTGGTTGCTACTTAACTTGTCTATCTTTTCTAATGATCGATCTAGTAGTCTTGTTCGTGTTGAAGCCAAAGATTCATATTCCTTTTGAGCGTCAGTTAACTTCTTACCCATGTTTTCAAATTTTTCCAGATATTTGTTCCATTGTTTTCTAAAAGTGGTCATGTGATTTAGTATTTCTCCGGATGTTTTTTCTATAGAGAAATTTTCGATTGCTTGTCTAACCACTGCTAGAACTGCAAATAATGTTAGAGGTGAACAGCAGATAATTTTGCTTTTGATGGCTTCGTCTAATAGTTCTGGATTTTCAGATTGAATAAAAGCAAATATTTGTTCATTAGGTATAAATAACAAAACGCAATCTACGGTGTTTTCTGCTGTCGAAATATAGCCTCTGTCTGTAAGTTCTTTTATTCTAGCTTTGACATCTTTTAAAAATAGTCTCTTATATTTTATTTTTTCGTCAGTATTTTGACTACTAATATATTTTGTGTAGTTTATGATTGGGAACTTAACGTCCATATTTAAAATTTGGTCTTGTGGTAGTAAAAATGTAAAATCTGGCCTGCTGCCCCCGGTTAGTGACTTTTGCTTGGTATAGCTAATATTTTCAATAAAGCCCGCTAGTTTGAGTACGTCTTCAGCGATTCTTTCTCCCCATTGTCCTCTAATCTGTGAGTTTGATAAGGTTTCGTTTAGGTTGGCGGTAATTTTTATCAATGATGAAGTTTGTTCATTGGTTTGTTGGAGTTGCGCGGACATAAAACCCAGTTGGTCTCCTCTCTCTTTTTCCATAGAGCGGACGAGCTCGTTAACCTGGTTGAGGTTTTTGTTGAGGTTTTCTAGTTGTGAATCGATGAGCTTCTTTTTGTTTTCCAGGTCGTTACTAAATCGTTCGCGTTCCGATAATGAAAGATTCTGTGTTTGTTTTATTAGCTCTTCTGTAGATTTATTCAATAATTCGCTGGAAAGATTGGAAAAACTTGCCTTCATAAAATCTAAGTTTTGCTGGATCGATTGACGCTGTGATTCTTGCGCTTTGTCTAATAGGTCAGCAGCAATTTCTTTGCTTGTTTGTTTTTTAAACCAATTGATCCAATAGGAAAAAATTATGCCGCAGGCAAACCCAAGTAATAACATGCTTAAATAAACTAAATATTCTTTCATGAGCTTCCTCAATTGATTCTTTTCTCGACGACGATGTCATATTTTACATAGATCAGCAAGATTGAATACGCTCTTTGTCATTCTGAGCCGAAGGTGAAGCATCTCTTTCGAGACCCTTCACTTCGTTCAGGGTGACGGGCTATGTGCTTTTCGTCATTCTGAGCCGAAGGTGAAGCATCTCTTTCTAGACCCTTCACTTCGTTCAGGGTGACGGGCTATGTGCTTTTCGTCATTCTGAGCCGTAGGCGAAGGATCTCTTTTGAGACCCCTTCACTTCGTTCAGGGTGACGGGCTATGTGCTTTTCGTCATTCTGAGCCGTAGGCGAAGAATCTCTTTCTAGACCCTTTACTTCGTTCAGGGTGACGGGCTATGTCATTTCGTTTAAGGTGACGGGCTATGTCATTTCGTTTAAGGTGACGGGCTATGTGCCATTAAGAACTAATTGCATTTGCGAGTACTTCGATCATTAAATCAACTTCTTGACTAGTGATTCTGAAGTGGGGGGTGAATCTTAAGGAATTTTCTCCCCCATGGATTACACCAAGACCATGGTGCCGTAGATGTTTTTCGAGGCCGTTTTCACCCACTACTTTGAAATGTTGTGGATTTATTTCTGCAGAAAAGAGCAAACCGGTTCCCTGCACTTTAGTTATGATTTCTGGGTATTGTTTAGCTAATGCTGAAAGCTTTGTTAGAAACTCTTTGCCTCGTTCTTGGATGTTTTTGCGTAGCTTCTCATCTACTTGATCCAAAACGGCGCAAGCAACATCGAGGGCTCTTGGATTTGTTGTCATGGTATTGCCATATATGCCAGTTTGGTATAACGCAGCAGTTTTTTCTGACATGGCCAAGATTGAAAATGGATACTGCCCAGCATTTAGGGCCTTTGAATATGTTTCCATATCAGGAGCTGGCATATTTTCAAAGCCGGGGTAATCCATAATACTTAAACATCCATGTGCTCGTAGGCCAGCTTGGATAGAATCTACTAACAGTAAAGCACCGTGTTCCGTGGTTAAACGCCTTGCTTCTTGGTAAAATTCTGGCGTGATGCCTTTACCAGGGTCTCCTTCACCCATTACTGGTTCCATAAACATGATTTCGAAAAACACCCCGGTCTGTTCTGCTTTTGCAAAGACAGCTTTGAGTTCATCCACGTCATTTGGAGTTACCGTAACAAGGTTGTCTCTATGTGCAAAAGAAGCGAGGGTGGCCTTGTATTTTTTGAGGCAGGAATCTGATGCTTGCGCGGGCCTATCGGTGCGTCCGTGGAAGCCGCCGGATAAGGCTAAAAATTTGATGGTCTTTCCTGCGTGTCTACCACCGGGGTCGGTTTGAAGTTTTGCATTTATATCAGAAAGCCTTGCAGCTACTGTGACAGCTTCTGAGCCCGAATTCATGCATAAAAAACTATGATAGAGTTTAGTGCGTTTGCTAATACTTCCGATTTCTTTATGAAGCTTATTAACAAGCCTTTTTGTGAGAAGCTTGCCGTCATAATATTTGCCATGACTTGGTGGTTTGTCATGGCTTCTGTAATTTCATCTGGATCGTGGCCAAATCCTAGCATACCATAACCACCGGAGTCATGTAGGATAGCTCCGAAGCTAGTGACGATCCATGGACCTTTGGCAGCAAGGGCGACGTAGGGGTTTACTGCATCACTGGAGTAAAAATTAACATAACTTTCTTGCAAAGCTATTATTTGTTGGTCTTCGCTTAGTGCGAATACCTCGGAGAATTCTTCTCTTAATTTGAGATACTGTTTATGAGCTGATTCAATAGCTGCTTGTAAATTTTTGTCTATTTCTAAAAAGATTTTATGACAGTATCATTTAAACCGCTTGTGATGCGTTTGCTAGCATGATTTCTAATTTCATTGAGTTTCTCTAAATAGCCTCATTTAAAACCTCCACTTCGATCGAGATTGCACAACATAGGAAAGTGGTCTCTACTGGTCAAGTATCAAATAAAATAATAGGTAATTGGTTTCGGGTTTCCTGTTAAAAACCTAAGGGGATTATAATTATTTCAGTAAAAACATATAGTTAAATAAAAAATGGTTGCTGAGCTTTATTCTTAAAAGCTGTCTAATGGGTAGGGTATCATAGAGGTAAGAAAAAAAGTACCGAAGATATCTATTCATAATAATAGCATTTTTTTAGAAATAAGGCCTGAGTCGTATGGTTTAGATTTCTTGTTAGGGAGTGCTGCTTGGCAGTAGTAGGCAAAAAAATTAGGTGCTAGGGTTTCAGGCTTAGCTTATTTTAACCGAAAAATATTCTATAGAATGGCTAAACTGCCAGTGTAATTGTCGGACATTAGAGTATAAGGTGAACGAGGTAATGGCAAATCCCGATCAGATGCCACAAAAGGTCTTACTTGTAGATGATGATCCTGGCGATTTAAAGACGTTGGAAAATATCTTAAAGAGCCAAAATATAAATGCTGTTACTGCAAATGATTGGTCGACTGCTCTTTATCAATTTAACCAGCAAAAATTTGATTTAGCGATTATTGAGTTGGACTTGGATGATTTGCTAGGGACGGCTTTGATTCAGAAATGGCGTGATCATGATGTCGTAAGTAAACGGGATTGTGCTTATATTGTTTCGATTGGGATGCAAAGAACATCGGGAGATGAAGCATTAATTAGTGAAATTGGTGATATAGCGAAGCTTGCAAAACCTTTCAAGACTCCAGCTGTTTTGGGGGCGATGGCAAAAGCGATGGCGATGGCGAAACAAAGGTCGCAATTGTCACAAATTAAGTCGCAATTGATCGATCCATTACTGCGGCAAAAAAAGTTTGATAAGGCTAGTGAAATTGCCTCAAAAAAGCTGCTTTCTATTGGTAATAAAGGAAAGCACTTAGCTGTGAAAGTTTATGAGGAAGCTGGTGCTCTTGACAAAGCTTTGCAGGTTGCTAGCGAATTAGCAAAAGCTGAACCACAAAATATGGCATATTTGAACGAAGTAGGTCGTCTTAATATGCTTTTAGGCAATTTAGATGCTGCCAAAAAAGCTTTTGAGGTCGCGGATAAAGCTGCTCCTATGAATATAGCGCGTCTTAACGATATGGCATCCTTATATTTAGAGTTAAAGGAACCTGAAAATAGTGTGAATACGTTCAGACAGATTCTCAACTTGACCCCTGAAGATAAAGAAATAAAATTTGATATGTATCAGAGGCTTATGCAGGCAGGCTTTGACAAGCATGCGCAAGATTTTTGTAAAGAAACATCAACGCCGATTGAGCTGATCCGTCATTTTAATAATAAAGGTGTGATTTATTCGAAGGATAATGATTATATTTCGGCGATTGATGAGTATAAGAAAGCTTTAGATTTGATTCCTCAGGCTAAGGAGATTTACCGAATTAAATATAATATGGCGATTGCGCATATTAACCTTAAGTATGTTGATCATATTATGACGGCACATGAGCTTTTGCAGGAGTGTTTGGAGTTAAATCCTGAGTTTGAAAAGGCTCGTGAGAAATTGAAGGTTACTGAGAAGTATTTGCAGAAGTATCGGTCTGCTGGTTGAGGTGTATGGATTTAGTTAAATAAAAAACTTCACTTACTTAAAAGTGAAGTTTTTTATTTTATTTATATTTGTGTAACTATCTCCGTTAGTAAGTAATAATAGCTTTTGTTTATGGACAAGATGCAAGCGCATCCTGCGTATGTTGAAGGTCTTTATTTTGATCAATCGACCAGGTATCTGCTTGGCAATTAGGTGCGACTTTGTTGTTACCCGCCCCACCTGAAACTGCAGTAGCCAGAAAGGTTGTGGCAGCAGCGGCAGCTATTTCGTATTGATAACGAACCTTTGCATTAGCTGCTGGACAAGGTGTTACTTTGAAACCTAAATTATTATTGGGGCTAGTACAACCGTTTGCAGCCGTTAGATCTGAGCCCATTGCTGCCATGGTTTCATATCTCTCATTATCACCGTAAAAAGCTTCTTCCAAAGTATAGAGATGTGCTAGGTTTGTTTTGGCTTCCGTCATACGAGCCTTTGCTTGAAACGAAGCAAACTTTGGAATCGCCAATGCAGCCAATACTCCAATGATAGCCACCACAATCATCAACTCTACTAAACTGAAACCACTTGCCTTCATGTCTTTGTCTAAAAACTTCATAATTTGCCCCTTTTTCCTTGCGATACAATCAATTCGTTGATTAGTTGTCTATCTTCAATATTTGGAGGCGGTTCTTCTAAAAGTACAAGCTTCTACCCATTGGGAAGTTGAGTCTATTGGCTTTAAAATCAACGTCCTCCTTGATTTAAAAAAATAATCGGGAGGAACCTATAGGGACTTTAGAGTTTTGTGTTGAGAATTGTTTTTTTTTTATAACCTACTGAAATAATTTGATTAAAATTTGTATTTTTTTTATTGTTTGATGCGGTATTAAGTGGAAAGACTTATATTAGTTATGCAAAACGAGAGAAGTGGCTGCTTATTGTTGTATGTTCATACCTTTGCAGTCAGCAAAGGCAGACTTTAAAGATTGATTCATCTCCTTTAAAATATCGTACTCTTTTCCAGAGCGAATGCGGCCAAAATATTCAGTTAAAATTTGCGATCTTGCTGGATCCATCACCTCTAGAATCCGTGTTACCGTTTTTTGCTTCATCCGCTCAAATAGGGCAACGACTAGATCACGATCTAAGGTATCGAAAACAGGCCCTGCTTTCTTTGGTTCCATTTTTTCATAAAGCTCAACTAGCTTATTTAGCCGATCCTCTTGCACCAATTTCTCTTTTTGAATTGTTTGCGAGAAGAAAAGCCTTTCTTCTTCAAGCCGTGACAATTTTTCGTCTATGATCTCTTCTAAGTTTTTGAGATGGTCCTCTCGGTTTTGTAGCAAGCTTAGCCTTTCTTCAATTTGCTGGCGCTTGCGCTCTGCTAAATTAAGGTATCTGCCAATTTCGTCTTTTTTAGAATTAGTAGTGTCTAATTTTGGTAAGTTTAATAGATCATCGAGAAAGCTTTTTCTAGGCTTTTCTTCTTCGTTTGCAGCTAAGGCTCCGTCCTTTGTTGCCTTTTCATTTACTGTTTCTGCCTTCGTTTCATCTTCGACATTTGTTTCTTTGGCAGCGATTAAAGGAACTTCTCCAAAATAAATTCCTGTTAATTTTGTTGCAAGGATCCCCAAAATTAAACTCACTTTTAAAGCGATAAGTATCTTTGTTATTTTGTGTTTTCCAAGCTTATTTATCATTTTCATTTAAATACCCTGGCAATCATTGTGATAAATCTCATGTGATTTTGGTTTAAAGGGATT
>JAWKNZ010000024.1:0-30674 GCA_041391425.1 Bdellovibrionota bacterium
CATAATGGTATGATCACCTTTTAAGCTGCGGATTAGCTCTCTCATTTGTGCTATTTGGTTTGGGTCTAGCCCTTCTGTTGGCTCATCTAAGATTAGTACTTCTGGATCGTGAACGATGGCTTTTGCAAAAGCTACCCGTTGCCGAAAGCCTTTAGATAAATTTCCGACTAAGCGATTTCTGACAGATTCTAATGATAATGCATTTATTGCTTTGTTCACTGCTTCTTTTTGCTTATCAGAAGGAACTTTTCGTAGTTTTGCTGTAAACGTTATAGCTTCTTCTACTTTCATCTCGGGGTAAAGAGGGGGGATGTCTGGAAGGTAACCTAATTTTTGTTTGGCTATTAAAGGCTCTTTAACTATGTCGTGTCCGCAAATCTCAACGGTACCGGAGTCAGGCCCGGAGCAGCCACAGATAATATCCATTGTTGTTGTTTTTCCTGCGCCGTTAGCGCCAAGAAAGCCTACTATTTGTCCTTTTTCGACGGTTAAAGAGATATTGTCGAGTGCAAGGATTTCACCGAACCTTTTACTGACACCTTTTACTTCGATCATGCTTTAGTCTCCATAATCATTTACCCACTTAACAAGTCTTAGAGTAAAAAATAGCATCATTATTATATTTCAACCAAGAGAATTAATTTTAATGTATATCCCTTAAATATATGACAAAAAGTTACCACGGATGAATTTAAAATCAATGGAGTGGATTGTTGACTTCTTTTTAGGCATTTTCTGCTAAATTATTTTGTGTTAGATTTGCATTTTGGTAATGAAAAAAGAAGAATGAGTGCGAGTTACTGACTAAGCTTGATGGGGTGTCGTGGTTGTCTTTTATTGATGACTAGGGCGTGTTGACGTTTCATTTCCTACTACGAGCCAAACCCTTGAGTCACAACGTTTTCAGGGTTTCAAAAAATTATCCTCAATGTACATTTAGTACACCTCCGGTAATTTTTGAAACCCTTCCTAGCTGCGACTTTCAAGTATTTGTCTCTCGCTACGAAAATGAAACGTCAACACGCCCTAGAAGTCCTTGATTTTTAAAATCCTATCTCTAATAGTTAGATGGTGTTTGGGATTTATTCTATGCGGATGTCTGGCTAAGAAAAATATAATTCTTATCGCAATTCATAAATGAACGAAGTATAAGCAGATTGAGGCAGAAGATTAAGATGTAAAATTTTTAAGTAGATGATGATACTATAGGAGTACTTAATGATGGCGCAGATAAGGAAAATCCATTTTTCTGTTTTGGTGCTTTTACTCGCTGGTTGTGGCTGGCGTTCTATTCCACAAGCAAAAAATGCTGTTGAGGCCTCCTTGGCGGAAATAACCAATCAGTATAAACGTCGTGCGGATTTGATTCCAAACTTAGTTAAGGTGGTTAAAGGTTATGCTCAGCATGAGCAGGAGACCTTACAAGCCGTTGTTGAAGCACGCTCGAAGGCGAGCCAAGCGACGATTGATCCGACAAAGTTAGATGCAGAAAAACTACAAGATTTTCAAAGGGCACAAGGCTCATTGAGCTCCGCCTTAGGGCGTTTGATGGTGATCGTAGAGAAGTATCCGGATTTAAAGGCAGATAGGAATTTTAGAGAGTTGCAGGCCCAGTTGGAAGGGACGGAAAATCGCATTGCTGTTGCTAGGCAACGTTATATTGAAGCGATAAAGAATTTTAATAATTTGGTGACAGTGCCTCCAGAAAGCTGGACTAATAGCCTTTTCTATTCTTTTGAAAAATTGCCACAGTGGTCAGTGGATGAAGGTGAGAAAAAACAGATAGAAAATGCACCAAAGGTTGAGTTTTAGTGAAGCGCGCAGTTAACATCTTCAATTTTTTTCTTTTAACGGCGCTTACTTTTTTTGCCAACGGCCTTTATGGTGCTGAGCCGTTTTCTGTTCCGCAGCTCAGCGGGCCTGTTGTGGATTTAGCAAACTTATTGGACACCCCAACGAAAAATCGGTTAGGCCTTTCTTTACGAAAATTATTGCAGCGGGGTGGGAGCCAAATTGTTGTTTTAACAGTTCCCACCATTGGGGATTTGACTATAGAGCAAGCCTCGATAAAAGTCGTAGACCAATGGAAGCTTGGTGATGAGAAACGTGATGATGGTGTTTTGATTTTTGTGGTGAGAGATGTCCGCCGCATGAGGATTGAGGTAGGGCAAGGGCTCGAAGGTGATTTGCCTGATGCTATTGCTAGCAGGATAATTAATGAGGTTATGGCACCATTATTTAAAGAAGGCCATTATTCTCAAGGAATTCTGGTAGGGACATACGAAGTTGCCACAAAGGCTAATCCTGATATTAATGTGGCAGCGCTTTTTTCCATGCCTTCGACATCAAGGTATATGGAAAAGAGGAACGCTGTTGCAACCCAACAACGTGAACCTAGCATCTTTGAGTATCTTGTTTTTATAGTGATTTGTTTTTTTCTTATATTCACACGTACTGGTCGAACTATCTTATTTTTCCTAATGATCACCAGCTTAAGAGGTGGGCGGGGATCTGGTGGTTTTGGTGGTCGAGGTGGTGGTTTTAGTGGTGGAGGAGCCTCAGGAGGATGGTGAGAGAAATTCCTAAATGGTCGAGTGAAATTCTGTCCATTGATGGACTTGTTAAAATTGAAGAGGCTGTTCGGGACGCCGAGTCTGCAACTTCTGCTGAAATTGTTCCCATGATTGTCAGAGGCTCGGCGGTTACTGGTCATGTTGCGATAATTCTTTTTTGTTTTTTATTTATCTTGTTTCTTGGGCTTGGGCTCGATGAATTGCAATCCCAATATCTAACGAATAGCCCGATTTGGTTGTTTTTTGATATTGCTATATTTTCTATGATAGCCGTATGGCTTTCTAGATATTCTTTTGTGAAGCGACAATTGACTTCAAATGAAGACCTTTATTTGCAAGTGGGGCAGAGGGCGGAGCTTGAGTTCTATGAAGCTGAGCTTAATAGAACGGCAGGGCGTTCTGGTGTTTTAATTTTTCTGTCTTTAATGGAAAAAAGAGTTGTTGTCTTGGCTGATAAAACTATAGCAGACAAACTTCATAAGACGGCTTGGCAAGAAGTTGTAGATATATTGTTGTCTGGGCTGAAGAAAAAAAATGATTTAGCACAAGGTTTTTGTGATGCCATTAAGAGCTGTGGAACGCTACTTAGCCAGCATTTTCCCATTGAAGAAAATGATACGAATGAGCTTCGAGATCATTTGATCATAAAAGAGTGATGCTAGAGGGCTTTTAATGAGGACGAAATTATTTGTCCAGAGCTGTCACAGACTACAAATAGCATCGAATTTGTTGTAAAGCTGACATTCCAGTTACCATTATTGTCTATTGCGATCCATCCGTACTGATATTTTTTTTCCAAAGCTTCTTGAAAGCATATGTGGCTTGCTTGCATAAGCGTCATTCCATCATGTACTCTTGTTTCTAGTCTTGCTGCTAGAGCTGAATTTACAATCTGTTCACCAATACCGGTGGCGCTGATGGCAGCTTTTTTAGAACAATAATTACCAGCTACGGTCGCGCAGTCGCTTATTCTTCCTGGAGTTTCAAATCCGACACCACCTGTACTTGTCATAGCTGCTAGCTGTGATGTTTGTTGGTAAAAACTTACACATCCGACTGTATCACAAGCTGTTGGTTGTTGTTTGAGTTTATTGTAATCCTCAAGTCGCTTTTCAGTTTTTAAATTAATGGCAGGAAGTTGTAATTTTTCTGCTAACATTTTTGCACCAGGGTCAGCCAAAACTGTATAGGACTCATTTTGCAAATAGCTGGCAATTTTTGATGGATGGCAATTTTCGGTCTGGTTAATTACTGCTGAAAACTTTTCTAAACGGCTATCCATGTAGGATGCTGTGACACGAGCTTCACCATCTGCTTGTAATGCTGCTCCTATTCCAGCATTAAATATCGGATGTTTTTCCATCTGCTCTATTGCTTGCGTTGTCAAGGTGTGGTCTTTATGATTCTGAAGGCTTTTGTATGAATTTTTTGCAATTGTCAGTAATGCTTCGATAGCTTCTTGCCATTGGTCTGTTTTGGGGTCACGGGGGCCGGCGCCGCCATGCAGGATAAAAAATGACTGTTTACATTGTCCGTTAATTTCTTGCATAATCTTTTCTAGTCCAGGTAAATAATTTCATTTTCTTTGGTTAAATAAACAGCCGTCTTTATTTGGGTGTCTTGGTAAATCTGACGGCAGGCATCGGCATATATTTTTAATTGCTTATCATATCCATGCTCAATGCAAAAGTTGATTAGGTCTTCATTACGATTATAAGTTATGCTTTGATATATTTTTTTGGTTGGTTTAAAAGGTGTAGTTTTATAATCAATGATAAGAATCTCATTGTTTTCTTTTTCAACTAATAGGTCTATAGTTCCACGGACTAATTGTTGTTGATGGAAATAGACAATATTTAATTCAGGAAAAATTTTATGAACATTTTCAAAAAGTCTTTTCCAGGATGGACTATTTAAAGTAGCAATAATTTCATTATAAGTCTGTAAATAGAGATCATCCCATTCGGAAGATGCAAGATTTAAATGTTTCCATGCTTGCATTACCTCGGCTTGCCAAATATTGCGGTAAGTTGAGTCTAGTGACGAGCTTAAATTTTGTTCCCATGAGTTTATATTGGTATTTTGTAGCTCAGGTGAAGAGATAAGGTTTCTTGTCTCTAATTCCAGAATTTTATGAATGAATGTTCCTAGATGAGAAGCCATGTACTGATATTGTGGTCTCAGATTTACCCTTTCAGATTTGCTGTGTTCATCTAACAAGCTTTGCTTGTGGGGTTGTATGATTTCTATCTCAGCAGGAATTTCTGTTGCCGGCACTGTTGGCTGCCACGTATTTTGAGGGCAATTATCTAGATTTTTTTCCAGTATGGAACAAGTATACCCATTTCTAAAATCGATGGTATAGTCTTTCCCATGCTGGTGTTCTTCTGTTTTATGGAATGAGAAAGATTCTAGCGCCATTTTGAGGCGTTGGTATGGACTTGCTCCTTCTGTTGTTTTCTTCGCAGGCTGATGGGCAGATATCATTAGATAATGGCTAGCCCTCGTTAAGGCAACATAAAGTAATCGGAAAGATTCTTCTTGAAGCTGTCTTTTTTGGAGCTCAATTATCGCATCAAAGTGGCTATCGTCTACGGGTTGGTTTGCCTTTGAACTAGTATAGGCAATCCCACCTTCTGGGCTGTTGATGTTTTTAACCCAATATCTGTCTAGTTTAAACCACTCATTGGCAGTATTTACCAGGCAAGTAAATGGGTATTCGAGGCCCTTGGATTTATGAATGGTCATAAGAGTGATAGCATTCATATCAGCTTTAGCATTAGCTTGTTCGTCAAGAAGTGTCATTTTTGTTAAGCGGCCTAGGCAGCTGTTTAAAGTGGTATAACCATTTTCTTCTAAGGTGATACAAATCTCTAGTAATTTGAATAGATTGTTCTTTGCTAGTGTTGCCTCAGCCTGTGGCAGGTATTTTTCATAGCGGCTGGTTGCTTGTAGCAGCTGGTATGAAAAAATTAAGATTTGATAAGGGGAGTTTGCTTTTGCATACTCGTAGAGTGTTACGAGGGTAATATAGACTTCTTTATGTGAACATTCTAATTGCTCAAGAATTGCAGAACTTAAGTTTTTTAAGGGTTGCTGTGGCATGGATTCTTTTTTAGCTTGGTAAAGGATGTCAATGACTTCTTTATCAAGTAATCCAGCTAGAGGGCTTTTTAAGAAGGTCACTAGAGATAGTGCATCTGCGGGTTTTGATAGAAAAGATAATAAAGATAATATGTCTTGAATTTCTCTACGAGTAAAATATCCACGTTTTTCTTCTCTAATGCATGGAAGTCCTTCTTTTCTCAGGGCTTGCTCAAATGCATCAATATAGGTACCGCTACGATATAAAATACAACAATCACTAGCTTGTAAAGGTCTAAATCGTTTTGTTGACTTGTCATAAACGGGGTATTCCTCAGCATTATTCAAGGCTTTTTTGAGTGATTTTGCTATGTAAAAGGCTTCTTTTTTAATGCCATCGCTTAATTTATCGTCGTCTTCATCACTGTTTTCGTTTTCGAATAACGTGCTGATGGTTATTTTTGCGCAATCGGGGATGAACGGTGTCAATTGGTCTAGAGATGCTGTGGAATGTTGAGGAAAAGATTCGATGATGCCATCCGCAAATACCTTATTAACGTATTCTAAAATTAAAGGAGACGATCGAAAACTTTGACTCATCGATATAGCTTGCTTATCAAAAAGCTGCAAAAAGTTGCGAGCTAATTTGAGTACAATAGGGTCCCCTTCACGAAAACCATAAATCGACTGTTTTTTATCGCCGACAATAAATAAACTTGCTGGTAGACCTATGACATCATTACTATCGATGCCTGCAAGTAGCTCAGTGGAAAGTTTTTTGAAAATTTCCCATTGCAATATAGATGTGTCTTGAAATTCATCTATCATTAAATGCTGAATAGACCTTTGTATAAGCCATACTGGGCCAGTACAAGATTCACTATTAAAGATGCGAAAGACACCTTTGGCAAGATCAGAAAATTCAATGATATGATTGCTCTGCTTTTCTTTTTCTCTAATTTGACTCCATTTACTATAAAGATCAAATAATGCTAGGCCAGAGGCATTAATTTTTTTTATTCGCTTTTCGTTTATAAACTTTTTCAATTCCAATTCAATAGATAAAATTTCATTGCTAACTGAGTTTCGTTTTTCTCCCCGTAATTTTTGTCCAGAAACTTTGAAGTCCTTTGTTAAAAATTTGGCAATCCTGAGAGCATCAATCTTGCCTTTTGGGAGAGCTTTGAGTATTGAGTCCGAGTTGGTTATGAGTTGGCAGCATTTTCTTATTTCTGGTTCTATTTGTTTGATTAACTCTTCTTCGCTGTTGGCAGAAAAGTTGTCATATTCTGAAGGGGCCTTATGTAAATGAATCTGGGTCTGTCCTGTTTCATGGGCTTGCCACAGATAGGTATTTTGTTTATGGAGTTCTTCTAGTTTTGTCTTTATAGATAGTGGGCCTTTGTGATCTGCCTCAAAGTGATGATAGATATCTAAAGAGTTGAGATCATTATTGTTAGCAATTTCCTGAAAAAGCTTTACCCAAGCATTCTCATCATATTGTTTTTCATCGAGGCTATCCATAAGGGTAAATGGTGATGGGATGGTTTCAGCGGTGTTTTTGCCACTTGCTTCTATAGGAAACTTTCCTACCCATTGATTGAAGATGCTGTCAATGGTTGCAATTTTTAATAACTGTGTTGATGATAATATTTCTTTTGCGGTCTGTATAGCATTGCGGGGTGGTTTGATGGCGTTTTGATTGCCTTTAGTCTTTTCAATGGACGTAAAATTGCGGTAGAATTCCATAATCGAAGCATCAAATTCATTTTGTATTTTAGGACTTATCAGTAATTGGGTTGCATCTTGTAAAATTCTTGCCCGCATTTCCTTTGCTGCTTTTACGGTAAATGTGATTGTTAATATACTAGAAGGATGAGCGCCGGCGCCGACTAAGTATAAAAAACGTCTGCTAAGTTGATAGGTTTTTCCGCTACCCGCCGATGCTTCGACTAGATAGCTGTCGTATGGGTTTTGTGGTGATACGCTGCTCATTTTATTTTATATTCCTTGTCTTTACTTTATATAATTGTTTACCTGTGGCAAGCAATTATCCATGATTATGCTTAATTTTTAAGAGCAAATTGCTCCTCCAATTTTTTATTTAGCCTTGAGTTATCTTCGATTATTTCCTTAAATTTAGGATCATCTAAGCGGCAGACTCCTTTGTAATCACAAAGGCTACACCATCTTTTGTCTGTCTCAGGATAAAAATTTTCTTTATTGTTAAAAATGGACTGGATACGCCATTGCCATAGGCTATCTAAATTATTTATGAGCTCTTCTATTGACGGAGTTTTCTTGGTTATCAGGCCTAAAGAGAGACCCCATTCTCTAGCATTTTCCCCTACTGCCTGGGATTTCCATTCGCCATTTAAAATACTCCAATAACCAAAAATTCCATCTTTTAGGGGAAGTCTAAGCTCTGGTTGTTGTAATTCAGAAATAGCTTTTGCATATAGCAAGAGTTGAGGAGCAATTCCCTTTCTGACGCTGATAGGATCTTCAACATATTTACGTTTGTAGTCGGTCAAGATATACCCTTCTGAGAAGCGGTCGATGCTGTCTATGCTACCGATAATCGTAATTGGATAATTTAGAATATGGGTTGTGCTATTATGGCTGTTGGGATAATTGCCAAGCTTAAATTCTTTATAAGATCCGACCGGTTTTTTGAGAGGTGTGTGTGACAATAGTTTGGTTAAATGTTCTGCATATTGAGGCCAGGCATAGCGGATTAAATGGAAATAGAGGGGAGAAGAGATATATTCCTCAGGTAAAATTTCATCAGTTAAAAATTTCAGCCGTTGGAGAAAGATTTTTTTCAAATCTTCAATCGCGTGACTATCTGGGTCTAATGGGTCTATTATTTTTTTTTGATTAAGGCTGCCGGTAAAAAAAACTTCAACAATTTTATGTAAGTATTCACCTTCATTCTTATTACGACTGTCATCTGGCATGCCTAATTTTTGGAGATCTAATTTACTCATTAAAAAATGATATGGACAGGTAATCAATTTTTTTAATGAAGTAGCAGAGGTTTTTTTTATAAAATTTGCACGCGGATATGGATAGTCTCCAAAAGAAGAGAAGGTATCGTATTGGGCGATAGTGCTTTCTTTCTCAGATAGGAAGAAAAAGCTTTCTAAATTTTTTGTGTTACTATGGTGGATGAGCTCGGCTTTGTCTTGGCAAAGTAAGCTTTCGATGAATCTAGATCTGACAGTTGTCTCCATTTTTTCTTCATCAGCATAAAATAATTCAACTTGTGGAAGGCGTGAGAGTAAAAGATGGAATGTCGTGTCTTCTAAAGATTCGACATATTGCCATCCTGGTAAGCCAATACGAGATTTAAGCCAGTCATCCACGAGGTTGTCAGATGGTAGGGCTTGTGGAAAATTTCCTTCGGTGCAACCAAGAATAATTGCAACCTTATATGGAATATAACGAGCTTCGGTTATTTTTAAAACTTGTATTCCCTTTAAGGGATAACCAACACTTCTAATATCTATGGACAGTAACCGATCTAAAGTAAACTGCCAGAAGTCTTTTAAGCTTAACAGTGGATTATTGAATGCGCGTTTCTTCGATGTCGGCTATGAAGTTTTTCCAGCCAGTTGATATTGAAGCCTTTAATCCTGGGTCTTCTAAAAAGGGTGGATTATCGAAAATATTGAATTCGTCGGCCAATGTTCTGAGCTCACTAGCCCAATCTTTTAAGGGGTATCTTTGCTTGTTATTGTGGAGAAAAGTCTTGCAGATATCGTGCAATAGATTCAAGGCGTGCTGTGCTTCTATTTGTTCACAATTTTTACTAATTGCTGATAAGCCTGAAGTTGCTGTTTGGCGGCAAATATTGTCACTGAGGATAGTAGCCAGTTTATCAAATTGTGATCTTTCATGAGCAAGCTCTGGCGTCTCTTTTGGTATATTTCTGTTCAGCCAATTTACGCTCATCGGGTGAGTCGCAAAAGATAGTATGGCTTCAGCGCTTTCTTGTGTTGATGAAAGATTTGATAAAGATTTTATCCAACTTCCTGATGTACTTTGGCGCATGTTTAAGCTGATGGCCATATTTGCATTTATCTGCCTTTGTGCGATAAAACTTCTTACTAGATTTCCATGTAAGCGTTCATTTGCTAGTAGAATGGCAATTTCAGAAGGAGCATAGCCATTTTCTATATATGACTCCACAAGATGAATTGCCTCCGCGGTTTCATTTATAATGTTATTGCAACGATGCACGCGGCACGGAGTAGCGATTTCTCGGTATTTTTTTTCACTATGATTGGAGATTGGCTAATTGATTGTGCTAGTTCTGTGAGTGGCTGGAGTTTGCCGAATAGCTTGGGAGATGAGCTTAATAAAATACTGCAATTACTAAGCTCTGCGAATCTTTTGAATAGCTTTTGTATGCACGGCTTTAAAGTGGTAAAGCACGAAAAATAAGCCCAATGGTAGGGAAGTTTATTTTCATTTTCTAGCCATTTGAGAAGATAATTTACTTTCTTTTCCAGAGAAATTGCCTTGGTGTCGAGTTTTACTGTGGCAAGTGCACTATAAAATTTAGATTGAAGATCTTCCATTTCTTGAAAGCGAAGGGAGAGGCTAGCCGCCTGATCTTCGGATTGAAAAAAATTATCGGCGATAATTTGGTTGAGGCGTTCAAAGCCTAAAGTTTGAAGACCAAGATCTTGAAGATCAGAGTAAAATTGTTTGATTTCATGGGCATGACCGATACGTATATATCTGTAATTATTTAATTTTATTAGAGAACAGAGTAGAAGCTCTTGTGTAATTGTGGAAGCTACTGCGGTTTGCTCTACTGTGTTGGTATGCCGTTGGGGCAGAAATGAATCTATGGTATGAATTTGAGGAGAAAAAATGAACTTCTCTTTTGTGCCATCATAGTCAGTAAATAGGTGGCTAGGCGCTGTGTAGGCAAGACTACAAGAGTGCGAGACATTTCATCGTTATTTAGTTGGAGTAATTGATCTCTTAATTCTTTTAAAAGACAATGATCGGTTGGAAAAAGCTGTAGCCCTGCTGTATTCTTGTCATGTATTGCGCTCATCCCGACAGTTATTCCTCCGCACTGTGAACTGGGTTTTTAATCATGCCTAAACGACGCAAACTCATAATTTTTTATTTTAAAAATCATAGTCTTAAGTTTGATACACCTCAAATATAGCGTCTTGCGATAGGGTACCACACTAGCGAATTCATCCACAGGAAAAGTGGAATAATCCGTATTATTTCTTATGAAATTATTGTGGATCCTGCATTTGTCGGAAATGCGGAAATATAAAACAGTTTTGCTCCAGGAGCAATTTAACTTACCATAACCGAAATATACATAAATACCTGTATTAAGCAAGAATTGGGGGAGAACTTTAATTTTTTACCTTCATACTTTCCTCCAAATCCCGATAGATTGAAACATAGTTAATTGATTTAAGGGCGAGAAGGTAAAATGGGTAAGCCGAGCCATATCAAATTGAGTTATTTAGCGGCGCAAAGAAGGGTGCGTTGCGAGTTTTCAAAACAAGATGCTGATGCTGAAGAACTTCCACCGAAAGATTTAATCCTAAGGGCTAAAAGTAAACTCGAGAAAGAAAAGTCGCTTGGCAATATTGATTTTTATCGTATATTTGACCTCAGGCTCAATAGAATTTGGAAGAGTTTAAGGCGTTCGCATGAAAGTTCGGATTGTCGAATCGGAGTAACATTGGGTTCGGGAGCACCTCGGCTAAAAGGACTTTCTGTTGAAAAAGCTAAAGCTCCACGTGAATTAGCTCGGATTAGTGTGACCTCAGATCCCAAAACAGTCGAATCTTGGTCACCACAATTTATGAAGCTAGTCATAGAAAAATTGCTTGTAGAACAAGGTATAAAAGGCAAGCCAAACCCTGCACAAATAAAACGCTTATGGCTACGAGCGATGTATGGAGCACCGATCCAAGACATACCTTTGATATTGATTCCGGAACCTAAATATGCTGAAAATGGAGGTGGTGATGGGTACTATCTGGTAGAAGAAAATGAACATAGAGATATAACGTTAGTGATAAACGATATTAATATTGTAGCGCAACCAAAGGTTTGGAGTAAGTTAAAAGCAAACATTTGGGAAACTATTGATAAGCGTACTAAAGATGGAAGCGGTAATTATCAGTTTTTATATGATGATTTAGTCCGGCAATTACGTTCTGCCCAGAGAGGTCCTGAACGTTTTGGTATGGATATGCCCCTTGTGGTCTTGGCTGCAGTCGATAGCCGTTATTATCAGCCATTTGCTGATAATCATATGGACATTCGACTTCATGGGCATGGCAATGAGCTTGTCAATCATCAGGGTAGTTTAGATAATGAGATTCATGCTAATAAGGGAAATGAGCATAATTTTTTAATTAATTTACAAAAAAATTCTTCTGGGGGGCATGATAAGACACATCGGAATGGATTTGAATTACAGATAAAAGTTAGTGACGATAAAATGACTGCAACGGTTGCGGGTTTTGGAAATCCAGCGAATCGAGGGGCTCTTAAGCTTCTTAAAATTGAATGGTTCGAAAGTCAGTTTGAAAAGTTACAATTATTTAAGCAAGCTTATGAGCCATACATTGATGCAGTTCTTGCTGCTATTAATAGTGAGCAAGGTGTGCTTTCGTTGGTAGAGAAGCCTATTGCAGCCGGCAAAGAGGCTAAAGCTGGAGCTAATGCATATTTGAAGGATATGTGCATTGGAGGTAAAATTAGGCGTAATAAGCCTTCGGAGTCAGAGGGCTCTGAAAAGGACAAAGGCGCGGAGGAAGACGAATCAGTGAATAGTGAATCAGGAGAAGAGGAGAAACCTATCCATTTTGTTCAGAAAGGTGACATGATAGCAAAAGTTTCTTATCACCAACCTCCTCAAGACGGATTTGACATTTTTGGTCATGCTATAGCTGCGAAGCAAATAGAAAAAATGGATATCCAATTGTCAGAAGGAATAGAGGAAAGGGAGGGGCAAGAGTTTTTTGCATTGCGCAGTGGGGTCCCTGATATTGGCGAAGCTTCTATTAGCCTTGATAATAGTTTAGTTTATCCAGAGGATGTTAATTTAGCTTCTGGGCGTTTAGCTTTTGATGGAGATGCAAAAATTGAGGGAAGTATTGAACGAGGTGCTTTGCTAGATATTTCTGGGAATTTATTTGTTGCTGGAGGTATTACAGGAGGATTTGTCGTAGTTGGTGCAAGCTTAAATGTTGAGAATGGTATTAATACTGCTCCAAGTGGTTTTGTGAAAGTTAAGAAAAATATTACCGGCAAGTTTATGGAAAATTCTGATTTTTATTGTGGGGGAAACCTGAAAATAACAACTGGGATTGGTAGTTGTCGTGGAACTGTAAAAGGAGACGTTAAAGCTGAAGAGATATCGTCAAGTACGCTATATGTATTGGGCGATATTTCTTGCACTAATTTAGGTAAAGAAGGAAGTTCAGGTACTATTATCTATTTAGGAGTAGATAAAATTGCTTTAAGTAAAGTCGAAACGCGTAATAAGCGGTTAGAAAAATTGAAAGACTATACAGAAGTTATTCATAAACAGCTAAAAGTATTGAAACGTAAAAGCGATGCTCAAAAAACGGTTAAGCATAAAGAAAAGGAAAAGGTGCTAGAAGCACTAGATAAACGTTTGGCGGTGATAGTAAGCCTTGCCAATAAGCATTTAAATAAAAGTAAAGAAGAGTTGTCCTTTGATGATACACGCGTGATTTGTGTAAAAGGGGTTTTAGCTGCAGGGACTATAATTCATATTGGTAAGAAGTATATTAGAGTGCAAGAGAATTTTGGAGAAGTTGGCGTTTATTTTAAAAGGTCAAATGGGGTATCTATCGTCCCCCTTACAGAGCTAAAAGCACATCTTGAAAAACAAGGTGATGATGATAGAAGCCACTTATGTTCGGCGTAGATTATAGTGCATTTTTGGAGGGTGTATTGCTATCGCTGTAATTAGCCTCCGGCCATAACTAATGGCTCGTGTATTGCTGCAAAAATTTTCTTCAATTCATTCCTAACATCCCCACGAAATTCGATTTCGCCGTTTTTCAAAGTAGCACCGCATCCCAAGCGAGGTTGCATTTCTTTCAGTCTTATCTTTGCTGTTTTTTCATCGAAAGGAAGGTTAAATAGCACCGTGACTTTTTTACCTCCTCTTCCTTTGGTTTCCAAGCGCACTTTGCAAGGGCCATCGCTAGGCTGAAATTTTCCTTTTTTTTCTCCTTTTCCTTTCTTTTTAGAATGATCACCCTTGGTTGAAAAGACTAAAGTATCGCTCACCCTTAATTTCCTATTTGGTTGGTACAATTTTGTGAATTAATTGATCCCAAAGTTTTAAGTTTTCTAAGCACATATTTAATATGCCTTTCAATTGGTCAAAGTCAATTGGCTTAACTAGAAAGCCAACATCACCATCTCGGTATCGCATCACCGCCTTTGTGAAGTTAGGGTATCCAGTCATAGTAATTGTCATAATACCTTGACCTAATTCATGGCACTTATTTAAAAATATATCACCAAATCCGCCTGGCATATTAATATCGCTAATTAAAATCTTGATATCATTTTGTTCCACATAAGCTAAGGCCTCCTTAGGGTTTGTGAATGTGGTGACAACAAATCTTTCCGGAAACATATGATTTATTTTTTGCGAAATTAATTCGCAAATATCTTCTTCGTCATCGACGATAACTAAGTTATGAGGTTCCTTGAAATTGATCATATATCTCCTCTCTTTTTCTGATAGATTATGCTACTTTAAAATATGCCCGGATAGAGCATATTTTAATCGGCATCTGATGGTTGGAATATCCATAAGTGTATAGCTTCAGCTTCTAAATAGAAGCAAAATCTAGGATAGACCTTCCTCACATAAGTATATCATGCTGAATCAATTTAACATTAATAATTTTATATAATTTAATTATTTAAGCAAAGTAGTTTTAACTTTGGATCAAGAAATGGAATCGGAGAAGTTTGAGTTAATTTTAAAAGAGATTGAATTTATTTATTCTCGTAGCAGCGGCCCAGGTGGGCAAAAAGTGAATAAAACATCCACAAAGGCAGAGCTGCGCTGGGATGTTGAGGCCAGTACTCTTATTTCCGAAGCGATTAAAAAAAAGTTGCTAAGGCAAAATCCTAATCGATTTTCTCAGAAAGGAATTCTTTATATCAAAAGTGATAAATACCGAGATAAAGATGGGAATAGTCGTGAGTGTGTGAAAAAACTAAAAAGTATTTTAGAAAAAGCATACAAAATAGAAAAGCTTCGCAGACCGACGGTGCCAACTAAAAGCTCGGTAGAAAAACGCCTATTAGGCAAAAGAAAGCACAGTGAGAAAAAACTTAATAGGAAGTCAAAGCTAGTAGATGACTGAAAATTATACAGAATTAGCTCAAAAAGGAACTTAAAACTGCCGATCAGGTGTGAGTCTGGATGTGGTGTTTTTTTGAAATCTGATTTGAGAAGTCGGTATTGGAATATGAGTCTTCTTTAACAAGCTATTCAATATAGACAAATTCTCATAATATTTAAGAAAACGTTGCTAAGTTATGCACCTAATGTGAAGCATTTTACCAGGCAGTATTAAAGGGCGCGCAATAAACTCTTTCTAAAGCGCACATCTAAGATGTGAGGATTGCTATGGGTAAAATTAAGTTCAATTTAAACGGCAAAGCAGTAGTCACCGAATTTGAAAATGGCACCCATGCTCTTGATTTACTCAAAAATTGTGGCGATCGTAATGCTATAAAATCTCCATGCTCCCCCTTGGGGAGTTGCGGTGGTTGTACTATTCTAGTTAATGGCCATCCTACTTTAGCTTGCCTAAGTCGGCCGCGTGATCTGCTTAATAAAGATATTGAAACATTAGGTGATTGTTCTGAGGCCTGCTTTATTCTTTACAATGGTCAACATTTGGGGAGACGGTTTTTAATGGAAAAGCCTCAGTTTACCATAGGAAGGCAGGAACGTTGTGACTTAATTCTCGATTCTGCATGTGTTTCACGTCGGCATGCCCAGATCCTACGTAGTGATAGCCGCGAGTTTACTATTATCGATTTAGGAAGTACAAATGGTACCTTTGTAAACTTTGAAAAGATAAAGAAAAAACGCGTATTGAAAAATGGAGACATGATACGCTTAGGGACAATGCTTATAAAATTTTATGAAAATAATAATATTGAAAGTGCGATACATGATCGTATGTACCGTTTGGCAACTTTTGATGAACTAACACAAACATATAACCGTAAATTTTTGATGGAAAAATTAGCATTCGAATACAAGAAGGCATCGGCACAAAAAAGTAAATTAAGTATTGTTTTTATGGATTTGGATAATTTTAAAAAGGTAAATGACACTTATGGACATCAAGCCGGTGACTTTGTTCTGAAAGAAACGGCGCAGCTGATCAAGTCGAATATTAGAGATTTTGATATTTTGGGACGGTATGGTGGTGAAGAGCTCGTACTACTTTTGCCTGGGGTGGAAGGCAAACTTGCTATAGCAGTGGCAGAGCGGATTAGAAAAGCAGTGGAAGCCCATCAATATCAACTAAAAGTTGAAAGCTTACAGGGAACAATAGAAATTATCGAAAACATCTGCCACAGGCAAACTGTTTCGATAGGGATTTCCTCCGTTAGTAAGACAACAGCTTCAGTTAAGATGCTGTTAGATGAGGCAGATAAAAGGTTATACTTTTCGAAGGCTTCTGGTAGAAATAAGACCACAGGTGAATACAATAAGGTTAAGCTTTTAAAAGCGGTAAATTAGGGCGTGTTGACGTTTCATTTTCGTAGCGAGAGACAAATACTTGAAAGTCGCAGCTAGGAAGGGTTTCAAAAATTACTGGAGGTGTACTAGATGTACATTGAGGATAATTTTTGAAACCATGACAACGTTGTGACTCAAGGGTTTGGCTCCTAGTAGGAAATGAAACGTCAACACGCCCTAGTATTCGAAAAAATATTGAGTGGTGTGGAATTGGCATTGCTGTGTAAAAGAGCATGTCTATTAATACCTGATCCTAGTTTTTTTTTGAGTCATCATATTTTTTGCATCAGAGATCACTTGAATCGTCTGTGGTTCGTAGGCTTTAGTGCTGCCTATTTTTTGACTTGTAACAGCATGTAATTCAAGATAAAATTTATAGAGATCAATTCAATAAGTTTAATTGGCGGACAAGACATTGAACATAAAAACGCTTGCTTTTTTAGGTTTTTCTGCATTCTTAGGGGGTGTTATTGCTTGGGCATTTAAAAGTAGCCAAGAAGAGATCGACCGCATTATAAAATCTAGGCCTAAGATACACTCAAATGTGGTTTGGATAAAAAATATTTTTCTTTCTGGTGAAACACCTATTGGCGTTGGGCAATTTGATTCTCGGGAAACGAAGGATGTTATCGTTGCCGGTGGTGAAGTAGGTGTGGGTCGAGGGCCTATGATTTTTGCTCTTAGTGGTGATGGCGGTCATATTATTTGGAGCCGTCGCTTTGCTTTCCCAGTAAAAAATGAACCGATTATTATCAAAATTAATGATGATGCTTTAGATGATGTTATAGTTTCCGGGGAATCTAATAATGTATACGCCTTAGATGGAAAGAATGGAAGCCTGCTTTGGAGCTTAGCAAAGGCTAATGCAAATATTGATTTTGGTGACAAATACTTTAGTGAAATTTCTCTTATTGATGATTTGGACGCAGATGGCATTAAAGATTTACTTCTCAGACAAGAAGTTTCGAACTCTGAAGAGAATAATTCTGCAAAAGTTAATGATGGTGGAAAAATATATAAAGTTAGTTCTAAAACGGGAAAGATATTATCGTCTTATGATAGTTTTGCAAATATATCTTCTTCGGCAGCTGCTTTATATTTTAAGAATGGTTCAGAGTCCACTTTGATTTTACCGTATGGCACTGCTTCTGAAAGGGGAATGCTTGTTGCTTTGAACTATAAAACTATGGAAGAAAAATGGCGTTATCCTTTTGATAATGAAGGCAAAGTCTTTTCTCTTGCCGCGACTATTCCTAAAAAAAATTGGAGTGATTCAGTGTTGTTTGCATTGAATTCGAGTGGATCATTAGTAAAGCTTAATACAGAAAACGGTCAGGTGAAATGGATGCGAACTTACGAAGGATGGGAAGCAACGACGAATCCCGTTTTGGGACATTTTAATGATGATGGAGTGATTGACGTTGCTGCAGTGTTTTCTCTTGGTCAATGGCCTGATTATAAGAAGGCTAAGATTGTGTGGTTTGACGGTAAAAATGGTCAAGTTATAAATGAATCCAATTTTGGTTTATATGCTCAAGCATCGCCATTAACTGCTGATTTTAACGGTGATGGCTATGATGAGCTTATCGTGATATCAAACTCTTCTACAGAACGCGATGAAACAACTCCATCTTTATTTGCAGTTTTTGATGGAAAAACTAATGGTTTAATAAGTGATATATCATTTTCGGGATATTCTGCCTCAACACCTCAGCTAACTGATGTCGATGATAATGGTATGTTGGACCTACTTATGAATGTACATGGACAAGTTTTTAGAGTGAGTCTAAAGCATTCGAGGCGTGCTGTTAAAAGGTGGTATAAATTGAATGGTCCGAATGGCAATGGCTCATTTGCTCCCTGATTTTTTCAAATGATTTATTGACAAGTGCAACACCTGTTAAACAAGGCGTGGAATTTGCTGGCTTGAAACCTACATCAGAAAACTTCAAAAAAATCTGTCAGATATTAGATAACAGGATTATGCTTTTGGATGGTGCCATGGGAACCATGATCCAAACGTTTAGTCTTCAAGAGTCTGACTTTCGCGGTGAACGCTTCCATGATAGTAAGATATTTTTACAAGGAAATAATGATTTATTATCTTTAACTAGACCTGATCTCATCAAGCAAATACATTTGGATTATCTTCTAGCTGGCAGTGATATTATCGAAACTAATACATTTAGTTCGACCACGATTGCGCAGTCTGACTATCATTTAGAAAGCATAGTCGATGAGCTGAACTTCAGTTCAGCTTCTTTGGCTAGGCAAACTGTTGATGAGTTTATGAAAAACAATCCAGAACGGCAGTGTTTTGTTGCTGGTGCCATTGGCCCTACAAATAGAACGGCTTCGATCTCACCAAAAGTCGATAGCCCCGACTTTCGAGCAATTTCATTTGCTGATTTAGAAGAGGCATACTATCAACAAGTAAAATCGTTGGTGCGAGGTGGAGTCGATATATTATTGGCTGAAACTTCTTTTGATACCTTAAATCTCAAAGCAGCTATTTATGCAATGGAAAGATTTTTTGATGAACACTACGAGCGCTTACCAATAATTTTATCGGCAACAATAACTGATTCTTCAGGTCGGACTTTATCAGGACAAACAATAGAAGCTTTTTGGTATTCGATTGCTCATGCTAAGCCTTTAGCAGTAGGCATTAATTGCGCCTTAGGTGCAAAAGAAATGCGGCCATATATTGAAGCATTGTCAAACATGGCAACTTGTTACCTGAGCTGTTATCCAAATGCTGGTTTGCCAAACCCTTTGAGTGATACAGGCTATGATGAAAAGCCTGAGGAAACAGCAGAGTATCTAAAAGATTTTGCAGAATCTGGCTTTTTGAATATCGTCGGTGGATGTTGTGGTACTACTCCTGCTCATATATCGAAATTAAGAGATGTGGTTTCTGGTTTGAGACCAAGGGGTATTCCTTCACCAAAAAGAGGCCTTAAGTTAAGTGGCTTAGAGCCATTTGTTGTTGATGAGATTAATCCGCCTTTTATATTAGTAGGTGAGCGAACGAATGTGACAGGATCACCTAGATTTGCAAGTTTGATAAAAAAAGGAGATTTTGAATCAGCATTGTCGATTGCTAGGCAACAGGTCGAAAATGGTGCCAATATTATTGATGTGAATTTCGATGAAGGAATGTTGGACAGTAAGGCATGTATGGTGCGCTTTTTGAATTTTCTTGGAGCTGAGACTGATATTGCGAGAGTTCCTATTATGATCGATAGTTCAAAATGGGAAGTTATTGAAGCAGGTTTGCAAGCTATACAGGGTAAGTGTGTTGTTAATTCAATTAGTTTGAAGGAAGGTGAAAGCTTTTTTATTGAATGTGCTGAAAAGGCACGTCGGTATGGAGCTGCTGTCATTGTAATGGCTTTTGATGAGCATGGACAAGCAGTAAGCTTTGAAGCGAAGGTAAACATATGTTCACGTGCTTATAAATTACTTGTAGAACAAGTTAGTATGGACCCAGACGATATCATTTTTGATCCTAATGTGCTGACAGTCGCTACGGGCATTGAAGAACATAATAATTATGCGCTAGATTTCATAAATGCGATTCGTGAAATAAAAAAATGTTGCCCTGGAGCTAGGATATCTGGAGGAATAAGCAATATTTCTTTTTCTTTTAGAGGTAATAATAAAGTAAGAGAAGCTATGCACTCGGTATTTTTATTTCATGCTATCAAAGCTGGCTTGGATATGGGTATTGTAAATGCGGGCATGTTGGAAGTTTATGAAGAAATTGACGCAATTCTATTGACCTTAGTGGAAGATGTCTTGTTGAATCGACGTGATGATGCAACCGAACGTTTGGTGAATCAAGCGGAGAATTATTTAAATACTAAGAAAAAACAAGAAAAAGAGTTGGATAAGTGGCGAGAAGAAAGTTTGGAAGCGCGTATTACCCATTCACTTGTTAAAGGCATTATTGATTATATTGAAATCGATATTGAAGAAGCACGGAAACAATATCCTACGCCATTAGAGATCATTGAAGGGCCTCTGATGGAAGGTATGAAGGTAGTAGGAAAATTGTTTGGCGAAGGTAAAATGTTTTTACCACAAGTTGTGAAGAGCGCTCGAGTTATGAAGAAAGCCGTTTCTTTCTTATTGCCTTTCATGCAAAAAAACGAAAAGGGAAATACTAATACTCGCACAATTGTTTTGGCTACGGTAAAAGGAGATGTGCACGATATCGGTAAAAATATTGTTGGTGTTGTTCTGGGCTGCAATAGCTATAATGTCATTGATTTAGGGGTTATGGTTTCTTGCCAGGATATTTTGGATAAAGCAATCGAAGTCAATGCTGAAGCTATTGGTTTAAGTGGGCTTATCACCCCCTCTTTAGATGAAATGATTCATGTCGCTGGTGAAATGCAACGTTTGGGCTTTAAAACTCCTTTGCTGATAGGCGGGGCTACAACTAGTAAGGCTCATACGGCAATAAAAATTGCTCCTAAATACGATGGAATCGTTGCTCACATTGCTGATGCTTCTCTTGTTGTCGGAGCATGTAGTGAGATTCTTGACGAGGGTAAAAATACCTCTTTCAAAGAAAAACTAGATCTGGAATACGAGACTATAAGAAAACGTTATGAATTAGGAAGTGTTGGGGTTGAGTTTGTAAGTATTGAACAAGCACGCAATCATGGCTTTAAAGACGAAAATAGTGATATAAGTAAACCTGCTTTTTTGGGACCAAAAGTTTTTTCTAATATACCATTGATAGAGATTATTCCATTTATTGACTGGTCTCCATTTTTTTGGGCTTGGGAAGTTAAAGGGCATTATCCTGCATTATTAAAAAGTAAAAAATGGGGAAAACAAGCGAGCGAGTTATTTCACGATGCGCAGGAAATGTTGAAAAGAATTGAAGCAGGCAAATATTTTCAATTGTCCGCTACTATCGGGTTCTGGCCAGCCGCCAGTGTTGAAGATGATATTGAGGTGTATTCCCTTGATTCTACGGCAGAGTTGAAAAAACCATCAAAGTATTGCATTTTTGCGGCAGCAGCGAAAAAAAGAGTCCAACGATCCTTATTTGTGCTTGTCAGATTTTATCACTGCGAAGACAGCCAATGAAATGGATTATATTGGACTTTTTGCTGTGACTTCTGGTCCAGGAGTTTTGGAATATGCAAATAGCTATGAAAAGAAGAACGATGACTATAATAGCATATTGGTAAAATTATTAGGTGATCGTTTCGCTGAAGCTTTGGCTGAGTATATGCACTTGCAAGCCCGCCGTTATTTAGGGTGCGAAGCATATCAAGCTGTGAACTTTGACGATTTAATTAAGGAAAACTACCGAGGGGTTCGTCCCGCTCCTGGGTATCCAGCTTGTCCTGATCACCATGAAAAACTTAGCATATGGCAATTGTTAAATGTGGAAGAAACGATTGGGATTAGTCTTACCGATGGCTATTCAATGCTCCCGGCAAGTTCTGTTTGCGGTTATTATTTTACCCATCCGCAGGCTAAATATTTTAGAGTTGGGCGTATTGATGATGATCAAATTGCTTCCTATGCAAAGCGAAAAGGTATGAGTGTTGAACAGATTTGTAATCTATTGCAGGCTCAAATTATTTAAGGAATTAACTTTTTGTATAGCTGATAGGTTGCAAAATCATTTTTAAAATTATACGTATGCAGCGCCCTTGCTCTTCTCCATGTGTCTTCCAGAGTATCACATTGAATAAAACAATGTCTCGAAATTTTAAGCACGAGATTTTTCGCCTTTGGTGTAGAATTACGTGAAATCTTGCTCTAGATGATAAGAAATTCTACATCAAGATCCATCTGTTACTTCTAGGTAAAAAAAGATAGCGATAAGGTAAGGAGTATAATAAAAAGAATCATGAGATTAGCTGATAGTTAAGTAAACGAAGGTGATACTTTTAACGCCTCCTCCAAACGTTCTAAATATTCTTTATCTGTAATTTCAATTGCACCAAGGCTTGCTAAATGATTTGTAAGAAACTGACATTCTAGCAGCAGGTATCCATTAGCCTTTAAATGTTCGGTTAAATGATATAATGCTATTTTTGAACCATTTGTCTTTCGATGAAACATTGACTCTGCAAAAAATGCTCCCCTAATAGCAACCCCATAAAGTCCACCGATAATTTCAGAGCCCTGCCATATTTCAAGTGAGTGAGCAAAGTTTCTTTTAAATAACTGAAAATAACTTGCTTTGATTTCATCATTAATCCATGTTTCTTGGCGTTGTGAGCACAAATCCATAACTAATGCGAACTCTTGATTGATTGTCACATGATAAGTTTTTTTATTTAAAGCTTTTCTTAGACTACGTGATACATGAAAAGCGTTGAGAGGTATGACGGCACGAAGCTCTGGTCGAAACCATAAGATTTCGCCGGTTTTGTCATCTGGCATTGGGAAATAGCCTTGACAATAGGCACTTACAAGAATTTCAGTGGTCAGTTTTTGACTCATGATTTATCTTTTTAACTATTAGCGTCTCTAATGTTATAATGAATCGGATCGAATTGAATCATAACTTAAGTATAATCTGTGATGCAAATTATGATGCGCTATATTTATATTCTACTTTTATTCGGCTTTAACTCAATGGAGGCCTTTGCTTTTCCAGGGCAAGATGATCAAACCGTGGGATATGATGCACTAAAATTTAGCAAAAAGGCAGATTATTGGACTCGCTTGGACTTGACTGCTGTGGATGGCTCTATTCGTACGTCTCCGCCAGATGCAACAAAATATGATAGAAAATTGGAAGTTTTTAGCTCTTTAGGCACCAATATTATTTTTTCTCCGGTACTGTCATTGCGACCAAACTTAAAAGCAAATTGGATGATGAATAAGGAAGAGGAAAAATCCCCTCCGAAATCACCCATTGAGAGAACTATTTATACCTTCGCTCCGTCCGTCGACTTGACTTATATTAATAACAAAGGGTTGGAACTATTATTAGGTGTTTCTCTGTTTTCTGTAGGAGCCTATAAAGAAGAACAAACGTCTGAAACTGCTGATTCTAATACTAAGTTTGATTCGGTGCATATGGTTTTACCTAGGTTTAGCATTGTTAAAAGAGCAGGCTTTTGGGATGGAGGATTCTATTTTATTAAGGGAGAACAGTCGAAGAGAACATTTGACAAAGTTGCATCTGATGGTAGCAGTATTTCCGGCAAGGAGTCTGTAGCAGTTCCCTCAGAATTAGGATTGGCTGTTCGCTTTGCTTTTACTACTATGGATCTTAATATGGACTTTGCTACGATTCAGGCTAGCGAAGGTAGTATGAAGTCCGCAAATGGAATAGGAATTAAGGATGATTATTTAAGATTAAAAGTTTCTGGATTTTACGATCTTTCAGGTCGTGGTGTTAAATTAAAATTGGGCTATAATACTTTATCTTATTCAGATAATTCCTTTATGAGTATTGATACTATTCCGATTTTTTCCAGCCAATTACTTTATATACACGGGGATAAAGAAAACCATTTATACTTGGGACTTGTCTATGGGTATGGCAAAGATGGACAAAGTATTCCCGAATTTAATGCTGAATATAAATTTCATGCTTTTGGCTTGACTATGGGACTTAATTTACCTACGAAATAGTTCTCATTTTATCTTGTTCAGCTTCGATATAATCGATGATACTATCGTAAACCAATATAATAATATTTTTAAATACTGTTCTCGTCATAATTTCTGCAGAATATTTTGTTATGTAATTTGGACGCAATGAAACTATTTTGTCGAAGAGTTTACGACGTAATAGGCCTGATGGAGACTCTACACGTTTGTCATTACCTACAACAATTAATGTTGTTCCACAAAGACAGTTTCTATAGATATGGATTCCATAATTTTCATAGACTATTATATTCTGATCGCAATGTGGGATTCGCTTTGTGTTAGTGATGTAGTCAACAAATGTATGAAATTCTAGATTACAACAGCTGCAGTTTTTGAGTATGTTGGTTTTGTCCCTATCTTTGTTTGGCCATGGATGCTGTAGCTTTCGTTGTTCATCTCTGGAGCTGCCCCAAATTTTTTCGTTCTGTCTTTCTATTTTTTTGGTAAGAATGACAGCGACGGATAGTAACCTGATGTGCTCGGCTATAAAGCTGCCTTCAAGTTTACAGTCGTATGATAAAGCCGTTCGAGCGATGCGATCAGCTTCCTCGTGATTGCAATAAAATCTTATTTGCATTAGCTTACCTTAAACTAGCCTTCTATTGCATTCGAATATCGGCTATTTCAGGAAATATAAAATTTAGAAAATGCTTTTTTTTTATTTTTTGAAAAAAATATATATAAATAATATGTTACGGCATTAAAAAATGGATATGCAGAATCCTAAATCAGCTAAAAGCTACTATAACCTATATTGTTTGTTTACCTTATTGTCTAAACAGCAAATGGTGTTGTAGTCCATATATAATCATCCATATAGTCAAGTAATTGACACTAGGTTTGTAATCGTCTGATAATTTAGCGAAAACCATGTAAAAGTGGCTACAGTGTGATGGTTTAGATTTGATTTTTTGAGTAAACTTTCCCATAGAGCTGTTACCCCAAAATTCTCTCTACACTTTAAGGTTTTATCCTTCAAGCAAATTCTTAATTTAAGAAGTCATTCTTTAGTTATTCTATTTTTCCATTTGTATTCCATCAATTAGAGACAAGCTGCAAGATGCCCTATAGGAAATCGTGTAAATGCCGAAATAAAAAGTGAAAAAGAGAAGGAGGGAAGCTTTGCAAAACTTTTCGTTTGGCAAAAATTTCATAAAAATTTGCACTTTATTATTTTCCTGTCTGAATTTGAGTGGGTGTTACTTTATAGATTTTTTTTCTCATTCTAAGAAAAGCCAGCAAAGTAGTGAGAGTTTTTCTGGCACTATTGGAGGAAGTTTAGGGGATAAAGCTAAAGGCGCGGACGAAGCTGCTCTTAATGCTCTTTATGAAATTTCGACTGAGATCGCCCCAGCTGTGATAAGGCCTGACCCAGATTTGTATGCGCGTAGACTCTTATTACAGTATCGATCTGAAGGTAGCACGCTTGCGCGTGAAATTGGTTCTGTTGAGAATTACCGCTTGTTATTGGGAGGTGCAAGTGAAGATTTCCAAAAGTCACCACAAGAAACATATGATGCGACTTCATTACTTGCAACTTATAAGGTAGCTGAAGAAGTCTGTACAGCTCTAGTTGATCCTAATCCGGCAAAACATCCCGGTTGGGATACAATCTTACCAAATACTCCTGATAACTGGCAGGAAAATATTTCATTTTTGGCGCAAAGATTTATCGGAAAGCCAAAAAGTAGAATAAACGAAGAAAAAATATCTAAATTGAAAGCAATTATGGATTTGGATTCTAGTGATGGCGAGTATTCTAATGCTAGTTATATCCCAGTCTGTGCAGCATTAGCTATCGATGCAGAATCTTTATTTCTTTGATTTTTAGAGGTGTAAATATTGTTGTATAAAAATCGTAATAAAACATTTGATATTATAAAGCTAAAGTATTTTCGTTGTTTTTTAGTTTGTTGCCTTATTTTATTGAACAGTAATGTGTTGGCTGATGCTGATTATGTGCGTGCTTTAAAAAGAGCGCAGTATTTATTGAACGAATCGACCCCGACAGATGCAGAGTTTTCTCAAGCTGACTCTTTAGAAAGATATCGGACAGCAGTTAGAGCTTATATTGATTCTGATAAGTTCTATCATGTCGTTTTGCGCTATCATGAAAGATTGCTGGGAATTGGGCTTCCGACGAGTTATTTAGATGAATTAATGAATGATAATATCGATGAAAAAGCAAATAAATTTGCAAAGATCGAATGTGGTAGACAAAATGATATGCTCCGTTGTTACTGGTCAAGTGCATCGGAAGGGTCGAAAGTCAGCAGTTGTCCTAGCTCGTGGGAAAAGGCTGTCTCTATTTTCTGGTATCCAGGAATAGTCGCGTGTGGGTTTGTCCTTCGGTTTTACGCACATGTGGATCTGATTTGAGCCGTTGCTTTATTGAATTTAGTGATGAAAGTGAGGCGCGTAATAGCGAATTAGGAACAACTGAAGCATTTGATTCACGGTATTCTGTTGTTAAATCTTTGGCAAGGCAACCAGCTGGATTAGCAACTGCAATTGTCGTCGAAAACTATCCTTATACAAAGATATTAGAGTCGGGTTTAACAGCGATAGATGGTGCGATTGCGCATCTATATAGGCAACAACATCATTTCGATTTAAGTAAACTTCGTTTATCACCGGAGCTTTTATCAATTGTCGACAATATTCCGCTAACTGATACTCGTTATCGGTTAGTTTATACTGGTGCTACTTATGAGTCGGGAGGAATTCTATCAACGTTTGGTTGGTTGAGACGTTACGAAAAAAATAGGACACGTGCCAATCAACTTTATGAAAGGTTGCTGTGCCGTACATTTATTTCTGAACCTCCAAAAGTTTTTCCTCAAGATCCTGGTAACTTGCGTGAAGCGCCAGGTTGTTCGGGGTGCCATAGTACATTGGACCCACTTGCAGACTTTTTTCTCAATTGGGGAGAAGGAGGGGATTTATACTCTTCCGGGCAAGAGAGCATTGAAACTGAATTTGGAGGGCATGCGGGCTCTACTGTTGCTGACTTGGCGCAAATTGTCAGTAATGATAGTGCTTTTGCCACCTGTACTGTTGAAAATGTATGGAAGTGGCTCATGGGAAGAAAGTTTTATACGCAAGAAGCACCACTAAGAGCTGGTTTGACTAATTATTTTGTTCAAACGAACTTTTCTTTTAAAGAATTAGTTTATGCATTAGCAACTCATTCTGCCTTTATAGAAGGAAGTCGTACTGATGCTCTTGTGGGTGATCCTCTTTCAGCTCCACCACTAGGTAAAGCACCTGGAGAGATAGAGGAGCAACCCTGTCCTGAAAATATTAGTTATCAAACAGATCTGGCTACACCAGTTTTGGAGCAATGTGGTAGTTGTCATAACTCTACTAGTAGCAATCGACAAGATCTTCTTAGTGAATCACAACTGGATAAATGGGCAGCTCAATCAATATCAATGATGGCTAGTGGTAATATGCCTCCAGGGCAAGCTGGTCCACCTCTTATAGGCCCTGTTTATGAACTTAAAGAAGCAATTCGATGCTGGCAGGAACAAAAATGAGGAAAAATAAAAGTAAATATAAAAAATTATCAATGCGCGAAGTTCGGCGGATTAACCCTTGTGGGACAAGCAAGATATGTTTGCCTAGCGACCTTAATGAAATTAATAGAAGACAACTATTAATCGGTGGAGCTTGTTTGACTGCTTATCTTCCATTGAGTAAGTTTATTTTTCCCAGTCTTTATGCGCAAGAAAGTTATCCAATTAAGAAGAAATTAGTATGGATAAATATGCGAGGAGGGTGGGATATATTGGAAGTAACTGATCCAAAAGTTTCTTCTACCTCAGGTATCGATATGATTTATGATTGGGGACTGGCAAATCAAGTTAGTGGTTCTGCGGGAACAAAAATTGGGCGATGGTTACCGAATATTGCTGCCATTGGAGAGGATTTGCTTGTCGTGCGCGGTGTGGCTATGGGGACGACTTCGCATAACGCTGGAAGTGTCTATATGGACACTGGTGTACTGAGCAACTCTGGGAATGTGAATGCTGCATCGATTCCTGCTATTGTTGCTTCGCAAGGTGCATCGACAATACCTATTATTCAGCTTAATGGCGGCTCTGATCCCCAGACGGATAGAGGTCTACTAAACCCTGTTTCTGTTGTGCGAGCGAATAATTTAAGCTTGTATCGAAGTATGTTTCCCGAAGATTCATCTGAAATAGATAAGAAATTAAGTGTGATGAATTATGTAAAAGATTCTATTGAACAACTAAAGGGAGAGATTGGATCGACAGATAGATTGACTGAGATAGCTTCGGCAGAAGAAAAGGTCCGGACTCAGTTTTCTCAAAATGTTGGACAAAAGCTTAGTTTGACAGATGCAGAACTTTCTACTTTTGTAGAAGGGGCGCCTGAAAATTTTAATACAGGAATGGCTCAGTCTTTTGCTTTAGCACTCAAATTGATTAAGGAAGATATTGTTGATGTCGTTAATTTAGGAGTAGGTGGATTTGATACTCATTCAAATCAGTCTATATCGCTTGAAAGAACTTTAACAAGCGTTGATTTTGCTATTGGTTCGTTTGTGAGTGGTTTGAAGGCTGCAGGTAAACTAGATTCAACTCTTATTGTTTTATATTCTGATTTTGGTCGGACACCAAAAATTAACAACTCAAATGGTAGGGATCATTGGCCAGTAGGCGGGGCATTAATGATTGGTGGCAGCATAAGTGGAGGTAGGTCAGTTGGGGCTACTGATGATGATTTAAGAGCACTTTATGTTCACAAAGATACTGGGGTTACCATTGATGAAAATGATCCTAATGCTGTACAGTTAAGTCCTGCGCATATTGGTGGTAGCGTTTTGGAGCTAACTTTGGGTAGTGATTATATGAAGTATCGTGATTCTTATTTGTATAATATACCCGCTTTGACAAAGTTGAAAAAATCTTAATAGATATATTTTATTAATACCATATGTTCGTAAAAATATTTTCTCGACAAAATGATTAGTTGGAAAATTATATGACTGATCAAGTAAAAAATATGAATGTGATTTTTTTTATCATATTTCAGATAATGTCTTTTTTGTTGGCAACTGCTGTATATTGTCAAACTAAAGTAATCAGACAGATCGCATTTGCTACAGATGCTTCGGGTAAAGGATTGTTTCTATTAAATCCTGCAATAGAACAACCTGGTTCGATGGAGTTGGATAGCTTTGTTATGCGTTCTTCTTTTTCTCATAAGCTTCGTAGTGAACAAACAGCAAATCTCAGTGAAATAAAAAGCGAAGGTAAAGAGGATGTTTTAGCTGTTGGCTTGGGGGGAGACGCGGGCTCAGGTCTAGGCCTTGCTTTAACACATATGCGCAGTATGTATAAAACTGAAAGCTCAAACTTGACGTCGAGAGCAGCTAAAAGTGAAACTTTTGATTTTAATCACACAACTGGGAGAGCTATTATTGAAATGACTCCAACCTTTCGTTTAGGGGTGCAGGTAAGTTTTATGCGTATTAATCATCACATATATGGATCGATGTCAGTAAATAGTGCCAATAGCACGGCTTATGATGGAATACTTTATGGTACCGGTGGCGGCTTGTATTGGGATTTGAAGCCAGCAATATTAACAATGGCTTATTTGGCTCCTCTTAAAGGAAAGAGTGAAATTTATGGGGAAGAATTTATTATTACGGAGCCAGGTATAGCTGAAGCTATGGCTTCTGTACAAAGAGGAAAATATATTTTTGGCGGAGCTTATAGAAGAAGCTTGTATAAGCATGACGATCGTTTTGGCGGTACTACTGTTAATGATGGTAATCAAACTCGTATCGAATTGATGGGAATTGATAGGGAAAACAATAATATATTCTTTAAAAATCATATTCAGATCGGATTGCAATATTTATTTACTGCTGTTGAAGCGATAAAGCTAGATGCTACTTATGAGGCAGTCGAATTCAATTTTTCTCCAGATACTGTTTTAAGTGGGCAAGATGATGATTTGAATAATTTCAGGTATTTAACATTTTCGACTGCATATAAAAATAGCTTTCGCTCATTTGATTATGAATTAGGAATTCACTACGTAACTTTAGATCACGAGTTCGAAGAAAGAAATAGAAAATTCTATTATTCCGGAAATAGGAATGAAATTGTTTTTAAAGTTTCTAAAGGTAGTGTTGGATTTTAAATTACGTTTATTTTGATTTAAATGAGGGTATTATGGCTGACAAAGCAAAGTTGACAAAGAAAGACGATGTTGATGCTCAACTAAAGTTAGCTGAGGGCTATATACAGAATAAAAATTTAAAAAATAATATGGGCAAGGCTGAACACTATCTAAAACAGGCAGGTGCTGCAAAAAGTGCGTATGCATATTACAAGTACGTTGATTGTATTCAAAATGGTTTATTAGTAAATGCAACAGGTAATATGGAAAAAATTTTAGAAGAAGCCAAAAAGAATGGTAATGCAAATTTTAATGAATATATGAGTGTACTTGATAAAAGTACGAAAAGAAAAAAATCCTATAAGCAGATGATTCGAGATGATGATCGTTTATCAGAA
>JAWKNZ010000025.1:0-29262 GCA_041391425.1 Bdellovibrionota bacterium
ATAGCCTCAATTGAGTATTGTCGACTGAATTTCATTCAGCTCTACTGTGTTAAAATTTTCTCTAACTCTTTAATTTCACCATCCACATTAGCATCTTTTCTATTCTTATTTTTAATATCTACATTCTCTGCCGAACGCAAATTCTTGCGTTTACCTAAATGAGAAGATTCGCTAGTTTTGGGATTTATACCATTGACAACAGTACCAGTAGTAATGCGTCTTTGTAAATTTTGTGGATACACTTGTAAGGGTATTTGTTTCGATTTTTTTTCACGTTTCCTAATTTTGGCAGCCAAGCTCTCTATCTCCTCTACCGACATCCCACCATTTTCAGAAGCAAGATGAATTCTAAAAGTCTCCATTAGAGAATCAGCATTAGCAATATCAACACTTGTATTTGATCTGTCTTTAGAAATAAGTGCAATATATTCTTTCAATACATCGATAGCATTCTTATACCTACCCTGCTCTGAAAGAGCCATAGCATAGTTATACAGTAATATTGGATTAGATTCGTGATCATCACGCATTTCTTGATAAGACTTTTGAGCCAAATTAAATTGTTTTCTTGCCATATAAATGGTTGCCATATGAAGTTTGGCGTCATTATTATCAGGTGTTACTGCTAAGACTCGTTCAAATTGAATGCCAGCTTCATTGATACGCCTGTATTTCAAATACAAGATTCCCAAATTCATTCTAACAGCAATATCATTAGGATCGACTTTCAAGGCTTCCTTAAAATAATAGCTTGCTTTCGATTTTTCATCCTTACCCATTGCGATTAGTCCAAATAAATTCAGAACCTCACTATTTTTATCTGAAGGAAGTGACTCTAAAACCATCTGAGCCAAATCAAACATTTCTCTTCGAAAATAGACCCCGGCTAAAACTATTTTAGCATCATAATTATCTACATTTATTTGTAAAGCTTTCCTTGCATGTGTTTCAGCTAGGTCTAAATTACTTTTTAGCATATAAAGCTGCGCCAAATTAGTATGGATAAATATTTGATTATCACTTTTAGCAAGTTTATTCAAATTGGCAATGGCAGAATCAATACGACCAACAGTCGAGTGGCTATTAAGCAAGCTATATTTATCATAATTGGAAAAAAGATTTGTTTCGCCTTTGATCTTCTGCTCAACAAAAGGTGAACTCGTCTTACAAGCTATAAAAGTTATAAAAAAAATACTTATAAATAGAATAATTCCTTTGGTTTTAGAAAAAAAAGAACATGCATTTGCGTACAATCGGTCTTGGTAAAAAAAAGCAAATAAAATACCTAAATATATTTTCATATGTATATCATCCTTTAAAAGCGAATAGGCTTATTCAACCAAATTTGCAGTTGCTTCAGTTACATAAATTTTATGTTTTAAGTAAGCAGGTTTTATAATTTTAGTTTTGATCGGTGGATATTTTTTCGGCTCAAGCAAAACCATCTTATTATACGCCAACTGCGTCCAATTGGAAAAAGAGTCCCCTTTACGCGCATAATCATATGCTTGACGATAGTATTTATAGGCATCATCACGCAGTGGAAAGGCCGCCCTCTCTATCTTTGATTTAAATGCATCTAATTCCTTTTGTGTAGCTTTAATGGGAGAAGGCGCTTGAAACAAGTCGTCTGCAAGCTTCTCATGCATTTCTCCGATTTTTATTAGAGAAGCTACTGTAAATTCATCGTTATTTAATGAAATAATTCCTTGAAATTTAGTAGCTAGCTGTATGAGAAGTCTATTCTTTTCTTCAACTTGTTTGCTGATAGTATTCAAATTATTGATAGAAAATTCATTGAATTTTTTAACTCGCTTTTCATAAATATTAAATAACTCTTTTGCAACTATAGCCCTAGCCTCCATTGCAACCAAATTCTTATTGCTTCTAAGCATCGCTTTAAAGCTATTTAAAGCATTAATCTCAGCATTAAGCCCTTCTGTCCTTCCTAATAAAACATAGCTTTTTGCTAATGCCAAAAGAGCACGATCGGTATTATTCGGAGCGAAGACTTTTGCAAACTTTTTGTAATATTCAATCGCCTCTTTATTATTACCTTTAGATTCAGCAATTTCGGCCATAAATAAAAGAGCCTCTTTAGCAAAGCTACTACCCGATTGGCCTTTAATAAGCAATGAAAAAGCTTTATATGCATCATCCAATTTTGACAGTCCTTTATATAAAATTCCTGCAAGATGTAAGGATTCTGCCGCACGTTTATCATTTTTAAACTCATCTCCAAATTTAGCATAATATAAAGCAGCTTTTTCAAACTCCCCAATTGCTCTATAAGTTTCACCAACAGACAAAGTCACATCGGAACGTAATGAAGATGACGGATATTTTTCCAATAGCAAGATTACAGCCGACAAGGCTTTCATTACTCTTTCCCACCTTTATAAAAATTTAAGCTAGCATTATAAAGTGCCTTATCTGCACTCTCATCTTTGGGAAAATCACTTTTGAAAGTCCATGAATACTTTAGCAGCTTGAAAATTTTTCTTCTCTTTTCCAATGCAAGCCCATACTTAAATACCCCTACTCGCAGCTGTTCATGAACATACTTTTCAGTATTAGGAGAAAATTTGCTCTTACTATCTAGGAATTTTCCTCCCCCATTCTATCAACTTAACCCAGGATTGATTACTTGCATAGAATGCTAAGATTGTTTTAACAGCAGCCTCAGCCTGGCTACTTCTTGCATTCAATGCTATAATCTCGGCAAAGCGTTTAATAGAGATTTCATAATGTCCAAAAATAAAAAATTTATTTGCAACTGTATAGCGCATTGCCGCTACCTTTTCATTATTAGGAAACAACTTAATGAAATTATCAGCAGCTGCAATAAGCAAAAGTTCTGCTGCTGGAATCGTCAATGGATTTACTAACCTTCCCTTTTCAGATAGATTTGAATATTTTGTATCTTTTACTGCTAAAATCGCGGCTTCAACCGCATTTATCGCAGAATCATAGTAGTATTTATCTTTTACGTTTCCCTGCTCAGAAACTTTTAGATAATTTTTTGCTGCAAGTTCATAATTTTTCGCATCAAATAAAAGATCGGCTAAATAAAAACGAACTTCATAAGATTCTGGTAGATTTGCAAATGACTCTAAATAAGATTGATATAACTTAATTGCTGCAGAAGGTACTTAATATTTTGAGTTTTTTGATAAAACTTATGATATGTAGCACCATATCTATGAAGATTAAAGCCAATCGAAGCCTTCGTTTGGATAATAAGATTAGAAGCATCCTTATCATTTGCAATAGTATAAGTACGCGCTACTTTCCATTCAGATTGTCCCATATAAAGATTCTGCATTGTCTTTAAATAGTCAACAACTCGATCGATTTGATTCTGACTATCAGCTAATTCAATAAGTTTTAAGTGCACCTGCGGGCTTGTATCTCTTAATGGAGCTTCCTTTAATAAACGTGTAAAAAGAGTAATTGCTTTTTGTGATTTTCCTTGTTCAGCATAAAGTGACCCTAAATATTCTAATAAATTATAATATTCTTTTTTTTCTCCCAAGCTACTAAAATAACTCCAAGCTGAATCGACATTTTCTGCTTCCGCCCAAACCAAGACTAAATCTTTAACGGCTTCATTACGAAGATTTATGATCGCTTTATTACTCTTATTTACTTCTGCAAGCTTTATAACCAGTTTAAATGCTGTAATAGACTTTTGAAAATTTTCCTTCGCCTTTTCTGGAAGACTCTCCTCCTAAATTATAATAAGCCCATCCTAACTTATAAATCGAATATGGATAAACTCTATGATCTTTGAAGTTCATAACATAACGATAGTTTTTAATAGCATCGTCTAATTTATTATGATCAAAATAATGTTCTGCCAATGCTAAATATGCATCTGGAACAAAAGATGAATCAGGATGAGACTTCAATAATTGATTATAGAACAAAATAGCATTCTCATTGCCCAGTCTCGATAAAGTTTGAGCTAAAACTAACAATACCAAGTCAGTTCTCGGGTGGTGGGGAAATTCAATAACTAGTTTTCTATACGTATCGGCAGCTTTTCGCAGTTCCTTTTTTGATTCCTTATAATCTATTTTAGGAGGTATTCCTTTCTGTCCCTTTTCACTCCACAAGTCAAATAACTGCGAGTAAAATTCAATTTCACGAGTACGTAAATAATCATGCCTTTCTACATAAGTACTACCTAAGCGGAGCAATAGTTCAAAGCGCCCTGCCTTATCAATTTCATCTGCTTGCAATAACTTATCAATTGAAGCTATCGTTTTTAGCCTCAATTGATCTGCCTGTGCTTGCAACTTGCTGTTTTGTATATCATGTTCATGATCAATATCAGCTAAATACTTAATATAGTCTTCGATATTAGGAGATTTATGCTTAGATACTTTTCTTATAGTAGGCTTTACTTCATTTGCATATGAAGTACTAAATGCATAAGATATACACACCAAAGCCAATGGAAGATAAAAAATATTTAACTGCAAATATCTAAATATGAAACGCAAAATAGTTTCTCCTCATCAACACTTTCATTTTATTTTAGAAAGACATTACGACTGTTCTTGATAAGTATAGCAGCCAATTTCATCCCATCGATATTCTTCCTTGCCTGAGTCAATTCAGAAATTAGAAGAACATACCTGCCATCTATCGACATTCTTATTTTGGCTAACCACTATCATCTTATTCGCTGCATACTTATTAATACTGTCTTCAATCTTTGATTTGTTGTTTTTGTAGAATTTTCAACGTTATTGAAAATCCTACCCATCGAAGTATCAGCATAAGAAAAAGTCGATAAAAAATAATTTTAAAATAGTAGCGTAAAAATAATAGTATGCGTAATCAATTTACCTTCCAGCTTGGACTGAATAAATCAATTTTGAAGCGCAAAAGCATATGTTTAAAGCGTTCAATATAATTAGAAGAATTATAACATTGAACCAATGCCTATACAGGATCAAGCAAATGGGGAAGAATTTCCTATCTAATAATGGCTAGGGCGTGTTGACGTTTCATTTCCTACTACGAGCCAAACCCTTGAGTCACAACGTTGTTAGGGTTTCAAAAATTATCCTCAATGTACATCTAGTACACCTCCGGTAATTTTTGAAACCCTTCCTAGCTGCGACTTTCAAGTATTTGTCTCTCGCTACGAAAATGAAACGTCAACACGCCCTAGTCAGAGCGACAGACAAAATATAGACAGCAAAGAGAAAAATAACCTCGTTATAGAAATATACAAGGATATTTTTCCTTAAAATAATTGCAAAAAACCTTACCGTCAGAAAGTTTTTAAGGGATTCTAATGCAAACAGTACCTATCATTGATCCATCAGGATAATCAATTGACGAAACGCCATCCAGGCTCTTAGTATAATGCGTCCCTGCAAGATAAGGATCTCTGGTCCAGATTTTACGCCAAATAGTGTTACTAGGATAATCACTATATAGTATCATATCTTGATATAAGCTAGTTGGTGTCCTATTACAAAGGTTTCCAGCCTCAGCCGCGCTTGGAAGCATCCAGTCTGTAAAGCCACCTTCTGTCAAATTATTGCAATAATTATCAGCGTCCACCCTGGTCTTCTCACCAGCATAACTTGAAAATACCTGAGAAATTGTTGGTGCACTATCAACGAGGTAGCATCCTCCCATAGCACTTGACCAAGACCCACCATCAATATTACATAAATATGGGGCTTTATAAGCATAAATATTTGTCAGATTATGTCCGCTTGTTAAGTTGCCACTTGGATCATATATACAAAAACTAAAGCTTACTGGCACATCCACATTAAAAGATTGAGAAAGCGCTTGATCCCATACACTTCCCCCAGTGAAGGAAGAAAGCGATAAGGCAAGCACACCCGTACCACATGCTGGCGGCCCACCATTTTCAAAGGCATATATTTTCAAAAGAGAGTAATCAGAAACATCATTAGGAAAATTCATAGTAATTCTAATTTCTCCATGAATATTTCCAAGATAACCGGCAACACCAACCAAATCAGGCGCAGCTGTCGTATCTTTTGCCTGGACTCCAACTAATGTAGCACTTGGCAACTGATTGCCAGAACTATCAGCGATACAAACCAAAAAGCTATGCGCTGCTCCATGGCTTCCGGTCGGCACCCAGCGAAAAAATTCTGTCGCACTTGCCATAAATGGTCCAGTAGTCGAATATATACTATTACCAGATGCACAGTCGGATGGCGCGGTAGTGCCTAATATCTCTCGAATATCTAAGTATCCATAATCTAAAACATCTGATGGATATTGCCAATTCAGTTCGATCTCTCCTTCGATATTCATGACTTGCGTAAGGTTCAATACACCACTTATCGGCGCTGCTCCATCATATGCCTGAATCGCTTCGGCAATATTAGTTGAAGTCATATTACCGTTTAAATCATAAATACACACTCTATAGCTATAATAATCGCCATACATTGATCCTGTAATTCTACTAATATTCGTAATTCCTGATGAAGGGGGTAAGCTTTCGGTATGAATTACCGTTCCGTCAGTACAGTTGATAGATGGAGCGTTTATCCCTTGAATCTCGCGAATATCAAAATATGCATAATCAGCAGTGTCCGCAGGGTAGGTCCAATTTAAATTGATTTCCCCTTGTGTCACACCAGTAGATGCAGCAAGAGATAGCAAAGCCATTGGTCCACTACTATCTAAGGCGTAGGCTGAGGCAGTAGAGTTCGAAGTTAAATTCCCTGAGCTATCAAAAATACAAACTCGATAACTAAAATAGGAACCATTCGTTGATCCCGTGTTATCAATAAAGTAAGTTGGATTGATAGAAAACTGCGATATAAAAGCAATATCACTACCATTACTTATACAATCAGCAGAAGGAGCTGCGCTTCCCTCTAAACGACGTATCTTAATCTTATTATAATCGCTCACATTACTAGGAAATTGTAATGTCAATTTTATTTCACTTTGATTAACTCCAGTTATAGCATTAAAGCCTGTGAGAGCTGTCGGGGCAATAGTATCTTGAGCCTGGATATTAGCAACTGCAGCAGAGCTTTCAATGTTTGCATTCGCATCATAAATACATACTCGGTAGCTATAAATATCTCCGATCTGCGATCCTGTAGCATCAACATATGTAAGTTGAGCAGATGCGACAAAACTTCCTTGATAGGTTTTGATAATTTTTCCACTGTCACAGGATCTTGCCGGTAAACTTCCGCCTTTAACTCGGACAATTTTAATCAAATTATAATCACTAATATCTTTTGGTAATACCAATAGTAGCTTAATTTCACCCTGATTCAAGCCTTTTTTCGCAGTAAAATTCGCTAAGGACAATGGAGCAACTGTATCTTCACTAATTGAGCTAGCAACAGATTTATCTTCGATAACACTACTTATATTCGTAACATCAACTTCTTGACCATCAGCATTTCTAATCGATTCAGTACTACTTACCTCTACAGCTTCACTCAAACTTGCAGTTGCCACAACTGCTTGAAAAACTCCAAATGCAGCGATATCAAACTTAGCCAACTGATTTTTAACTTCAATCTGAGCCCGCGGAAGTACTCCTGTCTTAATTTCCCCGGTCGCTAGTTTAACACGATAAAGTATAACCAAGTTCTGAAAATCATCGGTCAAGCGCAAAGTACTAGAGGTTGGCACTGGAATACTAATTGTAAATGGTTTAGCTGGTGGCTCATCTCCCATCACCAACACAGGCTTAGCCGATTGCTGAACCGAAGCGGCGGATAAACCTAACTCAGAAGGAAAATCGCCATTACTATCCACCAGGCTTTCACCACTTTCAATACCGACAGAAACATCAATAGAAAATGTTCCAGGAGCAAATAACACAGCAGCGCCTGCAATATCGGAATCTTCACCTGCAGTCAATTCCTGAGGATTTGTTTCACCTGCTGAAACCGTTCCTACAGTGCCACCATTTATATCGACTTGACTCTGTACAGTCACTGGAGAATTATAAGACCATGTAGCCTTCATCCCAGTATCACAGGCACCAATGATCAATAATAACAAAGACAAAACGGTTAGTTGATACATAAAACTACGACCTCTTAAGCTGTCTAATAAATGCAAAATTTTCAATAAGTATCAAAACATGCCATTGTGGTAAAAACTTTGCACAAATCTCTATTTTTCATAGGTCGGCCAAATTATTTGATAGTTAAAAGGAAAAAAAAATAACGTTTAACTATCTATTATTACAGCATATTTTGCGGCGCAATCCTGCTAATTTCACACTGGCTTATTAGATACGAGAAAAAATTGATGGTAAGAAAATTCAGAGAGTACAATTGATCAAATCGCAATAGAGCTTCAGATAGACTCAAAGCTTAAACTAAAAACTAATTTTAGAAACCCATGTCAAAATAATAGTTTCCCGGCTTACAATTACAACAACATACTACAACGAGTTGAAATCTCGGCTTTTTACTTGGAGGCTAACTACTACCTCCGCATTGGTCGGATAAGGTTCATTTAAAATCAGTTGATTTCCTATAAAATGGAAATTTTTAACAAGCTTTCCTCCAACTTTTATTTCAACAGTTAGAATATCTTCCTGCTCAATAGAAGAAAGTTCCTCTATTACAAATGCGTTTTCATGACTAATTTCATAATCATATGTAATTAATACTGCCTCACCAATAGAAAACTCGCAATTTGAAATGTTTAGCATATTATTTCTGACTCGAATCTTCCCAGTGCCACTGCATGTAGTTACTCCGTTCATTACTGTAATACTTTCAGCAATTGGCTCATGAGGCAGCTCTATTATATAAGGATCCACTTTCCGTAGTGAGCTTGTAATTGCTATAACTTTCCCTTCTATAAATTCATTTTTTTTAATCGAAAAAAATCCTGAATCAATCAGAGCTTCTATTTCTTTTCCACTCTCTTTATCAAAAAAATATACTTGCGCCTTTATCCTATTATTGATCGGGTATTGTAAAATTGGCTCTTTACGACCTAAATATTCTATAACAATAATCGCACCATCAAGCGGTGGATTCATAAAAACTAATTTTTCATCCTGCAAATCATAAGCATCGGTCTGCTCTCCGTTAATAGAAATTTTCAAAGAATTAATATCATTAGGTAATTTTCTTATTTCAAACTCAGAGGCTAATTCTTTTTGCTCTCTATAGCTAATATCAATCCTCGCCTTCTCTTCTGGAAAAGTCAAAAATTTGATCACATTGGTATTCTCATCAAAGCTCCATTTATCCTTACTAACTTGCAGTTCATTTACTTCAACCTTTATCGTATCTTTGCTAGCTGCAGCACTCAATTGAAATTCTTTTACAATCGGCTCACTTCCATGCTGATAAGAAACAGCTATCTTTGCACCTGTTTTTGGAATTTCTTCGCGAGTAAATTTTAAGACCTTGCCAATTATCGTTGTAAATTTAGTCTTATCTATTCCATCGACCATAACTTTCAATGTACCTTCAATTGGCCTTAAAGCTAAATCAAAGCGATTATTCATTGTCATCTCGACATTTTCTGAAACAGCATTTAAAGTTTCCGAATAATCGTCATCACAGATAGCTCCCCATTGCCCTTCACTTTTCTCGATGACTTCCGCATACTGCACTGCGGGGTTTTGAGCTTGACGGCATTTCCAACGACCTAATGACGGATGCCGTATAATCCCATAAAATTTCGCGTCAACTTTTATAGTTCGTATACTCTCGACAAAATTTAGTACATAAGCAGGATCACCGTCTTCATTGTCGTCACAATCTTGCCCCGAATAACTACAATTGTCCTCATCACTCACTATCAAAACAGCTAACATTGAATCGTCTCTCAACCAACTCTCACTTGTGCATCCCTTATTAAGCAATGCCATTTTTATCTTTAAAAATCCTCTTTCATTAGAAGATCCGTCGATTCCAGCTTCAATAGCATGGGAAAATCGCTCCTCGATATTATCTTCACCTTTTTTAATAAGATCTCTTAAACATGTATCGGACTTATCTGTGGTAGTTATAGCAATCTGCCAGTCTTGTTGTTTAACATACTTAAGAAGAGGATCTAGTTTCTCTGATAGATTACTTTGTTCATTACGCATAGAATCAGAATTATCGATTACAATCAAAATATCCAACGGCCTACCAATAGGTTTTATCTGCTGAAATTCTTCGGTATAAGATCCAGGCTTACTTCCTTGACGATAGCTATCGTTCAACAAAATACGATCAATCTGTTGCAAAGTCTGCGTCTGTTTATTTCGACGTGTTTGCAAGACAACCTCTCGGTAATATCGATCAATATTTATATCAAGTGTGTCTTGCTCTTTTACGCTTGTATTAAATATAACATCAATTGTTTTTGTCAAATCCATTCTACTATCCGCTGCAGGTTTAGTCACAATATTTTCATTAAATGCTGGATCTTGACCGCAGTTCATTAGCGTGAGCATCATAAGAAAGTATGCCGATCTCATAATCTTCCTCTACTTATTAACATATCAACGCCTGGCATCGGTTTTGATAGCCTCCAAAGTTAATTTTTAATTAGAACGACAAGAGTAGTATCTTTTTAACATAAGAAATTAAAATAATTTATAGGTTGAATTATCGTTTCAATTAACTTCAAAGATTACACCTTACCAGCAATATTACTCAGCATAGGTAAGATGTTCCGATAGGAAAATTATGTAAAGTTACCTTGTTTTCTGTCGAATACTACCTAAGTAATCACAAAGGGGAAAAACCATAGGTGTTTCTGTAATGGAAAAAGGCCATATATATAAAGAAAATATCGAAAATAATTCATATCGCCTAGAATTGAATGATATAAATCTAAAATATAAACGAGTTGGAATTTGCACCTTATCAATATTTTTTATAATTTTTCTAACTTCTATTTCCTTGCTAATGACATTATTGGATAAAGCACAAAAACATGAACCTAGCCTGAATATATCCCTTCAAAATCCCCATATGACTGATGCAGCAGATGTAGAAAATATTGCAATCATAAATAGAACTATCGCCAAAAAGCTATAAAAGAGATGAGAAAATAGAACAATTTAAAAATAATTATAAGATAAAGAAAAGCATGGTAGAAAGCAAATATGAACACAAGAAGGCATCTACAAAACACATGCAACAAGAGCAAATAAAAATATTGCCATCGAAGACTATAAATATTGCAAGCTCTATAAAGAAAAAAGATAAAATACTTGACCATCTGCCGATAATAGATCCCTTAAAGAAGAGGCTGACAATCTCATTCGTTAAATACGACAAAAAATTTTTAGAGAATTGTTATACAACTTGCAAACTGAAATTTAAAACTACAAAGGGTAGAATATTTTATGGATACATTAGTCATTTGGATCATAAAGAACTATTACAGGTTGCGAGGGGCGCTGTCAATTTGACAGGAAGAATTGTAAACATAAGCTCTCAAGAAATATTCCAGATAGAAGCTATATCCATAAATCCACTTCTAAAACACTAATTCTTCAGCATATAATATAGCCGGGATCTGAAATTTTTTGAAAAACTGTAGTATTTTCACCGGATTCGAAGTTCGCTCAGGCGCTAGGCGCGAGGAGGTGGGAAATCGCAGTGTAGATGTTGGTACATAAGGATTTCCTGACGACGAAGCAACGCCACAACCAGCTAGAAATTCGGATCCGAGATATAGCTACCAGCATAATCCAAGCACTAATGCTATCGATTATAAGATTATCATTTATAATAAAGTACCATTATTTATAAAATACCTGGCTAGCATAACTTTTGATGTTACTTGAATTCCCGTAACTATTCAGCGTATTTTTTATCTGATCGATTCAAAGCCTTGACTGCCCGTCATCCTCATATGGATGACGATGTATCAAGCGACATATTGAAGGGAAAAGATACGCTGAATAGTTACAAAAAAACAAAAAACTTAAATGTATACAGCACTACTATTGTAGTGCTATTAATCTTAATAATATAGAATACTATACTTCCAACTTTTGCACATGCTCATGTAAGTTGCGAGCCAATTCTTTCAACGTCGTTGCTGCATCTTGTGCCGATTTAGCATCTTTTGCAGTAAGCTCTGAAGCTTGGTTGAGTTGAACTATGCTCTTATCGATTTGAGCTACCCCATCTGCAGACTGCCCAATAATCCTTGTCACTTCGTTAGTTGTAGCAGCTTGCTCCTCTACGGAAGCAGCAATATTACTAGCAAAGTTATTAATACTTTCAATAGATTGGCTAATACTAGCAATTGCCTCAACAGCTCCTTTTGCATCACCTTGAATATTATTAATCTTCTCAGTGATTTCTTCAGTAGCCTGCGCTGTTTGTTTTGCCAATTCTTTAACTTCATTAGCAACAACAGCAAAACCTTTTCCAGCGTCACCTGCGCGTGCCGCTTCAATCGTTGCGTTCAATGCTAACAAGTTAGTCTGCTGAGCAATGGAAGAGATCACTTTTATGACATTACCAATGTCCATCGATGACTCCCCTAATTTTTGAATTGTTGCATTCGTTTCATCTGCTAGAGTCTTAGCAGCTGCCGAAGCTGATGATGAGTCATTTGTCATTTTAGTTATTTCTCGAATCGCAGAAACCATTTCGTCCATATTAGTAGAAACCACACCCATTCCAGAATTAACCTCTTGACTGGCAGCACTTGCATCCGTCATCTGCGCAGTAGATTCTTCAACTGCAGCTGATAAGCTAGTCGACATCGCCATAATTTGTTCGGCAGAAGAAGCTAAATCATCGGATGATTTTTTAAGTTCAGTTACCAATCTAGCTTTATCAGTAACAACATCCCAACTAACCATCGCTCCTAAATAATTTTGGTGATTATCATAGACAGCCGAGACACCCAAATCAAGTTTTTCAGGCCCAAGGTTAATTATAGCTCTATGTGGTAGATTCTTAGGATCACTTATAATTTTTCTCTACACTGCCGGATTACGATGAAAATTATCAATACTACTTCCAACAATCTTCTCTGCCGGCATAGGCAAATATTTTTGTAATTCGATAAGAGTTTTAGTAGATTCTTCATTCATATAGATAATATTACCATCAGGATCAGCCATCATAATATTAATTGGAGATTTATCAACCATCTGCTGTGCTCTAGCATTTGATTCTTCTAATTTGATTCTTTCAGTAACAAGATCCCAAGTCAGCATTGGTCCTACATACTTGCCGGTATGATCAAAGATCGCACTAACCAGCAAATCCATTTTCTCATCCCCTAAACTAATGATAGCTCTATGCGGTAGGTTCTTCGGATCTCCTATAATACGCCTCTGATGTGCTGGAATTTTATGGAAAATATCAATATCCGCACCGACTATTTCGTCTGGGGAAATAGGAAGTAAATGCTTAATTTTTTCTAAAGTTTCTCGTGATTTTTGATTTACATAAATAATTTCTCCTTCTATAGTGGCAGCCATAATATTAACCGGTGCCAGATCAACCATCGCCTGGAATTCAATTTCTTGAGCAAGAGCTGCCGTGCCAATCTCCACCGGTTTCTTTTTTGCGTTCAAATCGCACCTCCATAAAAAACAAATTAAGTTAAATTTCTATAATAAAATCAGCTCAATTCCAGGTTAGAGAGCATGGCTCCTCTATCTCTAGTTTTAGACTTGTTTAAATGAGTAAAATCCACCATTTTATAAAACATCAAAGGCATCTATCATCTATAGTATTTTAGTTTACTATTGAAATCCCAATAATTGATGAATATTCTTCTCACCAATATATAAGGTATTTTAACACGACCAGAGCTTCGGTCGAATACTTAAATTCTTTAGATCTTCATTTAAATAATTTTTATTTATTTGCGTCAATTTGTTGACGGCAATGCACCTTGAAAGGAAAACTCATTATGACAATTTTCACAGGCATCAAAACTTGCCGAAGCATGGGATGGGGATGACACGCTTTCCTTTGTCCATTATGACAAGATGCACATGTAAAGCCCATTCCTGTGAACGCACCATTTTTGTGGCATGCATTACAATTCTGGATTCTATGCGCTCCACGCAAAGGAAATGATGTCATAGCATGGTTAAACTTAGGCGATTCCCAATAACTCTGCCTATGGCAATCTCCACACATCGGTAGAGCTGCATTATGCACATCATCCTTTTGATGACAGATGAGGCACTCTTTGCTTAATCCGCTTAAACGCCTACCGTCAATATGACATTCCTCACATTGTAACGTAAAATGTACCCCAGTAAGGGTAAACTCACGATGAAAATCTCTAGTTGATTGCCAAGATTTTTCATTATGGCAACTAGAGCATGACTCCCCAAAACTTCCATGGTGAGGATCTTTATGACAAGTTTGACAATCCTTTTTCTGCAAGTTTGGAAAAATAAATCTACTTGCATATTTTAATGGCTTTCTTAATAGAATATTCTTAGTTTTCACATGACATTTACTACAGTTAAGTTTTTGATGCTCTCCACGTAAAGGAAATCTGGTTGCTTTATGATCGAATTTCTTTCGTTTCGCAAAAGCTTGTGTACTATGGCACTTCACACAAGGCAAAGAAGAAAATTTTTCATCAAACTGCTTGCTATGAACATTACTATGACATTTTTGACAAAAGCGAGAAATTTTTTTCCCAAAATTAAACTTCCCCGCTGGCTTAGGAGGATTCGTCGCAAGGTTTTTATTTGTCTTAACATGACATTTTACACATTCTTCCTTTATATCTTCGTGCTTTCCTGTCAAACGAAAACGCGTCTTATTATGATTAAATGACTTCAGTTCCGTAAAATTTGTAGTTGTATGGCATTCTCCACAAGACTTATTCAAAAATTTCCGACTAAATTGGTCCTTATGCACATTGCTATGACAATTTTGGCAAAACTGCTTTTCTGCCATCGGGAATTTAAATTGCTGCTTACCACGTTTATTAACATGGCATTTCTCACATTTAACACCTCTATGTTTTCCTGTTAAAGAAAATCTCGTCGAATCATGACTAAATCCAATTTTCTTATCTGCCTTTTCTCTAACATGCCATCCATCAGTGACATGACAACTAGTACATTTTTTTGTCAATAGCTTTTTGGAAAAACTTTGCCGATGTGGACTTTTATGACAGGTTTCGCAAGTCTTACGGTCCAGTACTTTCCAATGATAGATTCTTCTTTTTGGATTACGCTTTTCCTCACCAGGAGCTCTTTTATGACAATCAAAACATTTATTTTTTAAATGTTTGCCATCAATTTTAAATCTAGTATCATAATTATGATTAAAATCTATATCAAACTTAAAAGATTCATAATTATGACATTGCTCACATTCCAATAATGATCCGTAGCGCTTAGAAGCTTGATTTGGAAATGCATGATAATTTTTATGACAAGAAATACAAGACTTATTGACTCCGGTCCATTTACGGTCTTTGACCGAAATCTTGTTATTTTTTTGATTATGACACTCTAGACATTCAATCTTTTGATGTTTCCCTTTAAGCTCATAACCAGTAATTGAATGATCAAACGCACTGATAGACCATGTATTTTGATTATGACATCTATCACATTGTCCACCTCTAAACCTCAAACTCAAATTTTCCTTATGCATATCTTGATGACAGCTTAGACACTTACGTTGCTCAATTCCCTCCCACTGATATTTAGCTTGAGATTTATCCTTTGTGGTATGACACTTCTCACATTTTAATTGCGTATGTTTACCAAACAAGGGATAGTTGGTATCTTTATTATGGTCAAAATTTAGATTTTCTTTCCATGAAACTTGGCCATGACAACGGCTACACTCATTTTCTTTATAGCGCTGCGTAAAAAAGTGCACATCATCCTTACGATGGCACTCTAAGCAGCTTTGCTCCTTGCCAAACCAACGAACTTCAGACTTTCTAATTAGTTTTCCTGAACGTCTTTCATTATGACAGGTTGTACATTTTATTTTTGCATGTTTTCCTAAGAGTTCATAGCCAGTTTCTATATGTTTAAATTCTTTTTCATTTATCGATAAACTATCATATTTTCTCCCTTTATGATCGCTATGACATTCATGGCATTTTTTTTGTTGCTTACCATGGTATGAATTTTTTCGATCTATCGAAGCCTGGATCTCCTTATGACAAACCAAGCACTTTTCATTTGGAATACCCTCGCTTGCTATATGACACTCTAAACAATCTTTATGTTCCAAATCTTTATGTCCTTCAATTAAAGGACCTGGAGCCAGTAATTTATTTAATAAGCCTTCCTGTGCATTGGATAAATGAGGTGCTAACAAAAGTACCCATACTATTAGATGCAAATTGTAAGTAATCTTTTTCATACATCCATATTACAATAATTCAAGTCAAACAAAATACGCTAACTCAAAAAATCAGAGGCTTCCTCTCGGCGGCCCACCATCACGAATTGGCGGAATATCTTTATTTCCAAAGCGAGAAGTAATTCTAAACAATGCACTAGTTATGTTTACACGTTCATCTGTAATTCGTTGAGCGACTATTGTGGTAAAAAATTTCTTCGACGCAATAAGTCCTAGCGATAACTCCAAAATTTTTGGATGTAAAACATCTCCGTCCATCTTATTTTCAACTGCCATTTCATAATCTGCAGCAACTTCTACATTACGAGAATAATATCCGATTCCTAATTTTAAAAACTTATCTTTATTAGTAAATTTTTCACGCACTCCACCAATAAGGTGAGCTGAAATTCTGTGATTAATAAATCTAGCCATTTCAATCCCCAGCGAATATTCTTTACGCTTAAGACCGTCTAGAGTTCTTTTCCCTGTCAAAATATTTGCTAATAAAACGCCATTAGGAATAAGATATAATGACAATTTAGCTTTTGCTTCTTGGTACGATGACGGTTCCAACTCTTCTCGAATACTCTGAATTTCCCGATATTCATTCGCATGGATATCCAATACTGATAGCAATAATGATGCTTTTTTCGCAAACATCGTATAATAAGACATCCAGAGATTCTGTAGGTCTGGCTTAGGTTCAACATCGTAATATATCCAAGTAAGAAGCCGATTATTCCGATTAAATTGCAGAACTGTATTATTATAGATAAAAGAACGTAAAAGTGGGCCAGTTCCGCCTCCTAGACCAGTTTGTTCCACTTCGACAGTTTCTTCTGAGATAGCATCATCTTTCATGCGAATAATAGCAGTCGAACTATATGTATGCCGATACCATGACGCCTCAGAGTCTTGATAGATGACAAAACTACCGAAGATTGGCCGAGAGTTACTCCACTGTAATTCATATGCTTGATCACTTTTCGGATTCTGTCCCCCAAATATCCCGCCTTTTAGCTTTGATGTGAAATGAAAACCTAATTCCAATCCATCTACATAAACAACTCCCGAATTAAAAGCTTGAAAACGTCCGAAACTCCCATAAATCCCTCCAAAGTGGTTAGGATATTGTAAATTTAGCTGCCGAAGCTGAAGTGTATACCGTGAGCTCAATTGCAACTCTTCTTGGTCCAGCTGGCCAAATGCATCATTTTCATTTCTGACATCTGTAACAAATCTTAATTTTTTTGAAGAAATCTTAGAAGCATCAAAATAGAATCGAGCAGACCCGACAGCACTATCATTACTAGTGGTACCATTTGCCGAGACATCATTAAAACGCTCTTTAGAAAAATAACCTCCAATTGAAGCGCGGCCATGATAATCTATAGCATTGACAGGTTCGGGAAGTATTATCAACAGGTGAAGGCTAGCCAACCTTACCGCTAAATACAGCCTTGATAAAATTGTATGAAACCAAAGGTGCATATTTTAGATAGCCATAGAGGGCATACTTATACGTACTTATTTTGTTTAAATGTTATAGTTAATTAATTTTATCATTTTTTTAAATACACCGCACTAATTTGGAACCAATATTAAAAGTAAAACATTTAAACACGTTTAATTCGGATTGGTGTCGACAAAATTCAACTTTACGGAAAATTACAACCAAGACTATAAATACATCAACGAAATTAGCTCTCTCAGAAAAAATCTAAAAGTAATAAAATTAGATATCTACCACATTATAGAAAACACCAAGACACAAAAAGTCATAATGACAAATATATTAAAAAAATTAACAATTGTATAATAATTTTGCCTCAGGAACCATAGGGAGTGAATACTATGGCAGAAAACAATATAACCAGTCTTCATGATTATTTTGATCTTGCAATAGCAAAACTATGTGAAAGTGATTTTAGCACAGATGATTTCATGCTTTTTTCTATGCATTTAAGCGAAGAAGATTTAACTGAACTGTACCTTATGTGTGGAGAGCTTGAAAGCGACTCGATCCTGCAAGAAATAGAACTAACTACTACAATGGATAACAATGCAAATTTAGACAAAACCCAACTCATACCTATACGAAACAATCTACAAAAAAAAGCTATCGCCGCAGCAAAATTAAGAGAATTGATACAGAACTACAAAAAATATAGTGATCATGCGATCCGAGGTGGTATCCATTTTGTAGAAAAAGAGCTAGCGCGTAGTGATGAAGGCGATGATGACAAAACTTCAAATTTAGACTTTCTCAAGAATGCAAAGAAACAGTAACCCCACGAAGATCTTGATAGGAGGTTTCGTATTAGGGATTTCGCTGTCAGCGAAAAAATCACGCGTCAAAAGTTTTTACTAAGTAGTCGAAATAAGCTTGAACACTTTTGATAACATTATCTGCGTCTGGCTTGCTTGCAGGAAAATAAAGGGAAGAGGCATCGAATATTTTCTTGTATGCTTCCATGAATTTACCATCGGCAATCTTGGTCCGAGCTTTTTAGACGGGATTACGAAACGGTGATATTATAAAATCAATAAATGGTCAATCAGTAAATGATGCAGAAGGCACAATTGAGACTCTGCAAAAATTAAAAGCTAAAAAAAGTGGTGAAAATGATCTTGTTATTGAGATAAAAGGTAAATCTGAAAAAACAAAGCTGAAGTAAAATAGTATTCTATAAACTTCGTTATTAACTGATTGGACTTTAATGTGCCGCTTACTACTCCATTCTCTGGCTTCGAATCGCCGTTAACTATATGGCATAGGACAAATAGCTGTACAAGCTGTAATTAATTACGGATAGGTCAATCGGTGGTTCACTATTATCGTCTTCACTTGCATATTATAATAAATGGTGCAATACAATCGGGTAAAAAAGCCATAATCTACCTCCCTAGCTGTGAAGAACCCCTGCATGGGAACTATAGCCGTGTGCATATAGATCTCTGTATTTATTATTTCTTTAATTATGAGGTGCCATTCCGGATTTTTTGTTCTAATTATAGGCACGTTGCGAGATATCTTTAAGTATAACTGCCCGCCTGGTTTAGCGGTCGGCCAGCACGTAAATTGTCTAGATAACTCTTACTTTAAATTTATCTCCGGACTTAATGATGCTAGGGCGTGTTGACGTTTCATTTCCTACTACGAGCCAAACCCTTGAGTCACAACGTTGTCAGGGTTTCAAGTATTTGTCTCTCGCTACGAAAAATGAAACGTCAACACGCCCTAGCAAAATGAATGAGCGAATAAGCAGCATATTAAAATCCAATATCAGGCAATAAAGAAGCCTTATGCACGGTACTCTTACTTTGACGACGTACATTTTGGAATAGCGAGAGTCCAATCGCAACTCTAAATAGTTAGATAAGATCGTCATAATCCAAACCCCTTGGTTGATCAAGATCTGTAGTAGGTACTCTAGAAACGGACAAACCTTGTGAAGGGCTTTCAATATTTATAAATGACCGTATATACAAAATTTCTATTCGGATTCTTGTAAGCTTCTAACGATTCAAATTCTATCGCCGATACCTTGATCAGGACCAGTTGGAGGGATGCAAAATGTTTAGAAAAACTGTTACCGTGATCATATCATTTACTCTGTTGTCTTGTACCACAATGACTGCCAAATATTCTGCCAATGTTACAGTTCATGAACCCGTGGATAAAAATCGAACTAAAATGGTCAAGGTCTACGAAGTTGAGTATGAAAAATCATCTGATACTACCTGGCACGCTGTTGCTTGTGGTGTAACGGGGATTTTCTATGGAGGTTGGTGTTGGGCATATTTGGCAATGCCTATGGCTCATCAAGAGCGAAACCTAGCCAAGCAAGCAGAAAATCACCTGAGACAGAAAGTTCATAAGGACTCGGAGTTGACTTTTTTAGAAGTCACTTACAAGAAAACCGGATGGAGTCATAAGAACGAAAGTTTTACTTCGAACCTTGTTGCCGAAACGAGGGAAAAGTTGCCACAACCTGTTGTCTCCGAGTCCGCTACCCCAAGCAGTGTAAACATGAGCTCAATCCCGAAGGCGAGCAAACCTAGCGGAAATGGGCAAAAATTAGTGAAAAACGTTGTCAAGAAAGAAGACAACAAACCTGCGCAACCTCAGAAAAAAGCAGAAGATTTAAAAAATCCACTGCGATTGATTGGTTCTGAAATCAAGAAAGTACCTGGGAAATATGGAAGAAATTTTGTTAGCCTTGTCCTAACACTAAAAAACGAAGGTTCGAGACGAATAACTGCCTACAAAATCAAGGTACTGGTTACCACTAAACTTGGGACGAAGGTGGGCACCTTCGACCTAACGAGTGAGTCATCATCAATTGACTCACTTTCTGATTCATCGGAGGCATATTCATGGGAGGATAACCAATTCATTGCGAATGAAACCTATGACAAACTTGCATCTATATCGAGCGAGAATCTCGTCGTAAGGCTCTTAAGCCAAAAGGTGGTCAAAGAAAGTGTTTCACTTTCTCACTAACCAACACGGAGTGTATGGAAGTGGATTTGACCCGAAGAAGTCTGAATATTTAGCTATCCTTGATGATATTTTTGCACTGATATATGGACTTAATATACCAGGATTATTTCCGAAGTCGCAGCATCACCGTGCATTTTTTTACAAAGGATATCCTTTGTATTGTGGTAATTTCAGCTTTTTTGTAGATTACTGAAGCGTAGCGGGCTAGAATTTGATTTAAGCTCATTAGATTAATGACCAAGGTACTTCATATGATAAGATAGCTTTGGGTAGTGGCCTCTTAACTCGTGGAGATGGACTATTCCGACAGTCTTGAGAAAAATGGGTATAGATTTTTCTTCTATACTGAAGAAGCTAACGAGCCAGCTCATATCCATGTTATAGAAAAGGGCGGCGAAATGAAAATTTGGCTTGAACCTGTTGAAGTTTCTAAGTTTTATCGTTTGAAGCCAAAGGAGCAGAAGGAAGTGATAACAATTGCAAGAGAGATATAGAACTTTTCTTGAGTGAATGGAGAAAGTATCATGAATCAAATTGCTCGTAAGATGAGTATCGATGAGTTATCTATTATTTCAATCAAGATTGAACAAGATCAATTCACGGCAGAAATCAGCGATGGGAGAACAGTATCAGTGCCATTTGCGTGGTTTTCTCGTTTGGCTTCGGCCTCCGAAGACGAGCTTAAGGATTTTGAGATTTCGCCAGCTGGATATGGAGTGCATTGGCCTAGGCTAGACGAAGATATAAGTATTAAGTCTATCCTGAGATAGAAATCACTTGGTTTCTACCCACCGCTTGGTCAAGAAAGCAGAGCGATTCCCGATATGCAACTCAGCTGTGCAATTGAGATCAATTTAGTCTTTAAAGCAGGTGCGAGTAACCGAAATTTTATCTTCTCCCACCCCTAAAGATAATTTCAGATTCCTTTAAATTATATGTAACTATGAAGGGTTTCAGGAAATCTTGCCCCAATAGACCATCATAAATGATTTCTTGAAACATTACATCGATATCGGTCGCACTGACTACTATATAAAGAGTGTTGGTTATGAAGAAAAGGTTTAATGCAAAAGGCCCCTATCCAAAGATAGAGGCCTTGAACGAATACGCCATCAGGGTATCCATAATGCATTGTAATTACAGAGTGCTATATCACTCCGCCCATTCCGCAGAACTTTGCCCCAATCGTTATAAGTCAACTACTTTTGCAGATAGAAGATTTTCAATATTAGAAATCTCTTCCATTTCCGCAGCGCAGGGCTTCTGATCAACTTTAATCAAAGCCATTGCACGCCCTCCTTCACGATTACGGGACAAATCAAAAGAATCAATATTGATTTGATGCTTTGCAAGACACATCCCTAGTGCACCAATAACACCTGGGCGGTCCAAATTCTCGGTCACTAAAAACTTACCAGCAGGATCCAACTCAAAATAAAAATCATTAATCAAGGAAATACGCACATACTCGTGATCAAAAACAACACCCCCAAGCTTAAGCTCTTCTCCTTTCGAACCAAGAACCTTAATCTTCAAGGCAGATCGATAACTGGTAAATTCTGGGTCTTGCTTCTCCTCAATATCAATACCAACTTGTTCAAAATGTTTTTGTGCATTGACAAATGAAACAAAGCCGTCAACAACTCTACTTATATACCCCTTAACCAAAGCAAGTCTTATTAAAGACTGATCAAGACCGGCGAGATCTCCGCGATAATAAACTTCCATTTTTACTGGATTAAAATCAACCAACTGTGCGGCCATACTGCCTATTTTTGAAGCTAATATCGCATATGGTTTTTGCAGTGGATTATCAACCGTACCTATATGTGGCAAATTAACAGGATAATCAACCACGCCCCCTTCCAACGCTTTTTCAACTTGCTCGACTATAGTATTGCCAATCGCAAGCTGCGCCTCTTCAGTCGAAGCACCAATATGAGGAGAAACCCAACACTTATCATGTTTTACCAACTCTTGCATAGGATTAGGTTCATCAACCCAAGTATCAATGGCAGCACCAGCCAACTTCCCTGATTTCAACGCATTCAGACAATCAACTTCGTTAACAATACCACCACGAGCTGCATTAATTAAATAGGACTGATCTTTCATCACTGCCAAAACATTCTGATCTATCATACCAGTAGTCTCTTCATTTTTCGGCACATGAACACTCAAGAAATCAGTCTGCGCAACCATTTCTTTAAGGTCTCGGAAAGGGTGAGCATGATAGCGTTCAAATATTCGGGGTGAAATATATGGGTCATATGCGAGAACACGCATATCAAATCCATGAGCAAACTTTGCAACACGATGGCCTACATTTCCTAAACCAACGATGCCAATGGTCTTTCCTCGTAACTCCCGTCCTGTAAACCGATGCCGATCCCAGCCGCCCTGACGCATGTGGTGGTAACACTGTGGGAGGTTCCTAATCATAGAAAGAATCAATCCCATTGTTAGCTCAGCGGCAGAATTAGTATTTTTTCCAGGAGTATTAATAACAAGGATGCCACGTTCCGTTGCATATGGAATATCAATATTGCCAACTCCGACAGCTGCCCGTGCTATTACCTTCAATTCTTTAGCAGTATCAATCACCTCACGGTCAACTGAAGTCTCACTACGAGTTAAAAGGACATGCGCCTGAGGAAGCAATTGCAGCAGATCAGTACGTGAACAGTCGGGCTTATATTCCACTTCAAGGCTCGTGTTATTTTTAAGGGCCTGAATCGCACTTGGGTGCAAAGCTCCGGTAACCAACACTTTTGATTTTATTGCTTTTGACTTCATACTGTAAAGAAACCCTCCTAATAGGTTTCTTTACTTTATAGCGCGAAAAATAAACTTTGCCTACAATAGAATGATAAAACTAGCTGTAGATTCATGATTAAACTGAAAGTTTTGAAGGAAATGCTTATTTACGCCCGACAACTTGTCCAGGGTTAGGAAGTCCCGTGGTAGGCAGTCTACTATTTTTTATCTTTTTGCGATAAACGATTTCGCCATTTTCTACCATAGTGAGATTAGCTTGATGGCCAGGCTGCCCCCAATAGCTCCAGACTTTTCCACCCTCATATGCCGCCTTATATCCTGACACAAAGATCTTTGCTGTTGGTGCTATGCCAAACAATTTAATCTTGAGACGATCCCAATCATCAGCTGGAGGATAGGCACCTACATGACTCGTATACAAGGTACAGTTTACTTTCTGCTGATTTCCAACTTTCGGACAAGGGGGAATTGAAGAACTAAGCATTTTTAAAGGAACCCATGAAGGATTGCCTGAAAAATTATCAATTTGAAAATGCTGGCCGTTTTTGCCATATAAAAGCATACCAGGCTTAAGCTTCCAATAGTTTCTGGCCTTTGCTTGAATAACAGACCATTTTTGACCATTACGGGCAACTTGAAACTCTTTAGCAATATGAATCTTTAATGCCCATAAAATACTCCTAGCAGTCGCTAAATCATTTCGCTTATAATTTTTTAAAAATTCTATATTCTTGTCATTACCGGGTAACTTGGCCGACACCAAAATCAAACCTTGTAAATCCGGTTCCTTTGATAGTGGTAGATGCTGCAATGTAACATTCCATTGACTAGACGGATTAAGTGTCAAACCAAGTACTTCACTGCGCTCCTTTATCAACGGCAATATTTTCTTTTGCAACCTTTCAGCGGTACTGAAAACGGCACCAATTTTTTTTATACCTGATTGACTTCCAATATATGAAAACCAAATTGCATCTAAAGGACTCCTAATGTCGTGATTTGAATTGTTAGAAAATTTTTTTTCTTTCCCTCTAGACTCGCTTCCGACCCTCTGTGTATTAGACAGCAGCTGTATTGCTGTAGAAAACTCTATTTCCCCATGATTAGAAGTCTTTTTGGGGATAACAAAAGATTTAGTCGCGAATGTCTTGGTACCATCCAGGAGCTTTTCAACTTTCAACGTGACTTCACTGCCGAGTTTAACTTTCATAAAACGTCGCCATTCTCCGAAAGAATCCGTTTTTCCAAGAACTCGACCATCATACTCAACATCAGCACCTGCGACAGGATGCCCCTCATAATCAATAGCCTTCAGCTCAAAAAGACAAAAGGCAAAGCTTTTTCAGAAGAATCTCCCGCCTGCAAGAACCAAAAAGCAAAAACACCAGCAACAAATATTCCTGTCATAGCAGCCAACAAACTGCCCCAAATCTTAGATTGATATTTACCAATTATAGGGGCTGTCATTGGGCGAATTTCGTCACAAAACAGCTCTTCTTGTATAAGACTAGACTGCTCAGGTTTCTTGCACTTACCGTGCTTATTTGGAGTTATTTTTAATACGCTCATAGCCATACACCTTTCCATGGCCGATGGACAGACCAGTTGTTGCAGAATATTCTTATCAAAATTGCTATAATTTAATTTTAGCGAATGCTTTTATTGACAGGGAATAGGCATAATGTTCTTAGCCAAAATGATCAAAGAAAAGAAAAAAGAACTTTATTGCAGCTTTATCATGCTCATGTTCATAAACAGCCTTGCAAACGGACAAATATTATTACCCAAAACACCTACCCCTGTAGCACCTCCAGGCTATGGCAGCAGCATAGATAACACATTGAAAACAAAAAGAAAATATAGGATGCAACGAAATCAAGAAATACGTTCGCTAGAAAAACCAACACAATCAGAAGACTCAAAACAATTACTTTCCGAAACACTCGCAGAACGCCCTTTAAGATTGGCAATTGAAACAAATCTTATTTATCCTCGAATTAAAACAACTAAAAATCGAGACAACTACACCACTGATATTACATCACATCTTAAGGTTTTTTTACGAAACAACAAAGATCTTCGTAGCAATGTTAGTCAATTTTGGTATGGAGCCAGAATTGCGATGTTTTCTGGGACGGGTGAGCAAAATAATAAACCAGGGCGCTATGGTTTTACCTATTTTGGTCCGATGGTAGGAGTAGGAAAAATCTCCCTAGGAACTCATAGCCTAGGAAACGAAAAAATGGCAATCAGCAGCCAACAGAGGATGCAACTACCAGTCCGCAGTGGCTGGTTCTGGATGATGGGAGTCTCAGCACAATCAATTTTATCCAGTAGAGAAAGCACAGAAGATGAACCTGAAGATGATTTTAATAGCTCGAAAAAAATTAGCTTTGATCCGCCAGGACTATGGCTGGAATATACCTACTTTCAAATTCATTACGGTGCCTTGGGACTCCATTACTCGGTGGGTGCTCAACAAGGTAAAGGAAAGCTTTTTGTGTACCTCGGCTTGGGCATTGCAGGTTGGAATTAATTTCGCTCGAATATTTAAAATCGTGTTAGAAAAAACCTTCAAAGAATCTTGTCTATTGTTGTTTACATTGATAATTTGTACCTCCATCACTAATTGCCGTAGTAGCCAAAATGGCGGTGAAGGGGAATTAGCTGCATCCATTAATGATTCGACAAATGATCTAGACGATTTCGAGCTTTCACCACGCTCAAGTGATAAATATCCACACCCCCGTAGCGACACAAAATGGGAAACAAATATCCTAATATTAACAAATAATACCCCAGCAAAAAACATTCTAACCCAGTGTGCTTCTGAAATACAGGCTCAAACCGAGCAAGCACTGAGTGAATACGCTATCCAGGCATCACTACAAAAAATCAAAGCCGAAATAGCTACCAAGCCAGAATTATTTCACTGGTGCTTCTATTACATCGTCAATAAGCTCGATTATAAATTAGATCAATTTGGGCTTTCACATGAAACCAAAATTACTATTTTTTACAAAGATATGGCTAGCCTCTGGGTTCTTGCCAAAGCCTTAGATGCAGCAAGAAAGGTCGACTTTTATTTTCACTATCTCCGCAATCGTTACATCGAGATATCTGAGCAAATATTCGCCCGCCCTTTAGAAGTTGTATCGCGACCTTTTCCAGGACAGCACAAAAATTCTCAAGAAAAAAAGCCGGCAGGCGAAGTTAATTTAGAATAAGATGGCCAAAATAAATCAACTCTTTTCGACCTTACAAGTAGAGTTATCATTTGTAAGAATAATTGAATAGTTTTTACTATTACCTTGAACTTCTCCACTTCCTTCAATTTTTACACTTTTATCAACTTTTGTAACTTTTAGATCAAGCTTCGATAGCGAATCATTAAGAGTATAGTCGGCCTTATAGCGTAATTCAGAATCATCACCACCTCGAATAAAAATTATTGAATTCCAAGATGATTTCACTTCATGGTAGCTCATATTACCGCTTGCCGTAAACTCAATCGCTATTTCTGCCAAATCCGCTGCAAACCTTTGCTTATTTTTTAAAGACAAAACATTACTTGACTGTGTTTCATCTTGAATATTGACAATATTTCTTTCTAAAAAATGACCCAGCCGTATAAATTTAGCATCGTAAATCAAAGCTTGTGTCGCATCTAATTTTGTTAAATCAAGTGCAGAATCTACTTCAATATCAAGCAAAAGTTGCGTTTCTGATGCACCCGCAGCAACACTACCACTCGCAGTAGCACTATCAACCCCCTCCAAAGCTTTAAAAGCATATACCAGGCTAGCTTTTTCATTCGCACTAGCATCGCCTTTAGTTGCAGTAACAGCTAATTTGGCAAACTGGCTAGGATCTTTCAACATGGCTATCAATGCCTTAAGCTCGGTTTGACTATTCGCATACAATTTTATGAAACCTTTCAACACATCATCACATGAACTAAAAACACTATCAAAATAGGAAAATACTGTAGGGTCCACTCCTCCCCTCTGTTCCCCAAAATCTGTCTCCACTTCTACCTGTTGGTCTGCTTCAATACCATCCAATAGCTTTGCAATACTACTCAGAACAAAGATACTACCATCAGCACAATCCACCTCAGCTGACGATGACTCATCTGAAACTGAAATTTTCAAATCGCAGATGACATCACTATCATTGTCATCAGGTACGGTGCATGAATATGTTGTAATAGTAGCCACATCAGTAGGTTGGCTTTTAACATCGGTTCTGCTACCGATACAAAGCAAACGATCAAAATTTTCTTCACTTATCCCACCTTGATTCACCACCATTAAAGAGCTAATATTCACAGAAAAAAAATTATTTTTTGCATTTTGATAAATTTTATCAGCTAACAAACCATTGTCGTATAAACCTAGTTCATCTTTTGTATTTTTAAAATTAGCAATATCGATTTCTCCATTCAACGAATCAGAACCATCTCCATCTTTAGGATTTCCACAAGAAAATATGAAAGAAACCAGGCTAATAGTAAAAAATAATTCACTTAGATGCATAGGCCTCTCCTATAAGATTAATAAAACACGCTAATTACTAGGGCGTGTTGACGTTTCATTTCCTACTACGAGCAAAACCCTTGAGTCACAACGTTGTCATGGTTTCAAAAATTATCCTCAATGTACATCTAGTACACCTCCGGTAATTTTTGAAACCCTTCCTAGCTGCGACTTTCAAGCATTTGTCTCTCGCTACGAAAATAAAACGTCAACACGCCCTAATAATGAATCCTTTTGAAACAAAATAATTTAGCAAATTATAGCATGCGATATTCAAACAATATAGATGTTCGCACAAGACGGACGTTCAGACATAAAAGAAGAGCAAACCTATGGAGCATCAACAGGTAGAACAAAAAACGCGCTGCATATTATCACATTAACGAATAAAAACTTTTATTTTAGACAGTTACATTGCTTTACTCAACATAAGACTGAAAACATCCGACACACTTTTTACCAGTTCTTTTCATCCGTTTTTCAACGAAAATAGATAATTTAAAGATAACTATTTTCTGAAAGAAATCGATATATGATGTCACAATGCTAAGAAAAAATTATCAAGATTATATGCTCGTTTTTTACATAAAATGCAAGATTCATAAACATCACTCCGCTTTGTGAACGTTAAGGCATAGGAAAGATAATGAAAGATCCCATATTAGTCGTGCTAAGGCAGTTAACCAACATTGCAAATATTCTGATGATATCGTCACTTATGACATCATGCCTAAAACAAAACAATCAATCAACTGTCAAGCGAAACCCTATAGCAAATAAGGGTCATACAACTAGACAAAGCGGTAATCAAAGCGGTAACAAAGAGCCCATCATCCGAGAACTAAATACTGTCATCAAACCTCCCAATGCACCAGATGTTGACAGTGAAGATAACAATCCATTCATACCAATAAACTCAAACGATGATACTGCTAATCCAGCATCTGCAACCACTGACAACTTGAATAATACGATTGACGATCAAAATCCAACGGTCCTTAGCGTCTCCTTAACTAATATGAATGGCAAAGAAATTACAGTCATAAACCCTCCAATGAAAGCCATTGAAAAAGTCTCCGGAGCAAGCCAAAGCCTCATGCAATGTAGCTTTCAAAATACT
>JAWKNZ010000026.1:0-28248 GCA_041391425.1 Bdellovibrionota bacterium
GAATAAAGGGGAATATATGATGTGGTCGGGAGGACTGGAGTTGAACCCCTGACCTGTGTAACCCAACACAGAGGTTGCAAATTAAATTATTCACAGTAATATTATTTACCTTTTTTTGATCAAAAAACACACAAGTGAGAAATCTGATGAAAAATACCTATGATCATAGGATCAAAGACCTTGTAATTGCCAGTGGTTGCTCGCAGCTATTTGAGGCTAATGGTGTCAAATCTGAGACAGCCAGAAATTGGCTCTATGGCCGTTATCGAAGGCCTATTGAGGTGGATAAGCAGGCAACATACGATTGCTTGAAAAGCTTTGAGGTCAAGAATCTTGAAAAAAAGGTTGCACAGCTACAAGCGTTGATCCAGTTATATCAATCGGTTAATGGAGTTGTATCTGTTACTCTAGCTCATAGAAATATCAAATGTCGAAAACAGAGAAAACAAATTTTATCTTCAATACAATTGGCAGCAAAATCTGTCGGCATTAAGAAAGCTACGGCATTTATTGGGATTTCTCGGTCTAGATATAAGCGTTGGAATTCAAGATCGACACATTGTGATGTGACTCTTAGTGATTCTTGCGCTCGCAGTTACCCTAATCAACTCTCAAGGCGGGAGCTTTCTGTCATTCGTGAACTTGTGACTTCAAAGAAATTTGCCCATATGAGCAGTCGCTCGCTTCATTTATATGCGATAAAACACGAAATGCTGCATTGTTCTCCAGATACCTGGTATAAATATATTGATAAACATCAATGGAGAAGGCCTTTTTTTAAAGTGCGAAGGAAGAAGTTTCCAGGTCGTGTTAAGCGAGCAAATGCACCAAATGAGATACTTCATATTGATATCACGCAGATAAAGGATCGTGGTGGAAAGGTTTATTATTTGCAAACGGTTTTAGATAATTACTCGCGATATATTTTGGCTTGGAAACTTCATAGAAGTCCACTTGGAGCTAATACTGTTGAACTTATTCGTGAGGCTATCAAATATGTTGAGAAAGCGAAGGTTCCAATCGTAGGTCAGGCAAATTTTATTAGTGATCGTGGTCCAGAAAATATAAATTCTGACGTTAAAACCATTTTAGACTCTTTTCGATTTACCCACCGTCTACATAAAGTTCATATAAGGTATTCAAATAATGTTTTGGAAGTTTTTTTTCGCTCGCTAAAGAATAATTATCTAAATTATTTCCCTGCAAAATCTAAGCAAGAGCTTCTCAGAAGGTTGAAGTTTTATATTGAGGAGCATAATGTTAGAGTGCCTCTTTCTGCTCTCGGCGGTGCGACGCCAAGAGAAAAATATTTCAATAGTTGGAATCCACCAAGTTCAGAAGAAATTTATCGTATGCAAATCAATGCTAGGCGGCAGCGAATTCAGGAAAATCAAATGACAGTTTGTAGCACTTGTAGGAAAGTTTAAGCTCGTTGAAAAATTTATTTTACTATTATATGGATGTGCTTTGAACTAGTAATCTATCTATTAATTAGCATATTGCTTTGTAAACTTAATATTTGCTATCTATGTTGCACTTTACTTAGCTCCATTCGCTTTGAGAATGGCTTGGATAATAATGTGAACTTAAGCACTCTTCTTCTTCGTCACAAAGATCAGTGCTTTTAGATTTCTGAGCTATTTTTTCTTTCAGTTTATTAATGGCGGCGGTGACTGCATCGTGCATTGTATCAGCGTACGCAGTAGCTGTTTGGCTATACCCATCTGAATTTTTGATGCTGATTTTTACGCGTCTACCAAATGGCCCATATTCAAAGCTTACAACTATATTATTTGCTATTTTCTTAAAATGTATAAGTGTTTCAGAGAGTATTTGGTGTGTGAATGACTCAAGGGGTGACGAAGGTGCAATTTGTTGATATCTAAATTGAATATCCATGCCTAGGCCTCCCTCATTTACTGAATTAGAAATTAGTTTTAGATATTTTCCCTCTTTATTCCGGCTGCTGTTAATTATCGTCCTGTTATACTATATCAGCGTGCATTATTTTTTTATAAGATGCACCTTTACTTTTTGTTTGTGTGATCAATGCTGTTTCTTGTTAAGATAAAAGGATATTTTTTCGGCTAGACCTAAAATGCCTTATGCTTAAACAGACAAACCATTGATCAAACATAATAGTTATAAACAAGCTTAAACCAACCGAGGGGGATGCTATCGCATATTTTATAAATATGCTAATCTAAAAGTTACGTATTCTTTGCGTATAAATAATACGATAGTTAGGTGCGTGGTATGAAGAAAAAGATGGATGAAAGGCTAAGTGCCGAGCCGGTTGTGATTGAAAAAGACCAGATTAGGGTAGGTCTAGGCGATCAAGAGCATGATATCGAAAGTCTTGTGGCATTTAAGCATGCTCTAGATTGTCATTCGATTGTTGCGGTTACAGACCCAAAAGGGATTATTACATATGCAAATGAAAAATTTTGCGAGATAAGCCAGTATTCTAAAAATGAGCTTATTGGGCAAGATCACCGTATCTTAAATTCTGGCTATCATAGTAAGAGATTTATTCAAGGTTTATGGTCGACGTTAAAAGCGGGCACCGCATGGCAGGGAACTTTTCGTAATAGAGCAAAAGATGGAAGCTATTATTGGGTGCAGTCGACAATCCATCCCGTTATTAAAAATAATAAAATTATAAATTTTGTAGCTATTCGAACGGATATAACTGAAATAATTTCTTTAAAAGAAAAAGAACAGAAACTTAATTTTATATTGAAGGAAACTGCAGAGAAATTAAAAATTGAACGTCTGGCATTAAATAATAAGAATATTGCCTTGAATGAGTTGATAGATAATATTGAAGCAGAAAGAGATAGGATTAAACAGACGATAGGGCAAAATTTTGAAACGTTGGTTAATCCATTGTTGAATAAGCTTATTAAGCGGACGGAAGGTGTTAATTTAAAATATTTGCATTTGATTGATAGTAATTTGAAAGAGATAGCAACGCCATTTTTGCCTTCAAGTATACAGTCTAAGTTAACGCCCAAGGAGCTTGAGGTTTGTAATCATATAAAACATGGAATGACTGTAAAAGAAATTGCAGCTTTTTATAACCTTTCACCACGTACTATAGATAAACATCGTGAAAACATCCGCAAGAAGCTTGGTTTGGTGGAAAAAAAGATCAATTTAACCATGTTTTTGAAGTCTCATTAAGTTTTGATAGGTAGCTTTGACCTTTCTCTTAGAATTTGAATGATACCGTCAACCCACAAATCATTGGCGTTTAAAGAAGGGATAAGCTTAAGATCATTTCCTCCGGCATCGATAAAATCTCTTTTAGCACGAATAGCGATCTCTTCAAGAGTTTCAAGGCAGTCTGCGACGAAGGATGGGCTAAAGACCACAATGTTTTTTACTCCTTGTTGTGCTAAAATCTCAATGCGTTCGTCAAAATAGGGCTTGATCCAAGGGGTCCGTCCCAAGCGAGATTGAAATGCGATTTCCCAAGATTGTTGTGGTATTGATAGCGCATTCGCAAGTTCGTGTGCTGTTTTAAAACACTGGGCTCGGTAGCACCTTCTATTTGCAGCAATAATTGTTTCACAACAGTTATCTTTCTGTAAGCAATGCTTTCCACCAGATTCATCACTTTTGATGCAATGCCTTTCAGGTAGTCCATGGAAGCTAAAAATAATTCGCTCAGGGGTGAAGTCCTTTAATATTTTTTTGCCATTTTCTGCAAATGCATTGATATACCCTTGATGATCATAGAATTCGCCCAAGATCTCAATATTTGATGTGTTCCATTGATGTTTAACATGTTGAAATACAGCTTCGACTGCTGAACCATTAGCGGCAGAAGAGTATTGTGGGAAAAGGGGCAAGACGGTTATGTGGTCTATCCCATGTCTTTGAAAATCATCAATTGCTTTGTTAATTGAAGGAGTTTGATACCTCATAGCGTAGTTTACTTTAATACTCGAACCTAGTTTATTTTGTATTTTTAGTGCAAGCTCTGCAGTGTGTTGAACTAATGGGGAGCCTTTGTCGGTCCATATGGTTGAATATGCATGCGCAGACTTTTTAGTTCTGAACGGTAAGATAATCAAATTGAGTAATAGCCATCGAGACAGTGGGTTGATATCTATAACTCTAGGATCAGATAGGAATTCTTTTAGGTACTTTCGTACATCTGATGGGTGAATAGAGTTAGGTGATCCTAGGTTTATCAGCAATAATCCATTATTTGCCATTTATAAGTTTTTCCTCGGAAGCATCTTAAATATTAAGTAAATTTTACATATTAAGCCATGGAATGTAAATTGTTTTTATTATTATGTCAATATGGCTTATTGTTATATTTTATTTTTTATATTATTAAACTTTCGGATATTTAATAATACGTGAGGGATTAATATGAAAATTTTTAAAAGTAAGTTTATTTTATCTTTGGTATCTTTAATAACTATTTCAACAACGTCATATGCTACACACTTACGTGATTATGATAATAATGGTTATGATGACTATGGCTATGATAACGATTACGGTTATGATGACTATGGCTATGATAATGGCTATGGCTATGATAGCGATTACGGTTATGATGACTATGGCTATGATAACGACTATGGTTATAACGATTATAATTATAATTGCTATGGACGTAATGATAATCGAAATTATACAGGACGGATTTTCTATCCAGGTCGCTCTAGCTGTAATTATACCCGCATTAGTAATAGGCATTCACGCCATAACTACAATAGAAGGCAAGGGCGTATAATTAGAAGGCATCATGATAATGATCATGGCCGCCACGGCAATAATGATCGCCGTCATCACGGTAGAAGGTAAGCAAGTTTTTTACTATGTGTCTGAGTCTTTGCTAGATATTTAATATGTTTAAGTATAGCCGCCGCGCTCTAAATGACCCTTTTATTTAAAATTGGATCATTTAGAGTTTTTTATTGCGATGTAAACTTAATTATCTCATGAATTTGATTGATCAAAGGTAATTGTAAAATGTCTAGCATTCTGCTAGAGTTATTGGCTGGGATGCATGCTCAAGCATATTTATATGTTATTTCTAGTGGTTACAATGAAGGCTTCGACCCCAAATATGACATTAAGTATTGTTGCCGGAAGGTTTGATGTTGGGTGTGGCTTATAAAAGTTAAGATGCTTGAGGTTGCATTATTGTTAAATATCTCTTGTTTAGTAGAGCGAAAGCATGCGCCATAAATTAGAGTTTGAAAAAATTTTAGAGCGTCCAGAGATAAAAACTTGGCGTTCTATTTTGCAAACGCAAAAAGTCATCTTTTCTGTTTTAGAGTCAAATTTACAAACCATAGGTTTTACGCTACCTAGATTTCAGATTATGTTTCACCTCTATTTTGAAGGGGCTATGTCGCCCTCGGCGTTGGCAGATAGATTGACTGTCTCGCGTGGTAATATTACTGCTTTTTTGAGACGCTTACTAAATGATAACGTTGTGCAAAAGACAGCGGGGCGTAGTGAATCTCGTCCTAAGTATATTTTAACATTGCGGGGAATGCATGATTTTGAGAAAATTTTTCCTCAGCATGTCGAGAAAGTTTCCCAGTTGGTAACGCCAATGTCAGAAGAAGCTTTAAAACAGCTTGATGCCGTTAAAAAAAATGCAAAGCGGTTTCGTTAAATTAAGTTGTGGGTAAAGAAATTAAATTAGTTCGAATTTTATTCGCTTGTCGCTTCTTCGGCTGTGTCTTGAGGTGGCAAACTCCCACGGTTTGTTAGTTTTTGGCTTAAATGGCCTACAGAAGTGATAAATTCATTAGTTTTGTGGCGGACGATATGTCCATCTACCATATAAATGACATCTTCGGCAATATTGGTCGCATAATCACCTATGCGTTCTAGATTCCTTGATATCGAAAGATATTGAATCAGTTGTTCGACACGCTGTGGGTCTTTTTTAATTTCTTCATATACATTTTTGTACATAGAACGATTCATTTTATCGAGCTCTTCATCCTCACTGCAAACTTCGGCAGCCAAAATTGGATCTTGTGTAACCAATGAATCTAGTGCTTTTCGTAGCATTGATCTAGTTTTGCGCGTCATCTCTTGCATATCAAAAGGCTGCACAAAGGATGGTTGAAATAACAAGAATAAGCCTCGTTCGGCAATATTTACAGCTAAATCTCCAATGCGTTCAAGGTCGTTATTGATTTTTAATACCGAAATTAAAAATCGTAGATCCACTGCGACAGGTTGGTAAAGAGCTAGAATTTTGAGGCAGTCTTCTTCTATATCGATTTCTCTTTGGTCAATTTCGCTGTCACCTTCGATGACTTTAGAGCCTAAGTCTTTATCACGAGCAAGGACTGATTGTACTGACCTTTCCACGCAATTTTCAACTGTGGCACCTAAGTTTAGTAATCTTCTTTTTAATTTCTCTAATTCTATATGTAGATGGCTTGACATTCTTGTTTCCTTCCTCTCGCTCTCATTTAATGCTGGTTTATACGGCAAATATTCATTTGTATTAGCCAAAACGACCGGTTATGTAGTCTTCAGTTTGTTTTTCTTTTGGTTTTGTGAAAATCTCTTTTGTTGTTCCTGTTTCAATTAAATGGCCATTATACATAAAGGCTGTTTGTTCAGATATTCTTGAAGCTTGTTGCATGTTATGGGTGACAATTATGATTGTATAATCTTTTTTGAGTTCAGTTATAAGTTCTTCGATAATAGCAGTAGACTTTGGATCTAAGGCAGAGCATGGTTCGTCCATTAAGATTACAGGTGGTTTCATTGCTATTGCTCGAGCTATACATAAGCGCTGCTGTTGCCCCCCTGATAGCTCTAAAGCTGAATGATTTAAACGGTCTTTAATTTCGTCCCATAATCCTGCTTTTCTAAGGCAATTTTCAACGAGTTCGTCGGGATCTTTAAGCAAACGATTTATTTTTGGCCCCCATATGATGTTTTTGTATATTGTTTTTGGAAAAGGATTTGGTTTTTGAAATACCATGCCGATTTGCCTACGTAGGTTTATGGGATCTACTGTGCGGCTATAAATGTTCTTACCGTTAAACAAAACTTTTCCAGAAATATTTACGTTATGATTAAAGTCATTCATACGGTTAAGAGAGCGTAGGAGAGTGCTTTTTCCACAGCCAGATGGACCGATAATGGCTGTTACGCTATTATTGAGAAATTCTAAGTTAACTTCTTTAACAACGTGATTGCTACCATAGGAAACATTTAGTTTGTTGGTAGCAAGTATCGGCTGGTTTGGTTTACTCATAGTTTATATTTTCCCAATTTCTGTCGAAATATCATCGCGACAATATTCATTAAAAAAAGTATGGCTAAGAGGACTATAATTCCTGCGCCTGCGAGTCCGTGGAATTCTTCTTGAGGCCTACTAGCCCAATTAAATATTTGTACTGGTAAGGTTGTAAAAGGGTCAGAAATTGATTCAGGAACGAAGGCGACATAGCTTAAAGCTCCGACAATTAACAAAGGCGCACTTTCTCCTATAGCTCTTGAATTGCTTAGAATAACCCCTGTCAATATTCCGGGAATGCTCGCAGGAAGTACTTGACCTAAAATGACTTGCCAACGTCTAGCCCCCATAGCAAATGCAGCCTCGCGTATTGAGTCGGGAACCGCTCGGATAGCCTTCGATGCCGAAATAATTATAATTGGCAATACCAGTAGAGAAATAGTCATTGCTCCTGTCAGCACGCTTTGACCCATTTTTAAATAGCGAGCAAACATGGCTAGCCCTAAAAGCCCGTAAACGATAGAGGGCACTCCTGCTAGATTAGAAATATTGAGATGAATCCAAGAGACCCATTTTTTTTTGGGTGCATATTCTTCTAGATATATTGCCGAACAGACCCCGAGGGGAATTGATATCAGTGCTGTAAGAGTTAGAATCCAGATGGTGCCATAGATCGCTGATTTTATACCAGCCTTATGTGGCAAGCGAGATGGGAAATTGCTTACAAAATTTAATGAGAGCCACTGCCATCCCTGTTCTAAAATGTGTAGTATTAATATACATAAAACTAGCAATGCAAAAAGTGTAATAGCTGAGCATAGTATCTTAAAAACAAGAGATGTAAACTGCCGCGGGCTTATTTTCATGCTTTACTCTTTAGTTTCAAAGGACTTACATTGGAGCCAAAAATGTTCAGTGTGAAAGTAATAAGAAATAACAAAGATGCAACAGCGAAGCACGTCTTATATTCAATCCCATCGGCCGGAACGTCTCCTAAGCTAACTTGTACTATGTATGCTGTCATTGTTTGAATACTACCAGTGGGGTCCAAACCGAATTTTGGTGTGGCTCCGGCAGCTAAAGTGACAGCCATAGTTTCACCTATAGCTCTAGACATTGCCAAAGCAATTGCTGCCATAACACGACTGCCGGCTGCAGGAATAACGATACGGCTTATAACTTCAAATGGTGTTGCGCCGAGGGCGTAAGCGCCTGATCTTAAGTTTTCTGGAATACTTCTGAATGCGTCATCGCAGAGAGACGAAACCATTGGTAGGATCATTATAGCAACTACGATTGCTGCACTTATGCCATTAAACATTTGTAGGTCAGGAAATAAATTCTTAAGAAACGGGGTTACCCAAGTTAGAGCAAAGTATCCATAAACAACTGTCGGAATACCAGCTAGAATTTCTAATGTGGGCTTTATGATGGCATGTACTTTATTGTTGGCAAATTCATTTAGGAAGGTAGCAACTAGGATTCCACACGGCACCGCTAGTAGCATTGACCATATAAGGATAATAAAGGTTCCACATACAAGGGGTAGAACTCCAAAAGATTTAGGTTCCAGTAGCGGGGCCCAATTCTTACCAAATAAGAAATCTACAAGAGGAATTTCAGCAAAAAAACCGTAAGACTCTTTTCCCAAAAAGAACACCACCGCAATGGTTATCATTACGGTGATGGACATGTTTAAAAAGAGAAAGTGCTTAAGTAAATGGTCGATTAATTTTGCTTTATCTCGCATTTGCTACCGTTTTTCTGGCGATCTTTTTAATCATTTTTAGACTATTCTGATAGCTACTTTCAGGCAGAGCTACATAACCAACTTCGTTAGCTAATTTGGGGCCTTCAGTCAAATAAAACTCTAAAAATGAATAGATGGCTTGGCTCTTTTCTAAGGCATCTTTCTTGATATACAAGAAGAGAGGTCGAGATAAAGGCTTGTAGGAACCGTCATTTATAGTTTTATGAGAAGGTAAGACGGCTTTCTTATTTTGCTCTGAAATGGCCACTGCTTTAACCTTATTCATATTTTCTTTGTAATATGCATAGCCAAAATAGCCTAGAGCATATTTATCGCCTGCAACTCCTAGTACAAGAACATTATCATCTTCGCTTTTTGTAAAATCGGAGCGGCTTAGTTGCGACTTACCGTTTATAGCCTCTGTGAAGTAATCAAAAGTACCTGAATCGGTACCTGGTCCGTACAAAACAATATTTTTTTGTGGCCATGCAGGATTGATATCACTCCATTTTTTAACTTTACTATTAGGGCTCCATAGGGCTTTCAATTGCTCAGTGGACATGGTGGAAGCCCAATCGTTTTGCGGGTTGACAACTACGGATAATCCGTCGTAGGCGATAGGAATTTCTACAAACTCTATTCCTTCTTCTTTTAATTTTTTTGCTTCTTTTTCTTTTATTTCTCTGGAAGCATCTACAATTTCAATTTCATGATGGATAAATTTTTTAAAACCGCCTCCAGTTCCAGAAACCCCAACAGTCACTCTGATTCTTGGGAATTTAGCGTTGAATTCTTCTGCAACTGCTTCTGTAATTGGGAAGACTGTACTTGAACCATCAATTCTAACTCTATTCGCTTCATACTTTGCATCGGCAGCTTGTGTCATTGACGGAAAAATTGCAATCCCAGCAGTGAAGGTTGCTTTATAAACAAAATTCCATTTCATAAAATATCCCTTTTTGATTAGCAGGAAAGTCAGGCCTTGCAAATGGCAGGCGCATGATAACCCATGTTTTTAGTGATTGGAACAGTAAGATGGGATTGTTTAGGAAAAATGAGGTTTGTGTTAGGATTGTGTTAGGATTTTTAAAACTAAAATAATTCTCAGTTCTAAGTTGGCTGATGTCTAGTATAAATTTGCAAAGAAATTAAGAATTGCAGCTATGTATTTATAATAAATAAGATTTTTGGCCTAATATCATGGATATTTTTAACTTGCTGGGTATATCGGAAGGTGGATGCTAAAGCAGCTGCCTTGGCCTACAATACTTTCTACTTTTACCTTGCCATGATGGGCCATTGCTATATGTTTGACTATGGCTAGTCCTAACCCGGTTCCACCTAGATTTCTAGACCTTGCTTGATCAACACGGTAAAATCTTTCAAATAGCCTAGTAATATGTTTTTCGGCAATGCCACTGCCCGTATCTATCACTGAAATTTTAATTTCAGAATCTATCGTTTCTCCGACAACTTTTATTTCGGTATTTTCCGGGCTATATTTTACAGCATTGTCAATGAGATTGGCGACAGCGCTTACTAAAAGAGGTTTGTTGATTTTTGCCTGGATCTCATTCTTGCAATCGATATTGATGTTAATATGTTTCTTTTTAGCTTTGAAACTAACAAGGCTAGCAGCTTCTTCGATAACCTTGTTTATAGTACCCGGCTCAATCTTAATTTCGCTTAAATCGGATTGGCGTTCGATTTTTGCTAAGGTAAGTAGGTCTTCTAAAATGCTAGCAAGTCTAGTTGCATGATGGTTAATAATTTCGAGGAACTCTTTTTTTGCTTTTTCATCCTTGAAATTTGGATTGAGTAAAGTTTCTGAAAACCCCTGAATTGAGGTTAATGGGGTTCTAAGCTCATGAGATACATTGGCGACAAAATCTTTTTTATGCCGTTCTAATTCTTTAAGCTGTGTCATGTCGTTTATCACAATAACTATACCTTCTAGCATTTCTTTTTCACCAAATGTAGGGCTTGCTTGTATATACAGGTAACGTGTTTTATCCTGATCTAATAGGATTTCTTCACCTACCGGGTTTGTGCTGTTAAGCGCTTTTTTGATGAATTTACTTAATTGAGCGTTTCTTACAATTTGAAATATATTAGTGTCTTTTATTTTTAGACTCTGGAGTTGTAAAATTTCTAAAGCTGATCGGTTGATTGTTAGGATGTTGCCCTTTTTATCGATCGCTAATACACCTTCAGTCATACTGGAGAACAAAGCATTCATTTCGCGTGACTTTAATAGCAGGGTGTCAATCCGTTTTTTAAACTCGAGTGAAATTGAATCTATAGTTGTCGCTAATTCTATGATTTCTTTTGCAGCGGAGCGCGGTAAGAAAGTTTTAGTGTCGAACTCTCCTTCAATAATTTTATGGGCACGATTTTTAATTTGTTTTATTGGTTGGCTAATAGCTAGCGATAAGCGCCATATAATGATAGTGAAAATTCCAATCAAAATAATAGTGGCATAGAGAATTTGATTAAATGTCTTCCAGACAGTGCTGTTAATTCGCTTTAAAGGAACAGAAACTCTAAGGAATCTGTAACTATCTGATTCTTTCTCTGGGTTGATAGCGACATATAGATAGTTATCTTTCAAACTATCACTGTAACGAATTGATTCACCTACTTTTTCCTTTGTTGCTATATTAATTTCCGGTCGATCCGCATGATTGTCTAGAGTATTGAAGTCAATATCGCTATCAGCAACAACTTTGCCATCTGGTTCGATCAAAGTAATACGAGTGTCGTATTGTTGACTTATTTCTTGTAGCTTATTTCGGATATTTTCTATTTTTTTATCTTTGTCTTGACTACGGAAAATTTCATGAAAAGTTTGGGCGTGTTTCTCAAGGTTTTTTTTTGTGTCTTTGATTACAAAATTATAAAATCCATAATATGAAATGCTTGAAATTAATGCTATAGGAGCAATAGAGACTAGAAGAAAGATAGGAAAAATTTTCCAAAATAAGGTGCGATATCTCATTGCTTAACCTTAAATTTATAGCCAATGCCGCGAACGGTTTCAATCAAAGATCCAGCTGATCCTAATTTCTTTCTAAGCCCGACCATTTGAAAGTCGATAGCACGAGTTGTGACGGCATAGTTTTCTCCGTGGATATGATCGACAATTTGTGTGCGGGTAAATACCCAACCCGGTTTTTTAGCCAAGAGCACCAAAATCTGAAATTCAGATGGAGTTAACTCTGTTTTACTTCCATCGATTTTGACTTCATATTTATTTAGGTGAATTTCTATATTTTCTCGTTTTAAGATATCTCCAGCTTTTTCTTCAACGCTGATGTTGTGGCGCAGTGCATTTTCGATGCGAGCAATAAGGACTTTAGGGCTAAATGGTTTGGTGATATAATCGTCTGCCCCTGAGTCAAGGCCTAAAACTATATCATTTTCATGGCCTTTTGCTGTTAGCATAATGATCGGTGTTTTGTTATTAGTGCTCCCTGCACGTAGCCTTTTGCATACTTCGATTCCATCTATTTTAGGAAGCATTAAGTCTAGGAGGATAATATCTACTTGTTGATCCTCTAAAAACTTTAATGCTTCCTCACCATCGGTCGAAGTAGAGACCTGGTAGCCTGCCATTGAAAGGTTAAATAGCAATAATTTGGTTATATCGGCATCATCTTCGATGACGTGTATCATTTTAGAGTTTCTCAATGTTGCCCCCATTTTTTGTGGCTTCTTCAAACTTATCTTTAAAATAAGGTATGTTGCTTAGCCATAGCGTATTACTTCTATACTATTTAGATGCTGGATGGCTATAGCTTCTCCATATTTTAAACTTTTCTTAGCCAAGCTATCCTAGAATTGTTAGATTTGTATTAGGGGGTTATCTTGTTGATTCTCAACTACTTTTTAAAGATATAAATTGTGATATTGCTCAAATGTTTATAACATTTACACGTGTATTGATTGTTTTCATGTCTATATACCATTAATACCTCTTACTAATTAATAATATTGTATATTTTATCTGGTAGGATAATTGCTCCTGTTTTTTCTTGCTCATTATGGATCATCCATGATGTGTTGCACACCAGCCTATTTGCAATCTGAGTGTTTGTGGTTTTCCATAAAACTAAAGTCCCGCCCCTTTACGTTATTAGGATTTTGCTAGTGAAAATTTTATCTAATAATATTATTAAGTTAGTACTTTATTTGTCTATTGTTGTCCTCAGCTGCAATAAAGCAAAATTCGCTGAGCAAGTGCCTGATCAACCCCCAAAATCTGGTGATGAGAAGGGAGAAGAAGATAAAGGCACAGAAGAAACAGTGGATCAGGGTGCACAGTTCCGCCATTTGAGTCTTAGCCACTGTGAAGGACTTAAAATAAGTAATAAAGAATTGGATATTTCTGGTGAAGAAAATTCTAAAGTTGTTATTGAAGGTGAGTTGTGTGTTGCGCCAAAGACACAAACGATTGCTCAAGAAATGACTGTTTTATTTGTACTTGATTTTTCAGGATCAATGGGAAGTAACGATACTATTGGTGCAAATAATTCGTGTGGTAGGCAAGAATCGATAAGCGCAATTGTTGCTAAGTTAAAGGATGAGGGTGGTGATGATTTAACAAAGATTAGTATGGGTATTATTGGATTTAATGCTGATGCTACTTTGGTTTCAGATTTTTCATCTTTAGATTCATTACCGCAAGATTGGAGTCAAGGTGCTTGCAAAAACGGAGGTGGAACAAATTACGAGGCCGCCTTTAATATGGCAAACGATCTGCTGCATACAAGGGCAGGGCATAAGGTTGTCTATTTTATTTCTGATGGATTGCCTACTCAGAGCTCCGGTGGAGAATCGCAATCAGATGAGCTAGGTCTGAGTGCAGCTCAAAGCTTACGAGAAGGTAATGAGGAATTAGATTTGTATGCGATTTATCTGGGAGGTGAGACCCTAAATGTGGGTTCGGCACAGGCTCAGATATTACTGATCCTAAAGGTTATCTTTCTGAAATTACTGGAGATCCTTTGCATGTAAAGACTGTAAATACGGCAAGCCAGTTAGCAGGTGAAATTGTAAAGTTTGAATTGCCGGAAATGAAAGTTGCAAAATTTTCGAATCTTGCAGGCTATATTGTTGCAGAAGGGTTTTTAGAAAGAAAAATAGAATTTTCTTCTTTTGTTCCACACGGTTCTAAAGAAAACACGTGGGTTTTTACAAGTAAACCAACTGAACTTTATTTTAGTACTGGAAAGATTCTTGATAATAAGGTTGTAATTCAGAGTTTAACCCAAGATCAAGTACTTGTTGAAGCCAATGCACTTATTAGATTTTCTGTGTTTGAATAAATATTTATTATATCCATGCAGAAAAGATAAGCCTGACGATGATAGCGCGTTTATTGCTGCGCAAAAATTTTGTAGAGAAAAAGGATTCGAATATGCTCGAGACGTCACCCCTAATGATTTCAATGGTGGAAAGCAACGTGTATTGGAGGAGCGAGGCTCTTGGCAGGTGGATGGTCATCATCATGTAGGTACATTGATCTGCGTTGATGGAGTTGACTTTAGCCTTGATTATACCAGATAGAAAATATATTTTTTCTTATTTTCGTATCAAATTGAGATAGAGAAAGGAATTGCTCTAGAGTTCGTTTATTTTTAGTGGAATCGTGTGTCCATTTCAATTATTTGTAATCAAAATGATAAAGTTTTAGGGGCTAGTTATTTTAGCCCCTAAATTATTAATTGCTACTCGCAAATTCTGCAAAGTGAGTGTCTAAGGTTAAACGATCAAGATTGCTCTCCAGAGTTAAGTAACTATAGTTGAGTGCTGCTTCTTTTGCTTCAAACTTCAAAACATTTTCAATAAATTCTACAAGTTCGAATATCGAGAGTTCTTTTAATTTAAACTGCTGTAATGCTATATTATAAGACTCTCTTGTGGTGCTCATACCCTCTGTCAATAGCTCAGACTGTCTGGCAACATATGGTAAGCTATTTTCTATATTGATGACCTGTTCTCTTATCTTTCTTTCAACAGAGATTTTCTTAAGTTGCAGTTCTTTAATGTTAGCTTTCTCTATATTAACAGCATGAATCCAGCCGAGGCCAAGGTTTAAGCGAGGGTCGGTATTAGGATTGAGCCAAGACCACTTAACTGCTTTCTCAAGCTGCCATGCAGCACTTTCTAGCTGAATCATTTGCCTGATCTCAGGTGATTTGCTGATTGCGGTGCTCTCATCCTGTTTCAAGTCGCGAATAATTGATTGGTCGATCTCAGGTAACTCAACATGGGATATTACTAGTTGCTCTCTTGTTGGCACTCCTCCTAATAGGTTACGAAGAGAGTTTAGCTGCTCTTTTAAATGACGGTTTAGGGTTAGGAGGTCTTCTTCGTCTTCTATGATTTTAGTGCGTAGCATTTTTTCCCATGATAATGGTGCCTCTCCTTCTTCCACCATCGCGCGTACGGAATCTTGCAATTGATTTAGTTTGGCGAGGTGTGATTCAATAATCTCTACCAAGGATTGGTCCTTAAGGATCATATAATACAAGCTTTGTACGATTAATACTTGGTTTGCCCGTAACGCTGCATATGAGCTCTTTTCTGCGTCATATAACCTTTCACTTTCTCGTAGCCGAAACCAATTATCTGGAAACAAAAATGGAAGTAGATTTCCAGCTTCCGATAGCAATCCACCAGGAAATTCAGCAGCGGAAAGGATTGTTCCTAGATTTAAGTTAGGAAACATATTTCCTCTTCGCAGCAACATTTCTTCGCGGGCTTTGTAAACATCTTGAGCTTTTATCAAAGCGTCTAAATTGTATTGCTTAGCGAATGCAATAGCTTCGGGTAATTCAATCTCTCCACTAAGATCTGGGGGAAGCTCTCCTTCGTCTTTTGAAGCATAAAGATCAAACTGATAGTTTCCATCTTGCTCTTGATAGCTTAGATTAATTGTTCCGTTGGAGAAGCAAGCATGGATCAATGCATCTGTAGATTCCTCGGATTTAGCGCATGTGCCTTCGAGAACGAGGTTTATTTTGCTTGTCGTTCGAAAAAGGCTGGACTTAAGTGCAATTTTTTTTGAGCTCAAAACTTTTTTTACTGTAAATGTGCCAATTAGAGCTTCGCTTTTTGCATCAATGACTTTGGCTTGGCCTGAAAATTTTTTATTTGTAGCATCGATGAAGACATCAGTTATTATGGTTTCATCGTTATCTCTAATTGTTAGGTATCCTTGATACCGTCCTGCTAGTTCTGAAGTGTCAACGCCACATGCTTGCATTATTAGCAGTAGAAAAATGACTGAGGTTTTTGTGATGATTTTCTTCGAATCGAAGCAAAACTGCATTATGATCTCCAACTTTTTGTAAGATTTAACTAAAAATATATAAAAATGGTGCAGATTGAATTCTGCACTTATTTTATTGAACATCTACAATTGTGAACATACCAGCTCCGGGAGGCATATCCATAGGCTGTCCAGGAATTGGGTTGCGGTCCATATCATTGGTAATGTGGTGTAGGAAATGGCAATGGAGTAGCCAAGGGCCTTTCCATTTTGATGCTGTGAATTCAATTGCCATCGTCTCACCGGCGTTGACCGATACCGTATTGGCTTTTCGATGAGTAGATTCTGGGTTTCGTCCAGCGCCCGTTTCTACTATTTTGAATGTATGGCCATGCATATGGATCGGATGGGACATCATACTTATGTTGGCTATTCTTACTCTTACTTTTTCGCCTGAGGATACCTGAAGGTGTGGGACTGATGGCGCAACTTTGCCGTTGATGGTAAACCAATTGAAATTCATCGACATGGTGTCTGGTAAGTTAGAGTGAGGTGGTATGCTCCATATTTGCAGTAAAGAGCGTAGTCTTTGTCGACCGGTGCAACCGGCTTTTTTGGGTGGATTATGAAAAAACCAGTTTGCCCCATCCCTGCTTGGAGTGCCTGCATATGCCCTGAGTGGTATAGATAGGTGCCATGCTGCTCTAAAGTGAATTCATAGGTAAAGTTTTCTCCTGGTTGAACTAGCCTTGCGTATGAGCGCCACCGCCATCCATGCCGTTAGGTAGTTCAAGTCCGTGCCAGTGAACAGCTGTTGGCATTTGTAGGTTATTCTTGAACTCTATTTTGATGTGATCACCTTCTACAGCCTCTATGGTTGGGCCGGGCATAGAGCCATTATATCCCCAAGTGATAATGGTTTTACATGAGTCCAATTCACAAAATCTAGTTCGAACTTCTTCAGCTGTGAGTTGGAATACTTTCACGCCGTCAACTAGTTGATAGGGTAGTTTGGGGACACCAAGAGTTTCGACGGGGGTGTAACTCAATGCTGTCATTGAAATACAAGTCGTAGTTAAAAGTATTAACAGCTTTAAGATCATTTTTTACTTCCTTATGGGGCTGCAGATTTTATGAATTTTTCTCTAAGATGTGGTTTCAATATTGTTCCCCAGCTGGAGACGTTTGGTATATAAATAGATATACTGTTATCATCAACTGTTCCAACGGCAATTTGATCTTCTCCTACTAGAATTGATAGTGAATTTGTGTAGAAATCATAGCTGCCCGCACTGATATGTTTGATTACTCCAGAGGGCATGAATATAGCACTGCCGTTTATTGTTGCCGGAAAGAAGTCTGTTTCATCGATGTCTTCATCATTTTCTTTGAAAAATGTTGTTAGGGAAACTTCCCAATTCTGGTTTTTGTATTTATTTTGTATAGGTGGCATAATGCTTATTGGTTCAGGAATATCGTCATCGATGATTGACTCTTTTTGTAATTCGAATGTTCCAACTCTACCGAAGTTTACTGAATACCAGGTGCCGATTATTGATTTTTTGGTCCAGCTATTGATTTGAAAATACACTTCTCCTGGGCCAATAAATGTAAAATAAGGCATGGTATTTAGAAATGGCCGCTGGTCGATTTTATAGGCAATGCTTTCTTGGGCTGCAAATTCTTTAAAATATAATGAAGGCTTTGCTGATACATATAAAACTTCAGGACGATTAGGACGATCTGCATATTTATAGGCGTTAATAATGATACGAAGTGGCTGGTATCGATTGTTTAGTTCGTGATGTAAGTATCCTTTGAAGGTGCCGCTTAAATCACTTGGAGTAGGGATCTCTGGCAATGGCTCATCTGAGCTAATATCAATTTTGTGCTTGCGCTTATAGCTATGAAAGGTGCCATTTCGATCGACAGAATTGCCTGTTTTAGGCTCTTTTTTTAAAGTGCAAGAGTTTTCACAGCTTATGGTACTTTCATTATTTGTACGCTTTGTAATGATGCATGTCTTATTTAGAGGGTGTCCTTCTAGTTTTAATCGTCCGTTATAAAAATTATAGTATCCAGAATTGAAATGGTTTTCCTGGCAGTATTTTTCTATTGTGCCACAAGTGCCATTTTTTGTAGCCCAACGCCCTTTAATTTTGTAACCGGCAAGAGGATTTCTTGATAAGCCTGAGCTACCAGCCCATTTGCTGGCTTCTAATTGTAGCTGGGTTTTTTTACCATCACATCGTCCTAAGTACACGCCAGTCAGTGTGTCTACAGATTCAGAATCGCTAAATAGAGGGTTTAAGTCTAAATCTGTATTAAATTCGTTTGAATCCTCTATATGAATTAGTTGGAGGCTTCCGCTTATATCACCTCTAATTGACTGAAATTTTCCCATTATCATCAGTTTACCGTCCATCATGTGAACTTTTGCTGAAAAGATACTGAAATCTTGCATATCTTGGTTGAAAATTAATTCTGACCTTGCAAAGCTGTATGAAACTTTTGGGAAATGGTGTGCTATATATTCAGTACTGGAATGGCCGCCAAGTGCGAGTTTAACAATTCCTTTAAAGTTAGTATAATCGCTTCCTTCTTGAATGATGATAAGATCTAGGGTTGTCGGAATTTTTTTATTATATCCATCTGGTTTAATGTAGCCTAAATATCTTCCAGGTTTTGGTCCCATGCCATGGTGTTGCCCATATAAAGGGCGTGCAGAAGCATTTATAAATAAAATAAAGAGGGAAATTGTTAAAAAGCACTGTGGAAGTGTTTTAATTTTTGACCTAGTTTTTAACCTAGTTTTTAACAAAGCGCACCTCTCATAGCTAGATTTATAATCACGATCTGGGAGCTTAAGCTATTGCAAAAGCGCTTGTTAAATACTTCAGCAGTAATCTGGAAGCAACCGTAAAATTCTCTTGTCAATTTGGCGTAATTGACTTCAATGGGATTCTAGTGGGTTAATTAGAAGACTAGAAATCTAAGGTTTGTAATTTTATTGAGAGGGTAAGGGCTGATGTGCAAAATAAGTACAAATAACGAGCAGAAAGTCTGTATGGGTTTATTTTGAGCAGCTGGACGATGCTTAGTAATACATCTATCAGATTATTTGCCTAGCCAGTATATAGGTTCCCATAACAAGTATGAACCAACCAAAGGCTGGCTGTAATTTACGTCCTGGTATGAATTGATTGAGGTAGGTTCCGGCAATTATACCAACAATAGCTGTAAAAGAGATCTTAATTAAGAAGCTCCAATCAATAGCTTGAGATGTGGCTAAATCTCCCAAAAACCCTAATAACGATTTAGCGGAAATAATTATCAGTGAGGTGCCGATTGCTAACTTCATCGGCAGTTTTGCAAACAGTACGAGAGCTGGAATGATAAGAAAGCCTCCACCAGCTCCAACAAATCCAGTGAGGGTTCCGACTCCTAAGCCCTCTAAGGCAATCATTTTATAATTATAAATAAATTTTTGATTGTTACTTTTTTGATCTTCTTGATTACTAGGCTTTTTTCGAATCATTGAAAATGAAGCAAGGAGCATTACGATTGCAAAGACTAACATAATCAATGTTTCTTTATTCAAAGTGAGCCATTCAGATGTAAGAATGGTTGGTGGCAGTGAAGGGATTATAAAGCGTCTTGCTGAGAAAACGCCGATAAATGCAGGGGCTGCAAAAATTAGTGCGGTTTTGTATTCGATAAGATTCATTTTTGCGTATTTATATGAACCAACGAGGCTGGCAATGCCTACTACAAAAAGTGAATAGGCGGTTGCTAGCTCTGGGCTGACGTTGAAAAGATAAACTAGAACAGGCACGATCAGTATTGAACCACCACCACCGATGAGTCCAAGGGATATGCCCGTCAAAATAGTTCCTATGTAGCCCAAAAAAATCATGCTTACCTCGCCTTATTAACGCGAGCAAAATCTATGATAGCTGCGTTGCTTTCGTCTCTGCGCCTTGCTCTCATAGGTTTTGCTTCCCTTAATAGTTGCCTTTTGCCGTCGGAAGTCCTTTTTCGGCCCATCCTAAAGTACCGCCGGTGACGTTATATAGTTGCGTAAATCCTGCGTCTGCTAGGATTTCACATGCCTTAGCTGAACGTGCACCGCTACGGCAGATCATATAAATGGGATCATCTTTTTTTAAACCAAGGCTTTCAACTTTTTCTGAACTTAGTTGATCTAAAGGAAGGTTTTGGGCTAAGACAGAACGAATTTCCGTAAACTCTTCGGGAGTACGTACGTCGATCAATTTTATTTGGCCCCCTTCTTCGCTTAGTCTTGATACCTCTTGTGGTAATATTTCTTTAAACCTGCTCATGTTATAATCTCCTAATTATATGTTTTGAATGTAAATAAAGCTTCATATGTTTGAGTACCATATCTTGCCAAATTTTTCTTTAATTCATACCCTTCATTATTTTTTTCTCATATAAGCTATGTAGTTGCATTCCTAGAATCATTGTAAGCATAAAAATGAAGCTTTCGGTTTTTAAGCTTACGAGCGACGCTATTGCTGGTCCTGGACAGTAACCGCCAAGTCCCCAGCCGATACCAAAAATTGCAGATCCTATAATTAGCTGTTTATCGATTTTATTTTTCTTTGGAACTTTGAAGTCTCCTCCTAGTAATGGCGATGTCCTATGTTTGATGATCCTATATGCAATGGTATGAACGCCTATGGCGCCGAGCATTACAAATGCCAGTGATGGATCCCATGACTGTGTAAAATTGAGAAAGTTAATGACTTTATGTGGATTGGTCATTCCTGAAATAACGAGTCCTAAGCCAAAGAACATTCCTACCAATAGTGCTATGATACTGTTTTTCATTATTTACCTTTTTAAAATAATGTTATGCTTTTCGACATAAGTAGTGTTGTAATAGCGCCCGTTAGAATAAATATAAATGTTGCGGTTATAGAGCGTGAGGACATTCGACTTATCCCACATACTCCATGTCCACTTGTACAACCATTGCCCATATGAGTCCCAAATCCAACTAAAAGTCCAGCTATTGCGATAGAAATTAGCGAACGATTTGATAAATTTATGAAGGCTTCATCTATGAAAAAAGAAGCGCTAAAAGCTCCAAGCAGGATGCCTAGGAGAAATTTGTACTTCCAAAGAGTATCGCCCTTGATTGGCTTTATTACGCCAAATATTATGCCGCTAGCGCCCATAATCCTCCCGTTGATAAGGAGTAATATAGTTGCGGCCATTCCAATTAGGCCTCCTCCTCCTAGTGCCAAAAGCCAATTTGTAACTGATGTTTCCAATTTGCTCTCCTTACTTGTAAAATCTGCTGTCTCTAATTCAGTCGTATATATTAAAGCAAAGGCTGTGCCGTTTTTAAACTTGCTAATAAAACTTAGTTTTTTAATTTTTTTGGAACGATATTTTTATAATTGTTGCTATAATGTTGCAAATATATGAGACACTATTTTAATTGATGTGCAAGGTCTTAATTTTTCTCCAGAGGGTCGAGCGGCTGATTCCAAGTGCTTGGGCTAAGCCTTCCTTATTGCCCATCGCGTTATTGAGAGCAGAGATGATTTTTGGCGTTCTTTTCGTATTAGTTAGTAATCTAGGTGGAAGCGTAAATCAGGTTTGAAAATATCTTTTCCTTGTAGTTCTGGGGTGAGTTCATCAAGGGTGAGGGTTGTTCCTTCTCCTATGGCAAAGGCGTATTCAATATTATTTCTTAATTCTCTAATATTTCCTGGCCATTCATAGCTTAAAATTGCTTCTCGTGCATCATGGGAAAGCGCTGAAATAAACCTGTGATTTTGTCTGTTAAACTCTTCAATGAAGCGCCAAGTTAATATTTCTATGTCCTTTCCTCTTTCAACGAGGCGTGGGAGAAATATAGGCACGACTCTTAATCTATACATCAAATCTTCTCTAAACAGGCCTTCTTTTACTTCGTATCTAAGAGATTTGTGGGTTGCTGATAGGATTCTGACATTGACAGAAATTGGTTTGGTTGAACCTACTTTCATAAAGTTTTTTTCCTGTAAGACGCGTAGAAGCCTCGATTGGGCATTGATGGGAAGCTCTGCGACTTCGTCTAAAAATAATGTCCCTAAGTGACTTTCTTCAAAGAAACCTTTATGATCGGTGATGGCGCCAGTAAATGAGCCTTTGACATGTCCGAAAAGCTCTGAGTTGAATAGGTCAGGCATCAGCATTGCACAATTAACAGCGTTAAAGTTATATGTAGAGCGTGAACTTAAATTATGTATTGTTCTCGCGACTAGTTCTTTTCCTGTCCCGGTTTCTCCTCTGATTAATACCGCAGAATCGGTTGTTGCTACTCTGCGTAAAACCTCAAAAAAATTGGTCATTTTTGGGGAGGAAGTAATCATGCCTTGGAATGTATGAGTTTTTATATCTGGCTTCGCATGTATTTTCATTGTTTGCCCTAAATGTTTTATTCTGATTCAACAAATTTGCATTAAATTGAATCAAAATTCAATTTGTTTTGTTGTCGATATAGCAACTCTTCTTTATTATTAAATAGTTATTGATTGTGATAAACTGGTCGGTTGTTTGCTTGCTTGGTGTTTAGGTGCAAAATAATTGTGAGGAGGTTGCATATGATCGTGAAAGAATTTTTTGATCCTACTACATTTACACTTACTTATGTAGTTCATAAAAAGGGTGCCGCAGAAGCGATCGTTATCGATCCGGTTCTTGATTATGATCCGGCTTCAGGGGCTATTGATGAGCATTCGATTAATCTTGTTGTTGAGTATTTACGTCAAGAAAATTTGTCGCCTGCTATGAGTTTAGAAACTCACGCTCATGCAGATCATGTAAGTGCTTCGCAAGTTCTCAAAAAATATTTTCCAGAAATGAAGGTGGCAATTAGTAGCCGCATTGTTGAAGTGCAAAAAATATTTTTTAAGGCTTTTAACCTTGATGAGCCGAGTGATGGAAGTCAATTTGATTATTTGTTTGCAGATAATGAAGAGGTAATAATTGCTGGTATGAAGGTATTAGAAATTCCTACTCCGGGACATACTCCGGCGTGCAGTGCTTATTTGATTGAAGATGCTGTCTTTACTGGTGATGCTCTGTTCATGCCTGATTACGGTGTTGGACGTTGTGATTTTCCTGGTGGTGATGCTCGAAAGTTATATCATTCTATTACTAAAAATATTTATTCCCTGAAGAGTGATACAAGAATTTTTGTCGGTCATGATTATCAGCCTAATGGGCGCCCTCTTAAATTTGTAACAACAGTCGGTGAAGAAAAAGAGTCTAATATACAATTAGATGCCAGGGTCAGTGAGGGTGAATTTGTAGAAAAACGAGAAGCTAGAGATAAAACCTTGAGCGCACCAAAGTTATTGCTGCCTAGCATTCAGATAAATATTATGGCCGGACATCTACCCGAACCTGAGGCTAACGGGGTGCGTATTTAAAGCTTCCGCTTAAAGTTTGATTTGCAATTAAGTGGTTTTTTTATAGGTTGATTGCTTTGTTCCTGTTCTAATTTCTTGACTTTTTGTCAGTTGGCGGTGAGGGGTTTGTAAGGTTCTTTAATTTTTGATTTTATGATGTATACTGATTGTAATTTATATGGGTACGATTTTTACACGCCCTAGTTTAGATTTTTATTGTTAGATTTTTTGCTATAATAGTTAAAATATTTGCATGATGGTTCAAATTTAAGAGAGGCAAGGAATTTTCATGAAAACTTTTGTTAGACTGAGTTTTATGTGTCTTATTCTTCATAGTAGTTCGTGTCAAGTTGTAAGGAAGGATGGCATTCAGCAGGATTTGTCAGCCACTGCCTCTGGAAAAAGTGGGAAGTCAGCTGCTGCAAAAAACTGGTGTTTTCCTGCTGCAGGCTTTGAGGCCGTTCCTGTGAATACTCCTTTTCTAAGTGTTATTTGCGGCAATAGTGTGCGTTGTCAAGGAGATGGTTCTATCTTAAAACTCGATGAACGATGTAATCCAGTAGTTGATAGGGATATGGAAGCAGGTGGGCGGGCTCTTTTAGTTAAAGATGTAAAGTCTGATACGGTAGATTTTTCTTATGTGATTGTTGATCAAGTTAATCTATCTCAAAGTTCTAAAGGTGTGAAATACGAAAAAATAAAAGACTATGCAGAAATACCATGTAAGGTTGCCGCTGGTTTTATAAATCTTAAATATAAAGGAAAGGAAAAATGTAGGGTTGAGCGTCATGATAGAATTGATGGTCAGTATACTTTGACTATCTTTAAATTAGGTGAAACAGGTATCACTGCAGATGCTAAGAAAGTTAGCTATCCTAAATCTAAATCTGGGTCGAACATAGCTCGAGATTTGACTAAAGTTTCCTATCAGGGCCATGGTGTTGTTGATTTGATGGATGCAATGTTGGAAGATTTAAAGCCGGTGGATAAGTTTGATGAGAATATGTTTGTTACCCATGAAAATCAGATACAAGGATGTTTGCTTAACAGTAGAATTGTAGGCCATTCTGATATTCAAGCTTATCTGTATTGTCGACTCCCACACCACGCACGGAGGTGTTTTGGGGGGTTGATGAATCGTTATAAATTGTATTGTCCAATTCAAAAGATGGATTCAGATCCTGCTTATGTAAAATCCTATACACCAGATTTTAAAACTTCTTTTAGGATTTGTTTTGGAAGTCATGCTGCTTTTAAAAACGAATCTGGTGAATCTTTTGATTATTTTACTAAAGACAAATCTGATTCAACTAAGGAGTTCAATTGGAAAGGAGAATTGTTTTTAAAGATTTTTGATTCAGTGGAAGGTTTTCGAGATTATTCTATTGCATCACAAAACAGTGTCATTGCTTCTGCTGCTCTAAACCAATCAGAAAAATTATCGTCTCCTGGGCGTCGTTATCATCGCATTGTCGATTTGTTCACTGGAAAAAATCAATGGAGATGGCAAGCTGATCAGGAGCGGTATAATATGTTGGCTGCAGAGCAACGTGAAAATCAAAAAGCGGAGGCTCTTTACAAACAAAAATTGAAGGATAGAAATTGGGCAATAGATAAAGTGCTTCCAGCTTGTCCAGGGGAGCGGTTTATTCCCGAGCTTGGCGGTGAGCCTATTTGGGATTTTAATGCACCTAAGGAAGAATTACAGCTGGCAATTGAGGATGAAGTTTTAGCTGAGCATCCTTATCTTGTCTATTTTTCTGTAAATAGAAAGCATGTTAATCTAAATAATTCTAGTATATTGCAGTGGGTTTCTAGCCGGGTTTTAGGGAAGCATGGAAGTAGAGGAGATAAAAAAATTGTTATTCGGTTAAATAAAATTTTAGGGGGGCTTTACCGCTTCGAAAATGATTCAAATTTTCATTTAGTTGCTAGTGTAAGCTTTGACTCTAAAACTTCGTTAAAAGATTTACGGAGAATATTTGCTGAAGAAAAATATGATGGGAGTATAGATAAAATTTACGATATATCTCGTACTCATTAAGTTTTTTGCTAAAATTATATTATTTAGTTGCTTGCATTATTTCGAAACAGATTTGCATTTTAAGCGTTATCTGGCTTTTTGTCTACGTAAGTTAAAGCTATTAAATGCAAATCTGTTTTAGTTAAATAAAATGCTTTGAATAAATTTTAGTGACAGGTAACCGAGTTGAATGTTGCATTAGGGCCAAAACTTTGGTTATCGCTGCTAATTTCTACCCCACTAGAGCTGCATTCAATAGTCATATTGTATGCTGTTCTGCTAACAAAGTCACCGTAATACCACTATTATCTGGATCATTTGCCTCACCAGACTCTATTTTTTCATAATTAGTAATTTCTGCCTCAAGGCCATTAAATGCGGGGTCGACTTCTTTTTCTTTCCCTGTCATTAGGTTTAAAACTCTTCCTTCAGAATGCTCATTATTAGTGTTATAGGCGTATTTTGCATCTGATAGATTAGTGTCGTTGGTATATAGATCAACTCCATATTTTTTAGTATCACCATTATGTTTGACATACAATTCGATTTTATTTGAATCTGCATAGCATTTTAAATTAGGTGTAACTGTTGAATCGTTTTCTGTTTTCATCTGGCTTTGAGTGCCGTTGTTATGCATGCACGCACTGACCGTACAAAGAAAAACTGCTGAAAAAAATTTTTTTGAAAGTTTCATTTTTTAGCTCCTTAAACTAGCTATTTTTGATGGGTAACGTTAAGCGATATTAATAATTATACAAGACTATTTTGATTTAATATAGATTTTGAATAAAATAGTTATTTTACTGTTTCTTCTGTTAGTGGCGAAATATACCTTTCAGGTAGCTGGTTTGAGTGATTTGGGGTTTGTCACTAAAAGGTTAAGAGAGAATTTAGATATTTATTTAAATATAAAAATGTATTTTATTTGATCTTTGATTATTTTTGGGTATTTTTATAATCTTCGTAGAATTTTTTACGAAAAGTTGCAAATCTTATATAATTTTTCGTCCCTTTCATTAGTTTTTTCATGTTTTTTATCGCAAGTGCTTCTTCTTTGCGCATGTTTAAAATGGCACTGTGTTTGGTTGCAGGTTTTATCGAGATCCTCATGCTTATTAGTTTTTTAATCAATGCGTCTTCAATGACCATGAATTTAACTGTGACTCTCTCATCTAGGTCTAAGGTGTCTTTGAAAAATGCATTTAATTCTTTTGTCCATTTTTTCTGGAAATTCTCATCTTTTGTCATAGTGTGAATGTAATCTTGAGTGAATATAATATTATCTGTATAGGTAGATTTATAAGTTTTTGTCATGTCAGGATTGTATGTCATTTTTATTTTTCGATCTGCTTTAACTCTTTTAACATATTCATCTGTGTTATCTTCTTTAGTTTCCATATAGTTTTTGAAGGATTTTGAGATATTTTTCCAATAACCTGGGTAAATAAATAAGACTGTGATTAGAGTAAGTGCGGCTATACTGCTGCTTACGACCTTAAGCCAGAAGATGCGTACTTTTCTTTGAGCATTAGGATTAAATGGCAGTAACTGCTGCACTTGACTCAGGTGTGGGGCGGCCTCTTCTTTATTTAAAATTTGTCTTGTGATATTTATCACTTCGGCACCGATCTCGTTGGCTTTTTCGTTGATGTTACCAGATTGGGTGTATTCTTGAATTTTTTGATGGATAATAATTTCTAGATTTCTAATGATTTCGTTGATTTCATGTTGTTTTAATTCATGAAATTCTTTTTCCTGTTGGGCTTTCCAGGCATTTATTTTTTCAGTTTCTTTGAGTTTTAAGTTAGCAAGTTCTCGATTGGTATTAGTTTTGAGCTCATGATATTCTTGTTCTGCACGTTCTTTTGTTTCTTTCGCATATGCTTCAGCAGCTTGTCGGGTTAGGCGGATTTCTTCTTGGGCAGACTCAATATAAGCTTTAGCTTCTTTTTGAGCATTTTCTTCGAGTTCTTTTTTAACTGCATCAGTGTCAAATTTGATTCTTCTCGCTTCCTCTTCGGCATTTTCTATGATTTTTTCGGCAGAAATTTTTGATTTTCGGTGTGCTTCTTCGACATTTCTTTTGGTTTCAAGGCGAATTTCTTCAATTTCTTGCTCGGCTTCTGTTCTCATTTGGCTTAGTTTATCTTGAAGCTCAGCTTCAACTTGCATAGCTTTATTATGTAATTCACTATCCAGTCGCTTTTGGCGGTCTTGAATTTCTTGATTTGTAAGCTCTCTGATCCGTGCTGTTTCTCTTTCCGTCATTTCACGAAGTTCTTTTGCTTCCTGCTCTTTTACTTTTAAAGATAGTTCAATTTTTCTTAAACGTTCTTCTCCTTCTTTTTTCGACTTTTGTAACTGTTCTGCGAGCTCTTTTTCTGCGGTCTTTTTCATTTGAGAAATTTCGCTTACTAGCCTAGCTCTTTGTTCTCTGACTTCTTGATTTGCTAATTCCCGGATTCTACTCGTCTCTCTTTCCGTCAACTGTCTTAACTCATATGCTTCTTTTTCACTTCGATC
>JAWKNZ010000027.1:0-24867 GCA_041391425.1 Bdellovibrionota bacterium
TGTTGGTGCAGATACAGGTTAATCAATTAAAAATATTTAATAATTTTAATTGTGGGCCTGTCCCGCAACTGAAGGATTTATCCAATTTGTTGAACTGCATGCATGCTGCTGCGAAGCAAATTGATGTAATATAGACCATACCCCATCCTTAATTATGCTGCTTGATGTGGTAAGAAAGGACTCAGGGTGAAACTGCATTCCAATGGCTGGAGCAAGTGGATTTGAAAAATTTTCGATGAGCTGTATTTCGTTTGTGTAAGATGTTGCAGTGATTTTCCAGCATGAATTATCTGGTTCGCCTGTTAGTGTAAGCGAGTTGTACACCCCGGTATAAAGCGTGTTTTTACCAGTCATTGCCGTGGCTATGGGATAAAGAAAAGAACAGGGTTGTAGTTTTATATTGCGGACGACTCCATGCTCAGGTGTTGATGAAGGTGAGATGCTAAAACCTGCTAGGTGGCCTAAGATTTGATGTCCAAGGCAAATTCCAAAAATTGGCACTATGCTGATATATTTTTTAGCTAATCTACAGCTTGTATACGCTTCTGCTGGTGAATTTGGCCCAGGGGAGAGGAAAATTGGCCCAGGTTTCTCTAGAAAGTCAACTTCTAGAGATGGACAATCAAAGGCGATGCGCTTTACTTCTAACTGAGAGTCAAGGGAGTAAATCCAATCTATCAGATTGAAGCTAAAACTGTCATAATGATCTATATAAAAAATTCTCATAAACAGATTGCTATGCCATTCTACGATAATGAGCAAGGAGATAAAAGCCTTGAAGCTGTCTTTTTTAATAACAACGATATGCTATGCTGCAATCAAATTAATTTTGAGTCCAGAGCTTTTATATGCATCGAATCAGCCGTCAGAAGCGACTCACTATTTTTTAGAAAGTCTTAATGAACCTTCCACCCTTGAGACAGCAGCTGCTCATGGTGCGTATGGGTTTACTTTGGGTGCAGGTTTATTGTCAATAGAAGATCAAAATTTAGGCAGAACTTTGAGTACAGAAACGCAAGAAAGCCCACAGCTTTCTCTTGCTGGGTCTAAAGTTAATATACCTAAGATATGGATATCTAAGGGTATATTCTGGCCTCTGGATGTTGGGATTAGCTTTGGGTATAGACCCGAAAATAATATTAATCAATTTTCCAGCTATTTGCAGTGGTCTGTTTTTGAACGTTTTGGCCTTCCTGCTTTTAGTGTAAGGGGAGTTTTTCTCAAACTGGATTCAATCGTGTCAATAAGATCAAATCTGTTGCCTTAGAATGTATCGGTAGTTGGGGGTATGGGCCTATAAGTATTTTTGCCGCTTATGGGCTTATGAAAAGTGAAAGTGATATTGATATAAAGATGGATAGATCTATAGTTTCGGACGGATTGGCAGTCAATGCCGAAGAACAAAAAAATCCACTGGTAACATACTCTTCTTCGAGCGCTTTAAAACACGTTGGAATACAGTTGCAGTTTTTTTCTCTCCTTCGGATCAGCATAGAAAGGAACTTTAGCAGCAAAGATGCAGAGGTAATTGCAGCAAAGATGTCTATTGGAATGTGACGGATTGTTCCATTAATGCCAAGATGAGCTTAATGAATTGAGATTGTTCTATAATTCGCTGAAATAGCAGCGGTTTTGACAGGACATTAGATTGCCTAATTAAGCATATCCTCATTACTATCTTTTCGGCTGATCACTATAACTTAGCTAAAAAATCTCTTTGTCAAGATATATTTGGCTATTGTTTTTTCTTAAGAGGTTGAATTGTAGAAGATTTTTCAGAAGCGGTATAATAAATATTTTCCCCATAATTTTAGGTCAGCGGATTTATATATGAGAATTTACAAAAATCTTTTATTATTTTTTCTTGCATTCATACCAGCATGTATTTCTTCGCTTAGAAATGACCCAGAATCGACGGCAAATAATGCTCATGATAAATCCCTGGATGCCCCATTTCCAAGTGCAATATTTGAAAGACCACCTTATATTGCTTTTTTTAAAGTAAACTCTTCGAGTGATGCATTTACAATAATTGGCTTGCATTCAAAGCCTGATAAAGCAATTGAAGAGGCAAGTTGGCTGGACGAAGTTTATGAGTATATTTCTGAGACATATAAAAGTGAAAATGTTGCGATTATGGGAGATCTGAATCTCGATTGTAAGTACGCAAGTCAAAAGAAAATCTCCGATCTCGGTATTAAAAAAGATAAGAATTTTGATTGGAAAATAAAAGATGATGCTGATACCAGCGTGGCTAAATCAAAATGTGCTTATGATCGTATTATTACCAGAGGAAAGTTGTTTTCCGACGCAAAGGGAAAGGTCCATAGTGATAAGATTAAAAAAAGCGATCATTTGCCAATTAGTATGAAGGTAAAGGACCTAACATTGGGTGCATATAATTTACAAGTATTTGGCAAGAAGAAATCATCGGATGAAGGTGCTAAAAATGAGATTGCAGGCATTGCTTGCGATTTTGATGTGCTTTTACTGCAAGAGATTGTGTCATCTGAGTTAGAGCCCATAAATACTCTTCTTGAAGCAATCAAGTCTCAGTGCGGCTCTCAGTACGAAATATCCCTATCGGAAGAGAGAGGAAGCACAAGTTATAAAGAAAGGTATGCCTACCTATACAATTCAAATAGTGTCACTTTAAACCAAGCATTTTTATTTGAAGAGAATTTGACAGCCACTATCGGAGCATGTGGAATCAATCCATACTTAACCCCTAAAAAATATTGCTATGCAACAAATCAAGACGGTTTTAAAGTTAGAGTTAAATACTCTTGTTGCCAAGAGTGAATTATTTTAACTAGAAAATTTCCAATAGGCTTTAGGTGCGGTTGGTTCAACTTATCGAATCCCGTGTGGAAAGGAAATTTTTAATTACGAGGTTATTTTGCCTACTATCACTCAGCTTGAATATTTAATAGCAGTAGATAAGGAAAGGCACTTTGGCAAGGCAGCAAAACGTTGTCATGTTTCACAGCCTTCTTTATCAGCGCAAATACAGAAGTTGGAAGATGAGCTTGAGGTTATAATATTTGATCGAAGCAAAAAGCCGATTGTAGTTAGTGAAATTGGCAAAGAGGTTGTTGAACAGGCGAAAATTATTATCAGCGAAGTTAAAAAGATAAAATCTATAGCCACTTGTGGTAATTTGCAAGCTAAAGGAGAATTTCATTTAGCAGTGATCCCAACTATAGCTCCCTATCTATTACCTCTTTTTTTGGCCCGTTTTTCTAAGGCGAATCCAAAAGTAAATCTTAAAGTTAGTGAAGAAAAGACTGAAGATATTATTCGATTGCTTGCTGATGAAGAAATTGATGCTGGTCTTTTGGTAACTCCTTTAGAGGATGAAAATTTAATTGAGAAACACCTGTTTTATGAGCCATTTTATTGCTATATCTGTAAAGATCACCCGTTTTTAAACCGTAAGTTTGTTTCCGAGGATGATTTGACAGTTGAGGGACTATGGCTACTAGAAGAGGGGCATTGCTTTCGAAATCAAGTCTTAAATATTTGTAGTCCGAATCGTGGTAAGAAAGTTCTTCCCAATGTTGAATTTGAAAGTGGTGATCTCGAAACACTCAAAAACTTAATCAAGCGTAGTAGCGGTTATACATTATTACCAGAATTAGCTGTGAATAATATGAGCGCGCACGAAGTTAAAGGACATATTCGTGGATTTAAAAAACCCATACCTACAAGAGAAATTAGTTTAGTTTATTCTCATAATTTTTATAAAGATAGTATCCTCGCTGCTCTAGAAAAAACCATTCTAGAGACTTTACCTCCGCAGTTACGCACACAGAAACGGCAATCATTTGAAATTATTGAAATAAATTGATAAAAAAATGCCTATTAATCGATCTAATTACAATAGTTTTTTCCTATGGAAGCATACAGAATAAGTATTGGAATAAAATAAAAAGTTCGCCGTATACTCTAAGTGTGTATGGTGATACATCTAGAAACTTATTGTAAGTTTTTTTGTTCAATCTTTATTATGGAGCGATACTATGGAGACACTTATCAATACAAAGCTACCAGAATTTAAGGCTCAAGCTTATCACAATGGAAATTTTAAAACTGTTTCCAGTAGTGACTTAAATGGAAAATGGTCGATTCTATTCTTTTATCCAGCAGATTTTACTTTTGTCTGTCCGACTGAGCTTGGAGACATGGCTGACAAGTATGGTGAATTTCAAAAAATGGGTGTGGAAGTTTACTCTGTAAGTACAGATACACATTTTACTCATAAGGCGTGGCATGATGCGTCCGATACTATTAAGAAAATTAAGTATCCAATGCTTGCTGATCCAACGGGTGCCCTTACTAGAGCTTTCGGCGTTCATATCGAAGAAGAAGGATTAGCTTACAGAGGTACTTTTTTGATCAATCCTGAAGGGCTTATTAAATTAGCTGAAGTTCATGATAATGGCATCGGTAGAAACGCAGATGAGTTGCTACGTAAAGTACAAGCAGCACAATTTATTGCGAAACATCCAGACCAAGTTTGTCCTGCAAAATGGACGCCTGGAGCAGAAACATTGAAACCTGGCTTGGATCTTATTGGTAAAATCTAAGTTTTAAGTTTGGATGGTAATCCTCGGAAGTAAAACTTAGTGATAGGTTTTCTTCCGAGAGTGATTAGATATCAGAAATTTTTGACTAAACGGATCACTAAGAGTCATAAAGTGAGGTTCTAATGTTAGACAATAATATGATTGACCAACTTAAAGAAGTTTTTGCAAATTTGGAAAATCAGATAGACCTAGTTTATGACTCTAGCGATCACCCAAAGCAAGAAGAGCTAATTGAAATGTTACAGGACGTGGCAAAAGCCTCTTCTTTTTTGAATGTGCGTGAATCTGGAATTAAAAATAAGTATCCGCATTTTTGCCTTTATTATAAAGGCGTCAAAAACGGTATCGAATTTATCGGTGTCCCTGGTGGCCATGAATTTAGTTCATTGGTGCTTGCTATATTAAACTCGGATAAAAAGGGTAAGCTACCTGATCAAACTTTAATCGAAAGAATAGCTAGGATAAAAGGCCCTATCGAGCTTAAAACCTATATTTCACTATCATGTGAAAACTGTCCTGATGTTGTGCAATCATTAAATTTAATGGCAATATTGCATCCTGAATTCAGTCATACGATGGTCGATGGTGGAATAGCACAGGACGACATTGAACAATATAATATTCAAGGAGTTCCAACCACGTTAGCTGCGGCTGAAATTATAAGCTCTGGGAAAACATCTTTCGCCGAATTGATTAAACGTTTAGAAGCTCATTTTGGTAGTCAAGAAAATAATCAGTCCATAAAAAAAGATTTAGGACAATATGATGTTACTGTCGTAGGCGCTGGGCCTGCTGGAGTCTCAGCTGCGATTTATTCCGCCAGAAAAGGCCTTAAAACAGTTGTAATAGCTGAAAGGGTTGGAGGGCAGTTACAGGATACTAAGGGCATTGAAAACTTTATTTCGACACAGTATGTCGAAGGCCCTCAGCTTTCTGACCAACTTGCAAAGCATATGCTTCAGTACGATATTCAGGTTTTGGAACACAGACGTGTGATTCATGTTGAAAACAAACCTCTTAAAGTTTTGCAACTAGATAGTGGTGAAACTTTACAAACTAAGTCCTTAATTATTGCGACTGGAGCGAAGTGGAGAGAGTTAGGTGTTTCAGGAGAAAAAGAATATCTAGGGCAAGGCGTTGCCTTTTGCCCTCATTGTGATGGCCCGTATTATAAGGGTAAAGATATAGCGGTCGTTGGTGGTGGTAACTCTGGCGTTGAAGCAGCCATCGATCTTGCTGGTATAGTAAAGTCTATAAAACTTATTGAATTTGCTCCACACCTTAAAGCAGATCAGGTTTTAGTTGATAAATTGGAATCGCTTTCTAATGTTTCTATTATTAAAAATGCTAGGATCACAGAAGTGTTGGGAGATGGAAGCAAGGTAACGGCCGTTCAATATGAGGATCGTGAAAGCAATTCTGTCGAAAAGATCGAGTTGGATGGAGTTTTTGTTCAAATAGGTCTCATACCAAATAGTAATTTTATTAAAGACATTGTTGCTACTAATCAGTTTGGTGAAATCATCGTTGATGAGAAATGTCGTACAAATATTTCAGGAATATACGCAGCAGGTGATGTTACTACTGTTCCATATAAGCAGATAGTGATTTCAAGTGGCGAGGGAGCAAAAGCAGCATTGGCTTCTTTTGAAGACCAAATGATTTCTTAATCGCTTGATCTTATCCATGAGAAATTTGTGAAAAAATCATTACTTTTAAAGCTTCTTCGAATATACCCACCATATCTAGGCGCCGGTGTTTGGGTGAAAAATGTATCTGAAGATTTCCGCGAGATATCGGTGGAAATGAAGCTAAGGTTTTGGAATAAAAATTATGTGGGGACCCACTTTGGTGGTTCTCTTTATTCGATGATTGATCCATTCTACATGCTGATGTTAATCGAGAATCTTGGTAAAAATTATATTGTTTGGGATAAAGCAGCCCATATCCGTTTTCGCAGACCCGGAAGAGGTGTCGTATCTGCAAATTTTAAATTAACGGATGAGAAGTTGCATGAAATTAAAAAATCTCTCGAAGACTCCGAAAAAATTGACTCTGTATTTGTTGTTAATATTGTAAATACAGAGGGAGACATAGTAGCCGAAGTGGAGAAAACTATATATATTTCAAAAAAGCGCTGATATCACTTTTAAGTTCTTCATATTCGAATATATTTTACGCTCGTTTATTTTGTGATTAATGTCCAAACACCAATCAGGATAAATAAAGAGCCACTAATCCACTTTATTAATTCGGGGCTAATTAGTCGGCCAATGTACTTACCGGCAACGACTCCTAAAATTCCTGCTATTGATAATGCCAAAACTACAGCAAGTAATACCGAAAATGTTGATTTGGAGCCTGACGATGCTGCTAAAGCTGCAAACTGAGTTTTATCTCCCATTTCGGCGATAAAAATCATGGTAAATGTTGTAAAAAAAACTTGCCAATCCATAGTATAACTTTTCCTTATAAATCATACGGCATATTAAACTTCTTCAATGCCCCAAATATTGCCATCTAGATCGTAAAAATCGGCGAACCATGGGCTTTCCCCTTCGCGGGTTGGTTCAGAGGCTTTTATGCCTTTTGAGCTCATTTCTTTGATGGTTTCATTGATATCATCACAGAGTAGGTACGGCATCGCACCTTTACCTATTGCATCGTTATTGTTAGTGGCGTGGATAGCGAGGCGTCCTAAGAGTTTGTGATGAAGTGACGCATATTCTCCAGGAGCATTATAATCAATTTCATATCCAAGCTTATCGCAATACCATTTTACAGCATCTGAATGTCTTTTTGAGTAAATCATGATATGTGAGAATCTTACTAACATTATTTTTCCTTTACTATCAAAGTAGGCTTAAGTTTCCCCAATAAACCATAGATAGATCTTTTGGAGACTTGCCTTTATTTTTAGATTTAATGACTTTTAATAACCCCTTGACTTTATTTTTGAATTCGTTTGCCTGTTCTTCAGTGAGAAAGACAAAATCGGATTCAATCGGATTATTGCTTTCAGCGAAGCATTTACTTTCTATTTTTTTGAGAATACTAATTGGTTCGAAAGAGAACTCGGAGCGATCAGGGTAGAACTGCCGAATTCTTTTTCTAAATCGTTTAGCATTTTCAATTTGTAGATCAGTAATTTCTAAAGACTCTTTATATTTTTGAGAATCGAAGCCGGAGTTTTCTAAAGCGTCTATTGCACCAAAGTACCAAGCATTTCTTTGAGCCGTTTTGCCGGCATTTATCTGATGGGATAGAGATTGAATCTGCTGTTTCAATTCGTCTTTATCAAGGTTTTTAGATGAAGATTCGAGTTGGGCCGATAAGATGAAAAGTGCTCGTTCTTTGTCTGATAATCCTAACTTTAGGGAAAGGGTTTCGATTCTTGTAAGGCTCAATTTTTTCTTGCCTGAAAGTACCTCTGATAGTTTCGAGGGAGATAATTCCAACATTTTTGCAAATGCTCGTAACGAGTATTTTGAGTTAGCTTCTTGGCGTTTTCTTAGCTGGTTTTTTAAAATAACTTTATAGTCCATGAGTCGCAAGTTACACTCGTATTCATAAAATGTCAATATATTGGGGAACAAAATGTTCCCTAGTGTTCCCCTGTGTTTTTAGCGTTTTATATGAATAAATATAACTAGTTAAGAGGTATGTGCATAATGGATTGTGTATTGATATCTTGTGATTTGATCTTTGTTATAAGTTCTGTGTACATTTTATTATTGGAGGCTAATAGTTTTCTTTCTTCTTCTTTTCTAGTTTCAAAAGCCATTTCTTTCGTGGCAAACCTCCGCTGTAGCCGGTCAGGCTACCATCACTTCCAATGACACGATGGCAGGGAATAATAATTGCTATTTTATTCATGCCATTGGCATTTGCAACCGCTCTTACTGATTTAGGATTTCCTAGTAAAGCTGCTTGTTGTTGATAAGATCTGGTTTCACCGTAAGGTATATTCATAAGATTTGTCCAAACTTTCTTTTGAAAATCAGTGCCGACTAGATCAAGTGAAACTTTGAATTTTTTTCTTAATCCTTCGAAGTACTCATTTAATTCAGATTTTGCTTGTTTAATATAGTCATTGCTTCCCGGTACGATAACTGCATTTAACCTATTTTGTAGATCCCGAAGCTCTGTCTCTAACATTTTACGATCTGTAAATTCTAGCAAGCATATCCCATTTTCTGTTGAAGCAATGAACATAGGTCCTAACTTGGCAGTGATTCTATCTAAATAGATAATATTTTTAGTGCCAGATTTTTGTGGCGACTGCCCAAATATTGCCTTAAATCTTTGGTTAAATCCACTTAATGACTCATACCCTGCATCGAAGACCGAGTGTGTTATCGAGCTTCCTTTTTTAATTTTATCGTATCCAGCATTGATTCGAATAAGTCTTTGGTATGATTGGAATGTCATTCCATGGTTTTTTTTAAACCACCTGCGGATTTTATTTGGCTCTAGGCCTTTTTCTTTTAAGTCAGCATCCGTTATCTTAATATAAGGGTTGATTTGAAGTTCTAGAATTAAATTACTTATCTCCATTGGAGTGTCATGTTCCATTTCCATGGGACAGCATATTTTACATGGTCTATATCCATGCTTTAACGCTTCTTCTGCATTAGTAAAAAATTCTACATTTTTTGCTAACGGCTTTCGAGCCCTGCATGAAGGCCGACAAAATATTCCGGTAGATTTAACCGCAGTAATAAATTGTCCTTCATATAACGATTCCTGCCTTCCGATTGCGTCATACATTTCTTGAAAGGTTAGATCCACCTGATTCCCCTACGTTTATCTATGCATCCAAATTGTCAATACCAAATTTCTTTAAAAATCGGCTAACGAAAAATTAACAAGTATGTTTAAGTTTCAAAGATAGCATGAGCATAGATTTGTCAATTCCTCAATAAATTGATTAATATTAAATGGTTATGTGAATTGAATTACTGTGAATTTATCTTGATAAAGAATTTGATCATAGCATATTTTTGAATATGAGATCTAATTTTATTGAAATATTGGATATCGTTTGTACTAAATTTTGAGGTTGCTAATCATTTATGTATAGCAGATGTTTTTATATTTCTATCTGGGTAATTTTGATTCTAGAAAAAAGTAAATTCGAAAACGTCGCGTGAGTATATTCTGTATGGTTTGGTTTATCTCTGCAGAATATTTAGTAGGATTGCTTGGTGAATTGAGAAGTAAGAAATCTTTTATCTAATGGAGAGGGTGCCTTCCCTGCTCTAAGAAAGACACTAACTTATTTACTGTATTTTCTTTATATTCAAATCGCCGCTTCCTGCCTTCATAGAAATCTTAAAGGGAGCTTTTGAAGAATCTCCAAGTTCATTATAAATACGACCACTACCTGATATAAAACTTGTCGATATTTTTGAGGTAGCAGGAAGATATACAGTAGCATCGCCACTTCCAGCCTTTATATCGAGTTCACCTTTAACAGGTGCTTCTTTATACGTAATTTTCAAATTACCGCTTCCTGTTTTAAATTCAGCTTCGCTAGTAAGCCCATCAATATCAATAGAACCGCTTCCTAACTTAATATCTGCTTCCCCAATAGTACCAGAAATTTTAAGTGAGCCACTTCCAGATTTTCCATTTAGTTCCTTTATTTCCGCATCTATAACGGCATCACCACTTCCTAGAAAAAATTCGACTTCTCCTTTTGTGCCTATAATATTTAAGTCACCTGAGCCGCTTTTGATATCTAGTGCTATCTCTCTTGGTACTTTTATTTCGAAGTGAACTTTGCATTCACCGCTTTTAAATAGGCCTTTTTTATCTACTTCAATATCTAACTTGTCTTCCGACCTCTGCATTTTTAAGGTGCAATTTTCTCCAAAATTTACCTTGGTTGCTGAAATATGGGCTTTTCCATCTTGGGTAACACTTATCTTTATATCGCCAGCGTCATTTTCAAGTTCTAATGTTTTAAGACCATTTATATCGAAATCTTTACTTTCTGTTGAGGCAAATGCTATGCTTGTAAATAGACTAAGGACCAAGATAATTGAAAATTTCATACCATACCTTCCTATTTCCTGTTGTGCAGGCGAACTATAAATGATTCATGTATAGTTCGCAATGTAAATAAGACTATAGAAATTAAATAAAAATACGTTATTTTAGGGGTTTGCAAAAGCCATCTGAAAATTGAAAGTTTTTACTAGATTTTAGCATATCCTTTGTCACTATAAATTAGCGTCAAATAGGTTTATCTCTTCTTTTAGTAATTTTTTCGTTAGTTGAATCTGTTTTGTATAACTTTCAGATTCGAGTATTTCTTGACGTTTAGAAACCAGGTAATTGATTAATTCTTTATTGGTGTCTAATGATTTTTGACATGTCTGGCCTAAGCCTGTTTTTGCGGCTTCAATGATGTCTTTCTTTGAGTACTTTTTTTCTATGTCAAAGTAAGTAATTATATCTAATACTCGTTCTACGAAATGTTTAAATGAAATGCTTTCTAAATCTGTAATATCAGGTGAGGTTCTATTTTGAAGCTTGGAACACCAAGCATCGGTCAAAGCTAAGATTTCACGTTTTTCCAAAATTGATAGGCGAGATTCAATTTCAGAATAAGGAGTTTGAGTGACCGATGCCATTTGTATTTCATTAGATACCTCAATTTTTTCTATCTTTACTTTTGAAACTCCAGAGCAATGGATTTTCATTGCATCATCAAGGGTGATGTGTTTTTCAATTTTTACCAAAGTTCCAGCTTTAAACATCTCATTGAGAATTGGCTGCCCATTATTTTCAGATTTTTTCTGTGAAATGATTACGAGATTATTATCATTGCTCGAAATAGCAAATTTAATTGCAGCAATACTTTCAGAACGCCCTATCATTAAGCTTATTTCTGAATGAGGAAAAACAACAAGTCCTCGAATATTGATATATGGCATGACAGTCGTATTTAGCATTTATATTCTCCTTAATTATTTAAAGATTAACGAATTATTTGATCGATCGATTTTGACCTCCTCCCAGAATGAGTGAAACGTTGGAATTCCTCGTTCTTTAGAACAAATGATATTGAGATCTATCAGATTGATTTTATTTAGATCGATTTCGTGAGAAGTTATCACAGTATTAATTTCATTGATAAATTCTTTACGCGTCCAGAATAGGTCCGCAATCTCACATTTGAGTGAACTTGCTAAACGTCTAAGAGTTGACACCTTCGGATCGACGATACCGTTTTCTAGCTTCGCAACTTGTTGTTGCGTGGTTCCGCACAACTCTGCAAGTTGTGCTTGGGTTAAGCCTTTTGATTTTCTGAGCTTGGTTATTTTCATGTGATTTTCACTTATGTTTACATCCTTTAAGATATATTATAGATTACACCTTTGAGGATGTAAATAACTTTTGACTGCAGGAGGTATGAGCCAAAAAAGTCAATTTTTAGCTTAGCTGTGTGTATTGCAAGTGATGAATATTTTTGCTGTTAATTCGATAGTTGTAGAATATTACAAAGTATGTAAATGCTTACATCGACTTGCATAAAATAATAATGAGAAGGTTGGCTAGGTTAAATTTTATACTCCATTAAAATAGCATCGCCATCTGGAGTTGTGATTTTTTTTACTCTTTTAAATCCTACCTTTTCGTAGCATCTTATAGCTCTTATATTGTCTGGTCTTGGATCTGTTATTATTTTGGATATTTTGTGATTGTCTTTCAAATATGAAATGAATTCACTAATTATTTTTGCTCCATGTCCTTTATTAATTAAGTTAGGTATTCCTATATATTGATCAATTCCTATAATATCATCTGCACATGATTCCCACCAACCATTTCCGACTTTACTTGCCCAATAGAATTGTATGTACCCAATCGGCTGGTCTTGGTGAAAAACCATAAACTGCCTTACTACACTTGATGAAGTAACGGGAATGTGTTTTTCGTATGAATCCTTCCAATTTTCACCATCATCCCAGTACTGTTTGACATGAGGCTGTTGCAGCCAATTTTCAATAATATATAGATCTGATTTAGTTAATGGACTGAAGTGATAATTTGACGGGTTATTTTCTATTGACGGATTACAAAATTTCTCTTCGTATTCATGTCGTAGAATTGATTTTACTGATATATCGTAATACTTATAATCTTGCTTGAAATGGCTTCTCATTACTCCTTCATGTTTCATTCCTGATTTTTCCATCACTTTGCCACTGGCGGTGTTGACCGTCTTGTGCTCAGCCCAAATTTTATTAACTTTCTTTTCTTCAAAACCAAATTTTATAATTTTTTTTACAGCTTCACTACAATAACCATTGTTCCAATAATCATATCCAATCCAATATCCTAAATATCCATGGTCATGTTTACTATTTATAAATATGTTGATACAGCCAATTAAATTTCCACTTTCTCTTAATCGAATTGCAAAAATATAGTTGAGATATTTTTCTCTTTGATTTTGATGAGATCTTATCCAAGTTAATGCCATAGTGTTCTCGTAAGGGTGTGGAATAGATGCTGTCATTTCGACGACTCTTTTGTCTCCCGCAAGTTTTGCAACTAAATTTGCATCGGATTCTTTAAATGAATTTAAGATTAGTCGCTCTGTTTCTAGATCCATAATTCTTTTCCAAATGAGTCATTTTTAAGTGTAATTAAAATTTCTTCGGACATTTTAAGGTGTCCGCAACTCAATTTTTCAAGGTAGCGATCTTCCCTGAAAGGAAATTCTAATCTTTCTATAAAATAATCTTTATCCTTGAGATTTTTTCTTTCTTTGACTTCTATTAACGCAGGTATTCCTATTCTTGATAGATATATCTGCTTAAAGTTATTATAAAAGTAAATACTTCTAGGTGAAGAGACCACCCCGAGTTAGCTATATGATTTAAAAATCGTCGATATTTAGAACATCTAAGGCAATATGGTATAAGCTTGGTCCTCGTTTTTCTAGGGCTCTTTATAAGGCCCTTCACCAACAGCTTGCATTAAGAGCAGACGCCCCATTTGATCATTTTTTCCAATATATAACTCGCGCGTTCCCTCAGAGGGAAACTCTTCAATTTCCCCTAGTAGATCTGATGAGAAGTTTTTCTTTTTAACAATATAGTCTATATCATTTACAAGGATGGCTATATGGTTTAGAACGGATTTCATGGTAACTTGCCCCATAAATTTCGATTATCGCGAGTTTTTATCCGGGTTAAGAGAATAATATATTCTATGATATAAGTATGTGATGTACAAATTCCTTTTGAGTGGAATTGTTTTTCTGTTTTTGAATTAATTTTTCATTAAAAGTTTACAGTTTTATGAATCAGGAGGTTCTTTGTATTCATAGTTTTGCCAGCCTTTATAGGAAAGATCTAACTGCTTTTTTGCTATTTTTGATTTGGTCTTTTTTATCCATGAAATTTCAGCATCAAGCATGAGCATTGTCCTCTCAAATGATAATGCTGGTAGATCCAATCCGTTGGTCGTGCACCACTCAAATCTTTCTTTGATAAAGCTGCGTCTTTTTTTCAGATAGCTAAGGCACTGCTCCCAGCAATCGACGGTAATATTAGGGTTTAGAAGTGGTATTGCATAGAGACCGAGATCAAGCTCTGATCTTGGATGTGCAGGCGTTGTTAAATGAATAGCTCCTTCTGTTTTTAAAACTTTAATACCAGCTTCGGTTATGGAGAAAACTTTTCGTGCCGGCCCTCCTGCTGATTCCATGCGAGATTTGATAAGCTTTTCTTTTTCTAGTTTTTTTAATGAACTATATATTGAAGTCCGCCCAAGCCTGGTCCAAAATCTAAAGCCTCTTGTATGAACCTTTTTTTCTAAGTCATATCCATGGATTTCACCTTCTGTCAGTAGAGCGAGAACTATGAAAGAGGAATCAGGTAATGTATCTAAGTTACTCATATTTATCCTATAATAAGAAGCTTAATCCTATAATAATAGTAAAAGTGCTTATGATGCCATTTACAAACTCTATTGCAAGGAGTTGGTTAGGGTATGTCGACTGTATCCACATATTCCAAAATCTTGGATAAACTCTGATTCCAGCAAATAAGGCCGCAAGTAATATGGTTAAATTCGTTTGTTCTAGTGGGATGAGCGTCTTCAGCCAGATATATCCGAAACTTAAAATAAAGACTTCGATCTGAGTGCCAAGAAATTGTGTAATTAAATATTTAGGTTTAGAATCCCATCTTTTTACACCAGGAGAATTTTTTTGTGCTTCTTGGTAGAGTTTATCCACAAGTGGATTCCCATATAATAAGCCTACTACAAAAAAATGAATGACGCCAATGGCTGATCCCCAAATTAATACATCTAATCCCATATTTCTCTCCATAATTAATTTATAGTCCAGCAGTGGACTAGTGCCGTTATGAACTAATGAGCTGGGAGTGTCAATGAAATTTAAAATCTGGGAGGGTGAAAATAAATAACTATTTGTATTTATTGATATAATTTTATTAATATAGCATTAGCTGCTGGTTGAGCGTGGAATTTGGAATTATTTTCTGAGTGCTTAGCAGTTTGAGGAATAAGTCTAATGTTTCACATAGTTAAATTGGGGGTTTTATATAATGGAGTAGCTGGATCACGAGAAGCTACGATGATTTAAAATATCCGTCTTTAAAGTCAAGAGTGAGATTCTTTACTGTGGTTTGAGAGACATCAGAAACACTATGGATATGGCGCCTAAGACGGTGATAGATCCTATGACAAAGTATTTGATTAACCAACGGCGAAAAGCGGCAGATGAGCTATGAATTTTTGAAAATTCATTTATATCATTAGAATATTGTTCAAAATGAATTTGCATGGGTACTAGAGCAACAGACCAAAGCATTCCGATGGTAGCAAATATCATGAGTGATACTTTTAACCACCATTGGCTCCATAATCCGCCCCATGTGGTTGATAGCGCAGCACCATTTATTAACAATAATAGAGCACCAGGAGCAGTAAAAACTATATCGGCAAGATTAATGGATCGTATTGAAAATCTAAAAATCTCAGGTGAACGTGAGATATCAGCTAAAATCATCCATAATGCTCCAGTAATGATATTTCCTAAAAATAAAATCGCACCAATTATATGGAGTAGGCGATGAGTTGGCAAAGAGAATATCTGAAATTGAAGTCCTCCGAGAAATACAGTGATAGAAAAGATCGCAACAAGAACCACCATCATTATAAGAATCTTGAGTTTGGCTGTAAGATGATTCACCGTATATCCTTTCATGGTTTGCCAGCAACTGACAGCTTCTTAGCTAATTGCGAAGCTTTTTTTAGCCAAATTTCTCGTTTTTCTTCAGTTGAATTTCTAATGGGAGCGCATAAAAATGCGTTATTAACTTTGATGCCACAAAATCCAAGGATAGCAGATTTCATAATTTTTAAGCCAGGGGCTCCCATGAAAAATTTATAAAAGAAAATGGGTGTGTCTAATGTCATTATGATGTCAGAAGTTTTTCCTGTAAGTAGCTTTATCGGTAATAGTCCATTAGTATATTTAAACGCAAATCCAGGTAAAAAGCTCCGATCAATTAATCCCTTAAGTAGAGCGGGGAGGCCTCCCCACCAATTTGGGTAGACCCAAACGATATGATCTGCCCAAGTTATTTTGTTTTGAAAGTTAATGAGGTCCTTTTCTAAGGATTGAGTCTCCTGTCTATAGCCATATCTTAAAATGGGATCAAATTTCATATCAGCAATTTGCATGAACTCCACTTGATGCCCTAATTTAAGTGCAGACTCTGTGTACCGTATCGCAAGCGCTGCGCAAAATGACTTTTGATATGGATGTGATTGGACAACAAGTATATTCATACCACCTCTCAGCTTAGTTACTAATGGTAACTAAATAAGTTACCAGTGTCAACTGGTGATTGCTTTCTTCCTAAAAGCAAGATATCCTGCGTTATTAGACTCTGATAGTAAAGGATTGAGGGTTATCTTGGCATTCAGAGCTTTGTTGTAAAATGGATAATCAGTCGAAGGTTTTTGTGAAAAAAAAGTTCCATAAGAAACCAAAAAATAAAAAGATCCATGGTGATTTGGCAAACTCACTTATTGAGATAGCTGTTCACTATATAGGTAAAGAGAAAAGCACCGAGTTTGCACTGCGTGAATTAGCAAAAAAGCTGGGAGTAAGTCATGCAGCTGCTTATAAACATTTTAGAAGCAAACAAGATCTTCTTGAGTCTATTGCTATTAGAGGATTTGAAATGTTATCTAAAAATTTTAAATCCATTATTATTAAGTAAAAAAAACAATCAAAAGGAACCTATAGTTTTGCTTGGTGAGGCGTATATTGAATTTGGCTTGCAAAACCCGGGGTATTACAGGGCTATGTTTGGGGTGGATTATGGCTCTGAATTAAATGAAGAGCTGAGAAAATCTTGTTATGAGTCTTTCTATATCTTGTTAGACACTATAGGCCAACGCTCTACTGAAAACGCAACGAAAGCATTTTATTCTTGGTCTCTTGTTCATGGTTTTGTTATGTTGAACCTCGACGGTCAAATTCAAGGTCCAATGAATGAGTTCAAAATAGTGACAAGACCAGCTCTTTTTTCGGATTTGATCCATCATTTGGTATCTATGAAGTAAAAGATATAGCTAGTTCATCGCAGGCAAATGAGTTAGGATTGTCCCGGTAAATGTTTCTAGAAAATTGATCAAGGATTATCAATTCGGCAAGCCTTGCCTCGGGGGTAAACCTAATACTTTCAAGCTTTCCTTCTTTGGCTATTTGATGAAGGTCTCCAAATCGACTTCTTATTTTTGCATCAAGCTCTTTGCTCTTAATCCACCAATCTTTTTGAGTAAGCTCTTCGAACCAGAACTTAATAACTTTTTCAACGTTATGATTTAAATCATCCATATATAATTCACTTTCTGTCCTTTTTGGCACATCGCTTACACTGCATTTTTGAAACACCATTTACACATCAAGTAGGAAGGCATTAAACCATTTTATTAGACTAATAATGACTATTAGCAGTGCTATATGTTATATCTGTCATTCACTGTGTTGCCTCCATTCCTTTCGAACGGGAGTAGGCAAAAAAAATAGAATGAGTAAATTAAGGATTTTTGGGTGGTTTACATTGTAATCATTGGCTGTTGTATCACACTAAATGCTTGCCTGTCAGCTTTTGAAATGGGTCTTGTGTCTATTAAACGCGCATCCCTGAAGTTACTTGTTGATAAGGGGTCAAAACAAGCGGTAGAGCTCCAGCAAATGAGAGATAACTTGGAAAGAACCCTTTCCACAATTCAAGTTGGAATAACTATCGTTGCAATTATCAGCGGCGTAATGGCTGGAGAACTCACTGAACAATATGGTGGGCCTCTGTTAATAGCATTAGGAATCCGTCCATCTTGGGCAGGGCCAATGTCCACTACGATGTTTGTCGTTCTGGTAACTTTTGTAACAGTCGTTTTTGGGGAATTGATTCCCAAGAGCATTGCCGCTAAGTACCCGATCAATGTTGCCTTTTTCTTTTTGAAATTAATCAAAGCCCTGAATGTAAGCTTTTTACCACTAATTAGAGTCTTCGAAGGAACCACTATTGTTTTTTTAAAGATGTTTAAGCGCTTAGGGTTCAAGACAAAAAGGCAAGACTTGCACGAAGCTAATAATGCTTTTGCAATACATAAACTATCCCGAGTCCATAGGGAGTATGTATTTAATCTCGTGAACTTGCAGAAAATTCCTCTGGACAGTGTGCTGCTCGAATGGGACAAAGTTGTCAAAATTGACTTAAAGATGGCAAGTGTTGAAGTTCGCGATATTATTATAGGCTGTGGGCATACCCGTGTTCCGGTAATGGAAGGAGACTTGATCAAAGGGCTCCTTAATGCCAAAGAGTTTTTAGCTTCCTCCTCCGAAAAGTGGCAGAATCTTGTTCGGCCAATAATTCAGGTCAATGAAACTGCCCGCCCGTTGAACGTCTTTAGAATGATGCAGGCAAAAAGAAGCCATATTTGCATAGTCGTTTCCAAAGCAAACAAAAGTCCTTTAGGAATTGTAACTATTGAAGATATTTTGGAAGAAGTGGTTGGAGAGATTTACGATGAAGATGATGAACTTTCAGTTGATATTTAAGATCGTGTCAGGGGAGAAAATAACATATGGTAAGTTCTGCCTTGGGTATTGCAGCTACCAAAGGGTGTAAAGGTAGATATTATTTTGCTGGAATATAACAACCATGCCTTGCAACTCTAAAGCCCTTTGTTGAAAAAGGAGTCAATATTTTTTAGTCCGCGACCTTTTGGCCATTCAAAACTGTTTGTCGTAGAGAACAGCTGGTCATTGATCGGATCAACAAATTGGGATGATCGTAGCTTGAGACTAAACTTTGAATTAAACATTGAATGTTACGATTTCGAACCTGCAAAAAAACTTTCAACCCTAATTAGAGCAAAAATAAGAACGTCTAGTCTAAAGGGTTGATATTAGATATGTTGGATAAACAAAGCTACTTTGTGAAGGTTAGAAATGGCATCGCACGTCTATTTAGTCCCTATCTTTAGTGGAGATTTGTAAATGATATTGATTTGGAGTGGTTTCATAACAGTAGTTTTGTTGATGCTAGCGCTTGATTTGGGTGTATTTCATCGCAAATCCCACGTGGTATCGACAAAAGAAGCTTTAATTTGGTCCGGAATCTGGGTTGCATTGAGCTTTGTTTTTGCTATTTTTATCTATTTTGCCTACGAAAACCACTGGTATGGAATTGGGAGCCAAATAGACTTAATAGATGGACAGATCAACGACGGTTCTGGGGCTGTTGTTAAATATCTAACAGGTTATCTGATCGAAAAATCACTAAGCGTTGACAACATATTTGTAATTGCGATGATCTTTGGATACCTCGGTGTTCCCGCAATGTACCAACATCGGGTGCTCTTTTGGGGAATCCTTGGAGCATTGGTGATGAGAGGGGGCATGATCGGAATTGGTGCTGAATTAATTGCAAGATATCACTGGATACTATATGTGTTTGGAGTCTTTTTGATCATCACAGCCATAAAGATGCTGCTAATCAAAGGCAATGATGACCCAACACAGAGTTTTGCTGTCCGGTGGACTAAAAAATTTCTACCAGTGACAGACAAGTTTCATGGCCAGTACTTTACTGTAAGGGCTGGGTCTGATAGATCTCACCTTGCAGAAACACCTGGCGCCCCAGTCGAAGTTGATCAGGCTGTGGAACAAGCGAAACCTGGCACACTAATGCTAACACCTTTGGCTCTAGCGCTAATACTTGTCGAAACTACAGACTTAATTTTTGCCGTTGATTCTATACCTGCAATTTTTGCAATCACTGCTGATCCTTTTTTAGTCTTTACTAGTAATGTTTTTGCGATTCTTGGTCTGAGATCATTGTATTTCGCTCTGGCCAATCTTATTGATAAATTTAGATTTCTCAAACTTTCTCTCGCAATCGTGCTGGCTATGGTCGGATTAAAAATGATTTTCGCAGAGAAACTTAAATCGGCTCTAGGCCCTGGGTTCAACTTGTATCTCTTAGCTCTTGTTGTGTTGATCATGGTTTTTGGAGTCATGGTTTCGATTTGGACAGGTCCGGAGGGAACATCAGATAATAAAAGCGACTAGAGATTTTTGTTATCGAGCTTGTCGTTTGTCAACCTAGTGGAGTGACCTAAGTTTTACGTCCCAACCCCCCGAGAGCTGAAACTTTTTTCAACATTTTTAGCGCTGCTTTTTGAGGTGAAAAATTTTCGCATTAGCTTATACAGCTCTATGAGAGTAACCGGACTCAATGCAGCAAAAATGATAACGCCCCAGGTCGTGGTGCTCAAAGTTACTGGCTCATCTAAGAAAAGAGGCTGAATTGCGGGAACTAAGATCACCGCCAATTGGAGCGCGAGTGATAGTCCAATTCCTGCAATTAAAGATAAGTTTGAAAAAACACCAGCCTCTAAGTGCGTTCTGCCTTGGCTCCTGCAGGCAAATGAATAAGCTAACTGAGAAAATGTACAAACACAAAACGCAACAGCTTGAGCATGGTTAACATTACCAAGAGTAGATGGGTTGTAATACAGCGACCACCAATAGCTAAAACCGGAGGCAAATGCGAGAAGAAAACCATGGGTTAATATTCGTAAACCGCGTTCTCTTGTGAAAATTGGTTCATTAACCCGACGCGGTGGTCTTTCCATCACTCCTTTTTCAGGACGCTCTGTAGCTAATGCTAAGGCAGGAAAGCTGTCCGTTACCAAATTTATCCAAAGAATTTGAATCGGTAGAAGTGGAGTCGGCCATCCTATAAGAGTCGAAATTAAAATCAGCAATATTTCACCTGAGTTCGCTGACAATAAGAACTGTGTGATATTTTGGATATTGCTAAAAATACCCCGGCCTTCTTCAACAGCATTGACAATGGTTGCAAAATGATCATCTGTCAGAACCATTGCTGAAGCGCCTTTGGTTACATCAGTGCCGGTAATTCCCATAGCTATACCAATATCAGCTGATTTTATTGCTGGTGCATCATTTACCCCATCGCCTGTCATTGCAACAATAGCGCCTTGATTTTTCCACGCATTCACAACTCTGTGTTTGTGCGCTGGAGATACGCGAGCATATACAGATACTTGGGAAACTTTTTGCTCTAAGTCTGCTTCACTAAGCTGATCGAGCTCCTTGCCTGTTAGGGCTTTGTCATCCGGTTCAGCAATTCCTAATTCTCTAGCAATCGCCAAACCTGTTCCTGGATGATCTCCCGTTATCATTACAGGTTTGATACCTGCTTCCTTACATTTCTTAACGGCTACCTTTGCCTCTTCCCTGGGTGGATCAATCATGCCTGCCAGCCCCAGGAAGGTAAGTTTGGCTTCAAGTTGGTGAGAAAGCTCCATGTCTCTTCGTTCATCAGCGGGAACCACTCGATTGGCAAGTGCCAACACCCTCAATGCACCTGATGCCATTTTCTCAGAACGTGCAATTATTGAACTTCGCAATTCTTGAGTAAGATCCACTATTGAGTCACCTAGCAGGGCTTTTTCACACTGACCCAGTACTGACTCTAAGGCCCCTTTGGTGAAGACTTTAAGGTTTTGACTTTCGTCTTCATAAATGGACGACATCATTTTACGATCGGAATCAAAGGGAACTTGATAGACTGCCTTTAAAGTGCTACCTGTTGTAGACAGGTTCACTTTTTCCGCAGCGACTATAAGCGAACCTTCGGTTGGGTCTCCAGATATTATCCAGCTGGTGCCTTGATTTAATAACTTTGCGTTATTGCAGAATATCCCCGACATGATCGCTTCATGTAAGCCAGGATACTTATCAAGCCCTGAAATGGGGGATTCGCTTCCTTCGAGAGTAAGATTTCCGATGGGCTCGTAGCCAACCCCTGAAAACTCAAAGACCTGATCTGCTGTAGCGATCTTCCTTACTGTCATTTCATTTCTGGTTAATGTTCCAGTCTTATCTGAACAAATAACAGTGACCGAACCTAATGTTTCAACGCTCGGCAGTCGCCTAATTAAGGCATTTCTCTTTGACATTCGAGTTAGTCCGAATGCCAATGCAATAGTCACTACAGCAGGTAACCCTTCTGGCACCGCGGCTACTGCAAGGCTAATAGCAAAAATAAATACATCTGCTAGCTCTGCCCCCGGTACCACTGCAAAATTGCCACACAAAAGACGATGGCTAGGCACAGGTACATAATTACATGTCCTAGCTCTGTTAGGCGCTTTTGAAGTGGGGTTTGTTGTTGCTCCTCGCTTTCCAGCATCTCTGCGATTTTACCTAGTTCTGTGTTCATGCCGGTTGAAGTGACAATTGCCTTTGCTTGTCCTGAAAGAACTAAGGTGCCTCCAAAAACCATGTTTATACGATCACCTATGGGAGTATTGGCATCAAACACCTCAGAGGCTTTTTTCTCTACTGGAGTGGACTCCCCGGTAAGCGAAGATTCTTGAGTGGAAAAACTATAAGACTCGATAAGGCGAGCATCCGCTGGGACTTGATCACCAGCCTCTAACTCAATCAAATCTCCAATAACTAAGTCCTTTGATGGAACGACTTGCGCAGAACCATTGCGGATAGCTCTTGATTTTGGGGAGGTCATCTTGCGGAGTGCTGCAAGGGCTTTTTCTGCGCGTGATTCTTGCACAAAACCAAGGACTCCATTAAGAATCACAATTCCCAGAATCGCCCAAGCTTCTACCCATTCACCAACAAATGCAGAAATAACTGCTGCGAATACCAATATCGCGATAACCACAGATTTAAATTGACGAAAAAGCTGTAGAGACCAATGAGCTTTCTTGCCTTCTCGTAATTCATTCAGGCCATAGTTGTCTTGGCGTGAGCGAACTTCTTCTGAGCTCAGTCCGTTTTCCAAAGATGAATTGAACCGTGTTTCAATGTCTTCTACCGAGATAGTATGCGCATGAAAACTGGTCTTGATGTCGTCAGGTTTTTTTTGCATATCTTTAGCTTCATCTATAGATGTTTTTCTTGATTTTATCGAGCAAGCACGTTATCCTCTTCGGCTGACTTGAGCGCGGAGAGTAGCATAGACCTCCAAAGTAGTCAATTGATTCAAAAGTGTACTACGGGCGAAACAAGCGACATTGCTTGCAACTTGATAGATTAGGAGTTTACTTTGGGCAAAGACCTTGAAGATAGAATCGAAGATATTGAAGATAAGTTAGAAGATTTTGCTGATAGAATCGAGGATTCGTTTGAGAAATTCGCCGATACGCTAAGGCTAAAAATGCATTTGGCAAAGATGGATTTTAAAGACAGCTGGGAAAAGCTAGAGAAACAAATTGATTATATTCGCGGTGACCTCAAAGAGTTTTCCCAGGAAATCAAGCAGGAGTCGGATGAGGCTCGTTTGAAGGGGCATCTTGCTCTGATGGATGCAAAAGTTCGTTGGGAGGGGCTTCGTGAAGGCCTGGGTGATTTGATTGACTCTGTCAGTGATGGCGCCGAGAGGAAGTACGACAACGCAAGACTGCAAGCGTCCTTAGCAAAGCTTGAAGTCCGAGAGTTGATCGACAAAACTGAATATGAAAACCGTTTTCATAAAATCGGGAAGAGCATTAAAGACGAATGGTACACCATTCTATCAAAGATTGATGAGCGAGTAGTTGATTTCATCAATCGTTTTCCTTTGAAGTAAAATTTAGTCTGAATAGACGTTCCAGCACGAACAGACTCAAGATCCAGCTTTATTTGAGTTTTTTAAAGAAGGGATTTAAGTCAGCCTTTGCTGAGAGTCTCTTTTGTTAGGAGGTATTCAGCACTTTCTCTAAGTTCAGTTAACAGAATATGAAATAAGGCTCATTGAAATATAGCCTCCTGCAAGATCCTTCATGAAGCTACGTACCAGTCCAACTCCAATACAATAATCTTCCCAATGTGTATATGTGACAAGCCGTTTTTTACGCCAGCAATTAGTAAATGTTCCTGCTGGTACCCTAACGCTATCAATTTTTCTCCATTCCGCAAAAATTCGAAACTCCTGCCATCTGTGCCCCTCCTCTAGAGGAAGGTCTAAGTTTCGATACCAAGAGCCATTGTAATGAGAATCAATAGCTCCTTGATTATTTTCACTAAGAAACCCTGAACCATAACCTGAACAAGCACTTGTTATTTTGAAAGCTATTCTTCCTGCAACCTCTTGCTCCTCAACCACTTTTGATGTGTGTTCGCCGTCAGGACACCTTGGGTAGTTAGAAGAAACTTTATAAGTCCACTCATTTTCTACTTTCAATGGAAATATCTCCATTGCCCAGGCTGTAGCACTAAAGAAGAATACTATTAATGTTCCAAGGTTAATTTTCTTCATAAATCCTCTCTAAAAATTCTAAATCATTTCTTGATAGTCTCAATCATTTCTTGTCAGCTTGAGTCTGGACAAAACCTTCATTGCCATAGCTAACATTACCTTCAGCAATGGCAAACTTATTGAACTCTTTGGTTTTGTCCTCTTCCGTTTTAAGCTCTTCAGATGGTTTTGGATATCCTTTATCCCACACTTGGACTGTACGGCAGTTTGTTAGAGTAAACATAGTGACAGCTAGAGCCAAAAATCTTAACATTGCAACCTCTTATCGCTTAGCCAGCAATGGCTGGGAACATTCTAAAACCAACGAAGGATTCTAGCACAAATCCTAGTGCAGACAAATGGTTAACTTGCAAGTGGATTCTGCGGAGTGGTGGAGGATGCGTGTCAGAGGGGGTAGAAATTCTTCACCACTTTTC
>JAWKNZ010000028.1:0-18256 GCA_041391425.1 Bdellovibrionota bacterium
CTTGATAGCATGTCATAGTCTTCTTGAAATTTAGGAGTGCTAACTAATTGCTTGATCACCAAATGAAACCACACTGATATATGACGGAATTGATCGATATCAATAGAGTATCCTTGCTCGCAGTTCTTAAATCTCATCTCATCCATTGATTTATAAATAGACTCAATCTCTTTTGGGCTAAACACACTATTTTTGGACTTTGCCTTTTCAGCCTCTACGATTAACTTGAGGTATTTGTCTTCTTGCGGGTTTAATTTAAATTGTTCACTAATACGCTCAATCATTCGTAAGCTAGGAAAACGCTGTCCATTTAGAACCATCCCAAGGCTTCTTTGTGAACTATACCCAAGCATTGTTGTTAACTTGGAAAGTGTGGTTCTTTGATTAGCAATTGAAGATGCTAAAACTGATTCTAAAAAATCGCGAAATCGCTCAAATTGAAATACTGAAATTTCTGTTTTCATCACTTCTCCATCTTGAACGTGTCGGATAATAGCAATCATTGTTGTTAAGTCAACTCACATGACACAATTTAACTAAAAAAATAGCACAAATGTGCAACTATTTAATTTATAAGTTAAAATCCGATGAATGGGCATGCTCTACTAGATGTTTGTTATGCCAAACACTGGCTCGAAAATGGTATTTTGTAAAACAAACTATTAGATTTTCTAGTTTTTATTTCTGGATTGCGTTATTCAACCCTAACTTATTGTAATTATGACGAGTAATCGTCACTACTCAAGGTTCCGATAAGAGGAATAAACGGAGCACCCCATGGGTAGAAGGTACGATCACAGAATCAGAAACGCTATAGTTAGATCAGGAATTCCAAATCTGTTCAGTCACCTCAGTATCCCTCCTTCAACCGTTAGAGATTGGATGAGAAAGGGAGAAGCGGAAGTTGTCACTATAGATGAGTTCAACCTACCCCAAGAAAAATTAACTTTGCGAATTCTTGAACTCGAATTGCAGCTAAAGCATGCAGAAGCTCAAGCAAAGTTGATTACTAAAACAGTTTCTATTCTAGGATTTCAAATACAGTATATGAGAGTTCCCTCAGGGCATACAAAAGAGGCTCTCATTAATACAATAAAAGACACTGCACGAGTTATTGGGTTAGAAGCATGCCTCGATATTGTAAAACTCAGCAGAGCACGATTTGCTGCTTGGATAGTTAGGATAAAGCAATGTACCTTAAACGACAAAAACACCTGTAGGAGGCTATCACCAACTAAACTTTTACTTCTGAAGCAAGATCTATTCGCGACATTGTTACAGACCAAAAATATCGCCATTTTAGTATCAGCTCACTGGCTTGATATGCAAAACAGTAACTTCGTATAGTACATGCTACCGCATCAACCTGGCATAAGATCATCAAGAAGTTCGAGCTTAGACGCCCAGGACAAAGAAAGTACCCACCCAGAAGACGTATTGGAATCAGAGCTTCTTCGCCCGGAGAAATATGGCACCTAGATCTGTCGGTTATCAAGCTTCTAGACGGGAGCAGGTGTTACATACAAGCTATAAAAGATAACTTTTCAAGATACTGTTTAGCCTGGAAAGTAAGCCAAAGCTATTCTGGTGTCTCGACTAAAGAGTTACTCCTATCTGCAATTGAAAAGGCACACTCTTTTGGTTTGCTGAAACCAGCACACGTCATAGTTGATGGAGGGGCAGAAAACAACAATAGACATGTTGAGGATTTAGTTTCTCAGGGAGTCATTTCAAAGTCCATTGCACAACTCGAAATAGACTTTTCAAACTCCATGGTCGAATCTCTATTCCACAGACTGAAGAATGCACATCTATACCTACAAGAGTTAACAAGACCGATAAAGTGGAAGCAGAAACTAAATTTACAAATGAAGCCAATGATCGAATTCCCTTAGCGGTTTTAGGTGGAGCTACCCCACTGGAAATAATATCCGGAGCTTGGACCAAAGAAAAACTGAGAGGATGGCTGTTAATCAAGCAGCTTCAAGAAAAATAGAATTCGATCAAACCTAGCAACACGATGTGGTTTAAGAAGGTACGGCTTAGGCACATACACACTATTCAATACAAAAGTTGAAGACAAATACTGGTAATTCTTCATAAATACTTTGCCATCGTGACGAGATTCCGCTCATAAATATCTGTAATCGGTATGCTTACCGCAGCGAGACAAATCTTAAATTGCTGTTTTTGGTTTTTTGACATACCCAGCACTTTTTGCCAATCGACTCTACCAAAATTAGTTTAAATTGCATTGATAAACTATGGAAAAGACAAATATGTATTGTATAGACGTGACGAATTTCCGCTTGAAATACTATTAAATGGGTTTGGGTGACGCTCTGGGGTTATGCTATGAAACATCACCCCTATATTTGCAAGACTGCCTGATTAACTTAGCCAAAAAGTGAATCATAAAACCTTACTATCGATTCGTCACATTTTACGTAATTTGCTTTTATCGGTTTGGTGAGTGTAATTCCTTCTAGTGTTTTGCACCTACTTAACGCCACGTAAAGCTGCCCTGTGGCAAAAATTCGGTCTGTAAGATCAATTTTGGTCTTTTCGAGGGTCTTCCCTTGGCTTTTATGTATAGTTATAGCCCAGCCGAGCATTAAAGGAAATTGTGTGTACTTCCCAACAACACGAGCTTTGATTGTATTTGTCTCGCTGTCGTATGTGTATGAATACTTTTCCCATGTATTTCTGTCGACCGAAACAACCGTGCTAGAACCTTCTTTAGTTTTTACGAGTATTTTGTCGTTATCTAACTCTTCGATGACACCTAAAGTGCCATTCTTCCAGGCATTGCCATTGTTTGCTGTGAACATTACCTGTGCGCCAACCTTAAGGTCGATTTGATATGGAGAAGGAAGGTTGTCGTCCTGAGTCATTTTTCCTTCTAATTTTCCTGTATAGGTGTAGCTCCTAGATTTTATCGCTTCCAATTCATTTGAATTCACTTTGTCGGCTAGACGATTTGTTGACGCCAGAGTTACCATGTTTTGTCCGCTAGAATTCTTGATAACCCTCGTGTTTAACTTATCAAGGCATTCTTGAGTAAATCTTCCACACCTTATTTTACCCAGAATACCCACGAATTCTGGATCATTTTGCCTAAATACTTTCTTCAATTCCACAGGTGCTATCGGTATATCTGCTAAAGCCTCTGCGCTGAAAAAATACGGCGTCCGATACTTACTTTCTAAGTACTTTTTGACCTCACCACTCCGTACAACTGGCGGTAGTTGAAACAGATCTCCAACCATCAATAATTGACATCCACCGAACGGTTGGTCATTGTCTCTATTCACCCTTAAAAAATAGTCTATCGCATCGACCATGTCTGCTCTGACCATAGATATCTCGTCGATGACCAGCAAATCCATCCTATTGTACAAACGACGATCGTTTACTTTTTCTATGTCTTCTGGAAGAATAAGTTTGGGTGGAAACTTGAAAAATGAATGGATAGTCTGGCCGCCAATGTTTACCGCAGCAACCCCAGTAGGGGCCAGATACACAATATTAAGACCCTTTTTAGCAGATTTGATGAACCTCAGGAGTTGAGATTTTCCAGTCCCAGCACTTCCTGTGACGAAAATTGCTGGAATTTTGTGTTCTATCAGCTCTATTACTTTCTTGTATTCATCGGTAACGATCAATTCGACGTCATCGTGTGAGCGTGAGTGTCGCTTTTCTATCTCTTCTGAAGCCAAGGCCGCTTTTCTAGATAACTCTTCGCCTGAAAGAGGGGATATGCCAAGCAATGAGTATATTTTCGACTTCAGATTCATACAGCGATAGTACCCCTCGATAAAAACAGAGTTTTTTAACTACTTATCGGCATTTTTTAGCTTAATTTGAGAATTACCCTAACACACAGTATGATCGTAGGACTTTGTGCATAGTTGTCAGTTTGCCAAATAAAGGAATGAGAAAAAGTACTACACTGTACTATCGAGGCTAAGAATAATGGCTAGTTAGTAAGCCATCACCGATTCCACCACCCAATCCGGAATACTTTGCCCAATTCAACAGGCAACTATATGAAACCACGTTATTAATAAAGTTTTTACAGCAATTGCTGTAAAAACTCTTGCATTACAGCAATTGCGGTATATAATAAATAATTACAGCATCCGCTGTGATTGGAAGGATATTCATGGACCATCAAAAGCTCAAAGCCCTTATCGAAGACAAGAACGAAAATTTCTTGAAGAAATTAAAATATGCTGGTCTTAACGAATTAGAGTACTGGGAAAAACGTCCAGACAACCTATCGAAGGAGATTTTTATTAGGTACCTAAATGGTATTGATGAAACGAGACAACTATTTCCAAACATGTCACAACGTGAAAGTGATAGCGGTAAATATGGAAAAACAGGTTTTAAGTGGGTGTTCAAATTCACTGATAAATTACAGATTTTAGGCAGGGAAATAGAAGTTTATTTAAAAGGTTTTTTCTTTGAAGAAAAAGATCCACGAGGAATAGAAGTTCAGTCATTTAAAAAATCTGTTTCTCTTACAGTCGTTAAGAAGGATAAATAATGGAATGCTCGCATAAAAATTTTAAAGAAAAATTAGTAGAAAAAAAATTTCTAGACCTAACTTTTAAGCATAAAGCTAAAGTCTGTAGTGATTGTGGAGCCTACCTTCGTGGAAATGATTTTGAACGATCCTACAAGACTTGGTTAGAGGAGGTTTATAAAAATAAAAGGGATAAATTCCAGGTGCAGTGTCATTTTTCGAATAACTTAATTAAATGTGCTGACAACTATCTTGAAGACTACCCAGGGGTACCTATTACGGTCTTTATAAGAACTTTAGCCTCCATATATTTAAATATCATTGATACTAACGAGAGGCTTGCATCCAAATTCAATAAACTTATGGATGCAGAAATTTTGAATTCTTTTGCTAATGATGCTGATAGAAAAAGAATTAACATACAATTTAAGCCAAATATGATGTTAGATATTATTGCCATTAGTGAGGTAGTAGACTTAAAGGCCTATCAAATTATTGAAGATTGTATTTTAAAAATGATGACTGCAATTACCTCACATGATCAAAAGCTTAAAAATTTTTGGGAGGCAGAAATCAGAAGCTATATAGATGTGTTTCTAAAAGGGGCTTAGTAAATAAGTCTGGAAATGGGATGTTTTGATGATTGCTCATACAATTATTTATGTAAAAAACCAGTCAAAAAGTAAGGAATTCTACTCTAAAATCTTAGGGGTAGAACCTAAATTGGATGTACCAGGAATGACCGAATTTCAACTAAGCGAAAGTCATATACTTGGCTTGATGCCAGAGAAGGACATCAAAAAATTGCTTGGTCCCAAATTACCCGATCCAGTAAAATCAAATGGCCAGTCACGAGTAGAATTATATCTTAGAGTCCACAACCCAGATCAGTATTTTGAGACGGCTATCAATTCTGGTGCAACTGAGTTAAGTCCCATTCTTGAAAGGGATTGGGGAGACTATGCCGGCTATGTATTAGATCCTGATGGTCATGTTATTGCGTTCGCAACGAATAATTCCTTAATGTAGTACTTTATAGTGCCTATAGGCTTTGGTCTTAGTGTTTTTAGCTACTTACAAGCATAGCACCGCCTCCACCACCTCAATCCGGACAACATGTTACAATGCAAATAGAAGACAGAGATATTTTATAAAACGAGTATAATATAATTATTCGCAGAGGTACATTCCAAAACAATCTGGACTTTTAACTTCGGTTATCCGTAACCTACCAGAACAACAAGATTATCAGATGGAAGCTAAGGTTTTTTCCTTTCATTTGCGACTCTATAAATTATGAAAACTTTGTACGATCATAGATTAAAAGAGCTAGCATTCGCTAGCACTGATCCCTATCAACTCATAAAGGGATTTGGTGTCCCTGTGTCGACTGCTGCTGCATGGACCAAAAATAAACCACGAAAAGTTGTTACTTGTGAAAACCTCGACGTCAGTAAGACTGAACTTATCAAAGACATCAATAAACTTCAGCTTGAATGTAAGCAACTGACTGCTCTCCTTGAGCTTTACAAGTCTATCAATGATATCTTCGGATTTTCCATCAAGTGGCAGCGTTTACCGAGCGCCGCAGACAAAGAACTGGTACTCAAAATGATAAAGAAAACAGCAAGCATAACTGGGCTTAAGAAATCTTTGGCCACAATTTCTCTATCATCAAGCCGTTATCATAGTTGGGTCAAGAGAGATCTGTCATGTAATCTAAATGATTACAAAACGTGTCCTAAATTTAATCCAATGAAACTCACTGCAGCTGAACTTACCAAAATGAAAGATTTTGTTACTTCAGCAGACTACGCACACTATCCCTTAACTACACTAGCAAAGAAAATTAAACGTTCTGGCCAACTAATATGTTCTCCTCGACTTGGTCCAGAATGGTTAAGCGACATGGGTGGAAACGACCTAGAAGAAGGGTTTATCCAACAAAACCTAAAATAGGAGTACGAGCAAACGCTCCAAAACGAAATTTGGCATGTCGACGTCACTTCGAGGTCAATCTACTTGAAGGTGGCAAAGCATATGTACAAAGTGTCGTCGACAATTATTCACGATACACCATTGCTTGGAAAGTAAGTGAGCACAAAACTGGATGCCAAACAAAAGATCTTCTTCTTGAGGCTTTGGAAAAGGGCAAGCAACTCAAACCCAAAGATACTGCCTGAGGTCTTTGTGGATGGCGGTAGTGAAAATTTCAATCAATTTGTATCTAAGCTTGTTAACCTAGGAAAACTGACTTTAACCAATGCTCAAATCGATGTAAAATTCTCTAATTCTATCATAGAGGCAAATTTTAGAGCCTAAAATACAACTGCCTCTATAATGTTCCTCTGCAAAATATCAATACTGTCAGACAGCTCACTGATTTTTACTATTCTGAGCAAAATTCTAAAATGCCACATTCAGCATTTAAAGGAGCTACGCCAGAAGAAATGTACCGCGGACTATGTGGAGTGAAGAAATAGCTGCAGAACTCAAGGAAAAATCAAGAGCAGCAATTAAGAATCGTATCAGTTTTCATCAATCCCTCAATTGTAACAAATGCTTGTCGTAGCAGAATTCCAATGCCTCTTTGTGCGACATAAATTGACATCAAACTTTTACTTTAAACTCTACACCTAAACCGTATCAGTAGAATTCGTTAACACAAATCAAAAAAGTCCAGATTGTATTGGAATGTACCTTTCCAAATAATCATGTTAACTCACATTATTTAGAATGTCCGGTAAAATGGGGCCAGCTCAGAATGTAGTTCAAGCGAGTTTTAAGAATTATGGGTGGAAAAATTGGTGTAGTGGACTTTATAAGATGCCAATTGCTGTTTAGATAGGATTTCGCTAGTGACAACCTGAGTCATTGCTATATTTATCATTATTGTGGTAATATGGTATATAAAGCATATTCTACATATAGCATATTTCTATAAAAGTGATAAATGAAGAAGCGTAAACAGGATATCTACCTAGATAAACTAGACAAAATTGGGATTTTTCGCCTTTCTGATGCTAGGCGGCTTGGTGTCCCACAGAGAACTTTATCTTGGTTGGTAGAAAAAAAGATATTATTAAAATTGGCTCTGATGCCTACCACCATGCAGGACTTGAGTTAACACTAGATGAGCAAGAATTTGCACCTCCTTGCCTGTTATTTGGTAGTGATGCATACATAGGAGGTGCTACTGCACTTTACAAAAACAACCTTATTGATCAACCTCCTCATCAAATTTGGGTGATCGTTCCAACCAACGTTACAAACCATAATTCGAAGTATAGGTTGATACGCACAAAAGCTGATCTGCAGGAGGGAGTTGAGCAGCATAAGTGGTACAGAATAGCTTCTCCAGAAAGGGCAATTGTAGATGCCTTCCATTTTCAGACTAAGTTAGGAGGTTTAGAAATGGCAATCCGCGCTGCTCGTACTGCTCTTAGAGAGAAAGTGATAACTGCAAGAGACATACTACAACTTGCAAAGAAAATTGGGTGGGAGAAAGATATTCTTAGGAATTGGGAGGCTATTACCGTTGAATAAGAATAGTCAAGTGCAGTCATTGAGGGATCGTCTAAAAAATATAGCTAAGCTGGAAGGAAAGCCAATTGCCTCTGTAGTTACTGATTTTCTAATAGAACGAATGGTATGTAGATTAACATCAAATTCGATTCTTGCCACTCATATTGTTTTTAAAGGTGGATATGTAGGGATTAGATGCTACCAGTCTCCTCGATATACGGTTGATCTTGATGTTATTGCTCATAAAAGGGATGAAGAAGAAGTAATAGAATTGGCAAAACTATCAATGAAAGAACCAATGGATGACTTAGTATGGTTTCAATTGGAAAAGGAGATTGACCTTACAACCCAAGGCAATTATGGAGGAACATGCCTACAGTATCGCGCTGGGATTGGCAAAAAACCAGATGATACGAGGAGATCACAAATATTAAAAGTTGATATTGGTGTCGGTGATCCCGTAACACCAGGACCAGTTAAAAGTTTTCTTGAATGCAAAGTCGAAGGAGGAGTGGCAGCATGGCAAGTTTACCCCATAGAGACGATCGTTGCAGAGAAAATTCACTGTTTGATCGCACGAGGAGCATCCAATTCTAGGTCCAAAGATATTTTCGATTTGGCATTTTATTGCCCCAAATGCGAGCCTCATACACTTAGAAAGGCATTGATTGCAACTTTTTCTCATAGAGGCGATGATTTACCGCAAGACTTATACGAGACTATTAGAGTTTTGGAAACGGATGTACTACAGCGTGGGTGAAAGAGCGCGACCAGTCTAATGAAAGCACAACCAGATTTCAATCGGTGTTTTCATGACATTGTAGATTGGGTAAGAAGGAACAAGGATGTGTTTTCGGAATAATGATTAATATAGATGTGTATACTTCTTTTCTTGCCAAATGAAGAGGAAAACTAGTGAATTCAGAAGGTCTATCCAGGTCAATTGTTTGCCTTGGTGTTCTGATATAGTGCCGAAGAAGATTGCCACCCTTGAAAATAAAGTCATTCGATAAGGCCGATAAAGCATCTAAAAACTTCAGCATCATAAATCTTGAAAATGCTTGCCTGCCGTGTTGTTGCTAGCGAGTTGTTATACTTACTAGAAAATCAGCGGTTCCCGCTGAAAAATTGCTGTAGGATGCCATCCTATGACGACGTTACTTTACATTTTTTTGGACATTTTGGTTACATTCGCTCAGCTTATTGGACCGGGTGGTTTGCCCAGGTAGTTGCGCAGCAGGTTGCTAAAGCATCAGGCGCGAATCGCTATGAAATCAAGAAAAAGAGCACCTGACCTTAAACCGATGGACCGGTTTGTAATGGGACTATTTTCCTTCTTCCTATGCAAAGATCAGCTCTACAAAATAGCAGTAATTCTAAAGCCCGCTACAATACTTAAATATCATCAGGCGCTCGTCAAACGAAAATATTCACTTTTGTATTCGGCTAAAACAAGAAAAAACCTGGACCCAAAAGGTCCTGGAGATGAATTGATCAAACTTATTCTTGAAATCAAAGGCAATAACCCTAGCTTTGGGTGCCCTCGGATTGCTGACATTGTAAATAATTCGTTCGGATCCGACATAGAGCCTGAAGTTGTTAGAAGGGTCCTCATAAAACACTACAGGCCAAAAGGCGGTGTCAGCGGTCCTTCATGGTTAACATTTATTGGGATGATGAAAGACAGCCTCTGGAGTATGGATTTATTTGTTTGCGAGTCCAGTACTTTAAAGACACACTGGGTTTTAGTCATTATGGATCAATACACCAGGAGAATCATTGGATTTGCGGTGAACCTAGGAGCAGTAGATGGCGCTGCACTTTGCAGAATGTTCAATGAAATTATATCAGATAATAACATTCCAAATATATAAGCAGAGACAATGACCCGGTGTACCGGTTTGGTCAGTTTCAAGCAAACATGCGCATTCTTAAATTCTTCGATGGACTCGAGCAAATTCGATCTGTTCCACACGTTCCGACTTCACACCCATTCATAGAAAGGCTCATCGGTTCCATAAGGCGTGAATTCCTAAATAACACGGTTTTCTGGAACGACGTCGACTTGAAAAGAAAACTCGATCAATACAAAGAATTTTATAATAACGGCCGCGTTCATAGAAGTTTGTGTGGACAATTCCCTAATCAATGGGGCGGCGAGCTGAATGTAGTTCAAGCGAGTTTTAAGAATTATGGGTGGAGAAATTGGTGTAGTGGACTTTATAAGATGCCAATTGCTGCTTAGATAGGAATTCGCTAGTGACACCCTTCCAAAAAGCTAATAATCTATTAAGAAAAGTTAGCTAGCAATACGGTTTTATAGATCGCATACAAAGTAACAAGAAGGTGTTTTTTTTATTCGACTAGTTTTGTTTTTCAGCTAGCAGAGGAATAAATATCTGTCTATTAGACTAAAAATTTTAATTAATCCCACTGTTATTAAGCTTCTGAACGAAACGCGCTTTTCATAACGCTAAAAGTAGCAGAAATTTTTAAAATTGCCAGTCTATAATGTCTAGAAATAGTCCTGAAATCTCAATAGATTCAGGTTTTTGGACATTATGCGGGACACCACTAAACCGTAGATTTTTGAACTTTGAAAAATTTCTCACTAGTCAATTCTTTGGTGGACGAAGCCGGACATCTCTTTAGTGACAATTCACTTTATTCTCAATTCAAACTTTATCTACAACTATAAGAATCTGGATATTTATTTCACAAAATAAAATTTTGTGGAATCTAGAAAAACTTTCTTTTTTTATAACTAGCGAAAATAATCCATCAGAAATTACACTGTAATTTAATCCAAATTTTTCTTTAGAAGACCAATATTTAATATCTGAAAAACTTGGCCATAAGCTTGGTCCTAAATCTTTTAGAAAGAAAACGAGGATGTTCATATAAAGCAGGGTGGTTATGAATATCTACTATAAGACTAAAACCATTTTGAAATAATTTATTTATAATGCTTAAATCAGGTGTTACTTGAGTTTTTAATCCATATTCATAAACAATTTTTAAAGTTTCATCCTTTTTCCATACGGACCACGAGGACTCTAAATAGACGGGTACTTGGAAATTGAATTCTCTATCATAAGTCATATGAGAGAATAGTGCCCATTCGAGACATGAAATTTTTCTTATTAAACCAATGTCCTTATCTTGAATTGATTGGATCACTTCAACATAAGATAGGTATTTTCTATCATTTGTTTGGTTCCATTTTTTAAGCCAAAGATTTTTTGAAATGTCCAATCGTTTATAAGGAGATCCAATATTATATTGCTCAAAAAGTCTTTCCTGTTTTTCAATATCTGCAAAATTAGCATTTAAAGAGCCTCTTTCTTTAAAAAGATCTTCGGAGAAAGGAATTACTATGGTATATGTTTTGTCATTTTCCTTTGACCAATCTCCTTTGATTTTGCAATTGCTTAAATCGAAAGAGTTTGCTAGTAAATTTGGTGCGAATGCCAAGGAAAGGAAAACCAACCTAATAAGAATTCTCATTCAAACTCCATGATTAATTGAAAAAGACTTTATAGCATTCGGTGTTTAATTTGTAAACAGATAAGTGGCTAGAATTAACAAATGAATTCACGCTATAATAATAAAACTTTCCCTTTTGTCTTTATTAGAAAAGTATCAAGAAGTTATAAGCAGTAGTCAATATATGCTAATGATTAATAGGCTATCGCTTTTCATGGTGTCACGGGTATTAGGATTTCGTAAAATTTGCAGTTAATAATGCCCGGAAATAGTCTTGGAATCTTAATTAATTCGAATTAATGGACACTATGCGCAGAAAAAATCGTAATATTTTTAATGAGATGCCGTTTGGCATAGCACAGGGCAATAATTCAATCGGATATGTTATTTTAGTTATAAATAGCAATAAGACCACTAAAATTGATTTAATTTGCATTTATTGGGCATTATTAGGTTCTTGAAGTCCACAGATTCGGTGCAATATGCAAAGCAATGTTTTTTGTCGAATAGACTTGTCATTTTATTTAGATAAGTTTTATCGCCATTAAATACTCCAATGAAAATCGTATCAATTTTACTTTTGTTTATTGCACTTACTAGATGGTCGTCTCTGTCGAAAGAAATACCTAATGTGGTTAGACTTCCGCCTGCATTCTCCAACTTTTCATAGCAATGATTCAAGTATTCGTAATTGCGAATTCTACTGAGCTTATTTGAGCCATCGCCGTCGCTAATGAATAGGGGCCATTTGTTTTGATTAATAGACTGTTGAATAAGGTTCAACAGTGAGTCACCTCCACATCTATATTGAGATTTCAACTTGTAAAGACGTCCTCCAGGTTCGGGTATAAGCATTAATGCCCCATGAAGAAAATGAAAATTCTGCTCATTTTGATAATATCCCCATGCTAATTTTTCCTTATTTTTCATCATCCAATAGCTGAATCCATCAAAATATTTATAGAGTTTTTTGTGGGTTAGTTCAACTAATGCCCAATAGCTGAATAAATCATAATTGGTGGTAAAGATATTATTGAAGCATTGGAAGTAATCTGCAACACGTTGCCAATCAATGTCGCTGAAAATTTCTGTATCACCCTTTCCCGGATGTGCACTCTTGATTGCTTCGCAGAAGATGTGGTTCAAAGCTCTTTTGGCATTTGAAAAGTCAAAATTATTGAATTCACCTGGCTGATAAAACACTTGCTGTGTCTTTGCGCACGCTGTTAGGTATTCATGAATCAGTTCGAAATCTGAGCTTCCAAGTCTTTCGAAGAACAATTTCAATATACTATTTTTGTCAATTTCAGATTTCGCAAAGTGCATCAAATTGGTGTAAGATAGTGCTACTTCTGAAAGTTTCTTTGAAAATCCATTGCCGAAAATCAAGTTGGACTCTCGATTTTGAATGATTTGCCTTACATTTTCAAAAGTCATTATATTCACATGAACCTTCTAGTCTGGATTAGATATACAAACAGCTGATAAATTTACAGTGAACCCACAGTTCGGTCATTCCTGCGGAAAGTAAAATCAGTGTGTTTTAGGCTTTGTTTAAAAGAAGTTACACCCACATTTCGGTTATCTGCAATTATCAGAGATTGCAATTATCAGAGATGCAATGCATTGATTCCTGCCCCCCCCTATAGGTTACGGAAGTTGAGTTAATAAGATTTAGACCCCTGTTGCGTTTAATAACAAGAATGTACTGAGGCTACTACACTATTTCTCGGCATTATATGCTAACGATTAATGGATAATCATTTTTCATGGCATTACGGATAGCAGATAATCTTAAAATTTCCAGATTATAACTCTCTGAAATAATCCTGGAATCTCAAGTAATTCGAATTTTTGGACACTAAGCGATACTCGCTCTTTATAGTGCAAAGCGTAGCAGAAAATCTTAAAATTGACAGTCTATAATGCCTAGAAATAGTCCTGAAATCTCAATAGATTCAGGTTTTTGGACATGAGAGCTAAGTAGATTAGTTACAACCAACTTTTGCTGTGGAAATATCTACGAAGTTGTTTGGGTGAGTTGTACAGTATTGCCCAACTCTAATCCAGCGGATATACGATTTTCCTTCAACGTTAGCCCGAATTTGGACTTTCAACTTTTCTAAGGTATCAATAATAGACAATGCTTCTTGCCCATTTGCCCCTAGCACAGCAGCATAGGTTCCGATAAGTTGAGTTTTAGACTCAATAACTTCTTTCCATTCGGTTGCAAAATCTGAATCTTCTAGCATTAGCCTCATCGACATTTTGTCAATAAGTTTATCAGAAACGATCTCAGGTCCGAAAATTGAAAAGCCGATTGTGAACACGCCATCATAGTCTTGGCTATACTTAATGCCAAACCGCGGACGGCCATCTTGATCTATCCAAAATCCAATTTCCTTCTCAGGTAAAAGGATACTGTTTTTTTCAGAATTTTTGTCATTTGACTTTGAATGGCCTTTATCGCTACTCGAATTTTTCTCATTGTTTCCAGGAGTGTTGCTTTTTTCGCCTCTATGATTGCCAAGTATATCTTCATTCATAGAGCCACAAGATAAGACTAAATTCATGGCAAACAAGGCTATTAAAATCTTCATTTTCTTACCTTTATGGAAGAGAGATATCATTAGAGAATGGGTGGATATCTATAATCCTAGTAATAAATTACGTGCAGCTAGATGCAAACTATAACAAAATTGACTAGTTTTCAATCATTATCTTTCATAGTGTAGCCTTGTAGGATTACATATGTAAGGAGTTTGACTCGCACCTACCTGACTACTTCATGTGGGTTTTTACCTATTTAGACTTAATTAATGATGGCGATCTTTTTCACGGTGTAGCGTCCAACAATTCGATTGTAGTTAGATTACAACACTATTTCTCGTCATTATACTCTAACGATTAATAAGCAATTGTTCTTCATAGCGCTATGGGTAGCAGAAAATCGTAAAATCGCTAGTTTAAAACGCCAGGAGATAGTCCTGGAATCCCAAGTAATTCGAATTTTTGGACACTATGAGTTACCTAGCAATCAAGTAGCCCACACACTACTTCACCTAAGTTTGATTTAACTTCTAATGGGGCAACGGACAACTAACATATCCTTTCATTGCTGTAATTTAAGCTTTTTTGTAGATTACTGAGGCGTGGCGAGCTAGAATTCGGCTTGACCATTTGCTTCAGGGCCAGAGGCCGGCATTTAATTCGCAGACAGTCGAATGCAAGAATTGTAACTCATAGAATTTACAAATTGAACATTCGTTGTCACTAATCGTTAATACATAGCCAGGAAGGAAAATTCAAAGAAATATTGAATTATTGCCTAAAAAATTGGCGAAGGGCCTGCATAGTTTCGGTTAATTTAACGGATACACTTTCATGCTGAGGTATGTAAAAAGAGAGATGGCAAAATACTTTGTTAACTTACTTTGTATATTTTGCTTGTTTATTGCGCTAATCAATCTATTCAGTTGCGCATCGATCGAAAAAGTAGAGAAACACAAATGCGTTAAAATTTTAGTAATACCCCCGTATCATTATAGTAGCGAAGCCTCAGATTTTGTAGCAAGAATCTTCATGAAGAAGGCAAAGAAACAATTGAAAAGGTGTGATTCTTTTGTCGATTATAAAGAAGGCAAAGAAATTCTAGATTTAGTGCAAGTTTCTTACTTGAAATCCTTTTCAAAATCTAAGCTGTCGAGGCGCCAAGGGAGGCTTGTAAAAGAGAAAACAGGTGCTACTCATTTCGTAAACATTAAGTTTCGCATTAACGATGAAAGGCTCAACATTAAGCCGTTTCTTTATTATTTAAACCCATCTGTTAAAAGTAAGGATAGAGTATTTCCCAGAATTTCTTTAAAACTAAAGAAGAAGAATCCATTTCGGGAAGCAAAGAAAAATAAGCTGATTTTAACTTCATTCAAGTTATTACCGAATAGTGTCTTTGTGAATTTTCTTTCGTCAACCATTTCGAATGATGCTGAAGGTGCAGAAATTATTAATGAAAAAAAGCATGGCAATTTACCACCTTTGTTAAGTGCTATTTCGTTGATGCATATAGTACACCCTTACGGATTTGGATACTGGGATATTGTGTTTCGAACTTTCGTCTCTATAGAAGGTGTTTTTTATGATTTTTCACAAGAAATATTGAAGGATGACATAACTTATATTTATCGATTGAAGTATTATCTTATTGCGCCAGTTTCTATTGCAGAAATTTCCGTTCATTGGCTGTTAGGTGCTACCTTTTTGGGATTGGGAGCAGGAGTTGGATTAAACTACTATGAAGATAATTTTTCATCGAAATTTAAAGTTCCAGTAGTATTTAAGTATGAAATCGGGCATCGTGCATTTGTATCTGACAGATTTTTTCTCGAATTTTCTGTATTTGGTTTAGTCCCATCGGAAATAATATCAAATTCGCTATTTAAAATGGATATTGTTTCATCCGGAAAGATGGGATTTGGCTACATATTTTAACTTAAATTGGATCAAAAATAAAAGGATAGTTGATAACTATCTTTTTACTTCGGGGCTTTGGGAATGCCCATTTCATAATTAATACATTTGCTTGGAGATATATTTCCAAATGTATTCTTAATCGTTTTTGATGCTATCACATATCCGTTGGCACCTATAGTAAATTTTATAGTTAGCCTTCCGGCGGCCTCGCTTTCTATTTTTAGGGTTTCCTCATAGCAATTTTTGATATTGCCTAGTTTCAGTCAAAACCTCTTCGCTATAACTCATTTGAATCAAGAAGTGCATACAGGAGTTACAAAAATCAGGGGTTACCTTTTTATTCTTCTTAAACTTATTTACTAAGCAATTACTATACTGCCGCAAAGACGAAGCTGTATTAATATTATATAGTTTTCCAAGTTTTGAAGAATCTTGTTCGTTAATCGTTGCACAACTTACAAGAAGAATTGTTCCAAATAAAAATTTTTTCATATGTTTACACCTTAAATAATTCAACTGAAAGCTTCTATTGGTCGACCACAAGCTCTTTCTCATCTTTAAACTTCATAAGAGACTGCTTTTTATTCGAAATTTCTCGGAATAACACAGCAATATTGCGTGGACCAAAAGACAGAAGCCAGATGTGAAAATCTGGCGATAATCCTAGTGTTTTTATCTTGGTTACAATTCCGAATTGAAGACAGTTTGGTGTTACTTGGATTGAAGCAAATTTTTTATCTAAAATTACTCGAAACAGCAGGCTTACGTTCTGGCCTAAGAGATGAAATAGAATGGGAAATTTGGTAATATTGATCGCTCTATTAGTCTGTGTAATAATGAAATATCCAATAACTTTAAACATTAAGGACATTTATGTACCAAGATATCTCCAAAATGTTCTATAGAAATAAATTATTAATTTGTGCCTTCATCATATATGCATGTAGCTCCGGAACTCCGAATACTAGTGAAAATAATTCGTCAGTAGCTTATGCATGTCTGTCGTTTATAAACGGATCATCTCAAGTATGCACAGAGTATAATTTTATCGATAAATCTCAGGATAAAATCTTGTCAGCTCAAAACTCTTGTGAATCACCAGAGAGGTCGAACGGTCGTTGGGCATCAGGTCATTGTTCAAGCTCTAACAGTCAGGTAGTAGCGAGTTGCAAAATTATCGAAGAAGGTGTTTCAGTCACAATATTCGCCTACTATAGTAATGATGTATCAGCAGTTGAATCAGCTTGCCTATCTTCGAATGGGGTATTTTCGAGATCTCTGAAATAATAAACAAAAATAATGCTCGGTATATGTGATTATTTTCTTTGGTAGAAAATGATTAGAATTATGTGTAATATATAGACTAGATTTGAAATCTAATCGGCATAAAAGAAATTCGGAGAATCGACTATGAAACTTAATTTATACAAGTTTATTTTTATTTTTTTCTTAGCTTTTCCGACCTTAACGTTCTCCAAAGCAAGCAGTCAAGCTTTTGAGCGCAATATTGTTGAGCTTAATGAAATGATGTCAAAACTTTCCCAGAACGGCGATTCCAAGTTGGGCAAAAAGGTCATCAACAAGACTTTTCAGATGGAAAAAAAATTCAAATCACCTTTGCAGGTGTCAATGATTCTAAATATAAGATATGTCGCCTACAATATTATTGGAAAACGAGAAGAAGCAGCCAAGGCTGCGGATAAGCTACTTAGAAAATACCCAAAAACGCCAGCTGCGAATGCGTTTCGGCATATGAAGGCCTGGCAGATATTTAATTCAAAAGATTATAAGAATGCTGTCCCAGCCCTGAAAAAAGCCTTGAAAGTTAAACAAGGAGATCCCGTAGCTGAAGCTACTTCCCACCTTTATTTGGCATGGAGCCTAAGAGAAACGGGAAACAAATTGGAAGCAAAAGAACACTTGTTAAAGGTAAAAAAAATTGCAGAGAAATATCCTCAGATAGAGCAATTAAGGAAGCTGGAGAAGGATGCTGATGAAACTCTAAAGATAGATTAAGAAGCAAATTTTCCATTTAGAATTATTGAAATCGAGTAAAGTGTTGAAAAACTTGCATGGTAAGCCATTGGCCTCAATCTTATTCTTGTTTATGTTCAAAAATATTTAGGCTGACGCTAGCGAGTTGTTATACTTACAAGAAAATCAAGAGGTTAGACAGACTTGAAAAATTGAGAAATTGCTGTAGGATGCCATCCTATGACGACGTTACTTTACATTTTTTTGGAC
>JAWKNZ010000029.1:0-15396 GCA_041391425.1 Bdellovibrionota bacterium
ACCTTTGCATTTTTGTCAAAATATTCTTGACGAACTTCTTGTACTGACTTCCCTTTAGATTTAGCCATCTTATTCCAAAAATCTGCTAAATACGCGCTTTCAGCCTTGCTAACTATCAGCTCATATTTTTTCTTTTCGATATCATAAAATGCAGCTTGATCTTCCTTTGACAATTCACCAACCGTTGTAACCTTCCCATTAACCTTAAATGCAGGCGAATTTTCACCCGCCGCCAGCACCGGCACCGCACCTAGAGTTAACGTATAGGCCAGTCCGACTATCCTAACGCTATATTTTTTTGCCTTATTTATCCTACTTAAAAATCTAAAAGTCATATTAACTCCAAAAAAAGTAAACCAAGCCATCTCACCGCTACATAGTATAAGGAACAACAAATGAGACAAAGATGAAAATGCATATAGGCTAATGATACCTAACTACTTCTAAAGCACAAAGCTCCATTTTACTTTATTCCGAAAATAATTGTGAGCCAGAATGGCATCCATTACTTCTTCAAAATCGCTTCATTCCTGATTTGTTCATAAAAAAGTCACACCTCAATCTAACGTCCATAAACTGCATTCGAAGTAGTCACAAGTTCTCATAAGACGCCCTAAATCGACAAGTATCGCAAAGACCAAAACTAAAGAGAATTTAAAAATAATATGAGGATTTTTAACACAATCTATAAACAAAGCAAAATAAAGTGAAAACAAATTTTGCCGATCTCTCAAATATTGGTTAACCACAATAGGAATTAATAGCTATGATCGAATCGATCCTGCATACTATAATTGCTTTTGCATTAGTAATATTCAGCTTCAATAAGGCTGTTTTTGCCCATTCAATATGCCAAATTTTTCCTGAAAACAGTAACGACCCTATTGTCGAAACTTGTGAGTCTGAGTCGTCATATAAAATCAGAGTAGGAAACCAAACTAGCATTTATGATAAGAAAGAATTTAAAAAAAATGTAAAAGACCAAATAACTAACTGGCTGGTAGAAACCAGCTTCCCAATAGGGCAAATATGCAATAGCAAAGTGGAGTACTGGCTTTCTGTACCAGATGCCAACCCTTATGCATCTCAAGCACGCATTCTCGTCAGTAATACTTATAAGAACTTCCTTCTATATCTCCCTCCCCGTATAGAAGAGTGGAAAATCGAAAACAATAACGTTACGATCTTGAACAACGAATATTATCCGGACCGTCAAGGTTATTTTTCAGGCAATATATCTATCAAAAGAAAAGAAACAACCAAAAGTGAAGAACTAGACCAGTATTTAAAAAAATATGCGATTACCCCAAGTGGAAATGAAGTAGGACTCTGGCGGTCCTATTACACTTCGGCGTTTTCTGAAAACAATGTCCTAAGACAAATTAAATATGATCGGCTATCTAACTTGCTTATCGAAGACCTAGGTTTAGAATATGCTTTCGAATGGGGTTCACGTAAGATACAATCATTTTATTTCAATTGGAGCTGCGAACAGGAAAAAACTGAGGAATGACAATGACACAAAGCTCTCAAAATGAAGGCAATATCGTCTGGATAGACTTAGAAATGACCGGACTAAATCCAAATGTTGATGAGATTATAGAAATAGCTACTATCATCACTAACTCTCAACTGGACATTGTAGCACAAGGGCCAGAGCTCATTATAAACCAGCCAGAATCTCGATTTGAACAAATGGATAATTGGAATAAATCCCAGCACACAAAATCCGGTCTTTGGCAAAAAGTCTTAGCATCAGAAATAACCATGGCGGAAGCTGAAGAAGAAACCCTTGCATTTATTAAAAAATTTGCCCCAGCAAATACCTGTCCTTTAGCAGGAAACAGTATTTGGCAAGACCGGCGTTTTCTATCTTGCCAAATGAAAAAAATAGATACATACCTCCACTATCGCATGATAGATGTATCCTCCTTTAAAGAGATGATAAATAGGTGGTATCCAAAGACAAACTTAAGCTTTGAGAAGAAAGACTCGCACCGCGCCTTAGATGATATAAAAGAGTCCATTGAAGAGCTTAAATTTTATCAAAAAAACTTTCTAAAAAGCCCATAGAGAGTATAAACCTTCAGAGCCCCAAATAACCCAAGAGGGTACAATAAATGAATGGCATTCAGCAGATTAACCTCCCATCATTATCTGTAAACCTTCTATATGCAAGCACTCCACTCCAACAAGAGAAGATTGATAAAGCGCTACACGCCTTAGAAATTGAAAAGATAAATTCCTTTGGCAGTACTAAAAGAAAAATAGAATATAGAAGAAGTCGATGGCTGATGCGCCAATTTTTAAATAGCGCCGAGCCATTGATCGCTAATAACTCTGGAATTATTTCCTGGCCCCAAGGAATCTTAGCCTCCCTAAGCCATAAGGAAGAAGTTATCGCCTTCGCTTTTACAGATAAAAATAAATATAAGTCCATTGGAATCGACATAGAATATAAAAATGGTGCCAAATCCGAATTAGCAAAAAAAATTTGCTCAGCAACTGAAATAAACCTATTAAAAAACATAGCTTTAGACTCTAAAGAAGATTTTTCAACTCTGCTTTCAATTGTATTTTCATTCAAAGAAGCTGTATTTAAAGCACACTACCCTATAGGAAAAATTTGGTTCTACTTTGATGACTTTGAAATCATAGGAATTAACTTAAATAAACAATTAATAAAAGGGACTTTAAAAACAAAAACCAGTGAATTAACTCCTAAAAATTCACTAATAACAGGGATTTTTACTTTTTTTAGAGAGCAAGAAACATCACCTGAATTTATCCTCAGCAGCTGCGTAGTGCAAAGTCCTTAGAAATTCGAATTACATGATGTATCTATGCAAAAATCCAGCGGTCTATTTATACCCGGGATCTGAAATTTTTTGAAAAACTGTAGTATTTTCAACGGATTCGAAGTCCGATCGAGTGCTAGGCGCAAGGATGTGGGAAACCGCAGTGTACGCGTTGGTACATGAGGATTTCCTGACGACGAAGCAACGACGCAACCGGCTAGAAATTCGGATCCGGGTTATACATTTACACTCGAAGCTTCAAGATCATCTCTTAAGCAAAAATCCTCAAAAATAAAGGCAATGCAAATATTTAAAATTAAATAAAATAAAGCAATTTATTCATATAAATTAGTATGTTAAAAAAAATACCTCAATAATCTGCCCATTTGACTGAATTGGAATTATAGCAAGGAATTGCTATAATAGTAGAGAAAGGGGCTTTTGCGCCCCTGAGAGCTAAAGGCTCATGAAAGGAGGTGATGCTGCAATGAATCAAGATGACAGTTGTAAGTTAACCCATTCAATGTGTAGCACGGAGGTGATCTGGCACTAACTTAAAGAGCTAATTATAAAAAAATAACTTGAGCCGGGTATAGTACATAATTTTGTTATACCTGGCTCTTTCTAATTTCAAGACTAAGAAACGAAGGTCTACTTAACGAAAGCGACTTAATTAAAGCTATCTCTGACGCTTTTCCTGGCTTCGCACGTATTCCAAAAACGAGGCATTATCGTCCATCACATTATACCCAGATCCACGCCTCATAGAATTACCATTATTATTATTGCGAATACGGTTGCCATTACCATTAAACTTATGCGCACCTCTCACATTGTTATTATGGTATTTCTGATTATTATGATTGCCATTTCCCTTATAATCTCGCAATGAACCTTGCGTTCCCCCCGACCTTAAGTTTGACTTACGCTCAAAACTTTGCCAAGCGCGTAGCACAACTCCTTCACAAATGAGCTCATTGATATAATCCTCGAGTGAAACTCCTTCATTCTCAGCAGTAATTTTAAGTCTGTTAATTAGAGTATTAGATAGCTTGAGTGTAATTTGCGACTTTTCAACTTTTTGAGCATCTGCAGATAAATCCTCTTCAGAAAGAACATCTCCTTCTACTGCTGGTATCATTTGGTCGTCTTTCTGCTCATCCATAACAGATAACTTTCCAACCTTTTGTACCTTCGAGTTAATACTTATATCTTCATGGCTTTCCATGTTCTGATCTACGTTTGCACTTGTGTCTAGCTCACCCTCTTTCGAAGAATTTACTCTGATCTTCCTAGGAGCACTTTTCTCTCCAATCGTAGCTGTTTTTTTCTTTTTCTTCGACACTTTCTTAGTCGTAGAATCCCGACCAGCTTTACCAACTGATACTTTCGATATACTTTTAGGTTTGACAGCAGTTTTAACAGCTTTACTCTTACTTACCTTAGGTGAAGGCACTTTAGCTCCTGACTTCCATTAAGAATGGATATGTTTAAATGAGTACTTTTTACCAATGCTTTACGTCAACACATCGAGCTGAATAGCTCGCTCCACTGTGGGATAAAAAACTTCGTATCCGGGATCTAAGATTCAATCTCGGTGAGAAAATTCAATCGGTATAACCGTCTTGCCTCATTCCTCTAGCTATCGTCAAGCAAAAAGTGAACAGCAAAAAATAACTTATTGATTTATAATAATTTTTATTAAAAATTTTATACAAAATATAGGCACAACTCATCGAGTCTTATTAAGGGGAGCAAAACCTATCAGACAAAGCTTGCCTAAAAAAACGAGGAGATAATACCCATTAGTACAGCGACGAATGTTTTTAGGCGTAACGCAGTATAATAGGTTTTGCTCCCCTTAATAGCTATTTCTATTCTCCAAACTAGCAATATCTTTCTTAATTCCCTGAGTCAAATTCAGGTATCCATCAGCAGTCACAACAATATCATCTTCAATGCGAATTCCAATTCCTCGAAATGACTCTGGTACAGACGTATCATTTGTAGGAATATACAAGCCCGGTTCAACAGTGAGTACCATACCTGCCTGCAACTTTTAGGCTGCCAGTCACCATTAGACTCGACCATATAAGCTCCCACATCATGCACATCCATACCTAGCCAATGGCTAGTATTATGCAGGGTAAAACTTTTATAAGCTCCGCTTTCTATGATCTCATTTTTAAGCCTGAAGTAGGTTTAACGCAACAGCCCTTCAACCAATACTTCCACCGCGCGAGAGTGAATATCTGGCAATGTAACACCAGGCTTAACCATCTCTATAGCTTCTTCATTAGCCTTTAATACGATCTCATACAACGCCCTCTGTTCATTTGAAAACTTATTACCAACAGGAAATGTGCGGGTAACATCAGAGGCGTAATACTCAAACTGAGCACCAGAATCAATAAGAATTAAGTCATTATCTCTAAGAGTTTGATCATTCTTAACGTAATGGAGGATACAAGCATTGTCACCTCCAGCAACTATAGAACCATAGGCCTCCATTTCAGCCCCTAGGCGAAAATATTCGCCAGTAAGCATACCGTGAACCTCTCGCTCATTCATACCAGGCTTTAAGTTCTGGAATACCTTATCAAAGGCTAATCTGGTAATATTGGCAGCATGTTTCATTCTCTCAATTTCGCAAGAGTCGATTCTGATAAAATTTCTGGTGAAATTTTATCAGAATCGACAATTGGCATCTTATAGTCAAAATACCTAGGCCTAGCTCTTTTGACCTTTGTAAGAGCATCAACCAAACTTCTATCCGCATCCGCGTTACGACCTAAACAGTAATTTATAGCCGTATGACCTTTTAGATATTGAACCAACTGAGTCCAAAGCTCAGCAATAGGAAAAGCTTCATCAACAGCAAGCTTCGTCTTCGCTCCATCAACTCCAATCATACGCCCTTCCCATAGCTCTTTTACCGGATCAGAAGGAGCAACAAAGGCAATAAAACGTACGCCATCTTTTTCTCTAGGCACTACTAACAAGGCAGAATTCGCCTCGTCTAGACCAGTCAGATAATATAGGAAACTCTCCTGCCTATAGCTATGCCCAACATCACTATTACGAACAGCCTCAGGCTGCGCCAAAACCAACAAAGCCTCTGAGCCCAATCTATCAGCAACTTTTTCAAGCCTATTGCGGTAATTTATCGGCTGCAAGCTATACCTCCCCTGAAAAACATATAACTCATACGAATCTGGCCTATACCATTCTTACGCATATAAAGACAAACTCTCATATAAGATCGGTAAAGCAAAGTATAAAAACACAAATAGTCAATGATATGCACAGACAAAAAACAGCCACTCCTAATAACACCCAACATAGTATGAATTTCCTTAGACTTAGGCCAATTTTCTTGATATTCTTACGAGAAAACAACTTATCTACATTCTCATTTAATCAGAAGGAGGCTATCGTGCTAGCCATGATACAAAAAAGTAAGCTTCTTTTAATAACTTTGATTTCCCTAAATGCCTCACAAGCCATCGCAATCGCAGGCTCCCCAAAGAGAATCGTTCTAGCATGGGAAAACTCCCCCCGTTCGATCGATCCAAGGTACGCTGTTGATGCCGATAGCCAATACTTGGTAGATTTACTACACTGTTCTCTTATTGCTTTCGACAAAAACGGTTCAACAGTCCCTAGCTTGGCAAAAAAATGGGCTTGGACTGGTGGAACAAATCTAGAAATTGAACTAAAACCAAAAGCAACATTTAGCGATGGAACTCCGGTAAAACCTGATGACGTAAAAGCTACCTACGAATATTTCCTAAAAGGAGACTTAGCGACACCAAGCCCTCTAGCTGGTGCTTTTAAAAATGTGAAGTCTATTAGCACAAAAGAAAACAAAGTAGTTTTCACCCTTATCGAACCTGATGCAACTTTTATTACAAACTTGATGATTGGCATCTTGCCTAAGAAGCTAGTTAAAAATGAAGTATTAAGTTTCAGCTCAAACATTACTGGCTGCGGACCTTTTATCCTTGAATCGATGAATGTGAATGGCCTTTTGTTAAAGAAAAATCAAAAATATAACCTCGATTCACCTGCACACATAAACGAAGTTGAAATAAAAATTGTAAAAGATGAAACGACTCGATTCGCAAAGCTGCGTAAAGGCGAAGTCGATCTTATACAAAATATAGTCAGCCGAGACAAAATTGCAAAAATAAAAAACTATCCAAATCTAAGAATCCAACGTAAGCCGGGCCTTAAAACCACCTATTTAGGCTTTAACATTCAAGATAAATTCTTGAAAAATATCAAAGTTCGCCGTGCGATTTCTATGGCAATCAATCGTGAAGCCATCATAAAATACCTACTCAACGGGCTGGCCATCCCGGCAACAACCATGCTCACGCCATCCGATCCATTTCTAAACACCAATGTAAAAACCGTTTCTTATGATACAAAAACAGCTAATAAACTTTTGGACGAAGCAGGCTTCAAGCTAAAAGCAGGGAAAAAACAGCGTTTTACGTTAACTTATAAAACAACACAAAACACCACCAGAGTTGGCATTGCAAAAGCTATAGCCTCAGATTTAGGAAAAATCGGCATCCACGTGATTGTCCAGCCTCTAGAGTGGGGACGATTTAAGGCAGATGTAGAGGCAGGCCATGTCCAACTTTGGAGCCTAGCTTGGGTAGGTTTCAAAGACCCAGATATTTATCGCTATGCCTTTGCAACTGAAAGCTTTGCGCCTAACGGAGGTAACCGTGGACGATATTCAAATCCGGCAGTAGATAAACTACTAAAAGCCGGTAAGCTTGCCACTGACTTTAAAGAAAGAAAAAAAACATATGATGAGATTCAATCTATCGTCGCCCAGGAGCTTCCTTATGTGTTTCTTTGGCACGAAGAAAACTTTGCCGTCATGAATAACTCGATAAAAGGATTCGAAGTCTATGCCGACGGACGTTTTTCATCATTAAAGCAAATCAGTAAAAAATAAATTAACGCACCGTGAAAGCACTATGGGTATTTTTATCTTAAAAAGATTTCTAAGCCTGATCCCAGTCGGCTTTGGTGTCATAACTGTCGTAGCCCTTTTAATTCATACAGTCCCTGGTGACCCTGTAGACACCATTTTGGGAGATTATGCAACATTACAGGAAAAAGAAGAGCTTCGCAAAGGACTTGGCCTAGACAAGCCCATAGCCGAACAGCTTGTCGAATATTATAAAAATATATCTAGTGGTGATCTAGGCAACTCTCTTATCTACAACCGCCCTGTTCTCGACCTCATTAAAGAGAGAATGCAAGCCACAGTTGAGCTTGCACTTATTTCAATGATTGTAGCAATTCTCATGAGCATCCCTCTGGGTATATTAAGCGCATTACAACAAGGCAAACTTATAGATTTTGCTGCAATGGCTACAGCTTTATTTGGTGTAGCCATTCCAAATTTCTGGCTTGGTCCAATGCTTATCTTACTTTTTTCATTAGAGCTTGGCTGGCTCCCGGTTTCGGAACGAGGGAACTGGCAAACATATATATTACCAGCTATCACCATGGGAACAGCGCTTGCAGCAATGCTAAGCCGCATGACCAGAAACTCCATGCTTGACAACATGCGAGAAGATTTCACTCGCACCGCACGCGCCAAAGGGGTGCCAGAACGAAGTGTAATAGGTAAGCACGTACTCAGGAATGCTTCCCTTCCATTAATTACAGTGGTGGGACTCCAATTTGGAGCTTTACTAACTGGTGCCGTCATAACTGAAAGAATCTTCGACTGGCCAGGCCTCGGCACATTAATTTTAGACGGCTTAGGCAATAGAGATTACCCCCTTGTGCAAGGATGTGTGCTGGTATTTTCTGCTAGTTACCTACTGGTCAATCTTGTTACCGATCTTTTGTACGCATTTACTGACCCTAGAATAGAAATGAAGTGAAGTGAATAACTTCCTATTATTTAAGGAAAATATTATTGAACCACTTTGGCAATGAAAAAATACTGAAAAAGACGCTGAGGTCTCCTCGAATAGCAATGGGGTTATTCATTGTCTTACTATTTAGTGTTGCTGCCATTTTTGCTGAGCAACTTGCCCCATACCCACCTGCACAGATGGATCTAAGTTTAAGAATAGCCCCACCAAATATCCAACACCTATTCGGCTGCGACTTAAATGGAGCCGACGTTTTAACATCAATTTTATACGGAGCAAGAACCTCCTTATATATTTCATTTCTTACAGTTTTTCTATCAGTAACAGTTGGAATATTTGTCGGTCTAATCGCGGGTTATTTTAAAGGTGCCGTAGATACCATTTTTATGAGGCTAGTGGACATACTAATGGCCTTTCCTGGCATCTTACTAGCAATGTCTTTAGCAGCTCTCATGGGGCCTAATATTCACAATGTCATCTTAGCAATTGCTGCCACTGGATGGACAGGAACTGCCAGATTAGTAAGAGGGCAAGTGCTAAGCATATCACAAAGAGAGTTCGTAGTCGCATGCAAAGCTGTAGGGGCTGGACATACGAGAACACTCATGCACCATATCTTACCAGCAACATGGTCACCAATTATCATACAGTCCACATTTTCTCTATCTGGCGTCATTTTAGTAGAAGCAAGCCTAAGCTTTCTAGGGCTAGGAGCTCAAGACGGCCCGCCTTCCTGGGGAGCACTGCTAAACGAAGGTAGGACTGTATTAACCGAAGCACCTCACCTTTCAATAATCCCTGGACTGTGTATTGCAATCCTAGTCCTTGCATTAAACTTTGTCGGAGATGCCCTACGCGACATTTTGGATCCAAAAGAAGAACGAAACTAGAAAGACAAGTAAGAGAAACAAAGCAGCTTCAAGAGGCGACAAGAGAAATTAATACCTAAAAGTACATGAAAACTCTTGCTACCTCTCAAATAGAAGCTGATTACTCAAAAAACGAGCCATTTAGACAAATGCTTTTACTTAACCATTTCTTTTAAGCCTTTAAGGGCTCTCAATTTAACTACATTGCGAGCTGGCTTCGCTTTAAATACCATAGGCTCACCAGTGAAAGGATTTGTTCCTTTTCTAGACTTAGTGGCTGGCTTATGATGTCTAACAATTTTCATCAAGCCTGGTACGTTGAAGATACCTGGGCCCTTCTTACCAATATCCATGCTGATCAAATCAGAAAGATTTTCTAAAACAACACTGACTTCTTTCTTGGAAAGGCCCGCGCTTTCAGCCAATACGCCCATAATATCAGATTTAGTTCTAGGCTTCGCAGCAGGCTTAGTGATCGCACTAACTTTCTGCTGTACCATCTTTTTTACTGAGCTCTTAGGAGCTGCTTTTGCAGACGTTTTTTTTGTTACTTTCTTCGCTTTTTTCTTAGTAACCTTTTTCTTAGCCGTAGCCTTCTTAGTAGCCTTTTTCTTTGTCGCCTTTTTTGTTACTTTCTTCTTCGCTTTTTTCTTTGTAGCCATTAAACAGCCTCCATTGAACTAAAATCATGTTTAGCATTAACTAAATAGAACTGTAAGGAGAGTTTAACTAAAAATCAAGCCTTTAAATATAGGCTTAAATAGTTTTTTAAAAAAAATTTTTTTTTCAGATCAATTTCCGCCAATCCAAGAGTCAAAAACTAACTAAATTTTTCAAAATAACGACTGGATTGAAACACCCTTGCAGGAAAGCAAAAAAATAGAAAACCCTTGAGCATCAAGCAAAACATTACGACATAAACACTTCGTAAATAATTTAATGACGCTTAATATCTTAAAAGCAATTCACTATATAAAGCTCAGTATATCGAAACCATGCAAGAATCTAAAAATTTTTATAAAAAAACAAATTTAGTTTAGAAATACGATCGTAGAGATAAAACAACCATTAACGGTTATCAGCGGTACCTGCCGAACTCCAACTGGAGGGGTTTTCAATCATAAATTTAACCAAATGAGGTTTTAAATGTTCTTCGAACATTCCAGCCTGCATACGCCGTTTCACATCTAAGATAAGTTGCTGCTCATCTTGCTGAAGACTATTGATGTACATCGATTTCAATTGGGCATAACGTTGAGGAAACTTCGAGCGCAGCTTTAAAAGCTCATCTGAAGCAATTTTTCGCATTTTTGATATTTTTTCTCCTGTCTTTACCGAGTCTTGCGGGTTATTAGCCCTTTCATCGGCTTTGCCTGGACGGGAAAAAACAAGCTGGGGCTTAGCATCCTTTAGTTCCATAGAACTTGCACTTAAAACCATCTTTTCCTTTTTAGCAAATTCTTGCATCCATGTGGAAAACTCCGCTGTGCTCGTCGTAAGTCGGTTCACAACTGTCGCAAAAGGCATATTAATTAACGCATCCAGATAGCTTGGGTGCTCTAATAGTTCAACGGCAAACTTCCTTAGCCTTTCAGAGATTGGCAATGAATTTCCCGGATGTGCTACCTTAGCCGCTTCACTTGCCAATAATTCGGAAGGAATATTGAGATAATTCCCAGGCAATTGCCGTAAACTCCACTCCAAAAATAACTGAACTTTACTTAATACGCCATTGCCATCAAGCAACACTGGTGAAAATATCGGCTCCTCTTTCATACTATTAAACGCAGATTCAAGCTCGGGAACAAACTCGCCCACAAATGCAGTCGCTTTAGAGAGAGCAACGCCTGGTAAAAGACAAGCAAAGTTATGATTTCTATCACGAAGCTGCCGGAAAGTGAAAAAATCAGAAACCTGCTGTCTATACAGCCACGAGTCATCATCTAGTAACCGCTCTCTTGCAATTTTCCAACTAACCTGAAACCCATTAAAAGGTTCTTGGGTAGTATGCTGATCAAACACCATACACCCCCCCGCATAGCTACCAGCTAAAAAACCATGATCTACCAATTTTCGGCCTAATTTTTCCATAACCTTTAACATCCGAGCTAACTTGGAAACTCCAGATCTATGTCCCGGAACTTTTAAACCTCTAAACAGTTTTTCTAAACTCGTCTCAAATATACCTTCTAAATTAAGCCAGCGATTAGACCACTGCATTTCTTTTTCCAACTGCAGCAATATCGCTTGCTCACTTCCATGCAAATCTAGCCAAATAGATTTCCAAAGGGATAACGGGGTCTGACAATAAAAATCTAGCGCTGAGAAACTAGTACGTTCACTTAGTAATGTTTGATATAGAGAGCGATACAAGTCTTTATAACCAAGTAAGAGTTCGGCACCTTCTTGCGACATCTGTAAACTCAATTGCGCAATTCCAGACTCTTCAATATGCCAGACTTCATCAGTAAAGATGCGTTCAGAATAAATCTTCCCGCCCTCCTTTCCTCGCGCCTGCAGTCTAAGACCGCCTAAATTTACAATCGTCCTTTCGTAAACTGAATGGCGTTGTTGCTGATCTTCACTAGTTTGTGGTAAAAGTTCATTTAAATTCAACTCCAATGTTAAGCCAGGAGAAGATAGTATTTGCTTCTGCAAAATAGGCATAAGCTCAGCTAAGAGGTTGATTTCCGCAAGCCCCATTCCCGAAAAAAGCCCCTTATTCAAAATAGTATGTAAGGGCTTGGCTGTTACACTTCTCCCGGCACGTACCACAGACTCATACTCGGCGACCCACCAATTTGGTAGGAAAATGCGTGTGTCCAATCCTATATTATGTCTTCTTTCTGTTTCCATCTTTTGCGAGAAGCCTAATTAAAAGTCTTTTATCAGCCAAATAGATAAATAGCTGTGTCTTGGAGGCCATCATTATTTCAGAATACAGGATCCACATTGCAGATATATAACTCAACTACTTTTGCTATACATCTTAGCTTAATTAATGTGTCAAAAGTAACTCATACCCCTGTAAAATCTTTCCAAGTGCCGCTAATTTATCTAGTTTAGATTTTAAGAGCGATCCTTTCACAACTGAAAAAGCCTCTTGAATTTTACCTTTTGGAATTAAAACCTGTACATAAATATTGTAAAATTCAGAAATGGGCAGCAAAACACCACTTCTACTCTCTACCCTGAGTTTCTCATAGTAAATATCCGCAATATAACTTGAAGTAATAAAGTCTTTCTGCATCACTATTTCTGCTACAAATTTTTCTAATTTAGTTCTATCAATTTCTTTAGTCATAATATTTTCAGCTGCAGGCAACTCAAAAACATAGTTTGTAAAATATCTGACAAGGTGTTGACGAGCGTGACTTATAGCAGCCTTTTCAGCCTGCTTCACCCCAAGTAATATATCAGACACCTGTTTTTTTACCTCTACATAGCGATACCAAGCACCTTTCTCTACAGACCAGTCATCTAATTCTACGCCAATCCACTGCGGACGCGCCTGTTTACTCATTTCAATCACCGTCCCTCGATCAGAATAAAGCTGACCACTGGTACAAGCGCTGAAAAGAAAAAAGAGCATTATTCGAAAATAATTATGTGAAACTGTCCGCAAACACAATAACAAACGATACCTAGAAGGCAGACAAACGTTGAAGTATTCCATGAAGTCTATCAATCCTGACATTAGTTTTTACAATGAAAAGATCAAAATATCAGCTATGGTATAACACGCGACAAAGCCTTTCGCTTATAAATTATCCAATTTTTGGTCTTTTTTCACGAATAGAACGTTAACCAGCTGAATAAACGATGTATTTCAAAAATTAAGTACAGCACCATCTCATTTAGCCTAGTATTTAGGCTAAAAATCAATTTGCAAAGGATTAAAAATAGTTGGCTAAACTTCGGTGGACTATTTTTTCTGCTTTTTCGCCTCGTCTTTCTTCTTACGCTCTAACGACTCAGCTATAGATTCACTCCCTAGTGCTTTTAACATCCTAATTTTATCTAAAATTCTATGTTTCAAGCCTGGATGGTCTTCGATAATCATCTTCAACACTTCTAACTCGTGAAAAGAATTACGATCCATCAAACGAGATTTTTTCTTATTAGGCTCCATTTTCTCCACCCTCGTTTTCAAATATACTAAGCAGAAGTCTAATGCTCACTGTACATGCATTAGATTCGCCGAGTCTTAGAACATTTCAAGCTATAATGGCTTTCGAGTAACTTAAGACACCCATAACCTATATTTCGGATGTAATTATGAATATTATTAGCCGACAAAGAGGTTTCACCTATAAAAGATGATAGACGATTCCAAGAGAGGCGAGACTATCAGATTTTGAGATGCTCACATCAACAGGTAATCCATCAACATCTCTAGGCTTTTCGTAGAAACTTCGACGATTATGAACCTCAGCCCGTAAAGCCCAGTTCAAGTTAAAAAAGAAATCAAAAGCGGCCATAAAGTCAATGGTCGTCATAGTCAAACCCACCTCGGAGTCCGAGATAATATGGGTATTATCTGGGTCTGATACATCCCTTTCTTTAAAATGCTCCAACCTCTCTAAATAAAAGTCAACACCTAACAAAGCACGTAAGCCTGGAGTAAAGTTTATGGCTAAACCCGCCAAAAGCCCAGGATAATGAAGTGCCGGTGATGGGACAAATGCCTTTGTCTTATCGGCAATCTCAGAAAAATAACCAAAAGATGTGCCCAAAAAATAGCCGAATTTTTTATAAATCTGCACATGGTAGCTATAACGCAGCTTTCCTATAACCCCTATAGAACGATAAGATCCACTAGCGACTCCCCCAAAGTGGCCAACTCGCCAATCTCCTCTTCCTCCTCCAGAAAAAAGAGAAAAATGGTGATTTTGGCGAAAATCCCTCACATAACGCTTCCAGATATGAATACTGTTTGCATCAAAAGGCAGAGATAGCTCATCACCAATAGAAATAAAGCCATTCCCCCTTTCCTTAATTAACTCTCCTGGAGCTTCTCCTCCAGACACATTTGGCTCAGAATTCTGCGAAAATCCAACTTCCGAAACCACGAAGTGCATTAAACATAAAATAAAAAAACGAGCTAACATTAAAATTTACCTTGAGCATATAGTTATTAAATTGTTAATCAATAGTCAGGTGATAGCTTTCACCTCTTTAAATCTTAATGCTGTCAAGCTTAAGAAACAAGGCTTGACTATATAAGATATAAAACTGTCTAATATGAGCTGTATCTAAGTTATGTATAATAAAGGTATTTCTAATAACAACGCAAAGATCAGACACATCGGACAGTTTTTAAAATGATATCAAATATATACTAGTTTGGGATAAAAAATAACTATGTCTGCCGAAGAACAATTTAATAGGCTTATGAATTTTGGCTCAGGTTTAGAGGGAATCCTACTTATTGGAGGGCCATTTATATTATTATGCATAATCGGAATTGGCTTTGCAGTCTTTTTAAGAATAAAAAGGAAAAAGGAATCTTCCGAATTTGCCATCGAAATGACGATGGAAGATCCCCCAAGAACCCTAGAAGAAGAGTTTTCTGGGAAACAACCAATTTCGTATTCAGATACAGAAAACTTTAAAACTCCAAAAAGCACCTCCAAGCAATTTGCACAAAAGAAAAAGGGACGGCATGAAGCATCTGAGGACACAGCTTTACAAGATGCTAGTGTAGACCGCGAACTGATAGACGCCATCAAAAATACAGACCGCCAGAGTTGGTTATCAAAGCTGACTAAAGGGCTTGGGAAAACACGCGATTCCTTACAATCAAGCATTAGTAGC
>JAWKNZ010000030.1:0-6324 GCA_041391425.1 Bdellovibrionota bacterium
TTGGCTCGTAGTAGGAAATGAAACGTCAACACGCCCTAGTATTTTCACCGGATTCGAAGTTCGGCCGGATGCTAGGCGCGAGGAGGTAGGAAACCGCAGTGTACATGTTGGTACATGAGGATTTCCTGGCGACGAAGCAACGACGCAACCGGCTAGAAATTCGGATCCGGGTTCTAAGGTAACATCGAGGCTGTATAGATCTGCAAGCATCTTAATAAATTTGCATGGTTATAATTTTATATATGTTAAAATGGCGCCGCTATTTTATTAGAATTACTATAAAAAACTTGCCTTTTTATAATCCTATATGTTAATTCTTATCCTTAGGAGATAAAAACTCCATCCATGACATCAAAATATAGGCCATGGAAGACAGTGCTAAAAAACTCCATGGGCGATACAATAGCATACAAAAAATCAGCCAATTAGAGCTGTCCTTCGTAATATTGAAGAAATTTTTCTTCAAATAGCTTTTTAATAAAATACCAGCAGGCTGGTTTCAACAGGAGGCGTAAATGTTACCAATACAAAACTTGACTAAGCCTATAAGTATCGTAAGCTTCCTCGTAACAATATTTTTACAGTCTTCATGTGGTGTTAAACCACATTCACCAAATAAACAAAAACCAGCGCAACCTCCAGCTTTGGATTTGACAGCGGATATAAAAAGTATTCAAGAAAATGTAATCAATAAAAACTGCATTTCTTGCCATGGCAAGGTTGATCCTGACGATGGATTGGACCTTACAGATATCTCTTCTCTGATTGGCAAAAAATCTAACCTAATTAAACCACAACAACCTGAAGACAGCCTGATTTATACTGAAATAGCTTCAGGGGCGATGCCCCCATCAAAAACAGAAAATCTCGATAACGATACAGTAAATATCATTAAGGAATGGATTTTAAAACTCAATCCTAATGACTTTCCAGAGGGTAAAACACATCACGAACATGAAGATGATGGTGATGATCACCAAGAAGAAGGCTCAGAGAACGGCGACTCCGCAGCACGACCACAAATTGAAGCAAACCTAGCAAGTGTACAAAACTGGGTAAATGCTGTTTGCCTCGAATGCCATGATAAAGCAACTGAGAAAAATAATTACACCGACCTTCGTGATATTTCGAAACTCATCAGGGAGAATACGGAAGAGCCTTCCACTGGTATTGGACGAAAAATAATCACTCCCAATAAACCATATGCTAGTTTGTTTTATGTTTCTATGGATGAGGCCAAGACCGAACCTAACAAACTTATGCCTGAAAATAATGAAAAAGTAGAATTGAAAACTTTGGAAACTATACGCAAATGGATTGAATCTCTGCCGCCACTAGAGGAAATAGACCGGTGTGAACAAGATCCAGACAATCCAGATTGTGAGATCCCTACTATAATATAAAAAGTTGAAACTAAGGCTGCAGTTTTTACTGTACTTACCATACTTGAAAGTTGTACTGTTTTTATTGTTACACCATGTATTGAGGAGAACATCAAATGAAGAAAATCATGATAGCAATGGGTTTACTAGGTTTTTCTGGATCAGGATTTGCGCAACATGATGATCATAGCTTTAGCATCTATGAGCTAAATGACGCTGCTAAGGTTGCGTTGGAAACCTTTGAGCGCATGTCGCCAGAGTCCTTTCCTTCTGTGTTTGGTATCCAAAGCGTCTTGTCTAATCAAAATGCAAATGTGAAGCTATACTTAAAAGGCGATCAAGGAACTATCCAAGTAAAATATGAATGCCACAAGCACGGTAGAGAGATTGAGTGCCACAATTTAGATGAATAAAGATCCACTTCTAAAGTAATTAAATAAGGTGAGAGGGATTTTCCCCCTCACCTTTAAATCAATTTCCATATAGCAACCTTCTTGACACCCCCCCAAATCTAACTACGCTGGTTACATGTTGTAACCCGGGTCCGAATTTCTAGCCGGTTGCGTCGTTGCTTCGTCGTCAGGAAATCCTCATGTACCAACATGTACACTGCGGTTTCCCCACCTCCTCGCGCCTAGCACCCGAGCGAACTTCGAATCCGGTGAAAATACTAGGGCGTGTTGACGTTTCATTTCCTACTACGAGCCAAACCCTTGAGTCACAACGTTGTCAGGGTTTCAAAAATTATCCTCAATGTACATATAGTACACCTCCGGTAATTTTTGAAACCCTTCCTAGCTGCGACTTTCAAGTATTTGTCTCTCGCTACGAAAATGAAACGTCAACACGCCCTAGATTAATTCATTGCTAATAAAAGTATTCCTAAAAATTATCAAACAAATACATTTATGTAACAAAAAATCTCAAGAAAGCAAAACCTTGCCAATAATCCCGATAAAGATTATGATCCTGCCAATATTTTCAATAAACGCAAAACACAACACCTGTAGCCTTTAGGAGCACTTATGAAAGTTCTTTTTCGTACCTTATTGGTATTCATAGCAGCATCGGCATTCTTTCTGCTTCCAACACAGTCGCATGCAAATTCACTAAATCCACAAAAAGAGGTATTATCAAGCTGGCTACTCACATCTAAAGATAAGAACCAGCTTGATGCAATCGCTAAAGACTTTGAGATTGTTTCAAAAACTGGAAATAATTTTGAAATTTACGTGCCACATGCTAAAGAGCAACAGTTTAAAAAACTAGCACCTCGCGCAGTGTTAAAGAGCCAGGATATTTCAAGAGAATTAAATCTAGCTATCAAAAAAGATCCAAATTATTTATCTGGCTACCGCACCTTTGCACAAGTCCAAGCGGCCCTTCAAACCTTGGCCGCACAGCACCCCCAATTCGTACACTTAAGTCAAATAGGCATAAGCGACGAAGGTCGTCCACAATGGGTTCTTAAGCTTTCTGATAATGCACAAAATGACGAAGAAGAACCTGAGCTAATGATAACTGCCGCCACTCATGGAGATGAAATCATCACTACCGAAACTACCCTTCGATTTGTAGAAGAGTTAGTTGCGGGCTATGGCACAAACAAAAGAATCACAAATATCATTGACAATAATGAAATATTTTTTATACCAGTTGTAAACCCAGATGGATTTACAAAAAGAGAGCGTTATGCAGCAGGAAGGGATCCAAACCGAGATTATCCTTGGCCAGAAAAAGAGCAAAGGGTCTCAGTTCCATGTATTGATAACCTCATAAAGTTTTTTCATTCAAGAAACATCGTTGGATCTATTGACTTCCACGCATTTGGTGAGCTCGTTATGTACCCCTGGGCTTATTCTCGGCAAGCTCCAGATTCTGCTGATCAACTGATTTTTGCAAATCTAGCAAACCAGATGTCAGAAATAAATGCGTATACAGCTGGGCAGATATCTCAAGTCATTTATATTGCTAAAGGTTCGAGTGCTGATTATTACTACTGGAAAAATAATACCATTGCCATGGCCGTAGAGCTTACCCGTTCAAAAGCCCCAAACTCAGATCAGATTCCTAGAATATTAGATGAGACAAGGGAAATGACTCTTAGATTTCTCGAAAATTTTTAACTAAGCTGCAACTAAAATCGACCCCCCTTCATCTAAAATGAACACGAAGGGGGTAATTTTTTAAAACCCTCGATAGCTACTTCCTGCTCTTTATACTAAAAATATTTCGAGGTGAAATTGGACTTTCTGATGGAGGTAAGCGATTCCGTTGATGCAACAAATATAAGGCTAAAGAAAGCAATAATACATGAGGCAGCCAAGCTCCTAATGCTGCTGAGATGTGCCCATGCTCCGCCAACCATTTAAACCCCATTATTATAACGTAAGAGCATATAACAGTTAGAATAGTTCCGATATAAGCTGTGCTTTTACCTTTTCTAGGGTCCTGTACCCCCAAAATCATTCCAAATAAACCAAATGCAATAGCAGAAAAAGGATTGCTCAACCTTGAAAACAGGAGATATGTCGCTTTCCAGTAGGTTTCGCGAGCTTCATCTAATTTATTTTTCGATTGACCTACCTTTTGCTGCTCTACCCTACTCACCTCATCACCAACCTCATCCAGCTCACTTTTAAGAGATGAAACATAGCGAATCAACTTTCGAGGCGGATAACTACGATAATCATCTTCAGCAAAATCCTCTCCAAAGATCTGTTGTTGAAAAACTCGTAGCAAATCAATCTCGGCACGGCGGTATTTGATAACACTAGAATCCTCCGATTGCGCCTTCACTGTAAATGCATAACCATTAAAAAAAACCATTCTTAAATCACCACTTTCTACCGATCCTGTAATTTGGGCTTTGGGAGCAATCATAATAGTATCCGAAGACGATTTGCCTTCCTTTGGCGATAGCATCACATTAGTAAATTTAGAACGGTCTCTGGAAATATGCTCGGCGTAGATGACATAACCTATAAAGTCATCTAAAAAGACACCTTCCTGCATCTTAAATTTGATCATATTGTCTAATTCAGTTTGAGTCTTACGATAACGGAATTGAACAAATTCGCGCCTTCCCCATGCTTCAAGATACATAGCTGACGTTCCACCAATCAGATATAAGACACCCCCCATTACTAGAATAGGCATAGCTGCTCTACGCAAACTATAGCCAGCAGACAATAACGCAAAAAACTCTCCATCAGCACTAATACGGGAGAAAGCTACCATTACCGCAAATAGAAACGAAATTGGTATAATAATAGTCATAAATGGCATAATTATATACAGAAATGGCAAGAGAATATTTTCTGCCGTCAAACCAAAAGCAATCAACACCTCGGAAAGCCTTACCAATTGCGAAATAATTATTATTGAGCAAAATACGATTAATGTTGAGATAAATTGAGGGATAACTTCTTTGAGAAAGTAAAAAAATATCATGAAATATTAATCCCTTACTTATCCATTGCCTTGAGGTTCTGTAGTTTAATAAGCATAACTTGCTTCGAGAAAAATTAAAATCGGGATTTTAATGCCACTCTACTTCATGTAGACTTGAAGATAATTACATTCAATTAAGGCTTGCCTGAAAAATCTGAGTTTTCTCGGCTATAAAGCCTACGGAGAACATATTTGTATATTACCCGCAAAAGAAAACGTTATTTGCGTTATTATATATTTTCGCTTTGTATCGCCGGAATTTGCTTAGCTGCAAGCTTCAGCTCAAGTTCGAATAACGAAGAAACTGATCAACCAAATAGCGATGGTATTGAGTCTACTAAGAAGCCAAGCAATACGCCTCAAAATGAAGTGCTAGACGGAGTTGAGAAAAAGACAGCATCACTCTTAGAAGAGCAAAATACTGATGCTCTACCACAAATACCAAACAGACTTCCTCCGGCAAGTGACGATGGTTATATTTATTTAAATAATAGACGACTCACTATCGACCCAGATTATCAAGCTAGTCTCACAGATTTTATACAACAGCACGGAAACCCTAAAGCAACTATAGTTGCTGTCGACATCAAGACGGGACGAATTCTAGCGATGGCTCAAGGAGAAGATACCACCACTTGGGGACAACAGGGGCATACAGCGTTATATACAGGCTTTCCAGCCGCATCAATTTTTAAAAACGTAACAGCTGCCTCTGCCTTAGACATCCTTTCCTTTGACGAAGATAAGCAAATCGGACTAAGAGGCGGATGCGCTAGCGTACATTCTCGGGGGATTTGGTTAAAAGATATTCCTCCAAGCCGGCACTACCGTATGACCCTTAGATTGGCGTACGGGCGCTCTTGCAATGGTTTTTTTGCAAAGATGGCAGTTAATGAAGTCGGCCTTGGTTCTATCGAAGAATATGCGTCTCGATTTGGGTGGGGGCATATCATTCCGACAGACTTTAAACTCAAAGCAAGCCCAATAATAGCTCCAAAAGCAGCTGAATCTAGCATACATACAGTTGGTCGTTTTGCAGCTGGTTTTGGATTAGTAGGATTAAGCGCAATGCACGCTGCCTGGTTCACGGTTGCAATCGCTAATGACGGCGTGCCAAAGAAATTGACATTGTTTACCGACACCCCTGCTCCAATCAACTACTATGAACATCGACTATTCGCCAAAGAGACAGGAGTTAAGCTAAGAGATATCATGAAGAAAACGACTAACGGCGGGACTGCATCCTCTGTCTTTCGTAAGCGCCGCTACCGCAAATTGAAATCATTAGTCGGAGGAAAAACGGGAACTTTAAATGGCAATGCACCAAAAGGGCTCACAAATTGGTTTACAGGTATTATGCCCCTCGATAATCCAGAAATCGCCATTGCGGCGGTAACTGTAACTGGAGATCTATGGTTTATTAAAGGACCACATCTTGCTGCTGAAGGTTTTCGTCAATGGCATGACTTAAAGAACTCTCGCATGAAAA
>JAWKNZ010000031.1:0-5561 GCA_041391425.1 Bdellovibrionota bacterium
TCAACAATAGAGATAAAAACTTTGATTCGACAACAAAAGATCAAGGCCTATCTGATGACGTGCAAAAATATATTGAGCTTTGCGAAGTACATGGCGGTCCAATCTTAGAGCTTTGTTGCGGAACAGGCCGCGTAGCTATTCCCCTTGCAAGGCAAGGATTTGAAGTCACAGGCGTTGACATTTCTTCTGGTCTACTCGAGCAATTCAAAAATAATCTTAAATTTGAATCAGAACCTGTAAAGGCTAAAATAAATCTGATTGAACAGGATGCAACCAAACTTTCTTTAGAAAACAAAAATTTTAAAGTTATAATTTGTGCATTTAACAGTCTTCTTTGTATAACCGAATTTGAAAAACAACTTATATTCTTAAAAAAAGCTTATGACCATATGGATGAAGATGGAATTTTATTACTTGATATTGTCAATCCCATTAACCTGAACCATAAAGGAGACTCCACACCAAAAGTATTCTACACCCGAAAAAACATCCATACAGGAAATACCTTTAGCCGCATTAGCATGGCAAGTCCATTTGACGAGAATCAAAAACAAGAGCTCTATGGCTGGTATGATGAAGTTATGGAAGGCGGTAGAGTCAAAAGAAGTCATTATTCACTTTACTGGCGGCCAATTTTTCGTTTTGAAATAGAGTTAATGCTAGAAAAAGTAGGCCTAAAGATCGAAAAAATTGAAGGTGGGCATTTAGGAGAAAAATTCAAAAATGATAGTCCTAGAATGTTTCTACGTATTATTAAGAAAACCCAATAACTTCAATTCTAAAGTAATTATATAGAAAATATTTAAAATTTTCAAAGCTATGTTCTCTCTAAACACTTTTTGTGGAAATCCTCAAGATCAAGCAAGAAAATCCACAAGACCAGATAACAAAGGCCCAATTAAAGGGAAAATTTTAATAAAAAAACCATTGGAATTAATTACAACCCCATAAAATGAAGTAGTAACTAAAAAAATAGAGTCGGATATAAAGAGGAAAATATCAGATCTGTCACTTAAGTGATTTATCATAAACACTGATACTACTATAAATATAAAGCTTTGTGATCTAAAATTCACTAACCTTTCCTGCGGCTATAATGATCAAAGGCAAGGTGGTTTAGACGGCATCTCATTTACTTTGAGTACGAGGCAAACTAAAAATGGAGAATATACGAACACACAACTTGACTTAAATAAAATAGATAAACTTAACCCTAAGTTTGAAAATCGCCTGGTAATAACAATTGAGAATATAAATCAATACAACAACACTTGGTTTAAGTTTTCAGCAGTAACCCAGCATGAACAGCCTAGAAATACAGACAATCAAAACCTATGCTCCAAATAGTGCCATTATAAATGGTCAAGTCAGAAAATAGCCTCTATTTTTTTGCAATATGCTAGTCCGCAAATTCATATTATCTAAGAACTCATATGCCATACCAATACCCAATGCATATACAGTAAATTCCTTCGTCCAGCCATTTTTTGCAAAACATGAAGATATATTCACAACAAAACCAAAAAGCACGAAAAAAAAAACTATTAAACTAGTGGCTCTATAGAGGCGGCATGAAATATTATAAAGGCAGCACTGTTTCAAATAGGCAGATTTCCAAATCCTAAAAGAAGAATTAGTAAAAAACAGGCAGTTATATGAAAATTACTGATATTAAAATACTAACCCGCCTTCATTATCGGACGGGTTTTAAAAAATTACTGCACCGGAAACCTTGCTATTGGACATTTTTCAAAAAAGGAGATTTTCAGATTATCCTTAAATTGACATGTCACTTTATCAGAATTGATTTTACAAGAGCCTACAGTATTCGAAAAAGGCGACTCATCTAAAAGTTCGAGAGTATCTGTATCATTATCAAAGCTATAAGGACCGCTATCGCTATGGTCCGACCCAGCAACTCTAACTGTATAAAGATTTTTGTCTACAATCAAAGTGACTTTTCTTTCTTCATTATCACAATTCCCAGAAAGATCTGCTTCAAAAACCTCTTTATCTTCATTTGTATCAAGCTTGGCCCATGGAGAATTGACTTCAGGCACTAAGATAACTGTAGTACTGCTGGCAGTTTGATTACTATTTGAGATATCAGTTGATGATGACTGCGGAATCTCTTTTAAGGCTTTATCACTTACAAACCTTAACTGCTGGCAGTCTGAAAAGAAAGAAATATTATTACCTCTAAGAAGAGCACACTCAAGAGAAGCCTTATAAGTCTTTCCATTCACTACGACCTCACCTTTATAAGCTTGACAGCTCATCGCATCATAACCAAATGTATCAGCCTGAGAGCCGCCAAACTGGATCGTATTTTTAGAAGCTTTATACAACCCATCTTCAGAATCAAACTTTGATCCATTGCCTGAAACATTATAGCGCCCTTTATTCTTCCCGCCAATTAGCAACATTCTATAATCGGCTTTCTCTGATTCGGGAGCCATACATTGTCCATTCCAAATAATTTGATCATTAGCTTCCCCGTCATCAACAGGATGCTCCGCCGGCACAAAAAATGACAATGCTTCACTAATTGTATTATCCTCATTTCCCTTCTTACTATCCTTCTCCGCTAGATTAAGTCCGCAAGCAGCCAGTCCAACCAGACTACTCAAGCTCCAAAGAAATAAACGACTATTCATTTCGACTCCTGTTTCAATAATATTAAGAAGCGGTGTTACCACAAAAATATAGGGTATGCAGCTGTTAATCCGGAAGAAGAATAAAATATCTAATCTTTTATCATCGACACTACCGAGTGTCTAAAACATTACCATTCAACTCACTAAATAGACACTTATAAAAAATTTTATCTTTAGATATCTAACAGTTAAAGATACCAGCAAGAAAAAATACAATTTCCGCACCTAATCTTAAAGAAGATCTTATCTCACCAGAGTCATTTTACCAAAACCAATATCGCCCCCTAAACTAATGGGACTATGATCATAAACTTTTATAAGTCTAATTTTAGGTTGCCACCTAATGAAATAGAAACGCAAGGGCACATATTCCCTTCTCTTCCTCATCCGTAAGACAGACATCTCTGTGCTCTACATTGCCTTCCAATAGACGAGTTTTGCAGCATCCACATTGTCCCCTTTTACAAGAGTAACTAGCATCAATTCCAGACTCAAGTATTGCGTCCAAAATCGATTTGCCGTTTTTCACCTCAATTATCTTTTTAGAGCGCACCAATTCCACCTGAACTGAATTAGATTGACCAGCACTAATTCCAAAATTTTCAAAATGTACATTTGCCTCTTCCCAGTTTAGTTTTTTTGCAAAGTATTTAACATCTTCAATCATCGATCTTGGCCCACAAACGTAGACATGGCAATTTTTTGCATCCACGCTCCGTAAAAGATCTTCTATAGAAAGTCTATTCGTTCCTTCATAAAACCTTGCTGATTTAGCAAATTGCCGTTCAATATCATTGCGAAAAGCCATATATTCTATAGAACGAGCTGCATAATGTAATTCAAATGGACGACGTGATGCAGATAACTGCTGTGCAAAAGAAAAAATTGGTGTAATTCCAATACCACCAGCTATCAAGATGCTATATCCTGTATCCTCGGACAGATTAAATTCATTTCTTGGTTCACTTATTTCAAATTCATCATCTATGCTTATGCTCTCATGTAAAAAACTAGATCCACCACGGCTCATGGGATCTTTTAAAACAGCGATTTTATAGTGAGTTAAATCTCTTGGACTAGAAACCAGGGAATAATGACGGGTTATAACTGTTCCATTGACTTTAATACTCAGCTTAACTTCGATATGAGCACCCGGTTGAAAATCAGGGAAAACAGTTGAATCCAATGGAATCAAAGTAAACATTTTTATATTGACTGCTAAATTTTCAATTTTTTCAATTTTGACTTTCATATCCTACAACTCCTTTTTAGATGAATGACTGAGAAATCCTTTCAAAAAGTCAAAACATTTTTCTTCGAAAAAAAGACGTAAAATATAACGTTCATTTTAACTCAATATTTTACCTCTCCTACAATCATGACTCTCCCAACTCCCAAATTGAGGCAAGAAAAAGGAAGTTGAGAAGCGTTCAACACAGAAAGTCAAACTTACGATCGCAATTTTTTGAATACAGTCGGATAAAGGGCAAAAGAAGCGCCAAACACTAAATGTGCAGCCCAATCCCAAAACATCGGCACTTCCTGGTTCCAAAAGTCAACTCCATGAAGAGATTTCATCACGAGTGGAATCAAGAAATAAGGGCCTACCATTGAGACTAGCCCAACCCCAATCCCAATCTGCAAAGCTTTCAGATTTTCGACCTCAGAAAGCTTCGAAGCTATAAGACCGTAAACAGTCCCCCACAATAAAGAAGGTCCGGCTTGATGTAATATGAGTCCTAAAAGCAAAGCTCCAAAATGGAATCCATGCAATGCACTTTCTCCAACTATAGTAGATCCGATCACTTGCACTGGAAAAAGAGGGCTTTTACCTAAAAAAATGGCAAAGACTGCCATAACAACTACTGCCATAATCAGCCCAGCTAATTGACCCGTGATGATTCCAGAAATCAGCTGTGTAGATAATTTAGATTTTTCACCTTCAACCTGTATTGCTAAACTATTTGATATTTTCATCTTTTTTTCTCCTATTTGCTATATCACTTTCAATAATTTAATATTCGGCATTATAATATAAAAGGTAAATGCTGTTTAAATAGTTTAAACTATTAAGGAGTAAAAATGCGCGGCCTGCATGAGAATCAAAGAAAAATTCTTGAATATTTACAAGAACATACAGAAGGAAGCACTTTAGATGATTTGTCCAATCATCTTCAAATTTCAAAGACAGCCACAAAAGAGCATCTTTTACGCATCGATGGGCTTGGATTAATACATTTTGAAGATAGAAAAGGAGAAGTTGGCCGTCCAAGACGCTTTTATTATCTAAGCCCCGAAGGCCTAGAAAGTTTTCCAAGACAGTATTCCTGGTTATCCAACTCATTATTAAGCTTTATTACCAAAAACTACGGATCTGAGCATGTAAAAAAACTCATGATCAAATTGGCTCACGATGTTGTCGAATCCATGAAAGGCGAATTTAAGAGAGCCCAGTCTGCAAAAGAAAAGGCTACACGTATAAACGAAGTAATGAACGATTTAGGTTATAGATCTACTTTAAAACAAAGAGATATAAGAAAAGGAATTATATTGGAAGCGACTAATTGTGTCTACCATGACGTCGCACAAAATATCCCTGAACTATGCTATTTCGATATTGAATTTATAAAGCAAGCATCTGGAGGGATGAATGTAAGTTTAGAAAAATGTATCACAAGAGGTGATGGGGTGTGTCGATTTTGCATAAAGAAAAAAGACTAGCTTCGTCTGCTAGCGTTCACATAAAATCTCATCTTATTAGCAAATCAGAAAGTTTATTAAAAATAAGCTTTCTGATTGCAATATCATCAATCATTATAAATAAAATAACACTTATATAAGTTCCGCCCTAATGCTAAAACACAAACTTCCTCTCATCTATTCGAACGAAAAATCTGCTTCACG
>JAWKNZ010000032.1:0-2512 GCA_041391425.1 Bdellovibrionota bacterium
TAGGGCGTGTTGACGTTTCATTTTCGTAGCGAGAGACAAATACTTGAAAGTCGCAGCTAGGAAGGGTTTCAAAAATTACCGGAGGTGTACTAGATGTACATTGAGGATAATTTTTGAAACCATGACAACGTTGTGACTCAAGGGTTTGGCTCGTAGTAGGAAATGAAACGTCAACACGCCCTAGATGAATCTTTTCAGACTATTAAGGATTTCAGCTAACTGGGCCCTTTGAAAGAAAAATATCACACGAGATAATTTTTATAACTATCTGATCACAAATAAAAATATCTATCATTTATGCTTTTCCTAAAGATATTTTGTAAATGACCGATAAGGTTGAACGAGGTTTGTATAGCGAAAGGTTTGAAGGTCATGTACACGCTCAAAAAATGTATACACTTTGTTTTTAATATAATTGAAGCTCTTGCTATAGCGGAGAAGAACTATATTCTACTTTTTATTTCTCTTATTATTAATTTAAATTTTGTGACAGCATGTGGTAATAAGAAAAATATAGAGCCCCCTAAAAAGGATAATACTGGTCAAATTAACTCAAACGATGCTACACCAAAGATAAACTATAATTGCAATGATGCACTATCTTGCCCGAGAGTTAGATTGGCTCTTACTGGTACTTCAATAGGTGGGCAAGCTGATGCTCTTATGACATGGGATATTGGTGCTACAGCCCCTGATGATAAACAGAGAAATGTTCGCATTGTTATGGAAAATTTGTTACCAGGAATGCAGATTATTAGTGAGCCTAACGAAAACGTTATTAGAGGTAATTGGAAACCTAAAGCTGCACAACAAGGGTCATTGCTATTTAAAGCACGTGATATGAGGCGTTGTCAAATGATGACAGGATCTAGCATAAGTTGTAATGATATGAGTCGTTTTATCCAGGATTATGATCAAATTTTGGAAGCACCTTATCAGGTTGTTGCAAAAGGAGAAACTTTCGATGCCGGCGCCTCTGAATTTTTTCGACAATTTCATTGTGAGCATATGTTGAGTACTGATAGCGATGTTTATAAGGCTACCTACGCAGGGTCCGTAATTGCTGCCGGGGCTGCTGCTGGTGCTTATTCTGATAATATTACTGTTTCACAGGGTATTCAAGGAGCACTTGGAGGAGGGCAGGGAGCCGTCCAGTCATCTGTCGCAGTCGTTGTAGATTATCTAGTTAATGGACAAAAGAAGCCAACACCATATGCTTGTGCTCAACAAAATATGTCAGAACAAGGTACCTTGGATTCGAGAATGTCCTCAGCGACCATTTCAAATTAAAAAATTTTGTTATAATAAAGCTAATGTTTTATGACAATTGTGAATCGATATATTATTTTATGCCTTCAATCCTATGGTGTTGAATGTTTTATAATTTAATTAGCATAGCCAAGTTATTTCAATGCCTTCGGTATTAACTACAATCTCATTTTTTTGCTCCCTAAAAACTACTCTAGAGATAGATATTTTATTATGTGTTCCAGGAGTCCGATATGGACTTCAATGGTTATTGGCGTATAAATATATTTTGGTGAAAGTGTCATTGATATGAGCCAGGAAAAAAAATTTACTATTCTTTGCGTTGACGATGATGATGAATTTAGAACTTTAATATCATCGTCTCTCAAACGTCTGGGCTATCAAGTTATATCCGCTTCAGGAGTTAATTCTGGAATTGAGGCGATTGAAAAGAATCACACAAAAATATCTTTAGTGATTTCAGATTTTAAAATGGCTGATGGCAACGGGTTTGATCTGAGAGAGCGTATGCTAGAGTCATTTAAAGAAATTCCTTTTGTCATAGTAAGCGGGTTTGTTGATAAAGACATGGCAATGAAGGGTTTGAAATTTAAAATATCCAATTTTATCGAGAAGCCATATGAAGAAGATACCTTAAGAAAAGTAATAGAAGAAGAGAGCGCTGATCGTATCCAGTATCTTGAGGAGCTTATTGAGTTAAAGTCTTCATTCTTATCTGAAGCCAATGATATTATAGAAGAGATAGAACCGGTTTTAGTTTCAATAAAACGTGGCAGTGCACCACCACAATCATTTGACCTTGTATTTCGCTTGATTCATACCTTAAAAGGCAGTAGTGGAGTGCTTGAAAGGCCAGAATTAACTTCTTATTTGCATTTGTATGAAGACTTGATAGGCCTTTTAAGAGATGGCTTGACTTCAGATAATGATAGCGCCGTTGAAGTGTTGTTGGTAGCTTTTGATAAGTTAGTAGAAGTGATAGAACTTATTCAGGAAGAAGATCCAGAAGAGCTAAATTTAAATGAAATTACTAATACTCTAAAGGAAGAAAAAGCTAAACAGATTACTGGAACTAGGGAAAAATCTAGCACACAATCACATTCTAAAAATCAAGAAAATTCTAAGAACAAAGACAAACGTTCAGATATAAAAGATACAGTGATGGTACCAACAGAAATGTTGGATGAGTTTATGATTCATTCGGGTGAAATTACAGTTATAAGAAATATGATTAAAAAGTTGG
>JAWKNZ010000033.1:0-1993 GCA_041391425.1 Bdellovibrionota bacterium
ATTTACAAAACTATCTCCTGCCGGCTATTACCATTTGACATGGAAGTGTCAGGTTTTTTTATTGGCTGTTATGGTTTTTTTTTCTAGCTCACTTAGAAGCTGGGTTATTACTGCACCCATTTTGGCTAGTTTACTACTAATGACGTCACTAGGTAAATTCGCTGAAAAATTCCGTCTCCTCTGGATTACTATATTTATTTCTGCTGCACCACTAATTGCTATAAACCAAATTTTTTTGATTGAAAGTTCGGTCGACATTGCCACAATTGTTATTGAACTATTAGTTGGCATTTTGCCTATTGCATTACTCTTCGTAAAAAATGAGAGAGCGTATTGGTTGATTTTATTAAATATCAGCCTCATTGCCATTGGTTGTGTGGTTTTATCGAATAATGCCGAAAATTACGTGTTGCTTTTTTGTTTTTTGCTGACTTTGGTATTCAATCTTAATGCTGCGCAATTATTCTTTTTGACTGTTAATACGAGTGAATCAAATTCAAATATCTCAATTTCATTCTTTTTTCATTTTATTAAAGTTTTTCCTATCGGGGCCGTAGCGGGTGCGCTGATTTTCTTTTTGTTTCCAAGAGTTCCTAATGTGGGCGAATGGTTTGGAGTTAAAGGACACGCTTCTAAAACAGGTTATACTGGTCGTGTTTCTTTAACAGGTGGTAGAGAAATTAGTGAATCTGATGATCTTGTTTTTAGAGTGCAGGCGAAAGATAAGTCCTTTTTTAAGAGTGTTTCTGTCAATGAAATTTTATTTAAAGGAAATATTTTAGACTTCTTTGATGGAAAGACATGGACAGGAAGTAAAGGTAAAGGATACCACTATGCGGCTTTTAGAGGTAAAAAAACGGCTAAAAGATCTTCAAACGATTTATATAGCTTGGTTATATATAAGGAACCTAGTCTATCTGATGCTATTTTTTATCCTGGCTTGCTTTTGTCTATATCTGATGTTGCACAAAAAGTTGGAGGTATTCTAATTTATGATAATGGTGACTTAATTCGCGGTAAGAACCAATATGATCGCTATGCATATAACTTAGCTGTTTCTAGCTTACCTCTTATAGAGAAGGAAGGGCGATTAAGTTTGAATGCATATAAAAAGCGTTTAAAAGATTTAAACCCCGAAATTGAAAGGATTATAAATGACACGTCTGAGGTTCAAAATGTTAAAGCACCATCAGAGATTTTAAATTCAAGAAAGGGATTTTTTTTAGGTGTAAAAGAATATAAAAAATTCACACAGATACCTAAATCAATTGGAGAAAAGCTATATTTTAAAAAATTTATCAATGATTTAACCAGAAATGAGCAAGATTTGTCGGTAAGCGAAATTGTCATGCGCTTGAAGAAGGTTTTCTTCTCCGATTATCAGGCGAGTCTCGTCAATCAATTTTCCTCGGCAGATACCTTTGAAGCCTTTCTGTCAAATGATAAACGAGGGCATTGCGAGTATTTTGCAACGGCCTCTGTTTTGATGCTTAGATCATTAGGGATAGCAAGTAGAATAGTATTGGGGTATCGCGGTGGTGTTTATAATGAAGTTGCAGATCTTTTCGAGGTAAAAGAAAAGAACGCACATGCATGGGTAGAAGTTTTTATTCCAGATGTAGGATGGCTTTCTTTTGATCCAACTCCTGGCTTATTGATGGTGGATGAGCAGAATAGCTTGTCACTTTTGAAATCGTATATGAGTGCCCTAAGTTTCTGGTTTCATCGTAATATTGTAAATTTTGATCGTGACACTCAAAAGAATTTGTTTAAGTCGATTGAAGAATTTAAACTGTTTACCTTTGATCAGAATAAATCTAACTATGCTTCAGTCAGAGTATTTATCTTTCCATTGCTACTCATTTGTGTTCTCTTATTTTTAATTTGGTATTTGTTTATCACTCATCGAAGAAGTGCTTTATACCATAATCTTCCTGCAACTTTTCGTCTCTTTTTTAAACGTTTGAAAAAAATGGGGATAGAGCTGGAGCAA
>JAWKNZ010000034.1:0-1586 GCA_041391425.1 Bdellovibrionota bacterium
AGCATCAGCAGAACGTATTACATGACGGTGCAGGTCGGCGGCAGCGGAAACAAATTCAGCCATTTCGTCATGAACGACCGCGACCTGTACGAATTCGCCGTGAAAAACCTGAAAGCGGCGACGCTGGTCAAAGTGCACTACAGCGAACGGCTCAGCGGCAGAGGCCCGAGAAACCGATTGTATGTCATGGCCATAGAGATTGCCGGTACGAGTGGCGGGGATTGATGTGGTGCTTCAGTCGGAATGATTGGGGTGTGTTCGTTGCAGGCTGGATAAAAAGTCGGTGTTTATAAAACCTAAATCATCTTATTCTCATGAAATAGAAGGAGATTCCAATGGTTCTTTTTGAAAATACGCTTTTGACATTACTAGGTGCCGTTGTTACTGCTCTGCTACTATTTGGATCGCCCTACACGACGAGATTGAGAAAGAAGCTGGTTACTTGGAAATTCACATATTACAGAGTATGAGTAGCAATAGATTTTGTGTTTTCTGTGGCAAACGACCGGAAAAAAAGAATCGAGAGCACGTTCTTCCTCAATGGCTATTGGAGCTTACCGGGAAGCCAAATCGAGTTGTAAACTTCGGAACAAATTTTAGAACTGGGGAAATGATAAGGTTTGATTGGCTTAATTTTTGTGTTCCAGCATGCGATAGTTGTAATGCCGAATATTCTGACCTTGAAGGACGAGCCAAGAATTATGTTCTCACTATTCTAGGTAGGGGTAGTCTTTCAAGTATTGAGTATTCCGACTTTATGGATTGGCTTGATAAAGTCCGTGTGGGCATTTGGATTGCATACCATTTTATTCAGAATAATCCTACAGCTATTCAGCCAATGTTTCATATAAAAACAAGGATTAGTCAAAAAGATCGAATGATTGCTATTTATCCAATAACGGGAGATGGCGTTGGGTTAAATGCGTTTGGCGCAGAGTCGCTGGTTTTTCATAGCCAACCTTCTTGCTTTGGACTACGAATAAACAATGTCTTAATTATCAATATGTCAAGTGATTATTTATTTGCGGCGCGCTGCGGATTTCCTTATCCTAAGACTTGTTATACTAAGCTCGATGGTGAAAATTCGCATATGATGCATACAAGTGAATACGAAATTACAAGACATATAAAACATCCGCTAATTCGAAGAAAAATAGTGAAGCCATCAATACACCTATACCAACCCATTATTTCGAAATCAAGTAAAAGATTCCAATCTAATTTTTTAGGTAATCATAGTTCTTTTGACTCATATTTAGCTAAGAATACGATGCCACCCTATTCTACAGGAAAAGGGATACTTTATTTTCAGCACTTAGATAGAGTTGAGCCATTATTTAATATCAGTGAGCCAATAGAGTTTCAAAATTGTACGGGAATTCATTCAAAGCCAATGTATGAACTGGTGAAGCAGGTTTACGAGTTTCAAAATTTTATATATGAACGAGCAGAATTTAAGGCTGATGATAGTGCATTGTTAAGAAGGCAAATGGAAAGAAAAAAGCTTCTTATCAAGCGAAATAAGGATGTAATTTCACATTATTCCGCAATGAGCAAATAGTATGTCCATGCCATTTAGGGAAGCT
>JAWKNZ010000035.1:0-2264 GCA_041391425.1 Bdellovibrionota bacterium
TTTTCTAAGTATTCATTTGAAATAGCTATTATTGGTTTATTTAAGTTTTCGACGTTGTCTGCTCTAGTGTTAAGTAATTCGGACGAATTTAGTCTAGGGTTATTATCAAAATTAATATTATATGTAGTAGGTGTTTCCTGAAAATTAGCTAAGATGACGCTTCCTCCTTTGCCTTTACCAAGTTTAATCAAACCTACAGATACGAGATATCGTTTAGCTTCATCAAAAACTTCAATTTTGCATCGAATTTTCTTTCTTAAAGTTTTTTGGCCGGCCTTGCCACCAAGACTTTCAAGTGTAGCGAGAAATGAGTTTTTGATAAGTTCTAGCTCTGTATTTTCCACCTATTTCATTTCGACTTTTTAAATTTATAAAATGTTAATTTTACAAGAATATAATCTTTTTTCGCTTAAAATAAGGATTAAATTACATTTGTTTACATATGTGTCCTCTTGTGACACAGAATTAGGGGGTGTAATATTATTAATTAATCGAGGAGTGTAGTTTGTTTATCGCCTCTTGAATTCCTTCGTGACACTCCGTTAATTCAGTTATGCTCGGTTTGAAGTTTTTTGGAAGTCTGCTTTTCGGATTGGAAGCGCAGCACTCTCTAATTGTATTGTAGGGAGTATATTTTGTAGTAACTGCATATGATCCCTTGTTCTTGGGGTGGCATATAAGTGATTTGGATAATTTCACTGGTGGGTTACTTTTTAAATGAGCATCTAATTTCTGACTAACGGGATAGCCATATGATTTGAAGGCAATTTTAGGCCACTGCTTTTCCCAGTATGTTTTTTGTTTTAAGAAAAGAGTAAGTTCTGCTTCATTTTCAACTATTACTACTACTAGGGCTTGTTTTTTTGTTGCATGCGCATATCTTGTTGCTTGTGCTATTCCTTGCTTTACGACTAGGTCAATAAATTCAATTTCAGCAGCAAATTTATCTGTCACGCAATCAGCTCTACCATAGCTGCCGAGAGGCTTCTGGTGATAGCCATTGTTTTCTTCACACCAAGCTTTTGAGTAATCACCATCTTGCGCTGAGTGATTAAAGCTATTTGCGAGCGAAAGATTGAGGGTGCTAAATAAGTAAATTATGAAAAATAATGATTTTGATAATACGTGCATAGATAGATCAACTGATTGCAATAATGATGCCTAGTTTAGTTGCGGTTATAACTAAATAAGCTAATAGCTAGTTAAGTGATAAAGGAATTTTGCCAATTTTTGCCGTAATTGTTGTTATTGTTGGCACTGTTTTTTTACGTCTCTAGCTTGAGGACTAGAGATAATTTTTAAATCCAACAACTTAATCCTGCGTCCCCTGGTGTCACATGCATGCTGAATACTTTTATTCATGGAGAATATAAACAAATATAGGTTACTCATATTTCTGCTTCTATCTTCTTGCGGTGGAGGCGGAGGTGGCTCGGGAGCTTGTGGTCCTAATCCCATAAATGGGGGCTTTGCTAACACGGGTTCGTCTAAGATATTGCAGTTAAACAATTGTGGTTTTTCTTATTACGAAGGTGGCTGCACTATATCGGGTACTTATCCTTATTCGGAAACTGCTTTTGGTAGCATGAATGTTACGGTAACAAGCTCAACGGGATGTGGTTCTTTGCCGTCAACTACAAGTTGTAGTTATGCCATCGCTTCGAGTAATCAGATAATGCTTAACTGCCCAGCAATTGGAATTAACGATACTTTCTATCGTCTTTAGGAGTGTGTCCTATTGCGACACATGCGTATGAGAAATAGAAAGTGTATGCCGAGGAACAATCAACCTATACGGGTTTTAAGTATTCTTATAAGACTTTGTGCGTTTCGAAAAACGGGCCTAACGATAAAAGAACTCATGGAGTATGCCGACGTGGATAGAAGAACTCTGTATCGGGATTTTGACGCTATCAAAGCCGCAGGGGTTGAGCTTGAGAGCGTGCGGGGCTCAGGCTCTTTGCGCATTAGGATATCAAGAATTCCAGGGTTAATTGAGGATTAACAATTAACGCCGGTAGAGATCCGATAATTAATGAAATGTCTAGAAACGATCAAGCAAGTAGGATTCTTAGGATCATTAGCTTGTTGGAGCATTCTTCCGAGGGGATGAGAGTTCCTGAGTTGTTATCTAGGCTTAATGACCAAGGGTTTAATTGCACACGCAGGACTGTGTATCGGGATTTGGATGCTATTCAGGGATGTGGATTTCCCGTGGAAAACTCTGATAGTGGCACCGACACGGGTACCTGGAAAATATCTAG
>JAWKNZ010000036.1:0-5045 GCA_041391425.1 Bdellovibrionota bacterium
CCATTGGTATCAATTTTTGCTGCATAGGCATCTTCAAATCCACCGTTTGTTTCACCCAGACTTCCTTGGGTGCCGCCGGTGATATAAGCATTACCGCTAGAATCAACAACAAGATCATAGGAGTATTCTACGTTGTTTGCGCCTGCGCCAATCAAAGTAGGATCGAGTTGTGTTACCCATAATAAACTACCGCTATTATTAAACTTGGCAACATAAGCATCAAAGCTGCCTCCGCCAATACCGCCATTTAGTTCTCCGAGGGTTTGGCCAGTAATATAGATATTATTGCTATTATCTAGAGCGATTTTAGTGACAAAGTCAAATGTGTTGGCTCCTGTACCTATAGTTGTCGCCCCTAGTTGTTTAACCCAAGTTAGGTTTCTATTGCTGTCATATTTTGCGACATAAACATCCCAACTTCCTCCAGAAGGTTCGCTTAAGCTGCCTTGAGTTTCCCCTGCCATATAAATATTTCCGGATGCATCAAGTACGATGGAATTAGATGTTTCTGAGTTTGAGCTGCCTCCACCAATGGTGGTATAGCCTAATTGCTTGAGCCATGTGAGCGTTCCCATACTATCGAATTTTGCCGCGTAGGCATCAGAACTTCCACCGCTAGCTTCTCCCAAGCTGCTTGCTGTGTAGCCTCCGATATAAAGAGATCCTGAAGAGTCTATGGATATTGACTTGGAATAATCATTGTTGTTGCCTGAACTTCCAATTGTAGTGTTACCTAACTGTTTTACCCATTGGAATGTACCAGCATTATTGAACTTTGCTAGATAGATATCTATGAGCCCGGCGCTGCTTTCCCCCAAAGCACTTGAGGTATACCCAGTAATAAAAATATTACCTGACGAATCTATAGCGATATCTTCGCCAACGTCTTCAGCGTTAGCATTAGCACCTATTGTTGTATTACCTAGCTGCCTTGCCCACGATAAATTACCACTTGAATCGAATTTAATAACATAAGTGTCATAACCACCTGATTTTGTTTCTGCTAAACTACCAAATGTTGTGCCTGTTACATAGATATTATCGCTTGAATCTAAGGCCAGACCATAGGCGTAATCGATATTAGACGAATCTATTCCAGGAGGTGCTGAGTTTCCCAACTGCTTTATCCATGCAAGATTTCCAGCTGAAGTTAGTTTAGCTATATAAATATCGTATAAGAGGCCACCATTGGTGTCGGCCAGATCACCACCTGTCTCACCAGTGATATAGACATCTCCGATGCTGTCGATTTTTATATCGTGAGCATCTTCAAACCCGGAGGGAGCAGTTACTCCTAACGTTGTTTGCCCGAGCTGCTTAAGCCATATTAGATTTCCATCACTATCGAGCTTAGCAGCGATGATATCGCTGTTACCGCCATTGGTTTCTCCAAGGTTTCCCAAGCTCATGCCCGTGACGTAGATTTCTTCTGAAGAATTTATTGCTATAGCTTTTAAGGAGTCGCTTGCCGAAGCATTAGCACCAACAGTGATATTTCCAAGTTGCTTGATCCAGATTACTTTGCCATTACTATCAAATTTAGCAACAAAGCCGTCCGATGACCCTGCATTGGTTTCTCCAAGGCTTCCCGATGTAGCTCCAGCAATATAGATATTACCATTAGAATCAAGGGTTATATCGTTAACCTGCTCATCTCCCGAGGCAGCACTGCCTAGTGTGGTCATGCCTAAGTGAGAAACCCATACAATATCACCGCTATTATTAATTTTGGCAATAAAAGCATCTTGTGATGATGTATTTAGCTCATTGAGATGACTTTTAGTGTGACCAGCTATATACATATTTCCAAATGAGTCTATAGTGCTTGTGTAAACTTCTTCTGTATTTGACGCATCTTTACCAAAGTCGAGATAACCTAACTGTCCAACAGATCTTGGAGTCGAGATGTCAAAGGGTATGGTTATTTCGCCATATTCTTGCCCTCCGGTAAGCCCATCAGCGTCTGTAGCCAAAATTTCATATTTTAAAACGTCGCCAGGTGAAAAGGGTGCAGCAGATATATCTACTACTAGGTTATATTTTTGACTGCTTTTATTTAATACGCCTGCAACCCCATCTGTTTTAGGGTCGCAAGCGAATTTTTGCTTTACACTGCAATAATATATTTGCACAGTACTGTTGCTGTTATCATCTCCAAGGAAGTTGAATGAAACATCAAATGAGTTATAGTTTACAGATGATACGGAAAAATCACTTAACGTTAAAGCAAGTACTTGAGGCCCTGGATCCGAGTTTGGTGTTGGGTCGTTTGAGGTGTTATTTGTAGTTTCTGGATTGTTAACGATGACTTCCGGTGTGTAGTCCGTTTCAGATGTGTCTTTAGAAGTTGTTGTTTGTATGTTTTCTGGAGATAGTGCTGGGTCACTAGGGTTTTGGGTAGTAATATCGCCATCAAGCTTAGCCTGGCAAGAAAATAGCAATAAAATCAATGCATGTCCGTATTTTCTCAAAGAATGAATTAAAACCTGTTCCATTGATTACTAATCCCTAATTGTAGTGGTTTCTGCTATCTAAAATATGTATCGTTAGTATTTTGCCAGAGTTTAATAAAAACGGTATTTTTATGTATAAACAGCAAGTTGCCGTATGCTTTTCTGGCGTGAATAGAAATGGCTTTTGGTAACATCTTTTTATGCGTCAGTACGTCAATACAACTGATATAGATTTAGTATTTTTAAGGTGCGGTTAATTTTAAGGTACAAAAAATTGCTGATTATAATTATTTGAGATAAAAAGACTTTTTAGTGGGAGGGAGGATTCTAAATTGAGAATGAGTTCTATCCAGCGCGTCCTATAAAGCAGGTTGCTTTTAAAATTACAAATACCATATTTTAAGTTAGTAGAAGCTTTTATTTTATATCCTCAGCTTCAATATCAATAATATCAGGGCCTTGTATTGAAGATTTTTGTGATGTTTGTTCCCAAGCATTACTATTTCGCATGGGCTGAGAGCCAAAGTTTACATAGAGATTACCTTGACTGATTTGCTTTAGAAACCAGTGAGTTAGGGGCTTTCTATAAATATCTCTCATTTTTGCAATGAGAAATGTAAAGCCTAATAAATCAGTTATATAGCCTGGGGTGAGCAATAGGAGGCCGCCAATCAGCACCATAAATCCATCTGCGAGTGTGTCTGTTAAGAGCTCAGGATTAGAGGTTGTTTCCTGTAACTTTCTTATGACTGTAAGACCTTGCTGTTTCGCAAGGCGTGCTCCGATAATTCCAGTCAATATAACGATCCCCATTGAGATCAAAAATCCAAAGCCATTTCCAAAGATCGCCGAAATTTGGTTATGGACTTTGAGTATTAGATAAAGCTCGGCAATGGGAATAACTGTTAATAAAAGAACTAGCTTAAAGAACAATGCCTATGATTCTCCGTTTATATTAAATGCTTTGGAAATGCTCATCCGCGGCTTCTGCCAACTTATATTAACACCATTTACCAAAATATCAGGGTAAAAATCTCCGCAACTTTTTGCTATTCGAGATTTTGATTTATCGAACGATACTTGGGACTCTCTTTGTGATTATAAAGGCGGGACGGATTATACGAATTCTTTAGATGCTGCAATGAAGTTGTTAGAAACTGGTAGAGTGGGGGTTAAAAAAGAAATCTATTTTATCAGTGACGGTGAACCAGATGATAGTAGAACTAATAACTTTGAGCCTACAATCGATAAAGCAAAGCAAATGGCGACGTTAGCTACGATTATGTATGGGTCGAAAAGTGATAAAATTCTTAGAGAAAAAGTCGCGAGTCAAGATAACCTTGGCAATCCCATTCATACCAAAACTGAAAATGTCAAGAAACTAACAGAAGACTTAACAAAACTATCAAGGTCGATACCGGTTAAGGGATCATATAAATATCGATCAGGCTTTTCACAAGATTGGCAAGAAAAAGACCTTTGGGATCATGTTAATAAAGGCGTGTTTAAGATTGATGAGTTTTCATTGAGTCGCAGTGATTTTGAACGAGGTTTTGAGTTTTCATATACCTATGAAGATGATAGAGGTGAAAGTGTTTCTCAAACAGGTAAAATTGTTTGGAAATTGAAATAGAAATTAATTTGTAACTATTCAGCGTATCTTTTCTCTTCAATATGTCGCTTGAACATCGTCATCCTGAGTGAAGCGAAGGATCTATTTCGCAATTTCGAGATCCTTCGCTTCACTCAGGATGACGGGCAGTCAAGGCTTTGAATCGATCAGATAAAAAATACGCTGAATAGTTACATTAATTTAAGTTGCCGTTGGCGTCAAATACTGCGAAATAACCATCTGAAGTATTGCTAGCAGTGCTGCTGTTATTAAATATTTCGTAACTGCTAAAGGTTTTACCAGTGATATAGAAATTTAGGTCGGCTCCAACCGCAATATCGGCGCTGTAATCATTTCCAGCAGCATTTGCAGATGTGACACTTCCAAGTTGTTTTACCCATACAAGATTACCGCTTGTATCGAACTTAGAGACATAGCTATCTCTAAAACCAGCATTAGATTCTCCAAGATTTCCCTTAGTCTCTCCAGTGATGTAGATTTCTCCTGTATTACTTAGCACGATCGCATTAGCGTAATCTGAGGCTGATGCATTGGCACCCATTGTTGTATTGCCAAGCTGCTTGATCCAAAGTGAGGTGCCGCTAGAATCGAACTTCGCGATGAAAGCGTCGACAGATCCACCGTTAGTCTCTCCAAGGGAGCCTGTCGTAATGCCTGTGACGTAAATATTATCGCTGGAATCGAGAGCTACATCATATCCATGGTCACTAGCATTAGCTGCGGCACCTATTGTAGTATTGCCTAATTGCTTGACCCAACTTACTGCCCCATTAGACTTATTAAGTTTTGCAATAAAAGCATCATTAGATCCTGCATTTGTTTCACCTAGGTTCCCACTGGTTTCACCTGTAAGGATAAGATCTCCATTGGAGTCAAAAGCAATTCCACGCGCAGTCTCTGAGCCTGCAGATGCTGCGCCCATAGTTGTATTTCCTAATTGGCTTATCCATACAACATTG